>NZ_VSDQ01000846.1:0-488 GCF_008085455.1 Seonamhaeicola marinus | reverse complement strand
CAAAATGAATATTGAAGTTAACCATGCTACATTAGCACAACACACATTTCAGCATGAATTAGAAGTATCTGCCGCTGCAGGCATGTTAGGAAGTATTGATGCTAACCGAGGTGATTACCAAAATGGTTGGGATACAGACCAGTTCCCAAACAACATCCAAGAAACTACCGAGGCTATGTTAGTATTCCTAAAAGCAGGTGGTTTACAAGGTGGAGGTGTTAATTTTGATGCTAAAATTAGAAGAAACTCAACAGATTTAGAAGATGTTTTCTTAGCTCATATTGGTGGTGCCGATACCTTTGCACGTGCTTTAATTACTGCAGATAAAATCATATCTTCTTCACAATATAACAACTTAAGAACTGAACGTTATAGTTCTTTTGACACTGGAAAAGGCAAAGATTTTGAAGCTGGAAAATTAGATTTAAAAGCGCTTTATAATATTGCTAATGATAATGGTGAGTTGCCTTTAACTAGTGGTAAGCAAG
>NZ_VSDQ01000720.1:0-429 GCF_008085455.1 Seonamhaeicola marinus | reverse complement strand
AACGTCTTGAAGGATCTTCGTTATTCACATCAGGATCGGCAATCATTGGTTCTGCAATTTCATCTAAATCGATAACCACTTCTGCATAATACTTAGCACTTGCGTCTGGCTTTAAGGCCGATTTAATACCTGTTTTAAGTTCTTGAATTCTGTTGTTTGCTTTATCAACTAAACCTTGAAGCATTTGCTTTTCGTTATCCATACCCTTTTCAATCATTATTTGGATACGATCGCGAGCAATTTCTAAAGATTCTATTAAGGTTTCATCTTCTGAAATACAGATAGACGCTTTAGCTTTCATCTCTGCAGTCCAATCGGTAAACGTGAAGGCTTGATCTGATGTTAATGTACCAATGTGTACTTCTATTACACGACCTTGGAATACATTTTCACCTTCAAACTGCTTTAACATTTGCTGCTGAGTTGCAT
>NZ_VSDQ01000755.1:0-1604 GCF_008085455.1 Seonamhaeicola marinus | reverse complement strand
GGTGCTATACAAGATATTGCAGATTATGTGGGTGATAGTTTAGGTTTATCACAACAAGCAGCGCAAACTGATGCCGATATTATTGTGTTTGCAGGTGTGCATTTTATGGCCGAAACTGCAAAAATTATAAACCCAACAAAAAAAGTGGTGCTGCCAGATTTAAATGCCGGATGTTCTTTGGCAGATTCTTGCCCGCCAGAGTCATTTAAAGCGTTTAAAGAAAAGCATCCAGACCACATTGTAATAACATATATTAACTGCTCTGCAGAAATAAAAGCATTAAGTGATATTGTTTGTACATCATCAAATGCACTTAAAATAGTAAACTCTGTACCTAAAGACACACCTATAATTTTTGCACCCGATAAAAATTTAGGTCGTTACATTATGAAAGAAACAGGTAGAGATATGTTACTTTGGGATGGTAGCTGTGTGGTACACGAAGCCTTTTCAATGGATAAGTTAATTGAATTGCATAAAAAACACCCAGATTATAAAATTATAGCTCACCCAGAATCTGAAGAGCATATTCTAAATACGGCTACCTACATTGGTTCTACATCGGGTATGATTAATTACGTAAAAGCAAACCAAAACGATAAATTTATTGTAGCTACTGAAGCTGGTATTTTACATAAAATGCAGTTAGAAATGCCAAATACAGAGTTAATACCTGCTCCAGCGGTTGAAGATAATACGTGTGCGTGTAGTGAATGCCATTTCATGAAAATGAATACCATGGAAAAACTCTACAATTGTTTATTACACGAAACACCAGCTATTGAAGTGCCAGAACCATTAAGGTCTCGTGCATTACTACCTATTGAGCGCATGTTAGAACTTTCAAAATAAATTATGCTAGAAACTCATTATTTAGTTATTGGTTCAGGCATTGCGGGTTTAACATTTTCAGTTAAAATTGCCGAAACATTTCCTGATAGAAATGTTGTTATAATAACTAAAGATAGCGAAGACGAATCGAACACAAAATACGCCCAAGGTGGTATGGCTGTGGTGCTTAATAAAGAAGAAGATTCGTTTAAAAAACATATTGAAGATACTCTTATTGCTGGCGATGGTTTGTGCAAACAAGAGGTAGTAAAATTGGTTGTTAAAGAAGGACCGAAAAGACTAAAAGAACTAATTGAATGGGGTGCTAATTTTGATGATGATGGTTCTGGAAATTTAGATTTAGGTAAAGAGGGTGGCCACTCTGAATATAGAATTGTACACCATAAAGATTTAACCGGTGCCGAAATTGAACGTACGCTTATAAAACGTGTGCACCAATTACCAAATATTACGTTATTGCCGCATCATTTTGCTTTAGATTTGGTTACAAATCATCATGTAAAAGCAGAAAACACTAATGAGTTAACTTGTTACGGAGCCTACGTTTTTAATCAAAAAACAGGCGAAATTTTTACCATAAAAGCCAATGCAACTTTGTTAGCCTCAGGCGGTATAGGTTGTGTTTATGGGCACACTACAAATCCAGTTATTGCTACTGGCGATGGTATTGCTATGGCTTATAGGGCCAAGGCTCGTATTAAAGATATGGAGTTTGTTCAGTTTCATCCAACAGCATTATATCAAGAAAAGGG
>NZ_VSDQ01000176.1:0-667 GCF_008085455.1 Seonamhaeicola marinus | reverse complement strand
CCCCCTCAAGGCAGCGCGTCTACCAATTCCGCCACGTGTGCTTTATTAGTGGAGCAAATATATAATATCAACTTTAAAATAAACAAATCATTTTAAGTTTAATTCTTAAAGCAGGTATGTGTAAATCATTTATTCTAGCTATTTAAACATTTGTGCTACTTAAAAGTGGTTATAAAATTTACATTTGACAATAAATTAAAACAAACTATAAATGAAACAAAATTATACGTTCACTTTATTGTTGCTTTTTAGCTTAAATATGTTTGCAAAAGATATTTATGTAGCAAAAAATGGTGATGATAGTAACCCAGGAACCATGGAGAGTCCTTACTTAACCATATCAAAAGCAGCTAGTGTTGCTGTAGCCGGAGATATTGTTTATATAAGAGAAGGAACTTACGAAGAAACGTTAACACCTGCAAATTCAGGAACACCAGGTAATCCTATAATTTTTCAATCATATCCTGGAGAAAAAGTAATTATTTCAGCAATGGAAGCCTTATCAGGTTGGACCCAAGATAGTGGTGCTATTTATAAAACAACTATTTCCTTTAATTCTCTAGGTCAAGGAAACTTTGTTGTAAATGATCAAACACCCCTAAATTTAGCCAGATGGCCAAATAAAACTAGTAACGATCCTTTTATTCTTAATTCTATAAGAAATACA
>NZ_VSDQ01000020.1:0-1283 GCF_008085455.1 Seonamhaeicola marinus | reverse complement strand
AGTAGTTGTTGAAGGCACACCCGAAGAAGTTGCTAAACATAAAAAAAGTTACACTGCTAAATTTCTTAAAAAAGAATTAAATTAGTCTGCACTACTATCAAAGCAAAACAATGTATTTTGCAAGTGTGTTTTCAGAAAAAAATAAAATAAAATATTGAAAATTATATGAGAAAAGAACTGCACCACAAAGGTTGGAACGAAATTAAAACAAACGATTCTTGGGCAATTTTTAAAATAATGGGAGAATTTGTTAATGGTTTTGAAAAAATGAGTAAAATAGGACCTTGTGTATCTATTTTTGGCTCTGCAAGAACAAAACCAGACCACAAATATTATAAACTTACCGTTGATGTTGCCGAAAAAATTGTACAATCTGGTTACGGTGTTATTACTGGTGGTGGCCCTGGTATTATGGAAGCAGGAAATAAAGGAGCGCACCTTGGTGGCGGCACATCGGTTGGTTTAAACATTGAATTGCCTTTTGAACAACATGACAACCCATACATAGACCATGATAAAAATTTAGATTTTGATTATTTCTTTGTGCGTAAAGTTATGTTTGTTAAATACTCACAAGGTTTTGTTGTTATGCCTGGTGGTTTTGGTACACTTGATGAACTTTTTGAAGCCATCACACTTATTCAAACACATAAAATTGGAAAGTTTCCAATAATTTTAGTGGGCACAGACTTTTGGGAAGGCCTTCTAGATTGGGTTAAAAAAACACTTTTAGATACCTTTAATAATATTAGCCCTAGCGATTTAGATTTAATTCACCTTGTTGACACTGCTGAAGAGGTTACTGAAATTTTAGATAATTTCTACAAACAATCGCAGCTTAGTCCTAATTTTTAAAAACACATAAAGCTACAAGCTAATTAATACTTACATAAAGTGATGTTAAGCTTGTAGTTTACTTATTTTGCTATATTGCAACCCCTTCAATATACTATTAACCTTTAATGTTTGCTAAATTTGAAGTTTCACTTTTTTAATTTTTTATTAATATCATTTACCTGTTGTTTACACAGTTTTAGTCAGAATAAAATTGACATAAAAGCTGCTTTTGATGTTGATAATAGAAACATAAAAATTTCACAAAACATAACATATTTCAACACTTCGCAAGACACATTAAAAACAATATACCTAAACAATTGGAGTAATAGTTACGCTACAAAAAAAACACCTTTAGCTAAACGTATTGCAGATGAGTATATAAACGATTTTCACCTTGCAAAAAGTGATGAACGTGGTTATAGTGTTGTAACTTCAATAACCCA
>NZ_VSDQ01000695.1:566-1034 GCF_008085455.1 Seonamhaeicola marinus | reverse complement strand
TGATGCCAGTGAATGGCGCAAGGTTTACGAACAGATGGGAGAATAGACAATTCTCTACAAAATCCCCTATTACTTTTCCAACAACAAAAGTTCGAGACAAAATGAATAAACTACAAAAAGCGTTAAAAATAAACGCTCTTTTTTCAGGCATATCAGGTTTGGTATTGTTTTTATTTAACATACAAATTTCAAATTTATTCGGTACGAAAAACAATACTATTTTTTTGGTTTTTGGGTTGGTATTAATTTATTTTTCCCTAACCATTTGGTATGAAATTAAGCGGCAAAGAAAACTAGCGGTTATCTGGATTATTATTCAAGATTTTACTTGGGTTTTAGGCAGTACTATCATTCTTATTTTTCAACCTTTAAATATTTCAAAAACTGGAAATGTCCTCATAGCAATTGTCGCTCTTATAGTTTTATTTATGGGTTTGAACCAGCTTTATGGTTTGAAAAAAAGAACTA
>NZ_VSDQ01000695.1:301-480 GCF_008085455.1 Seonamhaeicola marinus | reverse complement strand
TGCGGTCAGACAAAAGCCTGGTGTTGAGTCTCGATTTTTTTTTTGAATTTTAAGACAGATAATTCAGAAAAACTATGCTGCCGAATCGAAAAATTTTGCGGAATGAAAACTCAAAACGCAAATGAAAAACTGTGCGGAATTTGACAAATATTACCGAATAAAAAAAGCTAAACAAAATT
>NZ_VSDQ01000695.1:0-182 GCF_008085455.1 Seonamhaeicola marinus | reverse complement strand
TTTTAGCTTAATCTAATTGGAGTTGCTCGTTTGCTTGCTTCCGATTTTCCTTCGGAAAATCGCCGCTCACAAACACGCAACTTTTCATATACGAACCGTTGTGCGTCAGCTGACAAAAAGAAAAGCACATAAAATAAAAAATATGAATACGAATAAATTTATACTTTTCTCTTTTCTGATTT
>NZ_VSDQ01000288.1:272-452 GCF_008085455.1 Seonamhaeicola marinus | reverse complement strand
TAGTGCTAGCGGTAGTGTTATCAATTGGTTTAAACGCTACAGGAGTTTTGGCTACCCAAGAATATGTAAAAGAAAGTACCAGAGGTAAAAGTGAGTTAACTATAAATGCTGATGGCACTCCAAAAGAAGTCACTTCGGGCTTAGATAGAGATTATATTACACAATTTAGTTACGGTATTG
>NZ_VSDQ01000288.1:0-181 GCF_008085455.1 Seonamhaeicola marinus | reverse complement strand
GAAGCACCAGCATACGTAGGTGCTGTTGTTCTTTTCTTGTTTGTTTTGGGGCTATTTTTAGTTAAAGGCCGTTTAAAATGGTGGTTAGTAGGCGGTACACTATTGTCGTTACTTCTGTCTTACGGAAAAAACTTAGGCTTTTTAACCGATTTATTTATTGATTATGTGCCGTTTTATAATA
>NZ_VSDQ01000792.1:0-473 GCF_008085455.1 Seonamhaeicola marinus | reverse complement strand
GTTAAAAAAGCACAATTACACAAAGCGTTAAATGTTATACATGGCGAAGTATTTGGAGTTTCTAAAAAAATAAACATAGCCATTTTTGGTCATGGTGGTGTTGGTGGTGCGTTAATTAATCAAATATTAAAATCAAAAAACGATATTGAAAAACGCAAGGGCATCAATTTAAATGTGTTTGCTATTGCTAATTCAAAAAAACTACTGCTAAATAAACAAGGCGTAAATGCCAATTGGGAGCAAGCTATAATTGATAGTCATACAGAAAGTAGTGTTAATGATGTTATATTGTTTGCTAAAAATAATCATTTAGAAAACCTGATAGCTGTAGATAATACTGCTAGCGGTACATTTCATAATAACTACAAACCTTTAGTTGAAGCTGGTTTTGATTTAGTGTCGTCAAACAAAATAGCAAATACTATTTCGCATGCATTTTACAAAGATTTGCGAGTGCATTTAAAAGAACATAA
>NZ_VSDQ01000265.1:478-647 GCF_008085455.1 Seonamhaeicola marinus | reverse complement strand
GAGTATTAATCAATGCTGAAGGAACTGGTGAAGTTCTATATGTTGATGCAAATGAAATAAAAATTAGATATGACAGAACAGAAGATGAAGCTAAAGTAAGTTTTGATTCTGATGTTAAAACATATCCATTAATTAAGTTTAGAAAAACTAACCAAGGTACATCAATTAA
>NZ_VSDQ01000265.1:0-337 GCF_008085455.1 Seonamhaeicola marinus | reverse complement strand
GGTAATGAAGAGTTAACTAACGATATTCCTAACGTATCTGAAGAAGCTACAAAAGATCTTGATGAAAACGGAATGATTCGCGTAGGTGCAGAGGTTAAACCTGGTGACATTTTAATTGGAAAAATTACACCAAAAGGAGAATCTGACCCTACTCCAGAAGAAAAATTATTACGTGCTATTTTTGGTGATAAAGCTGGTGATGTAAAAGATGCATCATTAAAAGCATCTCCATCATTAAACGGTGTAGTAATTGATAAAAAATTATTTGCAAGAGCTGTAAAAGATAAACGTAAACGTGCACAAGATAAAGATGATATCTTAGCTTTAGAAGCACAAT
>NZ_VSDQ01000163.1:40328-379996 GCF_008085455.1 Seonamhaeicola marinus | reverse complement strand
GATTCTAACGAATCGGGATTTTTTTTGCTTTATACTGAAATCCAAATCTTAATTACTCCCTCTTCTATAATTCCCAATAAAAAATAAGAAGCACTCTAACATTATTAATTAGTGTGAATTTGCACCTTTTTAAGGTGTGAAATTTGTATCGAGAATGTATTATTGGAATGAACTTTCTTTTAAAACTATAGAAATTAATGTTTTCAAATTTTTACCACGCAGTGAGTTGTAATGTATTTTAATTTAATATTGACATATACATAAGTTTTGTAAGAAAATATATTTATATTTACTAGTAAATTGAGGAGTAATTGAAACTAATAAAACAAAAAACATTATATTTTTCTGAGGGAAAATCGGATAAAGTATATGAGGTCGATTTATGTGATTCAGGTTCAGACTTATTCATCGTAAATTTTAGATACGGAAGAAGAGGAGCTAATTTAAGAGAGGGAACAAAAACTGTGTTTCCTGTGTCTTATGATGAGGCTTTACAAATATTCAGTAAGCTCATCACTAGTAAAGAAAAGAAAGGCTATTCGGAAGAGCGAAGTAATAGTGATGAAACTTCTAGAAATGAGGTAACTTCTACCAAAATAAATGCAGAAAGAGAAGATGTCATTTTAAAATATTTGGAACAGGCTACTAAAGGAACATATACAAGAGATTGGAAAGTTTCTAGAATAATCAGGCGAGCTGAAATATTAAATATCCACAAGGCAATTCCGTTAATAAATCAGTTTATAAATTCGGATGATGAATTTGAGCAATATACCTCAATTCATGCCTTGATTAAGTTTAGAGACCTATCGCGTAAAGAAGATGTATTTAGAGTTTTTGAGGGTGCTGGATTTACTACCAAGGTAGGTAGATTAGCAGCAGCTTATATCTTAAAATTTGGAGATGAAGTTGATAAATCTAATATTATTGATTCGGCATCACAAAATTTACCCATTGAATTAAGGGGTTTGGAAAATAAGCCAGAAGAATTTACTTCTAAGTTAGGTATATATCTTTTAAAAGATAAAGATATCGATGCCATGGTATTATATTATACCTATTTAATCTCTACAAGTATCCCAAAACTTAGATATAAGTTACTAGATGTTGTTAATAATATTACTTTAAGGGTAAATACATTTAAATCTATAAGATATATATATAGGCTGGCTAATACGATTGAAGATTTAAAATTCCTTGCACTTGTATCGAAAAGGATAGCTGTAAGTAAACCAGGTTATACTTCTCGTTATTTATATGTAAACAACCAATGGTCATTGGCTGATGAAGAAAAACAAAAAACTAATCCTTCAATAGCTTTTTCAAAAAAAACAAAGACATATTTTAATAAGGACATTTATAAATTTGTTTATGAGTTAAGCCAAACTAGTAAGAAGACCTATATTTCATATGCAACAACATTGTTAATTTCTTTAGATGATACTGTTGATGGTGTTGGAGAAGATATACAGTATAATTATACTTACGATACTGAATCTAGACGTTATATAACTGAAAAAAGATGTTTCCCTAAATATCATGATTTTCTTGCCATTATGTACATCGTTTATGGGAATTCCTCCAGAATGCAGAATTTAAACGGAAAATATTTTTACATCGAAAATTCTTTAGAGGATGCAACTTCAAGGGAAGAAATATTATCAGAATTATGGAATGAAAGTCCAAATGAAGTAATTTCAATATTGGCCAAAGGAAAAAGTAATTTAGCTATTTCTTTTGCTTTGAGGATACTAAAGGATAATCCTCATTTTTTTGAGGAGATTAACACATCATTATTACTCAGATTAGTATCTCACACTAACATCGAAGTATTAGAAACAGCCTTAGAAATCATTAAAACTAAGTATGCATCAGAGAAACCTCAATCTCTGATTATATTTGGCTTATTAGGGTCGGAGAACGAGCAAGCCTATATTTTGGGGCTTAATTGGTTGAAAGATTTTGAGTCAGAATTCTTTTTAGAATCCAATTTTATTGAGCAATTGCTTTTAACTGCAAATATTAAAGTAATAGAATATTTGGGCTCACTTTATAATGACAGTGTGAAATTCAAAGTGTCTTTAGATTTTAAATCTTTAGACCCCTTATTTTTAAGTTCTAGAAATTTTAGTTATGAGTATTTAGTAGCTGTTAATAATCTTATTGGTAGTAGTTATTTTGGTGAATTGTTTCGAACATTTTCAAAAGATAGGATTAAGGAACTATCGAATTCTCATACCACAAATAAATTGTTTGCAGCCAATTTGGCTAAGAAAAACGAGATTGAGGTATATGAATTATTTAGTGATACAATAGATACCTACATTAATTCTAATGAATCAGAGCTTAGAAGGGTAGGGATAGAATTATTAGTTTATTTTCCAGATGATTTTTTGTTAGAGCATCACAAAAAAATTAGTGCATTTTGCTTTTCACCTTACAATGAAGTAAGAGCTGCAATTCAACCAACTGTTGAAAAGCTTATTAAGCTTGATAAAGGCTTTAAAAATAATTTATTTAAAGCACTATTAAAAGCCCTAGAGTCGGTAGAAACTTATGAAGGCCTTCATGAAAATTGTTATGAGTTGTTGACTGTAAATTATAGAGAGTATTTAAATACAATTACTCAAAAAGAGATTTTTACTTTAATACTATCTAAATATGATTTTGCTCAAAAACTAGGAGCTCCTCTATTTGATAAAAATATAGATGTAAATACGTTAAAAATTAATGAAATAGTAGAGCTATCACATAGTGACATCTATAGCATTAGACAGGTGTTAAAAACGTATTTTATGGAAAATATCGAAAAAATAAATTATGAATTAGAGCATGCGTTGTTAGTGTTTAATTCTTCTTGGGGAGACGTTGTTACATGGTCTTGTGAGTATTTTGAGGAACATATTAAACCCGAAATTTGGAGTGTTAATATGTTACTTTACGCTTGCGACCATACTAAAGAAGAAGTACAATCTTTTGGTCGTAAGATGATTTTAAAACATTTTAGTGATGAAAAAGGATTGCCTTTGTTGTTGAAATTGCAAGAACACCCAACCAAAACTATGCAGTTTTTTACAACAAATTATTTGGATAATTATGCGAAGAATAGACCTGAGGTTATTTTAAAACTAGAAGCTTTTTTTAAAACTACGCTTTTCAACATAAATACTAACAGAGCAACCAAGACAAGAATTTATAATTTTTTGAAACAGGAGTCTGTAAAAAGTGAAGTCATAGCGCATATGACAGTTAGGCTTTTAAAATCTGTTTTGGATACAAATACTATTGTAGATAAGAGTCATAATATTGATGTTTTGTTGAGTATTGCAGAAACCTATCCTAATATTGAAATCCCGTTATTAATAAAACAGAGTTAGTATTATGCAGTTTAATTATAAATATGGAGGCACAAGTGCGGTTAATAACGGTGTATCATCTACCAATGTAAGTTTTGCTCCAGATGTTTTACGGGAACCAACATTTTTTGTGGGTACTTTAGATAAGAAAATATCTTTTAGAGAAGCGATTTCGGCTTTACATGATGTAGTTGTGGCCGATTTTAATTTTCAACCAAAAGATAATTCAGAATATTTAGCTTGGTTAAAAAGTCAGGAAGAAATATGGTTAGCAGAGGCGACTTCTAATTCAGCAAAAATTGAAGAAGAAATACATCTAGTTAAGACAAGACTAGAAGGATTACGTAAAGATCGTGATACTATCATGAAACCTTATTATAAGGCACAAAGGAAATATTTTAATTATTTATATGTAAGAGATTATGCGGCATGGTTTGTTTTAGACCCTGTTATCACGGTACACCCAGATCAAGTCTTTTTTGAATGTTTTAGTAAAGATGAATCGGTTTATGGCAAGTTATCTTGTGGGTATGATGTGTTTAAAAATATAAGTGATTTTAAATGCGGAACAACTAACATAGATTACTCCAAGAAGTTATATTCTGAATTTCAAAAGATAAGGACTTATAAAGAGACTGATTTTAAAATTGATCCATCAGGCTTTGATGTTCAAACTACAGGAGAAGAGAATTATAAGGAGGTTAAGATAGATCTGCCAGAAAGTTGGGTACGCGGGTTTCTTCAGGTAAGTACCGCAATGACATCTAAAAAAGTGTCATTTGAATTAGAAGCTATTGATATTGCAAATTTTATTTCGGTTTTAAAAAGGAATAAAGAAAGAAAGAGCCCACGCTCAATTAAATATAAGTTAACGCCTGGAGAACCTGTTGTTGCAGTTTTTGAACCCTGGAATATTGAAATAGTATGCAAACAATCTATTTATAAAGGAGACATTCCTGAAGAGATTAGAGTTTGGGGAAGAAGAAGAATATTACTTCTTGAACGTTTACTACCAATTACAAACAAGTTTACAGTACATCTTTTAGGTACTGGAATGCCGTCTTTTTATACAGCACATTTGACTTCCGAGATGTATTTTACTTTAGGACTCTCCGGATGGACAGCTAATGATTGGACACAATCTAGCCAATTAGATTTGTTGGCTCCAAGAGGGCAAGTACCAGCTACAACCATGCAAAGTGTTTATTTAGAATTAAGACAAGATTGGTTTGCTAATGAATGTACAATTGCTGAGAAGATGAATTTAGATGTTTCTATAGTTAATAAATCGTTACAAACATTTGCTCAAGCAGGAAAGGTGATTTATGATTTGAAAAATAACGTTTATAGGGTCAGAGAATTAAAAAGGGATGGTATTGATATTGAATCGCTCCGATTTTCAAGTGAAACAGATAAAGAAGCTTTTAAGCTAATGGAGCAAAATGCTGTTGCTCAATTAGAGGTCAAAGAACACAGCGAAAAAACTATTCTATCCGCTTTGGTGAGTGGAAAGTATAGTACCGAAGTTGTTATAGATAAAGATTTAAAAATTATTGATGCGCGGTGCACGTGTTCAGATTATTATAGAGATAAATTAACAAAAGGACCTTGTAGGCATATTTTGGCAACAAGAATAACTTTTGACAGAAAATAATGTTATATTTAAACCCACGGTAGTGATAAGATAAAAACCTTGCATTTTGATTGGTGGATCGCCAATCTTGCACACAGATACTGAACGCATCACTGACTCGAACTTAACTTGTGAAATAGGTACTATAGTACTATTTCCGGTTAGACTTCTGCGAAGTGAAATAATACTATAGTACCTATTTCACTGGAGTTGTTCAATTCAGTCTTGAGAATCGTACGAAGGGAACAAAATACATCTTATCGCTACCTTACTTATTTTATGAGGAATTCTACAGAAAGAAGACAAGAGATTTATGATAAAATAAAAGGCTCTTCTAAACAAGAATATATACTCTCTGAGATGAAACGCTTAGGGTTTTGGAATGAAGGTGATGTTGATTTTGAAGCGGCAAATGCTTATTTTAAAGAAGAGGCTGAATTATCAAAAAAACTACAAGAACTCCTTAAAGAAAAGCGCATCGTAGGTGATCCAGATGCATTTATAGCTAGAAAACATAAAGAACGAAAGCTAGCTTCTAAACAATCTCAAAAAGAAACAAAGGAAAGAAGAGAAAAAGAGCGTTTAGAAAAAGCCAAACGATGGAAGGCTATAAAAGAAAAAGATATTATTTATTTAGGTACTAGTTATTCCAATAACTTAAATAAAAAAATATCTAATGTTGAAAAGCTTAGAAGTCAAAACTTACCAGTTTTACAGACTGCTTTAGATTTAGCTTCTGCTATGAATATTACCATTGGAGAACTAAGGTTTTTAGCTTTTTCTAGAAAAAACTCTAAGACTAATCATTACAAGAGATTTAAAGTGCCTAAAAAGACAGGTGGGTATCGTTTAATTTCGGCGCCTATGCCTAAACTTAAAAGGGCTCAACATTGGATATTAGAACATATTCTAAATCATGTGGTGATACACAAAAATGCACATGGAGGTGTTTTGAAAAAATCTATAAAAAGCAATGCTATACCACATGTTGAAAAAGCGGTGGTTATAAATCAAGATTTTAAAAATTTCTTTCCAACAGTCACCTTTAACCGAATAAAAGGCGTTTTTGTGTCTTTTGGATATTCCTCGCAAGTATCAACGATTTTAGCTTTATTATGTTCTGAACCTAAAATATTAGATGTAGAATTATTAGGTGAAAAATATTTTGCTCAAAGGGGAGAGCGTTTTTTGCCTCAAGGTTCTCCATGTAGTCCGGCTATCACCAATATATTATGTAAAAAATTGGATTATAGATTAACTGGTTTAGCTAAAAAGTATGGATTTGATTATACAAGATATGTTGATGATATTACATTTTCAGGAGATAAACACAGCCTATCTAAAATTACTCCATTATTGAAGTATTCTCGTTTTATAGTAAACGAAGAAAACTTTAAGTTGCACCCGGAGAAATTACGAGTTATGAAACGTAATTCAAAACAAGAGGTAACAGGTGTCGTTGTAAATGAAAAACCAAATATTTCTAAAAAGTCTTTAAAAAGGTTTAAGGCTTTGTTATTTCAAATTGAAAAAGATGGAATAGAAGGTAAGTTTTGGAATAAAGGAGGAAATGTATTAGCACAAATAGACGGGTATGCTAACTTTATATATCAAATAGATTCAGAAAAGGGAATGCTTTATAAAAAACGGGTAAAAGCAATTTTAGACTCTTATAATTATAAAGAGAATCATAGAAAAGCATATGTTTTAAATTCCCAAAAGACGGGTATTTCTGTTGGTAGATTATTTAAGAAAATTACCTCCTTTTTTAAAAAGAGTTAATCTTCATTATTAGTTTTTAGTTACAAGTTTTTTAATGCGATGTTTTGACACCTTTTAAATTAGATAAATATTCTATTAAATCCCGTAATTCTCGTTTTTCTATATAAGTACCAATTGGAGGCATGGACGAAGGGATGTTCTCTCTTTTCTTAATTCTGGACTTAGCAATTTTTAAAGGCTCTACTTCGGTAGATTTAATGGTAATTTCCGAGCTTGTTTCATTCAATAGAACACCAATTAAGGATTGGTCATTATCAAGAGTTAAAATTACAGTACCATAGCCTGGAGCTAAACGAGCACTGGGATCTACTAGAGCTTCTAGAATTTTTTCACGACTTAGGACTTTACCTATTCCATCCAAAGGAGGACCAACATCGCCACCTTCTCCTTTTATGGAATGACAGCGTACACATTGCGCTGTTGAATTATAGTTAAATACGTTATATCCTCTTCTTGCATTACCTCCATATAACGTTTCTTTATATTGATTTACAATATTAGTATTATCCTTAATTGCGTTCAATACATTAATTAGTTCTTTGTTATTTGTACTTTCAACAGTTTCAAATAGATCTAATAAAATGCCATTAGATAATTTATTAGTCTTAGCGCTTTTTAAAAGGTTAGTTAAAATAGGTTTTGTGTTTTCTAACGGTAAACTTTTTAATGTGCCCAATACACTTTGTTGATCACTTACTGATCCATTAATAAAAATGGGGTTCACTATTTTAGGAAGATTGTTTTTAGATATATTTAATTTTTTAAGAGCTGCAATAGCAACTGATCTTACATTTTGGTTTTTGTCTTTCATTCCCGATTTAATAGCATTTTCAATATTACTGAACTCAAGATTAACCAAGGCATCTAAGGTATACTCTCTCACTTTTGGAGATTTACTATTTTTATACTTATTGTATAAAGCGTCATTATGAGTATTGATATTTAAAGATTTAATTAAAGCTGAAATACCAACAATAATATAAGGGTCATTTTCATCTAAAAAAGACAATATTTCTTTTTCAATATTAGATTTTACCAAATTGATATCTCTTGTTACCCATCCTCTGTATCTTCCATCAACTCTATCGTGAACCGAAGGATTATGCCATGTAGCAATTGTAGCTAACGCTTCTCCTCGTAAAACATTAGATACGTCTTGTCGTTTTGCAAATTGTATTAACATAGCTAATTCTTTTTCTGTGCCTACGCGAAGTGCTGCACTAATACAACGTCTTAAGAGAGGTTCGTTGTCTTTATATCTTTTATTGTTCAATAATTTGGCTAAGTCTGGTAGAGAATTGGGTATAGATAAATCATCATTTATTGCTCTAGCCACCTGAGTAACAATATACGCATCAGAATCATGTAGAAATTTTGAAATCTCAGGGCTTTGTAATTGTCTTAAAACTAATACTGCGGCTAATCGTAAACTTTTATTTGGGTTATTGTATAAATTTGAAACAGGAACTACCTCACCAATTCTACTTAGTGCCAAAACACCTGCATGTCTGAGATAGACATCTTGGTCATTATTTTCTGCTAACATATTTAAAATTGGTTCTATGCCATCTTTATATTTTAGTCTACCCAATGCTTGAGCTGCGAAAAATTGAACTCTGGCATTTTTATGGCTTAATAGATTTAAAATTTGAGGTGCTGCTTCAAAGTATTTTACATCTCCAATGACCTTTAATGCTTGGGCTATAATCTCAGGGTCTTTATCTGAAAGCAATTCTAAAAGCACTTTTGCCTTTTCTACTTTTTTACTGGCAATTTGACCTATACCCCATATAGCATGAATTCTCGCAAATTGGTTACTATTTTCTTTTGCGACTCTTTTTAGAGAATTAAAGCCAAAGAATCTATCAACTAATTCAAATTGTGCTTTTTTTCTAATTCTCATATCGGGATATGCCAATAATTTTTCAAGTTCAGCTCTAGATTGTTCGGTATAATCGAGTGTCATTAGTCTTTGTGTCTCGATACGCTCTTCAGCTAAATCATTATTTTCTTTATCCACATCTAATTTCCATACTCTTCCATAGTTTTTAGTACCCCAACCGCTTATCCAATCCGCCATATATAAGGCGCCATCTGGCCCAAATTTTAGCCCTGTTGCTAACACTCCATTTAATATAGAAACATCTGTATTGAGTTCAAAACCAGCTCCCTTTTGTTTTAAATCAAAGCTCCAAATGTGTGACCTGCTAGGTGTTCCTGAAAATTGGACTAGAAAGAATTTATTCAACCAATCTTTTCCTAACCCTGTTCCTGGGTTAAATGCCATACCTGTTGGTCCGCTATGAAAACTAGCTATAGGAGGAATTATATGTGCTGCTTGGTTATCCCAACGCGGTTTAAAGTATTTTTCATCCATCCAAACTTTGTAAGTGTTGTTTTTAGGGTCTGTATATTTTCCAAATTGCCAATTAATACGCCACCCTGCATCAGAACCATCAACAATATAAACGAGTCTTTCATCTTCTCCTTTATGATCTCCATCGTTATCCGAAGAAATAATGTTTCCATAATTGTCGAATACAAACTCATGGGTATTTCTTAAGCCATGAGCAAAAACTTCAAAATTACTTCCATCTGGGTTACATCTAACAATTACGCCTTCATTTGGGTATTCATAGGTATTCCCTTTGTTATCTGTTAGGTTGGCACCTATATCACCAATTCCCCAATAGATCTTTCCATCTGGCCCCTCAATGGCACCAGACATACCGTGACCACTAAACCCAATATGTACTGCAAAACCATGGGCTAGTGAAGTCTTTTCATCATAAACCCCATCATTATTAGTGTCTTCCATTTTCCACATATCTGGGGCAGCGCCAACATATAGATTATCATTTTTCACCAAAATGGCGCCGGCAACGTCGGTAATTTCAGTATTAAAATCATTTACAATTCTGGTAGATTTATCAGCTAAGCCATCATTATCTAAATCTTCAAGTTTCCACACTTCTTCTTTCTCTATGGTAAAATCTTTCCAATCGTGAATGGAATCATTATTTAAATCTTTTAACCATAGGTTACTATCACTTTTTTCAGTGGCAAAAGTTTTATGCAGAAACGCTCTTCGATCTTCAACAGACGTAAAGGAAATTGAAGGTGTCATCCAATTTCTATATCCTCTAATATCAAATTCTGAGTTTTTTTGACGGTTTGTTCGGGTAAGATAAATGTTTCCATAGTCATCTATATCCATTCCAACAGGATCTGGAGCTAACGAATCAGATGCCCATAGACTGAGATTAAGTCCATCGGCTATTTTGGTGATAACCTTGTTTTTGGTTTCTAGTGCTCTTTCTTTTATAGTTAAAGAGTCTTCATAAATAGTAAGCGGTATTTCTTTGGGTTTTTCAGGTTTTGAGTTACATGAAAATAAAAAAAGAAGAAAAGAAATAAATAATAATTCTGATTTAAAGCTCATACTAAGGTTCTAGTTGGTGTGAATTTTTTATAAAAATATAAAATAGGATAGGTAGGGACTGAAACATTTAAAGCAAGGAGTATAATAAATGTTTAAAATCTGGAGTTTTAGGGTTTTTAATAGAAGTATTTCTATTAAAAGGTTAATAATTTGCTGTCTACTTACTAGAATACCAAACTAAAAACAGAACCTTCTCCCTCAATACTTTTTACAATAATACGTCCCTTATGTAACAACATTATCTGTTTACATAAACTTAGACCAATACCACTACCAGTAGTTTTACTAGTAAAGAAAGGTACAAATATGTTTTCTAAGATATCTTGAGGTATTCCAGAACCGTTATCATATACCTTAATAATAATATCTCTATTAGAGCTTTGAGAAGCTAAGACCTTTATTTGAGCATTATCTTTGTGTTTACATGCGTCAACTGCGTTAAGCAATAGATTAATTAAAACTTGTTCAATAAGGTGTGCATCTATATTAAGTTCTAATTTAGGAGTAGAAATATCAAATTCTATGTTTATATTTTTCGCTTCAATTGATGGTCCCATTAACAATTTAATGTTATTAAATAGCTCCGATACTTTAATGCGCTGTAGGTTTAGATTAGTAATTTTACTTAAGCTACGATAGGTTTTAGCGAATTTTAGTAAACCATCACTTCTGTTTTTTATGGTTTTAATACCCGAATTAATATCATCTAATTCTAACTTAGTCTCTTTAGGCTGTTCTATTGCTATTTGCAAATTATACTGAAGTGTATCTGCCAGTGAAGAGATTGGAGCAATTGAATTCATTATTTCATGAGTCATTACACTTAAGAGTTTCTTCCAAGATTCGGACTCGTTTTTGTTAAGAGTAGTATCAATATCTTGAATAACAATGAGCTTAAAGGCATCGTCATCTACTTGAAAAACCGTGTCAGAAATTAAAATCTTAATGCTTTCATTTTGTAAAGCAATGGAGATAGAATTTGGTTCTCTGTGATAAGTTTCAAATATGGTATTGAATAATTCTGGTTTTCTATTTTCTACAAACCTTATATTTTTAAACGATGGCATATCCAGTATTTCCGCAAAAGAATCATTACTCCATAGCACATCTCCAGATTCCAGATTATACGCAATAATACCTATATCTACCATTTCTAAGATTTTTTGTAGGTAAACGTATTGCGCCTCGTTTTTGGTGTTAATTTCTTTAATGGTTCGGTTTATTTCATTAAAACCTGTATATAAAAACCTAATATCTTTTGGACCTCTATCTTCTGGAAACCATCTTGAAAAATCACGGTATTTTACAGCTTCAAAAAAATCATGCATTGCAACAAACCGGCGTTTTACAAAGCTATATGTATTTATAAATAGAACGAGAACTAATATTCCAATAACAATAGAATAAGATGTGTGCCCCTTGTATACTGTATAGGCTAAAGACATTAAAGCTACTACAATAAGAAGTATTCTAATAAAAAGTTTAAAAATGTATGCCCTATAATTCATACTTGTCTAACCGCCGGTATAAAGCGGCTCTTGTAATTCCTAATTCTTTTGCAGATTTTGAAACATTACCTTTATTTTTTTCGAGCACAGTTAAGATGGCATTTTTTTCAATGTCATCTAAATTTAAACTCGTTGCTGCTATATTGGTTGTTTTAACCGAGGGGCGTTCTATCGAAGAAAAGACCAAATCTTCTTGTTTTAAAACGGAGCCATCAGTCATTATTACTGCCCTTTCTAAAACATATTGAAGCTCTCTTACATTACCTGGAAAATCATGTTGCTTTAACTTTGAGATGAATCCGGGTTCGAAAGTAAATGGGGTTTTGTTATATTTTTCGGCGTATAATGCAACGAAATGTCTTGATAATTCAGTGATGTCTTTACCTCTGTCTCTTAACGGAGGAACTATAATATCAACTGTGTTAATTCTATAGATTAAATCTTTTCTGAACTTTTTTTCATCAGCTAGTACTTTCGGGTCTATGTTCGTTGCGCATATTAATCTAATATCTATTGGTATAGATTCGTTAGATCCTAAAGGTGTAACTTGCCTATTTTGCAGTACGGTTAATAATCTTACCTGCTGACCTAAAGTGATGTTACCAATTTCGTCTAAGAATAGTGTGCCTCCATTGGCAGCTTCAAAGCGTCCTTTTCTGTCCTCTCGGGCATCTGTAAAAGCTCCTTTTTTATATCCGAATAATTCGCTTTCAAATAAGGAGGTGGTTAGTGCACCAACATCAACTTTTATAAATGGTTTATGTCTTCTATTGGAATTATCATGAAGTGCTCTGGCAATTAAATCTTTACCTGTACCATTTTCACCCAATATTAAAACATTGGCGTCGGTTGGAGCAACTTTTTTAAGTTTTACAAAAACATCATGCATTACATCACTGTCTCCAATAATTTCAGTGTTTATTTGAGGGGTATTTTGTTTTTGTGAATTAGTATACTGCTTCTTATCAAGAATTTCCGAGATAGTCTCAATTACCTTTTTGTTTTTCCAAGGTTTCATTAAAAAATCAGAAGCCCCTTGTTTCAATCCTTTAACAGCAAGATCTATATCTGCATAAGCTGTCATTAGTATAACAGATATATCAGGTTTTTGTTTTAGAATTTTATTTAGCCAAAAAATACCTTCGTTTCCCGTATTTACAAGTCCGCTAAAATTCATATCTAGAATTACCAAATCTGCATGATTACGTTCAAGGTATGAGGTAATATTATTAGGATTTTTTTCAGTAGTAACTTCTTTAACAAGTGGTTTTAGTAGTAAACGCAAAGCCATAAGAACGTCGGCATCATCGTCTATTACTAATATTGAAGCATTCTTTAAAACCATGTATACAATAATACAACAATAAATTCAGCTTCAAAAGCCAAAAAAAGTGAAAAAAAAATTGGGTTAAAAGTGTACGGTTTCGAACATAAAGTGTATCAAAATCGAACACTTTTATTTTTGGTTAAAATTTTAAATAATTGATTTTGAATTACTTATGTTTTTGGCACCATCTTCACTATATAAAAGGTGTAAACAAAAAAACAGTAATGGATATACCAATTGAAAAGAAAAAGATTTCTAATAAAAAACTGGGCCTTATTATTGGTGCTTTGGCAATAATTGCTTTAATAGTTTTTGTAATTATTCAAACTTCGGGGGGCACTAAGTTTAATGTAGATAAGGAACGTATTTCTATCCATACAGTAAGTAAAAATGTATTTCAGGAGAACATACCTGTTAATGGTATTGTATTGCCAATTACAACAATATATCTGGATGCTCTTGAAGGAGGTCGGGTTGAAGAAAAGTTTGTTGAAGATGGAGCAATGTTAAAAAAAGGAGAACCAATTTTAAGATTGTCTAATACAGATTTGGAGTTAAGCCTAATTAATCAGGAAACATCAGTCTATAATTTATTAACGCAAATGCAGATTTCCCAAAATGCTGCCCGTCAAAATACAATTAACAGACAAAATCAATTTACCGATGTTGAAAATAGTTTGATTGAGGCTAAACGCGTATACAGTCTTAACAAAAGGCTTTATGAAAAAGGGGCAATTGGTAGACAGGATTTTGAGTCTTCAAAAAACAATTATGAATATCAAGAAGAACGAATGAAGCTTGCTAAGCAGGTATTATCTGAGGATTCAATTTCGTCAAAACTTGAAGTTAGACAAGCCAGAGATTCTTACTCTAGAACTCAAAGCGCTTTAGAATTAATGCGCAAAAAAGTTGGAGATTTAGTGGTAAAAGCACCAATAGATGGTCAATTAACATCTTTAGATGCTGAGATTGGTCAATCAATAACAAAAGGAACACGATTAGGACAAGTAGATGTTACTAGTGGTTTTAAGGTAAGAGTAGACATTGATGAACACTATATTTCAAGAATTTATAACGGTCAAATTGGAACAGTTAAGCTAAATAACAAAGCATATACTTTAGAAATAAAGAAGGTATTTACGCAAGTAACCAATGGTCGTTTTCAGGTGGATATGACCTTTAATGGAGAGGTGCCAGAAGGTATTAGAAGAGGACAAAATTTGCAAATACGTTTAGCACTAAGTGCTGAAAAAGAAGCTTTATTGGTGTCTAAGGGAGGGTTTTTTCAAAAGACCGGAGGAAACTGGATTTTCAAAGTCAGTGAAGATGGCTCTTCGGCCTATAAGGTGAATATAAGGTTAGGTAGTCAAAATACAGAATATTACGAGGTTGTTGAAGGTTTAAATTCCGGAGATAAGGTTGTAACCTCAAGCTACGACTCCTTTGGAGACGTAGAAGAACTTGTTATAAAATAAAATACATCAATTAAAAACATTAATACTATGATACAAATTACGGATTTAGAAAAATTCTATAAGACAGAAGAGGTTCAGACTATAGCACTTAATAAATTGTCTTTTGAAGTAAAAGAAGGTGAGTTTGTTGCTATAATGGGGCCTTCAGGCTGTGGTAAATCTACGTTATTAAATATTTTAGGTTTGTTAGATGATCCGGATGGTGGAAGTTTTAAGTTTAGTGGAGAGGAGGTTTCTGGATACAATGAGCGCAAAAGATCTCAATTACGTAAACACAACATAGGTTTTGTATTTCAGAGTTTTAATCTCATAGATGAACTAACGGTTTTTGAAAATGTTGAATTACCCTTAATCTACACAGGTGTTAAACCTGCAGAGCGAAAGAGAAAAGTAGAAGAAGTTTTAGAAAAGATGCAAATAATGCATCGAAGAAATCACTTTCCGCAGCAACTATCTGGTGGTCAGCAACAACGTGTTGCTGTTGCACGCGCTGTTGTAAATAACCCTAAATTAATTCTTGCAGATGAGCCTACTGGGAACTTAGATAGTACTAACGGAAATGAAGTTATGGATTTGCTCATTGATTTAAACGAGACAGGAACAACAATAATTATGGTTACACACAGTGAACATGATGCAAAATATAGTCATAGAATAATTAGAATGTTAGATGGCCAAAAGGTTACGGAAAACATTTTGGTCTAGAATTAGTCAACAATCATCAAATCATCGGTCAATTAATGAACCTGGTAGAAGTACTTCGGTATATAGCCTAATCAGCTGTTAAAATATACCGCAGTACTTAAACCAAAAAAACAATCAAAAAACGAACAGTAATTCTTAGAAAACATGATTAAAAACTATTTCAAAATAGCATTTAGAAACCTCTTAAAAAACAAAGGTTTTTCATCTATTAACATTTTTGGTTTAAGTGTTGGTGTTGCCGCTTGTATTTTAATTTCAATTTATATTCTTCATGAAAGTAGCTATGATGGTAGCGTGCCTAATTCTGGAAATGTATATAGAATGACTGGTGAATATATTGATGATGGGCGTGTTGATTATGGCATTCATTTTTCTGCAAATACAGCGCCTACCGTTTTAAAAGACTTTAAGGAAGTAGAAAATACAGGGAGATTAAATGCTAATCAACTTTTTTATGGTGCTGGGAGCAATGATATTCGATTTGAAGGGCAAGATATGCAATATCATGAAGATGGCTTTAGTTATGCCGACCAATCTATGATTGATATTATGGGGATTGAAATGGTTTATGGTAATGCTGCCACTGCACTTGCAAAACCAAAAACTATTGTGATTTCTGAATATATGGCTACAAAATATTTCAAAAATGAAAATCCTGTTGGTCGTACCCTATTCTTAAATGGTAACATGAATGATCCGTTTGAGATTTCTGGTGTTATGAAAGATTTTGCAAGTAATTCTCATTTGGATTATGATTTTTTGATTACCCTAAAAGATGTAGAATTTGGACAAGGAGAACAAACCAGATGGTATCAAAACAATTATTTTACCTATGTGGTGCTAAGACCAGATACAGATGTAGCCGCTTTTGAAAAAGAGATGAGCGGGGTGTTGATTGAGAAGTACTTGAAACCATCATGGAAATCTGCTGGTTTTCCAGGTTGGGAACAAATGGATGAGCGATTTAAAATTTATTTACAGCCCTTAACCGACATTAATTTACATTCCTCTCATATTGACTTTGAAGCTAGTTCTAGAAATGATATAAAGATTATCTGGATATTCGGTATCGTAGCCTTGTTTATTTTGATTATTGCGAGCATAAACTTTGTTAATCTATCAACTGCAAAATCTGCCAATAGAGCAAAAGAAGTTGGGCTTAGAAAAGTAGTGGGCTCAACAAGAACACAACTTATAGGACAGTTTTTAACAGAATCAATTCTCATTTCAATTGTTGCCTTTATTATGGGGATTGCTTTGGCGGCCTTATTTATGCCCTTATTTAGAACTATATCTGGAATTGAATTGGTATTTCCTTGGTCTAGTTTTGGTTTTATTCCTGTTTTACTAATTGCTTCAATAGCTGTAGGTACACTTGCAGGTTTATATCCTTCTTTTTATTTGTCCAACTTTAATCCAATAAATGTACTTAAAGGAAAATTAAGTACAGGAAGCAAATCAGGAGGTTTAAGAAGTGGATTAGTGGTATTTCAGTTTACAGTTTCAATCATTTTGATAGTAGGTACTCTTATAGTAAATAAACAGATGAACTTTATTTTGAATTCTAAAGTAGGTTTCGATAAAGACCAAGTTGTTCAAATTTACAGCACCAATATTTTAGGCGACCGCGTAGAGACTTTCAAAGAAGAACTTAAAAAATTACCTGGAGTTAACAATGTAACTATTAGTGATTATTTACCAATAGAAGGTACAAAACGAAATGGGAATAGTTTTGTGAAAGAAGGAAGAGAGGGCATTGATGAAACCATAGGAGGACAGGCATGGGTGATAGATGAAGATTATATTGAAACTATGGGGATGAATTTGATTGAAGGTCGAAATTTTATTGAAGGGAGAGCTACAGATGAACAAGCCGTTATCCTCAACCAAGCTATGGTAAAAGAGTTAAGGCTAGAAGAGCCCATAGGTAAAAGGATTTCTAGATATGGGCAACTTTGGGAGGTTATCGGAGTTGTAGAGGATTTTAATTATGATACAATGAAAACAAGTGTAAGACCGCTTAGTTTTTTCAGAGGTATCAGTCCAACAATTACATCTGTTAAGATTAATACGGGAGACGTTTCAGCAGTATTATCAACAATGGAAACCAAATGGAAAGCATTTGT
This sequence comes from Seonamhaeicola marinus, assembly GCF_008085455.1. NCBI lineage: Bacteria > Pseudomonadati > Bacteroidota > Flavobacteriia > Flavobacteriales > Flavobacteriaceae > Seonamhaeicola > Seonamhaeicola marinus. The sequence continues at coordinate 362,642 of NZ_VSDQ01000163.1, read as the reverse complement.
ACCCAATATGGCATTTCGTTATGAGTTTATGGATGCCTCCTTTGCAAAAATGTATGCAAATGTTAGTCGTATAAAGTCAATCTTCACAGCTTTTGCAATTTTAGCAATCTTGGTAGCTTGTCTGGGGTTATTAGCGTTATCGGCGTACATGGTTGAACAACGTAATAAAGAAATGAGTATTAGAAAAGTGTTAGGTGCTTCTGTAGAAACCATTTTTAAGCTATTAACAAAGAACTTTTTCACATTAATCTTATTGGCATTAGTGGTTGCTATCCCTATTGCCTATTACTTAATGTCTACATGGTTACAGGACTATGAATACAGAATTGAGATGTCTTGGACAGTATTTGTGTTAGCAGGCATTATGGTAATTGCCATTGCCTTGTGCACAATTAGTTATCATGCTATGAAATCAGCTTTAATAAACCCAGCAAAGGTCTTACGCTCAGAATAAATCATCAATCTTAAAACACTAATAATGACACTTAAAAGCAATACATGGTATCCTATTAAATTTTTGGCAATTATTGTGTGCTTCTTTTCATGTAGTAATGATTTACCAGCACGAAGTAATGATTTATTACCAGTACAAGAAATGCCAGGGGAATCGTTTACCATTTCTTCTGAATTCATGAAAGAAGACCGAAAAATACAGGTAGCACTTCCAAAGGGATATAATGAATGGACCGAATATAATGTACAATACATGTTAGACCCTGTGTGGAACATGGAACTAAGAAAATCGCTGTTAGATTTTATGCAGAAGAATGCAATGTGTCCAAAAACAATTTTGGTAGGTATTGTTAGTCCTGATAGAAACTCAGATATGACACCAACCAAATGGGATGGGATAGCTACTTCTGGTAATGCAGATAATTTTATAGATTTTATTACCAAAGAAGTTAAGCCTTTTATAGAAAAGAAATATAAAACAACAGGTCATAATACCTTTGCAGGTCATTCTTTTGGTGGGTTGTGTGTTATGTATTCGTTTTTAAAATCGCCAGATAGTTTCGATGCTTATTTAATTGGTGATCCATCATTATGGTATGATGACGAATTACTTGTAAAGATGGCCAAAGAAAAATTACCAAAAATAGATTCGGGCAAAACATTGTTTATTGCTGGCCGAAAAGGTAATGCCTTCAAAGCTATGGGTATTGACGCTATGGAAGAGGCGCTTAAAGAAAACGCACACGAATCTTTAGACTGGAAAGTAGTAGCTTATGAAGATGAGAGCCATAATAGTATAATTTATAAATTGAATTATGATGGTATAAAATTCATATCAGATGATTATAGAAATAGTCTAATTAAACTAAGACCCAATCAAGGAGAAGTTGTTCCAAATGTACCTTTAGAGATATCTGTATCTAGAGAAGATAAGGACAATATAAGATATACCACTGATGGTACAGAACCTAATTTTAGTTCTCCTTTGTTTAATGAAAAAATTACAATTAGTGAACCTGCCACAGTAAAAATAAAAGTACCAACTACACGCAGTAATGCACTTCCGGCGGTAAGCGGCCTTTTTGTTAAAGGCGAAAAATATAAAGGGATTAAAAATAGTAACAAATTTAAGGAGGGATTAAGTTATAAGTATTATGAGGCCGAATTAAAACAGCTTCCAGATTTTAAAACGCTTGATGTTAAAGAAGTTGGCGTAGTAACAGAGCAAGGATTTGGCCTTGGCACCTTTCCGAGAAGAGAGAAATTTGCTTGTGTTTATGAGGGATTTATTGAAGCTAAAACAGAGGGTTATCATCATTTTATAAACTCATCTGATGACGGATTTAAATTCTACTTACATGATAAATTAATTATTTCAAATGACTGGAGACATACTGCTTATGATATTAAATCTACAGTTGTTTATTTGAAAAAAGGATTACATCCTATAAAGTTTGAATATTTTCAATACAAAGGAAATTTAGTAATTAACCTTTTCGCAAAGTTTCCTGAAAAGGAAGGCGTCTCGAGGATAGATTTTTCAAGGTTCTATCATAAAACTAATGACATATAACTAATACGACGCAAAATTTATAGATCTAACAAAACATAACATATTCTAGTTATAAAATTTTTGTAACAGAATATTACCAATAAAATATCTACTATCATGATTAAAAACTATTTCAAAATAGCATTTAGAAACCTCCTTAAAAATAAGGTGTACTCATTCATAAATATTTTTGGCTTAGCTATTGGTATGGCTGTAACCATTATGATAGGTATGTGGATTAATGATGAATTAAGTCACAATAATTATTTCTCTAACAAAGATTCTGTAGCTCAGTTTATTCAAAGCCAAACATTTAATGGGAACACAGGAACAGGGCCAGCAATACCAAGACCCTTGGAGTTTGAATTACGTCAAAATTACGCAGATTATTTTGAGCATATAGTGATGTCTTCTTGGAATAATTCGGTTTATCTAAAAGTAGGAGATAAGAGTCTTTCAAGGCCAGGGAATTTTATGCAAAAGGATGCCCCTGAACTTTTAGATTTAAAAATGATTAAAGGGGATCATAAAGCATTAAAAGAAGTAAACTCAATAATGCTCTCTGAATCTTTGGCAAAAGATTTATTTGGAGATGAAGACCCAATAGGAAAGCCTGTAACGGTTAACTTCCAGAGAGATTTAATGGTTACTGCAATTTATGAAGATATACCAGAAAATACTTCTTTTAATGATCTACAATACATAGGGAATTGGGAAATGATGATGCAAACTTATGAGTGGATGAGAAACGCCAGAAACTCTTGGGGGAATAATTCATTTCAGCTATTTGTTCAAGTTAAAGAAAACACATCCATTGAAGCAGTTTCTGCTATAATTAAAGATGCTAAAAAGAAGGTGGCGGGAGAAGAGATAGAACAATTCAATCCGCAATTAATGCTTTTACCAATGAAAGATTGGCACCTTAGAAGCAACTTTGAAAATGGCGTGCAAACTGGGGGACGAATTGATAATGTGTGGATGTTTGGAATTATTGGGATATTTGTACTGTTATTGGCCTGCATTAACTTCATTAACTTAAGTACGGCAAGATCAGAAAAACGAGCTACAGAAGTAGGGATTAGAAAGTCTATTGGTTCAAAGAGAGGTCAATTAATAGCCCAATTTTTAAGCGAATCTTTTTTGGTGGTGGTATTCGCATTCGTCTTAGCCATTGGAGTAGTGCTTTTATTTTTAAATGGGTTTAATGATTTAGCCAGTAAAACAATCGTTTTTCCATGGCAAAACTTAAAATTTTGGCTTTTTTCTTTAATATTTATAGTTTTTACTTCAATAGTTTCGGGTAGCTATCCAGCCTTGTATTTGTCATCTTTTAACCCAGTAACTGTATTAAAAGGAACTTTTAAAGCAGGACGTTTCTCTGCTTTACCCCGTAAAATTCTTGTTGTTTTACAATTTACTTTTTCTGTAGCCTTAATAATTGGCACCATGGTGGTCATGAATCAAATTGAATTTAGCAAGAATAGACCAATTGGATATAATAATAAAGGTTTGGTTCAACTGCCGGTTATGAGTCCAGAGTTTGAAGGTAAGGCAGATATGATGCGCACCCAATTTTTACAATCTGGAGCAATTACCAATATGTCTACTTCTAGCAGTCCAGCAACTCAGGTGTGGTCTAATAGAAGTGGTTATACATGGGAAGGAAAACCAGAAGGATTCCAGGAAGATTTGGCTTATACATCAGTATCTTATGAATTTACTGAAACCATGGATGTTGAACTTATTGAAGGCAGGGGGTTCTCAAGAGAATTTGCAACAGATAGCTCTGCGGTTATTCTTAATGAAACGGCAGTGAAGTATATGGGGATAAAAGACCCAATAGGAAAGTTAATTAAAGATACAGACTTGGAAGATCCTATGCCTCCTCTAAAAATTGTGGGTGTAATTAAAGATATGATTGTACAGTCTGCCTATGAACCTGTAAAACAAGCCATGTATGTTTTTGATAGAGACGAAAATGCAAGTTACTATAACTTAAGATTAAACCCTGATAAAAGTGTAAGTGAGAGTTTAACCACTGTTGAAAATATCTTTAAAGCTAATTTTCCAAGTGTTCCTTTCGATTACCAGTTCGTAGATGCTGAATACGGAAGAAAGTTTGAAGCCGAAGAACGAATAGCTAGTCTAGCCAAGGTATTTACAATTCTAGCGATTCTAATTAGTTGTTTAGGGTTATTTGGATTGGCATCTTTTGTGGCGGAACAACGAACCAAAGAAATAGGCGTTAGAAAAGTGCTTGGAGCATCAGTAAGTCAGTTGTGGTTACTCTTATCTAAAGACTTTATAAAGCTTGTAGTTATTGCTCTTTTAATAGCGTCTCCGTTAGCATATTACATTATGAGTCAGTGGCTACAAAGGTTTACATACAGGACTTCTGTGGGATGGGATGTCTTTGCAATAGCCTGTATTGGAGCCTTAATAATTACACTTGTTACTGTGAGTTTTCAGGCGGTAAAAGCAGCAATTGCAAATCCTGTTAGATCATTACGTACAGAATAAATTATAACATCATCAATCATGATACGCAACTATTTTAAAATCGCATGGCGAAATCTAACGAAAAGAAAAGTATTTACAGCTATTAACGTCTTTGGGTTGTCCATGGGGTTTGCTAGTAGTATACTAATCTACTTATTTATAAGTCATCATTTGTCGTTTGACAACTTTCACAAGGATTCAGACAATATTTACAGAATAACTACTGAGGAGCATATTGGTCAAACACATTATATTACGTCAGCTCCTCCGGGGTTTGCAAAAGTATTCAGAGAAGAATTTGCCTATGCCGACAAGGTTGCAAAAACTGCAAGAGAGAGAAATTTAATTATAGATATACCTAAAAACAATAGTACAACCAAGTTTAAACAAGACATTTCATTTGTTGAGGAAGATTTTTTTAAAATTTTTAATTTTCCCCTTCTAGACGGAAGTCATAGCATATCTCTTTCTGATCCCAATACCGCTGTTATAACAGAACAAAAGGCATTAGACCTTTTTGGAAAAAAAGATGTGGTGGGAGAAACGTTTGTGCTTGAAAATGATAAAACCATTAAAATCACTGGTGTTCTAAAAGATTTTCCTGAAACCACGTTTTTTGATGGTGATATTTTCGTAGCCTTCAAAAATCTAAAGGACTTTTCTAATTGGACAGCTTCTGAAACATGGGGAGGTATTACATCTAGTTTACAATGCTTCATAAAGCTAAATCCCAATCAAGATATGTCTGCTATTGAGAACGCACTTTTAGAGCTTCCTAAAAAATACAGACCAAACTATAAAAACAAACACGTATATCAACTTCAGCCCTTATCAGACATGCATTTTAATCCTGTCTATGGGGGACTCAACCCTGCCTTTCTAATCATTTTTGGGATTATCGGACTGTTTTTAATAGGTATTGCCTCCATTAATTTTATAAACATTTCATCTGCCCAAGCGTTTTATCGCTCTAAAGAAATAGGAGTCCGTAAAGTATTAGGAAGCCTAAAGCAACAGTTGTTTTGGCAATTTTTAGTGGAAACGCTATTAATTAGTTTTATAGCTTCGTGTCTGGGCTTTTTAGTTACTGCTTTTACACTACCATCCTTCAATACGCTTTTTGACTTGGAATTAACTTTAAATAGCCTTCTTGATATCAAGTTTATTACCTTTTTTATTGCATTGTTGGTCAGTGTATCCTTATTGGCTGGGAGTTACCCCGGCATATTAATTGCGCGTATTGTTCCTGTTTTGGCATTAAAAGGAAAGCTTAATCACAACGACACTGGAGGGGCTTTTACACGAAAAGTATTAGTGGTTACACAGTTTTCAATATCCATTATACTTATTGTGGCTACCATTGTAATTTCCAAGCAAATAACTTTTGCAGTTGATGGTGATTTGGGTTTTGAAAAAGAGTCTATTGTTATGTTGGGTATTCCTCCACATGAAAATCCAGAAATGCTAAATACCCTAAAAAATCGCCTTAAAAATATTCCCGGAGTGCAGCAAGTCTCTAACTGTTTTGGTAGCCCAGGAGCCGCCCAAAATAATTGGGGTTCTATTATTAGGTATAATAACAGACCCGAATATGAAGAATTTAGTAATACCATAAAAGCTGGTGACGCAGATTATTTAAAGCTGTTTAACATTCCACTGGTTTCTGGTCGTAGTTTTTTTAAGGATGATAAGACCACAGAAGTTATGGTAAATGAAATGTTTGTAGAAAGACTTGGTGATACTTCTGTTGAGGAGGTATTGGGGAAAACTTTAGAATTACATGAACACAAAATGACCATTGTTGGTGTATTCAAGAATTTTCATAATCAAAAATTCACAACAGAAATAGCCCCAGCAATAGTAACGCCGAATCAAGAATGGTATAGAGAAATAGCAGTAAAACTCAATTATACCAATACAAAAGAGGTGTTGACTCAAGTTAGTAATGTTTGGACGGATACCTTCAGTAACTACATTTTTGATTACCACTTTTTAGATGAACGAGTGGCTGAACAATACGAAACCGAACAGCGTTACCTTTCATTGTCTAAACTATTTTCAGGTTTAGCCATTTTAATTGGCTGTATGGGAATCTATGGTTTAATTCTGTTTTTTGTAAACCAACGTCTTAAGGAAATTGGTATTAGGAAGATACTCGGAAGCAATGTTAGAAATATTTTAGCTCTGTTTTCAGTTGGTTTTATAAAACTGATTTTAATAGCAGGACTTATTGCCATACCAATTACTTGGTATGTTATGGAACAGTGGCTTCAAGGTTATGCTTATAGAACCAATATAGAATGGTGGTATTTCTTAATAGCAATTGCTTTTACTCTGATTTTAGCTCTAATCACCATAAGTTATCAAACGGTAAAAGTGGCTATTTCAAATCCAGTTAAAGTTTTAAAAACAGAATAAGTCTATAAATCATGCTTAAAAATTACTTTAAAATAGCAATTAGAAGTCTTTTTAAAAACAAAGGTTATTCTTTAACAAATATTATAGGGCTATCCATTGGCTTTGCTATGGTTATTCTTATTGCTGCTTACGTGAGATATGAAACATCTTATGACAATTATTTTGCACAAGTCGATGATATTTACAGGGTAAATTCCGCATTGTATAGTAATGATGAAGTAGTTAGGTATTCTTCTAAAACACCGAGAAAACTGGCATTTGAGGTTGCTGATCAAATTTCAAGTGTGCAATATGCTACTAATAGTTATTATGAAAAGTGTTTGGTGTACTTTGAAGAGAAAAGACTGGTCAATCAAAATGTTCTTTGGGTAAGTGGAGACTTTTTTAAAGTTTTCGGATTAGAATTAATAGAAGGCGACCCAGCTACGGCACTTATAGAACCTTCAAAAGTGGTTTTAACAGAATCAAAAGCTAGAGCCTTATTCGGAAATCTTTCTCCTATTGGAAAAACAATTAATATAAACGAAGGTTTAGCTCTCGAAGTAAAGGGGGTAATAGCAGATCCTCCAGAGAATACCCATCTAAAATACGAATACCTCTTTTCTGTATCTACTTGGTTAAAGTACGAGAATCTGAGGAATCAAAATGGTTGGCAAAATCTACTTATGTACTCTTACGTACGATTACATAAAGAAAGTAGTGCTACCCATACCGAGCAATCTATAAATAGCTATGTCCAAAAGAACATTGGCTTTATGCATGAAAGTGGTAGAGATTTACATCTAAACCTACAACCCGTACAAGACATTCATTTAGATACGTCTTATATTGATGAGCTTGAAGTGGGAGGAGATAGGAAATATATCTATATTATCAGTGCTGTTGGGGTAGCTATACTGGTTATTGTTTTAATTAATTTTATTAATCTGGCAACAGCACTTTCTTTAAAAAGAACAGAAGAGGTTGGGGTTAGAAAGGCTTATGGAGCAAGTAGGTTACAGCTTATTTTTCAGCACCTCACAGAAGCTTTTGTAGTTAATGTTTTAGCAGCTATTCTTGCATTAGTTATTGTACTTATATGCAAACAACCAATTACTCAGTTTTTCGAAGTGTCCTTAAACTTCGAACTAAATGAACCAATCTATTGGGCTGTTGTTCTCACAATTTTTACAGTATGTACTTTGTTATCATCGGCTTATCCTGCATTTATTGTCTCTTCATTTAAACCGCAGTTTGCACTTAAAGGAAATATTTCTAGTCTAAGAGGAAGAGGGTATAGTCTCAAACAAGTTTTAGTGTTAATCCAATTTGTTGCTGCTATTTTTTTAACAGTTTCTGCAGTGGTAGTTTTAGGACAGGTAAAATATATGAGATCCTATGATTTAGGAATCAATATGGATCAAGTGTTGGTTATAAACGGGCCGGCCACCTTAAATGCAACATGGCAGAATATTGATTCAGTACATGATAGGGCAAGAAAATATGATCTTTTCCGTACAGAGCTAAAAAAACATGCATTTGTTGAACAAGTTGGCTCTAGCCGTAATGTTCCTGGAGAAGAATCTATTCAAATATTAAATGGCTTAATACGGGAAAGCTCTGGAGAAAGTACAGACCATAAGTTTAGTTTTAGACAAGTGGACGAAGGCTTTCTGGATGTGTTTCAAGCCAAAATTTTGGCAGGAGAAAATTTTAAACTAGACCTTACAGAACATAGACAAGAAATTATAATTAATGAGACTGCTTGTGAAATTTTTGGTTTTGCTAAACCTAGTGAAGCTATAGGAGAAATAATTAAGTATAGAGATGTTAGGTGGAGAATAATTGGTGTGGTTAAGGATTTTCATCTAAGAGATTTATCTGTTCCAATTGGTCCGGAAATATTTTTAAATGTGCATCCTAATCAATTTGGATTTTATCTTGTGAGATTAAATACGGATGATTATCAGCAAGGACTTTCTGCTATTGAAGACACTTGGCATAAAATTTATCCAGAAGATCCCTTCCATTCTTTTTTCTCAAACGCCTATTTTGATCAACAGTATAAAAAGGATATTCAATTTGGAAAAATATTTGGTTTTTTCACCTTGCTAGCTATTTTCATTGCTAATTTGGGACTTTTAGCCATGGTTTCCTTAACAACAACTGAAAATTTAAAGCAAATAGCTATAAGGAGAGTTTTAGGAGCTAGTAATAAAACCGTTTTTCTAATAATGTCTCAAGGCTTTTTGTTACTTATTGGTATCGCTGCATGTTTAGCAATTCCTTTATCGTGGTATTTCTTATCAAATTGGCTCAATGATTTTGCCTATAGAATAGAACTTAAATCGGGAGTGTTTATTGGTGGTATTTCATTAATACTAATTATTGCTGTAATAAATGTTTTCTATTACGCAGTAAAGGTTTTAAAACAAAACCCAGCAATCATTATTAGGGAAAAATAAAATCATCAATCTTAACTGAACTTTTTTTCAGTGTTAAAAACAAGAACAATCATGCTTAAAAATTATTTCAAAATAGCGTTTAGAAACCTTTATAGAAATAAAGGGCTTACGTTTATAAATCTTGTTGGCTTAGCAACGGGTTTTGCAATCACATTACTCATTTTACAATATGTTAAGTTTGAAAGAAGTTATGAAAACACACATCCTAATGCGGATAGAATAGTTAGGCTTACATTAAATTACTTAACAGGAAATACGGTAACTACTCAAGACAGTGAAATGTATCCACCTGTGGGTGCTAAATTAAGCAGAGAAGTTCCGGAGGTAGAAAACTATACTCGGGTTTATGGTATTGGTGAACCAAATGCGCCAATGCAAGTTGGAGAGCAACGGTTCCTTATGAAAAGACTTTATGCTGTTGATGCCGATTTTTTCAAAATGTTCAATTACAAGTTGATTCATGGTAATGCGGAAGGAATATTTACAAAACCTAATGAAGCAGTAATTACAGAATCTACAGCTTTGAAATATTTTAATCGTACAAATGTTGTTGGAGAAGTTCTTAAATCACCTGGTGTAAATGGTCATATCCTGTACAATATAGTTGGGGTTACTCATGATAGCCCTCTCAATACGCATCTCAAATTTGATATGTTAATTTCATATCCTACAATGATTTCTGATAAGGAAATGGTGAATAGACATGGAGAAACTAAAGATAATTGGAATGGCAATAATTCTTATATGTATGTGCAACTGGCAAATGGAGCTAATTATGATCGCTTTACTGAAGATCTGGAAGCGTTTAATAAGCGGTTAATTGAAGAGAAAAAGATTGAAAGTGAAGTTATTGTAGGGCAAAAAATAAAAGACATTCACCTATACTCTAAAAAAACATTTGAACCAGAAACCAACGGAGATGCCAAGGCTGTTTTTTTTCTTTTAGCTGTGGCTGTGTTAATAATTCTTAGTGCCTTTGTTAATTATATAAATCTCACAACATCTCAAGCTTTAGATAGGGCAAAGGAGGTAGGTGTGAAAAAGGTTTTAGGCTCTACGAAATCTCAATTACGAATTCAATTTTTAGTAGAGTCTTTAGTTATGAATGTTCTTGCAGCTATTCTTGCTCTATTTTTAGTCTTTTTGACAAAGTCTAAATTTTTAAGCTTATCAGGTTTACCTGTAGATTTTGAGTTCGTAACAAAGCTGTCTTTTTGGTTACCACTTTTAGTATTTGTTATTTTAGGAGGCTTTCTTTCTGGACTTTATCCGGCTTTTGTTTTATCGGCATTTAAACCTTCTTCAATTTTAAAAGGTAATTTTTCTCATTCCTTAAAAGGAACACTTTTAAGAAAAGGGTTAGTTGTGTTTCAGTTTGCCATAACAATCATTTTACTCATTCAAACATTTACGGTTAATGAGCAAATAGACTTTATGAGAGGTTTAGATAGAGGTGTTAATGTAGAACAAAATATTGTGGTAGAGGCCCCAATAAAAGATGCAACTAAAAACTACTCTGCATTTAAGCAAAGTTTGTTAGCAAGCGCAAATGTAAAAGCCGTTTCTTTATCACAAACGGTACCTGGGCAGCCTTCAGGTGCTTTATCTACAACAGCAGGAATTAGAATTACAGGTACTAAACCAGAGAAATACCATAATTTTTATCTCACATTTATTGATAAAGATTACACCTCGCTTCTAGGAATAGAAGTATTAGCTGGTACTAATTTTGACGATACCAGTACAGCTCAACAAAGGCAAGTAATAGTAAATGACGAAGCATTAAAAATGTGGAATATTTTGGAGCCCGAAAACGCTATTGGAAAAAAGCTTTCATTCTGGGGCGGGGAATGGTTAATAAAGGGTGTTGTTAAAAGTTACCATCAACAATCACCTAAACAGCCATTGTTACCCTTAATTCATATATATAACAATACATTTAGAGGTTTGGCTACCGTGCAATTTACTGGAGGTTTACCAAGTGATAATCTTTCTCTAGTAAAAGAAAAGTTCAAAAGTATTTATCCTGATGCCGTGTTCTCATACTTTTTTATGGATCAGGAATATGATAAGCAGTTTAAAGCAGAAGATCGGTTTAAAAATGTATTTATGATTCTTACGGCTTTTTCTATACTAATTGCATGTCTCGGATTGTTAGGGTTAGCATCATTCTCTGTAGCTAAAAGAAAGAAAGAAATAGGTATTAGAAAAGTGGTTGGAGCAAGTAGCACAACTATTCTGATACTGCTTTCAAAAGATTTTATGAAAACTGTTTTTATTTCTGTAATTATTAGTGTGCCAATAACTTATTTGCTAGTTAAGAATTGGCTTAAAAATTTCGCGTATAAAATAGATTTAAATATTTGGTTGTTTGTTTTTCCAATTGTTATTGTTTTTTCTTTAGTGCTAATATCTATAAGTGTTAAAACTTTAAAAACAGCTAGAGCAAACCCAGTAAACTCATTGCGTTCTGAGTAAATTCATTTTCAATCAATTAAACAACAAAAATGTCAAATACAATATTAAAATTAAGTCAAGCAACTCGAGAGGTTAATTCTGGAAGTAATAAAGTAGTTTTATTAGATAATTTAAACTTGGAAGTTAAGGAGGGTGAGTTTATTTCCCTCATGGGGCCTTCTGGATCAGGAAAATCAACTTTACTTAATTGTATTGGAATGCTTGATAGTTTCACAGGGGGCGGATATGTTTTTCTCGGAGAACCAGTCCATAGTATGAAAGAGAGAAGCAAGTCTAAACTATATAAAGAATACATTGGATTTGTATTTCAAGCGTATCATTTAATTGATGAGCTAACAGTTTGGGAAAATATTGAAACACCATTATTGTATAAAAGTATAAAATCTGCAGAACGTAAAGCTCTAGTCGCAGATATGCTAGATCGTTTTAATATTGTTGGTAAAAAAGATTTGTTTCCGGTTCAATTAAGTGGCGGACAACAGCAGTTGGTAGGTGTAGCCAGAGCATTAATAGGGAAACCCAAACTTCTTTTAGCCGATGAACCTACTGGAAATCTAAATTCCAAACAGAGCACTGAGATTATGGAACTTTTTACGGAGTTAAACAAGGAAGGCGTTACTATTATACAAGCAACACATTCAGAAAAAAACGCATCATACGGTTCAAGAATAATTAATTTATTAGACGGAAAAATAGTCTAGGTAATTAGCGCATCATGAAATACAAACACTTAGTATTAATCTTTTTTGGGTTTATTAGTTTTAATAGCTACACTCAAGATTTAGGAGTTAAAAGCTATTCTTTAAATGAATGTATAACTATTGCTTTAGAAAATAATCTAGATTTAAAGTCTACTGCTTTACGAGCTAATTCTGCTAAAATACAACATCAACAGGCCAAGGCCAATATGTTGCCTAGTATAAATGGTAGTTTTAATTTAGGTATCAATGATGGTAGAAGTATAGATCCGTTTACGAATGATTTTATCAATCAGGAATTAACGTTTTCTAATATGGGATTAAGTCTAAATATGACTGTATTTAATGGATTTAGATTGTTAAACAACGCTAAACAAAATCGATTAAATCGAGAGGCTTCGGAGCTAGAAAAGGAGGTCGCTAAACAAGATTTAATTCTAAATGTAACATTGGCTTATTTACAAGTTTTGAACAATAAAGCAGTATTAGAGCTAAATAAACAACGTTATCAAACCACAAAAAAACAACTAGAAGTTCAAAAAGATTTTTTCGAGAATCAATCAGGAAACCCTGCAGATTATGCAGATATTTTAGGACAAATTGCTAATGATGAAACCAACCTTTTAGTATCAAAGTCTAACCTAAACAATGCTAAACTTAGTCTATTAAGATTAATGAATTTAAAGGATGTTCAAAATCTAGATACAAAGACGGAGTTGCTAGCATTAGAAAAGTATAAACTATCTGCTGCAGATGTGTACCTGCTTGCGCTTGAGAATTTGGCGACTTTTGAGGCTAATGAGCTTCGAATAAAGGCGGCTAAAAAAGGGGTCAGTGTGGCTAAAGCACAATTTTCTCCTAATGTATCTATATTTAGTGGTATTAATACGAATTACTCAAGCGCTGCTGAGGTTTTTACATCAACAGGAACTACTATTATAGAAACAGGTGATTTTGTTTCCTTAAATGGTCAAGATTTACCTGTAATGACAGAACAAACCAATTTCTCATCAGATAAAATAAACTATAACGATCAATTAGATAATAATTTAAATACAGTAATTGGTGTTGCTGTTAATGTCCCTTTGTTCAATGGTTTTAGAGCCAAGAATAATGTGGCTATAGAAAAAATGCGAATGGAAGAGTCTATATTAGAATTGGAACGTACACACTTGGACATAAAAAATACTATTGCCCAGGTTCATTTTGATATGGAAGCGGTATATAATCGTTACCAAAGTTTACAGAAACAGGTTGAGGCGTATAAAGAGTCTTATCGTATTAACGAGATACGTTTTAATAATGGGGTTTCAAATTTTCTAAATTATATTACTAGTAAAAACAATTTGGATAATGCCAAAGTCAATTTAGCAAACACTAAGTATGAATACCTACTACTCACTAAAATATTAAACTATTATAAAGGGGATATGCTCTCATTATAAGGTGCTTATGATTAAATAAGAGAAATGTTCAGAAATCTTGGTTAAGAACAAATTACCACTTAAAAACAAAAAATCCCGTAAGCAAATGCTTCGGGATTTTTTTGTGGTACCTCCAGGAATCGAACCAGGGACACAAGGATTTTCAGTCCTTTGCTCTACCAACTGAGCTAAGGTACCTCGCTGTAAGCGGATGCAAATATATATTCAATTTTGTTATTCGCCAAAATAAATTTGAAAAAAAATCACTTTAACATATTTTAAGGCTAAATAAGAAATAACGGTGGCAATATTATAATATAATTAAGAATAAAATTGAAGTTGTTTTGTAATTTTAGCCCATTCTTTAAAAGCATGAATTTAATAATAGACGTTGGGAATTCTTATGTTAAGCTAGCCGTTTATAGTAGAAATACTTTAAAAGAGAAGGTAGTTGTTAAGCATAATGAAATTGTAGAAGGTATTTTTGAACTAAAAAGTAAATATTCTACCCTAAAACACGGCATAATTTCTTCGGTTGGCCATTTAAATTCTGAAGATTTTAGCAATGTAGAAGGTCTAATTAACCTTTTGGTGTTAAATTCAAAAACCAAGCTGCCTTTTAAGAATACGTATAAAACGCCCCATACACTAGGTGTAGATAGGATTGCATTAGTAAGTGCATCAGTAAAACAATTTCCAAATGAAAATGTTTTAATCATAGATGCAGGTACATGCATTACCTATGATTTTATAAATAAAGAGAACGAATATTTAGGAGGGGCAATTTCTCCTGGTTTACGTACTAGATATAAATCACTAAATAATTTAACTGCCAATTTACCGTTATTAGAAACGGAGTTGCCTAAAAATATAATAGGTCAATCAACAGAAGAATCAATACACTCTGGCGTAGTTACTGGTATTTTAAAAGAGTTAGATGGTGTTATAGATGAGTACAAAACCAAATATTTAGATTTAACAGTTATTTTAACAGGCGGCGATGCTAATTTTTTGTCTAAACAATTAAAAAGTAGCATATTTGCCAATTCAAATTTTCTTTTAGAAGGTTTGAACTACATTTTACAATTTAATTCGAACGAATGATTAAAAAACTTGTATTAGTTTTTGTTGCTTTAATAGCTATCCAAAGTTATGGGCAAGAGGGAACAGCTTCCCCATATTCTTTTTATGGAATTGGAAGTCTAAAATTTAAAGGGACAGTTGAAAATAGAAGCATGGGAGGTATCGGTGTATTTATTGATAGTATTCATGTAAATTTAAGAAACCCTGCTAGTTATGTTACCAAAAATATAGAGGCTTGGGATAATCAAAGCAGACCTGTAAAGTTTGCAGTTGGTGGAAGTTATACAAGTACAAACCTAAAAGCTGAAGATGGTAGTGATACGTCTAAGTCAACTACCTTCGATTATATAGCCATTAATATTCCAGCAGGTAAATTTGGTTTTGGTTTAGGTTTATTACCATATACATCTGTAGGGTATAAACTAGAATCTTTAAATGACGCCAATGATTTAGAAAATAGATTTACTGGAGAAGGAGGCCTAAATAAGGCTTTTTTAGGAATGGCGTATCAAATAACAGATGGTTTAAGTTTTGGTGTAGATGCCCAATATAATTTTGGAAATATTAGAAACAGTATTGTAGAATATGTTTATGATAATGGTGTAATTACGCAATACCAATCAAGGGAAACCAATAGATCTGATTTAAGTGGACTGAATTTTAATTTTGGTTTATCCTATAATAGGATGTTAACTAATAAACTACAGTTAGCAGCAACAGCTACCTATACACCAGAAAGTGAGTTGGTTTCTAAGAACGAAAGATCTATTGCCACAATTATAACCAATTCCAGTACTGGGCAAGAAATTGTAAACAATTCTATTGATGTGGATTTAGAAGGTTTAGGTTTAGAAGAAACAGAGCTTACGTTACCATCAAAACTATCTTTTGGTTTAGGTATAGGTCAACCTAGAAAATGGTTTGCGGGAGCCGAGTATACCACTCAAAAAACATCTAACTTTTCAAACGATTTATTTAGCAGTAATACAACAAGTTATGAAGATGCCTCAACAATTTCAGTAGGAGGGTTCTTTATTCCAGATTATCGATCTTTAACAAACTACCTAAAGCGTAGTGTTTATAGGGCAGGAGTGCGTTATGAAAAAACAGGATTGGTAATTAATACAGAGTCAATAAAAGAGTTTGGCATATCTTTTGGGGTAGGATTACCATTAAGTGGTGGAATCTCTAATGCTAACTTTGGTGTTGAAATTGGAAAACGCGGCACAACTAATAATAATTTAATACAAGAGAATTTTATTAATTTCCAATTAAGTTTATCTTTGGGCGACAGATGGTTCCAGAAAAGGAAGTATAACTAATAACAAAACAAAACTTTTATCATGAAGACGAAAATTACTTTTTTAATAGCATTATTTATAGGCTTAAGTTTTGGTTTTGCACAACAAGATGAAGAGAGCATAACTAAATTGTCTATATTTCATGAATATGTGAAAGCTAAAAACTATGACGCTGCATATCAACCTTGGATGGATGTGAGAACTAAAAATCCAAAGTTTAACAATGCAATCTATGTAGATGGAGAGAAAATATTAAATCACAAGATTAAAAATTCTTCAGGGGCAGATAAGGTAGCTTATATTAATGACTTAATTAAATTATACGATCAAAGATCAGAGCATTTTGCAAGCAGAACACCTGTTGGTAAATATGGTGCTTTAAAAAGTCAGTTAATGTATGATAACAGGAAAGATTTAGGAACTTCTAATGAAGCCTTATACGACAGTTTTGACGCTGTATACAAAGCAGACAAAAAGAACTTTAAGAATCCAAAAAGTTTATATACTTATTTC
Organism: Seonamhaeicola marinus; assembly: GCF_008085455.1. Lineage (NCBI taxonomy): Bacteria > Pseudomonadati > Bacteroidota > Flavobacteriia > Flavobacteriales > Flavobacteriaceae > Seonamhaeicola > Seonamhaeicola marinus. The sequence continues at coordinate 345,779 of NZ_VSDQ01000163.1, read as the reverse complement.
TCTTTAATGGTAGAACTTTATGATGCTAAAGTTAAGCCAGCAAAAGACTTATTTAACAAATACGATGATATCGTTGAGAAAATTCAGGATGAAATTAAATTTGCATCTGGAAAACTAAATGCTTTAGTGGCAAAAGAAGAAGGCGGTACAGCTTTAACTTCTAAAGAAGGAAAGTACAAAAAGTACTATGGGCAGGTATTAAGTGCTTATGATAAAATTGCTTCTGGTATTGATGGTAAATTAGGACCTCGTGCAAATTGTGATAACTTAATTCCTTTATACGAAAGAGACTTTGCAGAGCATACTAATGATGGTGTTTGGTTAAAACGTGCAGTAAGTAGAATGTATTATAAAGAGTGTACAGATTCTCCATTATATGAGAAGTTGGTAAAGGCTTATGATGAAACTGCACCTTCAGCCGATACAAAATATTTCGTTGGTACTATATTGTTTAAGAATGGTAAAGAAAATGAAGCTATTAGCTATTTTAAACAATCTTATGATTTAGAAGAAGACACTTTCAAAAAAGCTGGTTTAGCGAATAGAATTGGATTAATTTTAAAGAAAAAGGGAAGATATGGGCAAGCTAGAACGTATTTCAGAAACTCTTTAAAACTTAACCCTTCAAATGGTCGTCCGCACATATCAATAGCAGCAATGTATGCAGCAAGTGCAAACAGTTGTGGAGATACAACATTTAATAAAAGAGCAGTATATTGGTTAGCGGCTCAAGAAGCTCAAAAAGCTGCTAGAGTAGATCCAACTCAAAAGAAAAATGCTGCTAAATCCGTAGCTAACTATAAAGCTAAAGCACCATCTAAGGCCGATGTATTTAGTTCAGGAAGAGCTGGGGAAGTAATAAAGATTGGTTGTTGGATTGGAGGTTCTGTTACAGTTCCTAAACTATAATATAATATATTAGGGTTTGAGTTTATATAACTCAAAACAATAAATGAAACAAATCACTAAATATATTCTAAGCATAGTCACAGTTTTTACTGTGGCTATGTTTTTTTCTTGTAAGGACAATTACAAGGAAGTTCAAAAAATTGGTGTTTCTGAAAATGAGCCTATTGGAGAAGCGGAAAACATTAATTTAAAATTTACAGATTCGGGTAAGGTTACAAGACATCTTATTGGTAAAAGAATGTTAGATTATTCTAACCGAGACTTCCCGTATTACGAGTTCCCAGAGGGGGCTACACTTCATATTTTTGATAAAGAAAAAAAGAGTACAATAGTCTCTGACTACGCTATTGTGTATGATAAAACTAGCATTATAGATTTACAAGGTAATGTTGTTATTACCACACATGATAATAGAATTCTAAAATCCGAACAGCTATATTTTGACCGAAAAAGAGAGTGGATATTTACTAATGTACCCGTTACTTTTGAGTCTGACGCAGGTATTATTCATGGACATGGTTTCGATTCTAACGGCGACTTTACTAATGCTGAAGTTTTAGAAGTTAATAACAGTACTTTTACAGTAGAAGATTAGAAGTTATCCGGCATTCTTTCCTATTTTAATTATCTTTACATCAAATTTATAAAATGAAATACTTGGGTATCTTTCAGTATGTTTATTTAGTTTTTGCCGGTTTGTTTTTATACGATGGCATTTCTAAACTTACTAATGGTGAAAATGGTTATTTATCTCTGGGCTTAGCGGCTTTAGCTATTTTTATGTTTTTCTTCAGAAGAAAATTTAGTAAAAAGTTTCAAGACAGAAACAATCAAAAGTAAATGACACTATACATTGTTATTATAGTTGTTTCTTTAATGCTTTCGGCGTTTTTCTCTGGTATGGAGATTGCTTATGTGTCTTCAAATAAAATTCATATTGAAATAGAGAAAAAGCAAGAGGGACTATTGGCAAAGGTGTTAAGCCGTTTAACAGCTAAACCCTCTAAGTTTATTACTACAATGTTAATTGGGAATAATATTGCCTTAGTTATTTATGGGTTCTTTATGGGGGATTTGTTGGTTAATTGGTTCCAAACCTTACTTCCAACAGATTATGAGTTTGTGAATTACTTATTTACTGATTTAGTTTTACTTTCTCAAACGCTTATTTCTACCTTCATTATTTTAATAACAGCAGAGTTCCTTCCCAAGGTGTTTTTTCAAATTTATGCTAACACCCTTATTAAGGTTTTAGCTATTCCAGCGTATATTTTTTACTTGCTTTTTAGCATAATTTCAGAATTGGTAATTTGGATTTCGGATTTTGTTCTAAAAACGTTTTTTAAGACCGAAGGAGATCAAATCCAAATGGCTTTTTCTAAAGTAGAATTGGGGAATTACATTAGTGAACAGATGGAGTCTGTTGAAGAACATGATGAAATTGACTCAGAAATTCAGATATTCCAAAACGCCTTAGAGTTTTCAGATGTTAAGGCAAGGGAAGTTATGATACCAAGAACGGAGATTATAGCTGTTGAGATTAAGGAGTCTATTGATACGTTAACGAAACTCTTTATAGAAAGCGGGAGGACCAAAATATTAGTCTATAAAGATACAATTGATGATATTTTAGGTTACGTTCATTCTTTTGAACTTTTCAAAAAACATAAAGGTATTGGTTCGGTTATGATGCCCGTAGAGTTTGTGCCGGAAACCGTCCTTATTAAAGATGTATTGAATGTACTTACTAAAAAGCGAAGAAGTATTGCCGTTGTTTTAGATGAATATGGCGGAACTTCGGGTATAATGACTGTTGAAGATATTGTAGAGGAGTTATTCGGCGAGATAGAAGATGAACACGATACTGTAGATTTAATAGAACAAAAGATTGATGAAGAGAACTATGTATTCTCAGCAAGATTGGAAGTAGATTATATAAACGAGACGTTTAAAATTAATTTACCAGAAAGTGAACACTACGAAACTTTAGGAGGATTAATTGTGAATCACACTGAAGAAATTCCAGACCAAGAAGATGTTGTAAAGATCGAAAACTTTCAATTTACAATAGCTGAGGTTTCAAATACCAAAATAGATTTAGTAAATCTTAAAATACTAGAAGAAAGTTAATACTAATAGTTTAACCTAATTAAAGGGGATTTCTACTTTTATTATTAAATAGAAAATGGTATTTTCGCGCACGATATTTTCGTCAATCATAGTGTTTTGATTGATTTTTATGATGTTAGACCAATAGTCCTGAAAAGGTAAAATCAAGAATATAAAATGGCAATTTTAAGTAAGATTAGACAAAAAACATTTGTATTAATAGCAGTAATAGCGTTGGCGTTATTTGCATTCGTATTATCAGGTGTTTTTGATGGAAGTGCGAGTTTTTCTAGTAAACAAAGTGTAATAGGTACTGTAAATGGTATTGATATTACTCGTGATGATTTCCTTAAAAAAGTAGAGGCTGTACAACAACAATTAGGGGCTAATGCAACTAATACACAAGCCATGAATAGAGTTTGGGATCAAGAAGTTAGAAACGCAGTTATGCAAACGCAGTATGATGAGCTAGGAATCACTGTAGAGCAAGATCAAATAAGAGATTTACTTAGAAACGCTTTAGCAACCAATCCTCAATTTGTAAATGAAGCTGGTCTTTTTGATGAAAACAAGTTAAATGAGTATATAGCAAGTATTAAAGCTACATCGCCACAGACTTATGCTACTTGGGTTGAATATGAGGAAACACTTTCTAATAATGGATTACAACAAAACTATTTTAACCTTGTTAGAGCTGGTTTAACTGGTACTTTAGCAGAAGGAGAACTAGAACATAAATTAGAAGGAGACAAAGTAGATATTAAATACGTACAAGTATCATATAACTCAATTCCAGATAGCATTGTAAAGGTTTCTAAATCTGATATCTCTAGTTACATTAACAGTCATAAAAACGACTTTGAGGTAGAAGAGACAAGAGATATTAAATTTGTTGAGTTTAAAGAAGTTGCTTCAATGGCAGATGAAACTGCTATTGTAAAGGAGTTAGGAACATTTTTAAATGGTCAGCAAGTTGACGAGAACGGAAGGACTAATGTAATTGAGGCATTTTCTAAAGTTGAAAACGATGCTGAATACATCAATTTAAAATCAGACATTAAATTTAATGAACGTTTTGTATTTAAAAACGGAATAGGATCTCAAGTAGCCGATAGCTTAATTAAGTTAGACGTTGGTGAGACTTATGGACCTTACAAGGAAAATGGATTCTACAAGATTTCAAAGTTAATTGCTCAAAAGCAAGTACCAGACTCTGCAAAAGTAAGACACATTTTAATCCCATACATCGGTTCTCAAAGTGCTGCTCCTAATGTAACTTTAACAGAAGAACAAGCTAAAGAAAGAGCAGATAGCTTATTAACTGTTATTAAAGGAAATCGTTCTAAATTCCCTGATTTGGTAAAAGAGTTTTCTGCAGATCAAGGAAGTATAGCTAACGAAGGACGTTATGACTGGCACCCGTACAATTCTATGGTACCAGAATTCAATGATTTTGAGTTTGAAGGTAAGGTAGGTGATTTAGGAGTTGTTAAAACAATATTTGGTTTCCATATTATAGAAATTGAAGGTTTAACAGATAAGAAGAAGGCTGTTCAAATTGGTACAATTGCAAGAAAAATTGAACCTTCAGAAGAAACATCAGCTAAAATATTTAGAGATGCATCTAAGTTTGAAATAGACGCTGGTAAAGGAGATTTTGAAGCTTTAGCAAAAGAAAACAAATATGCTGTGAGACCTTTAGAAGGAATTAAAGCTTTAGACGAAAGCATTCCTGGTATTGGAAATCAAAGACAAATATTACGTTGGACTTTTGAAGAAGAAACTAAAGTTGGAGATGTAAAACGTTTCAGTTTACCAAATGGGGGTTACCTAGTAGCTCAAGTTGTGGCTAACAATAAAGCTGGTTTAATGTCGGCAGATGATGCTACAGCAACTGTATTACCAATTTTAAGAAAAGAAAAGAAGGCAGCGTTAATAAAAGATAGAATCTCAGTTTCAACATTAGAAGATTTAGCAGCAGCAGAAAGTACTACTGTAAGAAGCGCTTCTGCAATTACCATGAAGAATCCAACAATCTCTGGAGCTGGTAGAGAGCCATTAGTTGTAGGAACTGCTTTCGGTTTAAATGAAGGTGAAACCTCTGGTTTAATTGAAGGTGAAAACGGTGTTTATATGGTACAGGTTACTAAAGTTACGCCGGCTGTAAAGTTAGATAATTATCAAGCTGCAGCGAATAGAGTTGAGCAACAAAAAGCAAGTACTGTAAATACTAAGTTATACAATGCTTTGAAAGATGCTTCAGAAATCGAAGACAATAGAGCAGCTTCTCAAATTCAATAAGAAGTCCAATATAATAGATAAAAAAGCCTCGTTATAACGAGGCTTTTTTATTTTATCTGTGTGCTAAGGCTTATAATAGCATGTCTTTATAGCTAACAATAGTATTAAATCCCTTTTGTTCAAAATAAGCTCTTGGATTGTCTTTTGAGGCCACCAAAATAAAATCGCCTCCCCAAGCACCTAAACTTTTAATACTGCCCTTAAAATCTGGAAAAAATACACGTTTAACAGTTTCCTGTTTTGTAACACTTGAGATTAATTGCTCGTGTTCTTCTACAAGCTTTTGAAAACTCTCTAAATGTTCGCAATTAATCATTTTAGATGTTATCCTGTTTATTTCAGAGATAGTATGTTCCAAATCTTTTTTATCCTGAGCTTTATAATGCGCAATGCCTTCTCTACTATTTTGCTTCTTATTTAGATAAACAAAATAAAGCTGGTCTTTAAAACTAGGTTGGAAATTAACTTGTTTTACTTCGGGCGCCCCATTTTTAATGTTATACGTAATGGGCATGTTATGTTGCGCGCAAGCTATATCGTAACCGCTTCCTCCAAAAGTGAGTTCTAAAAGCTTAAACGCATCTACATTGGCCCATTGGGCTATGTTATTTATTAATGTAGATGAAGTGCCCAGGCCCCAATTTGTAGGGAAGTCTAAAGAGGTTTCAATGTTAAAACCTCTATTTCCTCTAAGGAAACTGCCGTTTAATGTATTAACAGCGTTAAATATCTGCACAATCCTATTAGAAACATCGTTTTGTTCAGTTGCTCTTAAAATGCCCTCAACTATTTCAAATTCGCCTTCATACCAAAGGTTGTTAAGATTGTCAAAACTTTTCCAGTATATCTTGGAAATATCAATAGCTTCAACACTTAAAGACTGTCCAAGTTTAGTTGGTACCGCTAAAGCGTTTGCACCATCTAGCACTACATATTCTCCTGTTAGTAATAGTTTACCGTTGCTTTTAAATTTTGGCATTTTAGTTATTTGCTCTTAAATTTTCAATAGCATCAACAACAGCGCTATGCGAAACAGTATTATTCTTAAAATGCTCTGTTAAAACTGCTTTTTCTTCCTTAGACGCTTCAAACTGATTTAAAATATTCATCAAGTGCATTTTCATATGTCCTTGTTGTATACCAGTTGTTGTTAGAGAACGAAGTGCAGCAAAATTTTGTGCTAAACCAGCAACAGCCACAATTTGCATTAATTCTTTGGCAGAAGGTTTACCTAACATTTCTAAAGATAGTTTAACCAAAGGATGTAAACTAGTAAGTCCACCAACTGTTCCTAACGCCAGCGGTACTTCAATCCAAAAACTAAAAATATCATTTTCAATTTTGGCATGAGTTAAACTACTGTATCGACCATTTTTTGCAGCATAGGCATGAACGCCAGCTTCAACCGCTCTAAAGTCATTACCTGTGGCTAAAATTACAGCATCAATTCCATTCATGATACCCTTATTATGAGTTACAGCTCTATAAGGTTCTTTTTCTGCAATACTTACCGCCTGAACAAACTTTTCAGCAAATGCCCTTCCGGAAATAGTGTCTTTTTCTACAAGATCATCAACATGACAATTAACTTCAGCTCTAACAAGGCAATCAGGAACATAATTAGATAAAATACTCATTACAATATCTATTTGCCGTTCTTCCTCAGAAAATAAATCGAAATTTAAAGCGTCACTTTTAAACGTTTTAGCAAACTGTTCTAAACAAGAATTTATAAAGTTTGCTCCCATAGCATCTAATGTTTCAAAAGACGCGTGTAACTGGTAATAACCGCTTATATCTTCAGTTTTATCTCTTAATTCAATATCTAATATACCGCCACCACGTTTTTCCATATTAGCAGTAATAGCTGCTGTGTCAGAAATAAGTTTTGGCTTTACAGCTTTAAAAAACTGTTGCAGTTTATTGTAATCGCCCTTGTATATAAAATGAACCTGACCAATCTTAGTGGTAGAAATTACAGAGGTTTTAAAACCACCTCTATCTAGCCAAAACTTTGCCGCTTTACTGGCAGCTGCTACAACCGAACTTTCTTCAATTGCCATTGGTATAGTATAAAGTTGGTTGTTTATTAGAAAATTAGGAGCAACACCTAAAGGCAAATAGTAATTAGTGATGGTGTTTTCAATAAATTCATCATGTAATTGTTGGAGTTTTTCATCACTATTCCAATATTGCGTTAAAATAGTTTTAGCATTAGGGGTATTGGAGAAATACGTATCTATTATCCAATCAATTTTTTCAGATTTGTTAAGTTTAGAAAAACCAGCAATAGTTTTGCTCATAAAATAGTTTTTAATGCCGCAAAGATAGTACACTTGATATGAATATCGATTATGTTAATTGTTTGTGCCTAATTAAGTGTTAATAATTGCTGTTTTTTGAATAATTTTTAGTAAAATTGACATCATTTTACAGAAAAAACATTTTTTTTTAAAGAAACATCTACTATTTTCAATTATAAATTGTAAGATTTGTAATGTGGAAGTTGTATCTTGATGTTCAAAATTATATAAATTAATAGATGAGATATCTTAAATTTTCATTTTGCGTTTATTTCTTTATTACTTCATTTTTAAGCGCACAAAATCAAAACATTACACTAGAAGAAATTTGGAGCGGAGCATTTAGAACAGAACGAATGGATGTATTGCATTCAATGGCTAATGGTCAACAATACTCGGTATTAGACTATGATAGAGCAACAAGGTCTACTTCAATTGATATTTATGACTATAAAACTTTAAAAAAGGTGAAAACCTTGGTAAGTTCTAAAGCATTAAGTGCTATTCAATACTTTACCAATTACACGTTCAGTAAGGACGAAAAAAAGGTAATTCTTGCCACAAATGAGGAATCCATCTATCGCCATTCTGCCGTTGGGAATTATTTTGTGTATAATGTTGAAGATGGAACCTTAGACCTTATTTCCGAAGAATTAATTCAAGAACCAACATTTTCACCAAATGGAGAAAAAGTGGCTTACGGGTTTAACAACAATCTATTTATAAAAGATTTAGTATCTGGAGAAACTACTCAGCTAACTTTTGACGGTAAAAAGAATAGTATTATAAATGGTATAACAGATTGGGTTTATGAAGAAGAGTTTGCTTTTGTAAGAGCCTTTGAGTGGAATACTGATAGTAATAAAATAGCATTTATTAGGTTTGATGAAACTAATGTGCCTCAATTCTCTATGGATGTTTATGGAACGGCCTTATATCAAACACAACAAGTGTTTAAATACCCAAAGGCAGGTGAAGCTAATTCTAAAGTGTCCTTGCATATTTATAATGTAGAGTCCAAAAAGACCAACAATGTTAGTGCTGGTAAAGCATATAGTGACTTTTATATCCCAAGAATTAAATGGACTAATAATGCCGATGTTTTAAGTGCGCATTATTTGAATAGACACCAAAACGAACTAGATTTATGGTTTATTAACGCGAAAGACAATACATCTAATTTAGTGCTAGAAGAAAAAGATAAAGCATATGTTGATGTAACAGATAATCTTACTTTTTTAAAGGATAATAGTTTCATTTGGACAAGCGAAAAGGATGGATTTAATCATATTTACCACTATGATAAGAAAGGACAGTTAATAGACCAGATAACAAAAGGTAACTGGGAGGTGACTAACTATTATGGTTATGATGAAAAAACGAAACGTATTTTTTACCAATCCGTAGAAAACGGGTCTATTAATAGAGACGTGTATTCTATTAAGTTAAACGGAAGGGACAAAAAACGTTTAACAAAAAGTGATGGTACTAACAGTGCGTCATTTAGTGCAGACTTTTCCTATTTTATAAATTCATTTTCTAGTGCTACCAATCCTTCGGAATACACTTTAAATAGTGCAGCCTCTGGAAATCTTATTAAAAGTATAAAAGACAATGATAGGTTGTCTCAAAAACTTGGCAATTATAAAACGTCTAAAAAGGAATTTAGTACAATTAACGTTAATGGAAACGATTTGAATATGTGGATGATTAAACCTGCTAATTTTGATGAATCAAAGCAGTACCCATTATTCATGACACAGTATTCCGGACCAGGCTCACAATCTGTAGCCAACAGTTGGAATAGTTATAATGATTACTGGTACCAACATTTAGCGCAAGAAGGTTACATTGTAGTTTGTGTAGATGGTAGAGGTACAGGTTATAAAGGAGCGGCCTTCAAAAAAGTAACTCAAAATCAATTAGGGAAATATGAAGTTGAAGACCAAATTGCTGCAGCCAAAAAGCTTGGAGAAAGACCGTATATTGATGCTAGCAGAATTGGTATTTGGGGCTGGAGCTATGGTGGTTATATGAGTAGCAATGCTTTATTTAAAGGAAATGATGTTTTTAAAATGGCTATTGCTGTGGCACCTGTTACCAGCTGGAGATTTTATGATACCGTTTACACGGAACGTTACATGACAACACCACAGGAGAATCCTTCTGGATATGATGACAACTCGCCATTAAGCCATGTAGATAAATTAAAGGGCGATTTCCTTTTGGTTCATGGTTCTGCTGATGATAACGTACATTTACAAAATACCATGCGATTGGTTGAAGCTTTAATTCAAGCCGATAAACAATTTGAATGGATGGTTTATCCTGATAAAAACCATGGGATTTATGGTGGTAACACAAGACTTCATTTATATAAAAAGATGACTAATTTTATTCACGATAAATTAGGTGATAGAAGACAGAAAGAAGATGAGGACGTAAAGGAAGTAAAGAACAAGATTAAAGGATAATAACTAACTTAAATAAATTAACTCAAAAAGATTATGGCGAAAACTGAGGCGATTAAGGAAAAAGAACTTTTTGGACACCCAATGGGGTTATTCATTTTGTTTTTTACCGAAATGTGGGAAAGATTTTCATTTTACGGGATGAAGGCTCTTTTAATATTCTATTTAACCAAATATCATTTGTTTTCTGATACTGCGGGTAATTTACTAATTGGTAGTTATGCCGCTTTGGTATATGCAGTTCCTGTTATTGGAGGATTTATTGCCGATAAATATTTAGGTTTTAGAAAGGCTATAGTTTTTGGTGGTGTTATGCTAGTCTTAGGACATTTGGGGATGGCCTATGAAGGGAATGCAGCAACACAATCTGTAACTGGTGAAATAGCTCGAGATAATACAGCGCTTCAAGTGTTTTATTTTTCACTTGCACTTATTATACTTGGTGTTGGGTTTTTAAAGGCTAATATATCTTCTTTAGTGGGAGAGTTATATAAAGTTGGAGATAAAAGACGCGATTCTGGATTTACCATCTTTTATATGGGTATAAACTTAGGGTCTTTCTTTGCTACTATTGTATGTGTCTGGCTGGGAGAGAAGTTTGGCTGGAGCTATGGTTTTGGGGCAGCCGGAATAGGAATGACATTAGGGTTAATAACGTTTATACTTGGTAAGAACTATTTAATGGGTAAAGGAGAATCTCCGGTACCAGAGTTTCTTAATAAAGTATCTCTTGGTATAAAAAATGAGTGGTTAATATATGTTATAAGCATATTATCTACAGTTATATTTTGGCAAATGGTTCAAAGACATGAAGCGGTTTCAATGTCTTTAATGATTGCAGGGGCGGCTTCTTTTATTTATATAGTATATTATGCCATAAGTCAGCTAGACAAGATTGCCAGACAACAATTGTTCGCTTTAACAATTTTGATAATATTTACTGTTATCTTTTGGGCGTTATTTGAACAAGCCTATACATCTTTAAACCTTTTTGCGGATAGGGTCTTAGATAGAGGAGATATTGCTGCGGGAACCTTTTTAAGTCTAAATGCCTTATTTATTATTCTTTTAGCGCCTATTTTTGCATGGTTATGGGTTAAGCTAGGAAAATATAATCCGAATACAGCCGTGAAATTTTCTTTAGCTTTAATGCTAGTAGGGCTTGGTTTTGGTTCTCTAGTATTAGGTATTAATGCATCTGGATTAGGTAAGGTTGCTATTTATTGGTTAGTAATTACTTATTTTTTACATACTTGTGGTGAATTATGTTTATCTCCAGTAGGCCTATCAGCTGTTACTAAATTGTCTCCTCCAAAAATTGTTGGATTCATGATGGGTGTTTGGTTTTTAGCTACGGCTAGTTCTGAATTCATTGCTTCTGTTTTAGCTAATATTGCTTCAGTAGATACTTCTAACGGAACTGCGCCAGATCTTAATATAGCTAAAGAAAGCTATTTACAACTTTTTGAATACTTATTGTATACGGGTGTTGGATTTGGAGTTCTTTTATTATTGTTTTCACCTTTGGTTAAAAAAATGATGCATGGTGTAGATACGGATGATTCAAGTGCCGATGGATCGGAACTAATGGATGAAAAACATTAATAAGATATAAGACATGGAGAATAACTCAACAGATCAATTTTTTAAAAGTACGGTATTAGGACACCCTTCTGGTTTATTTGTCTTGTTTTTTACTGAAATGTGGGAACGCTTTTCGTATTATGGAATGCGGGCTTTACTAATAATGTTTTTCACAGCAAAAGTATTTGATGGTGGCTGGGAATGGCCAGAATCATGGGCGTATGCTATTTTTGGAACGTATGTGTCTTTGGTATATTTGTCTACATTACTTGGTGGTTACTTTGCGGATAAAATCATAGGATTTCGATATGCTGTTCTAGTTGGAGCCCTTTTAATGACAATGGGGCATGCATGTATGGCAATTGAAACTCCTTTCTTTATTTATTCTGGATTAACTTTATTGGTTTTTGGTAGTGGTTTCTTTAAACCAAATATGACTTCAATAATTTCTGAAATGTATAAAGACAGGCCACAGAAGAAAGATGGGGCTTACACTATTTTTTATATGGGAGTTAATGCTGGTGCTTTTGTCGGAATATTACTTTGCGGATATTTAGGAGAACAAATAGGATGGTCTTGGGGTTTTGGTGTAGCAGGTATTTTTATGTTTTTTGGGTTGGTTCAGTTTTGGTTAGCGCAAAATATTTTTGGAAATATTGGTTTAAAACCAAAGAAAGAAGACAAAGAGAATGTAGTTTTAGAGGAAGGAGACAGATTAAATCCTTTTACAAAAGTTGAGTTATTATTAATTGCTATATCTGCTTTTCTTGGTTTAACGTGGATTTTAAATGATCCTATTTCTAAAATATCAGAAGGGGAATATAACTTTTTTGGATTCGAAGTCTTTGGACAAAAAGGGGAAGATGTTGCAATTATAACAGCCCTTTTAATTTTTGTTTTCTTATTAATTATTAGAATACCGAAGTATGTTAAAATAACTAGAGATAGAATGTTAGCAGTAGTATTCTTTTGTTTCGTTACTATATTCTTTTGGGCAATTTTTGAACAAGCCCCTGGCTCTTTAACAATTTTTGCAAGAGATTATACCAACAGAATATTAGAAGGAAATTCAGCGGTAATTTTTAAAGTAGTAGATGCTTTGTTGACAATTGTACCGCTGGGAGTTATTACTTGGGTTCTTATTAAGTTATTTAAGCAAACTTTTTCAAAATATTCATGGTCCAATATAACTTTGGCATTCAGTTTTGTGGTTATTTGGGGTATCTCAATTTTTAGATTGTATGATAAATTGGGAGGAGACGTAGCAGAAATTGATGCCAGTTGGTTTGGTACTTTAAATTCGTTATTTATAATTACTCTAGCCCCATTATTCTCTAAGTGGTGGGAAAGCAAACATAATCCAAATGCCAATATGAAATTTGCCATAGGTATGGTTTTATTAGGTTTGGGAATGGCGTGTGTTGCCATTGGTTCATCTTCTATTGAACCAGGTGCAAAATCAGCATCTGTAAGTATGATTTGGTTAGTCCTAGTTTATTTATTTCATACAATGGGAGAACTGTGCATATCTCCAGTATCTTTATCTTATATAAGTAAGTTAGTTCCAGGAAGAATGATAGCCATGATGTTTGGTATTTACTACTTAGCTATTGCTATTGGTATGAAACTAGCAGGCATGTTCGGAGAAGCTTCAACGGATATAGCCAAACAAGATGGTTTAAGTTATTTCTTTTGGATATTAACTGCAGTTGCAATTGGTTTGGGTGTTTTATCGGCCATAATGTACCCAGTAATCAAAAAGCTAATGCACGGTGTACGTTAATCGAAATAAACGTTAAAAATAATTCAAAATGCTCTGTTTTCGGGGCATTTTTTGTAAGTTGGGCATATAATTTGCAACAAATCGATTATGAAGAAAGTACAATTAATAGTGCTGCTAGCGGTTTTTACAACAGTTAGTGGTGTTGCTCAAGAAATAAATTGGGTAAGTTTAGAGGAGGCTGTAGAGCTTCAAAAGAAGGCACCAAAAAAGATAATGATGGACGTATACACTAATTGGTGTGGTCCATGTAAGATGTTAGATAGAAATACATTTCATAATAAAGATGTAGCTGCCTATGTTAATCAAAATTACTACGCAGTAAAGTTTAATGCGGAAGGTAATGATGAGATTAGCTTTAATGGTAAGACTTATTCTAATCCGGGGTATAATCCTGCTAAAGCCAATAGCCGAAATTCTGCACATCAACTATCACGATATTTACAAATTCAAGCATATCCTACTATTGTTTTTCTTGATGAAAAAGGCGAGGTTATAGCACCGATAAGAGGATATCAAACGCCAACCCAAATAGAACTGTATTTAAAGTTATTTGAGTCCGATAAGTATAAGGAAATAGATACTCAAGAAAAATTTAGCGAGTATTACAAAGCGTTTAAACCAGAATTTAAAGGATAATTAAGCCATGAAAAAGGTTATTCTAACACTTCTTATAGCAATTCTATTTGCTTGTAATTTAGACGCTCAACAAAGAGTAAAGTGGCATACAGATGTTAATCAAGCTCTAGAAATAGCTTTTAAAGAAGATAAAAAAGTAATGCTGTTCTTTACAGGATCAGATTGGTGCGGATGGTGTAAGAGGCTTCAAAAAGAAGTGTTTCATACAGATGATTTTGAGAAATGGTCTAGCAAAGTGGTCTTAGTGGAATTAGATTTTCCTAAAAGAACACCGCAAGATCAAAATACCCGCAATCAGAACTTGTATTTACAAAGCATATTTAAAGTAAGAGGTTACCCTTCGGTACATTTTGTAAAGCCCGAAAAAAAACCAGATGGTAAAACCAATCTTCAAAGTTTAGGAAGTACAGGCTATGTTAATGGTGGTGCCAGTGCTTGGTTAAATGTTGCTAATAGTATTGTAAATAGATCTATTTAGACATTTCAATATCTTATAATAAACGCTCCCTTTTTGCTTGTATGGTGAAATGGGAGTTTTCTTTTTTTACAAATAAGCTCCCAGTGTTTTAGATAGGATTTGTAGTTACTACCATCTGCTATAATTTGCTTTGGAGAAATCGAGTCAATCAACCTATTGAGGTTAATCTTTGGGGATTGTCTCAAATATACATAATCCGGCTTCGTAGATTTTATATTGTATACCCCTAAATTATCAACAACCAGTAGAACTTTAGTGTTCAAAATATAAAGGTTTTTAAGTGAAGCATTTTCAATAGTATGAATATGGTTGCCAACACTATAATCTTTAATGATTTTGTTCTTCAAAAAAGTGATGCTATCCATATCATGGGCAATAACAATTTTGTTTTTAGTTACATTTCCAATGAGGCTATTTCTGCTTTTATGAAAAATAATGAATTGATTTTCTGGAGTGTTATAGTTGGTGTAGAGTAGCGCTACCTGTAAAATAAGTACGCTTATCAATAGGAATTTCAATGTGCTATAATGCCGTTTTAAAAGCAATCTGAAAATTGAAATAATAAAGATGTAAGAAGCAACAACGTATAACAGGCTAAAAGAAATATCCTTGAAAAGAAAAGCCTCGTGTTTGGCAATCCAATTAACAAACCAATTCATTAAACGAATAATAGCGCTAAAAGCATCTGCTATAAATTGAGGTAATAGATCTATTGAGGCTGATAGAATAACAACAATGCCTAAACCTAGAATAAGGCCTAATAAAGGGATAATTACAAGATTAGATACAAAGAACAAACTCGGAAATTGATGAAAATAATATAGGCTAATTGGTATTATACCAAATTGGGCAGAAATAGTAACCGTAAGTGTGTGCCAATAGGTATCCAATATCCAGTTTTTAGGCTGCCACAGTTTATAGAGAAGAGGATCAATAGCTACAATTGAAAAAACGGCCAAATAACTCAATTGAAAGCCAACATCAAAAATGAATAAAGGTCTGCATAATAGAATGAAGAACATGGATATAACAAGGGTGTTATAAATATTTGTTGGTCGTTTTAGGTTCATAGCAATAGCTACAATACTAAACATGGTTACAGCTCTTGTTACAGAAGCAGACAAACCTGCAATAATTGCAAAACTCCAGAGAAGAATCAGTAATACTACAGTTTTTATAAAAAGTCCCTTTTTTAAACGCTCAAATGGCTTAAGCATAAAATTTAGAATGATGAGTATAATACCAACATGTAAACCAGATACAGCTAAAATATGTATGGCTCCTGCATTTGTATAACTAGCGTAAATTTCCTTGCTGAGATCCTGTCTTTGGCCCAAAAAGAGGGCGTTTATAATAGCTAATTCATCTGGCTTAAAGTTGTAAGATTTTAGTTTAGAGTTTATAAAACTTCTGATGTTATCAGCTAACCCAAAAATGGTGTGTGTTTCTGAACTGACATTTAAAAGGGATTGATTTTTAACAAATAATTGATGATATATATACTGTTTTCTTAGATAACTTTTATAATCAAATTGATTAGGATTTAAAGGAGGAATAAGGTTTTTAAATACGGTTCTTGTGATACGTATATCATCAACATTAAGCGCAGGTTTAAGACTATCTTTTTCAACATTTAAAAGGATTTTTCCGTTTACATCCTCGTCATTAACTTTTAAAAGATCAATGACATATTTGTCATAATAATTACCTGATTTTAGGACTTCCCTTATTCTAAACGAAATAGTGTTAATTGAATCTTCAGCATTTAAAACTTGATGCGTGTAATGCTTAGAAAAATGCTTTTGGTCATGAATGCTTGTGGTAAGAATACCCAAAGACATCATAGTTAAAAAGGCAAAAAGACCAAACCATAGGGTTTTAATAAATTGGTTTCTGGCCATTATAAACGAAAGTGTTAATAATGTAAAAAACGTAATAGTTAAACTAACGGATGGTAAAACAGTTACGTCCAGAACATAGCCAATAATAATGCCTATTATTAAGCAAAACGTAAGTTTAAAAATTGAGAGGTTAAAAATCTTCATTTTAATGACAGAACAAAGCTACAATTTAATAAATTTTGTTTAGTCAAGTTTTTGTCAATGTTTAAAGTTTTGAATAGCTGGGGTTTTAGTCTAAAATTGACTGACAAATCAAAAACCTATTTTGAATCTTAGTTTAAAAAATAGCATTGTTTACAGCATCTTTTTAGGGTTTGCTTTCAATTTAATTGCTCAAACACCATTGTTTCAGGGGGTTCAAGTTAACAACCAAGGTCTTGGTGGCAGCTATTTTGAGTTTACTAACGTTGTGAATAGTATTGATATTGATGATTTCGGAAATATTTATGTAGCCTATAGGAATAGCAATGGGCTATGGGTAGCCAAAAGTGTTGATAACGGACAAAGTTACCTTCCAAGTGTTCTGGTAACCAATGATAATTCTGTTCCTCCAACAGATATCTTAATAAACCATTTAGGGTACGTTTTTCTAAGTTGGCCAGCAGAAAATGATAAGATTATATTTTCTATGAGTAAAGATGGTGGGCAAACATTTTCAACACCAAGAGTTATTGGAATAGAGAATAATGGTGACGGTGGATTAACAGTTAGCATGGCTACCTACGGAGACAATATTTTTATAGTTAACTCCAACACCAGTAGCCTTTTTTTCAATACCAATAATGGCGAAGGTGAATTTGATGTGGTAGATACGCCCAGAAATGCGCATGATGTTTTTACTGATGTTCTAATTAGTAAAGAGGGGAGAATTTATTTTATTGGAGATTATCTTAATCTTAGCCTTTATGAATTTTCATTAGATACAAAAAGCTTTAAAAGAATAAACTTGGCACCACCTACAGAATCGCACTCAGCTACTTACACTTTAAACCAGAGTATATGCGGTGATTATATCTTTGTTGGAGACAGTGGCTTTGGAGTCTTGGGTCATGGAAAAATAGGGTATAAGGTGAACATAAATACGGGAGAAGTATCTTCTGTTCAATTAGGAGATAGTTCTACGTTTTTAATTTCTAGGTTTTTATATTCCGATAATCAAGGCGTCCTTTTTGATGGATATAAAAGTGCAAATGAAGACCTGTTTTTGTCTTTAAGTTATGACCAAGGTGAAAGTTTTGAAACCACAATTTTAGTTGAAAATGGGCATGTGCATGGTGTTTGTAGAAACCCGGTTACAGAAGATATTGTAGTGGTCTATCTAAAAGATAGAAATATATACACCACAGTTTATGAAGACACTTTTAAAAGAATAAATCTATTGCAACCTGAAAAGGCATTAGCATTGTGCGCTGGGGCTAAATTCAATTTGTTATTTGTACCAAATGCCGGATTTACAAAAAGAACACGGTTTAGAGTAGCGCTAAGTGATAAGGATGGAGATTTTAAAAATGCTATTGAGATTGGAAGCATAACGACCACAAATATTGAAACCCAAGTTGAATGCATACTTCCAGAAGATTTGGAGGAAGGTTCAAATTATAAGATAAGGCTAGAAGCGGTTAACTATTGTGTAGAAAGTAATTCTTTAAATATAGAAATAGGAACCGAAAAGGCGTTGGGGCAACTATCCGAAACAAGCTTAAACAGTATTTATTTTGGTTGCTTAGACGAAAACGAAAACGTCATAGGGACGTACCCCGTAATTGAAACGTTTTTGTCTCCTGAAGATTACCTATTTAACTGGTACTGTGAAGGTAATCTTCTAAGTGAAGAAATAGGAGGCAATTTAGAAGTAACTAAAACAGGAACGTATCAGGTTGAAATTATTGATAAGGAAACTAATTGCACCCATGAGATTTCTACATTTGGGTATTTGGGCAAACCACCAAAGATGATTGTTGAAGTGCTGTCTAAGGATTTTGAGAAGAATCAAATTATACAAGTAATTCCACAAACAACAGGTATGTATGAGTATCGTTTAGATAATGGTTCCTGGCAAGAACGTGATACGTTTAATACTGTTAGCAGTGGAACTCATACGGTGTATTTAAGAGATACCTATGGTTGTGGTGTTGTACAAGAAACCATAACTATAGTGGGCTTTCCGTCTTTTTTTACTCCAAACGGAGATGGTATTCATGAGTATTGGAATATAGAGGCTTTAAAACATCAAAATGCCATTATTACCATTTTTGATAGATTTGGTAAATTGTTAAAACAGATAAAGACATCAGGAGTTGGGTGGGACGGTACATTTAATGGTAACGATATGCCTCAAAATGATTATTGGTTTAGAATTGAATATCAAGATTTGAATACAGGAGCACCATTAATTTTTACCTCCCATTTTACATTAATTCGATAAAAGACTTCTAGCTTCAACAAAGGCCTTGTTCCAATAGTCCTCCGATAGTTTAGTAATAATAACGCCTTTACTGCTGGTAGAATGAATGAACTCTATTGTTTTGGAATTGGCTTTGGTTACTAGCCCAACGTGATTTACTTTTCGTCCTCCTCTTTTTTTAGTTCTAAAAAAAAGCAAATCCCCTTCTTTAACATCTTTTAGGTTCACTTTTTTTCCTTTTTTAGCCATATCTCTTGATATCCTTGGAAGATAGGTGCCATGAGCTCTAAAAGACTCATAGACTAATCCGGAGCAATCCATACCAGCTTTAGTAGTGCCTCCCCATTTATATCTTACACCTTTAAACTGTTTTGCATAAGATACAATACGTTCGGCTTTGGTTAATTTTTTGGGAGCTGTCTTAGTTGTGGATGCGTTTTGCGTTTTTACTTTTTTAGAAGAACCGCAATTGCTAAAGGTTAAGATTAGAATGGTGATTAAGAGGAGCTTTTTTATCATAAATAACTAAGGTTTTAGAGATTCAAATATCAGTTTGGCTGTATTTTCACTAGCACCTTTTCCTCCTAACTTTTGCTCTAAGTCGTAATAGGATTCAAAAAGCGTATTACGATTTTCAGAATTTAGAATTTTATCAAGTTCTTTTTTCAAGTTTACTTTATTAAAATCATGCTGAATCAGTTCGGTAACCACTGCTTTGTCCATAATTAAATTCACCAACGAAATAAATTTAAGCGTAATGATTCTTTTAGCAATGTGATATGAAATCGTACTACCTTTATAACAAACAACTTGGGGTACTTTAAAAAGTGCGGTTTCCAAAGTAGCAGTTCCCGAGGTAACCAAGGCTGTATGAGACACACTCAGCAAATCATAGGTCTTGTTTGAGATAAACTTAACGTTATCTGTTGTAATGAACTGCTTGTAAAACTCATAATCTTGACTAGGAGCTCCACCAATTACAAATTCATACTCTTTATAATCATCTACTAAACTTAGCATTACCGAAAGCATGTTTTTTATTTCTTGCTTACGGCTACCAGGTAATAAGGCAATGATAGGTTTGTCACTTAGGTTGTGCGCTTTTTTAAACTCTAAAATATCTACTTGTTCTCTGTTAGAAATAGCATCAATAAGCGGATGTCCAACAAAATGCACTTTGTAGTTATACTTTTCGTAAAATGGTTTTACAAAGGGAAGGATAACAAACATCGCATCAATGTCGCGCTTAATAGCTTTAACTCTACTAGCTCTAGATGCCCAAACTTGTGGGGAAATATAATAGTTAGTTCTAAGGCCTTCTGCTTTTGCCCATTTTGCAATGCGTAAATTAAAGCCAGAATTGTCTATGAAAATAACCACATCTGGCTGAAATGCTTTAATGTCCTCTTTACAGAAAGCAATGAGTTTAAATATTTTTGATAGGTTCATGAGAACCTCAGTAAATCCCATAAAAGCACGTTCTTTGTAGTGTTTTACAAGAGTACCTCCTGCAGATTGCATTAAATCTCCTCCCCAAAATCTAATGTTAGCATTACTATCTTCCTTAAGTAAGGCTTTCATTAGGTTAGAACCATGTAAATCACCCGATGCTTCTCCAGCAAGTATGTAGTACTTCATTTATTAGTTTAGAAGAGTTTAAAAACAAAGGTAAAAACAGCAATAAAGACTGTAATCAATAAAACACCCCTAGCTCTGTAATCTTGTCGCTTTTTAATAAAAATGAAAAAGGCAATTAAGTTTAAAACAGCTCCAAGACTAATAAGTTTTCCTAAGAAGCCTTCTTCTGCAGCTGCCTTTATAACTTTAGTAAAATCATCGCCATTACCTAACAAATTAGCAGTAATAAATAAGCCTATGGCATTGGCAATAAGCCCAACAAAAATTCCTATAAAAATATCTTTTGTCATTTTATTTAAAGTTCCAAGTTTTTATTGTTTCTAATGTTTTATACGCCGTAAGGTCAAACTGTACAGGTACCACAGATATGTAACCGTTTTCTAGTGCGTTTGTATCGGTATCATCACCATTATCTAAATCTACAAACTTACCGCTAAGCCAGTAATAGTCTTTTCCCATTGGGTTGGTACGTTTGTCAAATTCTTCAACCCAGTTGCCTTTACCTTGTCTACAAACTTTAATTCCTTTTATGTCATCTTTTGGTAAATTAGGAATATTCACATTTAGAATGATGCCAGTATCTGGTTTGTTTTCTAATACTTCTTCAGTAATACGTTTTACAAAGGATTTAGAAGCCTCAAAATTGGCATCCCAAGAGTAATCTAATAAGGAAAAACCAATAGATGGAATACCTTCAATACCAGCTTCTACTGCAGCACTCATTGTTCCGGAGTATATTACATTTATTGAAGAATTAGAACCATGATTAATACCAGAAACACAAATGTCTGGCTTTCTATCTAGCAATTCTCTAATAGCCAATTTTACACAATCTGCCGGAGTTCCAGAGCAGCGATATTCTTTCTGAGGGCCATCATCAACCTGTACCTTGTTTACATAAAGTGTAGCATCTACGGTAATGGCATGTCCCATACCGCTTTGGGGACTGTCTGGTGCTACAACTACTACATCGCCAATAGAATTCATAATGCCAATAAGCGTTCTAATTCCAGGGGCGTTTATACCGTCATCATTAGTTACAAGAATAAGGGGTTTTTTAGACATGGGCTCGTAGATAAAATCATCGCTAAAATACATAATTTCATTAGTAAAAGCTCATTTTCTTTGGTTTAACAAAAAATTAGGGCTAATTACCGCTATTGGCATAGTTTTTTCTTTATTTTAGTGAATTATTACTATTATTTTAATAGAACTCTTAAAAAAAAACTGATGAGAAAAATTATGAAAAGGAATTATAAAGTTCTATCTCTGCTATTGCTACTTGCTTTTGCATCATGCAGTTTTACTACAAAAACATTTGATAATCCGGATAAAGATAAGCTACTTGTACAGATCATAACCTTTGTCTTAGAAAGAGGACATTTTGATCCTATTGCTATGGATGATACATTTTCTGAGGAGTTGTTTGATGATTATATCGAAACTCTAGACCCGTTTAAACGTTACTTTTTAGAGTCTGACATAAAGGATTTTGAAAAATATAAATTAGAATTAGACGATCAACTTAAGGCTACGGATGTTACGTTTTTCAATGTAACACATGAAAGGCTTTTAAAGCGAATCGCAGAAGCAAAAGTAATTTATGGCGAAGTACTTTCAACGCCTTTCGATTATACAATAAATGAGACGTTCAATACAGACTACGATAAAGATACGTTTGTTAAAAACAAAAAAGAGTTAAAAGAACGTTGGAGAAAGCAACTGAAATTCTCTACTCTTTCAAATTATGACGATCTTCAAATTCAAGAAGAGCAGGCGAATAAAAACGATGTGCTTTATAAAGCAAAGTCTAGCGAAACATTAGAAAAGGAAGCGCGTGAAGCCACACAACGTTCTTTAGAAATTTACTTTAATGATAATATTGACGATTTAAAACGTGAAGATTGGTTTGCTATTTATGTGAATACTATTGTAGAAGAATTTGATCCGCATACTTACTATTTAGCACCAAGAAATAAAGCGGCGTTTGATATGGATATGTCTGGTAAGCTTGAAGGTATTGGAGCAAGACTTCAAAAGCGAATGGACTACATTAAAATTGTTGAATTAATTTCTGGTGGACCAGCATGGAGAAGCAAAGAGTTAGATGTTGAAGATGTAATTCTTAAAGTAAAGCAGGAAGATGAAGAATTTCCAGTAGATATTGTTGGTATGCGTATAGATGATGCTATTAAATACATAAAAGGGCCTAAAGGCACTAATGTAACACTTACCATCAAGAAGGTAGACGGAACAATTAAAGATGTTACCATTACCAGAGATGTTGTAGAGTTAGGAGAAACCTATGCAAAATCATCTGTTGTTGAAAAGGATGGTAGAACTTTTGGAATTATCAATTTACCTAAGTTTTATGTAGATTTTGACGATTACAAAAATGTAAATGCTGCACAAGACGTTAAGAAGGAAATTGAGCGATTAAAGGAAGAAGGAATGGAAGGTTTAATTCTAGACTTAAGAAATAACGGAGGAGGTTCTTTACCTACTGTTGTTGATATGGCGGGATTATTCATTAAAGATGGACCAATAGTACAGGTGCGTTCTACTGGAGCTGCAAAAGAAGTTTTAAAAGATAGAGATAAGTCTATTACTTGGGATGGACCTTTAGTAGTTTTAGTAAACGAATTATCGGCTTCTGCATCGGAGATTATGGCTGCAGCTATGCAAGACTACAAGAGAGCTATTGTTATTGGAAGTAAACAAACTTACGGAAAAGGAACAGTGCAAAACGTATATAATCTAAATGATTTGGTAAGAAATAGTACAAGTGGAGATTTAGGGGCTTTGGCTTTTACAACTCAGAAATACTATAGAATTAATGGAGGTTCAGTACAATTGGAAGGTGTACAAAGTGATGTGAAAGTACCAGGACGTTTTAGCTTTATAGAGGTTGGGGAAAAAGAAAAAGATAACCCATTACCATATGATGAAATTACTGCAGCAGAATTTACACCATGGGAGTACTATTTTGATTATGATGCTACCATTAAGAAAAGTAAAGAGCGTATGAGTAATAATGCCCAGTTAAAGCTAATTGAAGAAAATGCCAGATGGGTGAAAAGTAAAATAGATGAAACTACGGTTTCTCTTAATTATGATACCTATAAGAAGGATTTAGAATTGAATGATGAAGAAAGTAAAAGGTTTGATGCAATTTCTAAATACCAAACTAATTTAACTTTTAGATCGCATGCATACGAGCAAAACTTGTTTACTCAAGATACTACAGATTTAAAAGAAAAGCGTGAGCGCTGGCACAAGAGTTTATCTAAAGATGTTTATGTTGAAGAGGCTATACATGTGTTAGAAGATCTTAAAACATCTTATCCAATTGATAAAGTAGCTTTAAATAAGTCCAACAAAATAAAGAATTAGTAAAGTTTGAGTAATCATAAGTCAAACTCATTAAAACAATTAGCGCTCCAAAAGTTTAGAAAAAACTTTTGGGGCGTTTTCAGTTTTTACTTTTTAATACTAGTGGGTTTGGTATCAATCTTTGCTTATTTAATTGCGCCAGATAGTTCAAGACATGCCAACCAAATGCACTTGTCTATTCATTCTAAATCGCCAGGTTTTAAAGTAAATATGCTCACAATTCCTTCGGAGTTTAACCAAGAGCAAAGTGTACTTAATAAGTGGTTCTTGGGAAAGAAAAATTCTGATACCGAGGTGCCAATTTCAGAATACAATATTCAGGGAGAAACATTAACCTATACTGAATATGCTTCTGATGGGGTTAAAGGCGAACAAAAAACAATAGCTCTAAGTGTTTTTCCTGAGAGTGATGCTAAACCATATATTGAGCAAAAAACCTTTCTATTTGGAACTGATAAATACGGAAGAGATTTATTGAGCAGAGTTTTAGTGGGGGCAAGAATATCCTTTTTTATTGGTTTTGTGGCCGTATTTATTTCTTTACTCATAGGTGTATTTATGGGCAGTGTGGCAGGTTATTTTGGAGGGAAAGTAGATGCCGTAATAATGTGGTTAATCAATGTAACATGGTCTATACCAACGCTATTGTTGGTTATAGCAATTACCTTAGCTTTAGGCAAGGGGTTCTGGCAAGTATTTATCGCAGTCGGATTAACCATGTGGGTTGAGGTAGCAAGAGTTGTACGCGGACAGATAATAAGCGCCAAAGAAATGCAATATGTAACCGCAGCAAGGGCATTAGGTTATGGTGATTTTAGAATTATTACAAAACATATTCTCCCAAATATTATGGCACCGGTTATTGTGATTTCTGCTGCTAATTTTGCAGCAGCCATTTTAATTGAAAGCGGCTTAAGTTTTTTAGGTATTGGCGCACAACCACCCATGGCAAGTTGGGGAGCCATGATAAAAGATCACTACAATTATATTATTCTTGGCAAACCGTATTTAGCCATTATACCGGGGTTGTGTATCATGAGTTTAGTTATGGCCTTTATGCTTATCGGTAATGCGCTTCGTGATGCTCTAGATGTTAAGAGTTAAGTTACAATTCCCTTAGTTTAATAGCTTTAAAAGCTATTTTTAACTCATCATGTCTATGAAGTTGTAAGGCGATAACACCAGTTTTGTCAATATTGTATTTTTTATGTAGACTATCATTCAAAATTCCGGTACCATCAAAATCAGATACTTTAATTTCGTTTACATAGGTGGTTATGTGGTTGTCTTTGCATCTTATGACTAAACTGTTCCAATTGGGGCTTTCATCGGCATAGTAATGTTTAACTGTCTTTGGTGCGTAAGTGGCTTTGTCAATATTCCAGTTTGGTAAACTAGGATGAATCCAACGTTGGTGTCCTCTTGTTTCATCATAAATTAAACCATTACGCCAAGGGCCTTTGGGGTGAATGTCTACTTGGGGACCATCTAGCCAGCCTAAATTTTCTGGTTTTTTCTTATTGGCTTGTGCGGTGTGGTCATAGCGACTTCTTATTTGAATACCACTATTTCCTGTACTTTCTTTAAAGGTTTGAAATTGCAGTGTTAACTCAAAGTTGCCGTATTCCTTTTTTGTAGCTAACCACATGTAATCATGGTTCTTAACACCAATAGAGTTTATCACTATGGCACCATCTATTACTTTAAAAAAGTCATAATGTTTATCCTGTTCAACACAATTTACTTCCCAGCCTTCTAAATTCTTTCCGTTAAAAAGTGATACCCATTCGGCACTATCGTTTTCTGTGGGCTTTTCGTTGTTGCTTTTACAAGACTGAATTGTTAATACTAAAAGAAGAAGTAGAACTATTTTTAAATGATGCATTTTAAGGTCAGTTTAGTGGTCTTTCAAATTTAATAAATTTGAAGTTTCCATAAACTTTATTTAGTGGCATCTTGCCTTAACAGTTTTTTTATCAAAACAATCTGCCCAAAGTGGTAGTAGCAATGTTCAATGATAACATTAATGTTTCTCTGGTAATCGCCATATTTTTCATCAAAAAAAGGTTTTGATAATTCTAGGGCTTCCATGTCTTTTACATAGGCAATAAAGGCTTCAGAAGCCTTGTAATATTTATTTTTTAGATCATCCCAATCTTGTTCATTGGTTATTTCTGGAGCATCAAAGCTATACTTATCAGCCATTTCTAATTTATGAGTTTTAAAATAATGTAAAACACCTTCGGTATAATAGTTCATATGATACAAAAGTGTGGCAATGGTATTGAGTGTGCTAACTTTTGCTGTTGCTTCCTGCCATGTTATGCTTTCTACCTGTTCTTTAATGTTCGTGCCAGCTATCCATTTGCCACTTATTAAAACTTCTTGAAGTCTTTCTGAGAGTTGTTGAGGTTGGTTCATATGATTGTTTAATTTAGAGGTATTATGGTTATAAATTGTTGAGTGCTATTTTTATTAGTATTCATAAATCCACTCAGTGGCTCTTTGTATTACTGGGTCGTCATGCAAACTAACTGAAAAAGAGGGGCTTTTAATGGTTTCATCTGGATTAATTCTACTCCCAAAAATAACTCCTTTTCGGTCCATATAAATACTGGTTGTTAAAAATATTGCAGAACCGTCACTTAAATTAAATGGAGAATTTCCAGTAGTTAAGCCTGCTGTACTTTCTCCAAAACTTCGAGCATTCTTTTTATTATGAAATGCTGTGGTAACTACTTCACCGGAACTGCCAGTTTTAGGACTAGTTAATACGGCAATAGGATTTTCATTATTTATTAAATAATACGGCTTTTTACTTACTTTGGTAATACTAGTTGAATCAATTCCCGCTTGCCCTTTATTGTAAAACCAAGATGCCTTTTTGCCTTTATTATCAACAAAATACCCACATACGCCATCATTTAGTAAAGGTCCTAATCCTGTTAACATAGGCCAACAATTACCACCTGTGTTTTCCCTTAAATCCAGTATCCAACCTTTGATGTTTTTATCGTCAATTGATTTTATTTTGCTTTGTAAACTATCTGAATATGTTTGAATAGAAATAGAATCACCACTGCTAAATCCTCTCATAGCAATATACCCAATATCATTATTTAATGTTTTGCAATGAAAAGTAATTATTTGATTAATGCTTTTTGTCTTAGAAGTTGACTTCCAACTTTCCAATTTTTCTTTAGGTAGAAAAACACTATGATGGTCTTTCAATTCGGCTAATGTATATTGTATTAAAGGATAACAATCTTCAATTGAATCAGTGCTTTTTAATTTGTTATAAACCACTTTTTTTATTGCTTTAAAATCAATAGAATCTCTCCTAATAGAATGTTTCTCAACAATTTCAAAGACTTCCTTCATATATTTTTCAGGAGTTAAGTCATTATTTTTGAGTGAATAACAACTTACAAATAAAAAAAAGAGAAGTAATTTAGATAATGGTCTCATAAGGTTTCAAAATACGGTATTACCGTCAGCTACGGGTTTTAAGTTATTGTTTTTAGGTTAAGCACTGACGTTAGCAATTCCGAGCGGACTCGGATGTAGCCGAATCCATTGTAATTGCGGTTATACATTGTTGTCCGCAGCTTTTTATTCTTCCACAATCTCAACTCCATAAATTCCATTTTTGTTTTCTGGATATATTTTTTTCATTGTCTCATAATAGTCGGCTAAAAATCTGTTTAGGTCAACAAGTCCATCTGTTGAATATCGTATGGTATCTTCTTTATCTGTGAGCATTAAAATTGCACGTTTGGTTTGGTGAGTATTTTTACGCTTTTCATTTCGTTTTAGAAACTGCTCAAATTTCCAAATTGTATCATTCTTTGATATTTTCCTATCATAGATTGTTTCCCATTTTGGGTTTTCCTCAAAAGTCAGATTTTTAAAATTGCTAACAATATTAAATGAATCAGATTGTTTAGTTATTTCAATTCGTTCATAACCTTGGTAAGTGCAAACTGAATGGTCAAACGAAATAGTTAGAGTATCCAATTCAGTCATTTTGAGTCGGAAGTTGGTCAAATCCGTAATCAAGTCAAATTCAGACGTAGGCTTTTCTTTCTCCACTTTTTGTTTGTATTCACAAGACACGAAAATTAGTAGTCCGATTAATATGTAGATTGCTTTTTTCAAATTGCGTACAGCGATTGGTGTAAAGATAGTTGCGTGATTAAATAACTAACTTAACAAAAATGGAACAAATCAGAGGAAAACCCGAAGGATTTTCCAAGTAGGCTGCAACCTAGTAATTATTTTTACACTTTGTTGTGACACGTTTTTTATTTATTAAATATACAATTCCGCTTACAATTATTAAAGTCAGCATTACATCTAAAATCAGGTTATTCAAATTCCAGCCATAATTTGGATTAGGGCAGTCAATCATAAATTCCTCGTAATATTTGAATGGAAATCCAATTTCTAAAGATTTATATCCAATCGTTTTATTGATTGGTGAGGTCAAATGATTTATTACAGTCAGGAAGGATACTGAAAAAAACACCAGAATGGACAAAACCAGAGTCAATATTATTTTCTTAATCATAGACAATTTTAGTTTTAAACAAACAATCGTATTATTAGAGAAGTAAAAACCCCTATTGAGGGAATTGATAATCCAATTAACATCAACTTCTTATTTGGGTCAGTCCATGTTTTCCAATGCTTTATTGTCCGTCCAATCACAGCAAATCCTAGTCCGTTAGCTATTAACATAGAAGGAAGGAAAAACATAAAGTTAAATCCAAAATTATGTGGAGCGTAGCCTCTTTTAATTCCGAATAATGGTTCTCTAAATTCATTTGCTAAAAGAGCAAAAATCAAAATAACTAAACTCGAAAACGCCATTCGAGTTGTCCATTTCATTTTCTTTATATGTCTTTGGTTTAGTTTCAATTATAAGGTTTGGTCAGATGTGTTACACGTGTTCGCCAAAGGATAGTTGCTTGATTGAGCAATTATTTTTAGACATTGTTGAGCAACTTTTTTATTCATAGTCAGGAATATTCAACCCTAAAATTAAATCTCTATTCGCTGTCCAAATTCCGTTTTCCTGTTTAAGTTTTATAATTCCAGAACCACCTCTGTTTTTTAGAGATTGTTTTTTATCTTCTGTAAGAGTTGGGTCACTTTCAAAAAGGTAGCTATCAATGTAATAAGGTATTGTATTAGGTTCTTTTACATAGATGTGGATATGTTCAGGTTCTTGAACTTCGGGGTAAGGTAAAGGTCTGAATGTATAAAAAGTAAATTTTCCATCCGTTCCTGTTTTTAACCATCCTCTAAACTGTCCGTGTCTTTTTTCCCAACCTACAGGGGTTTCACTAGGTTGATAAATTCCATTTCTATCAACGTGATACACATACAATAAAATATTTTCTGCTGGTGTTTTTCCATCCCTTTTGAAAGCGGTTCCTGTTATTTTTATTTTCGGTTCATTATTTTCAAAACCTGGTAAAGTATCGGTTGATTTAGGTTTAATATTTAGCTCCTTGAAATCCAAAACTGCCTTACAATCTTGACAAGGTCCACCAACATTTCTTTCAACATCTGAGTTTGATTGCCCTTTGCAAGAAAAAGCAAATAAAGTCAACAATAATATTCCTAATGATTTTTTCATTCTCGATGATTTTTTCAAATGTTGCACAACGGTTTTTGTAAGGATAGTTGCGTGATTAAATAACTAACTTAACAAAAAAGGAATTAACCAGAAGAAAAATCCGAAGGATTTTCCGATTTGGCGAGACTAGGCAATTATTTATAGCCATTTGTTATAATCAGTTATTAATCTCTATCAATAATACTATGTTTTGCATAATTATACCCAAGAGCATCATATCGTTTTACAATGTACTGCAAGCGTTTATGAAAATCTTCCCAGTCTCTATGTTTTTTGGATGACCATACTACTTCCGACAAGGCAGTCATTCTCGGTAAAACCATATACTCCAAGTGCTCAGTTGTTTTGATATACTCTGTCCAAACATTACCTTGAGCTCCTAAAATATAATTACTTTCTTCTTCTGTTAATTCTTCTGGTGTTGGCTCATATGCATATACATCCGAAACCGTAACATTACCACCTATAGCTAACGGCTCTTTAGCTTTAGCTTCTTTAGTTTTTACCTGATAGTGATCAAAATAACAGGCGTGTTGAGGTGTCATAATTACATCATGGTGCTCTTTTGCTGCTGCAATACCACCTTTAGTTCCTCTCCATGACATTACTGTAGCGTTTGGTGCTAAACCTCCTTCTAAGATTTCATCCCAACCAATAATACTTCGTCCTTTTGAATTCAAAAACTTTTCAATGCGTTGAATGAAATAGCTTTGTAAACCGTGCTCATCTTTCAAGTCTTTTTCTTTAATTAATTGTTGAGCAAACACACTTTTCTCCCATTGTTTTTTAGGAGCTTCATCTCCACCAATGTGGATATACTCACTAGGAAAAAGATCCATTACTTCTGTCAACACATCTTCTAAAAAAGAAAATGTCTTCTCTGTTGGTGCATAAATTTCTGGATATACACCCCATCTGGTACCTACTTCATATTGTTCTCCTGTATTACCCAGTTCTGGATAAGCAGCAATTGCCGCCAAAGAGTGCCCTGGTAATTCTATTTCTGGTATAATTGTTACATGTCTTTTAGTTGCATAAGCCACTATATCTTTTATTTGTTCTTGGGTATAATAACCTCCAAAAGGTTTTCCATCGTATTTAACATCTTTAGAATTCCAAGTTCCACCATGTCCCACAATAGTTTCTTTGCGTTCAGATCCAATAGAAGTCAACTTGGGATATTTCTTAATTTCAATCCTCCAACCCTGATCTTCCGTTAAATGCCAATGAAAAGTATTCATTTTATGCATGACTATAAAGTCTATGTATTTCTTTATAAAATCTACAGAAAAGAAATGGCGGCCAACATCTAAATGCATCCCTCTATAAACATATCTAGGGTAATCTTTAATTTCAACTGCAGGAATTGTTAGCGCTTTAATTTTATTATTGTTTGGTTTAATAGAAGCCGGTAACAACTGTCTTAAAGTTTGAATTCCATAAAATACCCCTTTTGCCGTTTTTCCTGATAAAACAATTTTATCATAAGTTACAGAAACTGTGTATCCTTCTTCATTTTCAATTGATTCATCTAATTTTAATAAAATATCTCCAGAAGCACCTACTTTAAAACTAGTACTAAAATTTGCCACATGATTTAACATTTCAGCAAGATATTCTCCCTCATTTCTTAAGTCTTCAGAACCTGATATTTTTGTATTGGAATCTACTAAAAACCTCCCTTTATATGCTTCTAAAAAAACAGGTTTTGGAATAATTTGATAATCCTCATCTGTATTTACAATAGCTTTATATTTATTTGAACAGGAAGATACTATTAGACATACGTATATAAAATATATTAATTTCTTAAATGATTCCATTCTTTTATTAATTATAGCGGTTCATATTGGAATACAGCGTATTCGAGTGACTGATATTCCTAAGGAAAATCGGACGCAAGCAAAGTAACAGTATCTTATGATTTAGGAATAAACTTACGAATTATTTTTATATTTTGTTGTCGCAGTATTTTTAGTCAATTAAAAATTCAGATGTATAGTTTGTTATATCGTCCTTAAGAAAATTTTCAATGAATTCTTTAAGACTATTCGAGTAATTTTTCTGTATTACCTCAAACTGGTTTTTTTTAAATTTTAGCTTTTGGCGGTGGTGGTGGACTAAAGTAGTTTTCATCAACTAAAAGTATTTTCAAATCCGTTCTAATTGTGATTCGGTAGTAAGTTGTAGTAAGTTGTTTTAAGATGTTAGGTAGGTTTTTAAAATCATTTTTATCATCATATTGAATACATATCGTTAGCTTTTCTGGGCTTTCGCTCAATTCTGAGTTTTTTTCTTTATTTTCAATATCTTTTCTTAAAACACTTTCCAAACTATCCAAGGGAATGCCATATTCTTTATTTTTACTAATCTTATTATTATAGATTCCTATTACATTTTTAGTTTTTATAATTCTAGCAGAGCCTTCTCTTAGACAAGTGTTTCTGAAATAAATGGTCTTGATTTCGTTATCTGTTGTTAAAGTTATTTTTGGTAAACTATCATTACAGACAATTTTTTCAGTCCGATTAACTAAGTCCAACCAGTTTTCAAAATTATTAACATCTAATTCAACACCAAGACTGTCATTTCGTGTTTTCCATTTTCCAAATGCCATTTGAATCAAGGCTGTTTCTTTTTGTACAGACTCTTTTTCTTTTTTGTCAATGTTCTGACATCCAGTTATTGCTAAAATCAATATAACAGTGAAAGATATTTTAAATTTATTTTTCATTTCGTTATGTTTATATGCACCACAACGGTTGGGCTATGTATGGTTTGTTGTGTGTTTGAGCAACTAATTTAATAAACAAAAACGAACGAGAGAAAATTCTGAATTAATTTTTGCTCAGGGAATTAATTATATGCTTTATTAGGCATCGAATGAGAACTTTAGCATAAAAATCGAACTTGGATCTTCAGTAACCAATTTAATATATTGATTATTTTTTGCTAACTCTGCTAATACATTATTACTGGGGTGACCATAAGTATTACTACTTCCAAAATTTATTGGGCATAAATAAGATTTGTTATATAACTGTTTAATATTAAATGATTTAATGTCGCCATGATGCGGTATTTGAAACATTGTAACTCTTTTCCATTTTGTCCCAAATAATTTACTTAGATCATAATCATTCATGTTGGAGTCTCCTGTATAAATTGAACTTATTTCATCGGGATGTAATCTAAGATAGGCATTAAAGGGAATAATTTGACAATTTATAGGGTAACATCTTAAATTGCTTAAATTTGAACTTATAGGACCAGAATAAATCACCATTGAATTTTGATTAATGTCTCCTTTAACTTTTGAATATATTTTTTTTAACTTTTTTCTTAATTGTTCAGTATAAACAAAATTATTAGTTAATTTTTTTGGGTCAATGCCCTCTGATTTCAATAAGGAGACTAATTGTTTTGTTCTTCTTATATGGTCTAAATTGAAAGGAATATATTCCCAATAATCTATCCTGATTTTGGTTCCTGATTTTATTTGCGAATTTTTAATATCATCGATTTTAAGAATTGAATCTTCACTTTGCTCACCATCACTATCAAGTGGTTGAACTTGAATAACTTGTGAATCAGAAAAATAATCTTCAGGAGAATCAATAATACTCTGAATGTCTTGCGTCACTCCAATTCCTTTATAGAAGGCAGATAATAGAAATTTATTTTCATTTGATAAAAAAGGAAGAACGACTTTTTTAATTCTGAAATTGGCTTGTAGTATCGGGATTTTGCTTACGTGATCATAGTCAAAATGAGAAATGAAAAGGATATCTATTTTTGTTCCTCTTTTGAAGCTTTTTTTAACTAATTGATTTACATATTTCGAATTTCTATTTGTCCAATCTACACCACAGTCATAAACAATATTGAAATTGTCATGTCGTTCTGAAATAAAAGCTCCTTGTCCAATTGGATGAAATATTTTAAGTAATTCTCTTTTCATTTTTTAATATGATGACTAACGGTCTAATATAAGAATAGTTGTGTTTTTGTGTACGAGGGTTTTTCTAATGAAAATCAGGTGCAGCAAACGCGCAATAACTTTTGATTTAGACTTAAACCGTAATTATTTTATACATAGTTGTAGCTAGTTATTTTTATTTTTCATTTGTCCATTTTTTGAATGGTATTCAGCAATTCGGTTTTTTATTTGGGTCAAAATTCTTATCAATTTGGTGTTTAAATTTATTATGTCAATAGATAAGAATCCAATTTCCCCACAGTCGATTGAAAATAATTGTTCAACTAAACTTATTCTATTTCCTGTTTTATGAGCAATAGTTTCATGTCTTATTTTCTTGATGACATTTTCCTTTTCTTTCTTTAAATCAGAAAACTCCTTGTTAAGTGAATAAACTGAATCAATAAGGTCTTCATATTTATTTTTTTTCAGTTCATTAACTAATTCCTTTCCAAGAATTCTACTTAAATCTTTTAAGTACTCGTAAAGTGTCAAAGAAAGAATTCTTGCATAGAACTTTTCCTCTAATTCAGTCTTAGCTTTTGACAAACCACCTGATCCCAAAATAAGGTCTGATTGAATAATTGAGCAATAAAGGCCTATTTCCGTTGAGGATTTATACCTGAAATTATTCCGAGATTCCATTTCTTTATAAAATGCATAATCTAGAATTATATTCTCTGGAATTTTACTAATTGTTTTATTTATTTCAGGTTGTATTTTCATTAAGGTTACTTAACTACAACACATACATAAATATATGTATGTGTGTATACACAATTAACGCTAATATAGAAATATCTTACATAATATACTACTTTTCTTTATTGGTAATACTTATCAAGCTTTTATGAATACCGCATTTTGTATATCAATTTTAAAGAATTTTGTTTTTTGATATACAAAATGCGGAATAGGAGAAAAGAAACTTACTTATAGATAAAACTATCAATTTCAAAATAATACTCTTTAAAACAACTTAAGGCAAAAGCAGCGGCAGCGGCACTAAAAACAGAATAGTCTAAAGCCCCTTTAATCCCTGTAAAAAGTGTCATAGAGAATGCAAAAATTAGTAAAAGAATACCGCTTAGTTTTGCAAATAACCGGGTTTTAAAACCAACCATTAAACAAAGGGCAAAACTAATTTCTGCGGCGGTAGCAATAATGCCAATAACTGGAATTAAAGATTTTGGTAACCAAGGCGTCAGTATATGAGTGTAATGTAAAAAGGTATTCCAGTTACCCCAAGCAGATTGCTCTTCTGGCCATAAACCAAAACGATCTGCCACTGCAGAAAGAAAACCAATGGCCAAAGAATACCTTAAAAAGAGTTGTATAAGTTTTATGTGCATAGGTGTTGTTTTAAGAGGGAGAAATCTCTTTCTCCCTGTCTTTGTTAGTCATCTAAAGGCATATGTGTACTAATAGCTATTCTATTCCAAACATTAATGGTACTTATTACCAATATTATTTGCGAAATCTCTTGGTAATTAAAGAAGGTTTCCATGAAACCATAGGTCGAGTCTTTAACCCCGCCTTCATGAATTAAAGTCATTTCTTCGGTTAATTGTAAAACCGCTTGTTCTTCTTCTGTAAAGAGCTCTGTTTCTTTCCAAGCGTCTAACAGAAATAAACGTTTGTGTGTTTCGCCATCTTTAATGGCTTCTCGGGTATGCATGTTAATGCAAAAAGCGCAGCCGTTAATTTGAGAGGCTCTAACTTTTATTAAATGAATAAGTTTTTTAGGCAGGTTGGTGCCTGCAATATAATTTTCTAAACCAAATACAGCGTTTATAGCTTGTGGCTCTGTGGTGTGAATGTTTACTCTTGTTTGCATTGTATTAAAATTTTCTTGTATCCGAACCGGTTTCGGTGTAATTACCATACAAAGCTAGGTGAGTGTAGCGTCCTAAAAATTAAGATGTCTTAAGAAATGTGGAATAGCAAATCAAACTTTTGAAAATGTCACTTCGAGTGTTTTTCGACTTTAAGGAGAAAAATGTATCGAGAAGTAGTTGTTCTTAGCGCGGTTCTCAATACAATTTCTTCGTGTCTCAGAAATTACGCGAACAGACCTTCAAAAAGGGTTAAGTTTCTTTAATTGAATTCCAGTTGAAACACATATTTCAAGTGTCAGAAATACATGTATTTAGACTTACGTAGACTTTCTTAATTCGCTTAAATATTCTGGCGTAATGTCTAAGTAAGAAGCAATCATATACTGTGGTACCCTTTGGGAGAATGGTTTTAATTGGCGCACAAAATCTACGTAACGTTCTTTACTATTAAGTTTTAAATAGTATTCGTTTTTACGTTCCATAGCGATAAGCATTTTTTCGGTAATCAATCTAAATGCCCGTTCTAGTTTTGGTATGGCCGTATAGGCTTTTTCTAAATCTACTTTACTTATTTGTAAAACATTAGTGTCTTCTAAGGCCTGAATGTAAACTTTAGAAGGTTGCTGTAGCACAAAACTTTCCATGTTAGTAACCCACCAGTTTTCAATGCCAAAATGCAAGATCTTTTCATTGCCCTTATCATCAATTTTAAAGGTTCTTACCAAACCCGAAGTAATAAAGAAAGTTGTTTTGCAAATAGCACCTTCCTTCAAAATAAAGTCTTTTTTTTTGTAAGACGCAGTGGTTAGGTATTTAAAAAAGCTATCTATGTCTTCTTCCGAAAAGGATACATATCTATTAAAATAATCTAACAACTGTTGTTTCATGGCTAATCTTCTATACGATTTTCATCAAAAGCCGAAGGTAAAAGTTTTGGTATAAATTTAATAACTAAGGGAAGCAACAAGGCGCCACCAGGTAACATAAATATGGCCAAACTTGGTATGGATTTAAAAATATCTAACAGTTGCTCTTGTACTTTTTTCTGCTCTTCTTCGTTTAAACTTCTAACTGTAGATTGCGTTAACAGCATCATAAGTTCTTTACTGTCTTTTAATTCTTGGTACAAACGTTTGCTATTTCTAGTAATGAGTTTGCTTACCATTTTACTGGAATTATCATAAAAACTGCGTACTAAATTTTTAGAACTTAAAAGCGCAATATTGTCTTTGTTTTCGGTATAAAACTGATTAACGGAACCAATAGAATCCCTTATACGATCTTTAGAAATGTTTAAGTCTGTACCCAATTGCACCAGAAAACGTTGTTCGTTTTTGTCAATCTTTTTATCAGTCCAAGTTGCCATACAAGAAAGGTCCAGGATATAGCTTTTCTCTTGGTCGGTTTTTATATGAGCTATCGATTTTTCATAGCTTAAAGGCGCACTATCAAAATAACGTAATGAAGATTCAAACAACCTTATAAGACTCTCATCGTATTTGTTTTTAGTAGATTTTGAATTTAAAACGTCTAGAATAATGGCTTCAATAGCTGCTTCTAAGTGTTTTAAGTAATCTGTTGAAATGGACTTCTTTTTTAAAAACTCCTGAAAGGCTAATACATCAATGTACAACAGGGCGTTTATTATAAAGTACTGAAAGTTTTTAGTAAGCACATTAGCATCAATCTGCGTGCGCTTATGAATTATTTTTTCTAACTGTTCACTACTTTTTTTATCACCACCTAAAAGGCCTTTAAAGAAGGAGGTCTTAATTTCATTTATTTCGGTGTAAAAATCAATAACACTTTTAACAAATGGTGTTTCGGATTTTGATTGATGATGCGTATATAATAAGGCTAATAGAATATTTATTTTAGAGCGTTCTTCTTCAGTAAAGTCTTTACGCTCAACTATATCTAAAACAATTTCAAGATTACTGCCGTAAATAAATCCGCAAGTTCTTAAACTATCATAAAATTGCGTTTCGTTTAAATTTAAAAACGCAGTGTCTTTAGAGACTTCTTTTAATAATTTTTTTATCCAACCTTGAGCTGATGGATTCATAGGGATTTAATTTAAGATAAAGTTAAACCTTATTTATTAAAACAAAAGTGATGTGGTATTAAAAAGTAGTTTCTAAATGTTTAACTAAAGATTGAATCATGGTAACGCCTTTATTAAGCTGATCTTTAGAAATAAATTCATTTGCTCTATGAGCTTGTTTAATAGAACCAGGGCCACAAATGATACTTTCATAGCCTGCATTTGCAAAATGACCAGCTTCTGAAGCATAAGACACGGTGGTCCAGTTATAATTTCCTGTAATGTTACCAATAAGGTCTACAGCATCGGAGTCTTCACTGGTGTTAAGAGCGGGTACAATTGGATGGTTTTCTACAACATCAATCTTAAACTCAGAAAATATAGCACGTTGTTGTTGCTCTCTTTCCTTGCAAAAGGCTAATAAATCCTGATGCATTTGGTTAGCATCGTCTTGTGGTAAACACCTAATGTCTAAAGAAAGTTCTACTTTGTTTGCAATAACATTGGCTGCAATTCCGCCATTAATAGTACCAACATGTAAAGATGAATGCGGCGGATTAAAACGCTCGTCTCTTCCACCAGATACAATTAAGCTGTTCATCTTTTCTTCTGCCCAAAGTACGATTCTCGCGGCTTCGTGAACGGCACTTACTTCTTGTTTTATTCTACTGCTATGACCTTCAGATCCGTTAACAGTAATGTCTAAAATGTGTATGCTTTTTTGTCCAATTATGGGCTGTAACATAGAGGCTTCACCTATAATCGCGAATTTTGGAGACTCTGAGTAGGACTTCTTAATGTCTTCAATAAGGGCTTCGGCTGCTAAACATCCAATTTCTTCATCATAGGTAATGGCAAAGTAGATTGGTTTGGTAAGATTAGCTTTTACCATTTCTGGAATTGTAGCTAAACAACAGGCTAAAAAACCTTTCATATCGCAACTACCACGTGCATATAAATTACCATCACCTTTATCAACCAGTTCAAAGGGATTAGTGTCCCAAGGTTGTCCTTTTACAGGAACAACATCGGTATGTCCTGAAAGAATAACACCGCCATCTGAAGGCGGGCCAATTCTACAATGTAAAGAAGCTTTGGTATTAGCCTCGTTAGGAACTAACGTAGTCGTAATACCAAAGCTTTCAATATAATCTTTAATCCAGTTTATGATTTCTAAATTAGAATCGCCACCTAAAACAGGAAATGCTACTAATTTTTCAAGAATTTCTTGAGCAGTCATCAAAATAGTTTTGTTTTTACAAAGAGTTTAGGACTGTTTCTCCTTTTGTGTTTTGGTGCCTTTGTGAGAACCACTAGTTTTTTCTAAGGTAAGTGCTAACTTCAATAGCTACATCTTCCCAAGTTTTACTAACACCGTCAGGACCTTTATGTAAATCAAAACATACTTTGTTTAGAGCAGCAAGTGCGTCTAAAGCATTCCAGTCTTTAAGGTTCATAACACCAGTCATGGTTACACGTCTTTCTTCTGTAATTTTTACATCTAGAGGTAAATCGTGCGTTACACCATTCATTGTTAAAGAGGCTACATATTTAGTGTCTGCTACTTTAATGGTACCTTTTAATATTTCGGTGTCTAGCATAGAACCAAAAAACGACTCTTTAATTTTTGCATCTCTGGTGTTAGTAGCATCATTAGTAAATAAGCTGCTAATAGGAATAGAAAAGGCTAAACCATTTAAAGCCTCTTCAGCAGAAGCTCCAGACTTAATGTCAAAATTTACAGTAGTAAACTCACCGCCAACACCTTTCTTTTCGGTTGTTTTATAAGCCGTCCATTTAACAGAAGTTGCTTCTGGTTTTACTACAAATTTTTCGGTTGCAACCACTTCTTCTTCAGAAGTTTTAGTGTCTTTTTTGTCGTTTTTACAAGAAACAATACTTATTGCTAAGGCAAATAATAGAACGCTAATCTTTTTCATTTTTAATTATGGTTTTTTTGAAGTAATCTTTAGTGTTTGTAATACTTGTGAAAGGTAATCAATATTAGCCTAACTACAAACATAGATATGACATATGTCATATTTTAATTGACGGTTAGATTATAGTTTTGACATGTAATTATCAGGTATGTCAAGAGCGTTAATAAACAAATATAATATAGCGGGTCCTCGTTATACGAGTTATCCAACAGTGCCTTACTGGAACCAAGATACTTTTTCATTAAACAACTGGAAAGGGTCTTTAGTAAAGTCATTTAAAGAGAGTAATAAAAGCGAAGGTATTAGTCTTTACATTCATTTACCTTTTTGTGAAAGTTTGTGCACGTTTTGCGGGTGTAATAAGCGCATCACAAAGCAGCATAGTGTAGAGTCGCCTTATATAAATGCGGTTTTAAAAGAATGGCAATTGTATTTACAGTTGTTTAATGAAAAACCAGTAATAAAAGAAATGCATTTAGGTGGTGGAACACCAACATTTTTTAGTCCCGAAAATTTAGAGCGTCTAATAAAAGGGATTTTAGAGGATGCAGTTCTAGCGGAGGATTACGAGTTTAGTTTTGAAGGGCATCCAAACAATACCACAAAAGCACATCTTGAAGCTTTATATAATTTAGGGTTTAGACGTGTTAGTTTTGGAGTTCAGGATTATAACGAAACGGTACAGAAGGCCATTCATAGAGTGCAGCCATTTGAAAATGTTAAACGCGTTACAGAATTAGCTTATGAGGTAGGTTATACTTCTGTTGGTCATGATATTATTTTTGGTTTACCGTTCCAGACCCTTGAACATGTTAAGGAGACCATTTTAAAAACTAAGGAATTACTTCCTGATAGATTAGCATTTTACAGTTATGCCCATGTGCCGTGGATTAAAGGTAACGGACAGCGTGGGTTTAGTGATACTGATTTACCTTCAGCAGAATTAAAACGCGCACAATACGAGTTAGGGAAGGAGCTACTCGCTGAAGTTGGGTATCATGAAATAGGAATGGATCATTTTGCTTTAAAATCAGATGCGCTCTATAAATCTATGGAGCATGGAAAGCTGCATAGAAATTTTATGGGGTATACTGCTTCTAAAACGCAAGCTATGATTGGTTTAGGCGTGTCCTCAATAAGTGATAGCTGGTATGGTTTTGCGCAGAATGTAAAAGGAATTAAAGAGTATTACCAGTTGCTTGAAAAGAACATGATTCCTGTTTACAGAGGTCATATTTTAAATAAGGAAGATTTAACCATTAGAAGGCACATTCTTAATTTAATGTGTGGGTTAAAAACCGAATGGAGTGCGAATAACTTAAGTTTTCCTGAATTGCCTGAAGCTTTAATTAGATTGAAGGAAATGGAAACAGACGGATTACTAACTATTAATTCTAATAGTATAGAGGTGACTAAAAAAGGACAGCCATTTGTTAGAAATATCTGTATGGCTTTTGACCTTTTATTACAAAGAAAACAACCTAACACACAGTTATTTTCAATGACTGTTTAAAACAACGAAAAGATGAAAAAGATAATTGTACCAGTAGATTTTTCTGAATTTTCAGAATATGCTTTAAAAGCGGCAGCTAAATTAGCTATTAAGAATGAGGCAGAAGTATTGGCATTACATATGTTAGAAATGCCTGAAATTATGCTTACTGGAGCGGGAGAAGAACCACAAAAAGTAATTTACTTTTTAAAACTTGCTGAACAACGATTTAATGAGTTTTTAAAGAAAGATTATTTAGATGGTGTTAAAGTAACCCCAATTGTTAAGCACTTAAAAGTGTTTAGCGAGGTTAATGATGAGGCTAAAAAACATGGAGCAGATTTAATTGTTATGGGGTCGCATGGTGTTAGTGGCGCTAAAGAGTTTTTTGTAGGCTCTAATACCGAACGTGTGGTTAGGAATGCCGATATACCTGTGCTTGTTGTTAAAAGAGATATTACCGATGTTAACTTTGAAGTTGTTGCCATGGGCTGTGATTTCTCCGAAGAGTGCATTGAACCTTATTTAAAGGCTACTCAGATGTTTAATGATGTAAATACTAAAGTGTATTTGATTCATGTAAACTTACCTAATGATAGATTTAAAAGTTCTATTCAAATTGAAAAAGAAGTGGTGAATTTCTTTACTAAGGCAGAGCGAAGTTTAGAAAAAATGAAAGACGTGCATTACGTGTCTGAGTATTCTGTGGAAGATGGTATTATAAACAGTGCTAACAAATTAGGGGCAGACTTAATTATAATGCCAACACATGGAAGAAAAGGATTGGCACATTTCTTTCAAGGTAGTATAGGTGAAGATGTGGCTAACCATTCCACTTTACCAGTTATGACGTTTAAAATTTAAAATATAAAAATATCCTCGGTGTTTTCTTCCGAGGTTTCATGCTGCAGTTCTCGCATGAGCGGGTAAGCAGTTAAATTTTGGTTAATTAGTTTCTTAGAAAAGCGCTGAAAATTTCATGATTTCGGCGCTTTTCTTTTTATCTATAAAATCAATACGTATTGAAAATATGATGGTTTGACAGTCAGTTTGAGTGATTTCTGAGGTACAAAGAAGTTGTATCCAGAACTTATCCGAAGGATATACTTTTCGATACATTTTTCTCCTTAAGGTCGAAAAACACTCGAAGTGACATTTTTAGAAAAGAGCTTTTCCTGGATATTTAATTTTTTAACTATTAGTTAGATGGAATATTTGATAATGCCAATATGTTGGATAAATTAGCCTTAGTATTTAAAAAACTATTTTCTATTTCAATAGCTTTTAATTTAGCATCAATGAGTTTGGACTCTCTTGAGTTTACCAAAAACAAGGAGCTTTCGCCGAGATAGAATTTACGCTCTTCTGCAGTTACCATAGTGGTGTAGTCATTTACAATATCTGTTGTGTAAACACTTTGTACAGAAAATGAGGCTAATTCTTGATTTATGGCATCAATCTTATTTTTTAAACTCAGCCTTGTGTTTTGCAGATCAAACTTTGTATCCTGAAGCTTTATTTGCGCTAATTTTAAATCACCACGTTCCTTTCTAAGAAATAAAGGGAAACGAACATTAAGACCACTTTTGTAAGCGTTGGAATTAAAGCTGTTTATCTCCTCTGGTGTTTGCGATAAAAAATTGTATTGTAAATCTATCTGCGGCAATAAATTATTGCGTTTAAGACGTTTTTCAATAGATAAGCCTTTAATTTTATAATCTAAGGATCTTAACTTAGGATGTGACTCAATATCAAAACTTTCTAAATCAAAGCCAGAAGTGTTTAAAACGGTATCTACAATTTGAAAGGTGTTTTCATCAGGAATAATCTCTTCTTTTAACTCTATTGGTGTATTGTCATTTAACCACAAATAATTGGAAAGCTCTAGAGAAGACTTTATAAATTTTATACGTGCTTTTTCTAAATTCAACTTTCTGTTGTTTACTGTAATTCTGGCTTCAACAGTGTCAATAGCAGGTTTGTCTCCAACTTCAAAACTTTTTTTAATGCCATTAAAACGCATTTCGGCATTTTGTAAGAAGTTCTCGTAAACTCTTTTTTCATTGTATTGCCTTAACCATTTAAAATAGGTTTTTGTAGCTTCGAATAAGATCTCATTTATATAGAGTTGTTGATCTGCTCTGGCTTGTTTTACATATAATCTAGATTGCCTAAGCGTTGCCATACGTTTGTTAGTCAACAACCCCTTAGCTAAAGGAATTGAAACACCCGCGCTATATAGGCCATCTATAGGAACATTGTCTTGCGGATTTAA
Source organism: Seonamhaeicola marinus (assembly GCF_008085455.1). Classification (NCBI taxonomy): domain Bacteria; kingdom Pseudomonadati; phylum Bacteroidota; class Flavobacteriia; order Flavobacteriales; family Flavobacteriaceae; genus Seonamhaeicola; species Seonamhaeicola marinus. The sequence continues at coordinate 302,657 of NZ_VSDQ01000163.1, read as the reverse complement.
AAACGTGCCTGTGTTTTCCTCAAAGTTGCCCTTAAATTCTATACCAAACCACACGGGTATTTTAAAGGATGCATTTAATTTGTCGTAATACTCAGTGTTCTTGAATTTTTTTCTATCGTAATCAACTTCAAGTTTAGGATCAAAAGCCCCTCTAGCTTTCATTAATTTGGCTTCACTTTCGTTAATAACCAAATTAGCTTGCTTAACTACAGGATGAAAGGATTTTACATACCCTAAGTATTCTTCTAAAGATAGAATTTTAGAATTTTCTTGAGCAGAAAGCTTTCCTATTAAAACCAGTGCTATTAAAACTGTTAATCTCATTTTTTGTCTTTTTTTGAGGTCGTTTTACTGGTTTCTGGCTCATAATAATTAGGCGGGAAACTGTTAATTTGGCGCCATAACTCAAACCAAATTGGAACATCCTCAAGTAAGGCAATTGTTTTTGCTCCAGAACCTACCCTTATAGCATCTGGCCATTCATGATCTTCTGTATCTGGTGCTAGTAAAACTCTGTATTTTCCGTTAGAACTTATATAGCGTTCTATGGCCACCACTTTTGCACCATAAGTACCATATGATACATTTGGCCATCCGCTAAAGACAATGGCAGGCCATCCGTCAAACTGAATTCTAACTTTTTCACCTTTATGAATTAACGGCAAATCTATTGGTCTTACAAAGGTTTCTACAGCTAAATCAATTTGAGCAGGCATAATACTTACTAACTCTTCGCCTTCTTTAAACGTTATACCAATACCGCCTGTTAGGGCTCTATTAATATAGCCACTTTGAGGCGCTGTAACGTACAAAAGGCTGTTACGTCTTTTGTAATTGGAATATGCGTTTTCTAGTTTAGTTACTTGCGCTTCGGTATCAAACTGACTTGATTGCGCCGTAAACATATCACTTTGTGCCTTGGATATTTTATCGCCATAAGAGGCTTTAATTCTAGACAATTCTAGTTGGGCATTGATGACTTCATTTTGACTTGCCAAATACTTATTTTCTTGAGAAACAAACTTCGCTTGGGTTTCTTGTAATTTTAATCGTTTTTCCTCAACATCTTTAACAGCTTTTAAACCTTCATTTTGTAAAGTTTGAATACGATTAAATTGGGTTTCTGCAATTTTCAGATTTGTTTTAGCTGCTTCTAAATCAATACTGTCACTTTTAACTTTAAGATTGGCTTGCATTAATTTGTTCTGCGTTTGCTTTAGTTTTAGGCTCTGTTCGTTTTGTAAAGCACTAATTTGCCTGTTTAAAGCACCTACTTTACCCGTATAAGCCTCAACAGACTGCGATTTTGCAACAATTTGGTCATTTGTTCTTTCAACCAATTTGTCATCGAAATAATCACTTTTTACCTCGGAAATTCTTAGAATGGTATCGCCTTTATTTACATAAGCACCTTCTTGAACAAACCATTCTTCAATTCTTCCAGGAATCTGAGATTGTATAGCTTGCGGACGTTGATTTGGTTTTAAAGTAGTTACAATACCTTTACCGCTTATATTTTGGGTCCAAGGTAAAAACAGAACAATAAAAAGGATGATAGCAAGTGCTAATAAAAACTTGTTAAGCTTTTTATAATAGGGGATATCAAAAGTGCCTTTTGTAGACTTGAACTTTCTTATATCAACTTTTTCGTTTACACTATTGTGAGATATATTTAGCATAATTTATACGTTTTTAATAGTGGCTTTACCTTTTTTTAATAAAATGTGCTGATTACACTTCTCTCTCCAGTTTTTACTTGTACTTACAACAACGAGTGCCCAAGGTTGGTTTTCATCAGTTAAGTAGTTAATTATACTTTTCATTTCTACTTGATTAAACCTATCTAAAGGATCTTCTAATAAAAGAACTTTTGGTTCCTTTATTATGGCTCTTGCAAGAATTAACTTTTTTGAAATTGTATATGAAAGTTTATTGCCTTCTGCGCCAATAATGGTATCCAGACCTTTTGGCTGTTCTTTTATAAATTCGGTAAGACCAACTTTATCGAGTACCTCATAAATTTTTTGATCTTTAATAGAGGTATTGCCAAAGGTTAGGTTGTCTTTAATGGTGCCTTCAAAAGGAGTTTCTTCAGAAAGCGACATTCCTAGATGCGATCTGTAATAATTAGGGTTAATATTATTAATAGAATAATTGTTTATGTAAACATTTCCGGAGGTAGCTTCATTTATACCAAGAATAATGCGGAATAAAGCCGATTTTCCTGAGCCACTTTCACCATTTACCAAAATTCTACTTTTCTTATTTATTTTAAGTGAGATATTAGATAGAATGGGCTTTTCTCTATCTGGTACACTATAAGAAACATCATTTAATTCTATGTTTAAACCATCGTTAAACATTGGTAATCCTCCTTCTTGATTTTCAAGATCTTTATCTACAATCTGCCCTATTTTTTCTATAGAGGTTAAAATATCGTAAAACGACTCAAGACCCAAAATCAATTTTTCTACAGATGCAATAACCAAAAGGATAATGATTTCTGCGGCTACAAACTGACCAATGTTCATTTCTTGTCTAAGTACCAAAGCACCACCAATTAATAGTAAGCTAGCGGTTACAATAACTTTAAAGCTTATCATTTGTATAAACTGAAGTACTAAGATCTTAAAATGACTTTCTCTGGATTTTAAATAGTCTCCTACTAAATCATCATTTTTATTAACACCTAAATTGGTGCTACCAGAAAGTTTAAAACTAACAACTGTACGCGCAATCTCTTGAATCCAATGCGCTACTTTATATTTGTTTTTAGACTCTTTTAAACTAGTGTCTAAACCTTTTTTGGCAGTAAATTTAAAAACTACAAATATGAGCAGGAGCAACAGAATACCAAATATGATGAAAAATGGGTGGTAAAACGATAGTAGTAAAAGTGCAAATGCAATTTGTAATACTGCTGAAGGTACATCTATAAGTATTTTAGATAATCCTTTTTGAATGGTAAGTGTATCAAAAAATCTATTGGCTAACTCTGGCGGATAAAAGTTTCTAAGTTCCCACATTTTTATTTTAGGGAATCGGTAGCTTAGTTCGAAAGACGACCTAATAAAAATACGTTGCTGTATGGTTTCAATAATACGCAGCTGCATAAGTTTAAGAAGCCCTGAGAAGGCTACACCCAAGGTCACCAAGACTACCAAAACAACCCAAGAGGTTGAAATTTGAGCGCCTTGTATTAGGGTGATAATAGCCTGAATACCTAAGGGTAATGAAAGGGCTACTAAACCATCAAAAATTGCATAATAAAAGATTTGAAAGATGTCTTTTTTCTCTAACTGAAGCAAGTTAATTAGACGTTGCCAAGGAGTCATTGGAGGTACTGCCATGTGTATAGTTTAAAACGTTAGATATTAGGTTTAAATAAAACTCAGACGGAGCAACAGTGTTGTTGCAATCTGTAATTGATGAAAAATGGTCTTTTAAAAAGTGTTGATGTAAACTGCCTTCTAAAATGGTACTTGCCAAACTAAGTGCATACTTGTAATTAGGGTTAATGTCTTTAATCATGTCACTAAGCCTATAAACAATACGTTTGTAGATTACAAAATATCCATCTTTGTTTTCTTGATCTACTTCCTTTGTTAGAAAGGATTTTGAGTTTTCATTAATAATAATCTTATTTAAAACTATTTCGTTTATGTGGTTAAAGTTGGCGTCTTCTTTAGTTTTTCTGGTAACAATTTTAATGGCTTTATATAGTTTTTCATTTGGGGTTAGGTTATGTGTTTCAATAACTAACTGATACTCTATCCAAGCCCAATACCAAGAAGATAAATAAAGCAATAATTTGTGTTTGCTTTCAAAGTATCTATAAATAGAGCTTTCATTAGAGCCTATTAAAGCTCCTAACTTTTTGAATGTAAAAGCTTCAAAACCAATGTCGTCTATTAATAGGATACTATGTTGTACTATACGCTTGCCCAAATCTGAAGATTCTGGGTCTTTAACGTAAATTTTTTCGGGTACAACTATTTTTAAATTTGATAGTAATCTATCCACGGTTAATATATTTAGTTGCTAATTTAATAGTAATACTATCAAAAAAGAAAATAAAACTATTGGTTTTTCTAATATTATCTATAAATTAATTTTATACTTATGGTGGTTTTGCGCTTCCAGGAGTTACTTCCGTTTCCTAAAATTACCATACTTTATCCTTTATTTACTGTGCTTAAAGTTCAATGCGGGCTTAATTTTGCCCAATAACTTTAATAAAAATAAAATGAAAAAGAGAGCATTAATAATAGGCGGGAGTAGTGGTATTGGAAAAGCAACCGCGCAGAATTTGTTAACCGAAGGTGTAGAAGTTCATGTAGTTGGGACTAACCTAGAAAAATTAGAAGCTTTTAAAAATGCATCTGGAGACCATCTTCATATTCATAAAACTGATATTACAAATAGTACGGATGTACTATCTTTAAACGAAACAATTAATCAGTTTGATAACTTGGATTATTTAGTAAATGCATCTGGTGTATTTGGACCTAAATCGTTCTTAGAACATTCGGTTGAAGATTACAACAAATACCTAGATTTAAATAGAGGGTTCTTTTTTATAACACAAGCCGCGGCAAAAAAAATGAAGGATTCAAAAGGAGGAGCAATCGTAAATGTAGGATCAATGTGGGCAAAACAAGCTGTTAAAGCCACACCTTCTTCTGCATACTCTATGCAAAAGGCTGGTTTACATAGTTTAACGCAACACTTGGCAATGGAATTGGCGGATTATAAAATTAGGGTAAATGCTGTTTCTCCTGCAGTAGTAGAAACACCTGTTTATGATAGCGTGTTTGGTGGAGAGAAAGAAGCACATGATGCTTTGCAAAACTTCCATGGGTTTCATCCAATTGGAAGGAATGGAAAACCTCAAGACGTAGCCAATACAATAACGTATTTGCTGTCTGATAAGGCGTCATGGGTTACTGGTGCTATTTGGGATACAGATGGGGGTGTAATGTCAGGTAGAAATTAGTGAAGAGAACAAGGTGAGGTAAAAGCATGATTACACATAATCATGCTTTTTTAAAAGAGTTATAATTATAGATAAAAATGATAGGTAAAATTGAAGTCTAAATATATAATCATAGGAGCTGGTGTTTCTGGTTTAGTATCGGCCTATCAATTATTCATGAGAGGAGAAGCAGACTTTGTAATCCTCGAAGCAAGAGATCGCATTGGGGGGCGCGTAATCACCCAAAATAATATTGATTTAGGAGCGGTATGGTTTCAACAAGGACATAGAAATGTTGTTGAACTGCTTAAACATTTAAATCTTGGAAAGTTTAATCAATATGCTTCGGGAAAAAGCATTTTGGTATACAATACAGCGGCTCCAGCTCATTATTTTGAGAGCGATCAAACTCAGCCTTCTGCATATCGTATATCGGGAGGTACTGTAAACTTAATAGATAAACTAGCAGCACATATAATAGATAAAATAAAACTAAATACAGTTGTTCAAGACATTAAAGAAGTTGAGAATAAGGTTCAGGTTTTAACTAAAAATGGCGAATTTTTAGGAGAAAAACTAATAGTTACTTTACCACCAAAGTTGGCTGTTAAATTAAAATATATTCCAGAATTGCCCGAACACTTAATTAACACTATGCTTAAAACGCACACCTGGATGAGCAATGCAATAAAAGTTGGTATTAGTTACGAAAGGCCATTTTGGAGAGAGCAGTCCTTTTCAGGTACTATTATTGGGCAAATAGGGCCAGTAACGGAATTGTATGATCACGTGAATGCAGATGAAACAAATTTTAGTTTAATGGGGTTTGTAAATGAAGGACTTAGAGATGTTTCTCCAGAGAATAGAAAGGAACGCATTTTAAGCTACCTTGAAACCTATTTGGGACCACAAGTAAGGCATTATACAAATTATATTGAAAAGGATTGGTCTCAAGATGTTTTTACTAGTTGTGAAAATTTAAAGTCCTTATATATGTCTCCCCAATATGGAGCTTCGGTGTTTAAATCTTTTTACATGAATGATAAACTGTTTTTTTCAGGAACGGAAACTTCACCAGTTTTTGGTGGGTATTTGGATGGCGCTGTGTATAGTGGGGTAAGAGCGGCTAACTACGTTCTTGATAATTAAAGTTAACTTTGTTTATAACGTATGTATAGGTAACCAATGAAAGTAGAGCAATATCATCTTCATAAAGAACATCCCGAAAAATTACAATTTGAGATTTACGATTTAGAGCCGTATTTACTTAAAAGTGGAGAACATGCTACAATACCTCATACACATAGTTATTATCAAATAATATGGATATATAACAAAGGTGGTGTGCATTATGTAGATTTTAATTCCTATAACATAGAAAACAATACAATCTTTTTTATTTCAAAAAATCAAATGCATTATTTTGATAAGAATGCAAACCATAAGGGGCTTATAATTCATTTTAATGAGCATTTTTTAATGCATTCGGATGTTGAAATATTTTTGAAATACACGATTTTTAATAATCAACGAAAACCATTCCGAGTTTTAGGAGATGAATCAACAGATCTGGCACATTGTTACTTAAAATTAATTAGAACAGAACTATCCAATAGAAAAGAGTTTGGTTATAAGCATGTTATTAGAAACTTATTGAAGTCTTTGCTTGTTATTCTTGAACGTGCACATAGTAAAACTAATGACCAATTTGTAAAATTTAATAATTCTTATGAATTACAATATTTTCAGTTTAGAGAGTTTTTAGAAACGCACTATACAAAGAATTATTCGGTTGCAGATTTTGCGAACAAACTTAATATGTCTACCAAGACTTTGAATACCATTACAAATAAGGTAGTTTCTAAGACGCCTTCTCAGCTAATATCGGAGCGTATTATTTTAGAGGCAGAACGTTTACTATCCTTTACAGATCTAAAAATAAATGAAGTAGCCTACCGTTTGGGTTTTGAAGATCCATCGTACTTTGTGAAATACTTTAAGCGTCATGTAAAAAAATCGCCATCGGAGTATAGAGCTCTTTTGGGATAGTTTTTAATGGCATTCAATAGAGCTATTCACAACATCTTGTATTGGAGCTGGAGAAATATATGGAATACCAAGACCTAAGCCTCTTATAATAAACAAAGCTCCGATTATAACTACAAAAACAGGGATCGCTTTCTGAATTTTTTGTCTGGCATTACCTTTTAAAAAATGACTTGCATAAATGGCAGTAGTCATTAGTGGTATTGTTCCAAGACCGAACAAAAGCATGTACAAACTTCCTTGAAGTGCATTTCCGCCAGTAATAGCGCCAAAAACAGCCATATAGACCAATCCGCAGGGTAAGAAGCCATTTAAAAAACCAATAGTTAAAAAGGTATCTGCAGATTTTCGTTTTAAAGCACCGCCTAATGCAGTTTTTACTTTAGAAATTAATCTGTAGATAGGTTTAGAAATGCTGTAGCTATTTAATTTTTGTTGTGGAATTAAAACAAGAAGAATCATAATAACACCAATAGCAATAGATAATTGCTGTTGAAAACCAAATAGGTATAAGCTTTTACCAATGAGGCCAAACACCAAACCAATAAGACTGTAGGTTAATAATCGGCCTATGTGATAAGCTGTTATTTGAGAAACTTTTTTAAAATTGTTTGATCTGTCTACAGGCAACATAAAGGCAATTGGCCCGCACATACCTATACAGTGAAAACTGCCCAACAAGCCTAAAACAAATGCAGATGCTAACATAACTTAAGTTTTTTAGTTACAAGATTTTCAATATATTGTCTTATAACTTTTATGTTAAAATACCATCTAGCAAACGGGAGTCAGGTATGAGCAAATGTGGATTAGACTATGAAAATGGCACTTTCATAATCTAGTTGTTTGCTAGATGGTTTATTTACATGAATAAATATTCTTTATATTCTAATAAATTAATACTCTAGAGATTCTTTAAACAAATAAGAATTTCCGTTAACTTGCCAATCGATCTTAATGTTCCAGCGGCCACCTACCAAACGGGAGTCAGGTATGAGCAAATGTGGATTAGATAATGAAATGGTACTTTCAAAATCTAGTTGTTTGTTAGATGGCCTGTATAGGAACACTTTTCCTGTTATTGTCTTATAATCTATATTACTCGGAAATTCTATTAGTAGTCCTTCCGCGGTTTTCTTATACACTATATTTTCGCTTAACTGTTTGGCATTCTTAAGCTTATTAATATCGTTTTGATATGCTAATTCTTCAGCATAATAATCTTCTGTAACTAAGTCATGATCGTATTTGTCATCAATGTTCATAGTTACAATGAAATACATTATAAAGGAGATGAATCCTATAAATGCTAAAACAATTCCTGTTGCCCAGTTAAGTTTCATAATTCCAAAATTTTATTATCCTGAAACTTTTTCAGGATTGTTTTCCTTTTTTTATTTATGCACTTCAATATTGTGTTTAAAACACAATGCGTGCATAGCTTTTTTTGGTTATGGTTGTAAGGTTGATTGTTAGGAGAAATTATTTGTAATTTCAATCATTACCTTACAACCAATCGCCAACCAAAAACTATTTATAACTTCTAGGGCCTAAAAAATTTGCCGTACAGGTTTCGATTAATTCGTCACCTTCATAAACCCCTATTTTAATTTTATTTCTATCGCCACTTAATGCGGCATTGTTTATTTCAATAAATAAAGTACCTTCTGCTATACCTTGCTTTGGTACAATAAACTCACTACTCGTTGCTACTAATCTTAATGAACCCTTATGAGACATTAATTTAAGTGTAACATCTTCAATATCTTTAGTTGTTTTATTTACCAGTTTATAAGTAAATACATTGCTAATGATGTTGTTTTCTTTATGTTCATATAATTGCCCTGGCAATCTTAAAACATTAGCTTCTACTTCATTTCTTAAGAATAACATACCTGTTAAAATACCTACCAAAATGGTAAGCACAGCAACATAACCTTTCATTCTTGCTGTGAGCTTAAACGGAACTTTGTTTTTTATGTTTTCTTCACTAGCATAACGTATTAATCCTTTAGGTAGATTAATACTGTCCATTATATGGTCACATTCGTCTATACACGCGGTACAGTTAACACATTCTAATTGTGTACCGTTTCTAATGTCAATACCCGTAGGACAAACATTTACACATTGTAAACAATCTATACAGTCTCCATGACCAAGAGCAGCTCTGTCTTCGTTCTTTCTAAATTTCTTTCTACCACTGGAGCCTTCTCCACGTTTATAATCATATGCAACTACAACAGATTTAGTGTCAAGAAGTACACCTTGTAATCTTCCATAAGGACAAGCAATAACACAAACTTGCTCTCTAAACCATGCAAAAACAAAGTAAAATACCGCTGTAAATATTAGCAGAGGAATTAGTGTGCCCATATGGCTAAAAGGCCCATCAATGATGTACTGAATTAAGCGATCTCCTCCAATTAAGTAAGCCAAAAAGACATTGGCAATTATAAACGAAATGAGTAGGAAGATCGTGAATTTTAGTCCTTTTTTTCTGATTTTTTCCGCATTCCAAGGTTGTCTGTTTAAACGCATTTGTTTTCCCCTGTCGCCTTCAATCCAATATTCAATGCGTCTAAAAACCATTTCCATGAAAATGGTTTGCGGACAAATCCACCCACAAAAAATTCTTCCAAAGGCAACTGTAAATAAGGTAATGAATACCACCCCAATTATCATTGAAATTACGAATAAGTGGAAGTCTTGTGGCCAAAAAGGAAAGCCGAAAATGTTAAATCTGCGTTCTAAAACATTAAAAAGTAAAAACTGGTTACCTCCAATTCTAATGAATGGAGATGCTAATAGAAATAATAATAAACCGTAGCTAACAAGTTTCCTCTTGTCATAATATTTGCCGCTAGGCTTTTTTGGATACACCCATGCACGTTTACCTTCTTCGGTAATTGTACTAATGGAGTCTCTGAATATTTCGTTTTCTGGTGTTTCCAATTGTTTTTACTTTAAGATTCCCTTTGCCTTTATCTAGCAAAGGGAATCTACATGAATATTTAGTTAGTCACAGTTTTGCGTTTATTCTGTTGTTTCTGTGGTTGTCTCTTCAGTTGCGTTTTCATCTACCCAAATATCGCCTTCTGGTGCTTTAGGGTTTGCAGGTGTTGTACCTTGTAAACTAAGCACGTAACTAGCAACTTGAGCAATTTGAGATGGTTTTAATTGTGCTTTCCAAGCAATCATACCTTTACCAGATCTACCACCTTCAGAAACTGTTTTAAATACATTTTTAATACCACCACCTAGAATCCAGTGTTGGTCGGTTAAGTTAGGACCAATACCTCCGCCACCATCTGCCATATGACAGGCCACACAGTTAGTATTAAACACTTCCTTACCAGCGTTTAAATCTGATGCATCGGTTAATAAAGTCACCGTATTAATATCTACTAAATCTTTGGCTGTTTTTTTGTATTCTTCAATGGCAGTTTTAGCTTCAGCTAATTCTGTTTCTAACTCGTCAATTTGTCCTGGTCCATCAAGAATATGGAATCTTACCAAGTAAATAGCGGCAAATACAATAGAGATATAGAACCCCCATAACCACCAAGGAGGAAGGTTGTTGTCTAACTCTCTAATGCCATCGTAATTATGATCTAGTACAATTTCGCCTTCTTCTTCAATTGGTTTTTGATCCAAAAGCTTATTATACGTTTTCTTAAACCAAGTAAACTGATATGATTTTTCTTTGTCGGCTAAAAAACGCGCTTTTGCTTCTTCATCCATTTTGTGAAGCATTACATTTTCTAGGGCACCAACAATAGCTTCAATAGCTATTAAGATTAGCAGTACTAAAAATAAAAATAGTAGTACTACAGGATATTCAATAAATGCTGGCTTCTCACCAGAGTCTATAAAGAATTCTACAACTCCGAAGATGATGAAGAATACTACGGGTACTCTTACCCAAGATGGAAATAACTTTCTCATAATGTATCGTCGTTTTGGTTGTCTAATGGAATATTACTAACTGTTTTTATGTAGTCTTTTTTAGCGGTTACAACCCACCAAAACAGTGCTACAAAAAAGATAAAAAAGATTAATAGGGAGATGATAGGGTAGATTTCTACTCCTGTAATACTCTCCATATGGTTTTTTACAAATTTTAACATAGTCTCAAGTTTTGATGGTTATTGTTGAGCCGTTTCAACTTTAATATCTGTACCTAAACGTTGTAGATAAGCAATTAAAGCCACAATTTCTCTGTTTCTCATTTCAACAAACGCTTCACCATTTTCTGCTGCATACTTTTTGTTTGCTTCATAGTTCTTCGCAAAATCAGGATCTGAATATAAGTTCTTCTCAATCTGAGTACCCTGCTCTAACATACTTTGCTGTGCATTGGCAATATCTTCATCTGAATATGGTACACCTAAAGACACCATAGTTTTCATTTTAGCCTCTGTTTGAGATTTATTAAGGGTACTTGAAGATCCCGTAATTAACCAAGGGTAACGTGGCATTATGGAACCAGATGATGTACTTTGTGGGTCATACATATGATTAAAGTGCCAGTTATCTGAGTATTTACCTCCTAATCTATGTAAATCTGGTCCTGTACGCTTACTACCCCAAAGGAATGGATGGTCATAAACATACTCACCTGCCTTAGAGTATTCTCCATAACGTTCTACTTCACTTCTAAATGGACGAATCATTTGCGAGTGACATCCCACACAACCTTCACGAATGTAAATATCTCTACCTTCTAACTCTAAAGGTGTATATGGTTTTACACTGGCTATAGTTGGGATATTAGATTTAACCATTATGGTTGGTACTATCTGAATAATTCCACCTATCAAAATAGCAACGGTTGCAAGAATAGTTAATTGAATAGGTCTTCTTTCTAACCAAGTGTGCCAACCTTCGTTTGCAGTACGTTTTTTAGTAACTACAGAAAGTGCAGGTGCTTCGGCTAATTCATCTTCAACTTTGCTACCACTTCTTACAGTAACTATAATGTTGTAAACAAGAATTAGCATACCAATTACATACATGGTACCTCCAATAGCACGCATCCAGTACATTGGTATAATCTCTGTTACTGTTTCTAAGAAGTTACCATAAACTAATGTTCCATCTGGGTTAAACTGTTTCCACATACTTGCTTGTGTAAACCCAGCAACATACATTGGTAGTGCATAAATGATTATACCTAAAGTACCTAACCAGAAATGTAAGTTGGCCAAAGGAGTAGAATGTAATTTCGTTTTAAACAACCTTGGTACTAAATAGTAAATCATACCAAAAGCCATAAATCCGTTCCATGCTAATGCACCAACGTGCACGTGGGCAATAATCCAGTCTGTAAAGTGAGCAATAGCGTTTACATTTTTAAGAGATAAGGTTGGCCCTTCAAAAGTTGCCATACCATAACCTGTAATAGCTACTACCATAAATTTTAAAACGGGGTCTGTTCTAACTTTATCCCAAGCACCACGAAGTGTTAATAAACCATTTATCATACCACCCCAAGAAGGCATTAATAGCATTACAGAGAAAGTAACTCCTAAGTTTTGCGCCCATTCAGGTAAAGCTGTGTATAATAAGTGATGTGGTCCTGCCCAAATGTATATAAAGATTAAAGACCAGAAGTGTACAATAGATAATCTGTATGAGTATACAGGTCTATTAGCAGCCTTAGGAACAAAGTAATACATTAAACCTAAGAACGGTGTTGTTAAAAAGAAAGCCACCGCATTGTGCCCATACCACCATTGTACTAAAGCATCTTGTACACCTGCGTATACCGAATAACTTTTCATGGCACTTACTGGCAACTCTAAACTATTAAAAATATGAAGAACAGCTACAGTTACAAAGGTGGCTATATAGAACCAAACCGCAACATATAAATGACGTTGTCTTCTTTTTAATATGGTCCATATCATGTTTACACCAAAAACAACCCATATTAACGCAATTGCAATATCTATAGGCCATTCTAATTCGGCGTACTCTTTTGATGTGGTATATCCTAATGGTAAAGATATGGCCGCCGCTACAATTATGAGCTGCCAACCCCAGAAATTAATGTTACTTAGAAGGTCACTTGCCATACGAGTTTTTAACAAACGCTGCAACGAGTAATAGATCCCCGCAAACATTGCATTCCCCACGAACGCAAATATTACAGCGTTTGTATGTAATGGTCTTAATCGTCCAAAACTAAGCCATGAAATGCCATCGGTAAGGTTTGGGAATAAAAACATAAATGCAAGTAGTAGACCTACGAGCATCCCAACGACCCCAAAAACTATTGTGGCATAAATGAACTTTTTAACGATTTTATTATCGTAATGAAATTGTTGCATTTCCATAATTAGTTGTTAATCTTTTTTTTGGTTAGTACTGATTTATTTGATTTTTCTTTGATTATTTCGTCCTCAAAAAGCATTCTTACAGAAGGGGTGTAGCTGTCATCATACTGTCCACTTTTAACAGCTAAAATGAAAGCTATAAAGAAGCCAACAGCTACAACTATACTTATAGCTAATAAAACATATATAACACTCATACCTAATTGAAGTTATGGGTCAAAAGTACTTTCAACCTTTTTTTAATAAAATGACATTTGTCATGTTTCATTTGTAATCTTATTTCAGTTTCCTGCCAATAATGTTTGTGCAAATTGTAGTGAAAATCACAATGCTAATAGAACTTAAAGGCATTAAAATGGCTGCAACTACTGGGGCTAATTGTCCTGTAACTGCGAAATAAAGTCCGATAATGTTGTAAATAAAAGAGAGTACAAAACTCCATTTTATAATCTTTATGGCGGACTTTGATATTTTTAAATAGTTGATTAATTCATTGAATTTAGAAGCGTCTAGAATAGCGTCACAAGCGGGGGAAAATATGTTTACATTTTCTGAAATAGCAATGCCAACGTTACTCTGTGCTAAAGCACCTGCATCGTTTAATCCGTCTCCAATCATAAGAACGTTGGCACCTTCTGTTTGATGATGTTTTATATACTCTAATTTATCTTCGGGCTTTTGATTAAATAGTAATTTTGTTTTAGAAGGGAGTAGCTTTTTTAGGTTGTCTTTTTCACCTTCATTATCACCAGATAAAATTGCTAAATCATAATCTGTTTTTAACGTGTTAAAGAGTTTAGACATGCCTTTTCTGTAGGCATTATAAAATGTAAACTTACCTTTATATTGGTTATTTGTACTTACATGAACCGCTGTGTTTAATGTAGCTGTTTCTTTTGTATGACCAACAAAAGGTGCTGATCCAATTTTTATGTAATCTTGGTTGTGTTTGGCCTCAATACCCTTTCCGGTATGTTCTTTATAGGTATCTAGTGTTACAATATTATGATCACTTAAAAGCTCGTATAACGACCTACTTAATGGGTGATTAGAGCCTCTTAAAGTACTTTTTAATAAGCTTTCTTCTTCTAAAGAAAGTGCATCTCCCACATAAGTTATTGATGCGTCTTTGTTTGAGGTTATAGTCCCGGTTTTGTCAAAAATTATCGTGTTAATTTTTGCTAATTGCTCAATAACGCTGGCATTTTTTAGATAGAATTTCTTCTTTCCTAAAATGCGTAAAATATTCCCAAAAGTAAACGGAGCAGATAATGCAATGGCACAAGGACAGGCAATTATTAAAACAGCAGTAAATACATTTATAGCTTTACTAGAATCTACTAAAAGCCAATATGATGTGGCCACTAGAGCAATAAGTAAAATAGTAATAGTAAAGTTTTTGCTTATACGATTGGTAAGTGTCGTAAAGGCCGTTTCTTTGTCTTTTTTAAACACATCGTTGCTCCAAAGCTGTGTTAAGTAACTTTGTTCAACAGAGTTTAAAACATCTACTTCTATATTTCCGTTTACTTGTTTACCGCCGGCAAATAACTTATCTCCAGATTGTTTGCTAATTGTTTTAGATTCTCCAGTAACAAAACTATAGTCTATTCTTGCATTACCATGTATTAGGATGCAATCAACTGGGATTAGTTCTTCGTTTCGTATAAGTAATCTATCGCCTTTTTTAATATCATAAACTTGAATAGATGCTTCTTTTCCATCTGAAGTGATTTTGGTTATGCCAATGGGGAAATAAGATTTATAATCGCGTTCAAAAGATAAAAAGGTATACGTTTTTTGCTGGAAAAATTTACCAACTAACAAAAAGAAAATGAGTCCTGTTAAGCTGTCAAAGAACCCTGAGCCCGCATCTAACATAATCTCAATGCTACTGCGAATAAATAATACTGCTGCTCCTAAGGCTATTGGCACATCAATATTTAAAATTTTTGATCTTAGACCTTTAAATGCAGAAATAAAGTAATCTTGAGCCGAATAAAAAACTACAGGTAAGCTATAGGCAAACATTAGCCATCTAAACAAATGTTTGTACTGTTCTAGCCAATACTCGCCAACCTCAAAATACTCGGGAAATGACAAAAACATAACGTTCCCAAAAGCAAACCCTGCTACACCCAATTTGTAGATTAATGATCTGTCGGTTTTCTTTTTACCAACGTTGTAATCTTCTAAACTTATATAGGGTTCATAACCAATGCTGCTTAAGAGAAGCACTAATTCTTTTAGGTTAATCTTTTCAGAGTTAAATGTAATTCTTGCAGTCTTCTTTCCAAAGTTCACAATAGAAGCGCTTACAGCTGGATGCAATTTGTTGAGGTTTTCTAAAATCCAGATACAGGAACTACAATGTATGTGAGGTATGTATAGATTTACAATTTGAATATTATCATTATTAAATTCTAAAAGCTGTTCAATAATCTTTTCATTTTCAAGAAAATTGTATTTACCAGCTACCTCTTTTGGTGTTGCACCAGGCGCGTTTTGTAAATCGTAATAACATGTTAAATCGTTTGCAGAAAATATTTCGTAAACGGTTTTACAGCCATTACAGCAGAATGATTTATCGTCGTAAGTAATGTTTGCAGAAGTTGCATCTAACCCACAGTGGAAACACGTTTTATGTTCCATAATTTATGCTCATTTATACCTTGTGCAAAGGTGAGCGGAAAGTGAAAATTAAAATATGATAATTGTCATGATTTGTATATTTTTACTAGGCAGTAAAAAAGCAGATACATTTTTGTAACCCCTTTTATTACTGGTTTTTAACCTTTTTAACTACTAAATTTAATAATGTTTCAGAGCGGTAAAGGTGTGTTTGATACTCTTTTTGAAGCTGTTTCAGAAGGTGTTTTGGTCGTAAATAAAAATCAACAAATAATATCTATTAACAAATCTGTTGAGAGCATGTTTGGTTATACTAAAGATGAATTGCTTAACGAACATTTGGAAATATTGATTCCTAAAAAGTATCATCCAAATCATGGAGCCCATTTTAGCGGGTATATGAAACATCAGGAAAAACGGCAAATGGGTAGGGGAAGAGATTTATTTGGCGCTCATAAAAATGGAAAAACGTTTCCTGTTGAAGTTGGTTTAAATCCGTTAAAAGTAGATGGCGAAACATATATAATGGCGTTGGTTATTGATATTTCAATACGTAAAAAACAAGAAGAAGAACTCCATGAGCTGAATAATGAACTTGAGAAAAAAGTAGCCGAAAGAACTGAACAATTAAGTGCTACTGTAGACGAGCTTAAGGAAGCCCAAAATAAAATTAGTAATGCGCTTAAAAAGGAAAAAGAGCTTAATGAGTTAAAAACAAAGTTTTTGTCTTTAGTGTCCCATGAGTTTAAAACACCTTTGAGTGGTATTTTAACTTCAGCCATGTTATTGGGCAAATACAAACTATCTGAGCAACAAGAAAGGCGAGATAAGCACATTAAAACGATATCAGATAAAGTGCATTATCTAAATAACATACTGAACGATTTTCTTTCTATTGAAAAATTAGAAACAGGTAAAATAAATTACAAATACAGTTCGTTTAGACTAACCAAAGTTGTAGATGAGGTTATTTATAATGCGAATATGCTTTTAAAAGAAGGGCAAAATATAAATTACCCTAAGAATATAGATGAATTGTCTTTGTTTCAAGATGAGAAAATAGTTGAATTAGCTTTGAGTAATTTGGTGCATAATGCCATTAAATATTCACCAGAAAACTCTAATATAGATATTAAAATAGAACAAGGTGAAAGCTATACTAGGTTTGAAGTTAAAGATAGTGGTATAGGTATTCCCGCGGCAGATCAAAAGCAAATATTTAATCGTTATTTTAGAGCTGAAAACGCATTATTATCTCAAGGGACAGGAATAGGGCTTAATATTGTTAAGAGTCATTTGAATAACTTGGGCGGTAATGTTAGCTTTGTAAGCGAAGAGAATAAAGGCAGTACATTTACAATAAAACTACCAAATAAAGCCAATTCATGAAAAGAATACTTTTAATTGAAGACGATGTAATTTTAAGAGAAAATACCTCCGAACTATTGGAGTTGTCTAATTACGAAGTAACAACTGCTCCAAATGGAAAAGTAGGTTTACAAACAGCTCTTGAAATACTACCTGATATCATAGTGTGCGACATTATGATGCCAGAGCTTGATGGTTATGGTGTTTTAGAGGGGCTTTCTAAAAATGAAAGCACAAAGTACATTCCGTTTATCTTTCTTTCTGCAAAAACTGAACGTAAAGATGTGCGCAAGGGAATGGATTTAGGGGCAGATGATTATATCACTAAACCTTTTGAAGAAGAAGAGCTTATAAGCGCTATAGAGAGTAGGTTAGCAAAAACTTCTATTCTGCAAGATATTAGAGAAAAGAAATCTTATGAAACAGAGGATGAACAGGGCATAAGAAACCTTAATGATTTAAAGAATTTTTTCGATGATAATGGTAAGACCTTTAATTTTAAAAAAGGTGCAACAATTTATGAAGAAGGACAACATTCAAATTATATCTATCTAATAGCAAAGGGGCTAGTTAAGTGCCATAAATTTGATGATCAAGGTAAAGACCTTACAACCGCGCTACATAAAGAAGATGATTTGTTCGGATATACGTCATTTACCGAAAATACTACTTACAAAGAAACAGCAGCTGCAATACAAGATGTTGTTTTATTGGGGATTGCCAAAAATGAATTTATGGAAATCATTAAAAGCAATCATAACATTACATTAGACCTTATTCAACTATTAAATGAAGATTTAGTTGGTGTTAAGGATCAGTTGCTAGAAATGGCTTATAGTTCGGTTAGAAAGCGAACAGCCACTACCATTTTAAAATTCGTAGATAAATTGGGGAAAAAACCAGAAGAGTTTATTAGAATTTCAAGAAATGATTTAGCAGGCGTTGCTGGCGTAGCTACCGAGAGTTTAATAAGAACGCTTTCTCGTTTTAAAGATTTAGGTATTATTGAAATTGAAGGGCGAAATATTAAGGTTTTAGATCTGCAACAACTAAAAAAAGTAGAATAATACCTCTTCATAAATTCAAATTCTGATATTGGTCATATTTAGGTTGTAGTTATACATCTATTTTTGCATGTAGAGCAATATATGTGAGAATGGAGAACATTTTAATACCAACAGATTTCTCAGGAAATGCGTGGAATGCAGTAGAGTACGCGGTTAATTTTTTTGAAAATTCAACCTGTAACTTCTATATTCTGCACGTTTGCTCTTCTAATGAATCTGAAGATGATAGGAAAGCATGTGAACAGAAAATAAAATCTCTCTTAGCCAAAATAGATGAGCAATTTCCTAAGAACCCTAAGCATAAATTTTTTAGTTTAATAGATAGTGGTTATTTAGTGAATTCTGTACGCAATAGGGTAGATAAAAATCAAATCAATTTTATTGTAATGGGCACCAGAGGAAGTTCTGGGCTAAAGAATACACCAATAGGAAGTAATGCTGCAAATGTTATTACAAAAGTGAGGTGTGCTACTGTTGTGGTTCCAGAAAATGCCAAATATTCTTCTCTTAAAGAAATTGCCTTCCCTACAGATTTTCTTTCGGTTTACTCACCCAAAACACTAGAGGCCATAACAAATATAATAGAAGCTAATAAGGCCTCTGCCAGGGTATTACATATAAAAAATAAAGAAACAGATCTCAATGAAGATCAGCAAAGAAATAAAGAATTATTAGGTGATTATTTAGGAACAAATAAACATAGTTTTCACTTTTTAGCAAACAACCAAATTGAAAATCAGGTGCAAGATTTTGTAGAAAAACGCAAGATTAATCTAATTACGATGTTGGCCAAAAACTTAAGCTATTTTGAGAAGATTTTATTTGATCCGAAGTTGTCAAAAATTAAGTACTATACAGACATTCCATTTTTAGTACTGCATTAAAACTTTCAGGTAGTTTTATTAAAATCGAATATTATGGGCAAATGTGAGCAATGTATAATAAAGCAGTTTAACTCTCTTAAATCACTTACTAAAAGTGAATTGATTAGAATTTCTGGGTGCAAAACATCAAGAGTTATAAAAAAAGGTGAAGTCATTTTTGAAGAAGGTGATGTTCTAAATGGTGTTTACTGTGTAAGAGATGGTATCTGTAAACTCACAAAGTTGAGTGAAAACGGAAAAGATCAAATTGTAAAAATGGTTGTAAAAGGCGATTTACTTGGTCAACGATCTGTGGTGAGTAGTGAACGTTCTAATCTAAAAGCAACGGCTCTTAATGATATGGAGGTTTGTTTTATACCAAGAAGTGAGATTTTAAAAGACCTTCATAAGAATCCGGAGTTTACATTTGATGTCCTTAGGAATATGGCTAAAGACCTTAAAGAAGCAGATGATGTTATCGTTAATATGGCACAGAAATCTGTTAAGCAGCGTTTAGCAGAAACTTTAATTTACATTCATGATAGTTTTGGTGTAAACCCAGATGGAACCTTAAGTGTCTTATTGTCTAGAGAAGACTTTGCTAACATAGTAGGTACCGCAACAGAATCTGCAATAAGAGTATTATCCCAGTTTAAAAGAGAAGGCCTAATTTCAACGGTAGGGAAGCATATTAAAATCCAAAATATAGAAGCTCTTAAAAGAGTGGAATAGAAACTTTTTATAATTGGTTGTTAAACTAAAGCTAAATCCAATAGTGTCACACTAAATGTTCCATGAAATTGTAGTATTTTTATAATGCTATGAAGTCCACAAACACATTTAGAAAAGGCTTTGTGTTTAAAAAATACGAAGCACCTTATCAATCTCCCTTTGATAAACTATTTGAGATATTCAAGGAATTAATTACGCATACTTCTGGAGATTTTGATGAGGCCATAGACTGGTTAAGAGAACTAGATAAAGAATATAAGCTTACTACGCCAGAGTATACCATTGATGACTTTATTGAAGATCTTAAAAAGAAAGGGTATTTAAGAGAAGAAATTGACCCTAATGGAGAACCCTCTTTAGCAATAACAGCTAAGACAGAACGTGCTATTCGCCAACAAGCCCTAGATCAAATATTCGGAAAAATAAAACGTAGCGGACAAGGTAATCATAAAAGTAAATCACCAGGTTTAGGCGATGAGCATACCGGAGACTTTAGAGGTTATCAATTTGGAGATTCTTTAGATAAAGTATCCTTGACCGAAAGTTTAAGGAATGCACAGATTAATCATGGTATTTCAGATTTTACCTTATCAGAAAACGATTTGGTAGTTGAAGAAACACTTCATAAATCGCAAATGAGTACGGTGCTTATGATAGATATTAGCCATAGCATGATTTTGTATGGTGAAGATAGAATTACTCCAGCAAAAAAGGTAGCTATGGCGCTTGCAGAACTCATTACTACAAGATATCCTAAAGACACTTTAGATATTTTGGTTTTTGGAAACGACGCATGGCGCATTGAGATTAAAGATTTACCATATTTAAAAGTGGGACCCTACCATACCAATACTGTTGCTGGATTAGAATTGGCTATGGATTTATTGAGACGAAAGCGAAACACGAATAAGCAAATTTTTATGATAACCGATGGTAAACCCAGTTGTTTGCGTTTACCCGACGGACAGTATTATAAAAACAGTATGGGCTTAGATGAGCATATCGTAAACAAATGCTATATGATGGCACAACAAGCCAGAAAACTGCATATTCCGATTACAACTTTTATGATAGCTAGAGATGAATATCTTATGCGATTTGTTAGAGAGTTCACTTATGCTAACCAAGGAAAGGCCTTTTATACAGGAATAAAGGGACTAGGAGAAATGATTTTTGAAGATTACGAAACTAATAGAAAAAAGAGGATTAAAGGATAAAAAATAGCTAAAAGCTAAACAGGTATGAGAGATATAAAAACTTTAGGAGACTTAAAAAAAATAGGATATCAACCTAAGTCAATAAAAGACGAATTAAGAGATAATCTAATACTTAAAATAAAAAATAAAGAGACGACATTTGAAGGCGTTCATGGTTATGAAAATACCGTAATTCCAGATTTAGAACGAGCCATATTATCGCGGCATAATATTAATTTACTCGGGTTACGCGGACAAGCAAAAACGCGTTTAGCACGTTTAATGTTGAATCTTTTAGATGAATACATTCCTGTAGTTGAAGGCTCCGAAATTAATGATGATCCTTTGCAACCAATTTCCAGGTATGCCACGGAATTGATTAAAGAAAAAGGAGATGATACACCAATTTCTTGGTTGCATAGAAGCGATCGTTTTGCGGAAAAATTAGCAACACCCGATGTAACCGTTGCCGATATTATTGGAGACGTAGATCCAATTAAAGCAGCTAATTTAAAATTGAGTTACGCCGATGATCGTGTAATTCATTACGGTATGATTCCTAGGGCTAATCGTTGCATTTTTGTAATTAATGAATTGCCGGATTTACAAGCTAGAATTCAAGTGGCGCTTTTCAATATTTTACAGGAAGGCGATATCCAAATTAGAGGGTTTAAGTTACGATTGCCTTTAGACATGCAATTTATCTTTACTGCCAATCCAGAAGATTACACGAACAGAGGAAGTATTGTAACACCTTTAAAGGATAGAATTGGCTCTCAAATTTTAACGCATTATCCTGAGGATATTAAAACTGCTAGATTAATAACTGAACAAGAATCTAATTTAGTTGAAGGTCAAAAACAAAGTGTTTATGTGCCAGAATTGGCGAAAGACTTATTGGAACAAATTGTTTTTGAAGCTCGAGATAGTGACTATATTGATGCTAAATCGGGCGTAAGTGCACGTTTAAGTATTACGGCCTTTGAAAATTTGTTAAGTACCGCCGAACGAAGGGCTTTAATTTCTGGTGAAGATAAAACCTTTTTACGTTTAAGTGATTTTATAGGCGTTATTCCCGCCATTACAGGTAAGGTAGAATTGGTGTATGAAGGCGAACAAGAAGGCGCTGCCTTTGTTGCTATGAATTTAATTGGAGAAGCAGTGAAGAATTTATTTGTTGAGTCTTTTCCGAAAATTGAAAAGTTACAAAGACAAAACCAAGAAACGCCTTATGACCAAATAGTATCATGGTTTTTTAATCAAGAAGATGGCGTAGAATTGTTAGATGATTTAAGAGATAAAGAATACCAAACTATTTTAGCCAGTATTACACCACTTGATGATTTGTTAGGTGAGTATCTACCAAATTTAAAAACTGAAGATAGCTTCTTTGTAAAAGAGTTCGTGCTATGGGCACTGGTAGAATACAAGTTATTGAGTAAACAACGCTTTGCCGAAAGTACTCAGTTTAAAGACCCTTATGGGAGCTTTATTAGTGGGATATAAAAAATAAAAAGGAAGCCAATTGGCTTCCTTTTTCGTTTCTAATAGTAAACGTTAACTATTCGTTGATTGATTGATTGATGATAGTTTATATAACCGTTAACCTCCAATTCTATTTTTCTCATCTTCTAACCCTGTTTTTCGTTTTCGGGCTTTTTTAATGTCATTACTTCCTAATTTATAGCTAAGATTAAAACGGATTTGTCTGCTGTCTCCACCACCATCTCCATTGATTATTAAATCTCCAAATTGTGTGTCGCCACGCCATGGTGAGGTGAAGAATACATCATTAAAACCTAATCTAGCAGTAATTTTATCGTTCATAAATTTCTTTTGAAAAGCTATATTGAGTGAACCTAAACTTTTGGTTTGATAAGTACCACCCCAAATAGATGGAGAACTATACCAACCAGATACCTCGGCTCTAAATCCTTTTGGTAATTTGAATGTGTTTTGAGCATAAAAACTTAATGTATTTTGCGAAATTGGAAGGAAGTCTGGATTAGTGGCTTCAAAAATACTTCTGTACGCATTTGCACTAACATATATGCTCCACCATTTGTTAAAACTAGTTGGATAGCTTATGCCAAGATTAATAATCTTCTGGTTAGCAACATTTCTGGTGGTTAAGAAGTTCTGATTTTGACCAACAGCTTCAGTTATTTTTGCAAAATAGTCTTTTATAAAACTATAACTTATTGAAGTGGTTAAACGATAATTGAAGGTATGTGATAGTTTAATATTGTCGGTATATTGAGGTTGTAAAAAAGGATTCCCCTTACTAAATGATAACTCATCAATTTTATATTCAAACGGATTTAAACTTGCATAATTTGGTCTTTGAATACGTCTACTATAATTTAAAGCAAAGGCGTTTTTTTGATTTAATTGATAGGTTATCCCTCCACTAGGAAACCAATCGGTATAACTTCGTTTTACACGATTATTTTGATCTTCTTGTAAGCTTACTAAAACGCCATCAGATTTTGTGTTTTCCATACGTAACCCGAACTGTAGATTCCATTTTTTAAGCTTGTAGCTATAATTAAAATACAGTGCATTTATGTTTTCGTCATATTGAAAATCATTGGTACGCTCCATATTTAAAATATCTTGTCCATTTACACGATCATAAAAATCAAACGTATTGTCTGTTACAACTTTTGAAAATTTACCACCAATACTTAACTTTCCTTTAAATAAGTCTTGTTCGTAATCAATTTTGCTGGTAAATAGATTGATGTCAATGGGTGTTACCATAAAATTTATGACTTCGCTTAAAACTTGTGATTCACTACCATCAAAATATTGATTAGGTTGTAAATTTTCTCTATCACGAGCATACTTTCCAAAATCTACATCAATATTTAAAGCGGTATTATTGGCTCCTTTAAGTTTATAGTTAAAGTTAGCGTACAAGTTAGATACATTATTTTCGGTGTCACTTTCAGCAATTAATACTTGATTTGGGGTTGTGTCTCCTATAGGTGTTATTGGTGTACGGGAATCGGAATAAGAGGCATTATCTGAAAAATTACCTGAGACAATAACACCAAAAGTAGATTTTTTACTTGCGTACCAGTCAAAACCAAACCTGGCATTATTATTTAAGTTGTCTAATATTGTTTCAGTTCTAGCGTCAAAAGTGGTGTTATTTTGTTGCCTAAAAAGATTAATAAAGCTTAGGCTTTCTCCAAACCTATTACTAAAAGTACCATAAAAATTGGTCTTTTTACCTCTATTGTTAAAGGAGGCAGAATTATTCATTCTGGCAAATTCTCCATAAGTTAAGCCCGAGGCTATTGTACCATTAGTCCCTAAACTTTTATCACGTTTTAGCTTAATGTTAATGATACCTGCATTACCTTCAGCATCGTATTTGGATGATGGTTGGGTAATTATTTCTATGGCTTCGATATCACTAGACTGTATACTTTTTAAGTAATTGGTTAGATCTTCACCTCTAAGAATAGATGGTTTATCGTCTATATAAACTAGTACGCCAGTTTTTCCTTCAACAATGACATTATCACTATTGTCAATAATTACACCAGGTGCTTTTCTTAATAATTCGAAACCAGAATCACCAGTAGCATTTATTGTATTTTGTATATTAAAAACTGTTTTATCAGCCATAACTTGCACCATTGGTTTTTCGGCAGTTACCACAACTTCCTCTAAATCTTCCGAAGCAGGAATTAATTTAATAGCTCCAAAATCTTTAACATTAGAAAGTTTAAAAACATTAGAATTGAACGGTTGAAACCCTAAACTTGTTATAGTTAATATATAATCGCCTTTGGCTATATTTTTAATAAAAAAATTGCCATCATCATCACTTAAAGATGCCTTTATGAAACTTGATTTATCTGAATTATAAATGGAAATAATGGCTCCAGGAATAGGTTGAAGGTTTTCATCTACCACGCTACCTGTAATATTAGATTGAGCCATAGTAATAGAACAGATAAGTGTTGCAATAATTTGAATAATAGTTTTCATGTTGATTGAATTTTGTCTGTCAAAGATGAAAACTAAGTGTATGTGGTGCACGTCATTACAGACCGATGAACCTATGTATCGACGAATTGGAATGTCCATTTAGCTGTAAATAGGTCAACTCGTCGGAAAGTCAAAGCCAAAAAAATATACTAACTTTAAATTTGTTGAAAATTTAGAATATGGAATCAAGTCAATCTTTTCTAAAAAAGCGTTTCCTAGGAATCAAGATTATAGAACTTATCTTTTTTATTGGATTTTATTTGTTTTGGGCATTTGCATACCATGCTGCAATAACTATAAATAGCAGTAGGTGGAGTAAAGGAGAATCTTCCATTTTTGATTTTATGGAGTTTATGAATACCGTAGGTGTGGACTATATTCTTAAAGCAATTTTAACCTATCCTATTTGGTGGTTTTTGTTTAAAAAATTAAAGTATTGGAAAACCTACAAAAAGGTACTACTACATATTATTTTGTTACCCACATTTGTTGTCGTTTGGCAGCAGCTATATTACGTGGTATGCGATTTGTTTGAATGGGGTCATTTAAGAGGCGTAGCAAGAGTATGGGATATCTACATTCCTGCGTTATTCTATACCTTACAATTTGGCATCTTTCACGCTTATAACTATTACCTTGAAGATCAAAGGAAAAGGCGCTTGGAAAGTGAGCTTAGAAATGCCGCATTAAAAAGTGAATTATCCGCCTTAAAAGCCCAGTTAAATCCTCATTTCTTGTATAATATTTTTAATACTATTAGTGCTTCTGTACCTGCCGAAAATGAACATACAAGACATTTAATTGCAGAATTATCGGATTTGTTTAGATATCAATTAAAAGCTTCACAGACTGAAAAAGTAACCATTAGAGAAGAAATAGACTTTGTAAATAAATATTTAGCTTTGGAAAAAGAGCGTTTTAAAGAGCGTTTAGACATTGAGGTAAATGTTGATGAATCAATTATGGATGAAGTTATACCGCCTATGTTATTGCAGCCCCTTGTAGAGAACTCCATAAAACATGGACTGTCTTCCTTAGTTGAAGGTGGAAAAATTACAATATCTATTCAAAAGAAAAACGGACGGCTAGCATTTGAAGTTGCAGATACGGGTGTTGGTATTAAAGATAAAAATGACGCATTCGAAAAGGGTATAGGTTTAACAAATACTAAGTTGAGGTTAGAAAAAATGTATCAGACAACCTTAAGCTTATCGGATAATTTACCTCAAGGTTTAAAAATTAATTTTTCAATATGAACGTATGAAAAAAGTAATTATAGTAGATGATGAGGCTTCGGGACGTCAGTTAATAAAAGAATATCTTCAAAATTACAAAGATCTTATTTTACTTGGTGAAGCCAATAATGGTGTAGATGCTGTAAAACTCATCAATGAATTTAAGCCAGATTTAGTTTTTTTGGATATTCAAATGCCGGGAATGACAGGTTTTGATGTCTTAACCCATTTAGAAGAATTACCTCAGATTATTTTTTCAACGGCTTATGACCAATATGCCTTAAAGGCATTTGAGGTTCATGCAATAGACTATTTATTAAAACCTTATACTAAGAAGCGGTTTAAAACTTCAATTGAAAAACTTTACAACAACTCAAACAATAAGGTGCGCCCATTAGCTGAAAGTTTGCTTTTGGAGGAATCACAATATCCTAAGCGTATACTAGTACAAAGCCAAAATAAACTTGTAACCTTAAGTTTAGAGGATGTGGTTAGAATTGAAGCTTATGGCGATTATTCTAAAATTATTGTGAATGACTATAGTTATTTAAGTAATTATGGCATTTCAACATTGGAAGAAAAATTGAATAACAATATATTTATTAGAGTACATAGATCTTCCATAATAAATTTGAATAAGGTTAAAGAACTTAATAAGTATACCAAAAGTTATGATGTTACTATGCTAAATGGCGATGTTGTTAGAGTTAGTAGAGGGTATATGGATAATATTAAAAAGTTGATGTTCTAAAGCTTAAAAATTTTCATAGGATTAGTTTCTCCTTTTTTTAAATTTTCACAGGCAATCAAAGCTTTATCAATTCTTGTTTGGCTTGTTTTATATCTGGCTACAGCATAAATAATACTGCGTTTTTTTCCAGCGGTTAGGTTCTCAAAAATTTGAAAAGCTTCCAGGTCACTTTTAAAAACAGCATCTAATTCTTCAGGCATATCAACACCGTATTTTGAGGTGTCTTGAAAGATTTGCATAGAGAAATAATCATTCATGAAAAGCCCTAAAGATTTTTGCAATCTATTGCCAAACATTATTTTATAGTCACCCGTATTTTTATCTTTTTTTACTGCGGCATAAAATTCAATTGACTTTGTTTGATGTGACGCTTTTATTTTGACTCTACTATGTTTAGCTTCAACAAAAGGTCTAAAAACGTCTTCTGGAATATAGATATGATATTGGTCCAGTAAACCAACTTCGAAAATCTTACTTTTCATTTATCTTGTCTAAATTTTTAACTTTAATGGTGTTAAGCAATTTCTAAACCTTTCATAAGAGCATTTTAGTTCATCCAATACCAATCCTATAATTGTCAATTAATATATGCCTCTACTCTTAACATTAGCCTCACAGAGTCTAATAATTTCAGAAATACGTTTTTGTTTGGTGTCTTCTCGTTTAGCACTATTTAACCAAGATAAATAGCCTTTTCTATAACCTTTTGCGAAATTTTGGTAGTTTTCAAATGCTATAGGGTTTTGGTCAAAGGCCTTTTGTAAAGCTTCTGGTATAACGCCATTTTCAACATCATCCATCGCTGTCCAAGTTCCTGTTTGTTTTGCTAATTCAATCATTTTATAACCAGCTTCATGAATTAGTCCAGATTGCTCTAGTTCGGCAACATAACGTTTATTAAGCGCACTCCAAGTACTTTTAGGGTTACGTTTACTAAAGTACTGTCGGCGTTTACCATCACCTAAGCTTTTTACTGTAGAATCTATCCATCCAAAGCATAACGCTACTTTAACCGCTTCTTCCCATCGCATGGTAGGTATATTTAATTCTAATTTGTAAAAGATAAGATAGACAGCTTCTTCAACCTCATGGTTTTTCAATAACCAATCGTACCAATCGGTATCGCGTTCAAAATAAAGTTCTTGTAAATCTTTCAAGTTTAAATTGCTTTAGATTTAATATAGAAGTCTTTATCCAATTCAACCGTTTCAATGGTAGCATTGTGTTCTAAAGCATTCCAATCTGCCTTTGGAAATATCCATTGCTCTGTATCATTTACTTTGATTTGAACAGGCATGTCAAAACCATCTATAATATTGGTCCAACGGTATTTTAAGTTATTACCATCAAATTTATATTCTAAGGTAGGCACCTTAGTTGTTCTTAAATACTGATTAAAAAATTCAGTTAAATCAATTCCTGTTTCCTCACTTAAATAATCTTCAATTTGTTTAGAACTCACTGTTTGATGATAAAAGGTCGTATTTAATCCTCTTAGTATTTTACGCCATTTGTCATCATCTTCAATTAACTGACGTAAGGTGTGAAGCATATTTGCACCTTTGTAATACATATCTCCAGAACCTTCGTGATTCACATCATAATGTCCAATCATAGGTCTATCGTTTAAGATCGTTCTTCGTGTACCAATAACATATTCTGCACCAGCTTTTTTGCCGTAGTAGTATTCTAAAAATAGACTTTCGGAATACGCAGTAAAACTTTCGTGTACCCACATATCGGCTATGTCTTTATTGGTAATGTTATTTGCAAACCATTCATGTCCGGATTCATGTATGATGATAAAATCAAATTTCAGCCCCCAACCAGTACCAGACAAATCACTTCCTAAATAGCCCTTTTTATATTTGTTTCCGTAAGTCACGGAACTTTGATGCTCCATGCCTAAATATGGTACTTCAACTAGTTTATAACCATCTCTGTAAAAAGGGTACTGGCCAAACCAATGTTCAAAAGCTTTCATCATTTTGGGCGCATCTTTAAAATGCTCTTTAGCCTGCTCTAGGTTATCTCTAAGTACGTAATAATTCATGTCTAAGTTTCCAGCCATACCATCGTAGACTTCAGAGAAATTTACATAATCTGCAATATTAATATTTACGCCATAGTTGTTTATGGGATTCTTAACCACCCAATGGAAGGTTTTTGTATCCCCAATCTGTTCTACTAAACGTAGTCTTCCGTTAGAAACGTTAGTTAGTTTATCTGGCACATTAACACTTATAAGCATGCTGTCTACTTCATCATACATATGGTCTTTACAGGGCCACCAAACACTAGCGCCTAAACCTTGACAAGAAGTAGCTATAAAATGATTACCATTACTATCCTTTTTCCAAGAAACACCACCATCCCAAGGGGCTCTAACAGCTTCTCTTGGATTACCTTCGTAATACACATCAATAGTATTTATGGCATCTACATCTTGTACCGCTTCTAAAGTTATAAAGTGGGCATTACCTTCATGAGTTATCTCAAGCGCTTTTCCATTCTGAATAGCCTTAGTAAGTTGCATTGGAGGTTGCAAATCTATCTGCATTTTAGAATTAGGCTTTAAAACTTTATACTGAATGGTGTTTTTACCAGCAATAAATTTTTCATCTGGATTAACTTTAATATCCAAATGATAGTAGGTAAGATCCCACCATTCTCGTTCTGGTGTTATACTGCCTCGTAGTGTATCTTGCCTTGTGAAATTGTGTTTTTCTTTAAGTAACTGCGCGTTTGAAGATGCGGAAATGAAAACGATAAAAATAATGACTACAGAACGAAAAAATGACATAATGGTTAGTTTCTTCAAATTTAAATAAAAGCCTTCTTAAGTATATGTTAATCTTTTTCTACGAAAATATCATTTGGAAAAGTAACCACACTTTCAAATCCGTTTTTCCCAACCGAAGATATTCCAAAGAAGTAATTGTCAATAACTATGCCTTTTAAAGTAAACTCTGTAATATCGCCCACGTATCTGCTATAATCCCAAGTAGGGGAGGTGGTATCTCTCCAATAAATTTTATAACCAGCGACGTCTTCAACATTGGTCCATTGAAATTTTGCTGCAGGCTGCACAATACCGCCTATAAATACGTTTTTAGGAGCCGGTGGCGCCCAAGCTAAACTAGCTAGGTTGATAGCGTTTACGGCCGTTAGTTTTTTTGCATAGTCAAAGTTTACGTGCTCAATAACATCACCATACTTAATACCATTTGCTTCTCTAATGTCTTGATGCTGTTGGGTATAGTTTTCATGGGCTTCCATAATACGTATTCCTGCATATCCTAAGTCGTTAAATGGACGATGGTGCCCGCCTCTGCCAAACCTATCTAATCTATAAACCATCATAGGATTCATTTCGGGCATATATGTTGTTGTGGTTTTATGGATGTACCGTGCTAACTGACGTGAAATACCATCAACTTCACCACCATAATACCTACGCATTTTTCTCTGGCGTTCGGTTTCGGTTGGAGGTACTGGTTCTGAGAATATTCTAAATGTCCTATTGTCAATAACACCATCAACACCTTTAATATTTCCAATCATATCATTGTTTAGTATGCCAATGATATCCCAATTGTTGTCTTTGGCGTATTTTGCCAAACCTGCACCACCAAATAAGCCTTGTTCTTCTCCTGAGAGCCCAACATAAACAATGCTGCTTTCAAAGGTGTATTTACTTAATACTCTGGCGGCTTCTATAGTTCCTGCCATCCCAGATGCGTTGTCATTTGCTCCCGGGGCGTCTGTAGTGAAGTCCATGGTATTACTAGCTCTAGAATCTATATCACCACTCATTATTACATATCTATTTGGGTATTTGGTACCGCGTTGAACCGCAACGACATTAACCACCCAAGCATCATGTGGCACTCTTCGGTTACCTTCTTTTTTTACAAGATCTTTCTGGTAAAATACGTCTAAACAGTTCTTGCAATCTTTAGAAATATTTTCAAATTCTTTCTTAATCCAGCGCCTTGCGGCTCCAATGCCTCGGGTGTCTGAGAGGGTGTCACTAAAGGTATTTCGTGTACCAAAATTAACAAGGGTTTGAATGTCTTTTTGAATTCTTTCGGCCGAAATTGATTCTATTATATCGTATATCTTACTGTTTTGTTGACTAAAGGAAATACTTATTGCAAATAGGAGGGTTAATGTGGTTATGTATTTCATATTGTAAATTTTAGCTTAAAAATACTGAAAATAAAAAACGCTTCAAAAGTTAATTTGAAGCGTTAAGGATTTGAATTAGTCACTTACTTAATTAAAAGCAATATTTGTTTTCTTGAGTTACTTTATTTGCAATGATGTTTCTTAATTCTATAATATTAGGCATATTAACATATTTAATGTAACGTTTTAAGCCCATAAGCATCATACGTTGTTCATCTCCCGAAGAGAATGAAATAATAGAATGTTTACCAGCTGTTTCAATTACATCTATGGCATGGAATAAGTTTAGTTTTGCCATTGCTATTTGCTCTTTAGCATTATCTTCTCCATCTTTCTTAGCCATTTTTTCTGCGCGTAAAATTGCCGATTCAGCTAAATAGATTTGAATTAAAATATCTGAAGAGGCCAGCATTAATTGTTGTTGCTCTTCTATTTTTTCGCCATACTTTTCTAACGCGGCACCAGCAACCATTAAAAACAGCTTTTTAAGGTTTTTAATAATACTTTTTTCTTCTGAAAATAACTCAGAAAAATCGGGAGTATCAAAAGAAGGAATGCCCATAAGTTCATCTTTAACGGCCATTGCTGGCGTTAAAACATCAACATGACCTTTCATAGCTTTTTTGATAAGCATACCAATGCTTAACATACGGTTAATTTCATTGGTACCCTCATAAATCCTTGCAATTCTTGCATCTCTCCAAGCAGATTCCATTGGTGTTTCTTCAGAGAATCCCATACCACCAAAAATTTGAATACCTTCATCGGTACATCTTTGAACAAACTCAGAAACGGCTACTTTAAGAATAGAACATTCAATGGCATATTCTTCAACACCTTTTAATTCAGCTTCTTGGTGCGTATCCTTTCCATTTTGTTGTCTTAATTCAATACGATCTTGAATGTTTTTTGCTGCACGGTAGCAACCGGCTTCACCTACCCAACAATTAGTTGCCATTTCAGCAATTTTTTGACGTATAGCTCCAAAACTAGAAATTGGTGTTTTAAACTGAATTCGCTCATTAGCGTATTTAATAGATTCAGAAATTGTTCTTCGTTGGGCATCTAAACAAGCAACGGCTAATTTTATCCTACCTACATTTAAGGCGTTCATAGCAATTTTAAACCCATTTCCTCTTGTAGATAGCATGTTTTCAACAGGAACTACAGTTTCGTTAAAGAACACCTGCCGCGTTGAAGACGCTCGAATACCTAATTTATGTTCTTCTTCTCCCATGGTAATACCATTCGGATTTTCTGGATCATATTCCACAATGAACCCGGTAATGTACTTGTCGTCTTCAATTCTTGCAAAAACAATCATTAAATTACAGAAGCCAGCGTTGGAAATCCACATTTTTTGCCCTGTAATTTTATAAGTTTTTCCATCTTCAGAAAGAACGGCTTTTGTTTTACCAGAGTTGGCATCACTACCCGCACTTGGCTCTGTTAAGCAGTAAGAACCAAACCATTCGCCACTAGCTAACTTTGGGACATATTTTTGTTTTTGCTCCTCAGAACCGTAAAGTGTAATTGGCATGGTACCAATACCGGTGTGGGCTCCAAAGGCAGTACTAAACGAACCAGTTGCTCCAGAAATATAATCACAAACCAACATGGTGTCTACAAAACCCATTCCCATTCCGCCGTATTCGGCAGGTACAGAAACACTTAAAAAACCTAGTTCTCCAGCCTGTCTCATGCAAGATTCAGTTAAAGCATAGTCTTTTTGTTCAAACTGTGGTTTTTTAGCCCAAATTTCTCGGTCAACAAATTCAGAAACGGCTTCTTTCATCATAAGTTGATCTTCATTAAAATCTTCTGGTGTAAAAATATCTTCGCAGCTACTTTCTTTAACTAGAAACTGGCCACCTCTTAATATGTCTTTTTCTTCCATTTTATACGCCCCCTCTAACTCCTCCCAAAAAGGGAGAAAAGTAATTGGGTATTTTTTTAGTTAAACATTAATAATTTTATTCTGTGTTAAATAGTTTTAAAAAAAAACTCAAATAATAGTGTCTCTTTTAGTTTTAGTATAGCCTCCCCTTCGGGAGGTTGGAGGGGTTGGTTTTAAGAAAGAAATTCAAAAATACCAGCAGCACCTTGTCCTGTACCAACACACATGGTTACCATACCATACTTGTTTGTCATGTTTCGTTTGCGCATTTCATCAAATAATTGAACTGACAATTTAGCTCCAGTACATCCAAGAGGATGTCCTAATGCAATAGCACCACCATTTACATTTATGATATCAGGGTTTAGGTTTAATTCTCTGATAACTGCTAAAGATTGAGATGCAAATGCCTCGTTTAATTCAATTAAATTAATATCGTTCTGTTGTAAACCAGCCTGTTTTAATGCTTTTGGAATAGCAGCAACTGGACCAATACCCATTATTCTAGGAGGAACCCCAGCCGCAGCATAGCTTACTAATCTGGCTATTGGCTCTAGTTTTAATTCTTTTACCATGGCCTCGCTCATTACCATTACAAAAGCAGCGCCATCACTTGTTTGTGAAGAGTTCCCTGCGGTAACCGAACCATTGGCGGCAAATACTGGACGTAATTTTGCTAATGCTTCTTTACTGGTTCCTCTTCTAGGACCTTCATCTTTGTTAACTGTATACGTTCGCGTTGCTTTTTTACCTTTAGAATCTACGTAAGTCTCATCTACTTCAATAGGTGCAATTTGGTCTTGAAAACGATCCTCGTCTAAAGCTTTTAAGGCTTTCATATGAGAGTTATAGGCAAACTCATCTTGGTCTTCTCTAGACACATTGAACTCTTGGGCTACAGCTTCGGCTGTGTTACCCATTCCCCAATAATAATCCTCATGACCTGAATTTACAATGTCGTAATTCAATTCTGGTTTAAATCCTGTCATAGGCACAGAACTCATACTTTCCGTACCGCCCGCTATAATGCATTCTGCCATTCCAGATTGAATTTTTGCAACTGCCATACCTATGGTTTCTAAACCCGAAGAACAAAATCGGTTCACGGTAACTCCAGGCACATCCACAGTATCTAAACCAATAAGAGAAATGATGCGCGCCATATTTAAACCTTGGGAGCCTTCTGGCATAGCGTTACCAACGATAACATCATCGATTCTTTTGGTATCGAATTCAGGTAAATGCCCCATCATATATTTGATGGTTTCAGCAGCTAACTCATCTGCTCTTTTAAATCTGAAACCACCTTTTTTAGATTTGCCTACGGCGGTTCTATATCCTTTAACTATATATGCTGTTTTCATAATTTTAATTTTTTGAAAACTAGATAATTGGTATAATTATCTAATTACGTAATGGTTTGCCAGTTTTTAACATGTGCTGAATACGTTCTAAAGTTTTACGTTCGGTACATAAACTTAAGAATGCTTCTCTCTCTAAATCTAGGAGGTACTGTTCTGAAACTAGAGTAGGT
The DNA here is from genome assembly GCF_008085455.1 of Seonamhaeicola marinus. Lineage (NCBI taxonomy): Bacteria > Pseudomonadati > Bacteroidota > Flavobacteriia > Flavobacteriales > Flavobacteriaceae > Seonamhaeicola > Seonamhaeicola marinus. The sequence goes on along the minus strand of NZ_VSDQ01000163.1, from coordinate 267,825 downwards.
TCAGATAAATCACCTCCAGCCATTACATATGCCAATTTATTGGCAATTTTTTGATCATGTTCACTAATGTACTTTGAAGCTTCCATAGCGTCTGTTCCCACTAGAAACATACCAAGCGCTTGTTTACCAAGTACTTTTACATCTTTACGTTTAATAGGTTGTGTGTAACCAGCGTCTGCCATTAATTTAGCATGTGCTTTAGCCGTTGCAATCTGTCTATCCTTGTTAACAACAACAATATCTTTTCCTTTTTGAAGCACTCCCATATCAAAAGCTTCATAGGCAGAAGTCGCTACTTTTGCCATACCAATGGTTAGGAAGTATTCCTGTAACACATTAAGTTCTACATCGCCTTTACTAAATGAATCTGAAGCTCTAAGTGCCATTTCTTTGGAACCGGCGCCACCTGGAATGACGCCAACCCCAAATTCAACTAAACCTATGTAAGTTTCGGCCGCAGCCACAACTTTGTCAGCGTGCATTGATAATTCGCACGCTCCACCCAATGACATACCATGAGGAGCAGAAACAGTAGGGATTGAAGAGTAACGCATGCGCATCATCGTATCTTGAAAATACTTTATTGCACCATTAAGTTCGTCATACTCTTGTTCTACAGCCATCATGAATATCATACCAATATTGGCACCAACAGAGAAGTTAGCGCCTTGGTTTCCAATTACTAATCCACTATAGTCTTTTTCAGCTAAATCTATTGCTTTGTTTAATCCTGCTAAGACATCGCCACCAATTGTGTTCATCTTAGACTGGAATTCGCAGTTCAAAATACCATCACCTAGGTCTTCAATAACAACACCAGAGTTTTTGAAAACTTCGTTGCTTTTTCTGATGTTATCTAATATGATGAAGGCGTCTTGACCCGGTTTTTTAACTTGAGATTTAGACGTAATATCGTAATAATAAGTTGCTCCGTTTTGAACAGTGTAGAAGGATGTATTTCCTGCATTTACCATGTCATTTACCCATGACGCAGGTTCTAAGCCTTCGGCTTTCATAATTTCAAGGCCTTTGTCTACACCTATGGCATCCCAAATTTGGAATGGGCCATGTTCCCATCCAAATCCGGCTTTCATTGCATCATCTATTTTAAAAAGTTCATCTGTGATTTCGGGAACTCTATTTGAAACATAGGCAAACATTGCGGCGAAGTTCTTTCTGTAGAATTCTCCGGCTTTATCTTTTCCAGAAACTAATACTTTGAACCTATCAATGACTTTCTCAATCGTTTTCGTAAGTTCTAAAGTTGAAAATTTTGCTTTTTTCTTAGAACTATACTCAAGCGTGTCTAAGTCTAAAGATAGAATTTCACTCTTACCACTTTCTCCTTTTACTTTTTTATAAAACCCTTGCCCAGTTTTACTTCCTAACCATTTGTTCTCCATCATTGTGTTGATAAAATCAGGAAGTTTAAAAAGTTCATGCGCTTCATCATCAGGACAATTGTTGTAGATACCGTTTGCAACATGAACTAGAGTGTCTAATCCAACCACATCAACTGTTCTGAATGTGGCAGACTTAGGCCGTCCAATTACAGGACCAGTTAATTTATCTACTTCTTCAATGGTTAAGCCCAATGCTTTTACCTGATGGAATAAAGACTGTATGCCAAAAATACCTATTCTGTTTCCAATAAAAGCAGGTGTGTCTTTAGCGATTACAGAAGTTTTTCCTAAATATTGTTCTCCGTAATTGTTTAAGAAGTCTAGAACCGCCGAAGAGGTTTTAGGACCTGGAATAATTTCAAAAAGTTTTAAATATCTTGCTGGGTTGAAGAAATGGGTACCACAAAAATGTGTTTGGAAATCATCGCTTCTGCCTTCGCTCATAAACTTAATAGGAATTCCAGAGGTATTAGAAGTAATGAGTGTACCTGGTGTTCTGTGTTTTTCTAAGTTTTCGAAAACTTGCTTTTTTATGTCTAAGCGTTCAACAACAACTTCAATAATCCAGTCTACATCTTTTACTTTAGATATGTCATCTTCTAAATTTCCTGTAGTAATTCTACTGGCAAATTTTTGATGATAAATAGGAGAGGGCTTAGATTTTAGTGCTTTTTTTAAAGCATCATTAACCAACCTGTTTCTCACCAATTTGTCATCTAAAGTTAAACCCTTAGATTTTTCGGCATCATTAAGTGCTCTAGGAACGATGTCTAGGAGCAAAACTTCTACGCCAATATTGGCAAAATGGCAAGCAATACCGCTACCCATTATTCCAGAGCCAATGACTGCAACTTTTTTAATTGTTCGTTTACTCATTACTATTTAGTCTAGTTACCTTTTTTGTAAATTTTTTTATTAGAAACCATGTCGACTATAAGTTCTGCAACTTCATAGAAATTGTTCATCTTCTCGTCAGATACATTATCCCTAATACTATTGTTAAACGTTATTACTTTTTCTTTAGAGTATTCTCTTTTTTCACGCCCAAAATCTGTTAGGTGAATTAGTACACCTCTTCCATCTTTGGGATTGGGATGTCTTTCTATTAATCCCTTTTTTTCCATCGTTTTTAAAATTCTTGAGAGACTGGTTGCTTCCATACCCATTTTTGGGCCTAAAGCAGTTGAAGGAGTACCTTTTTCTGGATCTATACTTAATAGAGTAAAACCGGTAGCCATAGTGCTTTCAAACTTAGCAGCCTCTTCATTGTACATTTTTTGAACCGTAAGCCATGTAGTTCTCAGTACATAATCAATAGTTTTATCCTTCATTTGGTTAGTAGTTATAAACCAAATATATGAAAAAAATATTATGCATGCATAATATTTTTTTAAAAGTAGTCCATACGTAAAAAACAGCCTACATAAAAAATAGACTGTTTGTGTTTATTTATATTTTAAAAGAAAATGCGCCTTACTCTCGGTAGATTTTATCAATAAGATTTTTATACTTTTCTTTAATAACCTTGCGTTTCATTTTCATGGTAGGTGTAAGATGTCCGTCATCTATAGTCCAAACATCTGGGGTAATTTCGAAACGTTTTATTTGTTCCCATTTACCAAAGTTTTTGTTGGCTTCATCAATTTCTTCCTGAATACGTTCTATTAATAATGGGTTAGCATTGATATTTTCAAACAAGATGTTATGTCTTCTTGCCCATTCCTCTACAAACTCGTTATTAATTTGAATTAATGCAGCCGGCATTTTTTCGCCTTCTCCAATAACCATGATTTGCTCTATAAAACGCGATTGTTTAAACTGGTTTTCAAGAAGAGCAGGGACTATATACTTTCCACCAGAGGTTTTAAACATGTCCTTTTTACGATCGGTAATTTTTAAGAAATTGTCGTCGCCTATTTCGCCAATATCACCTGTGTGAAAATAGCCGTCTGTCATCACTTCGGCAGTACGCTCAGGATCTTTGTAATAGCCCATCATAACGTTATTACCTTTTACCAGAATTTCTCCATCCTCAGCAATTTTAACCTCAACATTGTCTATAATTCTACCTACTGTACCTATTCTAATTCCCATATTAAATGGACAGTTTACGGATATAACTGGTGATGTTTCGGTTAGGCCATAGCCTTCTAAAATCGGCATTTCAGCAGCAGAGAATATTCTAATTAACCTTGGCTGCAATGCTGCACTACCAGAAACTAAAGTTTCTAAGTTACCTCCTAATCCAGCTTTCCATTTACTAAAAATTAGTTTTCGTGCAATTTTCAATTTAAATTCGTACCACCATCCGTTTTGCCCGTAGGGTTCATATTTTAGTCCTACATCTACAGCCCAAAAGAACAGCATTTTTTTAATACCACTTAATTCCGTTCCTTTTGCAATAATTTTGTCATAGACTTTTTCATAAAGTCTAGGAACTGCAGTCATTATGTATGGTTTAATTTCTTTTAAGTTGTCACTTATGGTTTCAATACTTTCTGCAAAATAGATTTCAATACCGCAATATTGGTATAAGTAAAGAATCATACGTTCAAAAACATGACAAACTGGTAAGAAGCTAAGAGCTGATGATTTACCATGCTCCATTGGTACTCTAGAGGAACTGTCTAATACATTTGATACGAGATTTTTATGAGATAGCATAACACCTTTTGGTGTTCCTGTAGTTCCAGAAGTGTATATTAAAGTGGCCAAATCTTCTGGAGTAACAGCATTTTTTCTTTCTTCAACTTCTTTTTGATTGTCGGCAGCTTCTCCCAATTCTAAAACTTCACTCCAATGTTTTTCACCTTCTATTTCATTAAAGGTATAAACAGCCTTAAGTTTAGTTTTATCTTTTATCTGGTTAAGTTTCTCTAAAATCGTCTCGTCTGAAACAAAACAGTATGTAGCTTCAGAATGCGATAAGACATATTCATATTCCTCTTTAGAAATAGTCGGGTAGATAGGTACATTTTGTGCGCCAATTTGTAAAACACCCATATCTAAAACATTCCACTCTGTTCTATTTGTGGTAGAGATAACGGCAATCTTATCGTTTGCTTTTACACCTAATTTCAATAGGCCTCTACTTACTTTATTGTATTGGTCTATATACTCTTTGGTACTAATACTTACCCACTTACCATCATATTTAGAAGTGAATGCTTTCTCTAAGTTAAAACGCTCCAGTTGGTATGGAGGGAAATCAAAAATTCTTGTAATCTCTTTCATTTTTTTTCAATGTGAAGCCCAAAATATAAAAATAAATAGGATAAACAACTATCGCTTTGGTAATAATGTGTTAAAATATGTGCTTTGGTACTGATAAAGATTAATCTAAAATAGGTTTTTTTTGATAAAACTGCAATAATGAAAAATATCTGATAAAGAATTTGTTAAACTCAGAATACATGATAAATGTCAGTTTACACGTAGTTATTCGGGTGTAAATTTGGAGTAACAAATAAGAAGTGATTTTTTAAAAGAATATAAAATGGAAGTAAAAGCGTTTAAAAACGGTGTTTGGAATGAGAAAATTGATGTTAGAGATTTTGTCATTAATAATGTAACACCTTATTACGGAAATGACGAGTTTTTAGTAGGCCCAAGTAAGCGTACTGAAGCACTTTGGAAAATTTGTTTAGCGGCAGCCAAAGAGGAAAGACAAAATAACGGGGTAAGATCTGTTGATACAGAAATTATTTCTGGTGTAAATAACTTTGAAGCAGGGTATATTGATAAGGAGAATGAAGTTATTGTTGGTTTACAAACAGATGAGCTTTTAAAAAGAGCTATGAAGCCTTTTGGAGGTTTTAAAGTAGTTCAAAAAGCGTTAAGTGAACATGGTTTAGTTGCTAGTGATACGGTTTCTGAGCTTTTCTCTAAATATGTTAAATCTCATAACGATGGTGTTTTCTCTGCTTATAACGAGGAAATTAGAAGATTCCGTTCTTTAGGACTTCTAACGGGGTTACCAGATAATTATGCAAGAGGTAGAATTATAGGAGATTACCGTCGTGTTGCTTTATATGGTATTAACGCTTTAATTGAAGCCAAAAAAGCCGACCAAAAAGAAATTAAAGGGCCAATGACAGATGCCGTTATTCGCTTACGCGAGGAAGTATCTGATCAAATCAAAGCTTTGAAAGACATGATAGGAATGGGCGAAAAATATGGCCTAGATTTATCTCGTCCTGCTGAAAACGCACGTGAAGCTGTACAATGGACTTATATGGCTTACTTAGCAGCTGTAAAAGAACAAGATGGTGCAGCTATGTCTTTAGGTAATGTCTCTTCTTTCTTAGATGTATTCATTGAAAATGATTTACAAGAGGGATTAATTACTGAGGTTGAAGCACAAGAGTATATTGATCAATTTGTAATGAAATTACGTATGGTGCGCCACTTAAGAATGGGTGCCTACGATGAGATATTTGCTGGAGACCCAACATGGGTAACAGAAGCTATTGGTGGTATGTTTGCAGACGGAAGAACTAAGGTTACTAAATCGTCTTTCCGTTTCTTAAATACCTTATACAATTTAGGGCCTTCACCAGAGCCAAACATTACAATACTTTGGTCTAATAGTTTACCTAAAAACTTTAAAAACTTCTGTGCTAAAGTAGCTATTGATACTTCTTCGATTCAGTTTGAAAATGACGATATGATGCGTACAATGAGAGGGTCTGATGACTACGGAATTGCATGCTGTGTGTCTTACCAAGCTTTAGGAAAACAAATTCAATTCTTTGGAGCACGTACTAACTTAGCTAAAACATTATTATTGGCTATTAATGGCGGACGTTGTGAAAATACTGGAACACAAATGGTGGAAGGTATTGCGCCAATGGAAGATGAAGTTTTAGATTTTGATAAAGTAATGGCTAACTTCAAAATAGCTATGAAAGAAGTGGCACGTGTGTATAACGATTCTATGAATATTATCCACTACATGCATGATAGATACTACTATGAAAAAGCGCAGATGGCATTAATTGACACTAATCCTGAGATTAATATTGCTTACGGTGCAGCTGGTTTATCCATTGTTGCAGATTCATTATCGGCAATAAAATACGCTAAAGTTAGACCTGTTAGAAATGAAGACGGATTAACAGTGGATTTTGAGATAGATGGAGACTTCCCTAAGTATGGAAATGATGATGATCGTGTTGATGTTTTTGCTCATGATGCTGTTAGAGATTTCAATAATGAGTTAAAAGCCTTACCTGTATATAAAGATGCAGAACCAACAATGTCAGTATTAACAATTACATCTAATGTTGTTTATGGTAAGAAAACTGGGGCTACTCCAGATGGTAGAGCTAAAGGAGTTCCATTTGCACCAGGTGCTAATCCAATGCATGGACGCGATACGCATGGGGCAATTGCGTCTTTAAATTCAGTTGCAAAAATTGATTATGAAGATTCACAAGATGGTATTTCTAATACCTTCTCAATAGTACCAAAATCTCTTGGATCTACAGATGAGGATAGAATTAATAACCTTACCACCATGTTAGATGGTTATTTTGCTAGAAATGCACAACATTTAAATGTAAATGTTTTAAATAAAGAAACCTTGCTAGATGCAATGGAACATCCAGAAGAATACCCGCAGTTAACAATTAGGGTTTCGGGATACGCTGTCAACTTTATTAGATTAACTAAAGAACAGCAATTAGAAGTAATTACAAGATCATTCCACGATTCAATGTAATTTTTTAGAATTAGTCAAATAAGAACTTCCGAAAACTAAAACTTTTCGGAAGTTCTAATTTAAAGCAGAGGCATATCAAAACTTCAGAAAACACATTAAGAGTACATTCCATAGAATCATTTGGAACACATGACGGACCTGGTATTAGAATGGTTGTGTTTTTACAAGGTTGCAAGTTAAAATGTTTGTATTGCCATAATCCAGATACGATTGACACTCATGGCGGAAAAGAATTTCCTATTGAAAGCTTAGTGAAAAGAGCTGTAAATATGAAGTCCTACTTTGGTGAGTTTGGAGGTGTTACAGTTTCGGGTGGTGAACCACTTCTTCAGTCTAAAGAACTAATCCATTTTTTTCAACGGTTAAAAGAAGAAGGTATTCATACAAACATAGATACTAATGGAAGGGTATTAAATCATTTTACAACGGAGTTGTTAGATGGTTATGCAGATTTAGTGATGCTCGATATAAAACATATGCATGAAGATGGTTACCAAATGTTAACAGGACAGAAAAACAAGGAGACCACATTCAATTTTGCAAAACATAGAGAAGCATCTGGAAAACCCATGTGGTTACGTTATGTATTAATTCCTGGTTTAACAAATACCCCAGGCTTGTTACATGAAATGGGAGCGTATTTTAAGGATTATAAAACTATTGAAAAAATAGAAATTCAGCCGTATCACAAACTTGGTATTCACAAATGGGAAAAGTTAGGATGGCAATACCAATTAAATGATGCTAGAGAGAATACTGAGGAAGAAATCAATGAAGCGGTTAAAATTTTAGAACAATATTTTAAAGAAGTAAAAATAAATTAGTTGGTCTAGCCAACACAATGTTAGGATTATGAGTGAAAAAAAACTTAAAAACAGATGGTTAATTGCGGCGTCTGCTGTAGGTATACATATTTCTATTGGGTCTGTGTATGCGTATTCCGTAATGACAAACCCTGTTAAAGAAATATTTGATGTAGACGGTAGTGTCATAAAATGGGCATTTAAAATTGCCATATTATTACTTGGTTTATCAGCGGCATTTTTAGGACGATGGGTAGAACGTGTAGGGCCAAAAATTAGTGGAACTACAGCTGGTATTTTCTACGGATTGGGCATTTTAGGTTCTGGACTTGCCGTACAGTTAGAATCACTATGGATGTTTTATTTATGCTACGGTGTCATAGGAGGTATTGGTCTTGGATTGGGGTATATTACACCTGTAAGTACTTTAGTAAAATGGTTCCCAGATAGACGTGGGTTAGCAACGGGAATGGCAATTATGGGATTTGGTTTTGCTGCGTTGGTGTTCGGACCTGTTATGCAATCGTTATTTGATGCTGTTGGTGTTTCTAATGCGTTCTATATTTTAGGTGCTATTTATATGACATTAATTCTAGCTTCGGCAAGATATATTGAAAGACCACCAGAAGGATACTTACCAGAAGGTTTTAAACCTGGTGAAGGAAAAACTATAAAAGCCGATATGGCTAACATTACTGCCAATGAAGCTTTAAGAACACCACGTTTTTATTATATATGGATTATGATGTTTATTAACATTGCTTGTGGTATAGCAGTTATTTCGGCAGCAAGCCCAATGATGCAGGAAAAGTTAAATTACTCGCCAATGGAGGCAGCCGCTATAGTTGGTTTAATTGGGGTGTTTAATGGTTTAGGTAGAATCGTTTGGTCTACATTATCGGATTACCTGGGAAGGGCAAATACCTATATTGTGTTTTTCGCTTTCCAAATTGTAGCATTCTGGTTACTGCCTAAAATTTCTATGGAAATAACATTTCTAGTAATGCTATTTACAGTAATAACAATGTATGGTGGAGGCTTTTCAACGTTACCAGCATTTTTAGGAGATTTATTTGGTACCAAGCAGCTAGGAGCAATTCATGGTATGGTATTAACGGCATGGGCTTTAGCTGGAGTTGTGGGACCAACAATTTATGATATGGTTAAAACAGCTACGGGATCATTAGACTCTACATTAGCAGTATTTGCAGGGTTATTTGTAGTAGCATTTATTGTATCCTTATTAATGAAACGAGTAGTTACGCGTGCGTACAGAAAAATAAACAAAGACCTTAAGTTTGCCTAGGTAAACTTTACAACTTCCATTTTTTCTTTTTTTATTGAAAAAACCCCGAGGCTAGATTTTTTTGAGCTCCGGGGTTTTTATGTTTTAAAGTCTAATAAAATTGAAATTCTTTGGATTAGATGTATTCAATACTTTAAGAGTATAATAACCAGAAGACAAATTACCTATATTAACAATCTTATTCTCTGTAGACCCTTTTCTAATTATTTTCTTGTTGTGATTTAGAATTTGATATTCAAATTGATTACTCGAATAATCACTTAATTCTATAGCATTTTGATCTTCTTCAACATTTAAGTCTACGAGTTCATTTTCTATTAATGTTGAATCTGGTTTCTCAATAGTAGTATCGTTACATGACAGCATAATATAGTATTCTAGGTCATTTTTGTCAAAAGCCTTTTCGTACCCTAATTCTCTAGATTTTTTTAAGTAGGCACATGCTTTTGCATGTTCGCCTAAATCACTATGAATAATACCTAAACTTCGGTAGGCATAGGAATTATTAGGCTTTTCCTTGATAGCTTTGAGTAGAAATTGGATACCTAGTTTGGAATCACCCAATTTATGATGAATAAAACCTTTTATTGTTTTTACATCTGTGAAGGAGGTATTAGAGCTGTAATTAATAATGTTTTGTTCTTGTTTGTAGGCAATATTAATATGTTCTAAAGCTTTCTCATATTCCCCTTTATCGCTGTGGTACTTTCCTAAAGTCCAGTGAGAAAAACTATGTTTTGGCCAAGTTTTAAGTACAATATCAAAATAATGTTGCGCAGAATTATAGGACTTGGCATGAAGTAAATAGGCAGCGAGATTGTACTCTAATCGGGTCTTTTTTGCCGCAACATTAATGGCTTTAACTTTATAATGAATCGCTGCTTCTTCGTTTTCATAACTAGAGTAGATGTTGGCTAACATTTCATAGATACCCATTTTACTTCTTGGTGTTAGGCTTTCTTTTTCTAATTTTAGCAATTCATCTAAGGCTAGTGTATAATGTTTTAATTTAAAACGATGTCTAGCAATTTCTATTCTTCCGTAAACTCCAAAGTCATTTTCAAACAGTTTTATAGATTCTTGTAGACGAGACTGGGCCATTTTGATACTTCGTTCGTTAATTTTATTAAAGTCTAAATTATGATCTGTTCTTTTCTTTAGTATGCCATCTTGAAATTGCCATACCACTAAAGTGTCTCCTTTTTTATTTAGTTGGTAACAAGTTCCGTGGTATTTGTTATTCTTATAATAGAACACCTCATTTAATTTTCCCGTATTGTGGTAAGTCTTTAAAGAATCTTTGTGGCCTTTAGTATTATAAAACACCTCTTTTAATACGAGTCCGTCGTTATAAAAACTTTTAGAGGATTTGTTTTTTGATTCTGCTATGTCCGCAGTTTTACAATTAAAGATTAATACCGCTAGAAAAGAAAAAGCGACGAATTTAGATATATTCATTCTTAAATAGTTTTGATAAAAAGCTTTACTAATGTATAAGCTTTTTTTAGATGTAAGAAATATAGTCTAAAAAAATTAACCTACCGTTTGGTCTTTTGAATTTATTTTCTGTTAGTCATGGTTTATCTTGAAAAGAATAATTATCAGAGTCAAAAATAGTTTAATTGACTTTTTAATTAAGAATAGCGTATTGATGGGTAAATAGAAATAGTATAACATTATTCTACCTTTTCATAAATATTCTAAAAGTTTAACTGGCGAATTTATTACGGAAACGCTTTCGGTAATTAGAAGTGCAGTGGCTTCTTTTTTTGAATTTGACAATTTTTTTTAATTTAGCTTGAATGATTTTAATAAAATCACTTTAGAATTTGAGGTTTTATTAAAGCTTTTAATACTTGATATTTTATATCCTATTTAAAGGCTATTCATCTTTATAAATTCATGAAAACTAACTATACAAATTCAGATATTTCAAGTAAGGCAATTTCTGTTTGGTCTAGGTTTAAAAAAGGGGATAGTAATGCCTTAGGAGACCTTTATGACTTGTACATTGATGAACTCTTGGCTTATGGAATTACCATTTCAGGTAATAAGAATGAGGTTATGGATAGCATTCATGATTTGTTTGTTGATTTATTTAAGTATAGAGATTCACTTTCCGATACGACTAACGTAAAATATTATCTACTTAAATCATTAAAAAGAAAAATCTTTAATAAAAACAAGCGTCCTGTGTTTAATGATGTTAAATTAGAACAAATACAAGACAATTATTCTAAAGGCAATTATTATAAATCTCAGGAGGAAACAATTATTTCATCCGAAAAGGAAAAAGAAGATAGTTTAAAGCTCGTAAGAAGACTTAATTTGCTTACTAAAAAACAAAGGGAAGGTCTGTCTTTAAGATTTGATAAAGAATTATCTTATAAAGAAATTGCCCAAATTTTAGGGGTTTCTGTTGCCACTGCAAGAACTACAATTTATAGAGCTATCAAGGTGTTACGGGAAGCTCCTTTTATTTTTTTATTACTCTTCAAAAATTTTTTTTAAAAATTTTGTCTATAAAAACAGTTTAACGCGCTTTATCTCATATAAATCTGTTTTTATTAAGTAAGGCATAACCTTAAATGGATAATAATACTCGTAAAGAAACAAAATCTACTGTTTTTTCCAACACAGAAAAAGAGCTGTTAAAAAAGCGTATCTTAAAATCTGTAAGTGTTCTTCAAAGAAGGAGGAGAATAAGATATGCTTCTTCTATAGCTGCGTCAATCATAGTATTAATTGGGTTTGGTTACTATCAATTTTTATATAATCCAAAACCAGATATTTTGGAGTTTGTTAATACCAATGAAAACAATTCTAAGAGTTTAAAAGAAATAGATTTTACCACAATTGTACTTTCAGAAAACAATGGTGTAAAAATAGATGGGATAAATAGTACAGTAGTATACTCATAAGATGGTGAAAAGGTTATTGTAGATCAGGAAAAAGTAGTTAATCAAAAGAAAGTTTCTGGCGCAAAGATAAATTACAACACTTTAATTGTACCGTATGGAAAGCGTTCAAAGATAACGCTGTCTGATGGAACAATTGCTTGGGTAAATTCTGGTTCAAAGTTAACCTACCCTTCCAATTTTGATTCAAAATTTAGAGAAGTTTATTTAGAGGGAGAAGCTAGTTTTGACGTAGCTCATGATAAAGCACATCCTTTTAAAGTGTTTACAAAAGATCAAGAAATAGAAGTATTAGGAACAGTGTTTAACGTTAGCAGTTACCCAGATGATACTAATCATTTTGTTGTTCTTAAAAGTGGTAGCGTAAAACTAAAAAGCGGTTTATTAGAAAAGAGAAAACTTTTAGGGAATAAATACAATGAAAGAATTATTACACCAGGAACAAAAGCCAATTTTAATTTAAAAAATCACTTAATAACAGAAAAGCAGGTGAATGTTGAAGATTATTTTGCCTGGATTAACGGTGTTTTAATTGTTAAGAATGATGATTTAGAGCATATTACTAAAAGGTTATCGCGCTATTACAATGTGTCAATTTCAATAGAAAATGATGAAATCAAAGAAGAAACTTTTTCGGGGTATTTAGATTTAAAAGAAAATATTGTAAAAGTTTTAGATGTGTTAAAGGAGAGTACGAAACTTAATTATCAAATAGATGATACTAACAATATTAACATAAACATAAACTAAATAACTAAGACTAAACTTGCCTATGACAAAACCAAAAAACTAAACTAATTAAAAAATAAACCAGAAGATGGGTTCAGCATCTTCTGGTATTTCAAAATCAACATTATCTGTTAACAGATAATATTAACTAATCTAAATACAAATTTATGAATAAAATCTTCAGCCGTTGGCAAAAACGGCCAGAAAAGACGTGGGATGTCGTCAAATCCATAATCATGAAAACTTTAATGCTGATAATTTTACTTGGAGTGAGTAGTATGTACGCCACTGGCTCTCATGCTCAGGTAAAAATTGATATTGATTTAAAAAATGGAACTATAGAACAGCTTTTTCGAGAAATTCAAAATAATAGTGACTACATATTTTTCTATAAAGATGATATTTTGGATAATGATTTTAAAGTAACCATAAAGTTAAAAAATGCCAAGTTAAAAGAAATACTAGATCATTCGTTTTCTAAAACAGATTTGGAGTATGTTATTTCAGAAAGGCAGGTTATAGTTAAAAAGAAAGAAAAAGTAAGCGGCGCGCTTATCATTAAGGATAAAATTAATACTGTACAGAAAATTAAAGTAACAGGGACGGTTTCAGACACTAGTGGACAGCCATTACCTGGAGCTTCGGTTTTAGAAAAAGGAACCTCTAATGGAGCGCAAACAGATTTTGATGGTAACTATACAATCGAAGTTGAACCCGGAGCAATTTTGGTGGTTTCTTATTTAGGTTACGTGTCTAAGGAAGTTTCATTAAGTTCTGGGAATAAATTAGATATTGTCTTAAGAGAAGATGTGGCTGCGCTAGATGAGGTTATTGTTGTAGGTTATGGTACACAAAAGAAAATTAATGTTACAGGTTCTGTAGCTTCTATTAAAGCAGAAGATGTGGTGCAAACCCCAGCAGCAAATGTTAGAGGGTTACTTGTTGGTCAGATTCCAGGTTTAATTTCTAATCAAAATCCAGGTTTACCAGGTACTGATACAGTAGACCTTAGTATTAGAGGATTTGGTAATCCATTGGTAATTGTAGATGGTGTGGAATCTTCTTTTGACAGGTTAGACCCAAATGATATAGAAACCATTTCTGTACTTAAAGATGCTTCTGCCGCAATTTATGGAGCTAGAGCAGGAAATGGTGTAATATTGGTTACAACTAAACGTGGTAAATCAGGTAAAGCTAAAATTAATTATCATGGTTGGTATGGGGTACAAAAACAACTAACATTTCCAGATATTACTAATGCTGCAGATTTTATCCAATTAGGTAGAAATGCAATTTTTAATGGGGCTTATGATCCCGCAAACCCTAACGCAACAATAGATTACGGTACAGATTTTACAGAAGAAAGATTACAACAATATAGATCTGGAGAATTGCCTAGTTATAGTTGGTCCGATGCCATGATTAGAAGTAGTGGGGCACAAATAAAACAACATAATATCTCTGCTAGCGGAGGCTCTGATAAAGTAAGATATTACACTTCTTTAGGTACATTGTCTCAAAATGGTATTGTAAATGGAGATTATGATTATACAAAATTTACTATTACAAACAACCTAGATGTTAACTTAACAGATAACCTCTCATTATCTTTTAATAGTTCTTATATAGAGGAAGAGCAAGATTATGCTGCTGTAAATATTGGAACTATATGGGTTGATTTAACAACAGCGCAACCTATTTATAACCCGTTTTTACCCGATCCAAATAGAGCACCATACTCAGGATTTTCTGAACGTTCTCCAATAGCGAGATCACGTCAGAACATTGCTGGGTTTAACAGGACTAAAATAGAAACTCTTGCGGCAGCTGTAGATTTAAAATATGATGTGCCTTTTCTACCAGGATTAGGAATAGGTACTAAAGTAAATGTCCGTTATAGAACACTTTTTAACGATAGATTATTTAAACCTTATGATCTTTGGATTTATGACCCAACATCAAGTCAGGCAGATAGTGAAGGGTATATAAAGCAGGCCGCCAGTGTACCTGCTAATTCGTTTTCAAGAACTGTTCGTAGTGGTAATCTAGGAAATGTAGCAAACACGATAGACGATCCTAGAAAGCGAATTCTTGGCCGTATTTACGTAGATTATAATGGTACGTTCAATGAAAAACATAAAATTGGAGCATTGGCATTTTTTGAGAAAGAGGATAATGAATTTACGTCATTAACTGCAGGACGAAGAGAATTATTGTCTCCAGATATTCCTTCAATTGTTTCTGGTGATAATACTTTAACTTTTACAGGAGGAACTGGTCTTCCATTCGAGTATACCAGAGTTAGTGCTGCTGGTAGATTAAATTATGCATATGATGAAAAATACCTTTTAGAGGCTACGTTAAGAGCAGATGCAAGTTCTAAATTCGCAAAAGAAGTACGTTGGGGGTATTTTCCTTCTGTCTCTTTGGGGTGGAACATGCACAAAGAAAACTTTTTAGCCGGCGTAGAATCTCTTAGTTCCCTTAAATTAAGACTATCTTATAGTGAAACAGGTATTGACAGTAACGTGCCAAGTACAGCTTTTGATTACCTAACCGGATTTACAGAAACACCTGGTTACTATTTAGGAGATCCGAACGCATTAACCACAGGAATTAGAACGCAAGGTTTGGTTAACCCTTTGATTACATGGGAAAAAACAACTTTGTATAATGTTGGACTTGATTTTTCTTTTCTAAAAGGGAAAATTATTGGAACTATTGATGCTTTTTACAGAGATAGAGAAGATATGTTGGCTTTCCCGTCAGAAGGTTTGTCAAGTACCTTTGGAGCTGTATTGCCACTTACCAATCTTAATTCCAGGAATAGTAGAGGATTTGAAATCTCTTTAGGGTACAGAGGTCAAATAGGGAAAGATTTTACCATGAGTTTTAACGGAGGATTTGGATTGGCCAGAGAACGTTTTGGACATTTTGAAGGCGATGCTGATGTAGATTTAACAGATCCCACACAAGTACGTTTAAATAAAA
Organism: Seonamhaeicola marinus; assembly: GCF_008085455.1. Taxonomy (NCBI): domain Bacteria; kingdom Pseudomonadati; phylum Bacteroidota; class Flavobacteriia; order Flavobacteriales; family Flavobacteriaceae; genus Seonamhaeicola; species Seonamhaeicola marinus. The sequence continues at coordinate 251,953 of NZ_VSDQ01000163.1, read as the reverse complement.
GAGGAGGTAATTATGTGAATAGAACGTTTGGATACGTTACAGATGGATTGTTAAATACGCAAGCAGAAGTAGATGAGTATACTTCTCAATATACTTTTGCAGACATTGGTGGTACTCCAAAACCAGGAGACATTCGTTATGTAGATGTAAATGGAGATAATGTTATTAATGAAGATGATAGAAGACAAATTGGGTTTGGTGCACAACCAGATATGACCTTTTCGTTAAATACTAACTTTAAGTATAAGGGACTGTCTTTATCTATGTTATGGCAAGGGGCTTCTAAGTTTAATGTGGGTATAGCAAATCAATTAAGAGCCGCTTTTGGCAATGAAAGAGTGCCTTTTGAACTTCATAACAAATATAGTTGGAGACAAGATCCTGCAAATCCTGGTGTAGGTTCTAATCCTAATGCGCAACTTCCTGCCTTTGATAGAGATGGTGCCAGAGTATGGAATTCCGTACAATCGGATTTCTGGTTTAAAGATGCTACATATGTGCGTTTAAAAACGGCAACTCTTAATTATAGTTTACCAAAAACGATTATAGAACAAATTGGTCTTAGCAATTTTGATATCTACTTATCTGGTAACAATTTGCTTACTTTTTCTAAGTTGGGAATCTTTAAAGATGTTGTTGATCCAGAGCAGGCTACTAATAACGGAGGGTTTACTTTGCCGTTATTAAGAACGTATACTTTTGGGTTAAGAGTAGGGCTTTAATATATAGATTTAACAGTTTTATCTTAACAAAAAGACATTGTAAATGAATTTTAAAAAAATAACCAAAAAAATGAAAAAGTTTCTATTGTTTATAATACTTCTTGCGCTTTTTGCAGGTTGTGAAAATGATTTAGAAAAAGAACCACCTTTCATTTCTGAAAGTCAAATCTTTGAACAAGAACCATTAACCGAAGCTTATATATCAGATCTGTATACAAGAATGAATTTTCAAGAATTAGGAGGATTAGCGCATTTGGGAATGGGCTTGTTCTCTGCTGTTGGTGCAGAACATGTAAATTTCGCAAATTGGCAATATCCCAATGGGGCTTATAGAAGGCAGTACACTGCTATTACTGGACCCGGAAACTTAGACCGTTGGGCGTATGTAAATATCCGAGAAATGAATGTCCTAATAGAACAATTACCAAATAGCTCTAGTTTAAGTCAAGAATATATAAATTCAAGAGTAGCTGAAGTTAGATTTTTAAGGGCTTATGAGTATTTTGAAATGGTTAGACGTTTTGGAGGTGTTCCAATTATAACTAAAGTATTAAGTCAAGATGACCCCGAAGAAGAAATTTTTCCAGATAGAAATACGGAAAAAGAGGTTTATGATTTCATATATAGCGAATTAAATGAGATACTACCCGCATTTTCTGATGCTAAGACGGGGGCAGCTGGTCGTGTAGATAGATATACTGTCTTAATGTTGCAAAGCCGCGCTATGTTATATGCAGCCAGTATTGCTAATTTTGGAAACGGACCTGAAATAGAAGGTTTGGTAGGTATATCTAGCGGTGATGCCATGACTTATTATCAACGTAGTTATGATGCGTCTAAGGCTATTGTTGATTCAGGGCAATTTAGTTTAGTTAATGACATTTCCGATAAAGTAGAGAACTATAAATCTATTTTCTTAAACGAAGGAAATGATGAGGTGATTTTTGCAGAAGTTTTTGATCCTGAAATTAGAGGTCATTCATTTGAGCTTTTAGCAACACCACAAGGTTTTAAATCTACTTGGAATGCTAATTTTCCTGTGCTTTATGATTTTGTAGAGCTATTTGATTTTACAGATGGTAGAACAGGTATGATTCCTAGAAATCAATTAACTGCAGATAACAGATGGGATATCAGTGATTTCTTTGGGAATAGAGATCCTCGTTTTAGAGCCTCAGTTTTTTATCCAGAAGTACCTTTACAAGGTAGTAAGGTCTATTTTCATACTAGTACAATTTATGATGATAATGGTACCATGGTAGAATCTTCTAATACGAATGAGCTTTTAACCAGACCTGACGGAGAACAATGGCCTGCCGCAGCCCCTCCAAGAAATGTTAGAAATACAGCATTATTACTTAGTAAAAGGTTTGATGAAAGTAATCAGAATCCAGAATTAGGTAGGTCTGGACAAGATTTTTACTTGTTTAGATACGCCGAAACCTTATTGAATATGGCAGAAGCTTCTTTATATCTTGGAACAGGGGAAGCTTTAGACGCTCTAAATGAAATTAGAGAAAGAGCAGGAATGCCTTTAAGAACAGAAGCTACCGAAGAAAACATTCGTCATGAAAGACAAATTGAGCTATGTTTCGAAGAACATAGATTCTGGGATTTAATTAGATGGAGAGCCGCAGATGGTATATTAAACGGAGAGATTAAAAAAGGTCTTGTGTTTAAATATTATCTAGACACTAATCAATATAGTATAACGCTAAAAAATGGAGAACAACAGGAAAGACAGTTTGGTCCTGAGCGTTACTATTTACCTTTTCCTCAAGGTAGGTTAGCAGATAATCCGAATTTAATACAAAACCCAGGATATTAAAATTTTATGTATAGTGATACGTAATAGTTAGTTTTGTTTAGTTTAAGCCAGCAATCAAAAATTGCTGGCTTTTTACTACATGTTTTAATTAATTATAGTTTAATTTTAATTAACGTTTATAGTTGTTTTAAACAAAAACCATATGAAATATTATTTATTTCTTTTTGCTTTCAGCATTAGTTTAGTGTCTTTTACTCAGATAGATGACTGGGAGAACCCCAATGTTATTGGCTTAAATAAAGAAACTCCGCATGCTTATTTTATATCTTATAATTCCGAAGAAGAAGCTTTAAAAAATGAATTAAAAACAAATCATTACAAGTTATTAAACGGTATTTGGAAATTTAAATGGGCTGAAAATCCATCTTTGAAATCTAAAAGTTTTTATAAGTTAAATAATGAAGAGTTAACGGATAGTATTACGGTGCCCTCAAATTGGGAAATGTTAGGGTACGGATATCCTCACTATGCCAACATAACGTATCCGTTTCCAAAAAACAAGCCTTTTGTGCCGCATGATTATAATCCTGTAGGGCAATATAAAAGAAAATTTGTTATAGACCCTTCTTGGAGTAACAAAGAAATATTTATTCATTTTGGAGCGGTAAAATGCGCCTTTTATTTATGGGTTAATGGCGAAAGGGTAGGTTATAGTCAAGGTAGTAAATTGCCTGCGGAGTTCAATATTACCAATTACATAAAAGAAGGTGAAAATGAAGTAGCTATAGAAGTTTACAAATTCACCGATGCTAGTTATATAGAAGACATAGATTTTTGGAGATTAGGAGGTATTGAACGTGATGTGTTTTTACATGCAAGACCCAAATTAATGCTTCATGATTTTTTTGCTAAAGCCACTTTAGATGATTCTTTCTCAAATGGAGTATTAGATTTAACAATTGATATAAAAAATTTTACATCAAAGCAGTATGGCAATGTTTTGGTAAAATTATATAAAGGAGATGCTGTTATATATAAATCAGATCAAGAGATAACCGTAAAAAGAAACGCTTCTCAGATTGTAAATTTTAATACTATAATAAGTAATGTTGAACAATGGTCTGCAGAAACCCCCAGCTTATATAACCTTGTTATTACACTAAGAGATAAGAATAAAAACCTTTTAGAAACTGCCACTCATCAAATTGGTTTCAAAAGTGTATCTCTTAAAGACGGGCAGTTAATAGTGAATGGGCAACCTATATTGCTAAAGGGTGTTAACCGTCATGAACACGACCCTGTTTTAGGACACGTTATGACTAAAGAGATGATGCTTAAGGATATTAAACTTATGAAACAGTTTAATATAAATGCCGTAAGAACAAGCCATTATCCAGACGACCCTTACTGGTATGAATTATGCAATCAATATGGTTTATATGTTATCGATGAGGCTAATATTGAGGCACATGGTTATGGATGGATTGTTAATGAAGTTGCTAGAGATCCAAGCTATTATGAGGCCATTACAAACAGAATTCAAAGAATGTTTCATAGAGATAAAAATAACCCATCTATCCTTATTTGGTCCATGGGAAATGAAGCAGGAACAGGGCTGCCATTTATAGATAGTTATACATGGTTAAAACAAAAGGACAATTCTAGATTGGTGTCTTATGATAGGGCTGAGGTAGACCCAGATTTTGATTATGTGAGACATACAGATATAATTGGTTATATGTATGCACCGATTAGTCATATAAAAATGGAACATTTACCTGCAAATTCAGATAGGCCGTTTATATGGGTAGAGTACGCACACTCAATGGGGAATAGTACAGGGAATTTAAAGGAATTGTGGGATTTTGTAAGAGAAGAACCGAGAGTACAAGGTGGTTTTATTTGGGATTGGGTTGATCAAGGAATAACCATAAAAAATGATAAGGGTGAGACATATTGGGGGTATGGAGGTGATTTTGAACCCCAAGGGGTGAAACACTCAGGGGCTTTTTGCTTAAACGGATTAGTTTTTCCTGATAGAACAATTCAACCCGCACTTTGGGAAGTAAAAAAGCAATACCAAAATATTCATATTAGTAAAGTAGCAGAAGAAGCTATGTCCTTTGAAGTTTATAATGAACACTTTTTTACAAACCTTTCTAATTTTGATTTGGAGTGGTGTTTGTTAAAGAATGGTAAAAAAGTTAAAAAAGGAAGTTTGTCTTTAAAAGGAACGCCATTATCTAGGCAAATTATAAACCTAGAGGGTAATATTGGGAGTTTAGAACCTGGAGCTGAATATATTATTAATTTTTACTGGAAACTCAATCAACCTAAATCATTTTTAGAAAAAGGGTTTGAAATTGCTAAAGATCAGTTTGTTATTAAAACGGGACCAGTTGCTATTTCTAATGAAGGTTCAAAACAGAACATTAATGTAAGTGAAACAACAGATAAAATAATTGTTGAATGTGGTGAAACCATAACAATATCATTTAATAAAGAGAAAGGAGTGCTTTCTTCATACGAAGTTAATGGTGAAAACTGGATGACTGCTCCTCTTTTACTGAATACTTGGAGAGCGCCCATAGACAATGATCTGGGAGCTGGAACTCCATTAAAATCTATGAAATGGAAAGATATTGAGGCTAAAGTAGAAGCAACTATCGTAGATTGGAAAAAGATACCGAACACCGGTATTATGGTAAGCATAAAAAAGTATAATCCCGATGTGGCAAACTTTTATATAAACTATACTATTGATGGTACTGGAAAGATAAAAACGCAATACGTTTTAGAAAGAACAAATGGTAAAGCATTAATACCTCGTATAGGAATGAATCTTAAACTAGCCAAAACTTTTACCGATGTTATTTACTATGGAAGGGGACCACATGAAAATTATTCAGATCGTAGGGAATCTGCCTTTATAGGAGTGTATAATTCAAAATCAGAAGATTTTTATGTACCATATATTAGGCCTCAGGAAAATGGTTATAGGACAGATGTGCGTTGGCTGGAGATTAAAAATAGCCAAAACCAAGGGCTTAAGTTTTCAAGTCAACAACTATTAAATTTCAATATTAATCATTTTAATAATGACGACTTTGAGCACTCTATAAAAAATAAGCATACAATAGATATAGTGCCTAAAGATCATATTAATTTGAATATTGATTATAGGCAGATGGGTATTGGTGGAGATACTAGTTGGGGGCAATTACCCTATCAAGAATATTTAATTATACCAGAACCCATGAAATATACATTCTATATAGAGCCCATTATGAACTAAACAGCATGGAGTCTCTAGAATTATATGTGTTAAGTCTGTTTCATTAGTTTGTTAAACATTAACATCTAAAAAAATCTTTATTAGCTTTGTGATAGGTTTAATTCGAAACTGTAACCTATGAAAAAATCATATACTATAACAATAGTGTTAATGTTCTGTTTAGTGCAATTAACATATGCTCAGTTACTAATAGATGGAGAATTAAGACCTCGCGCTGAATATAGAAACGGATTCGGAAATATTATAGATGAAGATTCAGATCCAGGTTTTGGGGTAGCTACAAGAATGCGTTTAAATGGAAGTTTTGAAGCTGATTTTTACAAAATCTATATAAGCGTTCAAGATGTTATCGTTTGGGGTGAAAACAGACAGGTTTCCCCTTTGGATCAAAATGATTCTTTCGCAGTTTTTCAAGCATGGGCGGAATTAAATTTAGGAAGTGGTTGGTCTACTAGATTAGGTCGCCAAATATTATCATATGATGATGAACGTATTCTTGGTGCTTTAGATTGGGCGCAACAGGGACGTAATCATGATGCCGCTTTAATAAAGTATAAAAAAAATAGATTTAAATTAGAGGCAGCCTTCGCGTTTAATCAAGACCATGAAGATCCATCTGGATTTAGATCTATTGGAACATCATACGGAACTACGGGTTTTTTCTCTTATAAAACCATGCAAATGTTGTATTTAAGGCAGGGTTGGAATAATTTTTCAGGTAGTTTACTATTTCTAAATAATGGGTTTCAGAAATTTGATAACAATGATGAGGCAGATGGTGTAAATAATATCCAAACTTTGGGCTCCCATTTAAATTTTAATAAAGGAAGAGTATTGGTAACTGGTAATGCTTTTGTGCAAATGGGAGATGATAGAGAGATAGGGTTTTTATTAGGTTTAGATGCATTTTATAAGCTTTCTGATAAAGTGACAGTCGGTGCCGGTGTTGAGGTAATTAGCGGCGATCAAGAATCGACAACGGATACCGATGCATTTTTTCCATTGTATGGAACAAATCATAAATTTAATGGCCTTATGGATTACTTCTATGTGGGTAACCATGCAAACTCTATAGGGCTGTCTGATATACATGTAAGTGCTAATTTTGATTTGGGGCGAAAATCTAGCATTTCAGTCAAGGTGCTAAGTTTTAGTGGCGAACAATATTTATCAGATAGGAACAGGTCATTAGGAACAGAGGTAGATCTTGTGTTTAAAAAGACATTCAACAACAGCTGTAGTGTAGTTGCAGGCTATTCCCAAATGTTTGCCAGTGATGGTATGTACGAACTTATGCGTAGAAGACCAAACCTGTCAAATATAACCAAAGATACCGCCGCCAATGTTCAAAATTGGGGATGGATAATGCTTGTACTAAAACCTAAGTTTCTAAATAAATAATTTAGTTATTCTCAATCCACTTTCTAGCATTCACAAAGGCTTCAAGCCAAGGCGAAACCTCGTCTTTACGTCCGTTTGGGTAATTAGCCCAGTTCCATTGGAAGGTAGAACGCTCAATATGTGGCATGGTTACTAAATGACGTCCGGTTTTATCGCTCATCATAGCGGTGTTAAAGTCCGAACCGTTAGGATTATGAGGATAGCCTTCATAACCATATTTAGCAACGATATGATACTTGTCTTCTGAATAAGGTAAGTTAAATTTACCTTCACCATGAGAAATCCATACACCTAGAGTACTTCCTGCTAAAGATGATAACATTACAGAGTTGTTCTCTTGGATTTTAACTGAAGTAAACGAACTCTCATGTTTATGAGATTCATTATGATGCATTTTACCGTGTACCTCATGGTCTGGGTTAATAAGGTCTAATTCCATCCAAAGCTGACAACCATTACAGATGCCTACTGATAAGGTATCTTCTCTAGCAAAAAAGTCTTCAATAACCTTTTTAGCTTTGTCATTATATTTAATAGCACCTGCCCAACCTTTTGCAGAGCCTAATACATCAGAATTAGAGAATCCTCCAACAGCGCCTAAGAATTGGATGTCTTCTAAAGTTTCACGACCAGAAATTAAATCGGTCATGTGTACATCCTTTACATCAAAACCAGCTAAATACATGGCGTTTGCCATTTCGCGTTCAGAATTACTTCCTTTTTCACGAAGTATGGCTGCTTTAGGACGAGATTCTTCGCTACCGCTCTGAATGACGGGAAGCTTTCCAGTAAAGTTTTCCGGGAATTTATATTGTAAAGGTTGATTTTTATAATCGTTGTAACGTGCTTCAGCTAAACCGTTTGCTGTTTGCTTTTGGTCTAATAAGTATGATGTTTTGTACCAAACATCTCTTAATTCTGAAATAGTTAATGTAAATGCGTCAGCATTATTAGTAATATTTAGTGTATCACTATTGGTTACTTTTCCAATATTTACAAAATCGATATTTGCATCTAAAAGTATAGATTCAATAGAGCTGTCTTTAGCCTGAATTACAATACCCGCATTTTCAGCGAATAATAATTTAACTGATTCTTTTTCGTTTAACCCAGATAAGTCTAAGTCTGCACCTACATTGTTATCAGCAAAACACAATTCTAATAGTGTCGTAATTAATCCACCAGACGCTACATCATGACCAGCAACAATTTGCTCATTTCTAATTAAATCTTGAATGGTATTGAAAACCGTTTTTAGGTAGTCCGCAGATTTAACTGTTGGCGCTTCATTACCAATTTTATTGACTATTTGGGCAAATGAACTTCCGCCTAATTTAAAATCATCTTGTGAAATATTGATATAGTAAATATCACCACCGTTTGTCTTTAAAACAGGCTCTACTACTTTAGTAATGTCGTTACAGTTAGCTCCGGCAGAAATAATTACTGTTCCAGGAGAAATCACATCGCCATCAGGATACTTCTGTTTCATTGATAGCGAATCTTTCCCAGTAGGCACATTGATACCTAAGTCAATAGAGAATTCAGACACCGCTTCTACAGCTTCATATAATCTTGCATCTTCGCCTTCGTTTTTACATGGCCACATCCAGTTGGCAGATAGTGAAATGTTTTTCAATCCGTCTTTTAAAGGTGCCCAAATAATATTAGTTAAAGCTTCGGTAATTGAGTTTCTACTTCCTGCAACAGGATCAATTAAAGCAGATATAGGTGAGTGTCCAATAGACGTGGCAATACCCTCACCACTGGTATAATCTAAAGCCATCACACCAACGTTGTTCAACGGAATTTGTAACGGACCAACACATTGTTGTTTAGCCACTTTTCCACCAACACAACGGTCTACTTTATTTGTTAACCAATCTTTACAAGCAACAGCTTCTAACTGTAATACTTGTTCTAAATAGCTTTGGAAATTATCTTTATTATAAGCAACATCAGCGTAGTTTCTTTCTACCGTGTTATCGGTCATAATAGTCTTTGGAGAACTTCCAAACATGTCTTCCATTGCTAAATCCATTGGCTTGTTACCTTTAGTTTTAGATTGGAATGTAAAACGATTATCTCCAGTTACATCCCCAACGGTATACATTGGCGAGCGCTCTCTATCGGCTATTTTATTTAGTGTTTCAATATGTTCTTCAGAAATTACTAATCCCATACGTTCTTGAGATTCGTTTCCTATAATTTCTTTATCAGATAGGGTAGGGTCACCAACTGGTAAAGCGTCTAAATCTATTTTTCCGCCAGTATCTTCTACCAATTCGGATAGACAGTTTAAGTGACCACCAGCACCATGATCGTGAATAGATACGATAAAGTTTTCATCACTTTCTACCATACCACGTACAGCATTAGCAGCACGTTTTTGCATTTCTGGGTTAGAACGTTGTACGGCATTCAATTCGATACCCGATGCAAACTCACCAGTATCAGCACTTGACACGGCAGCACCACCCATACCAATACGATAGTTTTCACCACCAAGTATTACTATTTTATCACCTGTTTTTGGTGTGTCTTTTAAAGCCTGGTCTTTTTTACCATAACCAATTCCTCCGGCAAGCATGATGACTTTATCAAAACCTAGTTTTTGAGCTTCTTCTTTGTGCTCAAAAGTCAACACAGATCCACAAATTAGTGGTTGGCCAAATTTATTACCAAAATCAGATGCTCCGTTAGAAGCTTTTATTAAAATGTCCATTGGGGTTTGGTATAACCATTTACGCTCCTCAAAGGCTTTTTCCCAAGGACGGTTTTCTTCTAAACGTGAGTAAGAGGTCATGTAAACAGCTGTTCCTGCTAAAGGAATAGACCCTTTACCGCCTGCTAATCTATCTCTAATTTCTCCGCCCGAACCTGTTGCAGCACCATTAAAAGGCTCTACTGTTGTTGGGAAGTTATGTGTTTCTGCTTTTAATGAAATAACCGACTCAAAATTCTGAGTGGTATAGTAATCAGGTACATCAGCACGTTTTGGTGCAAATTGCTCCACCACTGGCCCCTGAATAAAAGCTACATTATCTTTATAGGCTGATACAATATCGTTTGGATTTGCCTCTGATGTCTTTCTAATAAGTTTGAATAAGGACGTTGGTTTTTCTTCACCATCAATCACAAACGTACCATTAAAGATTTTATGACGACAGTGCTCACTGTTTACTTGTGAAAATCCGAATACCTCAGAATCTGTTAATGGTCTTCCAATTTTTTCTGAAACGCCTTCTAAATACGCTACTTCTTCATCACTTAAAGATAAACCTTCCTGTATATTATAAGCAGCAATATCTTTAATGTCTAAGATGGGTTCTGGCGTAATATCTATGGTAAATGATTCTTGGTTTAACCCGTTAAATTTCTCTGAAATCATTGGGTCAAAATCTTTGAAATCTTCGGCTACTGCTTCAAACTCCTCAATTCTGATGATATCACCGATTCCCATATTTTGGGTAATCTCAACCGCATTGGTACTCCAAGGTGTAATCATAGCAGCACGTGGTCCAACAAAAAAAGCATCTAATGATGCTTGCTCTATTTTAGGCTGGTTGCCAAATAACCACGTTAATTTTGAGATGGTTTCCGTTGATAATTCTTTTGTTGTTTGAACAGCAAATACCTTACTGCTTGTGTTTCCAAAGAAATGAATCATTATATGTTATTTATAAGATAAAATTGAAAATGCAAAAATACACTTTTTTAACGATTCGGTAATGATTTTTTAAGGAAAGGACGGTGGGATGTTAACAGGGTTTTTAACAACTACTTTTGAAGACCAAAGTAAATAAATTTTGTTATGCTATGCGAAGTTTCAAACTTCGTATTTGGGTTATAAAAATGGAGTTGTTTTTTGATGAAGTTTTATACAAATCTAGAATTGCTCTCCGAAGTCGCAGACTTCGGAGATCTGGATTAACTAATATAGCTTAATGTATCTAAAAAATCAAAGAAAATACCGCTAGCAATTTGTATGTTAGGTTACCTTGTAAATCTAAAGTCTTGTCCAAATTAGCTCCTTTTTATTTTCTTTAAGGGTAAACTTAGTATAATCTATTTTACCGTCTTTGTCTCTTGGAAAGATTATCGAAATATTCATAGGTTTAAAACTAAACTTACCATTGTTTATGGGAACTAAAGGCAGTGGATTTTTTCCTTCTGCTTTAAAGTATAAGACGTTTCTTTTACCTTCTAATATCATGGCATATGGAAGGCTGGGCGAGGCATATGTGCCTTCACATAATTTTAAGGAGGCATCATTGATTACAAAAGTCTCTTCTATAGGACGAAGGCCTAGGCGCTTGTTATTATAGTCAATTAATAGATTAAATCGTTCTAGCTCTTTTAAGCCAATATGTCCTTCTCTATTTTTATCACGAGAATGCCCTGTGGACGAAAACCTAGTGGGCACCGCCCAATTGGTAAGTCCAGCAATCTCTAAACTATGAATTGGCCATGAAGTGCCCGTCATTGGTTTACCATCTATTCCCATACCTATTACTTGTTCTTTACGTTTTACGGGGACAATTATATTTTTACTGGGATTTGTTTTTACCCACATATAGTTCATATTTCCTAAATCAAAATGTACTTTTAGCGGAATCTTTTCGTCTTCTGGCTTAATACGTAAATTAATATTGCAATAAGGCTTATTATTTATAAACTCAAGATCCGAATAGGCCCAATCATTTTTCGGTAAATCTTTCTTTGGATTATACAATGTTAAGGTTTTATGTTCCTGATTAACTTCCAACACTAAAAATTTTAATAGATCATAACCAATAATGCCATCATATGGCACATTATTATAGGAAGAGTGTTTAAAAAATAGTTCAGGAGGCCACAAACCTAGGGATAGATTTTTAAGAAAAATGCTATTATTCAATTTAAGATGTAATCCATCAATAAATTTCACAGGTTTTTCCATATAGGTTTCTGTATGTGAGCTAATTTCATCATGCGCACTCAAAGGGTCCTGAAATCCAATGGCTCTATCCGATTCTAAAATACAGGTGATGGGAGCGCCCGTGTCTAAAACAAAGTTTAGGGGTTTTGAATTATTTATTTGCAGTTTAATAACAATTAATCCGTTAACCATTTCATAAGGAAGTGTTACTGGGCTTTCTAGTGTATTAACCATGGTTAACTTCTTAGTGTTTTTTTCTTTGGGATTACAAGAATTAAACAATAAGACGACTGCTAAAATTGCGTATAGTTTCATGACCGTTAAGAATTATTAATTTTAATGTTTTTATAGAAGGCGTGTTTTTACTTGCTTCTATTTAGTTTTCGCGGTAGCATCACTTAAAGAATCTGGAGGTATATGTTCTAATATATCTCCAGGTTGGCATTCCAATATTTCACAAATGCTATCCAGGGTATTGAACCTGATACCTTTTACCTTACCTGTTTTTAGCAAGGAGAGGTTAGTTTCAGATAACCCAATGGTTTCAGCTAAGTCTTTTAACTTCATTTTACGTTTGGCTAGCATGACGTCTAAATTCACTACTATACTCATATCATAGCATCTTTATCCTCCTGTAGGAGTTGTCCCTCTTTAAAAACTTCACTCATACTGAGGCAGAACAGAGCTACCCCAAAGACATGAATCGGAAACCCTATTTCTAACCCAATTCCATATTGTCCTTCGTCAATGAAATTAAAGGTTCCTAAAATCGCTATTGCCAAAGTATATTTGGCTATTTGTTTGAAATATAGTCTGTTTTGACTATGGAACGTCTTATAATCTCTAACTGATTTTAGAATTTTGATGGTTTTATATATACACAAGATAAATAGTGATCCTATAACAGACAGACGTAGCAGTATCCAGAGTTTCATTCCCGAACGAACCTCGGAAAGAAGTGTGCTCTTTGATGTATAATCACAGTCAGTACAGAAGAATAGCGTTGATGGATTTCCATCATTCCTTATTTTAATATCAGGATAAGATTCTGGAAATATGAATACATAACTTATTCCAAAAATAAGAGCGATTCCTGCAACTATTGATAACCAAAACGTAAATCTGTTAAGTGCTAAAGTGGTTCTAATTATTTTATTGCGTTTCATTAATATGAGTTTTAATTTTATATAAACATAAATAAATTTATGTAAAACATAAAATAATTTTCATAAAATTTAATTTTTTAAAATGTTTTTGATGAGAAATGGTACACAATCTCTTGATAAAAACTTTGTTAGTATTGGGCATCAGTAATTATACTCCAAAGTCACAGACTTTGTAGAGCTGCGTGCCAATAAGAAAGAAATGATAACTTAATTATAAGTCTTCCGAAACTCTAACGGAGACATATTCGTTTTGTTTTTAAACAATTTTGTAAATGAGGCTGGATGTTCGAACCCCAAATTATAGGCAATTTCGCTTATAGAATGCTGGGTAGTGGAGAGTTGTGTTTTTGCCGTTTCAATCAATTTATTATGAATATGTTGTTGCGTACTTTGTCCTGAAAGCGATTTCAACATATTACTTAAATAATTAGGAGATAGGTTTAAATGACTGGCAATGTCTTGAACTGTTGGGAGCCCTTTTTCAATGAGATTAGATTCAGAGAAATAAGTATTCAAAAATGTTTCTAGCTTATCTAAGATATGGTGGTTGGTAATTTTTCTAGTTATGAACTGGCGTTCGTAATAGCGTTCGGCATAATTAAGTAATACTTCTAACTGGGAAACAATAATCTTCTGACTGAATTTATCAATGTTAGACTTGTACTCCTGTTCTATGTTTTTGAATAATTTTAAAATGGTTTGTTCTTCTTTTTCAGATAGAAAGAGGGCTTCACTAATACTATACCCAAAATATTCGTAATTGGAGATGCGTTCAGCTAAGGCCGAGTTCCATAAAAAATCGGGATGAATTAAAAGTAACCAACCCGAAGGTTGTGAACTTTTTACATTCGGATTTTTACCTAAACGCATCACTTGATTTGGTGCTACAAAAGTCATGAGGCCTTCGTCAAAATCATACTGCTGCTGACCGTAAAAGAATTTATAAGGCACATGACGTTTTAAGCCTATAGTATAATAGTCTTGTTTCCACTTAAGTTTATCAATATCCTCTGGATAGTTAACTTCTTTGTAGTTAACTAAACTTATAAGAGGGTGTTCCGGAGCTTTAATATGAGCCAGTTTATGATAATCATTTACGCTTTTTAGGTGCATTAAGTCCTTCATGATAGTAAAATTAGTGAAACTGAAATAAAAGAATTTATAGAATAGACTTTCTTTCCAATTCTGATTATTGTTTTATAATTCATTTTTATTTCAAAATATAATAGGAAATAGCTCCAATTCTGTTATTTAGATTCCCGTTTTCACGGGAATGACAGGTTCAATAGAAACCTCGATACTTTGCATTGAGGAAATTCTTTTCGACTAAACCAACATGCCTCCGGAAGCTTCAATACGCTGCCCGTTAATCCAACCCGCTTTATCTGAACATAAAAAGGCGACAATGCCACCGATATCTTCTGCTTCACCAACACGACCTAAGGCTGTAATGCTCGAAATTAAAGCCGCTTTATCTTCTTGTTTATTGCTGCCACCAGCAAAATCTGTAGCTATAGCTCCTGGGGCTACTACATTAGCCGTGATTTTTCGCGGTCCTAATTCTTTCGCCAAATAGCGCGTAAATACTTCAATGGCACCTTTCATAATGGCGTAAGCCGACATACCTTGCAAGCTAAAACGTGCTAAACCACTTGAAATGTTGATAATGCGTCCGCTATCATTTAGATGAGGTAATAGGGTTTGGGTTAAAAAGTACACGCTTTTTAGGTGAATGTTTAGCATGTCATCAAATTGCGTTTCTGTAGTATCCGAAATTAAATTGTAAGTCCCAGTACCAGCATTGTTTATTAAATAGTCAAAATTAGTACTGCCATTCTCCTTTTGTAGATAGTCAATGGCGCTGTCTGTAAAGGTTTTGATACTTTCAAAAGTAGTTGCATCAAATTGAAAAGCCACCGCTTTTTGTCCTAGTGCTTCTATCTCTTTGATGATCTCGGTTGCCTTTTTTGAATTTGAATGATAAGAAAAAATAATGTCTACGCCATTTTTGGCTAAATTAATGGCCATGTCATAGCCTAAACCTCTGCTTCCTCCTGTTATAATTGCTGTTTTTGTTTTCATAATTGTATTGTTTTAAAGTACACTACAAAGTTGCGCTTAAACAGCAATTTACTTTTTGCCAAATCTATGGTTAACTTGTTTTAATCTATGGTTTTCTGTTTTTTACTAGAAAAACTTCCTTAAAATAGAAGTTACAGAACCGTAATAACTCTTTCCGAATAAATTGAGATGTACTAAAAGGTAATACAATTGATAAATTTCAATTCTAAGATTTGTATTAGTATCTGGAGGGATGCTATTAAAGTAGGCTTCATAAAACGCATTAGAAAATCCGCCAAAGAGTTTGGTCATGGCTATGTCTATTTCGCCATGCCCGTAATATACGGCCGGGTCAATCAAATAAGGTACGCCCTTGGATGACATTAAGTAGTTGCCACTCCATAAATCGCCATGCAATAAGGACGGTTTAATATTTTGAAATAAGGGTTGCAACACCTCTTGCATGGTTGAAGTTGTCGGGATTTCATTAGTGCTTAGTAGGTTAGAGGCATTAGCTAGGTCAAGTTGCTTTTGAAGGCGTTCTTTAATATAAAAATCTGTCCAACTCAAATGCTTCTTATTAGATTGAGATAGACTACCAATAAAGTTATTGTGTTCAAAACCGAAACTATCTGTACTAGTGTTGTGCAGTTGAGCTAGTCGCTTCCCTAAAGTCTGAAAATCTTGATTTGAAGCGGGCTTACTTTCAATCCATTCCATTAATAAGTAAGACGAATTACTAAACGTACTAGATTGATAAATTTTAGGAGTTGCAATAGTATTGGTTTTAGCTATGGCTTGAAGACCTTTTGCTTCAAGGTCAAACATTTTGAGTTTATCTAAAGTATTGGTCTTTAGAAAATACTTTTGTTTTTCGGTTTCAATATAAAATGCTTCCGAAATGTCGCCTCCAGAAATGTATGCGGTAGAAATAACTTTTTCCGAAAGTAAATTTTCAAGATATTTTATGAATGCGTTTTGTAGCATGCACTAAAAATAGTGAGACTATTTTAAAAAAATGTAGATTTTCAGAACCTGAAACGAGTTCAGGTTGACAAAGTGATGAAACAATTTTTAGTGTCTCTCCAAAAGTGCCATGTAAAACCCATCATAACCAGATTCATGGGCTAATACTTTTTTGTCTTTTGCAAACGTAAAGTCTTTTCCAGCTTCAGATTCTAAAAAAGCATTTATTTGATTCTCATTTTCAGAAGGTAAAATAGAACAGGTAGCATAAACCAATTTACCACCAGATTTCACCATTTTAGAATACCTCTGCAAAATATCTTGCTGAATACCACGTATCTGGTCTAAAAACTGAGGTTCTAATTTCCATTTGGCATCAGGATTTCTTCTTAAAACACCAAGTCCAGAACAAGGCGCATCTATTAAAACGCGGTCTGCTTTATTATGTAATTTCTTTATTGGTTTGGTAGAGTCAATGACTCTCATATCAATATTATGAACGCCATTACGTCTAGCTCTAACCTTAAGTTTTTTAAGTTTACTCTCGTAGATATCCATGGCAATAATTTGCCCTTTATTTTCCATAAGAGAAGCAATGTGCAAGGTTTTACCACCAGCACCTGCACAAGTATCCACTACTTTCATGCCTGGTTCAACATGCAACATTTCTGCTACCAGTTGAGAAGAGGCGTCTTGAACTTCAAACAATCCTTTTTTAAAGGCCTCCGTCATAAAAACGTTAGCACGTTCGGTGAGTTTTAATGCCGATGGATACCCTTTAATAAATTCGGTTTCAATATCCTGGTCAAACAATGTATTTTGAAGCTTTTCTTTTGATGTTTTAAGTGTGTTTACTCTTAAAATAACATCGGCCTGTTTGTTTTGAACAGCAATCTCTTTCGTCCATTTACTTTCACCTAACTCTTCAACACCAATAGCATCAATCCAGTCAGGAATAGATTCTCTAAACTTTCTAATTTTAGATAATTCATCAAATCTGCCTTTAATTTTCCTAGTAGGTGTGTTTTCAAAGTATTTCCAATCTGGTAATTTAATACCTTTTAGCGTAGCCCAAACAGCAAACATACGCCACAGATTATCACGGTTAAAAGGTTCTTTAACTTCGGCAATTTCGGCGTACAAACGTTTCCAGCGTACAATATCATAGGTGGTTTCGGCAACAAAACCACGGTCTCTACTTCCCCAGCGTTTATCTCTTTTTAACAATTGCTGTATGACCTTATCGGCATATTCTTCATCATTAAAAATTGACATTAAACCATCAATAACCGCAAAGCATAAATTTCTGTGTAATCGCATCTTAAATATATCTGGGTGCAAAGGTAAAATATAGATTTGTAAATATCAGATTAAACCTTTTGATATTTACTTAGTCCTAAATAAAAAACTTAAAATATGAAGTCACAGAAAAAACTATTGTTCTTAGCCGCTTTGTTAGCCCTAATTTTTATTGCCTGTTCTAGTAGTGATGATGGCGGAAGTACGCCAGAGGAAGAAGATCCTATAATAGAACAACCACAAGACACCGATTATGATATTAGCAGTATCCTTAGCAAGTTTGAAGGTACAGGGTTGTCATATGCTATAAATGGTAATACAGTAACGTTTACTACTCAAGATTTACCAAATCATACAAGTCCTTATTGGCCAGAATCTAATCCTTTACATGCAGATTATAACGGAACGAATAATCAATTCAGGTTAAACCCCAATAGAATTGCAGCTCAAAACATTGTTTTTACCATTCCACTGCATCCTGAGGAAGCTACAAACAAGGAGGCTACACCTATGGGCCCTATTGGAATCTCTAGAAATGGTGTGGTATTTTTTAATCAATATGCAGCGGGTGGATCGCCTTTAACAAATGAGATTAATTCATTTGATCAGTGGTTAGGACACCCTGCAGGACAAGGAACGTATCATTATCACATAGAACCAACTTACTTAACCAGTCAGTTTGGAGATGATGCTTTTTTAGGTTTGTTATCGGATGGTTTTCCGGTTTATGGACCAGTTGAAGATGGAGAAACTATAACTAATGCCGATTTAGATGCTTATCATGGGCATACGCATGCTACAGATGATTTCCCTGATGGTATTTACCATTATCACATTACAAGTGATGATCCGTATTTAAATGGGAATGGATTTTTTGGAACTCCTGGTAACGTTTCACAATAATTGCGGTTTTCTGTAATACATATAATCTCCTGTTTCATACTTATTGTGTCATGTGGCAATAAAGAGCCTTTGGTCATTAATGCTGATGATCAAAATTTAAAGTTGAACAATGGTGTCTTAGAATACCATGATGATCCTTTTACAGGTAAGTTGGAGTCTACTTATGCTAATAGTGCCAAACATTCTGAAGTCTTTTATTATAATGGGTTAAAAGAAGGGGGAGAAAAACAATGGTATGGTAACGGAATTTTAGCAATGGAAAGATTCTACCATGAGGGTGTAAAGGTCGGCGTGCATAAGGCCTGGTGGAGCAATGGAATACATAAATTTGTCTATTATTTTAATGATAAAGGCGAACACCATGGTAATTTGAAAGAATGGGATATTACAGGTTTGCTAATTAGAGATTTTAACTATAAGAATGGGAAAGAATCTGGAGCCCAGAAAATGTGGAAGGACAATGGAGAAATTAAATCCAATTATGTAGTGGTTAACGGGGAACGTTTTGGATTAATTGGATTAAAAAAGTGTTACACGGTAACCGTAGATAAGGACGAAATAAAGTAATAATGTAACATCAACCTGAGCATATTTCAGGATTTAGATGAGAATAGTTTAAGATGAAGTATTTCACAATAATAACAGTGTTTTTGGTTTGTTTTTCATGTAAAGAGAAGCAGCAACAGGGGGATGCCGTAAATACATTACCCTATTTTAATTCGGCTGACTTTACGCCAAGTTGGGATAAACCAGAACATAAAATTCCCGCTTTTGCCTTTACGAATCAAAATGGAGAAACAATTACCAATACAACCTTTGCCAATAAGATTTATATAACAGATTTCTTTTTTACAAGTTGTCCTGGCATTTGTCCGAAACTTACTAAAAGTATGGAGGCCATTCAGGAAACCTATAAAAATGACAGTGATATTATGATGTTGTCTCATACTGTAATGCCATGGAGAGACTCCGTTCCTGTGCTTAAGGATTACGCGGTTAAACATAATGTGAATGATGCCAAATGGCATTTAGTAACAGGCAATAAAAAGGCACTTTATGCCATTGCTAGAAACGGCTATTTTGCCGATGAAGATTTTGTGAAAACTCAAGATGAGAGCAATTTTATTCATACAGAAAATTTTATTCTGGTTGATAAAAAAGGTTTCATTAGAGGTGTTTATAATGGTACTTTACCCATTGATGTAGAACGCTTAAAACGCCACATAAATATACTAAAGAAAGAAGGTTAGATTAATAGTTAAACTAGATCTATTTTTTTTTGAAAGCTCCATAATTATTTATGGGGCTTTTTTATTTTTATAAAAAACTTAGTTTCATGAAAAAACTCGCATTAGTATTCGTAATGGTTATGTTGCTATTTGCCTTTAAAGGCTCCAAAAACACCTATAATGGAGATGTTTCTAAAGTTGAAATAAAACATCTTTTAGAAGACTCTTTGTTAAATGTTAGAGCACTAGAGCTTATTAAAGAAGCAGGTTTTTTTGCTTTTTTAACTTCTTCAGGGAATATGGGTGTTGGCCCTATAAAAATTGAAGAACAAGAAGATTATAAAGTGTATTATCCAGCGAAACTAAGTTCTGATACTTTGAAACTAAATTTTAGAGCTTTAGCTGCAAGAAAAAAACATGGTTTTGGTATAACCATAGGCAACCCTGCGTATGTAATAAAACTGGATAAAGATGTTAAAGATAGTTCCATAGCTTACAAAGAAGTACATGAAAAGGTGTTTTATGATTCTATGGAATTCTGGAATGATGATGAGGGGATCGCCATTGGAGATCCTACAGAAGATTGTATGAGCATAATAATTACTAGAGATGGAGGTAAAACATGGACAAAATTATCTTGTGATGATTTGCCAAAAGCTAAAGAAGGTGAAGCTGCTTTTGCTGCGAGTGACACTAATATTGCTATTGTTGGCAATCATACTTGGGTAGCTACGGGAGGAAAAACTAGTCGAATATTGTATTCTCCTAATAAAGGCAAAACTTGGGAGGTGTTTGAAACTCCAATAATACAAGGGAAAGAAACAACAGGAATGTATTCCCTTGATTTTTATGATGAACTAAATGGATTTGCTATAGGAGGTGATTATACACAACCGGATGATAACGCCGCCAATAAAATAAGAACTAATGATGGAGGGAAAACTTGGCATTTAGTGGGTGAAAATCAAAGTCCGGGATATAGGAGTTGCGTAAAATATATGCCTAATAGTAGTGGAAAAGAATTGGTTGCGGTTGGTTTTAAAGGAATAGATTATAGTAATGATTCAGGTGAAACTTGGAAACATTTAAGTGATGAAGGGTTTTATACCATTAGATTTTTAAATGATTCTATTGCTTATGCTGCGGGTGCGGGTAGAGTGTCTAAACTAACCTTTAAGAAATAACGAATAAAAAAAGAGAAGCTTTAGCTTCTCTTTTTTTAATTTCCGGAGCCTGGGCCGCCATGGCGTTCTCCTCTAAATCTTTTATAACGCTCCAACATTTTTCTCTTAAAGTCTTCTTCTGCGACTTTGAGTTTAATGATTTTTTTTGCTGGGAGTATGGTCTGTATCTTTTGAGCAAACTCTAATCTTTGCTTATGAATTTTCGTTTCGAGCACATTCATTTTTTGTAGTAACTCATTAGCCTTTTCTTCTGTTAAAGTTTCCATATTGCTTTTAATCTCTCTTCTAAGATTTCTAAATTCTTGAAACTTTAACTGGTTGCTTTTTTTATCAAATTCATTATAAACAGGCCAGAATTCTTGGGCTTCTTTTTCTGTTAAATCAAGCTGCTCTGTTAAAAATGAAATTTTTAATGTTTGAATTTTTTCGTGATGATGTGGTTGTGCATAAACACCCAAAGACATCAAGAATAGTATTGGTGTAAGTATATGTTTTTTCATTTTTTTTACTTTAGGTTTAGTACAAATCTTCAACACTTAAGTTGTCGATTATGTAATCTTCAACAGTTTCTTCTTCAATAGTGTATTCAATAAAGTTATCCTCAGTTAAATCTTCTTCTTCTAATAAAGAGGCTATATCATAAGAGCTAATCTCTTCGTCTAAAATATAATTTTCAACAGTTTTATAATCTAGTTCTTCTTTAGTATTTGAAATATTTAAGGTAAACAACAATACAATAGCGGCTGCTATACTGGATACGTAAACAAGATTCTTTTTACTAAAAAGTTTAATAACCTTAGGTTCGGTCTTCCTAGTTTTCGAAATAATTTCTTGTTCTAGGTTTTCAAAATAATTATCAGGTACTTCAAAGCCAGAGTTTGATGCAGTGCTCTTTAATTTTATCTGATTCATTACACTGTCTTCAAGGGAATCAAAATAATCCTTAGGAGCTTTAAAGCCACTTTCTTTTATAGTATGTAATTTATCTTTTTTCATCTTACTACTAAGACTAATGTTTTGTTTAAAGGTTTAATCTTTAGTTAAATAGCTTTCAATTTTTTTAACAGCAATGTGGTAGGAGGCTTTTAAGGCACCCTCACTGGTTTCTAAGATTTCCGCAATTTCCTTGTATTTTAAATCTTGAAAATACTTCATATTAAAAACCAATTGTTGTTTCTCTGGTAATGTAGCAATAGCTTTCTGTAATTGTAATTGAATGGCATCGCCTTCAAAATAGGTGTCCGATGTCAAATTATTTATAGCTAACTGCTGCGCTTCTTCACTAGTTATTTGTAAACGTTTGGCATTCTTATTAATTAATGTAATAGACTCATTTGTTGCAATTCGATACATCCATGAATACAATTTACTATCGCCTTTAAAATTATCAATGCCTTTAAATATCTTAATAAAGGTATTTTGCAGGGCATCATCGGCGTCATCATGAGACTTCACTATATTACGAATATGCCAATATAAACGCTCCTTATAAAGCGTTATAAGCTCTCTAAACCCTTCTTCTTTTAGGGTTTTAGACTTTAGTTTTCTTAATAGTTCGTCGTCGTTTGTCACAAACAATATTTGGTCTTTTGACTAAATAAATATACTAAAGTTTAATCCTAAATAAATTTAATTTTGAGGTTAAAAATTAAAATGTTGATTATCTGATGTTTGTGAAATAATCATCGATGAAATGCAATTAAATTCGATAAAAAACATTTTTTTCTTGTGGTATACGTTCTTTTGTTTTAAGTTTGTTACAGAAACTTACTTATGTTGTTAGAAGCCCCAATTCTATCAATGAACAAAAAAAGGATAGATTCCCCCAAAGATCTATCCTTTTTGTTTTTTAAAAGGTTTAGTTTTATTCTAAACTTTGCATTTTCACGAGCTTTTTATAGGCTCCATCTTTAGCAATTAGCTCGTTGTGTTTACCTTGTTCTACAATTTCACCCTTTTTCAGTACAACAATTTCGTCCGCGTTTTGAATTGTAGATAGTCTATGTGCAATAACTATAGATGTTCTATTTTTCATTAGGTTTTCTAATGCTATTTGAACAACGCGCTCACTTTCTGTATCTAACGCTGAGGTGGCCTCATCTAAAATCATGATTGGTGGACTTTTTAAAACTGCTCTAGCAATGCTTAGGCGTTGTTTTTGTCCACCAGAAAGTTTATTCCCAGAGTCGCCAATGTTTGTGTTTATACCTTCTGGTAGTTCTTCTACAAATTCCCAAGCATTGGCTATCTTCAGGGCTTCAATAACATCTTGGTCTGTGGCGGTTTCGTTACCAAGTAATAAGTTTTCTTTTATACTGGCATTAAACAGTATGGCATCTTGAGTAACAATGCCTAATTGTTTTCTGAGGGCGCTCTTTTTTAAATTTTTAACGTTTATGCCATCAATTAAAATTTCCCCTTTATTTACATCGTAAAAACGTGTTATTAGGTTTGCAATAGTAGATTTTCCGCTACCAGATTGTCCAACTAAGGCTACCGTTTTTCCTTTAGGAATGTTTAACGTGAAGTCTTTAAGAACATATTCATCTTCGTATTTAAAGGAGATATTTTTGAATTCAATATTCGTTGCGAAATCCAGATTCTCTATTGCGTTTTCTTTGTCTTTTAACGGATTTTCCGTTTCCAATACTTCCTGAATTCTTTCGGCTGCAGCTCCGCCTTTTTTAACATTAACTAGACCTCTTGAGAAGGCTTTGGCAGGTGTTAGTATGTTATAGGCTAAACCAATGTAGGCCATAAATTGACTACCGTCAAGAAAGGAACTATCTGTGCCATTAAATATCAGATTACCACCATACCATAAAATAACAGAGACCATACATATTCCCAGAAATTCACTGGTTGGTGAAGCTAAATTTTGACGAATTAGCAGTTTGTTGTAAAAGTTATAGTAGCGTTGTGTAGAGTCTTTGAATTTTTCATCAAATTGATCTTCTGCATTGAAGCCTTTAATAATTCTAAGACCACTTAATGTTTCCTCTAGGGTTGATAAAAATAGACCTTGTTCTTTCTGAACTCTATCTGATTTTCGTTTAAGACTTTTTCCAATTTTAGAAATTAAAAAGGCAAACAGCGGAATAAAAATAAAGATGAATAATGTTAGTTTAGTACTAATGTATAGCATAGCCACTAAAGTAAAAATAATAGTTAGTGGCTCTCTAATAGCTAATTCTAAAATGGGGAGCATGGAGTTTTGTAAATCATTAATATCTCCTGTTGCTCTAGCTATAATGTCTCCTTTTCTTTTTTCTGAAAAATAAGACAAAGGTAGTTCAAGTATTTTTTTATAAACTGTGTTGCGCAAATCTCTAATAACCCCATTTCTAACAAAGACCATAAAGTATTTTGCCAAATAGCTAGATACATTTTTAAGGAAAAATGTAAGTACTAAAAGAATTATAACAAATAATAGGGTTTTAGATTTATCACCACCACTAAAACTATACATCTGGTAGGTAAAGAATTCTTTGCCATATTGTTCAATTTCAAAAATCCCGTTATAAACGGGTTTTGCCGGTATGGTTGTTATAACTTCTTTTGTACAAGGGTCTACGTTTTTTTCGAAAATAACGTTTAGCATTGGTATTAGCACCACAAAAGAAAGGGTGCTAAATAATGCAAAAAACACATTAGAAATAATGTGTCCTATTGCATATCGTTTATAAGGTACCGCATACCTTAATATTTTTAGAAATTCATTCATTAAATAAGATTCATGTCTTGCAATATCGTATCAAGCTTAGTATCCAATTCTTGTTCCGTAGTTTTAAATGCTGCCAAATTGTCTAATTTAGTGTTAGCACTTACATAGAATTTTATCTTTGGTTCTGTACCACTTGGTCTTAATGCTACTTGCGTACCATCTTCAGTGTAGTATATTAAAACGTTAGATTTTGGTATATCTATAGGGCTTTCTTCTCCAGTAGCCATATCTTTAGAAATAGAAGATTGGTAATCTTCAACTTTTACCACTTTAGAGCCACAAACTTCAGTTAGAGGATTTTCTCTAGCGTCTACCATCATTTGTTTAATTTCTTCAGCACCTTCAATTCCTTTTTTGGTTAAAGACACTAACTTTTCTTTATAGAAACCATGTTCAACATAAAGTTTTATTAGGTCTTCGAATAAAGAACTGCCATTTGCTTTTGCATGTGCAGCAATTTCAATAGCTAAAAGGGTAGAGGTAACAGCGTCTTTATCTCTAACAAAATCACCAACCATAAAGCCAAAACTTTCTTCGCCGCCACCAATAAAATCTAATTCTGGGAAATCTTTAATTAACTTTGCAATCCATTTAAATCCTGTTAAAACAATTTTGTTTTCAACATTATAAGAATTTGCAATTGTAGTAAGCATAGGAGTAGAAACAATAGTCGTTGCTATAAACTCTTTACCTTTAATTTTATCTTCTTGTTTCCATAGTTTTAAAAGAAAATCGGTCATCATAACCATAGTTTGATTTCCATTTAAAAGTACCAATTCACCATCTAAGTTCCTTACAGCTACACCAAGTCTGTCACAATCTGGATCTGTACCAATTACGATATCCGCATTAACTTCATCAGCTAGTTCTAAAGCCATTTTTAAGGCAGCAGGTTCTTCTGGATTAGGCGAAGCTACTGTTGGGAAATCACCATTAGGAACTTCTTGTTCTTTAACGATATGAACATTTTTATACCCCGCTCGTTTTAGTGTTTCGGGTACTGCTGTAATAGAAGTACCATGTAAAGATGTAAACACTATGGTTAAGTCATCTTTTGCTTCCTGTGTTAAGCCTAAACTACCATTTTTAACAGAAGCATCAACAAAAACATTGTCAATATCAGTACTTATATAATTGATTAAGTTATCATTGGCTTCAAACTTAATATCGGCATAGTTCAATGCATTTATTTCACTGATTACAGCTCCATCTTGTGGAGGAACTAATTGTCCGCCATCTTGCCAGTACACTTTGTATCCGTTGTATTCTGGTGGATTATGAGAAGCCGTAAGTACAATTCCGCAATGACAATTAAGATGTCTAACAGCAAAGGATAGTTCTGGAGTTGGTCTTAAGTCTTCAAACAAGTACACTTCGATACCGTTGGCTGAAAATACGTCTGCAACTACTTTGGCTAATGTTTTACTGTTATGTCTACAGTCATAAGCTATAACTGTTTTTATGTTTTCTCCAGGAAAGGCTTCTTTTAGGTAATTGCTTAAACCTTGCGTGCTTTTTCCTAAAGTATATTTATTTATTCTATTGGTTCCAACGCCCATTACACCACGCATACCACCAGTACCAAACTCTAAATCTTTATAAAAACTCTCTTGAATGTCTTTTGGATTATTAGCAATACTATCCTTAATAAATTGCTGTGTTTCTTCATCAAAAGTTGGAGTTAACCAAGTATTTATTCTGTCTAAAATTTGTGGTTCAATATGAATCATAGTGTAGATAAAAATGTTACTATGCAAAAATAGTTAAATGATTAAAAAATGTAATTAAAAAAATACGCTTTTCATGTATTGGCAACGAAAACGAAATAGTATTAAAAATTTAATTCGTCTTTAATTAAGTAACGTTCTTTATTGCGTTTTGTACGTAAAATGATTTCTCCTAAAAAACCAGCTACAAAGAATTGCGTACCAATAATCATTGTAGAAAGTGCAATATAAAATTGAGGACGTTCGGTTATCAGCCTTCCCGTTGTGTTCAGGTAAAGTTTATCTATACCTAGATAGATGGAAAACCCAAAACCAATCATAAACATAATAACTCCTAGTGCTCCAAATAAATGCATGGGTTGTCTTCCAAACCTTGAAATAAACCAAATAGTAATTAAATCTAGAAAACCATGTATAAAGCGATTCATACCAAATTTGGTTTCACCATATTTTCTGGCTTGATGTTGCACAACTTTTTCTCCTATTTTGGTGAAACCAGCATTCTTTGACAATACTGGAATATAACGATGCATTTCACCATGAACGTCAACATTCTTAACCACTAAGTTTTTATAGGCTTTTAAGCCGCAATTAAAATCATGAAGCTTAACTCCAGAAGTTCTTCTGGCAGCCCAATTAAATAGCTTTGAAGGTAGGTTTTTGGCGATTATAGAATCATAGCGCTTTTTTTTCCAACCAGAAACTAGATCATAACCGTCATTAACAATCATATTGTATAATTCAGGAATTTCATCTGGACTATCTTGTAAATCGGCATCCATTGTAATAACAACATCGCCTTGCGCTTTTTTAAATCCGGCATGAAGTGCTTGAGATTTGCCAAAGTTCTTTAAAAATCGAATGCCTTTTACGGTATCGTTTTGGGTATTTAAATCAGAGATTACTTGCCATGAATTATCTGTACTGCCATCATCAATAAAAATGATTTCATAAGAAAAATGATTGGATTGCATAACTTTTGCAATCCAATCATGTAATTCTTTTAAAGAGTCTTGCTCGTTTAGTAGTGGTATAACTACAGATATATTCATTTAATAGTTTTAAACTTTAGGAAAGTTCAAAAATAATGAATTTATTCTGCGTCTGGATTATTTTTTTTCATTACTGCTGCCACTATAAGTCCAACAATTGTAGTTGGTAGAATATAGTTAACAACTAAGGAAATTAAGGAGTTTTTTAAGGAAAATAGATTTTGAGATTCCATGCCTTCTACTATTTCGGCAATTTTATCGGGAGCCAAATTCATTCTTTCATAAACCTTAACCATTTTTTCAATAGACTTTTCTTGTAAAACCGCTGCTGCTTCTGCATCAACAAAGTTGAAAATTATAAAAGAAACTAATGTCACTACAGCAAATGCTATTAAAATGGTTATAAAGTAGCTTGTAAATGCTTGTTTGAAACTAATAAAACCGCCAAGAAGCTTTTTTGCTTTAACAATTGAAATTATAGCGAATACAATGGCTATAATGTAATATGAAATTCCAAACATAGTGTTAAGGAAAAGTTCAACATTAAAAGCATAAGCAATAACGGTTAATAGAGTTAAAGCCAGAGCTGCATAGAGTCCATAATTTGTTGCGACAGATTTAAAAGATTTTTCCATAATATTTGTGTTAAATGTTAGTTGAAAAGGTTAGTATTCAAAATTATTAAAATGTTACACCAAAATTTGAAATAAAAATTATAAAAAATAATTGTGAAATTGTAAAAAATGCTTAAATTTGCACCTCGAAAAATTAAAGACTTTAAAGATTAAAGCGATGAAAAAAGGTATACACCCAGAAAATTATAGATTAGTGGCATTTAAAGATATGTCTAATGATGATGTGTTCTTAACAAAGTCTACTGCAGTAACTAATGAAACTCTTGAGGTTGATGGTGTTGAGTATCCGCTTGTAAAAATGGAGATTTCAAGAACATCGCACCCATACTACACTGGTAAATCTAAATTAGTAGATACAGCAGGACGTATTGATAAATTCAAAACTAAATACGCTAAGTTTAAAAAATAAACTTAACTATATAATAATATTTGTAAGCCTTTCTGAATAAGAAAGGCTTTTTTGTTTTATACTTTTAAGCTACATTTGATGTTGAACTACAGTTGCACGTTGGGAGTGGTAAACTTCTAAGGTGTAACCTCTAACTTCTAACTTTAAAAATGAACTATATTCTTTTTGACGGCCCTTCAAGAAACAATCTTTTACCCTTTACATATACACGCCCTGTAGCAGATATTAGAGTTGGTATTTTAACCATTAGAGAAAAATGGGAGAAATATTTAAATACCACCACAACTACGGTTACCGAAGATTATTTATCTGAGAAGTACCCTATGGTAGAGAAGGACTCTAATGTTATGATTAACGGTTCGTATCTTCCAAATTTTGAATTGGTAGAGATGGTAAAGAATTTACAGGAAAATCAAGCAATTTTTAAAGGAGAAGATGTTATTGCTTTCTTTACTAAAGATACTCAAGAAGATATAGATTTTGATACTTATGAGGCTTTAGAATTCCATGAGGATTGTTTAAAACTTGAAAATACTTGGGATATTTTTGCAAAGAATGGAGAAGCCATTCAAGAGGATTTTAATTTAATTACTAAGGATAGAACATCGCAACCTATACCAGAAACAACGGTTGCTTTTCATTCTGAAAATATTTTCATCGAAGAAGGTGCTGTATTACCATTGTGTTCTTTAAATGCTACTAATGGGCCAATTTACATTGGTAAAGA
The DNA here is from genome assembly GCF_008085455.1 of Seonamhaeicola marinus. Classification (NCBI taxonomy): domain Bacteria; kingdom Pseudomonadati; phylum Bacteroidota; class Flavobacteriia; order Flavobacteriales; family Flavobacteriaceae; genus Seonamhaeicola; species Seonamhaeicola marinus. The sequence goes on along the minus strand of NZ_VSDQ01000163.1, from coordinate 222,824 downwards.
TGCCGAAATTATGGAAGGTAGTATGATAAGAGGCCCTTTTGCCCTATGCGATAATGCTGTTGTTAAAATGGCTGGTAAAATTTATGGTCCAACAACTATAGGGCCTTTCTCAAAGGTTGGCGGAGAGATTAGTAACTCTGTTATTTTTGGATATTCTAACAAAGGTCATGATGGCTTTTTAGGTAACTCTGTGCTTGGGGAATGGTGCAATTTAGGTGCCGATACAAATACCTCCAACTTAAAGAATAACTATGCTCAAGTACGTTTATGGGATTATCAAACAGAAGGTTTTGCCAAAACAGGGTTGCAGTTTTGCGGCCTAATGATGGGAGATCATAGTAAGGCAGGTATTAATACAATGTTTAACACGGGTACTGTTGTAGGTGTAAGTTCAAATATTTTTGGTAGTGGATTCCCTAGAAATTTTGTGCCTAGTTTTAGTTGGGGCGGAAATAGTGGTTTTACAACCTATTTAACGAAGAAGGCTTTTGAAGTCGCTAAAGTAGTTATGGCTAGAAGGAAGGTTGACTTTACCGAAGAAGATCAGAAAATACTAGAATTCGTATTTGAAGAAACGAAAAAATATAGGAGAGAATAGGATTTGATGAATATTGCTTTGGTGAGATTTTTTCATGTTTTCTAATATTCCTGCGGTTCTAGTATTGTTCAATCCATAAAACAAAAATTAAATATATGTTAGGGTTAATTTTAATCTATTTTATAGGTAAACGCTTTTATGATTTAGCGGATGAGCATAATGAAAATAAATGGCTCTATGCAATTTTGGGTGTAGTTATTTATTATGCAGCTGGTTTTGTGGTTGGAATATTGATTGGAGTTTTAGATTTATTCGTTTTTTATTGGGGAATAGATTGGGATAATACATTTAAGGTTAATTTATTAATAGGACTTCCTTCAGGACTAATTAGTGTTTATGGCTTTTATATACTTCTTGAAAAGAAATGGAAAAAGAAAGTGATGGTTAATACAGCCGAAATTGATGATATCGGTAGGTCTCCAGAAGAAAATATTTAACGTGAGTTCGATTTAAATTTCAACTAACAAATCGCGGCAATAATACTTAAAATAGTTCTTTGTCATATCGACAGAGCGAAGCATGAGCGACGAGATATCTTATTCGAGTGAGATTCCTCCTCGTTCCTCGTTCGGAATGACAATTTCAATTTGATTGTTACGTGTAAAGTTTGGATTATCAGTTCTTAATATGTTTATTTCACATTATTTAGCTACTGGTGTTTTACCATTCCGTTCTGTTTATTCTAAAAATATTTACCTTATTCTTATTATAAACTGTGGTTTTATCTATATGCATGCCGTTTTTTAAGGCCACATTTTCCGAAGGTTTATTGGTAAGACTGATAATCGATATTAAGGATGTAGTTAGATTATTTTTAAATGCAAAATCTTTACATTTTTTAGCAGCTTCTGTGGCATACCCTTTATGCCAGAACTCAGGAAGTAAGGAATAGCCAATTTCCGTTTCTGCAATGCCATCTACATTTTGAATTAGCAAACCGCAATGTCCAATTAGTCTTCCAGAGGACTTTTCAATTAGGGCGTTCATACCGCCTAAATTGTTTTCATATCTATAAAATTGTTTTTCATACCATTTGGTGCATTCAATATCTGGGGATTCGGATTCAGCTTCCCAATATAAAGAGGTTATTGGGGTTTTGAAGAATTCCAACCATATACTAAAATCAGATTTGGTTACAGGTCGGAAAATCAGGCGCTCTGTTTCTTCTTTTTCTAGAATAAGTTTGTTGAGTGTACTCATTCTTTTAGCTTTTTAACACGTTTTAAATCTATCATGTTAATTGGGTTTATTCCTAATCCTGAAACGTTTTTTCTAGTAAACCTTACTACTTCATCATAATATAAGGGAACCATAATGGCGTTATCCATTGCTAAAGAATCTATAGTAGTGTATAAATGCTTCCGTTCGTTAATATCTGTTATTGTAAAGGCTTTATTGTATAAACTATCAACAGTGTTATTTTTAAAATGAAAATAGTTAGAGCCATTGGGTGCAAAGTTTTTACTGTAAAAAATGGATAAGTAATTTTCTGCATCTAAGTAATCGGCTACCCAAGAGCTTCTAAACATATCTACTTTGCCATTATATCTGGCACTGCGTAAAGCAGCTTCTGGCATAACATCAACATTAATAGTTAGACCTACTTTTTCGAGTTCTCGTTGAATGAATTCACATAAATCCAAATAATTACTTGTGGTAACAAGATCTATTTTAGGAGACTTAATGCCGCTTTCTTTTTTGAATTGTTCAATAAGTTGCTTTGCTTTTTCTGGCTGATAGTTAAAACCATTTGTTTTTTTGTAACCTTCTAGTCCAATAGGTATGAATCCTCCATTAGCGGGATTACCAATACCATTTCTAAGGTACATCATCATTTTTTTTCTATTAAAGCCATAGTTAATAGCTTTTCTAATGAGTTTAGATTGAATTTCTGGTGTTTCGGAATCTAAATAAAACCCTAAGTATTCTGTATTTAAGTAAGGGCCCGTAGTCATATTTGTGGTAGACTTATATTTTTCTCTTAATCTACCATCTGCCGTAAGTAATTCATCTTTGTATGATGCATCTAAACTCTGTAAATAATCAATATTACCTTGTGCAAATTGTAAAAACTCACTTTGCTTATCGGGTAAAAAAGTTAAAGCAACCGCTTCTAAATATGGAAGTTGATTTCCATTTTTATCTTTCTCAAAGTAATTTTCATTTCTTCTAAGCACTAATTTAATGTTTTCCTCCCAGCGTTTAAATTTAAAAGGCCCTGTTCCAATTGGATTTGATCTAAAATCGTTCCCATAATATTCTACGATTTCTTGCGGTACAACCGAACAGTATTTCATGGCTAATAAACTAATAAAAGCAGGGAATGGCTGTTTTAATCTAATCTCAAAAATGGTGTCATTTAGCGCTTTAAAATCATTAACTTTATTTAGAACCCAACTTCCAGGGGCGGCAACTTTTTTGTCTCGTAGGCGATTTAAGCTATACTCAAAATCTTTAGCCAGAACTGTTCTTGTTGAGTCTTGTCCGAATAAGCTATGCTTATGAAAAAGCACATCATTTCTAAGATTGAAGGTATAGCTAAGTGCATCTTCGGAAATCACCCAGCTTTTAGCAATACACGGTTCAATATTTAGTTTATCATCTAACTGAACCAATCCGTTAAACAGCTGGTTATTTATAGAATTGTCCTGTAACGTCCTTGAAAATGCAGGGTCTAAGGTGTTTATGTTAGCGTATTCATTATACCTAAATACCAAATGGTCTTTATTAGAGTTAAGGTCTTTTCCGCAGGAAAAAAACAAAACACAAATGCATAAATAATAAAGAAATCTTTGCCTCAATACTACGGTTATAATCATTATTAACTCATCTCTTTTAAGCTTCCGGTAACGCTTTCCAGTTTTTAATTACTTTGGTGTAAAAGTAGAGAATTATTAAGTTAATAATAAATAATATGGGACTCCAGTAAATACCAAAGACATCCCAAATGGTATCACAGGGTCTAATTTCAGTACTACGACAGTAATCATTTTGGTAAATGGAGATTAACCCCATTACTAATAATATAAATGCCATAAAGCTTACTAAAGAAAGATTTACGCATATGCCAACAATTATCTTTTTAAGCTTCTGTGAGAACAAAATGGGTACAAGAAGTATAACTATTGTAATGATTAATGATAGATATGTAACAAAATATTCTGTGTTTCTATTTGGGTATTTCATTATATGGTCATAAACAGTAGCTGACAGCCCAATAAATATGGACACTACGCCGGCTGTAACTATGGTAAGAATGAAGGTCTTTAATCCTGTTGTTCTAAACATTAAAATCATGGCCGAAATAACAAAGGATAGCCATAAATAGACATGGATGCTATCCGAAAACGGGGTGCTTTCTTTTATGTCTTCAACATTATCAAAGAGGTTATATAATTTATCAGTTTCAATAAAATAATCAGTTAGAAGATTCTCTTTAAAGGTTTCTAGTTCTGTTTTATTAGCATTATTAAAATATGCAAATTCCTCTTTTGGTTCCTCTCTAATTAAAGCTTTTAGTTTAAAGTCTTCAGGATGATAAACAAGACTAAACCATGTATCCGGAGTTAGGTTGTGTTTTACTTTGTAAGTATCACAAATAGCTAAAAGGTCTGTTAAGGTTTGCTTTATTTCTTTAGGGTTATTTCTTTGCAATAAGTCATAGGCTTCTTTATTCCAAAATACTTTTTTATCTAAGATTTCTCGTCCTTCATTATATGTATACGGATTGGTGGAGGAAATACGATAATAATTTCTTGCATTGGAATCTTCATTCAATCTATAGAACCTTGATGAATAGTTGTAATAACTTGGTAGTGCAGAAGTTTCTACAGTGGTAATGTCAAAAACTTTGTCTTTATAGTAGTAAGTTCTTATAGTGTCTTTGGTTCTATAATAAACGTATCCTTTGAATTCAGAATTAAAGGCTTCTTGTTTGCTTGATCCTGTTTTAGTATAAAGTGTATAGTAGTAATATTTCTCATCGAAAAAACTAAGGTGAGGAAGGGAAGAGTCTACCTTTTTTTCTACAATTTCGTAATTATCATCTATATATTCTATTTCATCCAAATTTTTGGGTGCTACATGAGAACAATAAAGCGTATCAAACGGCGCAGGATATTTACGTTCTTCTAGCGTATAATCTTCTAATTTATGAGAAAAGAAAAGGGCAGCTTTATTAGACTTTAAGACTTCATCTATAACTTTTTCATCTTCATATGTAAAGCTGATATAGGTTTTAAGTCCGTAGTTATATGAAATATAAAAACTTGAGGTGCAAAACACTATAAGTATATACATTAACAAATGCCCAAAAAGGTGTTTTCTTTTTAAGGGATATAAGCTTTTAAATGCATTATTTTTAAACAGGTAGGACAGCCAAACAACAATTATAATTATGAATAGGATGATATTCATAAAGATGGTACCGTTTTCAAAATAAATATCTTTTGCACGCATGTCATGCAAGGACTCTGGATTAGTGAAAGTTAGTAACCCAAAAATGAAGAAGATACCATGAAGAATTATACTTACAAGTAATACCCAAACAATTTTTGTATTCCAGATATTTGGAAATTTTTCTATTAAGAATGCATTGGTTTTTGTGATGAATTTTTTCATTTAGGTAGAATTAAGATACAAAGAAACGTCTTGTAGATTTTGAAATGTTTCGGGTATATACAACCTCAATGTTGCTTTTGCCAAGGACTTCTAGAACAGAAGCAAACGTAGTTTCAGAATTGAAGTAAGCAATATAAATACCGCCATTAAATACTAGTTTTTCTAGATTTAGATGTGCAAGAGATGTTTTAAGGGCATCTCTTTCTGAATTAGTTTCAATTTCAATAATTAAGCTGTTAGAGGTTTCATCTGTATTTTCACTATTGTCAGTATACTTACCATTTTTTAAGAAAATTACCTTATCTGAAACCTTTTCTACCTCATATAATTGTTGCGAACTTAAAATTAACGCAATCGGATTATTTAAAGAATTACAAATAGATTTAAGATCTTCTAAGATCACTTGTTGCGCAAGTACATCTAGATTAGCAAGAGGTTCGTCTAGTAATAATATTTCTGGTTGTCTTAGCAGGGTTCTGGCTAGTTCAAATCGCATTTTATAACCAGACGATAACTCGCGCCACTTTAAATGTTTATAGTTCCAAAGTCCTAATCTGGCAATCATCATAAGAACTCTGGTTTCATTTTCTTCAGGCGAAATACCATAGTTAGAAAGCACAAACTTTAAATTATCTTTTAAGCTACCATACCATTTTTTTGTACGTTGCGGTATATAAACTAATCGGGTTCTTAAATCGTATTCATTATTAATTTCAGAATCCAAATTATAGTCTAGTGTGCCTTGATTTAATCTAAGTTCTTTGGCTAATAGCCTTAGCAGTGTTGTTTTTCCATTACCATTTTCTCCAACTAAACCATAGACTTGTCCCTTTTTTATTCCAATAGAAACGGGACCTAACGCAAACCTGTTTTTTCCATAGCTTTTTATTAAGTTTTTACCTACTACAACAGAAGAATCGTTTGCGTATTCATCAATTGGAAATTTAGAAATTTGTTCTAAGATAGATTTACTCCTAGAGATGAGCCCTTTGTTGTCATCTGGATGTTTTTCTTTCCAATCGGTAAGTTCAATAACGGCCTTGTAAATAGTCATGTTTTGAGTATCCATGGCGCAGTCCATTAATTTTCTGTAACCTAGTACGAGATCATTATTTTCAAGAAAATTATGAACGTCTTTTATCCGTTGCTCAGATTTAGTCATTTAAGGAGGGTAAAGGGTTAATACATTGGAATACTTGTAAGTATTACGTAAATTTGCAAGCTTTTAAGTTAGAAAACAAGGAATTTAACTACTTTTCTTACTTAGGCATAAAACTTAAAGATAGTTGATGAATAAAAAAGTAGCATTTTATACCTTAGGCTGTAAGCTTAATTTTTCTGAAACATCTACCATTGCTCGAAGTTTTTCTAATGAAGGTTTTGATAGGGTAGACTTTTCGGAAAAGGCAGATATTTATGTAATAAATACATGTTCTGTTACCGAAAATGCGGATAAACGTTTTAAAACTATTGTAAAACAAGCACAAAAAGCAAATGACAAGGCTTTTATAGCAGCAGTTGGTTGTTATGCGCAATTAAAACCGCAACAGTTAGCCGATGTAAATGGTGTTGATTTAGTACTTGGTGCCACTGAAAAATTCAAAATCACAGATTATTTAAATGATTTAAGTAAAAATGATTTTGGCGAGGTGCATTCTTGTGAGATTGAAGAAGCCGATTTTTATGTAGGGTCATATTCTATAGGCGATAGAACTAGAGCATTCTTGAAAGTTCAGGATGGTTGTGATTATAAGTGTACTTATTGTACCATTCCTTTGGCGCGAGGAATATCTCGTAGTGATACCATGGCTAACGTGCTTAAAAATGCCAGAGAAATTTCTTCAAAAAACATAAAGGAGATTGTACTTACTGGTGTTAATATTGGTGATTATGGTAAGGGAGAGTTTGGTAATAAAAAACACGAGCATACATTTTTAGATTTGGTAACCGAATTGGATAAAGTTGAAGGTATAGAACGTTTACGTATTTCTTCAATTGAGCCCAATCTTTTAAAGAACGAAACCATAGATTTAGTTTCTAAATCTAGAGCTTTTGTGCCTCATTTTCATGTACCACTACAAAGTGGGCATAACGAGATTCTAAAAAAGATGAAGCGCAGGTATATGCGTGAATTGTATGTTGATAGAGTTGCAAAAATAAAAGAAGTGATGCCTCATGCTTGTATTGGGGTAGACGTAATTGTTGGGTTTCCGGGAGAGACCGATGACCATTTTTTAGAGACCTATAACTTTTTAAATGAATTAGATATTTCGTATCTACATGTATTTACCTATTCTGAACGTGATAATACGGAGGCTGCCGAAATGGAAGGCGTTGTACCTAATAATGTTAGAAGTAAGCGAAGTAAGATGTTACGTGGACTATCGGTTAAGAAACGTAGGGCATTTTATGAAAGTCAGTTGGGAACAACCAGAACTGTTTTATTTGAAAGTGAAAACAAAGAAGGGTATGTTCATGGGTTTACTGAAAACTACGTTAAGGTAAAAACACCATGGAATCCGGTTTTAATAAATACACTTCACGAAGTAGAGCTTACAGAGATTGATGATGATGGTTTGGTACGTTTTAATTTTACTAAAGTTCTAGCTTAGATTCTAATAAGCCGATTTTCCAACGCTTTGTCGATTTAATTCTTAGGTGTTATCCCTCTAGCTTACATTTGGCGTCATAATGTTAAGACCCCAAATCATGAAACATTTATTAAAAACTACTATCGTTTTTATTCTTTTAGTTGTAATGTCATCTTGTTCTAAAGATGATGTAAGTACTACACAAACTATTTACGGAACTTGGGAAAATATCTCAATAGATGGAGGAGATACGCATTACTACAAATTAATTTTTGCCAAAAAAGGTGGCGGAGGAGAAGTTAGTAGTGTTGAAGATTCTGAAGGGCGATTGGTTTCTGGCCACACAGACATTTCTTGGAAGGTAGCCAATGAAATTGTTGAGGTTAATACAGGGAGTAAAGTAAGTTCATTTTATTTGAATTCATCTGATCAATTGGTGTCACAACAAACAGGGATTGTTTTAGATAAAGTATCTGAAGATTACCCAGATTGGTACGACGGTATATAAAAAAAGCCGAAGTCTAAACTTCAGCTTTTCTTATGTTCTATGTTTTAAAACTTAAATTCTAACCCCAACAGGTAACATACGTTTGTATTTTCTGTTGCTTCGTACAAATTTTGCAATTTCTGGACTTGTTGGAACTACGCTTAAGTTTCTATCCTGAATCTGTTCAAAAACAGCAGCCATAAATTCTTTATTAAAGTCTTCGCTCTTTATTTCTTCAGGAATTATAAGTTTTGTTAAAAATATTTTACGCTCTTGTAAAGAATATTCAATTTTAGCTAAATGATTATCAACTTTAAATTCAAATTGGCGTAAAAAATCATTATCTATTAATTCAGCAGCATCAGCCATATGTATAAATTTTTAATTTTAGCGGAGAAATAAAATACTTACGAGTATTCTTAGTTTATATTGCGGTGCAAAAGTACTAAAAAAAAACCTTATTATAAAGAAAAAAGCAAGTTAATGCCTTATGACTCAAGACTTAATACATATTTATCTAATGCCAGGTATGGCAGCTAGTCCATTAATTTTTGAACATATAAAACTATCTGAAGAAAAATTTAAGCTTCATTATTTAGAATGGATACAACCTTTAGCAGATGAATCTTTGCCAAATTATGCCCTAAGAATGACACAAAATATTAAACACGAAAATGTTGTTTTATTGGGAGTCTCTTTTGGAGGAGTTCTTGTTCAAGAAATGAGTAAACATATAACTGTCAGGAAGTTAATTGTGGTTTCAAGTGTGAAATCTAAAGATGAGATACCCAAACATATGCAGTTGGCAAAGTCTACAGGGGTATATAAATTGTTGCCAACACATTTGGCCAGTAAAATAGATTTATTAGAAAAATATGCCTTTGGAAAGCATTTTACAAAACGTTTAGAGCTGTATAAGAAGTACTTATCGGTTAATAATGAAAAGTATTTAAATTGGGCTGTAAAAAATATGATAGGTTGGAGTCAAAAAGAGCCTCCGGAGGGGGTAATTCATATTCATGGTGATAATGATAGTGTGTTTCCAATAAAAAACATAAGCTCTTGTAAAATAATAGAAAAGGGTACGCATATTATGATTATCAATAAATACAAGTGGTTTAATGAACATTTAGCCGAAATTATTTTAGAATAATTGGTGTTTTTTGTTACTTTTATTCCAAAACCTAATAACAATGAAGATAGTTGAACGCCTTTTAGCGTGCGTAGGATTGTTAAGTTTGTGTTTTATATTTATTTACGCCCTACAAGATGCACCTACAGATGAAAATTTTGAAAAGAAATTAATAAACGATTATAACGTTTATGCACTTCAGGTTCCTGAAGATTTAGATTTTGCAGGAGAACCGGTTCCTTTAAGTAATCCAGATATTTTAGAACGTATGGATAGAGAGTTGTTGGTAAATACATACTGGCAATCTAATGGCCTTTTAATGTTTAAACGTTCTAGAAAGTACTTTCCTATTATTGAACCAATTTTAGAGAAACATGGTGTGCCAGATGACTTTAAATATTTAGCAGTTATTGAAAGCGGATTAACCAATGCGGTTTCACCAGCAGGGGCAAGAGGTGTTTGGCAAATAATGAAGGCTACAGGTAAGGAGAATGGCTTAGAGGTAAATACTAATGTAGACGAGCGCTATCATTTAGAAAAAGCTACCGAGGTTGCTTGTAAGTATTTAAAAGAAGCTAAGGAAAGTCTTGGGTCTTGGACCTTAGCAGCTGCCGCTTACAATGCAGGAAAAGCTGGTGTTTCAAGAAGACTAAAGGAGCAAAATGTTACTGATTATTACGACTTGCTTTTAGGAGAAGAAACCGGACGATATTTGTTTAGAATAGTAGCCTTAAAGGAAATTTTATCAAATCCCGATAAGTACGGTTTCAACTTTAGAGAAAAAGATTTATACACCTATATCCCGACTTATACGATTGAAGTGGATACTGCGGTAACAGACTTCTCAAAATTTGCACAGAAATTTGGAATAAACTATAAAATATTGAAACTTCATAACCCTTGGTTAAGAGAAAAGCACCTTAATAATAAATCAAGAAAGCTGTATGAAATTGAAATACCTAAAGAAGGGTATTACGATTTATAGCAAGCATTACGAAATTGTTGTTTCAGCATCTTAATATAAAAATAAAAACCCCGAATTTAATTCGGGGTTTTTATTTTGTGTATGTATGGTTTGATTACCTACTTCGTCTTTTTTGAGATCTTAAAGAACCACCAGCACCGAAATGCTGATTAGGTCCAACCGCTTTTTTCATGTTCTGCTTCATCATTTTTATCTGATCTGTTAGCATACCATGTTTATCTAATTTCTGAGCTTCACTTAAAAGCTTTTGAGCCTCTTGTTTTCTACGCTTAGAAAACGCAATACCAGCAAGATTTAATTTAGCCATTGCCAAGTCGTGTTTCATAGATAGTCCTAAGTTAATAGCTTTTCTAAAGTATTTCTCAGAATCATTCATGTTATCTTGCATAGTCATTAGTCCATGTAGGTAGTTGTAATACCCTTGTTGCTTTTTAACTAATGCGCCTTCTGGATTTTTAATTTTATCTAACCATTTTTTTGCCCCAGGAAAATCCTGTTTACGCAATCTTAAAAACGCAAGTAATATAAATTCGTTTTTAAAGTACAGGAAGATAAATACACCAGCTAGTAAAATTAATGCAATACCATTGCCAACGTAGCCTTCAATTATTTGATAAATGGCATAAGCAATAATTCCTGCGGCTATAATAAGTTTTATAATTTTGTTGTACATAGTTTACTTTGAAAGTTTTTACAGGTAAAAAGCCTGTATTTACAGCATTTTTGTTTTGAAATGCAAAGAAACTAAAAATTTCTATAAAAAATATTAATAAAATAAGTTTGTGATATGAAAAACTGTTGTATATTTGCGCTCAGTTTTTGAGCAAGGTTCAAGGGCTAAGAGTTTAAAAAATTACATTTCAGATATTTAAAGATATAAGACATGAGTAAAAGAACGTTTCAACCATCAAAAAGAAAGAGAAGAAACAAACATGGTTTCAGAGAAAGAATGGCTTCTGCTAATGGAAGAAAAGTTCTTGCTAGAAGAAGAGCTAAAGGAAGAAAAAAATTGTCTGTATCATCTGAAACAAGACATAAAAAATAATGATTAACAATTGTTTATAAATTAAAGGTGTTGCTTAAGTGTAACGCCTTTTTTTATGTTTCGTAATCACTACTTTTGCAAATAATTAATTAAACAAGAAACTATTTAAAAATGCCAAAAAATCCTAAGTTAAAATCTATACTGATTATTGGTTCGGGTCCAATCATTATTGGGCAAGCGTGTGAGTTTGATTATTCTGGTTCACAGGCATTAAGATCACTAAGAGAAGACGGGATAGAAACTATTCTAATTAATTCCAATCCAGCAACAATTATGACTGATCCTTCAATGGCAGATCACGTGTATTTGTTGCCATTGAATACAAAGTCTATCATTAAGATTCTTAAAGAACACCCTCAAATTGATGCTGTTTTACCTACAATGGGAGGACAAACTGCATTAAATTTAGCTATTGAAGCAGATGAAAAAGGTATATGGAAAGATTTTAATGTAGAGCTTATCGGTGTTAATATTGATGCTATTAACATTACAGAAGATAGAGAGCAGTTTAGAGAATTAATGGGAAAAATTGGTGTTGGTATGGCTCCTCAGGCTACAGCAACATCTTTCTTAAAAGGAAAAGAAATTGCACAAGAGTTTGGTTTTCCATTATGTATACGTTCTTCATTTACTTTAGGTGGTGCTGGAGCTTCTATTGTATATGATGAAAAAGATTTTGATGAACTTTTAAGAAGAGGATTAGAGATTTCTCCAATTCATGAGGTAATGATAGATAAAGCATTACTAGGTTGGAAAGAATATGAGCTTGAGTTATTAAGAGATTCTAATGGTAACGTTGTAATTATATGTTCTATTGAAAACATGGATCCAATGGGAATCCATACAGGAGATTCAATTACCGTGGCACCGGCTATGACATTAAGCGATACTACGTATCAAAAAATGCGTGATATGGCTATTCATATGATGCGCAGTATTGGTGATTTTGCTGGAGGATGTAATGTGCAGTTTGCTGTTAGTCCAGATGACCAAGAAGAGATTATTGCTATAGAAATTAATCCTCGTGTATCACGTTCATCGGCATTAGCAAGTAAAGCAACAGGTTATCCTATTGCAAAAATTGCTGCTAAATTGGCTATGGGTTATCATTTGGACGAATTAAGCAATCAGATTACTAAGTCTACATCAGCTTTATTTGAGCCTACATTAGATTATGTAATTGTAAAAATACCACGTTGGAATTTTGATAAGTTTGAAGGTTCCGATAGAACTTTAGGACTTCAAATGAAAGCTGTAGGTGAGGTAATGGGTATTGGACGTTCTTTCCAAGAAGCATTACATAAGGCTACACAATCTCTTGAGATTAAGAGAAATGGACTTGGAGCTGATGGTAAAGAAAATACAAACTATGACGAAATCATAGAGAAATTAAGATTTGCATCTTGGGATCGTGTATTTATCATTTATGATGCAATTAAAATGGGAATTCCGTTAAGTAGAATTCACGAAATAACTAAGATTGATATGTGGTTCTTAAGACAATATGAAGAACTATATTTCTTAGAAAAGGAAATTTCTACATTTAAAATAGACTCTATTGAAAAGCCTCTTTTATTAGAAGCTAAGCAAAAAGGGTATGGAGACAGACAGATAGCCCATATGTTAGGCTGTTTAGAAAGTGAAGTTTATAATAAACGTGAAGAGCTAAACATAAACAGGGTTTATAAATTAGTTGATACATGTGCCGCTGAGTTTGAGGCTAAAACACCGTACTACTATTCTACATTTGAAAGTGAAATGGAGCTTGCAGGTGGTGAGCGTTATTCTCATAACGAAAGTGTGGTGTCTGATAAAAAGAAAATCATTGTTTTAGGTTCTGGACCAAATAGAATTGGACAAGGAATTGAGTTTGATTACTGTTGTGTTCACGGTGTATTAGCAGCTGCAGAATGTGGTTATGAAACTATTATGATTAACTGTAACCCAGAAACAGTTTCTACAGATTTTGATACAGCAGATAAGTTATATTTTGAACCAGTGTTCTGGGAACATATCTATGATATTATAAAGCATGAGAAACCAGAGGGTGTTATTGTACAGTTAGGTGGACAAACAGCTTTAAAGCTTGCTGAGAAATTAGATAGATATGGTATTAAAATAATTGGAACAAGCTTTGAATCTTTAGATTTAGCTGAAGATAGAGGAAGTTTCTCTACACTGTTAAAAGAGAATAACATTCCTTATCCAAAATTTGATACTGCGGAGACTGCTGATGAAGCTCTAGAAGTTGCTAAAGAATTAGATTTCCCTATTCTTGTAAGACCATCTTACGTATTAGGAGGACAAGGAATGAAGATTGTTATTAATGAAAAAGAACTTGAAAAGCATGTAGTTAGCCTATTACATAGTATTCCTAATAATAAGTTGTTGTTAGACCACTATTTAGAAGGTGCTATAGAGGCTGAAGCAGATGCTATTTGTGACGGTGAAGATGTTTATATTATTGGAATAATGGAACATATTGAGCCTTGTGGTATTCACTCTGGTGATAGTAACTCTACCTTACCTCCGTTCAACCTAGGTGAGTTTGTTATGCAGCAAATTAAAGATCATACTAAAAAGATTGCTTTAGCACTTAATACGGTTGGTTTAATAAACATTCAGTTTGCTGTTAAAGATGATGTAGTTTACATTATCGAAGCAAACCCAAGAGCATCTAGAACGGTACCATTTATTGCAAAAGCTTATGGAGAGCCTTATGTAAATTATGCGACTAAGCTAATGTTAGGAGAGAAGAAAGTAAAAGACTTTAACTTTAATCCGCAATTAGAAGGGTATGCTATTAAGCAACCAGTATTCTCATTTAATAAATTCCCTAACGTAAATAAAAACCTAGGGCCAGAAATGAAGAGTACAGGAGAAAGTATCTTATTCATAGATAGCTTAAAGGATGATGAATTCTACGACCTTTATTCTAGACGAAAAATGTACTTAAGTAAGTAATTATATTATAAAAAATGCCGCTTTAAGCGGCATTTTTTTTATTTCTTTTTTAAATCAAAATTTAGCTGAACTTCAATATCTTCGGCTACTTTGTTTCTGACTATTTTGGGTATTTTAATATCAAAATAGGAGGCTTTAGTTTTAAAATTTCCAGTTATTTTAATCAAGCCATTTTCCATAGAAATAAGAGTCTCAATGTTCTCCAGCTTATGTGTTTTTCCATGAAAGACTAAATTGCCATCTATATTAAAAACGATACCCTTTGAACTTAGCTTAGAAACTTCAAAGTCCTTTATTTTTCCTTTAAAAGTAGCTTTGGGGTAGGTGTCAGATTCGGCATAGTTTTCGTTAAAATGCTCTTCCATTAAGGCATTTTTAAATCTAAAGCCCTTAACTAAAACTAAAGCAGCAAATTCACCATTTTCCGAATTTAAAATAGCGGTTACCGAATTATTTGTAGCCTTAACCTCTTCAAAAGAAGGTACAGATGCTTCAAACGACACTGTTCCTGTTTTTGTTAAGTATTTAGTTTGGGCAAAAGTGCCTAAACTAATAAAGCCAATAATATAGATAAGATACTTCATTTTAATTTTCTAATAGCCCGTCGTCCTTCCACTGCTGTATATCATCTCTCAAACCTTGTGCCATTAATCCGCTTGGAGGCATTGGGCTAGAAGCGTTGTTAATACGTCCAATGATACCATTAATACGATCTTTAACACTATCATAAGTTGTTAAAGAAAATGGCGCACCGTTTGTAGGTGTAGCTCCGTGGCAACCAATACAGTTGTTACTTATTATGCTTTTAACATCGTCATCATATGTTAGTTTTCCAGTTGGGTCTGGGTCAGGATCAGGATCGCTTACATCATCAGTACTACTGCTAGAACATGCATAGGTTAGTACTAGAACTAAAATTCCTAGGCAATAAATTAAATGTTTCATTTTCATAGATAATTGTTTTTAGGTTATATTAAAATCTTCTACTTAAGTTAAATCCAAAATATATGTCTCCGTCTGCCCAATCCCCAGAGCCCTGGCCAAGAAAGGTGTTGGTATTCATGCCTTCTGCATTAGTGAAATGCATTTGAAATACATGCCCGCCAGTTTCTAAATCTACACCAATGGATAACGGGTTTTTAAAAGGAGAATTGTCGGCTCTGTTAAAGTGGAGTCCATAATCTACATTAAGAGACCAACGTTTACTAAGTTTATAGCGCCCGCCAAGTCCCAAAGCATATTGTGTGTTATTCTGCTCGTCTACAACAACAAAATTGTCATGAAATACGGTTGGTGCCAACTCTAAAGACAGGTTAGAGTTAAACTTTCTTGCAATTAATACCTGTGTCGTATAGCCAATACGGTGTTTAAATTCTAGCAATGGATAACTAGCTTCATCTAACCCTGTGTTTATTAGAATTGAATTAAATCCAACAATAGTAAAAGGGAATCCGTTTTTTTGTTGCTTAAGCAATTTGTATTTTATAGCACCTTCGTATATTTTTTGAAAAGAGCTTCTAGATACACTTATGTTTAGGTTATCACTGATACCGTAAATAAAGTTGATTCTGGTAACAGCATCATCCAGACCAAAAAACGTATCTATACCGTTTTTTAAACTTCCAAACCTATGGGCAATTACCAAAGTCATCTCCTTATCTGCCACTAATTTAGTCGATTCAAAATTTACAATTTTTAAACCCTTAAATGTTGCGGTTTCATAGGAGTTATCTGTTGTATTTGTGTCTATCTCAGAAAGCAAATCGTCTTGAGAAAAGATGATTAAAGGGACGAAATATATTAGGTAGAATAAATTCTTCATTTTTTAATAATAACTAAAAGGTTTAAAGTTTTACAAATCGTTTTGTTTCTACTTTTTCAAAAGCAACTAATTTAATAAGATAAATCCCATTGCTTAAACTGGAAACATCTATAGATTCATCAAGTTTCGAAATATTTTGATTAAGAACTTCTTTACCTAAAGCATTGTAAATTTTTACCTCGGCAGATAAAAAACTGTTTGAAGATTCTATATTGAGATTTGTAGATGTGGGGTTTGGAAATATTTTAAAATTGTTGGAAGCCAAATCATTTACGCCAAGTGTTATGCCATTATTTCCTTGTATTCCTCTGTTACCACCTCCATGGTTGCTAATGGTAAACGAAGAGCTACCTCCTCTGGCCCAAACTAAATCTACAGAGGCATCACTTGTAGAAAAAACGTAATCGTTGGTTTCGCCGGTATTTAAACTTCTGGTAGCAACAAGAGTTCTAACTCCAGAAGTTGTGTTATTAGAGGATATTGACCAATCTTGATTAGAGTCTAAAATAGGTAAAGAACCAATTCCTTGAAAAGTTCTATCGGTTAAATTTGTACCGTCAAAAATAACAACATCCCCTCCACTTGTCATAGAATCTACCCCAAACCCTAATCCTAACCATCTATCACTTGGTCCAACAAGTGTTAATGTAACTTGGGTTGATGTAATATCAATTTGTGCCGAATATTCTAATCCAGAAGTTGTTGAAAGCGTGACCGTGCCTGTTGAGAATGTTTGAGCAAAAGACCACAAACTTATCAGACATAAAAATAATGTTAGTGTAATTTTTTTCATAGGATCAGTTTTTAAAAAGATTTAATAGTTCTTGATTATTACTAAGTAGTGCATGGTCATAAGGGGTTTTGCCATTGTTGTCTTTAAGGGTGTAATCAGCACCATTGTTAATTAAAAGTTCGGATATTTTAACGTTTTTAAACTGTACAGCGTAATGTAGAGCTGTAGTACCATTTATATCTGCTATGTTAGGATTAGCTCCTTTTTCTATTAGTATTTTGCTAATGCTCAAATTTTGCTTTACAACTGCTGCCATGAGCGGAGTGCCATCTTCACTTGTGCCATTAATATTATCTACTTTATCTATTAGGAACCTTACTACATTAAAATTTCCATGATAACAAGCTAAAATTAGTGGCGAATATCCGGCAGGATTTAGTCTATTTATAGCATCTGGATCCTCGCTATAAATTTTTTCAATTTGGTCTAAAGTTCCCTTACGGCACACATCGAAAACGTTATTTTGAGAATTTACTAATAACATACTTAAACTGATTAATATAGTTGATAATAAAGTTTTAATTTTCATGGTTTTATACTGCATTGATCTAGTTTTATTTCTTCTAACAAATCGTCATAGCCTATGCAACGGCCTTTGATGGTTAATTTTTGATTTGTTTTTATTTCATCTTTAATAGGATTTAAAAACTGACAAAAAATATTGCCATCAATAACTATATTAGAGGTATTTACCTCTGTAACATCACCCTTAACTTCAATGGTTTTATTTAAATATTTTTTTTCAGAATCTGAGGGTGCAACTGCAAATTCATTGGATAATTCTGTTGAGGTAAATGAGAATTCCGCTTTTTCAGTTTCAATATCTCTGTGATCCTTATAAACGTAGTTGTATATAAGTACACCTATAAGTATTGGAATTAGCGCAATGATTAGTTTCTTTTTCATTTTAGTTTTTTAAAACTGCTTCGCCTTTTACAGCCGAAGCAGTGTGCTAGTTCATCTAGTAGCTTTTAGATGATGAAACTTTTCTTTTTCATAGAAGTTATTACTAGCATATTTTAAGTTACTCACAAACATTGTTATACCTTAATCTATTGTTGTAACCAACTCTTAAATCTATTTTGTTTTCTGTGTATTCCGCTATTTCATGTAGTCTCCAATCTGCATTACAATAATCTAAACCAGGTACATTAATGGTTACCGTAATGTTGTTTCCTTCACCCGAAGCAACCCAAGTCCCATAAGCACTGGTTCCTCCCCAGTACACACCTAAATTTCCATTGCTGTAAAAGTTAAAGGTATAGCCATCATAAACATCATCTAGATCATTGCCATAACGTTTAAGTTTATCAACAGTCCATGAATTACATGTTGTTAAAATGTCTGCCAATTCGGTAACGTTACAATCATCGCAATCGTCATCATTATAGTTAAAATCATCGTCTTCATCACAACTATCCTTGTACATACTGATAACTCTGGCGAGATCGATAAAGTTGAAAATGTTAATTTGAGTATTGTCAAATAAAGTGACTGAGATAGGGAAATTCAATGCTACTAAATCGGTATTATTTAAATTTTCAAGAAATTGAAACAATTCTTCATCGGTAGAAAAAGAAATATTATCAAGGTTACCACTAATAGTATTTGCAATAGAACCCGTAATCGGATAATTAAAATCTAAACATTCAATATCATCATCCTTCACATTTTCACCTTTGCAAGTAGTTTTATAACTGGCTAATTCATTGGGAGTACTTATAGTTACTTCTGTAAAATCGCTGAGTGTTAATGTTATGGGGTATGTAATATTTAACTCGTCAATATCATCATCAGATTCATCAAAAATATACTCAACAATTTTATAGTCTTCTTTGGCAGTTACATTAATTTTGGTTCCATTGGCGGTAACTTCAATAGGTAAATTAATATTAAAACAGTTAGCCGAATCTAAGATGTTATCTTTAGAACCATCATTACTAGTAACATTTTTCATGAGGTTAGTAATCGTTGAGCTTTTTGTTAATGTTTCTTCCTCTGGGGCTTCAATAAATTCCATGTTCTCTTTTCTGCACCCAGCTAAGACTAACAGTGAAAAAAAGAGTATTACGGTGTAAAAGGAGTTTATTTTCATATGTAAAAGCGTGTTGCCTTTATATTAAAACAATTAACTTTTTAAATCTCCTGAAAAAAAGTTAAATATTTTTTTACATAACTTTAGCCAAAAACTAAAATTGGCTACAGAACTTCATAAAGATATTTGCAAGGAGAAAGTATTTGAAGGTATCTATAATAGATACATTAAAGATTTACAGAGTTTTTTATTTTATAAATATGGAGATGTATCTAATCCCGAAGATATAGCGCAAGAAGCGTTTGTTAAATTATGGGGTAATTGTAAATCGATAACAGCATCTAAGGCCAAATCTTTTTTGTATACCGTTGCAAATAACTTAGCGCTTAATAGTGTTAAACATAACAAAGTTGTTTTAAAGTACAAACAAAAACGCCCAAAGCATTACACCAATGAATCTCCAGAGTTTTTGTTAGAAGAAGAAGAATTTTTAAAGAAGTATCAGAGAGTTTTAGAAGATTTAAAAGAAGAACATAGAGTGGCTTTTTTATTAAGTAAAGTTGAAGGTAAAAAGCATAGTGAGATTGCCGAGCTATTAGGTGTTACGCAAAAAGTTGTAGAGTACAGAATTTATACGGCTTTTAATACTTTGAAAAGTGAATTAGGAGAATTTAGAATAAAATAATCAGGAGATTTTAAATGTTGGTTGTTATATAAGTAGATGATGAGATTATGAAAAATGATGATTTATTAAAAAAATGGCTTAATAATGAACTTACTGATGTTGATAAACAGCAATTTAGTGAGCAGGAAGATTATGCCTTTAATGAAAGAATCTTAGAAGGCGCAAAGCATTTTAAAGCTTCTGAAATTTATACAACTAAGAATTTTGAGTCCTTCAAAAGCTATTATGACCAAAAAAAGCCAGTTAAGAAATTAGCAAGTTTTAATAGGTTTTTAAGGATAGCAAGTGTTATAGTTGTTGGCTTAGGCCTTTATTTTGCAATGTTTACTAATGATTCTGGAAGTGTACAAACCTTGGCAGGAGAAAAAACAACGTTTGAATTACCAGATAGTTCTATAGTAGAATTAAATTCTTTGTCTTCAGTGACGTATAACCCTAAAACTTGGGAAACAGAGAGGACTTTAAAACTTGATGGTGAAGCCTATTTTAAAGTTGAAAAAGGAAGTGCCTTTAAGGTGAAAACTAAGGCAGGATATGTTACTGTTTTAGGAACTCAGTTTAATGTAAAACAACGTGAAAAATATTTTGAAGTACAGTGTTTTGAGGGTGTTGTTAGTGTTGAAGTAGATACCCTATATAGGAAACTTAAGGCTGGAGATATTTTCTTAATTTTAAATGATAATTTTAAAGAAAGTAAAACCTTGGATACTTTTCCAATGTGGACTAAAAATATGAGTGATTTTAAAGCGGTACCTGTGGCGCATGTTTTATCAGAGATTGAAAGACAATATAATGTGCAGGTAGTGCATCAAAATACGAATATAGATAGATTGTTTACAGGTAGTTTTCCTCATGATAATTTAGAAGAGGCTTTAACTTCTATTACCCAACCTTTAAGTTTATCATTTTCAATAAGTAAGTCTAACCTGATTACAATTCATGGCAGGCAAAATAAGTAAAATTGGGCTTGCTTTAGGTTTCTTGTTTTTCTTGTCTATTAATCTAAAAGCTCAAGAAGAAAATAAACAAAAGACCTTATCCGAAATCATTATCGTATTAGAAACTAGGTTTAACGTTACTTTCAATTATGCTGAAGATATTGTTAAAAACATAAGGTTATTTGCACCAGATGCAGAAATGAGTTTAAAGAACACATTAGTGTATCTGGAAGGCAATACGGCTTTAACATTTTCTACTTTAAATGAGACTATTGTTCTTATAAAGCCCAAACCTAAAGATTATCCGTTTATTTGCGGTTATCTAAAAGACCAAAATGGCAGTCCTATTTCCCGTGCATTGGTGCAATCTTCAAAGTTTAGGGTTACAAGTAACGACAATGGTTTTTTCAGTATAAAAACAACCGGGGGTGAAAGTAAAATTAAAATTGAGCATTTAGGTTTCAAAACCTTAGAAAAAACATTTTCAGAACTTAACTCCGAGGGCTTATGTCCTGAATTACGTTTACAACAGGAATTGCAGCCATTATCTGAAGTTGTGATTTCTAATTACTTAGCAACAGGAATTAATAAAATTAGTAATGGTTCCTTTGAAATTGATTTTTCTAAATTCAATATTCTACCTGGGCTAATAAATAATGATGTATTACAGTCAGTACAAGCATTTCCTGGTATTATTAGCGCCAATGAAACGGTTTCAAATATTAATATTAGAGGAGGAACTCACGATCAAAATTTAATTCTTTGGGATGGTATAAAAATGTATCAATCTGGTCATTTTTTTGGTCTCATTTCCATGTATAATCCCAACATTACCCAAAAAGTAGTTTTAAGAAAAAATGGTAGCGATGTAAGTTATACCGATGGTGTTTCGGGATCTATATTAATGAAAACTGAAGAAAAAATTAATGATAGTTTTAAAGGTAGTGTAGCCCTTAATTTAACCAATGTTAATGCCTTTGTTGATACGCCATTAGGGCGTAAATCATCGTTGCAAATTGCAGGAAGAAAATCTATAAGCGAAGTTTTGGAGACACCAACCTATAAGTCTTTCTTTAAAAGAATTTCTCAAAACACTGAAGTGGCTAATAACGTCATGGCAATTTCAAATACAGATGAGGCTTTTAATTTTTACGATACTTCTTTACGGTGGATTTATAGAATTAACGACAATGAAGAATTACGTTTAAATTTTATTGCAGCACATAACAAATTACGGTTCAATGAGAATGCAGTCATTTATGATGAAACAGAATCTAGGGCCAGTGAGTTAACTCAAAATAGTATTGCAGGTGCGTTGTTTTACAAGAGACAGTGGAGTTCTAAATTTCAGACCATTTTTGAAATTTATGAGACAGATTATAAGCTCAAAGCGTTAAATGCCAATATTCTTGAATCTCAACGATTTTTACAGGAAAATGTGGTCTCTGAAACTAGCTCTAAATTGAATGCTAATTATAGATTTTCAAATACATCGAATATTTTATTTGGCTACCATTTCGTAGAGACTGAAATTACTAATTTAGATGATGTAGATAATCCAATTTACAGACTATTAGTTTCGGAAGTTTTAAGGACTCATGGGGTTTTTAGTCAGTTTAATTATAAATCTAAAGTTGGAACTACCAATTTTAATTTAGGTTTAAGATATAATTACATTAGTAAATTTAAAAAGGCACTTTTAGAACCTCGCTTTAGTTTTATGCAACGGTTTGCTAATCATTTTACATTTGAGTTGTTGGGTGAATTTAAGCATCAAAACACCTCTCAAATCATTAATTTTCAAAGTGATTTCTTGGGTATTGAAAACAGGAGATGGCAATTGTCAAATAACAACGATATTCCCATCATTCGAAGTAAACAAGTTTCGGCTGGTATAAATTTTAATCAAAGCAATTGGTTAGTTAGTGTTAAAGGGTATTTAAAAGATGTAGATGGCATAACTTCCCAAAGTCAGGGTTTTCAAAATGATTACCAATTTGTTAGGAGTAAAGGAAGTTATGAATCTTACGGGTTAGATGTTTTAATAAGAAAGCAGATTGATAATTTTAATGTTTGGCTAAGTTATTTTAATTTAAATAGTACCTATAAGTTCTCGGAGTTAGAAACAGGTTCATTTCCCAGTAATTATAGTATTGCTCATGCAATAACCTTTGGAGCCAATTATACGGATGCTAAATTGAAACTATCTGCAGGACTAAATTGGCATTCGGGTAAACCTGTTACCTTTCCTGTGGAAGGAAATGAAGTAACTGCAAATAGCATTAATTTTGAAGATACTAATGCCTCTTCGCTTAAGGATTATTTAAGGCTTGATGTTTCGGCTTTATACAACTTTAAATTAGGAAATAAAACCACGGCAATAGCTGGTTTGTCAGTTTGGAATGTATTAAACCAAAGCAATGAATTAAATACCTTTTATAGTTTGGATAATGATGTGCTTAATGAAACAGTGCAGCAGTCTTTAGGCTTTACGCCAAACGCGGTATTTAAGGTACAGTTTTAAAGCTCTAGCTTAACGTTATGTGCTTTTATAGTTTCTAGGTGTTCTTCCACTTTAAATTCCGAAGACTTAAATTTAGTTGTTCTGTGTCTAGATTGTTCTTGTCTTGCAATACTTCTAGCAAAACGTCTAATACTTTGTTCGCTATCTAGAATTAAACCTGGTACGGGAGCGTTCTTACCATCTTTGTCTTTGGCCACCATAGTAAAGTAGGAGGAGTTGCAATGTTTTACCTCTCCAGATTGAACATTCTCAGATTCTACCCTTAAACCAATTACCATAGATGTTCTTCCTGTATAGTTTACAGAGGCCTTTAGGGTAACAAGTTCTCCAACTTCTATAGGATTTAAAAAATCTACTCTATTAACCGAAGCTGTAACACAATAGTTTTGTGAATGTTTAGAGGCACAGGCAAAAGCAATTTGGTCCATAAGGTTTAAGATATGACCACCATGTATTTTACCACTAAAATTAGAATGTGCTGGTAACATTAATTCTGTAATAGAAACTTGAGATTCTTTAGGGTGTTTAAACATTTTTTAAACGAATAGGTTATACGTAACTCCTGTTAAAATGGCTATGCCAAAACTAATTAGTGTTCCGATTAACATGTATTCTGTAAGTTGTCTTTCTTTAGAGTCTTTCAAATCTTTAAATCTAAAAACAGATTTAGCTGTAATTAAAAATCCAACAGCTTCCCAGTGACCTACAATAATAAAAACAAACACTAATAAGCGCTCTAAAATACCAATATATTTACCAGCATCTTCTAGTGAATCTTCATTTTTAGTGAGTTCTAAAATATTCCACTTTAAAAAAATGGTTTTCATAATTATTGATGCAGGAATTGTTAAAAACAGCAAACAGGTAACTAGTAAAATGTTATGATACGTTAAGACATTATTTATGTTAAATCCGCTTCTGGAATGAGCAAAATATACGACAGCTATAACCAAAATATGAGCTATTTGATCTAAAAAGAATAAACGTCTTTTGTTAGTGTCATTTTGAAATGAAAGTTTAAGTGCATCAATTATAAAATGTGAAATTCCAATTATTAATGGAACATACCATAATCTTAAATTCCAAAGTAATAAAGCTGTAATAGCAATATGAATTAATACGTGAATATAAAGCTTGCCAGATTTTAGTTTTTTTTCTTCTTTTTCTTTTACCCATGTTGCTGGTTGTAAAAAAAAATCTGCAAGGATGTGGGCTAAGAATAGTTTTAAAAATAGCATCATAGGTTACTGAGTTTTTGTTGGTACATTTGGTTTAATTCTAACATATGTTCTAATCCAGCGCGCTTTTGTCGTTTACTTATAGCATCCTGTTTGGTGCCTATTATTTCAGATAAATCTTTTTGTTTGGCTTTTGGATGTTCTATACTTAATTTAACAGTTTCAGCAGAGTTAACAGTCCAGCTATCCATTGTTGTTAAGGCCAGTTTAAAGTATAGGTTTAGTTCTTTATTAATAGTATTATTAGGAGTTTTTATTAAAAGGTTTTGCTTTTCCTTTTTTAAAGATTCTAAAGTTTCCCCCGAGAAAATAAAGGCCTCACCATTAGACTCTGTAACAGATTTACCATTGTACGTCTTATTACCAATGCCAATTGCTAGTCTTACATCTAAACCTTTAATAGTCTTTATACAAGCTTTGATATAGATGGCATTAAGAAAACTATTGGCGATTTGTGGTATTTCAATTTGAAAACTATCGCCTCTGTAAACTTCCCAATAAGCTGTATTTGGGGAAATCGTAGTTAAGGCATTTTTTAGAACATCCATCCAAATGTTTGGGTTTGCTCCTCTAGATTTGATAATATCGCCTGTAATTACGCTTGTCATTTTTTATTCCTTTTTTGTGGAATTTTTTAAAATATTCCTTTTTTGTGGAATATTTAAATTTATTCCTTTTTTATGGAATATTCAAATATATTATGTTTTAGTGTGAAAAGCAAAAAATATTTAGTTTTTAGGCAGGGTAAATTACTCTTCTTCAGCGCGTTTTATAATAGCTTCTGGTAGTGATTTTTTAGCTTTAGCCCCCATTTTCTTCAGCTTTTCAACACTAGTAATGAGGTTTCCACGTCCGTCTACTAATTTGTTCATAGCTGCAGAATAATCTTTTTTAGCATCATCAATTCGCTTACCAACACCCGTTAGATCTTTTACTAAACCTTCAAATTTATCATAAAGAGCTCCGGCCTGTCGCGCTATTTCCATGGCATTACGTTGCTGTTTTTCATTGTTCCACATAGAATCTATGGTACGAAGGGTAGCTAGCAGTGTAGAAGGCGTTACGATAACAATGTTTTTTTCAAAAGCTTTGTTATAAATGCTGTTATCTTCATTTACAACCACAGCAAATGCAGGTTCTATAGGAATGAACATAAGTACAAAATCGGGAGATTCTATATCATATAGGTCTTGATAGTTTTTAGCAGATAACTGCTCCACATGTTTCTTAACAGAGTTGGTATGTGCTTTTAAATACACGTCCTTTTGGTCTTCATCTGCATTTACCAAACGTTCATAATCTGTTAAAGAGACCTTACTGTCAATGATCATTTTTTTGTTGTCTGGTAGGTGTAGCACCACATCTGGTAAAACACGAGTGCCATCTTCTCTTGTAAAACTTTGTTGAACAAAATACTCACGATCTTTCTCTAAACCAGATTTTTCTAAAACACGCTCTAATACCAGCTCTCCCCAATTTCCTTGCATTTTACTGTCGCCTTTTAGGGCACGTGTTAAGTTGGTAGCTTCTTTGGTCATTTGTTGGTTAAGGTCTTTTAAACCTAACAATTGCTCTTTTAAAGCAGAGTGCATACTAATACTTTCCTTTTGAGATGCCTCAACCTTCTTTTCAAACCCTTGGATTTTCTCCTGTAATGGGGTCAAAATGTTCTTAATATTTTCCTTGTTTTGTTCGGTGAACTTATTAGATTTTTCCTCAAGAATTTTGTTAGCAAGCAACTCAAAATCTTTACGAAGTTGTTCTTGGCGCTCTTCTAATTCTTTATCTCTTTTTATATTTTGTTGCTGAAGGTTTTCGTATTCAGAATTCTTCCTAGTTAATTCGTTACTTAAAAACTCTTTTTCACGCCTTATCTCTTCTCGTTCTTTTTCAGTTTTTAAAACAGCTTCTTTTAACTCACTTATTTGAAGGCTGAAATTGGTGTTTTGTTTTTCATTTTCAGCTTCTGAAAGTTGCTTAAAATCATTTAATTGCTGTTGTAGATTGGTATTGCGTTCTTCGAGAGTGCTTTTTTCACTTTTACTTTTAAGTTTTGAAATTAACATACCCACGTAGGCTCCAATACCTGCAGAAATTAGGATAGCTAGAATAAGAATTAAACTGTCGTTCATTAAAAAATTAAGTTTAAATCAAAGATAATTTTTTAACCCGAAAATCATGTTTAAAAAACCGAACTATTTATTTCAATATCGGCATGTTCCCAAGCCTTATTAAACTCTCTTTTTATTTTTTCAGCGTCCTTTAACTTGTTCTGAGCTTTTAAGCTGTTGTATAGTCCAATTAAAGACCACCCATTTTGTCTATTTACAGCCAAGTCTTCGTTGTAAATAGTTTCCGCAGCTTCATATTTTTTTATGTTCATTAGCGCATTTCCCAAGTTTTGACGGGTAGGTATGTGCCACGGTGATGGTTCTGTGTAGGCTAGGCGGTCTTCAATTTCAACAGCATTTTTAAAATTAGCAATAGCAACGTTATAGTTGTTTTGCGATGCTGCCAATTCTCCAGCTACAATATAATAAGCAATATCGGCTAACTCCGATGTTGGATTGTTAGGAACGGCAATTAAAGATTCTAGCTCTTCATCATCCTGCAAAATTTTTATGGCAGCCAGTTCTTTTTGAGTCTTCTCTATATTGCCTTTTTTTATAAAAGCAATACCTCTGGCATAATGTCTAATTAGGTTTAGGTGCTTAATGTCTTTTTTCGGAGCTGGAAATGTTAAAATATCATTCCATTTTCCAAACCTAACGTAAGCCAATAATGGAGTAGAAGCAAAGTCTTGTAAAAAAGGCATTTCTAAATACTCGCCCACGGGTACTTTTTCGGCTGTTTTTTTTGCAGCATCTATTGCCAATTCACTATCACCGAGTAAGCTTGCCGAGGACCATAAAAAATGAATATTATGCGGATAATATGCTAAAGGGTATAATCCTTGAGAAAAGCACTGTGATATGTAATCTTCATCGGCTAAAATGGCTTTTTGGTTAGCAATAACCGCGTCTTTATATCTACCTACTCTAATATAAATATGTGACGGCATATGGACTATATGTCCGGCTCCCGGCATTAAAGATGCTAATTGATCTGCACTTTTAACACCCATATCTGGAAACGGTAGTTCTACCATATGAATGTAATAATGATGCGCTCCAGGATTCTCAGGTTTTAATGTGATTGCTTTTTCTAAAGCCGTTTTTGCCTTATTAATATTAGGTGATGGGTTGCCATCTTTATCCCAATAATTCCAAGGGACTGTATTCATTACGGATGCTGCGTATAAAATGAGAATATTGGCATTGTTAGGGTGGCTACTAGCTACGTTTTCCATGGCGTTCATATAGCTTAGATTTAACTCTGAAACATCTTTGTCTAAATCTTTACTATACCTTTTAGCTAGCGCATTAATTAATGCTTTTTCTTTAGTATTTGCTTTATCCAAAAGTGATGTGGCTAAATCTATAGCTTTATTAATCTGTTCTTTGCGTTCCTCTGATGGTAGTGGATCATTAATATTTGGCCCCAAAGCAAAAGCTTGTCCCCAATAAGCCATTGCCATGTCTGGGTCTAGTCTTGCTGCCTCCATAAAAGATCTATGTGATTCGGCATGATTAAAAGCATAAGCTAGTTTTAAACCTTGATCAAAAAAAGCTTGGGCTCTTTTACTTTTTGTTGTTACAGGAAAATGAAGGTTGCCTAGATTTTTGAATAAAGGAGATATTTGTTTAGTACTATCTATAACTTTCAACAAGAATTTTGAAGGTGTACAGGAAATTGAGCTAGTAACTAGATTTGATGTTTTCGGGTAAATCGTTTTTTCTGAACTATTTACTTTCAAATAGATAAGAACAATAATTAATGTACTACTTAAGGAGAGTAATAATTTAGTTTTCATTTTTTTACGATTTAAATTAATAACAAAACAACTGAGTCATTAAAGGCTCTTAAATGACGTTATAGCTATTAATTAGAAAGTAAAAGGGGTAATCTGTTGAATTTAAACTTGTTGTAAGGTAGTGAATATTGTTTAAATATTATTTTTTAACCTTAAAACTTCCTGAAGTTTCATCAAAAGCAATTAAATCTTTGGGGAAAAGTTGGTTAAAAGTTCCTTTGGAAATGAGGTTGCATGGTGTGTCTGAAACAACAGTATTCTCACTCATTACAATCAATTTATCACATAACTGTATTGCTAAATCAATTTCATGAGAGGAGAATAAAATGGTCTTATCTGTTTCTTTGGCTAGTTGCTGAAGCAATTTTAGTGTATAAGCCTTGTGATACATGTCAAGATGTGTGGTGGGCTCATCTAGAATAATTAAATCCGTGTCTTGAACTAGGGCACGAGCAATCATTACTTTTTGTAGTTGTCCATCACTAAGTTCATAACATTTTTTATCTTTTAAATCTTGAATATTTATTTGATTTAAGGCTCTATTAATTAACTCAAAATCTTTAGTTGTTAAGTTTCCAATCCAATTGGTATAGGGCTGTCTTCCTAGAGCTACTAATTCAAAAACAGTGAAGTTTTTCGAAACTAAAGGTTCTGTAAGCACTAAGCTTAATGCCTTGGCTAACGCAATACCAGTATAGTCAGAAATGTTTTTGTTATTTATTACAATGGTGCCTTTTAAAGGAGATTGAACTTTAGTAAGTGTTCTTAGTAACGTTGATTTACCAATACCATTAGCACCGATTAACCCTACTAATTCGCCTTTATGTAATTCAATATTAATATTTGAGGCGATAGTGCTAGCCTTCTTTTTAGAGGCGTAACCTACAGATAGATTTTCGGTTTTTAAAACGATATGTTTTTTCTTTTCCTCCATTAAAACATCATTTTTCGTTTTCTAACCAATAACCAAATAACCACAGGAGCACCTACTAATGAAGTAATGGCATTTATTGGTAAAGTATAATCACTGCTCGGGAGCTGAGAAATACTATCGCAAATAAGCATAATTAAAGCACCGGATAAAAATACAGCAGGTAAAAGAATCTTATGGTTCGAGGTATTAAACAGCTGTCTTGTAATATGAGGTATGGTTAGTCCAATAAAGGCTATAGGACCAGTAAATGCAGTTATTGTTCCGGCTAGTAAGCTTGTAGATATAATAATTAACAACCGACTCCTTTTAATGTTTACCCCTAAACTTACAGCGTAATTTTCTCCTAACAAAAGACTATTGAGCGTTTTTATTGAAGTGATGCTAATTAAAATACCTATTACATAAATGATGAATAAAATAGTTACTTCATTCCATGCCAAATTGCCTAAGCTACCAAAACCCCAAAAAAAGTATTGTTGTAACTCTTCGGCAGTACTAAAATAGGATAGAATATTTACCACAGCAGCAGCAATACTGCTAAACATTAAACCAATAATTAAAATTGCCATAGTATCTCTAACCTTTGAAGATATAATTAGCACGATTAGAAGCACTAAGAAACTACCTAAAGTAGCCGAAATAATAATACTCCATTTAGATGCCAAAATGCCTAAGAGGATACCTCCAAACAATGAGGCTCCCATAGTAACGATAGCTACTCCTAAACTAGCTCCAGATGTTATACCTAAAACAAAAGGACCAGCCAAAGGGTTTCTAAAAAGGGTTTGCATTAAAAGTCCCGAAATACCTAATCCAGAGCCAACAATAATAGCGGTAATCGCTTTAGGTAATCTATAATCTAAGACAATATGTTGCCATGAGGTATGTTCTCCTTTTCCTAGAAATATCTCAAATATAGCCTTGTTTGGTATAGAGAGCGACCCCAGACTTATGTTCAGAAAAAAGCATACTACTAAAAGGGTAAATAGTATTGTAAAATGAATATGATACTTTTTTGTTTCTGCCAATTAATCTAAACGTTTAAAAAAGAAATTGTTGTAATCTTCTAATAAATTGGGATGCGCTATGTTTATAATATCCTTTAAGATTAAATCTGGTCGCAATGGCCCTAATTCGTAATACAATAGTCCGCCACCTGGTCCAATTTTGTTGGTGTAGGTATAAATGTTATTCGTTTTAAACGCTTCAAAATAGCTGTAACCCTTATGTTGTTCAATCATTTGACTTTTTGTTTGAAATGATCCAGCTCCTATCCAGAATTGAGCACCCTGAGCTTTGTCTAATACGTTTTCAAAATTTAACTGAAGGCTCCCATTAGCATTACTGTCTTTCCAAAGATAATCAACATTGGCGTCTTCTAAATATTTTGCAACAAAGCTCTTGCCTCCTGGTACATTCCATACATCTTTAAACATTGATCCAGAAAATACAACAGGCTTGTTATTTACATTGGCAGCAAGTTCTTTTGCTTTTAAATAACTGGATTCTATGGTATTAAAAATACTGTCAGCTTCTTTTTCTTTATTAAAAAATGCAGCTATAAACTTTATCCATTCTGCACGCCCTAAGGGATGTTTTTCAGTCCAGGCACCATCTAAAACAACTGGAATTTCAAATTTTTCAATTTGATTTAAGGTTTTATTATTTCCGTTAACAGAGAAGCCCACTACCAAATCTGGTTGTAAATCTATTAGTAATTCCATGTTTAGGTCTAAATCACTATTAAGATCTTTAATTTCACCAGTATCTATTCTAGATCTTGTTTTCTCCGAAGAAATAAATTTAGTATTAGGAAAGCCAACGAGTTTATTATCAATATTTAAATATTCTAAAGTTGGGATGTTGGTAGTAGACATAACGACTACATTTTCAACAGGCAACTGAACTAAAGCATTAGCATTTAAAAACTCCGGATTCTTATGTCCTTCTTTACTAAGTATGTAGCGAAAAGTATCTTGGCTTTTTGGCCATGGAGAAGTCACCACAATCTCTTTATAAGATTCGTAGTTGGTAATGGAAAACCCCTTGGCATACTTTAAAGTAACTTTTTCAGATTTTTGGTCTGGCAAATTAGGCTTTTGACCATTGTCTTTTTTGCAGGCTGATAAAGCTAATGAACAAACTAAAAAAAAAGTAAATAAACGCATGGTGTTAATTTGAATTCCAAAGGTCACTATTTTTTTTGTAATACAATATACTTAGAATTACTTTTGAGCTATTAAACGTATTTAGATGAATTTTTTATGCTCTTGGAGTGGAGGAAAAGATAGTTGCTATGCTTTTTATAAAGCAAAATTATTGGGGTATCAACCTACGGTACTCTTAAATGTAATGAATGAGTACGGCGATAGGTCGCGTTCTCATGGCATTCCTAAGGAAGTATTACGTGCACAAGCAGATGCTATTAATTTACCAATTCATTTTTTTAATAGTACTTGGGAAGACTACGAGGAGAAGTATGTTAAAAATTTGAAACATATTGCCGAAAATTACCCAATAACACATACCGTTTTTGGAGATATTGATATTGAAAGTCATAGAGCTTGGGAGGAAAAAGTGTCTGTTGCAGCAAATTTAAAAGCTGTATTGCCTTTATGGCAAGGTAACAGAAAGCAGTTAGTCTTAGAGATGATTGATGCTGGTATTGAGGCTATGATTGTATCGTGTAATCAAGTCTTGGGAAAAGATTTTTTAGGTCGGACTATTGATAAAAATATAATTTCTGAATTTGAATCTTTAGGTGTTGATGCCTGTGGGGAAAATGGAGAATTTCATACGCTAGTTATTAATGCGCCTTTTTTTAAAAATAGAATCCCAGTTAAAATTCAAGATACAGCGGTTTCTAGCAATTACAATTTTGCAAATTTAAAGCTCATAGGTTAATAGCAGTATTTAGTTTAAACCCCTCTTTAGCTTTGGTAATGTGAAACACATCTCCATAATTAATTTTTATTTTAAACGAATCTTTTAAATCTAGTCGAAGGATATTAGCTAGTATAGATCTAATAGGACCAGCATGCGTTACAATAATTAATGGCTTAGGTGAAATGGTTTTAGAAATCGTTTCAAAACAAGACATCACTCTGGTGGCTAATACTGTATAAGATTCACCATTTGGAATTTGAATATTTACGAAATCTTCCATCCAGGGATTTAGTTCTTCTTCTGGAATATCATTCCAAGATTTAAGCTCCCAATGGCCAAAATTAAGTTCTTTAAGATGGTCATGAAAAGTAACATCATTGTTTAAACTTTGAGCAAGTAAAGCACATCGTTTTAATGGACTGGAAAATACTTTAACAGAACTATGTATTGGTAGTTTGCGCTTTATATTATCAAATTCTGATGGCCATGAATGGGCCAAATCTAAGTCAGCTTGTCCGTAGCAGATACCTTTTTCAATTTTAGGTGTACTGTGTCTAACTAAATAAATTTCCATAGTATAAGTAAGCTTAGGTAAAAAACAACCTCACTAAATTGTTGTACGGCTCCAGCACAATCACCTGTTTGTCCTCCGAGCCACTTTTTAAACTTAGCAGCTAAATGCATTTTAGATAGATATGTAGTTATTAAGGTTAGAAAAACAAGAGGTGTTTTAAAAAAGAATAAAGGTGCTATTCCAAAAACGCCACTAATTATTAGCATGTTTAAAGTCATGCTCTTAGCGGCTGGTTTTGCCTTACTATCATCCGTATCTCTTACATAAGGGTGCGTGTAAATAAGCGTAGTAGCTATAAACCGACTCAAGCTATGTCCAGATATCAAAACTAAAGGGATAAAGTATGGCGGTATTTCTCTTAAACTAGCAAATTTAATTGCTAGAATTAATAGTAAACCAGTAGCGCCATAGGTGCCTAATCTAGAATCTTTCATAATTAAGAGAATCTTTTCTTTAGTCCAACCACCACCTAAACCATCGCAAACATCTGCAAAGCCATCTTCATGAAAAGCACCAGTTACATATATGGTTGCAACCATACTTAACAAAACAGCAATTTCAATAGAAAATAGATATGACGAGGTGTAATAAACAATTGCTCCAATACTTCCAACAATGATACCTACTAATGAGAAATACTTTGAACTCTGTCTTAAATAATCAGCATCATGATTTACCCATTTTGGACAGGGTATTCTTGTAAAAAACATAATTGCTGTTAGGAATATTTGGAGTTCTTTTTTCATGAGTGCTCTTAATCTCTCCGTAAGGAGAAACTGTTAATTTTGAATGTATTAAAATAGTTTTTCAATTTTCTAACGTCTAACCTTGCTCAGTTTCGCCACTCACGCCAGCACTTTCAAAGCTGGCCATATCATTTAAAAAGTTAACGGCGGCTTTTAGTAATGGTATTGCCAAAGCAGCTCCCGTACCTTCTCCCAGTCTTAGACCAAGCGATAGTAAAGGCTTAACATCTAAGTATTCTAGCATTTTTTTGTGACCTTGTTCATTTGAGTTATGAGCAAAAACGCAATTTTCTAATATAGTAGTATTACTCGTTTTAGCAGCTAATAGGGCAGATGTAACAATAAAGCCATCAATAACTATGGTCATATTTAATTCAGCAGCTTTTAATAGTGCACCGTATAGCATTACTATTTCAAAACCTCCAAAAGTACTCAAGGCTTCTAAAGTGTTGTTTACATTGTGCTTTTCAAAAACTTCAGATAAAATTTTGACTTTTTTGTTAATGCCACCTTCCTTTAATCCTGTTCCCGAACCTACACATGCTTCCATAGGAAGTTTTAAAAAATAAGCCATTAAAAGAGATGCTGAAGAGGTATTACTTATTCCCATTTCTCCAAAACCAATAGTATTGCATCCTTCGTTGTAAATTTGGTGAACTATCTCACCTGATTTTTGAATGGCCTCTTCATATTGCGCCTCCGTCATTGCAGGCTCAAATTGATAGTTTTTAGTACCAAAATCTATTTTAGCATCTACGATTTCTAAATCGCTTTCAAATTGATGATTAACTCCAGCATCTACTATTTTTAAGTTAATATCATTGGTTTTACTAAAGACATTAATTGCAGCGCCTCCATTTACAAAATTATAAACCATTTGAGAGGTAACTTCTTGGGGAAAGGGATTAACTTCTCCCATTTTGGCTATACCATGATCTCCAGCAAATATTACAATGGTTGGTTTAGTAATTTGTGGGCTTTTGGTATTTTGAATACAACCAATTTTAAATGCTAAAGACTCTAAATCTCCAAGAGCACCTAGAGGTTTAGTTTTTAAATCAATCTTATGTTGAAGTGCTGTTTTAAATTCAGTTGAAATACGCATCTTATTTTAAAGTTAAAGGGATTCCAGAAACCATTAGAGTAGCTTTGTCAGCATATTTTGCAATATGTTGATTCATCCAGCCTTGTAGCTCGGTAAATTTTCGGCCAATTTCTGTTTGTGCATGTACGCCCATTCCAATTTCATTAGAAATGATAATTATAGTGGCATCAATATGTAATAATTTGTCGAATTCATTTTTTGCCTGTTCCAAAGACTTTTCAACATCATTTTTTGTGTCAACATAGAAATTAGTAAGCCAAAGTGTAACACAATCTATAACAACAACATCGCCTTTGTTTATTGCCGAAACTAAAACTTTTTCTTCCTCAACAGAAGTCCAACGTTCGTCCCTATCAGCAATATGTCTATCTATTCGTTTTCTATGATCATCGCCCCAAATACGTGACGTGGCAATGTGTTTTGGAGTCTGCGAAAGTGATAATGCTAGGTTCTGAGCATAACTACTTTTTCCAGAACGTTCACCTCCTGTTATGTAATAAATCATAAAACGGAAATCCTAAAATTTGAGTACAAAGATGATATCTTTTTTTAAGATTTAAGGGTTAAAATAGTTTTGATTATAAAAATAGGTGGTACATTTGCAGCGAATTTTGGTTTAACAAAGTCATTTAATGAGCGCTAGTAAGTATTCTAGTAAATGGCAATGTTAATTAAAAGGGAATCTGGTGAAATTCCAGAACTGTTCCCGCAACTGTAAGCTATAAAGCTTCATGTTTATACTTCAATGTCACTGGATTAAAATCTGGGAAGACCAACATGAAGACGCAAGTCAGGAGACCTGCCAAATTCAAA
Organism: Seonamhaeicola marinus; assembly: GCF_008085455.1. Classification (NCBI taxonomy): domain Bacteria; kingdom Pseudomonadati; phylum Bacteroidota; class Flavobacteriia; order Flavobacteriales; family Flavobacteriaceae; genus Seonamhaeicola; species Seonamhaeicola marinus. The sequence goes on along the minus strand of NZ_VSDQ01000163.1, from coordinate 187,396 downwards.
CAAATAAGTTGAACTTTCGGGATAAAAGTTTGCGTATGATAATCCATGCGATTCTCGATTAATTATTATTAAAATGAACAAAAAAACAAGTGTTTTTGGTGTACTATGTTTTGGTATATCATTATTTGGATTTGCACAAGAAAAAACTGTAGATTCAACAAAAGTGGAACAGCTAGATGAGGTTGTAATTACAGATTCACGTTTTGCATTAAAGCGTGAGAACTCAGGAAAAACAGTAATTAAAATCTCTAGTCAAGAAATTGAACGTAACCAAGGTAGAACTGTTTCGGAATTAATTAGTGCCAAGTCTGGTATTGAAATTAATGGAAGTAGAAGTAATGCAGGACAAAATTTAGGTGTTTATGTTCGTGGCGGTAGAAACCGTCAAGTACTTGTATTGATAGATGGAATTCAGGTAAATGATCCTTCACAAATTAATGGAGAATATGATTTTAGACTATTAAATCTAAATCAAATTGAATCTATTGAAATTATTAAAGGAGCAGCCAGTACATTGTATGGTAGTGGCGCAGCTTCGGCAGTTGTAAATATTACAACTAAAAAACCTGGAGATAAGAAGATTAATGGGGTTTTCTCTTCTAGTATTGGTACCAATCAATCGGAATCTGATCAAAACTATAATATAGCTGATTTTAATAATAATGTTGCTATTAGTGGAACATTGGATAAATTCACATATCGTGCGGCATTTAACAATCGTTTTACAGATGGACTTTCGGCTGCAATTAGTGATGCTAATGAAAAAGATGTATTCTCACAGTATGGTGTTGATATTAATTTAGGGTATCAATTTAGTAAAGCATTTTCTTTAAATATTTATGGGAATTATACAGATACAAATTCTGAAATTGATGGGTTTGATTCAAGTTTTAACCTAGTAGATACAGATGATGAATTTAATAATACCCAGCATAGAGTAGGACTTTCATCTAAGTTTAAATATACAAATGGTAGTATTAATTTAAATGCTGCTTATAGTGAATATGAAAGAGAATTTATTTCTGCATTCCCTTCTACTTTTGAATCTAAAAACATTGTGGCAGACATTTATAATAAATATGTTTTTGATAAAACGTTTTACACAATAATTGGTGTAAATGCTGCTGAAAATAAAGCAACTTTTGCTGAAGAGCAAGAGTTTACAATTGTTGATCCTTATGCAAATTTTGTTTATGTATCTGATTTTGGTTTAAATGTTAATGCTGGAGCAAGATTAAATAATCATAGTGAATACGGTTCTCATTTTACCTATAATTTAAATCCTTCGTATACCCTGAAGACCACAGATAGTGGTTATACCAAATTGTTTGGTTCTTTTAGCACTTCATTTATTACTCCTTCTTTGTCGCAGTTATTTGGAAACTTTGGGCCAAATCCAGATTTAGAACCTGAAGAAAATAGAACTATTGAAGCTGGGGCTGAATTTAAATTAAATGATAATTTTAGAATTAGTGGTCTTTTCTTTTCAAGAGAGGAAACTAATACCGTATTATGGATTAATGGAGGTTATCAAAATGCAGAAGACGAGTTAAATGCTAGAGGAGTAGAGGTAGAATTGAGTGCAACGCCAGTTAATAAATTGTCAATTACTGCAAATTACGCTTTTACTGAGTATAAAGAGAGTCTTGCTAGAAGAATTCCAAAGCATAAAGCAAACTTATTATTAGGGTATGATTTATGTGAATCTACATTTGCATCGCTGTCCTATCAATACGTTCATGACAGATTTGAAAATGCCTTTGTACCAATGTTAGATAGTTTTAGTTTAGTGAACTTCTACGCTAGTCATAAAGCGTTAAAGGGAAAAATAAAATTCTTTGCTGGGATAGATAATATTTTAAATGAAGATTACGAAGATGTACCTGGTTATGTTACCAAAGGAAGAAATATTAGACTAGGGTTTCAGTTAGGTTTGTAAACTTTAATGCTATGAAGTATAATCTGTCTAAGATGATGGGGTTAGACATCTACCTATCGTCATTGAATAAAGAAGAGTACGAAGCGGTTTCCTCTAAAATTGCTTATAGGGGTAATTTAATTATGCCTCTTATGAGCTGGGATATTCATAGCGAAGGTTATTTTAAAGGCTTGGAGGATTCAGATAGAACACAAGATATCATTAAAGTGAAATCTTATGCCCAAACCTATAGTTGGCAAGAGAATATAGAGGCTATTTTTGATAAGGAAGTTTTTGAAGCCATCGTTATAACAGACTTAAATCAGAAGATTGTTTGGGTTAATAGAGGCTTTTCTAAAATGACGGGCTATTCTAAAAATGAAGTCTTGAATAAAAAGCCTAGTTTACTTCAAGGCGCGAAGACTTCCAAAGTAATTAAGCAAAAGATAAAATCTAATTTAAAGGGTAGTTTACCATTTAGAGAAGTTATTACAAACTATAGAAAAAACGGGGAGTCTTACGATTGTGAAGTCAAGATTTTTCCATTGTATAGCAAGAATACCAAAACACATTTCATTGCCCTAGAAAGACAAGTAGGGTAGTGGTGCGTTATTAAAAAAAAATAGGGAGTCTAAAGAGTATGTCCTAGTTAACCTGAACTTGTTTCTGGCGCAACTAGTTTTAAGATTCTGAAACACCTTCAGAATGATAGTTTTAGAATTACTTTTTAGGCTTCCTGTTTTAAGTAGGTATTAAATCGCAATACCAAACACCATATTTATTGGCATCGCTGTTACAAACAGAATCATCGGTATTCGGATTTTTATATTCACGATATATTTTTTCGCCAATAGAAAAAGTTACCGGTTGTTTAAAAATAGGGCCGTCAAAACAAAAGGTGTGAAATTCTCCATTTTCCCCACAAGGGTCAACACCTTCCGGAAGATTGTTTATAAAGTCTTTATCTATAATTGTACCCACAAAATCTTCATTGAAGAATTTAGAATTAGCACATACTATAATGGTTTTAAAACCTAAATCTAAAAATTCATTGAGTAGTTCTTTAGTATCACGTTTCCAAATAGGAAAAACAGCTTTAAAACCTTGTTTAGACAATTGATCCTCTCTGTATTTACGTAAATCTTCTAAAAAGATATCACCAAAAGCCGTATGTGTGAAACCTTCATTTTTCAGTCTAGAAACCGTTTTACTCATTATGTTTTCATAGGTAGCCATGTCTGGCATTTCAGGTAATTCAATGAAACTAGAATTTATACCTATGGCTTCCGTCTGAGCTTGTAACAAAGCGTTTCTTAGTCCATGCATAGACACACGGCTATAATGACTATTTACTGTTGTAATTAGTTCATCAACAGTATAGTTTTTATCTTGTAACAAATGGTAAAGTGCTAGAGCTGAGTCTTTCCCTGAACTCCAGTTGAAATAGGTTTTGTGCTTGGTCATTTATGTTAAGGACTACTAAAATATCATTCAACAAACATCTCTGTCTCAAATTTCTTTGATGGTGTTTTTAAACGTTTGCTGTTAATTGTGCTTTTGTTTTGAGGAACAATAGTTTTCGTAATAGTTCCTCTTATATCATCTAAAGCCGCTTTTAGAACAACTTCATTTTCATTCCCAAAGGGTAAAATGTTATTCCAGAATAGATATTCTTTAATTTCAACATTAGGTTCAAAACCTTGCGTATAGTCACTTTCTCCATCTTTATTAAAGGATTGAAAAACTATGGGTTGCATTGCATAAAGATGACTTTGATTTGCAGAACGTCTATCTCTATAATCAGATTTAGGAGAATCAAATAATGTAGTAGACCCTACATTCTTACCAAAAGTTGTGGTACCAAATAATTTTACATACAAAAAGGGTCTTAATCCATTTATAATTAACTCGCTGGCAGAGGCAGTATTCTCAGAAGTCAAAACATAAAGTCTATTAATAGAATTAAGTCTGTTTATATTTTGCTCACCTGTTTTAGTACCGCTATCATCAAATACATTTAAAGTATTGGCAAAGTTATATGTGTCATTTTCATTGGTATGTTTTGCATTATATCTTAATTCGGCAAATACATCCGTTCCAGCGTCAGCATAAATCATACTTGCTAAGTAAGCCGATGTACCAACAGAACCGCCTCCATTTAATCTTAAATCTAAAATAAGCTCATCTATGCCTTCGTTTTTAAAATGCTCAAAAGCGTCGTTTAATTCGTCATTATAAGAAGATCTAAAACCAGTATAAACCAAGTATCCTACTTTTCTACCAGCTACGTCATTAAAGATTGTACTAAAATGAACTGGGTTTTCAGAAATAATCGCAGCACTAATGCTTTTGTCTTCAATGAAATCTAAGACCCCGTTATTTTCGGCAACAAAAGTAAGTTTTACATTGTCTCCAGAAAGTCTGCCAACTAAATCTCTAAAATTATCAATGTTTATGACAGTATCATCAATAGCATTAATAATATCGCCTCTTTTTATGTTTGCCGATTTGGCTGGAGAATTATTTGCTACATAGCTTACATATAGAATAACATCATCAGAATCATTAATTCTCACAGCTTCAAAATCAAAGCCAAAAGTCTTAGAGATACCTTGGAAAGCTTGAAGCTGAGCAATGTAGTCCTCTATAAACCATGAAAACCTATCTGTTTCTCCATAATCGAACCTAAGACTTTTAAAGAAATCTTCTGGGTCGGTAAATGTATTTAAGAGTTCATTGTAGGCCGTGGAGTTATTGTCTACATCATCAGCCAAATTAGGTACATCTTTTTGCCAGAAGTACCAAGAATTCATCCCTTTCCATACAAAGTTATTAATGTCTTTAGAAGATGTTAAATCATCATCTCCATCATTATAACAGTTAAAAAGTAGGTTAAATAAGAGTATTAATATTGGTAGTTTCTTGAAATTCATTAGAATAGTTATTCTATCAACTTAGAGGTATCAATGTACATTTCATTACCAGCAGGAGCAAACTCTTTTGTATTTGTAATGTGTTCAACAGGCATTGATAACTTCTCAAATGATTTAGTAATATTACGTTTCGTTGTAGAACCTGTAATTAACTCAATTGCTTTTGCTAAAAAAGGTTCATTTTCGTCCCCTAAAATACCTAAATTTGCTAAATCTTCACCTTCTGCAACACCATTACTTGTATTATAAGTTATAATATGATCTGGAATTAATCCATTAGTGTAATCGGTTACATCGTCTGCGTTTGCCGATTTTAGCACTAAAGGCTGTAGTGCATAGGTATGGGCTGGGTTTGCATTTTCTTTACCAAAATCTGAAGAATCGTATAAAGTGATGGATGCTGTATATTTACCCGTTGTTGCAGTTCCTATTTGAACAACATCAATGTACGGAGATAGACCATTAATAACTAATTCACTAGCAGAGGCTGAAGAATCTGTAGTTAATACATAAACTTTATTAAGATTTAGAGAAGTTATTGGCGTATCATCTAAAAGTGTATTTGTAAACCTATTTATTAGTCTGTCTGGAGCATTAGCTTCAAAATAGGCCTGATATTTATTATTCCAAATTTCTTTAGAAAATATTTGTTGATAAAACTGACCAGTAATCATACTCGATAAAATTATTGCAGAACTTACGCGTCCTCCTGGGTTGTATCTTAAATCTAATACAAGATCCGTAATACCAGCATTTTTAAGCTCCGAAATAGCAGTATTCAACTCATCATCAAAATCGGCTACAAAACTGTTGTACATTAAATAACCAATTTTGCTACCACCAATTTCCAAAACTTTATTTTTAAGGATAGGATTTTCAGTAAATTCAGATTTGGTTAGTTCTACAGTTGTTCCTGTAAGACTAATGGTATTATTCGAAATGCTGGCTAAACCAAGCGTGTATGTGTTGTTCTGACCAAACAACAAATCTCGGTAATTACTAATAGTAAGTTGTTGACCATTTACTTCAAGGAAAAGATCTCCTCTTTTTATATTTTTTGCAGAGGCATCAGAATCATTGGCAATATATCTCACATAACCAAAAATATCATCAGATCCAGAGAATCTTACAAGACCAAAGTCTACTCCATTAGAAAGTGAAATACCTTGAAAAGAATTTTCTAATGCAACATAATCATCTACCAAAAAACTAAATTTATCAACTGTACCTGGTTGATATAGCATACCATCGAATAATGTTTCTGGAGAATTGTAACCATTTAAAAATGTGAAATAGTCATCTTGAACATTTTTCTTATTATCCGCTAAATTCGGAACATCCTGTTGCCACAAGTACACTTCATTCAATCCACTCCAAACAAAATTATGAATAGGGTTATTTAAGGTAACTGGTTCTGGAGTATCTGGTGTTTCAGGTTCCTTCGGGGAGTCATCGTCACTAGTGCTACAATTCACTAAAAATAGAGAAAAGCTTAAAAAAAGTAATACGTGACTAAGTTTGAACGCTGTTTTTTTCATAGTTAATTTTTTTTAAGAAGTATTAATTAGTCTATTAAACCTTAAAATTACTTACAATATTGCAAACAAAAAACAAAAAACACCTTAAAATTGAAAATGTTAAGTGGAATAATCTATTTAATATTGCTTGTTTAAACAGTATTTTGAAAAAAAAATAAAAACTGTTGTAACAAAACAAATCATGTATCGTCGTAAAGACAAATAGCGAATAAAAGCTATAAACTAAACAACCAAAAAATGACTCAAACAGAGTTTTTAAATATTGTAATGCCTTTTAAGGATAAAGTATTTCGTTTAGCAAAACGATTATTAGTATCTACAGAAGAGGCGGAAGATGCAACTCAAGAAGTTCTGTTAAAACTGTGGAATAATAAAGCGAAAATGAGTGAGTATAAAAATGTTGAAGCATTTTCTATGACCATGACAAAGAATTTTTGTTTTGATAAATTAAAGTCTAAACAGGCACAAAACTTAAAAATTGTTCACAGTAATTATGAAGAAAAAAGTACACCCTTGCAAAAGCAAGTTGAGTTAAATGACAGTGTTAATTGGGTGTCTAAAATAATAGAAGAGTTACCAGAACAACAACGCATGATTGTTCAGTTAAGAGATATTGAGGAATATGATTTTGACGAGATAGCAAAAATGCTAGAAATGAATAATACAGCAGTAAGGGTAGCTTTATCTAGAGCAAGAAAAACAATAAGAGAAAAATTAACAAAAACACATAGTTATGGTGTTAGCTAATATAGAAGAATTACTAGAAAAGTACGAGAACGGAGAAACTACGTTAACAGAAGAGCAGCAGTTAAAAGACTATTTTTCGCAAGAAACTGTAGAGCCTCATTTAGAAATGTATAAACCCATGTTCAACTATTTTTTGGTAAACAAACAAGAGCAGTTTACTAAAGACGTTCCATTAAAAACTAAGAGAACATTTAATTACAAATGGATTTCTGTCGCAGCAGTAGCAGTTCTAATGTTAGGGTTTTATATAAATTCTGGAGATGTTGATCCATCTTTGGCAGATTGCAATGAATTAGGAACTTATTGTAAACCCGAAGAAGCTCTAAATGAAGTATCAAAGCAATTAGCTATGATTTCTGGTCACTTTAATAAAGGCACTCAGGCTGTTGGGTACTTAAGTGAAGTAGACAAAGGTACAGCCGCTTTAGGATACTTAAATGAAATAGAGAATTCTACAAGTATAATTTTTAAGAAATAATAGTAATACTGATTAATATTCAGTTTAAAAACGAACAAGATGAAATCAATAATAAAAAATTTAAGTAAAGTAAAAATGAATAAGAAATTTTTAGTGTTAGTCATGGCAATTATGTTGTTGCCTCTAACAGGAATGGCTCAGAAGAATATTTTTGACAAGTACAGTGAAAACCCAGATGTAACTTATGTAAACATTAAGCCAAAAATGTTTCAAATGATTGCAAAAATGGGTGTGGATACAAGTGATCCTGAAGCAAAAGCTTTTATAGATATGGTAAAAAGTATTACTAGCTTTAGAACTATTGTAACAGATAATAAGGCAATTTCTGCAGATATTTCTAAGTGGGTAAAGTCTCGTTCAAATTCTTTAGAGGAATTAATGGAAGTTAGAGATGACGGTAGTGAAGTGAAATTCTACGTTAAAGAGGGTAGAGATGAAGACCATGTAAAAGAGCTTTTAATTTTTGTGAATGGAATTGATAAGCACATTGAAGAGAAAATAGAAATTAATGGTAAGCAAAGAAGTATTGAGACTGTAGTAGTATCTTTTACAGGAGATATAAATCTTAATGAAATCTCTAAATTAACTGAAAAAATGAATATCCCAGCGGGACAACATTTAGAGAAAAAATAAAAAACTAATCATCAATCATGTTACGAACTTTTAAGTATATACTATGCACCGTTTTAACCGCAGTTTTATTGGTAAGCTGCGGTGATGGTGTAACTCTTCAACGTTATTACGTTGATAACCAAGAGAGCAAAAACTTCATTACACAAGATTTACCAATATCAATGGTGAAAATTGATAAAACCGATTTTTCAGAAGAACAACACGAAGCCTTTAATTCAGTGAGTAGACTTAACTTCTTGGGGTATTCTGTAGGCGATACTGATGTTGAGGTTTATAAAACCGAAATATCAAAAGTTAAAACCATTTTAAGTGCAGAGAAGTATCAAGATTTAATGGAGTTTAGCGATAGGGGTAGAAAGATTGTTGTTAAGTACATAGGTGATGATGAAACTGCAGATGAGGTTGTAATCTTTGGAAGTGCTCAAGAAATGGGGTTTGCTATTGTTCGCATACTGGGAGATGAAATGAATCCTGAAAAAATGGGGCGTTTAGTGTACAGCTTACAAAATGCCCAGGTAGATGAAAACCAAATACAAGATATTATGAATTTCTTTAAAGAAGATCTCATTCATAATAATTTAAATGTTAATTAAAAAAGGTTCGCCAATTTGGCGAACCTTTTTTTATGAGGAAGTTTTAGAATGTTCTTCCTTATCTTTTATAAAGGATTTTGCAGAGATTAAATTAACCATTATGGCCAAAAATATAATGGTTAGAATAGTTAAAACCACAAAATTATTCAAGATATCTAGTATGCCTCCAATAAAAAAGCCGCTTACTAAAAGTCCGCAAAGTAATAAAGATTGTTTATCGGTAAGCATAATGTGAGAGACTTATATTCCTGTATAGTTACTAGGTGTAATACGTTTTAATTCTTCTTTTATTGCATTTGATACTTCTAAAGTGTCAATAAAATTGGCAATAGAATCTTGATTTATGGTGTCGTTAGTTCTTGTTAAGCCTTTAAGCGCTTCATATGGGTTTGGGTAACCTTCTCTACGCAGTATGGTCTGAATAGCTTCTGCTACTACAGCCCAATTGTTTTCTAAGTCTAGGGCAAACTTAGCTTCATTTAGAAGCAATTTGTTTAGGCCTTTTAATGTTGCTTTAAAGCCAATTATTGTATGACCAAATGGTACACCAACATTCCTTAAAACAGTACTGTCGGTTAAATCACGTTGTAATCTAGATATAGGTAACTTTGCAGAAAGGTGTTCAAAAATAGCATTCGCAATACCCAAGTTGCCTTCACTGTTTTCAAAGTCAATCGGATTTACTTTATGCGGCATTGCAGAACTTCCTACTTCACCTTTTTTAATCTTTTGCTTGAAGTAATCCATAGAAACGTACGTCCAAACATCTCTGTCTAAATCAATTAAAATTGTATTAATACGTTTTAGACCATCAAATAAAGCAGCCATATGATCATAGTGCTCAATTTGTGTTGTAGGGAAAGAATGGTGTAAGCCTAATTTTTCTTGTACAAAAGCATCTCCAAAGGCTTTCCAATCAATATTTGGATAAGCCACATGGTGAGCGTTAAAGTTTCCTGTAGCTCCACCAAATTTGGCAGCACTTGGTATATCGTTTAATAAATTAAATTGTTCTTCTAAGCGTGTTACAAAAACATTAATCTCTTTTCCTAAACGCGTAGGAGATGCAGGTTGCCCGTGTGTTCTTGCTAACATTGGTACGTCATTCCATTCTTCAACTAAAGCTTTTAATTTCTTTAAAACCTCGAAGTATTCAGGAACGTAAACGGCATTCATAGCTTCTTTAATACTTAAAGGAATTGCAGTATTGTTTATATCCTGTGAGGTTAATCCAAAGTGAATAAATTCTTTATATTGTGACAAACCTAAAGCATCAAATTTTTCTTTTATAAAGTATTCAACCGCCTTAACATCATGGTTTGTTACGCTTTCAATTTCTTTTATAGCCAAAGCATCTTCAGCAGTAAATGCTTTGTAAATAGCTCTTAAATCATCAAAAAGACTATTATCTACGTCTGCAAGTTGTGGTAAAGGTAATTCACAAAGTGCAATAAAGTATTCTATTTCTACTAAAACACGATATTTAATAAGTGCTTCTTCAGAAAAGAAAGGGGCCAATTCATTGGCTTTACTTCTATAACGTCCGTCTATTGGAGAGATGGCATTTAATACGGATAATGACATATGTAATTTGATTTTTAAGAAGTTGCAAAGATAGTTTATTTAGATAGAAGACCGAAGCTTGAGGACTGAAGTTTTATATCTTATCTAATTTTTTGATTTTTTTCAAAATTTGTCTTGCTCGAGCTTTAAAAGCAGCACTTTGTAATGCGAAATCTTGCTCCAAAATAGTCTTAAGTTCCGGATAAACCCAATCATATGTTTTACCTAAAATAAAAAGGGTAGACATACTATAGGCTTTGGGAGCAACTTTTTCATCGTTTATTAAATAATCAAAACAAGTTTCTATAATACGTTCTTTATGGATTTCTTTTAACTCAGACTTAATTAAATTATCAGTTTTGGAGTTGTAAGCTTTGGCTATAAGTTCACAAACTTTGGCTACAGGTCTCACAGCGGAATCTAAATGAACTTTATGAATGTTCTCCGTAAAATAATCTAGATGAGGAATAATAGCCTCAATATTTTCGCTACTCATAAACTCAAATACCCAAGCGGCTCGGGGAGAAATCTTATCATCTACCGTAAATAAAATTTCTAACAATTTTGGAACTAGCTCCGGATTGTTAATTATTAAATTCGCATAATAAGTCCGTTTTTCCCGAGAATGGTTCACATAGTTTAGTTCGTCATAAAGTTGAGCAGTAGTCAAAGCTAATTTATTATTTTTATAAACTAAATGTATTAAAATTACAGAAATGAAGATTATAAAAAAGGTATTATTATTTCTACTTGTTGCTTTTGTGATTGCTCAGTTTTTTAGACCAGAGAAGAATGATGGAGACGTAGCTTCAATTGATGCTTTTTATAAAGAAACCAATCCAACCAATGCTGTAAAACTAATTTTAAAAGACGCCTGTTTAGATTGCCATAGTGGTGTTACTAAGTATCCCTGGTACAATGCTATAACTCCAGTTAATTATTGGTTAAAAAATCACATTGACCATGGTAAGAAACATTTTAATGTATCTAATTGGGAGGGTAATTCTATTAAAAGGAAGGATCATAAGTTTGAAGAATTAATAGAAATGGTAGAAGATAAGACCATGCCCTTAAATTCATATACCTGGACTCATAAAGAGGCTAAACTCACAGATAGTCAGATCAAAGCTATTGTAGATTGGGCAAAAAGAGTGCGTTTGTCTTATGATTTAAAACAAAAGCCAGAATAGCATTATGCCTAAAACCCTTTTAATAATTGGTTTTGTATGGCCTGAACCTAAAAGTTCTGCCGCAGGGAGTAGAATGCTACAATTAATTGAAACTTTTCGGTTAGCCCAGTACAATATTACTTTTGCAAGTGCATGTGCTAAAACCGAAAATGCAATTAATCTCGAAGCTATTGGCGTTTCACAAAAGTCTATTGAGTTAAACAGTTCTAGTTTTGATGACTTTGTAAAAGCATTGAGTCCAGATGTCGTTATGTTCGATAGGTTTATGACTGAAGAACAATTTGGTTGGCGCGTAACCGAAAATTGTCCCAATGCTTTAAAAGTATTAGATACCGAAGATTTACACTGTTTAAGAAGAGGAAGGCAACAAGCCTATAAAGACGCATCTGAATTTGATATGTCCTATTTATTTAATGATACGGCTAAACGAGAAATAGCTAGCATTTACCGTTGCGATATAAGTTTGATAATTTCTGAGGTTGAAATGGAGATATTAAAATCAGATTTTAAAGTTAACGAATCATTACTTTACTATGTCCCATTTTTGTTAGATCAAATTTCAGAAGAAGAAACTCAAAAAATACCTGAATTTAAGGATAGAAATAATTTTATAACTATTGGTAATTTTTTACATGAACCCAACTACAATGGGGTTCTATATTTAAAGGAAACCATTTGGCCTTTAATAAAAAAAGAAATACCTAATGCTGAAATTCATATTTATGGAGCTTATGCTAGTCAAAAAGTAAATCAATTGCAGAATATTAATGAAGGCTTTTTTGTAAAAGGCTTTGCAGAAGATGTGAATGAAGTAATGCAAAAGGCTAAAGTTTGCTTAGTGCCTGTGCGGTTTGGAGCTGGTTTAAAAGGAAAGATTATAGATGCAATGGTTAATGGAATACCATGTGTTACTACTAAGATAGGAGCAGAGGGAATGTTTGGAGGTTTTGAAGTGAACGGTTTTGTTGAAGACAATCCAGAAGATTTTGCAAAAAGGGCAATTGAAATGTTTCAAAATGAAACGCTTTGGTACGAAAAGCAACAAAACGGATTTAAAGTACTCAATGAAAGATTTAATAAAAATGATTTTCAAAAAGCGTTTCTGAATAAAATTGAGCATTTAACTTTAAGTATAGACAATCATAGACTTCAAAATTTTACAGGAGCTATATTACAACATCATTCCCATCAAAGTACTAAATTTATGAGTAGATGGATTGAAGAGAAGAATAAATGATGATAAATGAATGATTTGTGCTAAAGTAAAGTTGAAATGTGGTAATGAAACTTATATAAAGGTTATAAGTTTACTTTTTAAAGTAGGGTTTAATGAATAGCAAGCTTAAATACGTGTTAATAACGGGTTTGATACTCCTAGGATGGAGCGTTCCTTCCCAAACTAACGTGCCTCCAAATATTTTGGCGACTGGAGATCAAGTATATTGTCCTTTAAGTCAGATAAATATTGTTACAGGTTTTAGTATCGTAGATCCAGATGATACTGAAATAGAATCGCTAAGTATTCAAATATCTACGGGTTATGTGCAAGCCGAAGATCGATTATTATTGTTAGGAAGTCATCCAAATATCAATAGTTTATGGAATGCTCAAGAGGGAAAGCTGACGTTTACGGGAATAGGAGGTTTGAACGTTTCATATTCTGATTTGATTAATGCCGTAAATAATGTTGTTTTTGAAAGTAGTTCCGCTAGTGTTTCGGGAGATAAGTTCTTTTCTTTTACAATAGGAGATGCTAATTATTTGCCTTCTACAGGGCATTACTACGAATACGTGGCAAATACAGGAATTACTTGGACTCAAGCAAGAGCAGCTGCAGCTGCCAGAACTTATTTTGGTTTACAAGGTTATTTAGCAACAATTACTTCGGCTGAGGAAGCGCAATTATCGGGCGAACAAGCAGCAGGGGCTGGTTGGATTGGAGGAAGCGATGCTGCTTCAGAAGGTGTTTGGGAGTGGGTGACAGGTCCCGAAGCGGGAACAGTTTTCTGGAACGGTGGAATTAATGGAACTACACCTAATTATGCCAATTGGAATTCCAATGAACCTAATGATTGTTGTTCTCCTTCGAATGGAGACGAAAATTATGCCCACGTTACAAGTCCAAATATTGGTACAAGAGGTTCGTGGAACGATTTGCCTAATGCCGGGGACTTAGATCCGTTAAGTGAATATCATCCGCAAGGTTATGTGGTGGAATATGGAGGCATGCCTGGAGACCCAATTGTTAATATTGCAGCTAGTACAAGAATTAGAATTCCCGAAATTATAAATACTGTTGATGCAGAGGTATGTGGTTCTGGTAGTATGATATTGAATGCCAATGCGTCTGAAGGTAATGTGATTTGGTTTGATGCCTTATCTGGAGGAAATCAGATTCAAACGGGTTCCTCGTTTACCACTCCTAATTTAACAAATACAACAACATACTATGTGCTGGCTTCCGTAAATGGATGTTTAGAGGGAGAAAGAACTCCTGTTACAGCGAATGTTATATCTATTCCTACAATTACTTCGGTTAATAATACAAGTGTATGCGGAAGTGGTTCAGCCACGTTATCCGCTACACCTTCTTCTGGTGTGGTAAATTGGTATAATGTACCTGTAGGTGGTACGCCATTAGCCAATGGAACCACTTTTGTTACTCCTAATCTAACTAACACAACAGTCTATTATGTAGATGCAACTAATAATGGTTGTACAACACCTACAAGAACACCTGTGACTGTAACTGTTAATCCTTTGCCTCAATTTCAAGCTGATAATGGTGTAGTCTACTGTTTAGACTCGGGGAGTGTTAGTTTGGAAACATACAACCCAAACGATATCTATACTTATGAGTGGTTTAATGAAAATGGAGATGTTGTTGGGAATCTTTCAACCGTTAATGTGAATGAAGATGGTGTTTATACGGTTATTGCTACTTCTTCATTCAATTGCGAATCTGCACCAGTATTATTTAAGGTAGTTGGGAAACCGAATATTACAGATGAGGATATAATAGTGGAAGAGCTGTCTATCAACAATTCAATTACCATAGATATATCAGATATAAACGCCAATGATTATGAATTCTCGTTAAATAATGAATTCGGTCCTTATCAAGATTCGCCCTTTTTTGAAGGTGTATTTTCGGGAGATCATATTTTATACATCAGGGATAAATATAACTGTAGTATTACGCAATTTCAAGTATTTATTTTAGGTTTTCCTAAATTTTTTACCCCTAATGGTGATAGCTATAATGCTACTTGGAATATTAAAGGTTTAGGAAATAACTATAGTCAGAATTCCTCTGTTTATATCTATGATAGGTATGGGAAATTGATTAAACAAATAATACCTGGAGCTAGTGGATGGGATGGTACTTTTAATGGGCAACCATTGTCCAATTCCGATTATTGGTTTGTAGCTCATCTTATTGATAATGATGGAAATTTAAAAATTTATCGAGGACATTTTAGTTTGATAAGATAATGTTATTATGACCTATCAAAAGCGCTTATTCGATGAACAACCTGATGCAATTGATTTTAAATTACCAGATGCAGATGTCGTTCTATATACTAACTTTTTCTCAAGCGAAGAATCTAACAAATTATTCAAAAGTTTAAAGGAAACTATTGAATGGCAACAAGATCAGGTGAAATTTTATGGTAAAGTAATGGACGTTCCCAGATTAACAGCTCTGTATGGGAATGATACTAATGTATACAGGTATTCAGGATTAACATTTTATCCAAAAAACTGGAATGAAGATTTACAGTTTATTAAGAAACGTGTAGAGTCTGTTGCTAAGGTAGAGTTTACAAGTTGTCTATTGAATTATTACAGAGATGGAAGAGATAGTATGGATTGGCACCAAGACAATGAAAAAGAACTAGGAAACAATCCTGTTATAGCCTCGGTTACTTTTGGAGCAATGCGAACATTTCAATTAAAACATTTAAATAGAACAGATTTAAATCGTGTTGATATTCCTTTAAATCATGGCGATTTTTTATTAATGCAAGGGAAAACACAACATTTCTGGAAACATAAAATACCAAAAACCAAGAAACAGATTGGTTCAAGAATAAATCTTACATTTAGAGTCATTAAACACTAACCAGCTAAACCATGTCTTATTTCAAAATCTTACTAAAGAGATTCCATGTTTTAATCGCTTTTGTCTTTCTTTTTAATTGTAATTCAACAGTTAATAACAAAACTGAAGTATCTACGAATCCTAAAAAACCAAATGTTATAATTGTGTTTATTGATGATATGGGATACGGAGATGTTGGATGCTACGGTGCAACAGGATTTGAAACGCCTAATTTAGATGATATGGCTGCACAAGGCATGAAGTTTACAAATTTCTATGCGGCACAACCCGTATGCAGTGCTTCAAGAGCTGGACTCTTAACTGGATGTTATCCTAATAGAATTGGCTTTTCAGGGGCTTTGTTTCCCCATCATAATGTCGGGCTTAACACAGAAGAATGGACTATAGCCGAAATGTTTAAGGCTCAAGATTACGCTACTGGTTGCTTTGGGAAATGGCATTTAGGTTGGCAAAAGGAGTTTTTGCCTTTGCAACATGGTTTTGATGCGTATGTAGGTTTACCTTATTCTAACGATATGTGGCCGCATAGCAATGTAGATGGTCATGCCTTACCAAAAGATAAAGGAAGAGGTAAAATGCCGCCACTTCCGTTAATTGTTGCTAACAAGACGAGTGATACCATTTCCAGCTTAAAGGATCAAGATAAATTAACTACACTTTACACAGAAAAGGCAGTTGATTTTATTAATAAAAATGCAGACAACCCTTTCTTTATTTATCTGCCTCACACCATGGGTCACATACCTTTGGGAGTTTCAGATAAGTTTAGAGGTAAAAGTGAGCAAGGTTTTTACGGAGATGTAATGATGGAAATAGATTGGTCTGTCGGTGAAATTAATAAAGCTTTAGAAAAAAATAATTTAGTAGATAATACCATAGTAATTTTTACCACAGATAACGGACCTTGGCTTAACTTTGGAAATCATGCTGGATCTTCTGGTGGGCTTAGAGAAGGCAAAACCACAAGTTGGGAGGGAGGACAACGAGTGCCTTTTATAATTAAATGGCCTAATAATGTGCCAGAAGGCAAAGTTTGTAATAAACTGGCTTGTGCTATAGACCTATTGCCAACTTTGGCTTCGATTACTGGGGGAAAACTTTCTGAAAGGAAAATCGATGGTGTAGATATAACATCACTCTTCAAAGGAGATTTTGAAAAAACACCACGACAAAGTATATGGTATTACTTTGGAAAAAATAATTTAAATGGCGTAAGAAAGGGGAATTGGAAATTAGTATTACCTCATACTTGGGCATCTTATAATGTGAAACCAGGTAATGATGGACACGGGAGCAAGCGGGTTAAAATAACTCTTGAGTCTCCAGAACTCTACAATATGATGAGAGACCCTGGAGAGCAATATAATGTTTACGACTACTATCCAGAAAAGGTAGAAGAGCTCATGGAAGAGGTTGAGAAGGCTAGAAAGGAATTGGGAGATGAAAATGTTGGCATAGCGAAAGGGATTGGGAATAGAGAAATTGGAAAATTAAATTAGAGTTTCAATTAATTCTTTTACTCCAATAGTAGCTGGTTTTGCAATAACCGTAAGATCACTTTTGTTGGAAATTGCAGGGTTTGGGTCTATATAATAAACTGGTATGCCAGATGGGGCATAATGCATGAGTCCTGCAGCAGGGTAAACTTGCATGGAAGTACCAATAATAACCATAATGTCTGCGGTTTCACAAACTTCTATGGCCTTAGAAATCATTGGAACATCTTCACCAAACCAAACAATATGTGGTCTTAATTGATGTCCTTTTTTACACAAATCACCTAAAATTAAATCTGTCTTCCATTCTTGTACGTCCGTTTCGTCGTAAGAACTTCTCACTTTTAATAACTCTCCATGTAAGTGCAGCACATTTGTACTGCCACCGCGTTCATGCAAGTCATCTACATTTTGAGTAATAATAGTTACGTTATACGTTTTTTCAAGTTCGGCTAAATCTGTGTGTGCACTATTTGGAGTAACTTCAAATAGCTGTCTTCTTCTTTGGTTATAAAAATCTAAAACTAACTCTGGGTTTGCAGCATAACCTTGAGGAGAAGCAACTTCCATTACATCATGACCTTCCCATAAACCACCAGAATCTCTAAAGGTTTTAACACCACTTTCGGCACTAATTCCAGCTCCGGTAAGTACAACAATGTGTTTTTTTAAGCTTTTTTCCATGTTTTGTATTGTTTAGACTTTACAAAGTCTTCAAGTTCATTTATACCATTTTCATCTACTTCTTCAATAAAATCTACTAAGTCCTCTTTTAAATAATCACTTTCAACTAAAACGTCCAACAAATCAATACATTTATCATATTCACCATTAAGACATAAGGCATATAAGTATGACGTATGCCCCTCAGAAAACTCAGGATAATTATCAGATATATATTTATAATGTTCTACTGCTTTTTTAGGATTAGGTCTTTCAATTTCTATGTTACCCTTTAGAAAAATTAAGAAGTCATCAGATGTTTCATCTTCCAATCTATTTAATAATTCAAGCGCTTTATCATACTCTTTGGTTATGATGTAATAGTCAATTTGATTTAAATAAAGGGTTGGATCATTAGGATATGTTTTAGCAATTAATTCCATTGAATTTTTATATGCCCTATCATTAATTTCTGCCGCACAGGTAGATTTTAAAATTAAAGTGAACTTATCATTTTTTAAATCGCCTTTTATTTCGTTAAATTTTTGATATGCTTTTTGAAATTCACCCTGATTATAAAGCTTTACGGCATCTGCTACTTTTAGGAATTCAACAGAATTATTTTCTCCAAAAAGACTAAATAAACTCTTCTTTGGTAAACTATACATATAGAACCTTTTAAAAGTAGCACTTAGGTCTTCTCCAGATAGATAAACATAAATATCATTGAAAAGAAACGTATCATCTTTCTTAGAAACACGATACTGATGATAGTTTACTCCAGTTAGTGAAGAGTAAAGCCTAAATAACATATTATAGGATTGCGTTGTCTCATCGTAAAAATAATTTACAAAGTCATAATATCCTCCTGCATTAACTTCATCAATTATTTTTTGAGGTAAAGATTTTAAACCAGCCTTAATACCTGTAATATAGTCTTTCTGGAACTTGTCGGAATTGTAACGTTGAGATACACCTTCGGTAATAAAATGACTAAAAGTCTCTATGTCAAAATAGTTTAAATACCCATCTACATCACCATTTATAATCATATTTTGAATATTATCTCCTAATTCAAGAACAAGAGAATCGTTTTCTATAGTATTTGAAAGCTTTACTATATCCACGCTTTCCTGCTTAGGTGTTGTTTGCTTTTTTTGAGAACAGGAAAACGTAAAAAGTAAACAAGAAAGTGTAAAAACGAATATTTTGAGTAGGCCTTGTATGTTCATGTAGTTGTATATTTATAGCATAAATATAATTCTATTTTAATGATTGACGTAAATTTATTACAACATTTGGAGAGCTATTTAACTGAAAACAGGAGAAAACGATTTAATGAAGTATTGCCGCAAAGAACAAAACATTTTACTGTGGCCACAGAAGATGTTTATCAGTTACATAATACGAGTGCTGTAATAAGAAGTTGTGATGTTTTTGGTATTCAAGAAGTAAACATTATTGAAGAACAAAATACAAAGCGAATTGATAGAGAAATTGCAATGGGAGCTCAAAAATGGGTGGATTTAAATAGATACCACTCCGTTAAAGAATGCATTAGTGATTTAAAAAGTAAAGGGTACCAAATAGTAGCTACTACGCCACATACCAACGATTGTGAATTACATGATTTTGACGTTACAAAGAAGTCTTGTTTTTTCTTTGGAAGAGAAACAGAAGGATTATCTGAAGACGTTATTGAAGCGGCAGATTCTTACTTAAAAATACCAATGGTAGGTTTTACAGAGAGTTTAAATATTTCTGTTTCGGCAGCTATAATATTACAACATGTTACAACAAAACTTAGGCAAACCAATTTGAATTGGCAATTGACCAAAGACGAAATATTAGAAAAGAAGCTAGATTGGATTTCAAAAACTATTAAAAGCTATGACGAAATAGTAGCGCGTTTTTATGATGAATAAAATTTCGTAATTTTAGTATCCTAACTAAAACAACTAAAACATGTATGTTCTCCTTTACATTTTACTTGGACTAATTGCAATTTTTTTAATCTTAACTTTATTAGCTCCAAAACGTTACCATGTATATAGGAACGTTGAAATTGAATGTTCTCTTTCGGATGTGTTTTTTTACCTTAAACACATAAAGAATCAAAATGATTGGTCTCCTTGGAAGAAGAAAGATCCAGATATGAAGCAAGAGTTTTTTGGTAAAGATGGCGAAGTTGGTTTTAAAACCAAATGGGATGGGAATAAAGATGTTGGATCTGGAGAGCAAGAAATTATGCGCATTGTAAAAGATGAAATTATAGAGTCTGAATTGCGCTTTTTTAAACCTTGGAAATCTACTTCTGATGCCTATCTAAGAGTGGAGTATTTAGGTGATGAAAGAACAAAAGTTACATGGGGCTTTTCCGGAAAGAATAAGTTCCCCTTTAGCATTTTTATGCTGTTTTTTAATATGGATACTGCGGTAGGAAAGGACTTTGAAGAAGGCTTGGAATCCTTAAAAATAATTTTAGAAAAATAAAAAAAGAGAAGCTGTTGCTTCTCTTTTTTTTATAGTCTTTTATTACGTCCTCTACTGAGGACTTTATATTCTTCGTAGCACTCACTAATTGCATCTAATATTTGTAAATCGTTTGCGGATTGTATGAACCCTTTGGAATAATTACATTGACTTACAATTTCGTCTAAATCTACCTTTTCAACATTAAGTAATGCGGTTAGCATTTCTCTATCAAATTTAGAAGCCAATAGGTTTCTGATTTCATCATCCTGCTTCATTTTCTTTAGCTTTCTTAGCTCGTTTGGTTTTTTACCAAACATTCTATGAAGAAAATCTGCTGGGTTAAAAATTGAGCCTATTATTTTATTAATACCAGATGGTTTAGAAGCTTCATAACCCGTTGGTAACCCAGAAATTTGATAGCGGTAATTGTCATTTGGTGCTGGTACCTGTTGAATATCAACCTCTAAATAACCAGTTAAACGCAATTGGTTTACAACAACTTTTTCCAGAGCCAAAGCTAATTCTGTAAGTTTAATTTCAGAGCTTCCAAATTTAAGCCAGTCATTAGTAACTCTTACCTTTATTGATTTATAACCTAAATAAGACAGATGGAGCGTATCATTAACTTTCGCTGCAATTTCAAATTCTCCGTTATTATTAGTTGTAGTACCAGTAACCTGATTTAAGTTAACTATGTTTACACTTTCTAAAGGTTTGTCATTAGCAGCATCTAAAATTACTCCTATAGCTAATTTATTTTCTTGTGCAGTAATAGCTGCCGTTGAAAACATAACACAAATAAGAAGTAAAATACGTTTCATATGCTTTTTATATAGCTCTAATTTAAGGATAAAGTTACTAAACTAATTAACAACACCTTGTTTTGTTATTCTTTTTGACTAAAAATTAACAAAATTGTTTAATGTTAATCTGATTTTTAACATTTCGTTTTAGCCACTATTTCCTTCTTGAGCGTCTAGGTCTAGAAGCGCCAAAGTTTTCAGAATTTGAACGTCTGGACTTCTTTTCAGATCGTTTACCTTCTTTTTTTTGTCCAGAAAAATTTCTTTTTCCACCATCGCGTTTTCCGCCTCCTCGGCGACCATCTCTTCTTCTGCCACCTTTACGGTTTTCACTAACTTCAACATTAACAAAACGTCCGTTATATTTAAAGTCGGTAAAAAAGTCTAAAACTTTTTGTTGATGCTCATTTTCTGTGTTAAAAAATGAGAATGTGTCTTTTGTTTCCACTTTAAATACATCATCTCTGCCAAGTTCTAGAACTTCTTTTAAGAAGTCTTTTAGAGACATCCAATCAAAGCCATCTTTTCTTCCTACATTAATAAAATACCTTGTATTATCTCCACTGCCTCCGGCTTTCTCTCCTCCAGAAACATTTAAATCTCTAGCTTTTTGATAGTAGTTGTAAAAACGCGTAAACTCTACAGAAAAGAATTTTTTAATCAACTCATCTTTGGTAGTATCCTCAAATAGCTCATTAATACTATCAAGATGTTTATCTATTTCGTGGTTAACTTCTGTGTTATGAACTTTGTTAGCAAGTGCCATTAATTGAATTTCACAAATTATGGCACCATCAGGAATATCTTTTTTAACAAATTGCTTTTTTATGATGCGTTCAATACTCTTTATTTTGCGAACTTCACTTTTAGAGACAATTACCATAGAAACACCTGTTTTTCCAGCTCTACCAGTACGTCCAGAACGGTGCGTATAGGTTTCAATTTCATCTGGTAATTGGTAGTTTATTACGTGGGTTACGTCGTCTACATCAATTCCACGAGCGGCAACATCTGTAGCCACAAGCATCTGTATTTGCTTGTTTCTAAAAGCTTTCATTACCAAATCTCGTTGATTCTGGCTTAAATCACCATGTAAAGCTCCAGCATTGTATCCATCATCAATTAGTTGTTCAGCTACTTTTTGCGTGTCTCGTTTGGTTCTACAGAATACCACTGAGAAGATATCGGGATTAGCATCTGCTAATCGTTTTAAAGCTTGGTATCTATCTCTTGAGTTAACTGTATAATATTCATGCGATACGTTCTTACTACCTTCATTTTTATGCCCAACAGTAATTTCTTTGGGATTATACATGAATTTCTTAGCAATAGTGGCAACTTCTTTAGGCATGGTTGCAGAGAAAAGCCAAGTATTCTTTTCGTCTGGTGTATGCGATAAAATGCTGGTTATGTCCTCATAAAATCCCATGTTTAACATTTCATCTGCCTCATCTAAAACACTATATTCTATTTTAGAAATATCAACCATTCTACGGTTAATCATATCTTTCATTCTACCAGGTGTGGCAACAATGATTTGGGCGCCTCTTTTTACCTGTTTAGCTTGTTCTGTTATGCTTGCACCACCATATATGGCTACAACATTTAAGCCTTTACAATATTTACCGTAAAGTTTTAGTTCATTGGCTATTTGTAAACAAAGCTCACGAGTTGGCGATAAAATAAGACCTTGAGTAGTTCTGCTATCTATCTGGATTTTTTGAAGCATAGGAAAGCCAAAAGCGGCAGTTTTCCCAGTTCCAGTTTGAGCTAAAGCTACTAAGTCTGTTTCTTCGTCTAATAAAATTGGAATTGCTTTTTCTTGAACCTCACTTGGTTTTTCAAAGCCTAAATCTGTAATGGCTTGCAAAAGATTATCCTGCAAACCTAAGTTTTGGAATGTGCTCATTATTGAGTTTAAGTCATCAGTTATGTTATGTAGTGTTACATAAAGAAGTGAACCGACATACTTAAAACCTAAACCTTCTAGTAACACAGCCTCACCCTGAGGCGTTTAAAGCGGCAAATATAATGTTTTTTTATTTGGGTACTAGACAACCTGTAAAGATTGGTTTAATGCTCCCATCTACTTATATATGCTTTTTTAGAAATGGGGAACTTAATAGAAATAGGTAACTAAATATTAATATTCGAACCTATAAATATAATTACCATAACAAATATCGTATCCTGGGTCAATGCCGAAATAGTAAGTTCTTTTTTCAGTGAGTTTACCGTTTACGTAATCATACTCTTCAATAGTGTTTTCCCTATCTAAAACTTCTGTTAATCTGTTATCAGAGTCGTAAACAAAAGTTTTTAAGTATAGCAAGCTACCAACCTTAGTTTCTTTTTTTTCTTGGATTAATAAATTTTCAGAATACTTATAAGTTGTGAAGTGGTGTTCGATTCCGTTTTTTGTGTAATCAATTTTTGTTGATACTTTACCCTGATTATATTCATAGGTGCTAAATCCGCCCCAATACTTCCATTCCTTTATAAGTAGATTGTTTTCATATTCTCTAGGCTCCTCATATTCTTTTATTTCTAATATTTCCCCATTGGCATTAAATTGAGTGAATTTGTATTTAATATTTGTCAATTGGTCCAAAGTATTGTAAAAGTAGCTCTTTTCAGTTTTAGAAAGTGTTGACGTATAGATTTCAAATAGCAACAGGTCTTTAGCATTATATTCAAATTCATATTTACTTATTATTTTGCCATTACGCAAAGTGGTTTTCGAAACTAAGTTATTCCCTTCATAAGTATATTCTAAGCTTTTTAAAATGGTATTTGAATCCCTTTGGCAATAGATATTCATAACCTGTGGCTCATTAAATTCCAAAGAGTCTGAGATCGAATTTTCGGTTTTAGAACAACTTATAAGTATTAAGAGTGCTAATGTTTTTAAAATCAAAAGCTTAGGGAAGTTTGTTGTATGAGCCATAATTGAATAGATTTTTTCTTAGTTGAAAACTATTGGCAAATCATTTTTTGAGATTTTTACGATGTGGTAAGGCTGGGTAATGACAGTGGTAGCGTTTCCCTTTGGGCTTGTATTAATTACTTCAACTAATATAGTTTGGGAATTAGAAGTAATATTTAACTCTAGAGCATGACCTCCATTAGCTTTTATATCTTCAAATACAGCGATAACGGTATATTTGGAAAAATCAATATCCGTTTCGGAAAAGTTATCCGATTCATTATTTACCGTATCCATTTTAGATATTAAACTATTCCAGGAAGATTGATTCTCTAATACAATGTTTTGTTTATCTATGTTTTCTTGCCCGTTGCCATAAAGGTTACCTTTAGAAATTAGGGTGGAATCAACCTTAATGTTTTCAGATGTTTCATTTGAGTCACAACTAAGAACAAATAATGGCAAGAGAATGAGGAATAAGCTTCTTTTCATTTTGTAAGTAATTTACTTTAAGATGCTTATTGCCTAAAAAGGTTGCGTTTATATTTTCCTTAAATTCTTAATTCGTTGCAATAAAGTAGGATGTGAATAATGCATAAATACATAAGCAGGATGTGGCGTCAAATTGCTTAAACTGTTTTTAGAAAGCTTCTTCAAACTGGTTATTAAAGGCTCTCCTTTATAAGTGATTTTGGCGTAATCATCGGCTTGGTATTCAAACTTTCTTGAAAAAATATTCATAACTAAACCAGTCACTTCAGAAATTGGGGAGTAGAGTAACATAAAAGCAATTAAACCTACATGAAAACTAGCAGTTTCAACACCCAAAGCTTGTGATAACAAGGGATTTGAAATAAAAAGCGATAAAATAAAAAGGGTTACTCCTGTAAGTAAAATAGAAGCTACTAAATTAAAAATGATGTGTTTCTTTTTATAATGTCCAACTTCATGAGCTAATACGGCAACTATTTCTTCATCATCCAAATCATTTATTAATGTATCATAGAGGGTTACGCGTTTTTCACTACCAAAACCAGAAAAATAGGCATTAGCTTTAGTACTGCGTTTAGAGCCATCAATCACAAAAATCTTATCTAATTTAAAACCGACAGTTTTAGCATATGCTGAAATTTTATTTCGTAGTTCTCCTTCTTCTAGTGGGGATTGTTTATTAAACAGAGGAACTATGAGTTTGGAATAGAACATATTCATGAAAACAGTAAACACAGTTACTAATCCCCATGCATATAACCAAAAGTACGGCCCAGTAACGTTATAAAACCAAATAATTAAAGCGAGAATACCACCACCTAAAATAGCAGACATAAGCCATCCTTTTATTTTATCTAAAACAAAGGTTTTTTTAGTGGTTTTGTTGAAACCAAATTTTTCTTCGATAACAAAAGTGCTGTAATAAGAAAAGGGCGTGGTTAAAATATCACTTACAATCATTATAATTCCAAAAAATATTAAGGCTATAAGTATAGGATTGGTGCTGTAGTTTCTAGCTATATTATCTACAAATTCAAAGCCGTCCAGTAATAAAAAAGCTAGGGTTAATATTATAGAAAAAGAAGAGGTTAAAATCCCAAACTTGTATTTGGTTGCCTTATAATTTTGTGATTTTTTATATTCTGTTTCATCATAAACATCTTGTAATGCTTTAGGAAGAGCGTCATTAAAATGTTTTGCGTTTAAAGCATCAATTACTTTATCCTTAATAAAATTTATAATTATTATGGCTATGATGATGTAGAAAAGTGTAGTTGAAGTCATTTCTTATTTTGTTCTAATCGTAGTATTTCTGTGTACTATTCTGGTCGTATGTTCTATTGAACTCATTTCAGTGTTTCTTATAGGTTAAAACTCTTTTTAGATATCGAAATAAGTTCAGCACAACAAGCTATTCAAAAGCTCGCTGCCTTTTGGCTTCAAAAATAAGAATTCCAGCGGCAACAGATACATTCATAGAATCTATTTCACCTTGCATTGGTATAATGATGTTTTGTGTAGAATTAACGCGCCAATCTTCACCTAAGCCAGTGGCTTCAGTTCCTACAACAATGGCAGTTGGTTTAGTGAAATCTTGGGTATGGTATTCTACCGATTCCTGTAAAATTGCACTGTAAATATTTATGTTTTTAGCTTTTAAAAATGATATTATTTCTTTGGTAGAACCAGCTGCTACTTGGTTTGTAAATACACAACCAACACTGGATCGAATAATATTAGGGTTATACAAATCGGTTTTAGGATTTGCTATGATAAAGGCATCAGCATTAGCCGCATCGGCAGTTCTTAAAAGTGCACCAATGTTTCCAGGTTTTTCTGGAGCTTCAGCAATTAAAACTAATGGGTTTTTAGTGTTAAAAACTAAATCAGTCAAGGTGTTTTCTTTAGATTTTGCTACCCCTAAAATACCTTCGGTCGTTTCCCTATATGCTAGTTTTTGATAAACTTCTTTGGAAACCTCTATTACATTTGCTTGTAGATTTGTAAAATTGATGAGTTGTTCTTTTGAAAACAATTCTGGATAGAATAATATAGTTTCTAACTCATATCCGCCTTTAATGGCCAGAGATAATTCACGCTCACCTTCAATTAAAAACGTTCCTGTTTTCCTTCTTTCACGGGACTTGTCTCTTAATTGAACTAAGTTTTTTATATATACATTTTGTAAGCTTGTAATTTTCTTGCTCATAAGTTTTTGGTCTCAAAATAATTAACCAATAGCGCTACAACATAGCTATAACTATTCATGCCTTTACTTTGGTTATTTGCTTTTAAAAAGCCGCCATAAAATACTTTAAATAGCGGTTCTATGGGGTTTTCATGGGCTTCCCAAAATAATCTAACCTCCTCGTAGTTTTTTAAAATACCTTTGTTAACAGTTTTCACTATGTCATTAAATAACTCCTCATCTCTTCTATAAATTTCATTCAAACAATAGCGTAATCCAAAAGTATAACCGCAATATTTTAAATACATATCATCATTATGAATGGATGCCAAACATCCAATAAAATTAGCCTCGTTTTCCGCTGCGTATCCTAATTGATGCGCCATTTCATGGGTAGAGGTGGTTGGGAATTTTATAGTAGGAAGTAAACCATCAACTTGGGCTTCATTTGTTACAGGATTAAAATAACCGCTAAACCCCATGTAGGTTAATGGGTAACTAAAAAGCGATTTTTTAATACTTTTTGGGTGGTATTCCAAATGAGGAAATGTGTTTTTTAAATTATCATAACCATTAGGTACCATTTTAAAAATTTCACTTTTGGTGTATGGTAAATCAACTTTTACAGTATCATTTTTTGAGATTTGAAAGTGTATCTTGTTAGATTTATCAATTAATTTTTTTGTAACCGCAATTAACTGTTCTGTATTATATTCATGACTTAGATTTAAACTTTTATGCAGGGGCAACCTGTAGTAGTTCAATCCCCAAAGAAAGTGAAAAGCAAAATATATGAGAGATACAGCAGAAACTACATCTATAATCCAATTTTTAGTGTCTTTTAAAATACGTTTTCTGTTTACAATAAGCCACCTTAAAATATATACTATAGCAATGCCATAGACTAAATCGCCAAAAGAAAAAGGTAACCACCCTAACATATATCTAAAGAGTCTAGAAATATACACATAGAGCCCATTACTGTAAAAAGATTCCACAAAGTTGGGGTTTTTAGAAGCCCAAACAATTAGAAAGTATTGAGGAAGCAAACTTAAAGCAATAAGAAGTTTTTTATTTTTTAGCATATATCAAAAATAAACAAATGTTATTAATGAATGTTAGTAAAACGTATCTTTGCAAAACTTCAATTGAAAACTATGACTACAGAGATAAGACAATTACAGCCAACAGAAATTTGGAGGAATTTTGCCAATTTAAATGCGGTGCCAAGAGCCTCAAAAAAAGAAGAACGTGTCATTGCTTTTATGAAAGCTTTTGGTGAAAATTTAGGTTTAGAAACGATTATTGATGACGTTGGGAATGTTATCATTAAAAAGCCTGCCACGCAAGGAATGGAAGATAGAGTTACTGTAGTTATGCAGTCTCATTTAGATATGGTACACCAAAAAAACAATGATACTGTATTTGATTTTGATACTCAAGGCATAGAGATGTATGTAGATGGTGATTGGGTTAGAGCTAAAGGAACCACACTAGGAGCAGATAATGGTTTAGGAGTTGCTACCATAATGGCGATATTAGAAAGTACCGATATACAACATTCAGCAATTGAAGCACTTTTTACTATTGATGAAGAGACTGGCATGACTGGTGCTATGGGCTTAAAAGGAGGACTTTTAGAAGGTGGTATTTTATTGAATTTAGATACCGAAGAAGATGATGAAATAGGTGTTGGTTGTGCTGGTGGTGTAGATGTTACCGCATTTAGAAGTTATAACGAAGAAGAAACTCCAGAATTTAAAATAGGATATACCATTGAGGTAAAAGGCTTGCAAGGTGGACATTCAGGTATGCAAATTCATGAAGGCTTAGGCAATGCCAATAAAATAATGAACCGCTTACTCTTTGACGGTTTTGAAAATTTTGGTCTGCGTATATCTGAAATTGACGGTGGTGGACTTCGTAACGCTATTCCAAGAGAAAGTAAAGCCGTTGTTGCCATAGATGCTATTCATGAAGATGCATTTCTTTTAGAAATGGCCTTGGTTTTAAATACGATAAAAAAAGAATTAAAAACTACTGAACCAGATTTGGATATTGTGGTTTCTAAATGCGAATCACCAAAAAAAATAATGGATCTTGGGGTTCAGGAAGGCGTTACCAGAGCGCTATATGCAACACAAAATGGCGTATATAGAATGAGTGCCGATATTCCTGATTTGGTAGAAACTTCAAATAATTTAGCACGAGTACTTATTAAAGAAGGTAATATTAAAATTGCTTGTTTAACAAGATCATCTGTTGAAAGTGCAAAGTTAGATTTAGCTAATACCTTAAGAGCTACTTTTGAATTAACGGGATGTGAAGTTGAATTCTCTGGAGATTACCCCGGTTGGACCCCTAATATGGATTCTGCTATTTTAAAAGTAATGGCGAAGTTATACGAAGATTTAAATGGTGAAAAGCCTCATGTTGCTGCCTGTCATGCAGGTTTAGAATGTGGTATTTTAGGAACTAACTATCCTGAAATGGATATGATAAGCTTTGGACCAAACATAAAAGGAGCACACTCTCCTGATGAATGTGCCCAAATTTCTTCAGTACAAAAGTACTGGAAGTTTGTTTTAGAGATATTAAAACATATTCCTAAAAAGTAAACCTATTTTTTGAGAAACTTTCTTGTTAAACCAAGATCTTTTAGCGCAATAAGATAAACACCTTTGAAGCAATTCTTGGGCCAGTTTAATTTTTGTGATGGCAAGCCTCTGGGTTTAATTTTGATAGCTAAAAAGGTGAAGAAATTAAGAGATTAGTAACCATGTTTTTTGGTTATTAATTGTAACTCATGAACATTAGAATGTGATTTATAGAGTTCAAAAGCCATGAGTAGCTCTATCTTTGTGTATTTGTATTCCAATAAAATGCGTAAGTGCTAGATTAATTTATACTTTAAAAACAGATTTAGCAAAACTGTTGCTAAATCTGTTAGTTTTTGTAAACTCTTACTTGATTAATGTGACATAATCTTGTAGCACCAACCAATTATCATTTTGTTTTACCAATGAGTAGAAGTTTTTTAAGGTTGGTTTTCCCGGACTTGTTAGGGTAACATTAACAGTAGACATATTTTTTTCTATGGTTTGGATGTTATGAAATTTAGCTGTTCTTGTGTAGCCACCAAATTTTTTTTTCTCTATAAAGCTTACGTAAGTATTGCGGTCTAAAATAGTTGGGGTTTTCTTGTTAGCATCGTACAATGCAACTCTAAAATCATTATGGAGTTGTTTTTTAAGTGCTTGACCATCGTTTTTATCTCCAGCAGAGATATAAGCCAATAGACTGGTTTTAATAGATTCAATTTCGTCATTGTTTTGAGCATTTGTAAGCTTAGATGCTAATAGTGCGATTGTTAGAATTAGAATTAACTTTTTCATTTTTAAATTATTAAAGGTTATAAAATTAATTAGCTAGACAACTATATTGTTAAAATTTATTCGAAAAGGTTATTTTGAATTTTTAATAATATAGAATTGGCTGCGAGTTGTTCATCTTCTGTTAGATTGTTAAGCCCCTTCAATCTAATATCTTCAATTATTGGAAGTAGTCTTTTTAGAAGTTCATTGCCTTTAGGTGTTAAATAGATGGCGTATTGTCTTAAATCTTTAGTGTCGTTTCTTTTTACAATGTATTCTTGATTAACAAGATTCTTTATCATTCTTGAAATTGTGGGTTTGTCCTTTATCAAAAGTTCACCAATTTTTATTTGATTAATTCCTTCATTTTCAGAAACGGTTTTTAAAACCAGCCACTGTTCAATGGATAGGTTTAAGCCATGTTCGTTAAGAATGGTTTGACCATAATGTCTAATCTTTCTGGCTGTAAGCTCAATGAGGTAGTAAAGATTTTTTTCTGTCATAAGACAAATATATAAAAATTAGTTAGCTAAACAACTAAATGAAATAAATAATAAACTTTTACTCTTAGATGTATTAGAAAATTTATATGTAATAAACTTCCAGTAAAACAAAAAGGTAGCACATTGCGCTACCTTTTTTTTACTATATAAAACATAGAATTAGTAGGTTAACTCCTCTATTTGCTTTAGTTTGAATTTCAGTTCTTCAACTTTTTCCGGAAATTGGTCGGCTACATTAGTTTGTTCGCTAGGGTCTCTTCCTAGATCATATAATTGTTCTACTGTAGTTAAACCGCTTTCAATTTTTTTCTCTTCGGTAATCCATTTTCCAGGTTTATTTGAAGGTTTAATATATTTCCAATTACCTTGTCTTAAGGCTAAAGTGTAACCTTCTAAAACAGTTTCTACTCGTCCTTTATCGGTTTTACCCAGTAAGGCTTGTAAATGGTTTTCAGAATCTAAAATAGAAGCCTCTTTATTTTGCCCTGTTAGGGCAGCAAAAGAACTGTAAAAATCTACCTGATTCATAAGCGCATTAGAAATTTTTGGTGCTACTTCTTCAGGCCAATACACAATTGTAGGAACTCTTGTTCCAGCTTCGTAAACACTATATTTTCCACCTCTTAGGTTACCTGCAGGTTTATGGTTACCTAATTTTTCCACAGCATCATCTTCGTAACCATCATTTAAAACTGGACCATTATCACTGGTGAAAATAATCAATGTGTTTTTACTTATTCCTTCAGTTTCTAATGATTTTACAATTTCACCTACAACATAATCTACTTGTACAATAGCATCACCTCTTGGGCCCATTTCACTTTTCCCTTGAAAGTTTTTATGGGGCAGGCGAGGTACGTGAATATCATGAAATGAATAATACAAGAAGAAACGGTTGTCTTTATTTTCTTTAATAAAAGTATTTGCTTTTTCTGTTAATTTATAAGGAAAGTCTTCATCTACCCACTCAGCCGATTTACCACCTTTCATCCAACCAATGCGGCTAATGCCATTTATGATTGTTTTGTTGTGTTGGTCATCGGCTACTTGGCGTCTTAATTCTGGGTTTTCATAACCCGTTGGCCTGTTTCCAACCTTTTCAGTATAGCTAACTTCAATAGGGTCGTCTTCAGATAAGTTTAAAATATTGCCATTTTCCATATACACCGATGGTACTCTGTCTCCTGTTGAAGGTAGTAAGAAGCTATAATCAAATCCTATTTCTGCAGGTCCCGGTTTTACGGTTGTATTCCAATCAACATTACCATCTCCTAAGCCAAGGTGCCATTTACCAACAACAGCCGTTTTATAGCCAACTTTTTTCAATAATTTTGGTAAGGTAGGTTGTTCTGGACTTATAATTAAAGGCGCATCGCCTTTTAAAACAGCGGCTTTTCTTCTAAAAGCGTAATTACCCGTAAGCATTGCGTATCTAGAAGGTGTGCATGTTGCTGTTGCACTATGAGCATCTGTAAATCTAATACCATTTAGAGCTAATTTATCTATATTAGGTGTTTTTACACCAGTTGCTCCGTAAGAAGAGACATCTCCATAACCCAAATCATCAACATAAAAAATGATAATGTTAGGTCTCCTGTTTTCAATGGTATCAGTTATTTCTTTTTCGGGAGTTTGCTTATCTTCTTTACAAGAAAAAAAGAGGGCGATTAAGCCAATAAAAAGTAGTTTTTTCATAAGGATAGTTTAGTACGGCAAAACTAAAGAAATTTGAGTATTGTTGTCAACTAAACGATATTCTTTTGGCAGAATTATACCTTAGAAATTACTTAATTAATAGAAAAATTTAATCAAATTTAATTGTTAAGTACTAAAATACTTCCAGAGCTTTTTTATAAAAGCTAATTGTCTAATTTTTGTTTAGGGGAGTGTTTATACTATAAAAATTAAAGCTATACCTTATCTTGGGATAATGTTACTAGTACTACTTTTCTATCATACATAGGTTGCAATATGTAATTCGTATCATTCTTTAGAACTTTTAGAAATTCTTGAGCATCGGACATGTTAGCATTATCTACATAAATAACAGTGTCTTTATGAAAATTTGGTTCCAGCATTTTAAAAAGTGGAAGGTATAAATCTTTCCAACCGTCTAGCAATAATAAATCTATAGATGATTGATGATTTTTTAAGGTTTCCAGAGCATCTCCAATTCTTAGGTCTATTATATGAGAAACACCGGCTTTTTCGAAATTTTGTAAAGCTTTTATTGCTTTAGTTTCTATTAATTCTGTAGTTATTATATGCCCTTTTGTTTCAATAACTCCTTGCGCTAAAAAAAGTGTGGAAATACCAAATGAGGTTCCAAATTCAACAACATCTTTTATGTTTTTTTTTAGTATTAACTTTCTTAAATCTTCACCTTGCTTTCTGGAAATTGATAGATATACATCTTTAAAATCTTCAGGTAACATAGGGCTAAATATAAATTTAGGTGCAACTTTCAGCATTTTTAAACCATCTAATCTAGAATCTTTATAAAGCTGATCTATTACAATTTCAATGTTTTCTTCTTTTACCATGTTCTTTTTTTAGAAATAATTGGATTTAAAAGGAATACCACCCTAGTTGGTATTCCTTTTGGCTATTAATCTAGTTTCGTTTTTAACTAGAACTTTCCGTTTTCATTTTTCCACGTAGATTTTGGAGGTATAGGAGAAATAATATCCCAGTGTTCTACTATTTGTCCGTTTTCCAATCTAAATAAATCATAGAATGCTGTGTGTTCTCCTTTTCCAAATTTGCCTTCACTTAGCGTTAAGACAAAATTTCCTTGTCCTAAAACTTTATGAAGTTTATGATACTCCATGACTAAACCATTTTCTGCAAAATACTTCATAGCAGCTCCAAAACCATCTAAACCATCTGCAACTGCAGGGTTATGTTGTACATAATTTGTAGGGTTTATATAGGTGGTTAGTTTATCCATTTCATGGTTTAATAACACCTTTTCTATGAACTCTCTTACTTTAGTTTTGTTGCTTTCTGTTTTATCGGTGTCAGAAAGTGCTGTAGTACCATCAAATTGTGTGTGTCCACTTGGATTAGGCTTTTGTACTTCTAAAAGATTATCCCAATGTTCAACAATTTGTCCATCTTCAAAACGAAATACATCAAACCCTGCTTTTGGCCCAAAAAAGTCATACTCTGTATGGGTGAACACATAATCGCCGTCTTCAAAAGCTCTTATTACATTGGCTTTAAAACCTTGAGGAGGCGCATGATGCATAATTTCTCCAAATCCTTGTAATCCATCGGCAACACTTAAGTTATGTTGAATGTATTTTTCTGGATTAATATATGAGATTGGTGTTTGGTCACCTGTATTAAAACTGTTTAATAAGGCAACAACTTTGTCTTTATTAGATAATTCCATAGCAGTGTTATTTAATGAATTAAGAGTTTGTAAGCGAAACATTTTTATGGTTTGAGGATTCATCATTCCTATAAATTCTTTTGAAATTGGGGCGTCCATAAATGATTGTATAACAGCATCTGAGTTTTCTTTAGTGTCCCAGTAAACAACAACAATCTGATTACCTTGTTCATTGGCTCCCGTAATACGTTGCATAAAACCTTCCTTTTTAGAAGTAAAGTCTGTTTCAACATGTTTGTTCACTTCATTAAAGGAATCCATATTAGTATCACTTTTAGTGTTAAAAGACATTATTTCTACAAACTGACTGTTTTCTGCCTTCGGGGTGTCTTTGATGGTGTAACGAGACATGCTCATTGTTGAAGCGTCTATCATTGACGCATAGTTTGCAACCGAGTTATCGTTCATAAACTTTTGCATTGAGGCATCTGCATCTGCTAAAGTATTCCAGTATACTAAGATCACATATTCGCCATTTTCATTTACGGCACTTTGACGTTTAATAAATCCGGGTTGTTTGCTGGTAAAACTGTTTTCAATTGTTCCATCTAAATCTTGAAACGTTTTAATGTTTGCAGTTGTTTTAAGTTTAAAGGAAGTTACCTCTAAAACAATAGGTTCCATTGTTTTTTCATTTTTGCATCCGGTAAATAGTATTCCTACTATTACCAAGGTTAATAGTTTGGCTTTCATTTTATGATTTCTTATGTTTAAGTAATACCACAAAATTATTACGCGGATGTAAAAATCACGTTATCAAAATGAAAGTAAAAATGGTAAAAGTGTAACTAAGAGTTAAAGTTGTTGTCTAAGCTTAAGCGGAGTTATTTTGGTATGTTTTTTAAAGAACTTGACCATATTAGAGGGTTCTTCGAAACCCGTTTGATAACTAATTTCTTTTATTGATAATGCCGTTGAAACCAATAATCGTTTAATCTCCATAATAACAAAATCGTCAATAAAGGCTTTTGCTGTTTTACCCGATATCTTTTTTACCACATCATTCAAAAACTTGTAGGATATGTTAATTTTAGAGGAGTAATATCTTGAGCTTCTGGATTCTCTATAGTGATCTTCTAGTTGGTTTTTAAAAGAGTTAAAGGTATCTAACCAATAAGGCTTAATACCAGTTGTAGATTGTGATTCTTTAGCTCTTTCGGCCTTTAAGAATAAAACTTGTAGTAAAGCGCGTAACATTTCCGTTTTCACAAATGTGTTAGGCGATTTGTATTCATTGTACAATTGTTGGGCTACGGCAATAAACGAATCCTTTAAAAGGTTTTCTTGATGAATTATTGGAGTTTCTATATGGTAATTAAATAACCTATTAAGTTTAATACTGTCAAATGAAAAATGAAATTTTTCTCTAAAGGTTGTATTAAAAACAATGCAGTAGCCGTTTACATCTTTAATTTTTCTAGAAAAAAAATGGACTTGATTTTTCGCCACAAAAAGAGCGCTTCCGGATTTAAGTTCAAAAGGAGCAAAGTCCACAAAATGTGTATAGCTTCCTTCATTTAATATTAGAATTAGAAAAAATTCAATTCTATGTAAATTATATGGATTATGATCTTTAGTATTTTCAAGCTTTTCAGAAAGTTCCTGAAAATTCATTACTTCAATATGAAGACTTTGGTGTTGCTTGTATGTTACTTTCGGAATGACATTTTCCATGATACTTCTGATAAGAATATACCGGTTTTAATAACAAAAATTAATGTGAAGTTAATTGTAAATTATTAAAGGAAAAAACAAAAGCTTAATTTAAGGCACAGGATCGTGGCCAGATCCTCCCCAAGGATGACAGGATAAAATACGTTTAATTGCTAACCATCCTCCTTTAAATAGTCCATGTTTCTTTAAAGCTTCTTTGCTGTAGTGCGAACAGGTTGGATTATATCTGCACGTTGCTGGGGTTAAAGGAGATATGAATGTTTGATAAATTTTAATCAAAAATAAAAACGGAGCAATAAGCAGCTTCTTCATATTTTAGCCTTTTAGAAATATGACAATGGGAAACAACTATTGCCGTTTACACTTAGTTAATAGAAAACGTTGTGCCGTCCTTTCCATCTTTTAAAATTATCCCGACTTCTGCTAATTCGTCTCTAATTTGATCAGATAAAGCAAAATCTTTGTTAGCTCTTGCTTCCTGTCTTAGCTTAATTAAAACATCAACAGCTCCAGCTAACTTGTCTCCACCGCCAGCTTGAGTTTTTTCATCTTTACGAAGTCCTAAAACATCAAATAAAAACGTATTTAAGCTTTTTTCAAGCAGGGTAATATCTTCAGCTGTTAAGGTTTCACTACCTTCTTTAACTTGATTAATGTACTTACCACCTTCAAATAAATTAGCAATTAAAATAGGAGTATTAAAATCATCATTCATGGCCTCATAACATTTTTTAAGCCATTCATTTATATGTATTGAAGACGCGTTTGAAGCTTTCAAATTAGAAATTAGCCCTAAGGACTCCATTAGTCTATTATAACCTTTTTCACTAGCTAACAGACCTGCATCAGTTAAATCTAAAACACTTCTGTAAGACGATTGGGCCATAAAAAAACGAACCACATTAGGCGAATAAGCTTTGCTCATTTTATCATTATCTCCAGAAAGCAGTTCATGAGGATTAATAGTATTACCCGTAGATTTAGCCATGCGCTGTCCATTCATTTCTAGCATGTTAGCATGCATCCAATAATTAACAGGAGATTTACCTAAGGCCGCCTCATTTTGAGCAATTTCACATTCGTGATGAGGAAATTTTAAATCCATACCACCGCCATGAATATCAAAAGTTTCACCTAAATATTTTGTACTCATTGCAGTACATTCTAAGTGCCATCCTGGAAATCCGTCACCCCAAGGCGAGGGCCAACGCATAATATGCTGCGGTTCGGCTTTTTTCCAAAGAGCAAAATCCTGCGGGTTCTTTTTATCGCTTTGACCATCTAAGGTACGCGTATTATGAATTAAATCTTCTAAGACTCTTTTACTAAGTTTACCGTACTGACTTGTTTCATTGAATTTATGAACATCAAAATAAACCGACCCATTTACCTCATAAGCAAATCCATTATCAATAATTGCTTTTACTAATTCTATTTGTTCAATAATGTGTCCGGTAGCCGTAGGCTCTATACTAGGTGGTAAAAAGTTTAAAGTGCTTAAAACATTATGAAAGTCTACTGTATAACGTTGTACCACTTCCATTGGTTCAATTTGTTCTAAACGGGCTTTTTTTGTGATTTTATCTTCTCCAACATCGGCATCATTTTCTAAGTGCCCAGCATCGGTAATATTTCTAACATAACGCACTTTATATCCTAAGTGTCTTAAGTATCTAAAAATTACATCAAACGACATAAAAGTTCTTACATTACCTAAATGTACGTTACTATATACCGTTGGTCCACAAACGTACATGCCTACATGTCCTTCGTTAATAGGTTTAAAAACTTCTTTTTCTCCAGTAAGTGAGTTGTAAATTTTTAATTCTTGGTCTTTATAAAGCTGCATTTTTGGTAGCGTTTATGTTTTAAGAGTTTATGAGACTTAATCTCATAGGTAAATATTTTGCCTATTTGATCGAGCTTCAAAACTAATACATTTCTTATATTCTTCAGAAAGAAATATAGAATCTTTTTGAAAAAATTAACGTTTCCCGAGGTAGGTGTTTTTATATGAAATACTAAATAGGTTGGTGTACTAAAAAGTAGTTTCTAATTTAATGTAATCTAAAAACTCTCTTCTGGTAGCCATGTCTTTAAATTTGCCACCAAATTCTGAAGTAACAGTACTACTTTCTATATCTTTAATACCTCTAGAGTTAACACATAAGTGTTTTGCATCAATAATGCAAGCTACATCTTTAGTACCTAAAACTTCTTGCAATTCTCTAACAATTTGAATTGTAAGACGTTCTTGTACTTGCGGACGTTTGGCATAATAATCTACAATTCTATTCATTTTAGATAAACCAACAACTGTACCGTTAGAAATATAAGCAACATGCGCTCTACCAACTATTGGTAACAAATGGTGCTCACAAGTAGAGTATAGTGTAATGTTTTTTTCAACTAACATTTCACCGTATTTATATTTGTTATCAAAGGTAGAAGCTTTAGGTTTATTGTTTGGGTCTAAACCTCCAAAAATTTCTTTAACAAACATTTTGGCTACACGGTTTGGAGTACCTCTTAAACTATCATCAGTAAGGTCTAATCCAAGTGTTTCCATTATATGCCTAACATCATCTTTAATGATGTCTATCTTTTCTTCATTTGTTAACTTAAATGCATCACTACGCATTGGTGTATCTTCTGAAGTACCAATGTGATTATCTCCTATGTAATCAAAATCTTCTAAGTCTTTGTCAAATTTCATTTTCTAAAACATTATTTTACTCGATAAACGAGGTTTAAAAGTATCTCGAGCATTAGCCCAAAATCAAAAATTAGTTTTCTACTAATAGTCTTTGGTTTTCCCAAAAAATAAGCAAAATTTAACTTTAGTCTGCAAAGATACGCATTTCACTTATTATGATATTACTATTAACAATTAATTACAGGTTAAGCAATTGTAGTTAACTTTTTTAATAAATTATAATTTAAAATTAGTACTTATTAGGAATACTATGGTTTAAAGGGCATAGTAATTATTTATACCACCATAAACATAAATCCTAGTACTTGGTCTACTTTTTTAAGAGTTCATTACATAAAAAGTAAAAGCTTGGATTCTAACCAAAATCCAAGCTTTCAAAAAATAAAAGTAATTAAGTGGCTATAAGTTAAAACTTAATGATACTGTTATATTTGAATTTGTTCTATCCACTGTTGCTTGTGGTGCATTACCAAAGTCAAGGTTGTATAATGAATTATTAAATGATCTTTCAGATTGGTCATAGGTTACATCTAACTTAGTGTTACCAAAGTTATAACCTAAGCCTAAAGAAAATCCCGTTAAGTCTCCAACAGTTACGCCGTCAGCATATGGGCTTTCTTCAAAGCGATATCCACCTCTAAAACTAAATTGTTCATGTTTGTATTCACCTCCAACTCTATATGTAGAAGCTTCGGTGAAAGTTTCACTTATTCTTGCATTTAAATCCTGATAAAAAGTATCAGACTCTGGTTTAAACCTTGTATTACCGTAATCCTTTCTTGAATAGTCGAAACTAATCAAACCTTGATTTCCAAAAACATAAGCTAAACTACCAGTTAACTTAGCTGGCGTTTGCAGTTTATATTCGGGAAATACATTTATAATTAATGGGTCTATGGCTATAAAACCATTATCACCATCTGTTTCAAGGTATTGGGTGGTTTCTTCTTCAATAGTATACCAAGTAGGAGAGTCATAAGTTACTCCAACTCTAAACTCTTTAGTTAACTTCATTATACCTCCAACTTGAAAAGAGAATCCGTTTCCTCTTGTGTTAAGTGAGTTATCAAACCTAACGTAGTTAACAGTAGAACCAGTATTATTGTTTTCCTCAAACAAAACTGTAGATCTGTTATAGTCAATAAAATGCGAATTTAGATTTACTCCAATGTATAAATTATCTTCGTATTGAGTTGCTACATTAAATGATACTTTTCCATTGTAACCTGTTGCTGTATAGGTGTAATCATGTAAAAAGTTTCCAGGTGAGATATTTGAAGTATATGTAGTGTTGGCATCATTATCAATATCATCTGGTTCTAAAATAAAAGATTCGAAACCTAAAAATGCCTGTTGATGACCATAACCATAGGCATTTCCAATATCAAGGTAAGCATCGGCTAAGGATTCATCTGGTAATGCTGAAATTTCATCAAGTCTTCTGCCATCGGCATAATCATAAAAATAACTAGCTATAGAGTTGCTGAAATCGGGATCATTTAGAGTATTGGTTCCAACAGAAAACCATTGGTCTTCATAATTATTTGTTCTTTCATAGGCAACAGCTAATGAAAACTTTCTCCATGGAGAATTAGAATTGCTGGCAAATACAAAAGCAGCACCAGCTTGGTTTAAATCAAAGTTACTATTACTCAATTCTTCATTTCCTCCAAAGTAACTTGAGTTGTTTTTTGTATCTAGATTAAAGCCTGAAATAGAAGCGTGACTTCTACTAAAAACAGCAGAACTTGCTGGGTTTAAACTTACCGCACTCATATCTCCTCCAAGTGCCCCAAAGGCACCGCTTAAGGCTCTAAAACGCGCTGTTCCTTGAATTTCGCTTTGAGAATATCTAAGCGCATCAGTTAAATCCTGAGCGTAAATTGAGGACATAGTTAGCAAGCCTACGAATAGTAAATGTAACTTTTTCATATGTAGATTTTTGTTTTTTTAATAAGATTAGTTTCTTCTTCCGCCGCCAGATGATCTAGAACCACCACCAGAACTTCTGCTTCCGCCTGAGCTTCTACTACCGCTATAACCACTAGAAGATCTGGAACTTCTGCTAGAAGAACCATAAGAAGAGCTTCTACTAGGTGAAGACGAAGAGCCATAATTTCTAGTTGGAAATGAACTTCTTGAAGAATTACCACTACTATAATTTCTCGTTGGCTGTCTGTAGACACCACTATTACTTCTTCTAACCGTTGGAGAAGAAGATCTTGCTCTAGAATTTGTAGTTGGAGTTCTATTTACAGTTGAAGTTCTACCTTGCGAATTAGTATATCCTCTAGAATTACTTGAGCTATATCGTCTTGGGCTACTGTAATTATTTGAAGAGTATCTATTTATGTTGCTAATTCTCGATGATGTTCTACCTGCATTGTTAGAAGCGCTTGATGATCTTCTATTGTATGTCGTAGCTCTACTAGAGGTGCTGGTAACACTACTTCGACGCGCTGTATTATATTTAGAATTTGTTACCCTACCAGTTGTACTAGAAGCTCTTCTAGAGGTGTAGTTCCTACTACTTAAGTTTCTTGAACTTGCATAACTTCCTCTTCTTCCAGTATTATAGGCAATGCCTCTATTATTATAGTATCTGTTTCCGTATAAACCACGGTTGTTGTATGGAGATCCCCAACCCCAAGAGTTGTAAGCCCATCCTCCGTAGTATGGTGGGCACCAGAATGGATCGTAATATCCCCATGTATTCCAGCCTCCCCAGCCCCAATCGTTCCAGCCCCATCTGTTCCATCGGTTCCATCTATTCCAACCCCAGTTGTTCCAGCCCCAGCCCCAGCCAAAGCCTGCATTCCAACCCCAGTTATTCCAGCCATTATCGATATAATTAATAGTCACATTGTTAGGGTTTTGTCCCCAACCAGCGTGACCTTGATAGTCATTATAAATGGTATCGTTTACGGCATAATTTTGAGATTGATAAGAATCTATATCTGTAAAAATAGAATCGTTTTGAACAAGGTAATCGTATTGTTGCGATTTATTTCTAAAATAGTTTTTGTAGTAATCACTATTAGAGTTGTTTGGTACATTAACCGTAGTTTGTGTAGGTGTATTTGTTACTTGTACTTGAGTAGTTCCATAAATGCCATCATCATCACCGCCAACGTATTGGTAAGAGCCACATGAGACAAGGCCAAACATTAAACCTACTAAGGCAATGAATGACACTTTTCTTTTAGAGTAGTTATAAAAGCGCATATCTCTAGAATTTTATTGTTGAACATAACAAAAATAGTTAGTTTTGCTGAACTATTTTTTTATTTAACATAGACACAATATTTGTGCCAAAAAA
Organism: Seonamhaeicola marinus; assembly: GCF_008085455.1. NCBI lineage: Bacteria > Pseudomonadati > Bacteroidota > Flavobacteriia > Flavobacteriales > Flavobacteriaceae > Seonamhaeicola > Seonamhaeicola marinus. The sequence continues at coordinate 145,651 of NZ_VSDQ01000163.1, read as the reverse complement.
TTGATATGAGTAAAAAACTTACCAGTAGAGCAGAAGATTATTCCAAATGGTATAATGAATTGGTTGTCAAGGCAGACCTAGCGGAGAATTCGGCAGTTAGAGGGTGTATGGTTATTAAGCCATATGGTTATGCAATTTGGGAAAAAATGCAGGCTGAATTAGATAGAATGTTTAAAGAAACGGGGCATCAAAATGCGTATTTTCCACTTTTTGTACCTAAAAGTTTGTTTGAAGCTGAAGAGAAAAATGCTGAAGGTTTTGCAAAAGAATGTGCAGTTGTAACACATTATAGATTGCAAAATGATCCAGATAAACCTGGTAAGTTAAGAGTAGATCCAGAAGCAAGATTGGAAGAAGAGTTGGTGGTAAGACCAACTAGTGAGGCTATCATTTGGAACACCTACAGAAACTGGATACAGTCTTACAGAGATTTACCAATTTTAGTAAACCAATGGGCTAATGTTGTACGTTGGGAAATGCGTACACGTTTATTTTTGCGTACTGCCGAGTTTTTATGGCAAGAAGGACATACGGCGCACGCAACTAAACAAGAAGCCATTGAGGAGACACAACAAATGAATAATGTATATGCCAATTTTGTTGAGAATTTTATGGCTATTCCTGTAGTTCAAGGCGTGAAAACGGAGAGTGAACGTTTTGCTGGTGCAGACGAAACCTATTGTATAGAGGCCTTAATGCAAGATGGAAAAGCTTTGCAAGCAGGTACTTCACATTTCTTAGGGCAGAATTTTGCTAAAGCTTTTGATGTTAAGTTTGCAAACAAAGAGGGTAAACAAGATTATGTATGGGCAACATCTTGGGGTGTTTCTACTAGATTGATGGGCGCATTAATAATGACACATAGTGATGATAGTGGGCTCGTATTGCCACCAAATCTTGCTCCGTACCAAGTTGTTATTGTACCTATATATAAGAACGAAGAACAGTTTGAAGCTATTAGTAAGGTGGCTGAGGATATAATGGGAGACTTAAGAGATAGAAATATTTCTGTAAAGTTTGATAAAAGAGATACCTTAAGACCAGGTGCAAAGTTTGCGCAGCATGAATTACAAGGTGTACCATTAAGAATTGCTATTGGTCCTAAAGATTTAGAAAATGAAACCGTTGAAGTAGCACGTAGAGATACCTTTACTAAAGAAACTGTTATTTTAGATAGAATTACAGTGGTGGTTGAAGATTTGCTTGAAGAAATTCAAGAAAGTCTATTTAATAAAGCTTTAGATTTTAGAAATAGTCATATTACGGAGGTAGAAAACTTTGATGAATTCAAAGACGTTTTAGAAAATAAAGGTGGATTTATCTCGGCACATTGGGATGGAACAAATGAAACTGAAGAAAAAATAAAGGAGCTTACCAAAGCAACAATTAGATGTATTCCTTTGGAAATGAAAGAGGAAGAAGGGGTTTGTGTTTACTCAGGAGAGCCTTCTAAAGGTAGGGTTTTGTTTGCAAAGGCTTATTAATTTAAATTTTTTTTAAAAAAAATTGAATAAGTGTTGTGGCATTCAAAATTAGTAGTATCTTTGCATCCGCAATCACGAATTGCACAGTTCATTAAAACAATGAAGTAACCTAAATGGCCCGTTCGTCTATCGGCTAGGACGCCAGGTTTTCATCCTGGTAAGAGGGGTTCGATTCCCCTACGGGCTACAATTTTTTACAAAAGAAAAAACAAAATGGCAAATCATAAGTCAGCATTAAAGAGAATAAGAAGTAATGAAGCTAAGAGAGTGTTGAACAAATACCAACACAAAACTACACGTAATGCTATTAAAAAATTACGTGAGCTTACTGATAAGAAAGAAGCTGAGGCTTTATTTCCTCAAGTTGTTTCTATGTTAGATAAATTAGCTAAGAAAAACGTTATTCATGCTAACAAAGCTGCAAACCTTAAATCTGGTTTAGCTAAACATGTTGCTGCTTTATAAGATAAGCTTAAAAGAATTTGAAAAGCCTTTCTGAAAAGAAAGGCTTTTTTTTTGCTTCTAATTTTCTAAACACCAAAGTGTTTATAGCTCGTATAGTTTAAGTATAAACTTTATGGACTTAATTTATAGCCAATACTTGTCAACCTAAGAGATTAGTTTTTATTTTTAAACTTTAAAAACTATAAGCTAATGTACAAGCAATTTCTAGGCACGCTATTCGCAGTATTTTTTGTAATTCAAGTTAATGCTCAAGTATTTTCTGGGCAAGTTAAAGATAAAAATGGATCACCTATTCCTGATGTAGAAGTTTATGTCGTTGAGGATGATGAGACAATTAAAACTAATACTAAGGGGATTTGGAGTTACACAATCTCAAACAAGGATTTTAAGACATTAGTTTTTTTTAAAGAAGGGTATGCCTATGAACAATTAAATAAAATTAAACCATCTTCCAATATCAATACTACTTTAAGAGAACTTAAAAAGAGTTTAGCTACTTTAAGAGAAGAAGGTTATGTGAAAAATGGGTGTAGCTCTGTTAACATTCCAAATAATTCTGATTGGAATATAGATTTTGAAATTACAACACTTAAAGGAGACTTAGCTCCAGATAGTAAATACACACGCAGAGATCCTAGTGCGGTTATTAAAGTAGGTGATTTATACTATGTGTGGTATTCTTATAGCCTTACTTTTGATGATACTAAAACTGCGCCTTGGGATTTCAATGATTTGTATTACGCTGTGTCTAAAGACGGCATTACATGGGAGGAAAAGGGATTAGCTGTTGGTAGAGGAGAAGCAGGTAGTTATGACGCACGTTCTGTATTTACAACAGAGGTTTTGGTTAGTAATGGTAAGTATTATTTAGTTTATCAAGCTGCTGCAGATTTAGAAGGTATTAGAGGTAGAAATACTGTGGGAATGGCATATGCTGATAATCCTAATGGACCTTGGACAAAGTTAGCGCAACCGGTGCTTACACCAACCTATACTAAAAATGTGTTTTTTGATAATAAATCGGCTCATGATCCTTGTATTATTACATACAACAACAAGTTTTATTTGTATTACAAAGGTGAATGCGGTTGTATGGATAATGAGGGGTGTATAAAATGGTGTAATCCAGTTTGTGGTTTAAGAAAACAGGTTAAATGGGGTGTAGCTATTTCAGATTCACCAATAGGGCCTTATGTTAAATCAGAATTTAACCCAATTACAAATACAGGACATGAAGTTATGGTTTGGCCGTATGCAGATGGCGTTGCTATACTTCAACATCAGGACGGGCCTGAGCCTCTTTCTATTCAATATTCTAAAGACGGATTAAACTTTGAAATTAAGGGGAAAGTAACAGGTTTTCCAGAAGCGGCCGGTCTATATAGAACAAAAACATCTGATACGAATCCGCACAGTGGAGTGTCTTGGGGAATGGGGCATAAACTAAAATGGAATGCTGGACCAAAAGGTTGGATGTATATTTATCGTTTTGATAAAAAATAGCTTAAACCTTTTATGTATTAGTACTACAATCTGGTATTGATAATATTATTAAAAGCAGATCCAAAGGTATAAGATACACCTACAGATAACCCCATATCAAAATCTGTTGCAATTTGTTTTTGTTGTAAAAGTACATCTTCTATAGAGGCATCTCCTGCTGGTAGGTTAATTTGGTCTCTTATAAAAGCTAAATTACCTGAAAATCTAACAGAAAAGCCTTTAATTACTCTAATGGATGTACTACCGTTTATTTGAAGGCGGTTTTTAGAAAAGTCCCTTAGGAAGCTGGAAGCTCTAATTCTAGAGTATACATTACCCCATGGTTGTCTGTAGCGTACTTGCATATCTATAGAGTGATTAAAAATAGCTTCGTTATCTTCTCCAAAGATGGTAGTTTCAATGTAATCATTGTTAAAGAATCCTATTTTATAAGCAAATACTATTTCTCTTTTTAAGACTTCGCTATATGGAAATATATTGTATTCTATAGCTGGCGTAAAGCCCCAAGCAAAATCTATATTGGTATAGGTGTCGTGTCTTAAATTACCAAAAATACCTGTAGACCAGTGATCAGATAAACTACGTACTATGCTGGCCGCACCCCAGTAGCGTTCTCTTTCACTAGTGAATTCTTGATCGTTTCTAATAAATTTACTGGTAGTTTGACTTAGTTGAGCGTCTCCTCTTATTCGCCATTTTTCTGTAACATGATCACTCTCAAACCCTACTTTATATTCAAACTTTTTTCTACTGGATTCTTTGTCAAACTTACCTTGGCCGTATACCTCAAAAATCCAATGATGCCAAGGGTCTTTAATGTCCTTTTCTTCTAATTGTTTTGGTTTTCCTTTAATTTTATAGGTTACTCTTTCGGCTAAATCAGACTCTATAACATATTTTAATAATCCACGACCTATTCTCCATGTTAGTCTTTTTCTAACATCATCTGGGGTCATATTTGCGTTGGAATCAAAAGATAATGTATTGGTAATACCTTCAAAAGAAGAGTTACCAGTAAATTCTAATTTATAAGTTCTACCACCACTTCCGTTAGGTAAATCATAAATAAACAACATGACATTTGCTAAACCTTGATCACGTACATGATCTACATGTTTTATTTCTTGGCGTATATAGTTTTTGTCGCAATTACATTCTACAAACAATTTAATACTTTCTCTTTCTATTTTTTCTTGAGATTGAGAGAAAGTTATTAGTGGATAAATTAAAAAAAATAGGAATAAATGTTTAAGTAGGTTTGCCTGCATTGTACTGTTTTTAATAGTTGCCAAATATAAACTTAATAAGAGAATTAAAGAGGTCACTATAATTCAATTAATACTGTTTTTGCGCTTTTGCATACCTTTTAAGTGTTTTGCATATGCTTTGTATAACCTTTGCATAACCCGATAAAAATGAAAAAGTCCCAACACTAGTGTTGGGACTTTTTACTTAGTTAGTCTAGTTAGTAGAAAGCTATCCATTCATGGATATTAAAAACTCTTCATTGTTCCTTGTTTGTTTAAAGCGATCATTAATAAATTCCATAGCTTCAACAGGGTTCATATCTGCGAGGTACTTACGCATTACCCACATGCGTTGTATCGTATTATCATCTAATAAAAGATCGTCTCTACGCGTACTTGAAGATGTAAGATCTATAGCAGGGAAAATTCTACGGTTAGAAATTTTTCTGTCTAATTGTAGTTCCATATTACCAGTACCTTTAAACTCTTCAAAGATAACCTCGTCCATTTTAGAACCAGTTTCTGTAAGAGCGGTAGCTATAATCGTTAAAGACCCCCCGTTTTCAATATTTCTAGCAGCACCAAAGAAACGTTTTGGTCTATGTAAAGCGTTAGCGTCTACACCACCACTTAAAATTTTTCCAGATGCAGGTTGCACGGTATTGTAGGCTCTTGCTAAACGTGTAATAGAATCTAATAAGATGACTACATCGTGACCACATTCAACTAGGCGTTTTGCTTTTTCTAAAACAATATCAGCAATTTTTACGTGCTCATGCGCTTCTTTATCAAAAGTTGAGGCAATAACCTCACCACGAACGTTACGTTGCATATCGGTTACCTCTTCAGGACGTTCATCAATTAAAAGAATCATTTGGTAAACTTCAGGATGATTAGCAGCAATAGCATTTGCCACATCTTTTAGCAACATTGTTTTACCAGTTTTTGGTTGCGATACAATCATACCACGTTGCCCCTTACCAATAGGTGCAAATAAATCCATAATTCTAGTAGAAATAGTGCTCTGTTTCTCTGCAATATTGAATTTTTCCTTAGGAAATAACGGAGTTAAATGTTCAAAAGAAACACGATCTCTTACCACTTCTGGCTTTTGTCCGTTTATTTTGTTAACCTTAATTAAAGGGAAATATTTTTCTCCTTCTTTTGGAGGTCTTACGTTACCTAAAACAGTATCACCTTTCTTCAATCCAAATAAGCGAATTTGTGATTGTGATACATAGATATCATCTGGAGATGATAAATAGTTATAATCTGATGATCTTAAAAAACCATACCCGTCTTGCATAATATCCAAAACCCCTTCACTTTCTATAATAGCATCGAACTCAAAATCAGGCTCTCTGTAACGGTTTCTATTGTCTTTATTTCCGTTGTTTCCTTGATTTCCGTTTTTTTGGTTTTTATTGTGCTGGTTTTTGTTTTGGTTTTTATGTTGGTGGTGTTTTTGTTGATTGTTCTGCTTCTGCTGGTTATTTTGTCTTTGTTGGTTATTGTTTTCGTGCTTCTTTTCTTTTGGCTCTTGCTTTTGAGCAGGTGCAGTCTCTTCTTTTTCGCTTACAGGTTTCTCAGCAGTCTTTTCAGGAGCTTTTTCTTCTACTTTAGGAGTTTTCTCCGAGCTTGTATTTTTTTGTATACGTTGCCTCTGTCTTTTCGGTTTTGGTTTACTGTCTTCTTTTGCAGGTTTAGTCTCTGCTACAGAGCTTGGGTTGGCAGCTTGATGATCTAGAATTTGATATACTAAATCTAGTTTTTTTAAAGAACGATACTTAGGAATACTTAGTTCTTTTGCTATCTCTTGAAGTTCAGAGAGTTTTTTTGCCTTTAATTGGGAAATTTCAAACATTGACGTTTATAATTGTAATATATTTTTTTGGATGTAAAATTTGAGTAATTCTAAGAAATAATAATTTTTCTGGAGAATTAACCGCTTGTAACAGCGGTTGTTGAGAATTAATACTGCAATTATACAACTTTATTTTAATTTTTTACACTTATTTTTTAAAGAAACTATTATTTTTGCTGACCAAGATTAAGAATTTTACATGTTACAGAGAATTCAAACCGTTTATCTTTTACTAGCAGCAATTGTTTCTGGAGCCTTAATTTTTGTATTCAACTTATGGGCTACAACAGAAGGAACTTTGGTATTTGCTAAAGATTTAAATTATGTATTTGCAGGGTTTATTACATCTGCATTTTTCTCTTTGGTAGCAATATTTAGATTTAAAAACAGGAAGTCTCAATTTATGTTGGGACGTCTTAATATAATATTAAACTTTATTTTACTAGGATTTTTTGTGTATCAATTACTAATCGCACCTGGAGAGCATATTGATGCTTCTAAGAAGGGTGTTGGGGTTATTCTTCCTATCATTTCTATCGTATTTTTAGCTTTAGCTAATAAAGCCATTAAAAAGGATGAAGACCTTGTAAAATCTGTTGATCGATTGCGATAAAAACCTAATATCTTAGTAGTATTAGTGCGTAAGCCCAAGGTGAAGATCTTGGGCTTTTTTAATGAAATTTTATTTTGAAAAGCAAAAGTGTATTTAAAATAATTAGTTGAACTAAGCCTTACGCAATCAGGTACTCAGCCAACGCAACTAACGTTTGTTAAATTCTATGACCTCAAGGTTGTCAATTTTTTTACCGTCTATGGTAAACCGTAACATTGTACGTGTTTTATGAAAGCCATGTTTACCTGCCGCTCCTGGATTCATATGAATAAGATTCAACTTTTTATCAGGCATTACTTTTAAAATATGGGAATGTCCGCAGATAAACAATCGAGGTGGATTGCGCTTTATGTCTTCAGAAACACGAATATTATATTTTGGCGGATAACCTCCAATGTGTGTGATCCAAACATCAACTTCCTCACACATAAAACGGTTATGTTCTGGAAATTCTACTCTTACCTTTGCATCATCTATATTGCCATAAACCCCTTTTAATGGTTTTAATGCCTTAATAGCATCAGTTACTTCTAAACTACCGATATCTCCGGCATGCCAAACTTCATCAGCTTGTTTTACATATTTAATTATGTTCTTATCAATATAACTGTGGGTGTCTGATAGGAGGAGTATTTTTTTCATTTGTTAAATCACACTATGTGTGTTTTAATATTTAATTAAGATTTTGGTTTTAGGTAGAAAGTGAAAACTCTCTATCTTTGCTGTTTCAACAAATGTATAAAAACAGTTTGAGGTATTTTATAGAATTGTCTTATAACGGAAGTGCTTACCATGGTTGGCAAATTCAACCTAAAGACATTTCGGTACAAGAAGTCTTAGAAAAAGCATTATCTACAATATTAAAAGAAACTATTAGCATAGTTGGAGCAGGAAGAACAGATACTGGTGTTCATGCTTCTCAAATGTTTGCTCATTTTGATACTGGGATTAAGTTTGCAGAACAACAACTAACCTATAAGTTAAATTCTTTTTTGCCTAAAGATATTGCAATCCATAAGATATTTAAGGTACAACCCGAAGCCCATGCGCGTTTTGATGCGTTAAGCAGAACGTATTTATATAGGGTTTCTTTGAAAAAAAGTGTGTTTTCCTATAATAATGCACTTTATATGAAACAAGATTTAGATGTTGATTTAATGAAAGAGGCTTCAAAAATTTTATTCGATTATAGAGATTTTCAATGCTTTTCTAAAACAAATACCGATGTAAAAACGTATAATTGTTATATCATGGCGGCTAGCTGGTTCTTTAAGGATGATGAACTTCATTTTGTTGTTAAAGCAGATCGGTTTTTAAGAAATATGGTGAGAGCAATAGTTGGCACAATGATTAACATAGGTTTGGGTAAGATTGATGTTGAAGATTTACATCAAATAATTGCTTCTAAAAATAGAAGTGAAGCGGGATATTCAGTACCTGCTCATGCATTGTATTTAACAAAAGTAGAATATCCAGATAGTATTAAACTATATGACTAAGAAAAAGGAAAATATATTTGATTTTGTACTGTTTAAAAGACTATTTCAGTATATAAGGCCCTACAAATTTGTGTTTACGGGGTTATGTATTTTGGTTATTCTTTTAGCATTATTTAGTGCAATTACTCCGCGTTTAACTAAAGTGGCTATAGATACTGGGGTTTCGGCTAATGCACCTGAAACATTTTTGTATTATGTTGTATTAATGTTTGCTGTTTTAATTGGGCAGACTTTATTTCAACTTACTTTTATTTATTATGCTTCATGGTTAGGACAGAGTTTGGTAAAAGATATTCGTATTAAGCTTTTTAATCATCTTTTAAGGTTTAAAATGAAGTATTATGATAATTCCTCGGTAGGTGTCTTAATTACTAGGTCTGTTACAGACATGGAGCGTATTGCAGATATATTTGGCCAAGGATTATTTATGATATTTAGAGATGTACTTACCATGGCTGTTGTTTTTGGTTTTATGATGTTCTCTAATTGGAAGTTAAGCCTAATAGTTTTAGTAATGCTTCCTATTTTGTTATATGCCACAAGAGTTTTTCAAAAGTATATGAAAAGTGCTTTTGAGGAAGTAAGAACAGAAGTATCTAATTTAAACTCTTTTGTTCAGGAACGTATTACTGGAATGAAGATTTTACAATTGTTCTCTCGAGAGACAATTGAATACAAAAAGTTTAAGGAGATAAATGAACGTCATAAAAAAGGATGGTTAAAAACGGTTTGGTATAACTCTATTTTCTTTCCAATAGCTGATTTAGCGTCTTCTATTACAATTGGTTTAGTAGCTTGGTACGGAGGATTAAACGTAATTGTGGGCACCGTATCTCAAGGTACTTTGGTTGAGTTTATTATGTATATACCTATGTTGTTTAGACCGCTAAGGCAGATAGCAGATAAGTTTAACACCCTACAAATGGGTATGGTAGCTGCAACACGTGTTTTTAAAGTTTTAGATACAACTTCGCAAATAGATGATAACGGTACTACTGTTGCAAACCAGTTTAAGGGTAACATTGCATTTAATGAGGTATACTTTAATTATGTTGAAGACGAAGACGTTTTAAAAGGTATTTCTTTTAATGTAAATGCTGGAGAAACTATAGCAATTGTTGGTGCTACTGGAGCAGGTAAATCTACTATTATTAATTTATTGAATAGGTTTTACGAAATTAAAGATGGTGCAATTTTGGTTGATGATACCGATATTAGAGAGGTAACTTTGGCGTCTTTGAGAAAACAAATAGCTGTTGTGTTACAAGATGTGTTCTTGTTCGCCGACACGATTTTAAATAATATCACTTTAAATAATCCTGATATAACAGAAGAACAAGTGCATTTAGCTGCAAAAGAAATTGGTATTCATGATTTTATTTTAAGCTTACCAAACGGCTATCACTATAATGTTAAAGAGCGTGGTGTAATGTTGTCATCGGGACAAAGACAATTAATTTCTTTTTTAAGAGCCTATGTAACTAATCCAAGTATTTTGGTGTTAGATGAAGCAACATCTTCTGTAGATTCGTATTCAGAACAGTTAATTCAAAATGCTACCGATAAAATAACCAAAGGTAGAACGTCTATAGTTATAGCGCACCGTTTGGCTACAGTAAAAAAGGCAGATAAAATTATAGTAATGGATGCTGGTAACATTGTAGAGCAAGGTACGCACGAAGAACTCCTTAAAAAAGAAGATGGTTATTATAAAAATCTTTATGAAGTTCAGTTTTTAGAAGAAGAGGTGGCCTAATTAGGTTTTGGTGCAAAATCTGCAATAGAAATATCTCCACTTAAAAACAGCATTATAATGGTTAGAATGGAGATTCCCATGTATCCAAAAAAGAATATTAAAAGAAAAGTGGGAATACGCCACAATAACGAAGATAATTTGTACCTAGAGTTTTTATAAGCGGCATAGATACAAAATAGAATCATTGCAACTACAAAAAATAGAGCACCATTCATATATCCCTGAGGGTAAAATAGTAGTAAAACAACTGAATATATAGTTGTTATAATGCTAAAACTAGTAAGCGAATAGATTGCTGATACAATGTGTTCTGGATAGTTGTAACGCTTCTTGTTAAAGACTACATAACTGCCAAATGCTATTATGGGTATGTATAATAAATAAAGTAAGGAACTGTATTCCATTGTAGCAGACATAATTTTTTCTGTGCCCCCATTTGCACTAGTTTTTGCATAACTTATACTAGAAAAGTCTATGCTATCCCAAGCTACTTTTTTCATTAAAAAAATTACAAAACCAGAAGCCGTAAGTGAAATGGCTAACATGCTAACTGGATTTAAGTACTTTTTTCTTAAACCAGAAATATAACCACCACAAACGTCTTGCGGTTTAATAATCATGTGCCATAGTGTTTTAAGAAAAGTATTGTCCAGATTAAAATAACGCTCAAAGACATCATAAATTAAGCTTTTAGCTGTAATTCTTTTTCTAATAACTTTAGCACCACAATCTGGACAAAAACTATAATCGGTTCTTAAACTACTTCCGCAATTTTTACAATTCATTTTTTATCAACTCTTTTATAAAAATACTAAATAAGATTAATTTTTTTCTATAAACTAAGAGCAAGACTCACAGATTTTTTACTTTCTATCATTTGTTGTAAATCTCCATTTAAATACATGATTAGAAAATATATAGCTCCAAAAATAAGTGAGGCAACAACAAACAAAATGGCGAACATAAATAAAAAGAGTATCGTTTTTAGTATTAACGCCTTTGTACTTAAGTTGAAAAGACGCTTTAGTAAAAAACAATGGTAAAATAATGCAATAGGGTACATTATAGTACCGAAAGTAAGGTATAAGCTAGAATTTAACAATAGAACTATCAAGCCTATTACCCCAGAACATATTGAATATAAAGACATGCTATACATATACAATACTAAATGCTCAGTATAATTATAGCGTTTATTCAAAAATATAACCCATGATATCAGAGCAAAAGCAGGTATCATGGCCGAATAAATTAAGGAGGAGTAATCTAAAGAAAAATTACTAGAATCAGCCAAGATTTGTTGTGAGGTGGCATCAGAGTACATTTCTGAGTTACCAAAAATTGCACTGGCATCAAGAGACTCCTTATAGAACTTTCTAATTATAAATATAACAAACCCAGTAAGCGTAAGAGAAATACCGAAAAAACTTATGGGATTAATGTAGCGCTTCCTTACTCCACTTACATAGGAATCAATTACAGCTTCTGGTTTTCTAAGTAAGTGAGCTATGGTTGTGAAAAGTTTATTGTCATAATTAAAAAACGTTTCTCCAAGATGTTGAAGGAGGTTTTTAATGGTAAGTCTTTTTCTAATAACCTTAGCACCACATTTATTACAGTAATCACTTTCTAATAAAAGTTCATGGCCACAGTTTTTACAAGTCATTATACCAAGTCCTTTTTAATCATTCCAGTAAGTTGATTGGTATCTGAAAAAGCTACAAATTCACCATTCTTAAAATAAGAAATATGGCCTGTTTCTTCACTAACAGCAAGTGCTAAAGCATCTGTTTTTTCAGTAACCCCAATGGCAGCTCTATGTCTTAACCCAAAACGTTGCGGAATGTTTTTTTCGTTGTTAACAGGGAGAATTACTCGTGTAGCTTTTACAACATTATCGCTAACAATAATGGCGCCATCATGTAACGGACTATTCTTAAAAAATATACTTTCAATAATAGGTTGCGTAACCTGAATATTCATTTCATCACCAGAAGAGGTTAAGAAATCTAAGTTGTTATTACGCTCAAAAACTATTAATGCTCCCGTTTTGGACATTGACATTTTATTACAAGCCGAAATTATAGCTTCTACATCTGTGCTGTTAGCAGCCTCTGTCTTTAAGAATTTAACACGTTGAAGGAATTTAAACCTATTTCCAAAATTGGTAGAGCCCACCATGAGCAAGAACTTTCTTATTTCGGGCTGAAAAACTACAATTAAGGCAATGATTCCCACTTCTATAAAGCCTTTAAGTAAGCCATTTAGAAGCTGCATGTCTAAAAAACCGGTTAACTTGTAAGCACCATAAATAATAATGATACCAAGAAATATATTAATGGCAACTGTACCTTTTACAAGCTTGTATAAATAATATAATAAGAATGCCACAAGAATGACATCTAGGTAATCTATAAAACGAAGATTTAAAATGTCTTTAAAGATGTCCAATGGCGAATGGTTTTGGTAAATTTAAGAAAATAGAGTTAATTATATATAGATTCTTTATTAGAGATTTTAGCGTTTTTAATATCTGCTTTTGAAATTAATTCTTTGAAAGAAATATAGTCTTGAAAAAGCAAACTTGAATTGAAAACCAAGTAGATTCTGTTTTTAGATGAATCAATTTGTTTTAAACGATTGATTAATTCACTTTTAACTATTTTTTGAGAAGCAGAGTCTGATTCCATGTTTAGAATTCGGGCAATATTTGAAGAGTTGAAATTTATTGAGATCTGATTTTTTAATGACCTTAAATCTGATACTTTTGAGTAATTTTCATAATTGGAAAAAATTCCACCTTCAGTGTATTCTAAATTCGTAAACTCTAAAAAACCTAAATTATTTCGGCTTGTATCATGACAAGTGAAATAGTTCTTAGCATTTTCATTCTTATGGGCACCATTAGCCTTTTTTTCTTGTAAAAATTTAATATGCGGAATGGCTTGTTTTAAAGTCAGTCGTTTATCAACATTAACCAACCAATTGGTAGTACTGATTAGGTTCTTTCGGTTTAATTCCACACTATCCGGTTGGGTTTCGTTATAAAACAAATAAGCGGCCGATACATCCTGTATTTCGGCAATATCGGAGTGATTAATTTCAGGTAATTCTATTACTTTCTTATTACAAGAAAGAACGAGGAAGATTAAAAGTAATAAGGTTATTTTTTTCATAACAAATTAATGGCTTAACATTTTAAACAGCTTGATACATTCCATAGCTTCTTTAACATCATGTACTCTTAAAATGGAAGCACCTTTTTGTAAAGCTACTGTATTTAATGAAGTAGTTGCATTTAAAGCTCTGTCAGGCGTAGTTTCTAACAACTTATAAATCATAGATTTTCTGGAAACACCAATTAGCATTGGCTTTTCAATCATCTTTAAAAGCTCTAATTTGGCTAAGAGCTCATAATTTTGTTCCAGAGTTTTCGCAAATCCGAATCCAGGATCTATAACAATATCTGTAACACCAAAGGCGTAAGCCGCCGAAATACGTTCAGAAAAATAGAAAATTAAGTCTTTTACTAAATCGTCATATTCCGTTTGCTTTTGCATGGTTTGTGGCGTGCCACGCATATGCATCATGATATAAGGTACTTTTAGATTCGCTACAGTTTGGAGCATAGTATCATCCAATTTTCCGGCAGAAATATCATTAATTAAAGCCGCACCTTTTTCAATACATTGTTTGGCAACTTTGGCTCTAAAAGTGTCAACAGAAATCAAAGTTTCAGGAAAGTGCTCTAAAATAAGTGCAACAATAGGAACAATGCGCTTAAGTTCTTCATTTTCACTAACAAAATCTGCTCCAGGTCTGGAGCTATAGGCACCAATATCAATAAAAGTGGCACCTTCAGTTAGCATTTTTTCAACTTGATTTAAAATATTAGAGGGATCATTGTATTTGCCACCATCAAAAAAAGAATCTGGGGTAACATTTAAAATTCCCATAATTTTTGGCGATGATAAATCAATAAGTTTTCCTTTGCAATTAATGGTCATTTATACCGATTTGTAAGGTGTTTGTACATGGTTTATAACTTTAAACCCTAAACCTTGATGGTTAAACTTTTTTATGCGAAATTTACGCAAAATACATTTTAATTTCATGCAAGATACCTCAAAACAATACAATGCTATAATTGATACCTGTAAAAGTTTATTTAAAAAGAAAATGACCGATTACGGAAGTGCTTGGAGGATACTAAGATTACCATCTTTAACAGATCAGATTTTTATAAAAGCACAACGTATTAGAGGGCTTCAGGAAAATGATGTTAGAAAGGTTGATGAAGGTCAAGAAACCGAGTTTATAGGTATTATTAACTATTGTATAATGGCCTTAATCCAAATAGAAAAAGGTGTGGTAGAGCAACCAGATTTAGACACGGAAGAAGCTGTTAAACTTTATGAAAAACATGTGTCTATTACAAAAAAGTTAATGGAAGATAAAAACCATGATTATGGCGAGGCTTGGCGAGATATGCGTGTAAGTAGCTTAACCGATTTAATTTTACAAAAGCTTTTACGTGTGAAGCAGATAGAGGATAATGCAGGAAAAACATTGGTAAGTGAGGGAATTGATGCCAATTACCAAGACATGATTAATTATTCAGTTTTTGCCTTAATTCATTTAAACGAATAAGCATGAAATCTATAGTAAATATATCACGAATATTAGTAGGCGGATTATTTATTTTTTCAGGACTCATTAAACTTAATGATCCGTTAGGAATGTCTTATAAACTGGAGGAATATTTTAGTCCAGAAGTATTAAACTTACCTGTTTTTGAACCTTATGCTTTAATGATAGCCATTTTGGTTGTGGTTCTTGAGGTAGTGTTGGGTGTGTTTTTACTAATTGGGTACAAACCAAAATTTACAATTTGGAGTTTATTGGCCCTTATCGTCTTTTTTACATTTTTAACATTTTATGCCTGGTATTTTGATAAGGTTAAAGATTGCGGCTGCTTTGGTGATTTTCTTAAAATGACACCATTTCAAAGCTTTATGAAAGACGTTGTTCTGTTGGTATTCATTCTGATTCTTTTCTTTGGAATGAAATATGTTAATCCAATATTTGGGAAATTACCAACCACAGTTTTGGCTTTATTAGGCTTTATTGGAAGTTTATGGTTCGGTTATCATGTAATAATGCATTTACCAACATGGGATTTCAGAGGTTACGCGATTGGTAAAAACATAGCAGAGGGTATGAGTATTCCAGATGATGCACCAAAACCGGTCATTGAATATTCGTGGAAGTTTAATGAAAATGGTGAAGAAAAAATCTATAAAACAATGGGAGATTACCCAACTGTTGAAGGCGATTTTGTAAGTGTAGAAACAAAAGAGATAGAAAAAGGATACGAGCCACCTATTTATGATTTTTCTATTGAAAATGAAGAAGATAAAACAGCTTATTTTCTAAGTCGTGAGAATGTTATCATGATTGTATCATATAACTTAAATAAAATTGAAGCAGACGGCGCAAAAAAATTAAGTGCATTTGTTAAATCTGCAACTAAAAATGGATATGAAGTTATCGGTTTAACAGCTTCTGGAAGCGATGCTAAACAACGTATTAATGAAGCCTACGAGCTTGAATTAGAATGGTATTTATGCGATGAAAAAGCACTGAAAACAGTAGTTCGTTCTAATCCTGGAATACTAGAGGTAGATAAGGGTACTGTAATGCAGAAAGTACATTGGTATGATCTTGAGGATTTCGAGTTGCCCGTGGTTGAAAAGGCGATTGAAGAAAAGTCAAGCTTGGATAATGTTGCAATTTTTATCGATGGTAAATTATCAACAAAAGAAGAGTTTAAAGGTTTAAGTGAAGATCAAATTGAAAATCTTTACATTTATAAAGACAAGGAACCTGTTGAAGAATATAACAGAGAAAACAATACATCTTATTATAATATTATAAAAGTTGAATTGAAAAAGGATTCAATAATTTCAAATAACTAACGAATAACAACTGATATCTTATTTACTAAATAAAATCACTTACGCATTACTCACATTATTTGGTGTAGTAACGGTGATATTCTTTTTATTCAATGTACTTCCTGGAGACCCTGCTCAAATGATGTTAGGGCAAAATGAAGATACAGAACAACTTAAATTAGTAAAGCAGAAATATGGTTTTGATAAACCCCTTTCAACGCAATATTTCTATTATTTAAACGACTTATCCCCACTTTCCTTTCATTCTAATAAAAATGGAGATTATACCGCTCTAGAATCTGGAAAATATACAGCCTCAGAATTGTTTACAATAGGAAATACCACAACTGTTATTAAGTTTCCCTACCTAAGAGAATCTTTTACTAAACAAGGTAAACGTGTTACCGAGGTTTTAGGCGAAACTTTACCGAATACTTTTGTACTTGCGGTATCAGCAATATTAATTGCCATTTTACTGGGAGTTGTTTTAGGAATCGTTTCAGCGCTTTGTAAAGACCAATGGTTGGACAAACTAATTCAAGTAGTAAGCACCTTAGGAATGAGTGTGCCATCTTTTTTTAGTGCTATTTTATTTGCTTGGTTATTTGGCTTCGTGTTACATGAATACACGAATTTAGAAATGACTGGAAGCCTTTACGAGTTAGATGATTTTGGTGAAGCCATTCATGTAAAGTGGAAAAATTTAATTTTACCCGCTATAGTTCTTGGTATTCGTCCTTTGGCAGTAGTCATTCAATTAATGCGAAATTCACTGTTAGAAGTTTTTAATCAAGATTATATAAGAACTGCAAGGGCTAAAGGCTTAAGCGAGTTTCAAATTATTAAAAAGCATGCAGTGAAAAATGCAATGAACCCTGTAGTTACTGCTATTTCTGGATGGTTTGCCTCCATGTTAGCAGGCGCGGTATTCGTTGAATATATCTTTGGTTGGAACGGATTAGGAAAGGAAATTGTGAATGCTTTAAATACATTAGATTTACCTGTAATCATGGGGGCTGTATTGGTTATAGCTACGTTATTTGTAATGATTAATATATTTGTCGACTTAATTTATGCTTGGTTAGATCCAAAGGTAAAGTTGAAATAGTTTTACACTTCCTAGAAAACGGAAATCTTATTAAAAAAAATAAATCAATGAAAAAAACATATATAATTCTATTAGCCGTAATAACCTTTCTAAGTTGTAATTCACAAGACCCAAAGACATTTAGTGAGGCTGCTTTAAACGATAGTTTCGAAACTTTAGAAGGAGATACGGTTACGTTTAAATCTATTTTAGAAAAACATAAAGGGAAAACCATTGTGTTAGACATTTGGGCTTCATGGTGTGGAGACTGCATTAAGGGTATGCCAAAAGTAAAGGCATTACAAGACAATTATAAAGATGTAGCCTACGTGTTTTTGTCTTTAGATAGAGGACAAGAGGCTTGGAAAAAGGGAATAAAAAAGTACAATGTTGTAGGAGATCATTATTATATGCCAAATGCTAAGGATTGCGACTTTGCAAACTTTGTAAATATTAGCTGGATTCCTAGATATATGGTTATAAATGAAGCTAGCGAAATCGTTGTATTTAATGTTATTGAAGCTGATGACAAAAATCTTATTGAAGCTGTTAAAAATTAACTACTTTAGCAACGTTTATAACTTAAAAGACATCATTTCATGAGAAAAAATATCGTTGCAGGTAACTGGAAAATGAATAACGATTTATCGCAAACTGAAGCGTTATTAGGAGATTTAATTGAGCAGTCAAAAACCTCAAATGCAGAGGTAATGGTGGCACCAACATACCCTAACTTATACCAAGCGTATAATGTGTTGAAAAACTCGGGTATTGAAGTTATTGCTCAGAACATGCATTTTGCTACAAATGGAGCTTATACAGGAGAAGTAAGTGCAAGTATGTTAAAAAGCGTAGGCGTAAAAACTGTTATTTTAGGACACAGTGAGCGTAGAGAGTATTTTAATGAAACAGATGAGCTTTTAGCTAAAAAAGTAGATGCTGCTTTAGAAAATGAAATGTCTGTTATTTTCTGTTTTGGTGAAGAATTAGCAGATAGAAAATCAGGAAACGAAGAAGCTGTTGTAGAAAGTCAAATTAAAAATGCTTTATTTCATTTGGGAGCTGAGGCATTTAAGAATATAGTTTTAGCTTATGAGCCAGTGTGGGCTATAGGTACCGGAGAAACGGCATCTCCTGAGCAAGCACAAGATATGCACGCATTTATTAGAAAAACTTTAGCTGATAAGTATGGTGCTGAAGTTGCTGATTCTGTATCTATCCTTTACGGAGGAAGTGTAAAGCCAGCAAATGCTCAAGAAATTTTCTCAAAACCAGATGTGGATGGTGGTTTAATTGGAGGTGCTTCATTAAAAGCTGAAGATTTCTTCGCAATTGTAAATGCATTCTAAATATAGATATTGCTTCTGTGATACTGAACTCATTTCAGTATCTTATATAAAAACTTAAATTATAAAAAGCGTTCAAGACCTAGAGCTTGAACGCTTTTTTTTGTGGAAAAAATACCTAAGGGTATTCCCCTAATTCTGCAATTTGGGGGAATGCCCTTAACTATTTTCAAAGGTCTAAAAGTAACTTGCAATCAGTTATTAATCAACAATTTTAGTCCAATGAAAACTTTAAAATTTCTTTTAGTATTTACAATTGTAGGTACATTAACAATTGGTTGTAAACCGCAGCCATTAGAAGGTGATGAGGAGCCTCCACAAATAGAGGTTATCTCACCAAATAACAATACTCATTTTTATACAACTAGCAGTAACGCATCCCCAAGTACGGTAGTCGTAAATGCTACTGCAACAGATAACAATGCTGTAAAATTAGGAGAGTTAATTATTAAAGACCCACAAGGAGGAATACATGATGCTAGTCTGGAGATAGATTTTTCTAGTGGTATTATTAGTCCACAGATCTATACATCTTTTTCGGCAGATATTCCAGGTATTTATACGATTACGTTCGTTTTTACAGACTTTAACGATAATGAGGCGAGAGTATCTAGAACTATAGAGTTTTTGCAAATTAGCCCAGGTGGTGATGACGATGAAACGGCAAAAAAATAAACTACAAACAAATACAACTATGAAAACAATAATCAAGCTAACACTATTAATGTGTCTTATTACTTCATCTATTAATGCACAAAAATTAAAAGTAACAGGAGGTGTTAATTTTATGGATATAAACTATTCTATTACTTCTTCCAATACTGATAATCCAATTGATGACACCCCAATTACCGATACAGATATTACAACTAAATTTTCGAGCTTAAAAACAGCTGCCAGTTTAAATAGTTCATCCTTAGCATCAATAAATTTGAATAACGCTTCTAGTGAGACTGGTTTCTATTTAGGTTTGGCTTTAACAGGAATCAATTTATCCGATAAATTAGAAGTTATACCTGAAGCCCGATTTGTTGCGGTTAAGAACTTTAATCAAATTCAGGTTCCCGTTTTAGTTTCTTATAATATCTCTGAAAAGTTTAAAGCCCAAGCAGGTCCAAGTTTGGGGTTTCTTTTAGACAC
The DNA here is from genome assembly GCF_008085455.1 of Seonamhaeicola marinus. Taxonomy (NCBI): domain Bacteria; kingdom Pseudomonadati; phylum Bacteroidota; class Flavobacteriia; order Flavobacteriales; family Flavobacteriaceae; genus Seonamhaeicola; species Seonamhaeicola marinus. The sequence goes on along the minus strand of NZ_VSDQ01000163.1, from coordinate 125,690 downwards.
TGGTGATGGAATGAAATCAACCAATTTTGCAATAGATTTTGGGGTATCCTATAGTTTATCCGAAGATATAGAGTTAGGTGCACGATATGATTGGGGACAAACCAATTTATTAGAAAGTGGTGATAGTGATAATTATTTGAAAATTAACAACCTTCAAATAGGTATTTCATATCAATTCGGAAACTAATTTAACCTCATTAAAACAGATTGATTATGAAAAAGTTATATGTATTCTTCATGTTTGTTTATACTGTTGCTTTTAGTCAACAAGGAATCAACTATAAAGCAATAATTGAAGATGATGGTCAAATAGTGGCTAACACATCAATAGTTTTATATTTCACTATAAAGGAAAACGGAACAACCGATGTATACAAAGAAACACATATAAAGACTACTAATGAAAATGGAATTGTAGTGACAAACATAGGAGAAGGTATTCCAACTTTAGGCAGTTTCGAAACTATAAACTGGACCGCAGAACAATTTCTTAACGTTGGTGTAAATATTGGCAATGGTCTTGTAGATTTGGGAACCACTGCTTTTAATCAAGTACCTTATGCTATTCATGCTAAAACATCTGGTGATAAAGCGTTTTCAACCTTAAATAATGTTACCAGTAATTCTAATGGGGATCTAAACAATGATAATTTCGTTTTTGGTGCCAACCAGTTAGACGGAAGTGAGGTTTCCAGAATGTTTTTTAATAAAACCAAAGGAGCATTTAGAGCAGGACATGTTAATGGCAGTACATATTTTACTGATGTTTGGGATGATACTAATGTAGGGATTTATTCATTTGCGACTGGTTTAAATACAAGGGCAAGTGGATATGCATCAGTGGCTTTGGGTTCGCATTCAAGTGCCACAGGGTGGGAATCTACTGCTTTAGCAAATGGATTGGCTTCTGGAGCTAACTCAATAGCAATTGGTCGCGGTTCTAGAGCAATAAATGATAGCGCTATAGCTATAGGCGATAATGCCGAAGCCAAAGGCAAAAGATCTGTAGCTATTGGTTATTCAACAGCCGGTTCATTTCTTGAAACATCTATAGGGATAAATAATACGGAAGTTTCAGGTTCCTCAGATACGTTTGTAGACACAGATCGTTTATTCGTTATTGGCAATGGAACCAGTAATAGTCATAAAAGAGATGCGCTCGTAATGCTAAAAAATGGAAACACCACGTTAAACGGTGAGCTAAATGTTTCTGAAGTGCAAGCAACAGATTCTGGAGATGCAGACATGAAAGCATATATCTATGGTTTAATTGTAGGAAGTAATGGAAATAAAGCAAATGCATCTTCCGGAGGGTTTACTGTTGTAAGATTAGGAACTGGTCAGTATAGAATCAGTTTTAATAATCCTCCATCTAGTCATACCGATTATTTGGTCTTAGGTACTTTACATCAAGAGATAGGGTTTGTTAGAACTTCAAAATTTCAGGAGTATTTTGAAATAAGAACATATAACACTTCTGAAGCATTAACAGATATAAATTTCAATTTTGTGGTTTATAAAAAATAGAATAATGAAACATATAATTTTCATTTTAATAGTTGCTGTTTTTCAGGTGTCATTTTCTCAAGCCAATATAAAATTATCTAGTTTAGATAATGGTGGCGGAATCTTTCAATCGGGAGATGTATCTATTGTTGCAACAATAGGCGAAGTTTCAGTTAATGAATATAACGTAAATAACCTTAATGTTTCCGAGGGCTTTATTGGTAAACATCAGTTAAACAGTCAAACATCTCAAAACCCAAACTGTATAACACCTCCAAATAACTTAATAAGCTGGTGGGCAGCAGAAGATAATCCTAATGACTCAGTAGGGCATAATGATGGTACTGAATTAGGCAATGTATCTTATTCATCTGGAGTGGTAAATAAAGCTTTTTCATTTGATGGAATAGATGATGTGGTTGTGGTACCACATAGCGCAGATCTAGATATCACTGGTGATGTTACGGTAGAACTTTGGGCAAAACAAACAGGATTCGCAACAGTAAGCCAACAGGTAATTGCCAAAGGAGGAGGTTATGTGCCAGAAGATGTGCCTACAGTATTTTCTATGCGTTTTGAAAATGCTACTTTCCAATGCATTTTTGAAGATAATACAGGAGCAAATATTGTTTTAACTGGTCCGAGTTTCGAAGACTTTCAATGGCACCATTATGTCTATGTTCGACAAGGTAATCAGCATTCTATTTATGCAGATGGTTTTCATTTTGGTTGGGAAACATTTACTAATGGTCCGGCAAGTACTGTAGGTTTACCTTTAACCATTGGAGGTCAATATCACAACCCTAACGGGGCTCCAAACGATTATACTAACTTTTTCTCTGGAGAGATAGATGAAGTAGGTGTCTATAATCGGGCTTTAACCGAAACGGAAATTCAAAGTATTTATAATGCAGGAGCTAATGGAAAATGTAGTGTAACTTTAAATATTGAAGATGATAAAGTATCATCAAACGAAGTAAAAATTTATCCAAACCCAGTTAGGGATATACTCACTTTAAAATTAGATAGGCTTCAAAAAAATGGAATTTTTGAATTATACGATTTATTAGGTAATAAGGTAAAACAATTAAATAATCTAGACCTAAATAAAATTGAGCTAAACTTAAGTGAATTGAATAGTGGACTTTACCTATATGTAATTAAGGATGGAAATTCTACGTTAAAATCGGGTAAGTTAGTCAAACAATAGTGGTAAATATTTTTATTACATTTAAATACTTAAAAGCATGCTTTTGAGGAAGAAAACAATATTTAATTGAATTATAATATGTTTCGCACGAAAGAAAAACTACTTCTTATAATAATCAGCTTTACATTTTATTGTGGGTTTTCTCAAAGTAAGCAAATAGACAGTTTAAAGTTGTCTCTTACTAATGCTAAAATACATGACACAATAAAAATTAAAAACTGTTTAAATTTAGCAGGAAGATTTGGAAACCGCAGTCTAGATAGTCTAAAAAAGTACACTTTGATAGCCATAGATTTATCAAAGAAAAATAATGATTTTTTATTAGATGGAGGTTATTATTTCATGGGTTTATACCATCGTGATATTGGTGAAATAAATAAAGCAAAGGAGTCTTACAAAAAGGCAATACAATTAGTTGATAGTGTTGCTAACAAGCAAAAATTTGCGCAAATTTTATCAGCTTATGCCAATTTACTAAGTGGAACAGATGAGTTAGACGAACAGATCTCTTATTTTACAAGAGCCCTTAAAATAAAGGAAAGTATAGGAGATAAGTCTAAGATTGCCATTACCCAATATAATTTTTCAAATGTATATAGACATGCAGGTATAGATACGCTAGCTATAGATTATTTAAAACGCGCTATGAGTAATGCAGAAGCTAGTGGGCAAAAAGGATTAAAAGCACATATACTGAATAATTTAACAATTTTTGCTTTAAAGAATAACGAACTTGAGAAAGCAAATACCTATTTGATGGAATCTGAAAAAATTTGCAAAGAGATAGGATCAAATTTGTTATGCTTTAATACGTTCTTGCAAAAAGGTAGATACCTCGATAAATTAAAAAAAATAGGTGAAGCAGAAGCAGCTTTTTTTACCTCTTTGGAATATGCTAAGAAAAGAGGGGTGCCCCAAGATATAATGCTTGCACATACATATCTAGGAAAACATTATGAGTTATTTAATAACCCCAAAAAAGCGATACTTAATTTTAAAAAAGCCCAAGAACAAGATCCTGCCAATGCCGAACGTATAATGAGCCCATTTTCTTATATGAGTTGGTCTCGTGCTGAAAGTAAGTTAGGTAACTATAAGAAATCAAACGAGTATTTACAAAAGCATGTTAAAATAATGGATTCTTTAAGTTCCGAAAAGAATAAAAAATCTCTTGCTAACGCTGAAGCGAAATACCAAACTGCAAAAAAAGATAAAGAAATTGCCACAAAGCAGTTGGAAATCAAAGAAAAAGAGACTGAAATTCAGAAAGAGAAAGCCCAAAATAACTATATGCTAGGGGCAATTGTGTTTTTAACAATAGCTACTATTTTATTGGTGGTCTTATTTAAGCAAAGACAAAAGCGCAAAAATCAAGAGTTGTTAACACTTAGACGAGAGTTTCAAATAAAAACATTAGAATCCTTAATTGAAGGGGAAGAAAAAGAACGTCATAGGGTTGCTAGGGAATTGCATGATGGTGTAAACGGAGATTTAGCTGCTATTAAGTATAAATTATCCACCTTATTAGAAATGAATAATAATGTGATAAAAGAAGCTATTACAATGATTGATGATTCTTGTAAACAAGTAAGAGCTATTTCTCATAATTTAATTCCACCGTCATTAGAAAATTTCAATTTATTAGAAGCAACCCAGGTATACTGTAGTAATTTAAATGAGGTAACTCAAAATCTAGAAATTACATTTCAACATTTAGGAGAGACTATTGAAATTCCAAAAAAAGCTGAGGTAAACGCCTTTAGAATCATTCAAGAGTTAGTAACTAACGCTATTAGGCACGCAGAGGCATCTCAAATAGATGTGCAAATAAGTTCTAGAGATAATGCCATACAAATCACTGTAGAAGATGATGGTAAAGGTTTTGATAAAAACAACGTTAAAAGTGATGGTATTGGTTTAAGTAATGTACAGTCTAGAGTAGATTATTTAAATGCTACGACCGATTTTATTTCAAATAATCAGGGAACATCCTATACTATAGATATTGATAAAGATAAGGTAAATGGTAACTAAAATAGCGATAACAGACGATCATGAAATGGTGTTACAAGGCATAGTGTCAATGCTGGAAAATACACCGGAAGTTACTTTTGTAGGAACTTATAAAAATGCTAATGAAACCATAGAAGGTGTTCCAAAAGATAAACCAGATGTGTTGTTACTAGACATAAATTTGCCAGATATTAATGGCATAGATCTAAGTAAACAATTACTAAAAAAGCATCCCGATTTAAAAATTATAGGGTTAACCAATTTTGAAGATCTATCGTTTGTAAAACGCATGCTAAAAAATGGGGTTCATGGCTATTTACTTAAAAATACAGATAAGTTAGAGTTATTAACAGCTATAACGACTGTCCTTTCAGGAGATTTATTTTTACAAACAGACATTCACAAGAAACTATTAAGTCAGACTAATACAACTTCAGATAATGGCTTAAAACCTAATTTAACCAGACGGGAGCATGATGTTTTGGTTGCTATTTCAGAGGAATTGACGACTCAGGAAATTTCAGAAAAATTATTCATAAGTCCTAAAACAGTAGAAACCCACCGCATGAATATAATGAGTAAACTAGGTGCTAAAAATAGTGTAGGGATTATTAAAATAGCAATAGAGAAAGAATTATTGTAAATATATTGAGACCCGTCAGGTTTTTAAAAACCTGATAGGTCTATATTTTAATCCATGAAAGCATGAACTAATTGCTCAAATGTTGCCCCAGGAGGCATTTCTGAGTTAATATTTTTAAATTCTTGATCTTCATCCAGACTTTCAGTAGTACAAGATGATAAAGAAATAAATGCTATAGCGCTAAAAAGTAAGGCTAATGTTTTAATAGCTTTTTTCATTTTAAACAGATTAATTGTTAAACGTATTTTATTTTCTGTTTTAAAAATAAAAAAAAGATTACATTCATGTAGGTTTTTTGCTTCTTTTTAGTTTTGGGATTAAAAAAATTAGGTCCTAATTATTGAGGAAAGGTTAAGAAGAGAGAAAGCCATTAAAAAGTTCTCGATACGATTTTTTTCTTAAAAAATCACTCGAACTAACGTGAGATAAATAAATTCCATAGCGTCACTTCGAGTGGTTCCGAAGAATGAGGAATTGTATCGAGAAGTACTTTAATAGATGTATGGTATAATATATTTTTTCCATCAATTTGAGTAGATATTACATAGTAATTTATTGATTATAAATAGATTGCTTCACTACGTTCGCAATGACGTTTGCGTTAGGGATTGCAGTGAAAAGCCCACAGTGAGGCACGAACGAGGACTTGCAACGGAAAGCCCGACCTAAGCGATCCTGCAAGGTTTTCAAAACCTTGTAGGTATAAGTGTGGTAACGCCCAAAAAAGACTTATCTAAAGCCTAATAAAATGTTGATTCTTTAATCATATCTTTGTGGTCTAAAAAAACAGACCATGTCTAATATCATATATATAGGTTACGAGTTTAATGTTTCACCTTTACAACCAGCAGTAGAAATCTTAATTGCTGAATTAGGATATGCAGGTTTTGAGAGTTTTGTAGAAAATGAAACAGGGTTTACGGCCTACATTCAAAAAGACGAATGGCATGATGCTATTTTAAATGATGTTTACGCCTTAAATTCTGAGGAATTTGAAGTCACTTATACATTTTCTGAAATAGAACAAACCAATTGGAATGCTGAATGGGAAAAGAATTTTAATCCTATTGTTGTGGATGATATTTGTGCAGTTAGAGCTCCTTTTCATGAAAAGTTTAATACCGAATTTGATATCGTAATTGAGCCTAAAATGAGTTTTGGTACTGGGCATCATGAAACTACGCATATGATGATTCAGCATATCCTAAAATCTGATGTAGCAAATAAATCAGTCTTAGATATGGGATGTGGTACTGGAGTTTTGGCTATTCTAACGGAAATGAAAGGAGCAAAACCTATTGATGCTATAGATATTGATAATTGGTGTTATTTAAACAGTTTAGAGAATGTAGAACGCAATAAGTGTTCAAATATTTCGGTATATGAAGGCGATGCTTCTTTGTTAAAAGGAAAGGCCTATGATATAGTTATTGCTAATATTAATAGAAATATTTTGCTTCAGGATATGCAAACCTATACAACTTGCTTAAATGAAGGAGGTGTGCTATTTTTAAGTGGATTTTACAATAATGACATCCCAACTATTGATGCTGAGGTTTCTAAATACGGACTTAAACTTCAAGAAACGCTGGAGCGGAATAATTGGGTGTCGTTAAAATATCAATAACATATGATTATTTATACAGGTTCTTACACCACAGAAGTACTTCCAGGATTAGAGGGGTTTGGCAAAGGTATTTCAACATTTAATTTAAATGAAGATACTGGTGAATTAACGCTTTTGCATATGGAAGAAAATGTGAATACGGCTTATTTGGTAATTTCAAAAGACCAACAGTATTTATATAGTTTTCAGGAGGTGATGCCAGAGAAGAATCCGCATGTATTGGCATACAAAATAAATGAAGATAAAAGTTTAACACTTATAAATAAACAACCTATTTTAGGAGGCTTGCCTTGTCATATCAACCTAATAAATGATGATAAAACATTACTGGTAGCCTGTTATTGGACAGGGAATGTTCATGTGTATCAATTAAATGATAATGGCTCCGTAAATCCGCATTCACAAATTTTACAGCATAAGGGAAGTAGTGTGAATAAAGATAGGCAGGAGGCAGCGCATATGCATATGGTTTATGAACATAATCACCAGATTTTTGTGCCAGATTTAGGCTTAGATAAAGTAGTTGTTTATGATATTGAAGAAGGGAGTAAACTTAAAGAAGCTTACAGAATTAACACACCCTTAGGGGGCGGACCAAGGCATTTAGTTATTCATCCAAAGGGTATGTATGGATTTTTAATGAATGAATTAACGGGCGATGTTTCTACCTTAAAATTGAAGGATGATAAGTTTGAAGTAATTGATAATGTGAATTCTTTACCAAGTAATTACAAAGACACCCCATCTAGTTCTGCTATAAAATTGTCTAAAGACGGGAGATTTTTATACTGTTCTAACCGTGGGTGCGAAACCGTTACAATTTTTGAATTTAAGGAAGAAACGGGGGCTTTAAATATTATAAATTATCAAGAAACTTCTGGTAAAACCCCTAGAGATTTTAACCTCTCGCCATGTGGTAGGTGGTTGTTAGTAGCCAATCAAGATTCATTCAGTATTGAAACATTTAAGGTAGATACTGTTACCGGAATGTTAAATAACGTGTATTCTAATAAAGAAATTAGATCTGTGTCTTGTATACAGTTTCTATAAAAATATTTTTTTATAAATTTGACTTGCTATGAGTACACACGAAAAACTACAAGAAGAATTAGATGTCTTAGAACAAGAAGCTAATTTAAATGAAATTGTGTTGTATAATGATGATGTAAACACCTTTGATCATGTTATAGAAACACTTATTCATGCCTGCGATCATACTGCTGAACAAGCGGAACAATGTTCAATTATTGTACATTACAAAGGAAAATGCACTGTAAAAACAGGAGCGTATGACGACTTAAAGCCGCGTTGCTCTATGTTATTAGAAGCTGGTTTAAGTGCAGAAATAGTTTAATTAGCTGTATTTAAGTACATTTTTTACCACACCTTCAATTTTAAAATAATCTTCTACAATTATTGGTGGGTGTTGTTCACTATTTAAAGATGTAAGCGTTATAGTGTCGTTTTGTTTAAAAAACCTTTTTATTAGCACTTTTTCGCCATAAACACATACAATTTTATCCCCATTTTCGGCAGTTGTTTTCTTTTGTGCAATTACTAAATCCCCTTCTTTAATAAATGGTTCCATAGAGTTGCCTTTGGCAGTAACAATAAAACCTTCATTAGCAGGAAATTTTAATAACCTAGAAGCAATAGGAATCTTATCTATAGGGTTGCCATCTAGTATTGTACCGTTTTTACCACACTGTGCGGTTCCATATAAACTTAAATTAATAATTGGCTTTTCAGGATTAAGGAACACCTGATAATCTCTTGGGTTGTTAGGGTTACGTTTTAAATAGCCTTTTTGTTCTAATTTTTGAATGTGATGTGCTACAACACTAGAAGATGAAAAATTAAGAGCCTCCTGTATTTGTCTTATGGTTAACGGATTATCAATTTGCTCATTAAGCAATTTTAAAAGCATTACCTGATTTTCATGTAAGTCATTCATTATTAGAAACTTCTGTTTTGTTCATAACTTTAACACATACAAATATAGAATATTTAATTTTGTTCTATATTTTTGTAGAACAAACAATAATTTGTTGTTTTAATGAAACGAACTATTTTACATCTAGATTTAGATACTTTTTTTGTGTCTTGTGAACGTCTTTTAGATAGTAAGCTTAATAACAAACCTGTTATTGTTGGAGGTACAGGAGATAGAGGAGTGGTAAGTGCGGCAAGTTATGAAACTAGAGCATATGGCGTACATTCTGGTATGCCTGCAAAAATGGCAAGACAACTATGTCCGCATGCTATTTTTATTAAAGGTAACGCGGGTACCTATACTAAATATTCCAAATTAGTTACTGAGATTTTACAAAGCGATGTACCTGTATTGGAAAAGGCAAGTGTAGATGAATTTTATGCAGATCTCTCTGGAATGGATAAGTTTTTTGGTTGTTATAAGTACGCTACAGAACTACGGCAAAGAGTTATTAGAGAATCGGGGCTACCCATATCTTTTGGGCTTTCAGAAAACAAAACAGTATCTAAAGTAGCAACTAATGAAGCAAAACCTAATAATCAATTAAAAATTGAAACAGGTACTGAAAAACAGTTTTTAGCGCCACTTTCTATTAAAAAAATACCTATGGTAGGCGAAAAAACCTTTAGAGCATTTTGCAATATGGGAATTAAAACTGTACATACGGTACAGCAGATGCCTGTAGAAATGATGACTTCTGTTTTTGGTAAAAACGGTAGGGTAATTTGGCAACGATCTAATGGTATAGATAATACACCTATTGTAGAATATCATGAAAGAAAATCTATTTCTAGTGAACGTACCTATGGGCGTGATACTATAGATGTTACCAAAATAAAAACTACACTGGCGGCCATGGCAGAAGATTTGGCATTTCAGTTACGAAGAGGAGGTAAGTTGGCATCTGTAGTTACTGTAAAGATTAGATATTCAGATTTTCAAACCTATTCAAAACAAATAAAAATACCTTATACATCTGCAGATCATCATTTAATTCCAACAGTACAAGAGCTATTTAATAAGCTGTATGATAGGCGTGTGCTTATAAGGTTGGTAGGTGTTAGGTTTAGTGGTATTACTTCAGGTACCTATCAAATTAATTTATTTGATGATGAAAAACGTACAGTGAGCCTGTATAGTGCTATGGATAAAATTCGTCTTAGGTATGGTTCAAGAAGTGTGGTTAGAGCATCGGCACTTGGAGAAGGCGCAAGATCTGTTGGTAATTTTACCAATCCGTTTAATGGAGAACCTCCAATAGTTTTAGCACATCGAACACAGTGATTTATGTTTTTAAACAACCATTCATATTATAGTTTACGCTATGGTACCATGGCAGAACAAGAACTTTTAGCATTGGCAAAAGACAATGGTTGTAACATACTACCGCTTACAGATATTAATAATACTTCAGGTTGTTTAAATTTTATTAGGCGCGCCCCAGAATATGATATAAAACCTATTGTTGGTATAGATTTTAGAAACAACAATAAACAGTGCTACGTGTGTTTGGCTATTAATAATGAAGGGTTTTTAGAACTCAATAATTTTTTATCAAGACATTTACACGCTGAATTACCTTTTCCTGATGAAGCACCACAATTTCAGTATACCATTACCATTTATCCTTTTAAAAGACTAAAAGCACTAAATAAAACTACATTTTTAGAAAGTGAATATATTGGAGTGGGATTAGATGACATCAATCAACTAAAGTTTTCAAAGTTAAATACTCTTAAAGACAAGTTGGTGTTCTTGCATACGGTAAGTTTTAGACACCAAAAAGACTTCAATATCCATAGGCTATTAAGAGCTATTGATACTAATGTACTTTTAAGTAAATTACCCAAAGAGCAGCAAGGAAATTTAAGTGATAAAATGATAGCCCTTTCGGAGGTAGAATTAGAGCTTGCAGAAGTGCCACATATTTTAAAAAACACCCAGAAGGTATTAGAATGTTGTACTATTCAGTTTGATTTTTCTAGTACAAGAAAAAATCAAAACCTATCTAAGCTTTATGATAGTAAAGAGCAAGATTTTGAAGCTTTAAAATCGCTTTGTAATAAAGGCTTGCCTAAGCGTTACGATGATGTTTCAGAAACTATAAAAAGACGACTAGATAAAGAGTTAAACCTCATAAAAAAGCAAGACTACGTAAGTTTCTTTTTAATTAATTGGAAAATTATCCAGTATGCAAAATCAAAAGGCTATTATTACGTAGGAAGAGGCAGTGGAGCAAACAGTATTGTAGCATATTTATTAGAAATTACCGATGTAGATCCTATAGAGTTAGATCTCTATTTTGAGCGTTTTATGAATCTCTATAGAACTACGCCACCAGATTTTGATATAGATTTTTCAACATGGGATAGAGAAGATATTACCCATTTTATTTTTGAAACATTTGGAGCTAATGGACAAGCAGCTCTTTTAGGCGCTTATGTTACATTTAAACACAGTGGCGCTGTGCGCGAATTAGGTAAAGTATTCGGGTTGCCCAAGTATGAAATTGACAAATTAAGTTCGGGAAAATTTAACTATAATCAATTAGATGAATTGTCTAGATTAGTATTACGCTATGCAAAGTATTTAGATGGACGCCCAAATTATATAAGTATTCATGCCGCAGGAATACTAATTTCTGAAAAACCTATTCATTATTTTTCTGCTACGAATATGCCACCCAAAGGGTTTCCAACAGTACAGTTCGATATGCATATAGCTGAAGATGTTGGGCTGTATAAGTTTGATATTTTGGGACAACGTGGTTTAGGGAAAATTAAAGATGCTATTGCTATAATTAAAGAAAATAAACCCGAAGTAACCTTGCCTAATATACATAATGCAAAACCTTTTTTTGTAGATGAACGCATTAATGCTATGATAGAACAAGCTGAATGTATTGGGTGCTTTTACGTAGAATCCCCAGCAATGCGTATGTTACTAAAAAAAATAGGTGTTAACGATTATCTTACTTTGGTGGCAGCTAGTTCTATTATTAGACCAGGAGTAGCTAAAAGTGGAATGATGCGAGAGTATATTTTACGCCATAAAAATCCTGAGCGTAGAAAGTTGGCACACCCTGTTTTATGGGATATTATGCCAGATACTTATGGTGTTATGGTATATCAAGAAGATGTAATTAAGGTGGCACATCATTATGCAGGTTTAGATTTAGGAGAAGCAGATGTTTTAAGACGTGGTATGAGTGGTAAATACCGTTCTAGAGAGGAGTTCTTAGCTGTTAAAGAAAAGTTTATTTCTAACTGTAGAAAACGGGGAGAAGAGGATGCCGTGATTTTTGAGGTATGGCGACAAATTGAAAGTTTTGCAGGATATGCTTTTGCTAAAGGGCATTCTGCATCTTATGCGGTAGAATCTTATCAGAGTTTGTTTTTAAAATGTTATCACCCTTTAGAATATATGGTTGCCACAGTAAATAACGGTGGCGGTTTTTATAGAACCGAATTATATTTACACGAAGCCAAAAAATTAGGAGGTGTTTTACATGCACCATGTGTAAATAAAAGTAATATTGAAACCATTATTAGAGGTGTTGATATTTATTTGGGATTTCAGCATTTACAAGGGTTTGAAAAACGTAATATGTTAGCCCTATTACAAGCAAGGGTATATGGGAAGTTTACCTCTTTAAATAATTTTATGGAACGGGTTCCTATGTCTATTGAGCAGTTAGATATTTTAATTAGGGTTGATGCCTTTAGAAGTTTAAAAAAAGATAAACGGACATTATTATGGGAGGCATACTATAAGTGTAATCATATAGTTGTTGATGAGTTACAACCACAATTATTTACATTAGGAACTAAGGAGTTTACTTTGCCTGAATTTACAATTACTAATTTAGAAACAGCTTTTGATGAGTTAGAACTCTTAAACTTTACATTGCATAACGTGTTTTTGTTATTAGAAAAATCACCCACAAATAAGCTTATAACGAGAGATCTAAAATATTACAAAAACAAGATAATTACTATTTACGGGTATTTAATAACCGCTAAAAACACCAGAACGCATAAAGGGGATCGTATGCATTTTGGTACATTTTTAGATCAGGAAGGGCAGTGGTTAGATACGGTACATTTTCCACCAGTAGCAAAACGTTACCCTTTTAGAGGAAAAGGCATTTACCGAATTACTGGTAAGGTAGTTGAGGAGTTTAATTTTTTAAGTGTTGAAGTTATAAAACAAGAACGCATGCCTTATGTGTCAGATCCAAGATTTGATATGACCTATAATAGAAAGGAAACACCCCAGATGACCTAAACCTAGGAATTCATTCTTCCAATAGCACAGCTTACAAAAGATTTAGCTTTTGTAGTTAGTGCATTTTTATCACCAACTTCCGGATATCCAAGTTTAACCAGTAGAAGTTTTACTGCATTCAGTGTTGCTTCCTTTTCATAAGAAAATGATACTGAGTTATCGTCATTGTCCACCATTACATCACTAACAAATGCTAATTCAGATAATTTGGTGGTGATTGTATTTGCGCAACCACCACATTTTAAATTCTGTATTTCTAATCTTGCGTTCATTTTTTTAGTTTACAAGAGTTAATACCAAAGATTTTATAAAGCGGACAAAAATTAATCAAGCTTGTTACTAAGAATATAATCGCAACAGCCATTAGTACATAAGCCAAAGTGCCTTCAATTATATTAAAGTAATAAAGTAATGCCACCGCTATAGCTATTAATACTCTAACAGCTTTATCTGTGTTTCCCATGTTTCTTTTCATATCAATAAACTTTAATTAATTATAATGTTGAGGGACAGACAAAATCTGTCTTTGGCAAATCGGTCTTCTTAAGAGCCTCATAGCCACCAGCAATATCAATCACATCAAATCCTCTCGCTTTTAAAATGGAAGTAGCTATTACCGATCTGTATCCGCCAGCACAATGCACATAGTAAGTTTGTTTAGCATTTATAGAATTCATATTATCGTTTATATAATCTAAAGCAAAATGATGTACATTATCGCCTTCTAAATGTTCAGATTTATATTCGCCATCTTTTCGGACATCCAGAATTTCAATTTTGCTACTTTTATTTCTATTGGCTAATTCTTGGGCAGAAATAGAGCTAATGGTTTCAATATCTTTTCCAGCTTCCTTCCAAGCTTCAATACCTCCTTTTAAATAGCCTAAAGTGTTATCATAACCAACTCTAGATAACCTAGTAACAGTTTCTTGTTCTTTGCCTTCTGGAGTAACTAAAAGAATTGGTTGCTGTAAATCTGTAATTAAGGCGCCTACCCAAGGAGCAAAGCCACCGTGAATGCCTATAAAAATAGAATTAGGAATATGTGCCCTAACAAATTCTTGTTCTGTTCTTACATCTAGAACCAACGCACCTTCATGATTGGCAATGTTTTCAAATTCATTAGCTTCAAGCGCCACATCACCTTTTTTTAGAACTGAATCAAAATCGGTATAACCAGATTTATTCATTAGAGCATTTTTTGCAAAATACTGTGGTGGCGGTAAAATTCCATCAAGCACCTCTTTAACAAACTCATCTTTGGTCATATCTGCTCTCAGAGCATAATTTGTTTGTTTTTGCTCTCCTAAAACTCCAACAGTTGCTTTACTTAAATTTTTACCACAGGCAGAACCAGCGCCATGTGCTGGATATACAATAACATCATCTGCTAGAGGCATTATTTTATTTCTTAAAGAATCATACAACATACTTGCTAAATCTTCTTCAGTTAAATCAGATTTAACGGCCAAATCAGGTCTCCCAACATCACCTAAAAATAAAGTGTCACCAGAAAAAATAGCATGATCTTTTCCATTTTCATCAATTAAAAGAAAAGTAGCCGACTCTAGTGTATGTCCAGGTGTGTGAAGTACTTTAATAATAACATCTCCCAGCTTAAATTCCTCGTTGTCTTTCGCCACGTAAGCATCATATTCCGTTTCAGCACTAGGTCCGAAAACAATGGTGGCTCCAGTTTTTTTTGCTAAATCAACATGGCCAGAAACAAAATCAGCATGAAAATGTGTTTCAAATATATATTTTATAGTAGCTTTTTCATTAGTAGCTTTATCTACATATTGTTGTGTTTCACGTAAAGGATCAATAATGGCAACTTCTCCTTTAGATTCTATATAATAAGCTCCTTGAGCTAAGCATCCTGTATATATTTGTTCTATTTTCATCTGTTTAATTTCTTTTTAGTTGTTCAAATTTACCAAAGTACCTAAAGGTAGTTTGTGACATTAGTCACATAACTATTTAAGGTTGGTTTCCCTGTAAACTATGTATATAGCCATAATTAATGTAAATACACCAAAGCTCTTTTTTAACTTTTTACTGCTTATGAATTTTGAGAGATATACACCTATTAATATACCTATTATGGAAGTTATCGTAAATGCTATTAGAAATGCCCAATCAATTTCTAAAGTTTGTACATCTCCAATGAAACCAATTAATGAATTAATAGTAACTATGATTAAAGATGTTCCTACAGCTCTTTTCATTGGTATATTAGCCCAAAGCACCAATGCTGGAACATAAAGAAAACCACCACCGGCACCAATTAAACCAGTAATTGTTCCAATGATTAGTCCCTGTATAAAGGTTTTATAATAAGCTTGATTTTCCTTAGATACATTTATCTCTTTTTTATTCTTTATCATTGATATTGAAGAGATTAACATAATGATTGAAAAGAATATCATTATGCCCATTTCTTTGGTTAGAATGTAATCTCCAAAAGAAAAAATTGTATTGGGAATGTTAGGGACCAAATAACGTCTTGATAAATAAACTGCTACAAACGATGGAAATGAAAATGCCAATCCTGTTTTAACGTCTACCAATCCTTTTTTGTACTTCTGAATTGTGCCTACTAAAGAAGTAGAGCCTACAACAAAAAGGGAATATGCAGTTGCAATAATTGGATTAAAACCTAAAAGATATACTAATAAGGGAACTGTTAGAATAGAACCACCACCACCAATGAGTCCAAGTACCAGGCCAACAATTAGTGCTCCTAGGTAACCTAAAATTTGGATGTTATCCATTGTTAATGAGGTAACTTATTTTTTAAAACACCGTAAATAAATGTACCCAATAAAGCTGCGGCTATAACAATGAGCATACTATATACACCTGTTCCTAAAAGAATATACATAGGGCCAGGGCAAGCTCCAATTAATGCCCAACCTAAACCAAAAATAATACCACCAATTATGTACCTAGTTATGCCTCTGTCTTTTTTGGGAACTTGGATAATGTCACCCTTTATGTTCTTAATCCACCCTTTCTTTGCTATTTGTAAAAACAAAACACCAGAGGCAATTGCGGTACCTATAATACCATACATATGAAAGGATTGAAATCTAAACATTTCATAAATTCTAAACCATGAAACAGCTTCGGATTTCACAAGTATGATTCCGAAAAGTATACCAACACATAAAAACTTTAGAAATTTCATAATTTAAAAGATTAAAGGGAGAATAAAATTTGTCATAACGAGACCACCAATAAAAAAGCCAATAACAGCAATTAATGAAGGCCTTTGTAAACTACTTAAACCTGTAATTGCATGACCAGAAGTACAACCACCAGCGTAGCGGGTACCAAACCCAACTAATAAACCTCCAATAATTAGAATTAGAAGTCCTGGAACAGAACTTAGAGCTTCAAGATTATACAGTTCTGATGGTACCAATGTAGCACCAGGAGTTTCAAACCCCATAGCCTGGAGTTCGTTAATTGTTTTAGAATTTAGATCTGTTGGGGTTTCGTTTGATAAAAAGTTAACAGCAATAAACCCACCAACAATGGCTCCTAACACTACTGTTAAATTCCATTTTTGAGCTTTCCAGTCGAATTTGAAAAAATCCGAAAATTTATCTGCTCCAAAAGCAGAACACATGGTTCTTAAATTTGAAGACATGCCAAACGTTTTACCAAAATATAGTAATAAGGCCATGATAAGAGCTATTAAAGGTCCCGAAACATACCAAGGCCATGGGTTTAATATAGTTTCCATAATTCTTAATTTATGAGCAAAACTAAGACGTACGAAAGAAGAAAGATGTAACCTAGGTTACTTAAGTTTTTAATACATCTATTTTATTTCTACCCAGAATTATTTTGCCCTCTTTTTCAAGTTGTTTTAAAAGTCTAGAAATAACCACTCTCGATGTATGCAAATCTTCAGCTATTTCTTGGTGTTTTATAGCTATAGTACTGGTATCGTTCATAATGGTTTTGTTGATTAAATACTTTAATAAACGTTCATCCATTTTTAGAAATGCAATACTATCTATGGCTTCAAGCATTTCATCGAACCTAGTTTGGTAGCTTTCAAGAATAAAATTTCGCCAGCTTTCATTGCTATGGAACCATTCTTGCATTTTTTGAACAGGTACCATCATTAATGTAGAGTCTTGTTCTGCAACGGCTCTAATTTTGCTTTTAGAAGCTCCCATACAACAGGTTAAAGACATAGTACAAGTTTCTCCTGCTTCAAGAAAATATATAAGCAAATCGTTACCCTCATCATCTTCTCGCATAATTTTTATATTACCACTTAAAAGTAAGGGGATGTATTGAATGGGTTGGTTAATATCTATAATAATATCGTCCTTTAGGAAGGATTTAACCATACCAACATTTAGAATTTCTGCTATTAGCGTATTATCTAATGTGTGACCGAATTTTTGTTGAACAATTTGATTTGCCATATTTCAAAAATACGGATTTATAAAATTGAAATAAATTGTTTGGTAAAGTTTTAATAAATAGTATATTTGCACCCACTAAAAAGGCCGCGTGGCGCAACTGAATAGCGCACTTGATTACGGCTCAAGAGGTTGCAGGTTTGAATCCTGCCGCGGTCACAAAAAAAAGCAAGCTATTTAGCTTGCTTTTTTCTTTTTTAACAATTTTATAGTTCTTGATTTACGTTTTTTAAGGGTTTAAAATAAGTTGTGAATTCCCATTTATTTTAAGAACATACACACCTGAAGCAAGACTATTTGGTAATCTTATCTGAGTGGCTCCTGTAGTTTCATTAAATTGTTTTGAAAGTATAGTAAATAAACTTCCTTTTAAATCAACTACTTGAAACTCGTCATTAGCTGTGGTATTGGTGATTGTAACAACAAAATCTTCATTTAGAGGATTTGGGAATACTTTATAACTTGCAGTAGTTGGCGTATTAGTTTGTTTACCACTAAAATATTCAACACCAAATGCATAAGCATCTTTACCCACCGTTTCACCTATTAATCTTCCTGGAATATCATCTGCAGGCGGATGAATTCCACCCCAAATTCTTGATAAGCTGCATTGATCTGAAGCATCTCTATACGTAGCCCATTGTAGTTTTACATCTACACTAGGGCCTTCTTCAAATACTAAGAATTCATTCTTTTTTGCAATAAACTCACCCATCCCTCCTGGAAAGAATGCATCTCCCGTCATTAAGGTCATTAATTCTGCTGCCGCTCTAGAGTATGTTGAGTGTCCAGATACGTAACCCGCAAAAGGAGGGGTAACAAAACTAGGACGTTGGTACGGCCACCAATTTTCGGCTAAAATCCATCCAACACCAGCCATATCATGGCTTGGGTTGCCAATATAATCGTGACCACGCCATGTAAATACTTTTATTTTACCTACATGTTCATTCATATCTCCTGCTAGAGGATCACCTTCTTCAACCATTTCAATATAGCCATCTTTTAAAGGGATACCTGCAACGTTATAATTAGGCAGTGTATTATCGGTACTTTGTCCAAGTTCTGCCATATAGCGAATGGCGGAAATTGGCCTAATATAATCATACCAGCCTTTTACACCCCAAGCAGAAATAGCCGCATCATGCATGGTTCCACCCATTAAGAAATAGGTCTTTACATCCCATTCAAGAGGTGAAAGTGTTTCGCCTTCACCATTTAACTTTTTAACTAAACTAGGATGGTCACTTACATAGTTTAATAAAGTAAACCAATGCCCTGGTGGTGTTTCGGAGTCTGGACCATCAGCCCAAAACTCAGCCAAAACTCTTGCATAATCTCCTCTTGGAACTAGTTGTTCGTTATACGGAGCATTTGTATGTGGATTTAGAGAATGACCATTACCTGGATCGCCACCTTCAAACTCATTATAAAAGCTTGGATAATCTGAAAATGATTGTGGAAAGTCATTAATATCTAAATTCCCTATGGATTTTGGTGAAATATCCCAAAGTACACCGTCGGCAGGATCTAAATGTGCTCCCCAAATGGAAACAAGTGCAAATCCCCATTTGTAGGATTCACTTCCTGAATCCTCTGTATTTAAATTTAAATAGGGTGGAGCAGAAGGGTCGTGATATACTTGATACTGATTGCCTTCTCGAGAAAAAATGCTTTTGTCTTCATCTTTTAAAGAAAACGGAGAAACTGCACCCCATTCAGGGCTCAGGAAATCTGGTGTGTTTCCAGCAATTAAGTTTCCACTTTGATCAATAAACTGATAAAGGGTAAGTTGCTGCCATTTGTTAGGGTCTAATAGGTCTTCATTTCCAGGTAATGCGGGAACCAGAGGTGTATTAGATACGGTATAAAATTCGTTTTCATATCTGTTCAACTCGTTTGAACCATCTGAAAACCCATAGTTAATTATAGATTGACCTATGTAATTACCAAGAGCGGCAGCATTACCTGAGCTGTAATCTGTATTTGTATAATTGGTTTCATAACCTAGATCACGCATAATAATGTCGAATTTTTCTTGAGTTTCTTGAGCACCAGGAGAAGTACTGAATCTATGAGAAAGAACTCTGTAAGCAGCATAACTCATTGCTTTAGTCCTTGCTTGTTCCATGGATTCATTAGTAGCAAAACCATTAAAAGTTGTATTTGTACCATGAACTTCATTTCCTAAAATATAGGGTTTGGCATCGTCATCAAAAACTGCCCAAGCATCATACAAAGCAATGCTGGTATGAAATAGGTTTCTGGCATGTACCGTAGGCCGAGCATAATCATTTCTTATGGCATGCAGCAGGGCTTCATTCCATATTCTAGCCACAGATCGGTTAGCAGATATTTCAGCAATGGTGAGATTAACTTCTAAAGTAATTTTTTCAGTTCCGCAGTTTTCTCCAGTTTCAATAACCGAAATTTCACCAGTATCTTCTAGGTGCCACAATACGGTGATTG
Source organism: Seonamhaeicola marinus (assembly GCF_008085455.1). NCBI lineage: Bacteria > Pseudomonadati > Bacteroidota > Flavobacteriia > Flavobacteriales > Flavobacteriaceae > Seonamhaeicola > Seonamhaeicola marinus. The sequence goes on along the minus strand of NZ_VSDQ01000163.1, from coordinate 105,497 downwards.
ATTCGGTATTTTGTCCGCTTACAATTTCACCTCCTGAGATATCCCATACTAAGGAAGAAGTTATAGCTTTATTATACGTGTAGGTTTCCGTGCTAAAATAACCCGAAGTATCTGCTCCATTTATTTGAGATGCTTGCATGTAGGTACAGGAACCATCATCTTCAACCGCTTCAGGGTTGTAATTACATGATGCCGGATCTGTACATCCTCGTACCTTTTCGGATTGAGACATATCTAAGACTTGGTAACCATCACCTTCTCTTGCCAGTATTGTAGAATCAATTGGAAGGTCGTTATAAGTTTCTGTTATGCCCGATGGCCATTTAATAGTTATTTCTGAAATGGTCGTAGCATTAGATAAACCAAAATGAAGTGGTTGTATGCTTTGTGAAAGAAAACCAACCCCTGTAAAATACCTATGTAAATTCCCATTATCTGTAGTTATAGAGACACTTGCTCCAATGGCATTTCTATTTGAGGTTGTACCTTCTAAAATAACTTTAAACCAATGCGGATTTTGGGTTGAATTGGCATTTATTGTGGTGTTTTGATAAAAAAACGAAGCTTGATCACTATTTGAAACAAATAGATCCAGATCTCCATCATTGTCAAAATCAAATGGTGTTGCTCCCACACTCATTGTTAAGGCGCCTAGACCAACATCTCCTGTTTTTTCAGTGAAGTTATAGTCTGGGGCACCTGTGTTTTCAAAATATATATTAGCCTCTCCTTCAGGGAACGATTGTTTAAAACCATTAACTACAAACAAGTCTTCATCTCCATCTAAATCGAAGTCTGCAAACGGACAGTCCCAACTCCAACCAGTACTTCGGACTCCTTTGTCATCGGCTTGCTCAGTAAACGAATTGTCTCCGTTATTAGTAAACAAAAGGTTGGTGTTAATGTCTGTAACAAACAAATCGAAATGGCCATCATTATTATAGTCACCAATACTTAAACCCATGAAATTGGCAAGCTGGGTTATACCATAATCTGCTGCTTTGTCTTCAAAGATGCTTCCAAAATTATTGATATATAAATTATTAGGAACATAAAAGTCGTTAGATACAAAGAAGTCCATCCAGCCGTCATCATTAAAATCATAAGGAATACTCATGTAAGATTGGTCTAAATTATTTACACCATAAAATTCTGAGCGATCCGAAAAAGTGCCGTCTCCATTATTAACATAAAAGATGTTACCGTTACATTGCCCCCAAACAGAGATATATAGGTCTACAAAACCATCATTATTAAAATCGAACCAAGTAGCACCGGCATTATTACACTCATTACGTTTTTCTATCCCGGCTTGTGTTGTGGTTTCTGTAAAAGTGCCATCGCCGTTGTTTTGAAAGAGTTGTACTTTATATGCATGTGTAAAAAAGATGTCAGGATAGCCATCATTGTTATAATCTCCCCAAGAAACACCATATTTAAAACCATCTTGATAGCCATTATCAGAACTAGGTTCGGTATTAGGGAATAAACCTGTTAAGCCAGAGGCAGCTGTAACATCTGTAAAAGTACCATCATTATTGTTTCTAAATAGTTTGCTTTGTCCTTCTTGCGTTCCGTTTACGTCTTGTGCCTTAGCTACCACGAATAAATCCAAATCATAATCACCATCATAATCTGCCACAGCTATGCCGTTATTGTCTCCCAAATTAGAGAGATTGGCTATATGCTCAAACCTTTTGAAAGTTTGCGATTGAGCAATAAAACCAATAGAAAGGACAACAACGTAAAAAAGAAATTTTAGTTGTTTCATGTCTTTAGTTAAGTTTAGTTTTTCGGACAATAATATAAGACAAAAAAGCCTATTTGAAAACTCAAATAGGCTTTTAATTGTTGATAATGCCTTATAATTTAAGGTCTTATTTCTTCTTTTACTAGATAGAAATCATCGTAGTAAATAGTAGCAGTCGAATTCTTATCTCCATTATCCCAAATTGCTCTAAAGTAAATTTGAGAAATTGGTTGAGATTGCTTTATAATTATTGTTTTTTCATTCCATTGTCCAAGTGTCTCACCATTAAAGTTAGACCAACCTTGTTGCGCCCAATTTTGAATGAACCAGAAACCTGAAGTTGCACCATTTAATGTAGATGAAGCATCAATAAATCTTTTATATTTAAAAATATAATTAGCATCAGGATCAAGAATAATTGGTTGTGAGAAATCGCATCCAACTTCAACACGTCCTTGTCCAGGAGCAATTATGGTTTTAATACTTGTAGTTCCATTGGCTGCTTGTTCTTGACTACTTTCAACAGTTCCATCATTACTCCACCATGCTCTCCAACTGTCATCGCCCTGGAAGGCACCATCTTCTACATTAGCAAGAGCTGCTGGTAATAAATTTACATCATGCATTACAACTGGTTCGTCAGTAAACGACACAGGTGTACGCGTATCTGTTGATTCTATACCACTACCATCTAATAAACTTACCGTAATAACGTCTGGTCTGTAGATAGGATCTTCTAGCACAATATCAAGGAATGTTGCGTCATCTGCATTAACTGCAACTGATGATATTGGGAATACAACATCGTTTACTTTAACTTCAAAGAAAGCTTCCTTATTAAAGAAAGGTGTAAATTCACCATTAAAAGGTACTCTAATAGTCTCATCTTCTTGTTCAGCAATATTTCCTGTTAAAACAAATGGTTTTGAAGAAGGAATAACCTTAAAAGGTCTTTGTATGATAAGTCTATCACTATCACCAGGAATGTTTTGTCCTGTTCTAGATACGGTAACTCCACCTTGGTAAACACCTAACTTTTTAAATACAATATTAGCAACTTCTTGGTTACTAGAAGCAACAGTTTCTGGCTCAACACCATCAACTGGAGGAGTTCTTATAAACCAGAATCTGTTTGTTGGTTCTCCTATTGTAGTCTTGTCTGTAAATTCTAAATCATCACCAGCTTCAACATAAATAGTATCTGTTGTAGTTAGGTCTAATAAAGCTCCAGCTTGTCTAACTTCAATTTCAGGAACAATGGTGTCATAAACTTTAACTGTTAATGTAGTGTCTATTACCCATTTACCAGCAACGTTTTCTGCAGCTTGGATATATTCTCCACCTCTATCCCAGCTAAAACCTCTAAACTCAACATACTCATCAAAAATATTAAACAATCTAACTTTTTGTTGTCCAGATTGCTTGAAATAAACTGTGATCGTTTTTTCCTGTGAAGTAGTATCACCTGGATTAATGATACGTTGTTCATAAATTTCAGAAGAATCTCTAAATGTAAATGGTCCTTCTATAAAGAAGTTGCCTTCGTCAATTGTCCACTCATGGAAAGAATAGTTCTGTGATAAGTTTGCAAAAGTAATTTTGTCAAAAACGTTAATTTCTAATGCACCTTGACCCAAGCTGTGATAAAACCCAACGTCTGAAAAACTGTTTGGTTTGTCGTAATCGTCGTCCTGACACCCCCAGAAGGCCGTGATAAGAACAACTGCAATTAAATATATTTTTTTCATGTTCAATTTTTTTAGATTAAAAATTATATAAATCAGGATTGGCAATTACCTCTGTATTTGGTATTGGCCAATAAGCATGCTGTGATTCATTATATAGATCTGCAGCTTCCTGGAATTCAGCCCAATCTGGGTCTCCATCTCCAATAGCAACTTCATCACATAATGCTCCCCATTTCCATATTAAATTACCTTCTTCATTTTCCATTTGGAAAGAAGTACCTACATATTCTCTTTGAGACAATTCAATAAAACGTTGTTTTTTAACACCCCATCTTCTTAAATCAATATTTCTATCTCCTCCAGGCCCTTCACAAGACAATTCTAAAGGATATTCTTTATATCTAAGATGATCCATTAAATTACTTGCGTTGTAAGTAATGTTATCGTGATCATTAAATGGGAATTCTCCAGAACCAATAGGACCTAATAATTGAACTCCTGCTCTTCTTCTTACTTTGTTAATGTAAAGTAAGGCTTCATCAATGTTACCTAATTCAATTTGACATTCAGCATAGTTTAAATAAATCTCAGCTAAACGTAATAATCTTTCATTAACTCCAGAAATTGTTGTTCCATCAGTTCCTTCTACTTCTCTTTCTGATTCAGCTAAATCCCAATTAGTATGCTTTCTCCAAAAGCATGTCATTTTTACATTAAAAGGAGCTCCAAGCCCTGTTTTAGATGCTCCATAATAAGGAGTATCATCATCGTCAGCTATTGCCACAGAATATGATGTTCTTAAACTATATTTTCTAAAACCTTCACTTCCATCAGACAAAGTAACTCTGTTTCTTTCGTCAGAAAAATCTAAAGGATCATTTCTGTACTCTTGTATTAACCAGTTTGCCGCTACACCGCCAAACCATCCGCCAGATCCAGCAAGTAGTTGATTAATGTTAGCTGTAGACGCTGAAGATTTTCCATCAATTAAAGCTAAAGTGTAAATTATCTCAATAATAGACTCTTCATTTAACTCGTCATACGTTGTCATATTACTCATTGGATGCGGTGTTAACGAGTATCCATAGTTGTCAATTACACGTTTAAAATAATCTGAAGCCGTTGCAAAGTCTCCTTGGTATAAATATGACTGCCCTAAAAGCGCAACGGCTGAACCAGAAGTTACTCTCCCTAGGTCTCTTTCATCGTTACCATCTACCCATGTAACAGGTAAATTAGCTTCAGCATACATTAAATCTGCTCTGTAAAAATCTAACACTTCTTGCGAAGAACTTACTGTTTTATAATAACCGGTTGCAGAGGTTGGTACTTCATCCCAAATCACTACTGAACCACTATTAAAATGGTTATGTAAATTAAAATATGCAAAAGCTCTATGCCATCTAGCTTGCGCTAAAATCTGCGTGTTTTCTAATTCTGTATCTTCATTACCATGCGTTCCAGCTAATCTTTCTGCTGCAGCAATTACTTGATTTGCTCTAAATATAGTTGTATATAAATTAGACCATTTTTGAATTGGCGCTGTACTAGCTTCATTAAATGTTTGTTGGTAATAGATGTTAGTATTGTTTGGTCTTTGCCATCCATTTGACCAAGCGTAATCAGATCTTGCAAGTTCATCAACTAATCTATAACTGTTTCCGTTAGAAAATGCGTCATAAACAGCCGTTATACCATATCTTAGATCTTGTATATTGTTCCAGAACGTTGCCGGCGAAATGTTATTCGGATTATCTTGCTCAAGAAAATCGTCTTTACATCCTGTCATAGCTAAACAAAATGCTATGATTAGGACAATGTTAATTTTAAATAATTTTTTCATAATCATATTTTTTTTAGAATTCTAGTTGTAAACCAGCTCGTACTTGTCTACTAATAGGGTAAGTACCTTTATCAATACCTCTAGTACTTAAACCATTGTTACCAACTTCTGGGTCAAATCCATCATAACCAGTAATAGTAATAAGATTTTGTCCAGTAACGTATAGACGCAATTTAGATAGGCCTATTTTTTCTAATTTTCTTTTCGGTATACTATATCCCAAAGTGATATTACGTAATCTTACAAACGTTCCATCTTCTAACCAGTAATCATTTCTACCTCTTACGTTGTTGTGAGTAGAAGAACCTCTAAATACTGGAATGTTTGAATCAGGATTTTGAGGAGACCATTGGTGTACTAAGTCTTGATGATTACCTTCTTGGTAAGCATATGCTTTGTTACCATTCATGATTTCTCCTCCAAAAGCACCGAACCATTGCATAGAGAAATCTACACCTTTATACCATGTGTTAAAGTTGAATCCCATTTCAAATTCTGGTGTTCCACTTCCCATGTATTGTCTATCGTTAATATCAATAATACCATCACCAGCATCTGCAACACCATCGCCATCAGTATCAACTGTAAGTGCATCTATTAATCTTAGATCACCAAGTTGTGCACCACTACCAGGATATTCAGCTAAATAAGCGGCTAACTCTTCATCATTTTTAATAATACCATCAGTCTTAATTAACATGAAAGCACCTGCTTCTAAACCTTCTTTTAACACAGAAACTGCATCTCTATCGTTGTCTGTACCAGAGATTGTACTATCATCAAAGTAAATCAACTTATTGGTGTCTGCCATTTTTGTAATAGTATTTTCATTTTTGGTATATGTTATACCAGCATTCCAAGACCATTTACCTTTATGACGGTAATTTGCAGCTAATTCTACCCCTTGGTTTACCATATCACCAACGTTTAATACTACCTCGGCATTCTGACCAGTACCACCACCTACTGTTGGAGGAAGTAATACAGAGAATAACATGTCTTTTTTGTTTGTTCTATAAACATCAGAACTAAATGTTAATTTGTTGTTTAAGAACGAAATGTCATAACCGAAGTTGGTAGAAACAGACGTTTCCCATTTAACATCCTCGTTAGCAAAACCTTCTTGAATTGCTCCGTTTAATAATGAATCATCACTATTTCCAAAAAGATAGTCATTTTCAATTATAATAGTTGGCTGGTAGCTATAATCCGAGATACCTTGGTTACCAGTTGTACCATGACTTGCTCTAATTTTAAACGAAGACACAGTGTTTTTTAAAGGTAGCCAGAAATCTTCATCAGAAACATTCCATCCAGCAGAGAATGAAGGGAAAATACCCCAAGGGTCTTTTCTAAATCTAGAAGACCCATCACGACGAACACTTCCACTTAATAAATACTTTCCTTTGTAGTTATATTGTAACCTTCCTAACATACCAATTAACGTGTTTTCTCTATCTTGAGTCCAACGGTTAGTACCGGAACCTGCTTGAGGATCTTCAAGTGCATTGTTAAGAACATCTAGCTCCGAACTAAATAAATCAAATTTTCTAGCCCAAAATTGAGAGTAGTTATATTTCTCTGCTGAGTATACTCCAGTAAACTTAAGGTTGTGATTTCCAAAGCTTTTGTTAAAGGTAAGAATATTTTCGATAGTAGTCTTTTTAGATACTGTACTTTCGTTATATATCTGAGCTCTTTGTTGTGTAGGAACCTCGTTTCCTTCCCAATCGTAAGCCGTATATTTAGGGTTTATTCTTCTTCTAGTAGTATTGTATCTACTTATAGAAGCTCTTGTCTGGAATTTTAAATCCTTAGTGAAATTGTACGTTAAAGTTAATGCACCGTCAAAGTAGTCTTGTTCTTCTTTATCGGTTTGTTGTAATCTATAACCTAAATAGGATAGGTTAGCAGCACTTGAGCCTTCACCACCTTCAGCAGTAGAATCAGCATCAGGGTCAATTGCAGCTTGGAAAGCATCAAATCTAATAATCTCTTTTGTTAATCCCCAAGGAGAACGCTCTTGCTCACCAGTTCTAAATGAAATACCAGTTCTAATATCCCATTTACCTTTAGAGTATGATGTATTAGATCTTACATTGAATCTTTCTAATCCAGATTTAATGATAGGACCTTCTTGACTAAAGAAGTTAGCAGTAATGTTGTAAGTTAAGCCGTCTTTACCTCCGGATACACGTAAACTGTGGTTTTGAATAGGTGCATTATCATTTTGAACAACATCCTCTAAACTATTATTGTTTGCCAATTGATGTCCGGCACGTTCAATAACTGTCCATGTATTACCATATACACGTTGCTGTTGAGCCCAAGAAAGTAAGAATTGTGTATACCATCTATCTTCTGCTTCCATTATAGGTGTTCCAGAAGTAATGTTTTGTATACCATAATAACTATTAATACCTACTTTCATTTGGCCTACCTTACCTCTTTTAGTGGTAATTAAGATTACACCGGCAGCACCCCTTGTACCATAAATAGCTGTAGAAGCTGCATCTTTAAGTACATCAATAGTTTCAATTTCTTCCATACTTAATCTTGGATCTCCTTCAAAAGGAATACCATCCACTACATATAATGGTGAATTGGCTCCAAAAATAGAAGTTAAACCACGAATTTGTACATTGGCTTCAGATCCTGGTTCACCAGAACTAGACGTTACAGAAACCCCTGCAATCTGTCCTTGTAAAGCAGATCCAACATCAGATGTAGCTTGATTCATGATGTCTTCAGCCTTAACTTGTGCAACCGCACCAGTTAACTCTTTCTTTTTCTGAGTACCGTAACCTACAACAACTACCTCATCTAAAGTAGAAAGGTCTTCTTGTAACGATACATTAAGACTTGTCTGATTACCTAAGGTGATAACTTTATCTACAAAGCCTAAATAGCTAAATTGTAGTTTGTTACCGGGAGCGGCTTTAATCTCGTAGTTTCCGTCAAAGTCTGTAATTGCCCCTGTTGAAGTTCCAACAACTATTACAGTGGCTCCTGCCAATGGTTCCCCAGCGCCTGTTACTTGTCCTTTTAGTGTTTTTGTTTGGGCATAAGCCGAATTAAAACTTATAGAACAGATAAGTGCAATAAGAAAAACCTTGAACTGCCATCCTTTGAATAGCGATCTTTCAAGTAATTTGATTTTCATATTTTGTTAGTTTTAAATGTTTTGATAGACAAATTTGTGTAAAAAAGCCAGTTTCAAGGGAAACAAATGTCCTATTGAGTAGCACAAAAGTTTTATATGTTAAATTTGTGTTATTTATCTGTTTATTTTAAGTTGTTGATTATCAATGTTTTAATTTGATGTTTTAGCTTTTTGTTAAGAAGAATTGGATTAAAGTTGAACAGGTTTTTATGAATTGCAAGGAAAAAGCCCAACACTTAAATTGACCTTTAGAGGTATCATAATAATAAGGTAAAATAGGATAAGGTTTTGATAAAATGAATTTAATACACCCTAGGTCTTAACCTTAATTTTATCCTCTCAATAAAAAGAGGGTAATGAGGAAAAATTATTTAAATATAGTTGTATTAATAACTTTTGTTTTATCTGGATTAAGTGTGAATTCTCAAACGGCAGGTTCAAGACCCAATGTAATTGTAATCCTTGCAGATGATTTGGGATATGGCGACGTTGGATTCAATAGAGATGCTTATAATAGCACACATCCTTTTCCTGCTGAAAGAGGAATAATACCTACTCCAAATATTGATGCTTTGGCAAATAATGGTGTTATTTGTAGGAATGCACATGTTGCGCATCCGTTTTGTGGTCCTAGTAGAGTTGGGTTATTAACGGGTATTATGCCTCACCGCATTGGAGCGCAGTATAATTTACCTAACGATAATACTACCACGTTAGGAGTTCCAACAGAAGAAACCTATTTTACTAACATACTTCAAGATGAAGATTATAACACTGCGGCCATAGGTAAATGGCATTTAGGTCATGAAAATGGATCTTATCAACCTTTAGATAGGGGCTTTGATTATTTCTTCGGTATGTTAGGAGGAGGTAAAAACTATTTTGAAAGTATCTATGAAGATGCTTATTATAATAGACTTGGAGGAAGTAATCCAGTAACGAATGAGTATCAAGATCCGCTTTGGAGAAATAGAGGTTATGTGGCAGAAAACGAATTTAGTGATACTGGTGAGGAAGATTATTTAACAGATGTGCTAACAGATGAAGCTATAAGCTATATTGCTGCGAATGCACCATCCTCCGATCCTTTCTTTTTGTATTTGTCCTATAATGCGCCTCATACACCCTTACAAGCACCAGCAGCAGAAATAGCTCAGTTTAAAGTTGATAATCCTAATTTTGAATCTCTAGTTAATAATAGTGATTACATAAAAAACTCTAATCCAGTTACCAAACTACCAGTTGCTGAACAACAAGCGCAAATTGATGAGTTAACTGATGCACGCGTAACTTATGCAACCATGGTAGCTAACATGGATAAGAATATAGGAAGAGTAGTTGCAGAATTGCAAAAAGATATGACTGAGTTTAATAATACCGTAATTATATTTTTAAGCGATAACGGCGGGTACACTTTTAGTAAAGGTGCTGTTAACTGGCCTCTTGATGCTTTAAAAGGTAGTGTTAAAGAAGGAGGACATAAAGTACCAATGTTCGTGCATTGGCCAGCACAAATTTCTTCGAGCTCAATTTATGACCATCAATTAAGTTCTTTAGATCTATATCCTACACTGGTAAATTTAGCTGGAGGAACTATACCTGTGGATAAGACTTTAGATGGTGTAGATTTTATGGACGATTTGATTGCTGGTACTGACGCCAGACCAGATGAATCCGTAATTATAATGAGACCTCAAAATGGATTTCATAATGGAGGACTTTCTAATGGTAAATGGAAAATTGTTAAGACCGCAAGTGGGGCATGGAAATTATATGATATAATTGCTGATCCTGGTGAAACTACCGATGTTAGGTCTACAGAACCTAATGCAGAACAGATTATTCAAGACATGTTAGATGATGGTATTGCTACGGTAGTTAATTTTAAAGATGTAAAACCATTGTGGTACGATAATGACGGAGATGGTAGTGGGCACCCTCATAGCTTTTTATGGAATGATGGCACGTTACCCGCTTACAATGCATTATTTGAAAGTTCACAATTATTATTAGAAAGTGAAATAAGTCAAATTAGTATTGAAGGTGTTGAAGATGCTGTTGAAGGTGAAACAAACGGGGTGTTCACTGTAAGTTTGCCCGAAGGTGTTCTAGCTCCTGAGGATATAACTATTACTTATGCTGTTAGCGGAGAAGCAACTAATGGTGTTGACTTTACAACACTTTCAGGAAGTGTTACAATATTAAACGGTGAAAATAATGCCACTATTGATATTGCTGCTTCAAGTGATGGTTTAGATGAAACTAGTGAGACTTTAACCATTACATTACAGACAACAACTTATGGAACGATAGATACCAATCCAGTAAGTATTTTTATTTATGATGCTATTGCACCTACCGTATTAACCGCTGGAGATATAGCAATTGTAGGTTTTAAAGCTGAAGGGACAAATAATGGTGCTATAGCGTTTATGTTACTAAAGGATATAAGTGCAACAACTAAACTTTCTATTTCTAATAGATCGTGGAAAGGAACTCAAGATGGTTGGACAGGAGATTATAGCGTAGATGATATTTGGACATGGACGTCTGGAGATGCTTATAATACAGGAGATATTTTTAAACTAGATTCTGATGGTCTTGTTAAAAGAATAGTAGGTAATGCTGAAGTTGTTGCTGGAACTACATCTCATGACCATACCGGAAAAGATGCCGAACCTAGTGATGGTGATTTTGATATGGCAACAGGTGGTGATGGAATCTTAATTTTCCAAATAGATCCTTTTGCATTACCAACAGATCCTAACTCTAGTGTGTGGATTACAGGTTTAAATACCAACGGTGGATGGGGAACAGGCGGAGGAAATACCTTTTGTGCACTACCTACTGCATTAACAAACGGTGTAAATGCAAACGCTGTAGGTACAGATCAGGACAACGGCGTTTATACTGGGGCACTAAATGGAACTTCCGAGCAATTAAGAACAAGTATTAATAATTCCGCAAATTGGATAACTTCAGAAACTACAAATTATAATTTGTGGCCTTATAGTGAAACTTCAGGTTCGGTTGCAGGTCAAATTGGATCGTCAGGAACTTTAAGCAATACAGATGTTTTGTCTTCAGAATTTAGAATCTATCCTAATCCAACTTCAAATACCATCCATTTAACTTTTAAAAATTCAGTTGAAAAAATAGAATTAGAGTTGTTGTCAATAACGGGGCGAAGTATTAAGTCATATAGTTTTAATAACACAGATAGATTAGAGCTAAATACAGCAGATTTAACTCAAGGAACATATATTTTAAAGGTTCTAGCTGATGATAATTTAAGCGTAAAAAGAATTTTAAAAAAATAATATAGTTGATAATATGATTTGGAAAAAAGCTTATGATTTTGTCATAAGCTTTTTTCTTTTAAATCTGTTTTGAATTTTCTTGAAAAAACCTTGTAATACCTAGGTAATATAGTGTATGTTAAGGGTAAATATAGTTATTTAATGTCCTTCTTCAATATATAATTTTACGCTGATAAACTAGATTTTTTCGATTAACTAAACTAGTTAAAAACTGTTAGGAATAAGGAAACTCTTAACAGGTTAATTTAATTAAAACAAGCTAATTAAACTTAAAAAAATGAATGTGAAAAGCGTATTATTTATTAGAAAATTACTGGGCAAATCCACGTTCTTTATGTTTTTGTTTTTTACTAGCATTTTGCTAGCTCAAACAGGAAATTTAAACGTAAAGGGGGTTGTTTCAGGTGAAGATGGTATGCCAATTCCTGGAGCGTCAGTTGTTCTTGTTAAAAACGGGAAAACAACTGGAGCAGTTACAGATTTTGATGGAGTTTATTCCATCGAAGCAAGTATTGGTGATACACTTACTTTTAGTTATTTAGGGATGACTTCTCAGTCAATCAAAGTTATTGGAGCAGAGTTAAATGTTGTTCTAAAAGCCGAATTAGATGAACTCGAAGAAGTAGTCGTAATTGGTTATGGTGCTGTTAAGAAAAAAGAATTAACAGGAGCTGTAACACAAGTGAAAGCTGAAGCTCTGGAAAAGATTGTAAGTGCAGATTTAGGATCCGCATTACAAGGTCAGGCTGCAGGTGTTAATGTTGTAGCTTCTTCAACTCCCGGTGGAGATTCTGAAATTCTTATTAGAGGTATTACATCTTTAGATAACAATACACCGCTATACGTGGTTGATGGAATTGTTCAGGAAGGCGATCCTAGAATTCCACCAACAGATATCGAAACTATAGATATCTTAAAAGATGCGGCTTCTACAGCAATTTACGGGGCAAGAGGAGCAACAGGTGTAATTATAATTACAACAAAACAAGGTAAACCAGGAACCTTACAGGTTAGATATAATGGCAATTACGCCATTCAAAGGAGACAAGCTGCAGTGCCATTAATGAATTCTGTAGAACAAACTTATTTTGATGTTGTAACCCAAAGAAATACAGGAGGAGCCTTAGACGATGAAGTAAGATTACAAATTTTACAAAATCCTATTTCTTTCCAGAACGAAACTAATTTAAATGACATTTTATTTAGGCAAGATGTTCCAACGCAAACGCATAATTTAAATATTTCTGGGGGTACTGCCGATATTACATATAATGTTGCTCTTGGCTTTTTTGACCAAGAAGGTATTCAAGTAAATTCAGCGTATCAACGTTTCAATACACGTTTTAATACTGTTTATCAAAAGAACAAGGTTAGACTGCAATCTAGTTTAGCTTTTATTCAAGATAATAGAGATATTCCACAGGGCAATTTACTTTCACAAGCCATCGTATATAGGCCAACACAAAACGGTCTAGATTTAGATAGTTTTGATGAGCTAGAACAAGGTGGTGATGATGTTAACCGTTTAGGTTGGGTTTTGGAAAGCTTAAGAACAGAGCAAAACCAGAAAAGCGTTAGAGTAAATGGATCTTTCCGTATAGATTATGATATTACTAAGAAATTGAAATTTACAAGTAATGTAGGTATTACAACTTATAACTCTTACAGAAAAGACTATAGACCTTATCAAGAGATTTTTAATACACAGGGTATTTTACAATCGCAACCTATTAACAGTTATATAGACAATAGAACAAATTATAACAGGTCTTTAAATATTAATGCAGGATTAACTTATCAGACAACATTAGCTGAAGATCATAAATTTACTTTTGCATTTTTTGCAGATAGAGAACGTTATCAAAATGAGGCATTTAGAGCCAGACGTCTAGAGGCAACAAATCCAGATGCAAGAGTTTTAAATTTAGCAACAGGAGATCAAAGTGTTACTTCTGGATTCGATTATACCACTACAAGAATTGGTACTATAGGTCGTGTGCTTTATGGATATAAAGGGCGTTACTTATTAAGTGCAAGTGTTCGTAGAGATGGTTCTTCATTAGTATCCTATTTAGTATCTCCTAAGAAACAATGGGGTACCTTTCCAGGTGTATCATTTGCTTGGAATGCTTCAGATGAACCATTTTGGAGTAAATACAAAAGAATCGTAAATAATTTTAAAGTAAGACTATCTCACGGTACTATTGGTAATGACCGTGTTAGGCCATATTCATTTATTCCAGGTATAGAACAGAATATTAACTATATAGGGAATTCAGGAACAGGCGATTTTGTAAGTCTTGGGGCAACACAATTAGACTTTGCTAATAAAACTTTAAAATGGGAATCTACAACAACTTCTAATGTAGGTATTGATTTAGGTTTCTTAAAAAATAAACTTACGCTTACTGCGGAGTACTACTATGCAGATAAGCAAGATATGTTATTCCCAGTGTTTTTACCATTATCTGCTGGAGGAGGAAATAACGCTACAGTTACACTTAATGTTGGTAACATGGTTAATAAAGGGCTTGAGCTTACAGCAGCATATAGAGGTAAGTTAGGAAAGGTAAGGTTTAACATGAATGGTACATTCTCAACGAATGATAATGAAATAACCAAAATTAACGGTAACTCAAACTTTCAATTAACTAATGATTTTGGTTTAGTAGGTAGAGCACCACAACAATCTAGAGTTACAGCATTAGCAACTGGTCACGAAGCTGGGGCATTTTTCCTTTGGAGAACCGATGGTATTATAGATACCGAAGAAAAGCTAGCTGAATACCAGTTAATAGATAACAATGCTAGAATGGGTGATACGAGATTTATTGATCAAAATAATGACGGAATTTTAGATGATAACGATCGTGTTTACAGCGGTAGTGGATTACCAAAATACGAACTAGGGTACACTCTAAATTTAAATTATAAAAGTTGGGATTTCTCAATGAACTGGTATGCCGCTTTAGGGCAAGAAATTATGAATGGTTTTGATGCTTGGGCCTATGGTTTTGGAAGACATAAAGATCTTTTATATCAATGGTCTGAAGCCAATACAGATTCTCCAATACCTGCATATAGAAATGATGTACGTAGACATCCAAATTATTTAGGTTATAGTGATTTATGGTTAGAAGATGGTTCTTATTTAAGACTTAGACAAGTGTCTTTAGGATACGCAATTCCTAAGAAAACTGTAGAAAAATGGGGCTTAAAATACTTAAGGTTTTATGTGAGAACACAGAATCCATTGACGTTTACCAAGTACTCAGGTTACAACCCTGAAATTGGAGGAGGAGTAGTATCAAGAGGTCTAGATAAGGATACCGGACCAATTTCTATTCAGTACTTATTTGGAATGAACTTAAACTTTTAGAAAGAACTTTATTTGTTATGAAACATATATTAATTAAATCAATAGTGTTAGTCTTAACATTGAGTGCAATTAGCTCATGTTCAGATAACGAGTTTCTACAAGAGCAAAATCCAAATATTATTGGAGTAGATCGTTTTTGGAGAAACTTATCAGAGACACAATCTGGGTTAAATGCGGTGTATCAAACATTGTATCACCCGGCAGTATTAAACGTAATAGCCGAAACTTTAAGATCGGATATGGGATATCCGGGATATGGACGCCCAGTTCCTCAAAATACAGAAGATTTCTATTTGCATACCTATAACGGGGGAACAAATGAAATCATAGACAAGTGGCAAACATGTTATCAAGGAATATTTAGAGCAAATCAAGTTATTGAAGCTTTAATCAATATCCAAGAAACAGCAATCAATGAAGAAGAATGGACCTCGCAAATGGCTCAGGCAAGATTTTTTAGAGGGTTATTCCATTATTATTTATATACAACCTATAATGAGGGTAGTATTATAATCAGAGACTTTGTTCCCGTTACTAATGAAGATTATGCAAAAGGACTTTCGCCTGAAGAAGAGGTTATTGCATTTGTAAGAGAAGATTTAGAATATGCTTATGCTAATCTTTATAAGAAAGGAGAATATCCTAGTGGGGATATTACCAGAGTAACCTCTGGAGCTGCTGCAACTATTTTAGGACATAGTTATTTGCAGGAACTAGAGTACAATAGAGCAATGCCATATTTTGATGATGTAATCAATAACCATGGTTATGAATTAGAATATGATTTAGACAAAATGTTTACCACTGCAGGTGAGTTTAATTCGGAATCTATTTTTGAAATCAACTTTAGTTTTATTGATGCAGATTTAACCAATGAAAGCAGATGGATTGGTGAAACAGGAACAAACTGGCTAAATCAACAAACGTCTAACACAAGAGGTGCAGTAGGACCTGCGTGGATAGCTTATAAGTATAAAACAGAACCAATGGATCCTTTAGATAATAGGAATTATTATAATGATCCTGATACAGGTCTAACCTTAAGAAATGTGCCTTTAAGAGCATCTTCAATGATCGCACTTGTAGACGATACGCAAACAACTTATTATGAGGTACAAACTAGTGCCTATAACAGGTTTCATGGAACTGCGTGGGGGTTTGCTTGGTGGAAAAAATATACGAATCATGATATTGTAGCCACAGAAGGGCAACTACCAACAGGATCAGCAACATTATCAGAAAAGAATGTGGTTGTAAATAGATTATCTGAAGTTATTTTAATGCAAGCCGAGTGTAAGATAAAAACAGGAGATGTTAGTGGAGCTCTAGAATTGATTAATGAGGTACGCAGAAGGTGGGGATTAGTGCTTCTTGGTGCACAAGGCGGAGATACGAACAGAACTTATGACGATGTTACTTACGATGCAGATGCTTTAATGACACGTTTAATGTACGATGAAAAACCATTAGAAATGTCTATTGAAGGGCATGCTATACGTTGGTTAGATTTCGTGAGATGGGAAAAGTCAGAAGGTTATGGCTTTAAAGACAGATTGCAAGAACTAGCTTCAGAAGTTTATTATGGCGTTAATTTTACTTATGTAAATGATGAAGGAAACAGTAGAACTAGGTTTAACTTCCCATCGTTAGAAGGCACACAACCAGCAGGCGCTCATATAGTTGTTGATTATGAGTATGATACTTCGGCATTAAATTACAACGAAAGCACACAGAGGTATTACCCAATTCCTTTTGCAGAAGCTAATGCAAA
Source organism: Seonamhaeicola marinus (assembly GCF_008085455.1). Classification (NCBI taxonomy): domain Bacteria; kingdom Pseudomonadati; phylum Bacteroidota; class Flavobacteriia; order Flavobacteriales; family Flavobacteriaceae; genus Seonamhaeicola; species Seonamhaeicola marinus. Next base: position 88,583 of record NZ_VSDQ01000163.1, on the reverse strand, counting down.
TCCAAACGTAAATTAAAAAGACTATGAAAAATATAAAAATATATACTATTCTTTGCATTGCATTCCTTGTTCTTTTAGGCTGCGAAGAAAAAGAATATGCTGAGTTTACGGCACCTGATGAATTATCGGATGTGTCTTGGTTAATAGGTACGCAGCCATTTGTAAATGATCCATTTAGTATTAATGTTGATACCAATGTGCCTTTTTTAGATTTATCTCAAGGAACAGTAAGTCATGAATGGATAATTGAAGAAGGAAACAAGTTTTTAAGAACAGGATTTAAATCGCAAGATTCCATTTTTGATGATTATATAATGGAAGACGCTGGTTTATCTATAACAGACCCAAAGGCATTTGTGTTGTTTAAAAACAGCGGTATAAATAGGGTAAGACTTCTTAATAAATTTGAAGAAAAAGTAACTTATAGATCTAGTGCAGGAAACCTAGAGGCACATCAAGAAGGAGATTTATGGGTAATTGATACCACATTTACTTTTGATGTTTATGCTAAAATATTACCAGCCTTTTCAATCTTAAAAGATGGTGTAGAAATATTAAATGTAACAGGAGAACAAGAAACATCTATTGAAGATTCAGATAGTTGGCCTGTTGTTGAAATAGAAGCGGCAACAGGTTTAACTTATAGAGATAATACAACTATAGGAAGACCAAATACCACAACTTGGATTATTCCAGATGGTGTTCCAAATCAAATTGGAGGAGAAGAAAGAGAGATTAAATTCTTTAAGTTAGGTACGTTTGATGCTGGCTCATTAAGATCATTACGAATTAATGAACTACCTAGATTTACTGCAGAAAAAGTAATTCCTTTAAAAGTTAGAGTTGTACAGTCTAGTCAACCTTTTCAATTTGATGGAGCCTTAACAGAAGATGAAAATGAAGTTATTAGATTTAGAGTTAATGGAGAATTAGTGCCTTTTAGTGGTGAAGAAGATAACTTTACCGTTAATGTAACCAATGCGGTTTCTGGATTTAATCAAGATATTCCAGTAGCATCAGCACGTGTTAGTGAAGACAATGCTATTTTCATGGAATTAATTCTTTCACAACCTATTTATAATAGTGATGTAGTTACGGTTTCATACAATGGAAATGGAAGTATTGAGTCTGCAGATGAAAGACCTCTTGAAGCTTTTGGTCCAGAAACTGTGCAAATGCATTTTGGAGGTAATGTTATACCAGAAAAAGGGCATGCAAGTTTCGAAGAACCAAGTGGTGCAGCCAATAGAGCTTTCGCTTTAAACTATTTTACTGGTAATAACAATATATTAGGTGGAGGCGCTTTTGCTTTTGAAAGAACAACAGAAAGAGCTTCAGATGGCACTGCAAGTATGAAGTGGAGTACACCTGCTTCAAACCCATTACCAAATGTTAATTTATGGAGTTTTGGTTTAGCTCGTATTGCTCCTATACCTGCAGGTACATACAGGATTACCTATGATTTGTATATAGAACCAGGTACTACCTTAAAAACATTTAGAACAGAATTCAATAAACCAGCATTTAGTAGACAATTATGGAATATTGAAAATGAACCTAGAGGGGAGTGGATAACAGTTTCTAATACCGTAACAACCCAAGAGATTACACCTGCCCAAAACTTAAGGTTTACGTTTAGGCCTCATGTAGCTGAAAATGCTGGTGTAACCGGAGCGCAAGTTATGTATATAGATAACTTACAATTTATTGAGATTGAGGAAAGACCTTAAACATATATCAAATTAAATAAGAGGTAATATGAAAAATATACAAAAATATATAGGCGTATTAATATTGGTTTTTACTCTTTTCGCATGTGATGAAGAAAGTAATTTTGATGAGTTTAATGCTGTTTTAACACCAGTTTATAGCTTAACTAATATTAGTAACGGACCACACAAGATTAACGTTTATAAAGAAAAAGCATTAATAGTAGAGTATATTACAGAAGTAAATGTAAAAAGCTTCCAATCATCAGGATATACAGATGCTTCTACAGATACAAATTTTGAAGTGTCTGTAACAAAAACATTAGAAGATGGTTCTACCCAAGCTTTAGTTATTTCTGCAGATAAAGCATCTGGAGCTGGAACTTTAACAATTGATGGTACTACCATACATGATATTGTTTTAAAAGAAGAAGATGTTTACAATTAATCCTTATTAGCGGTTTTAGTAAGTCGATTATTTAGTTAGTTAAGGACGAAACCTAGGTTTCGTCCTTATTTTTTTCTGTTATTTCAACCAATGTATTTTTGAATTTAAACGTCTTGTCTCTATAGTTTATGAGAATCAAATAAGCCGATTTAAGCCATTTAAAAGCTAATTACTCACTCTATGATGAAATATCGTTTTACCTCTTAGAAGCGTTGGTAAACACTGTTTTTTTGAGTTATTGTATCCATTTGTCGCTAGTTCCTTTTATATAGTATCCCTTAAAATACTTTACTTTAAAGAATTATACATAAAAAAAAAACACCTCTTTAAGAGGTGTTTTAACAATCCAAAAACAATTAACCAGTTTATTCTTTTAAGAATTTTTTGGTTGAAACTCCATTATCTGAAGTTAGTTTAACTAAATACATTGATTTGTTTAAAGAAGCTACATTAATATTATCTGTAACATTGTATTGTGTAAAAACCGATTTTCCTAATAAATCAAATATTTCAACTTTACTTATTGGTTCTAACGTATTTATATGTAAAATGTCTTTAACAGGGTTAGGATAAGCTCTAAATTCAAAAGCATTTTTATCATTAGTAGATAAACTTCCTGCAGCAACAACTGTAATGTCTATATCTATGGCAGTTCCCCAGCCACTTGTGGTAGGATTTGTCCAGTTCTTTCCATTCAATCTTAAAACATTAGTTCCTAATGTAGCAGTAGGATACACAACAACACTTATTGTATTTGTATGAGGAGATGTTTCCCCAGGATGAGCATAAGTTACGTTCACTGCATTAGATTGATTAGGGTTAGCACCACCAGCACTTTTTATAACACCAAAATGTCTTTCAACATTGTTCGATCCATGAGTAAGTGTAAAAGTCACATTAAGAGTTTCCCCTTGTTCTACCGTAATTGGAACTGATGAGAAATCTGTTCCTAGCGCACCTTCACCAGATCCACCTGTTCCTCCTCCAGTAGGCGTTATGGTTACATCTGATACATTTTGTGCAGAAATAACCCCTGTAGCTCCAAATAATATGGCTAACAATAAGTTAAAGTAAAGTTTTTTCATAATTTTTTATGTTTTATTTGTTTGTTATTCAAGCAATTTACCTCGCATTTAGACTTTTTTTTTATCCAAAATTACCTTCCACCTATTCTAATTTATCTTTTTGACTTTCAGTTACTTTATTAATTGTTAAAATATTTAAAAGCTAAAATGTTATTTATTATCTTGGAAGAGTAAATAATGATTAAGCTTATTCAATTTTACCATGAAAAAGGAGATTATTGTGGTTTTAGGGGTAATATTGATTGTTTAATTTAAAAATTTCACATATGAAACTAGTTTTAAAAAATACCGAGAATTTTGTAAATAAACGTATCAATATTGCAGAGAAAGAAGTGCCATGTTTGGATTCTGCATGGCATTACCATTCTGAGTATGAACTGCTATATATTTCTAAAAGTAGCGGTATTAGATTTGTAGGTGATAATGTATCTCATTTCTCTCCTGGTGAGTTGGTTTTAATTGGACCGTATTTGCCTCATTTGTATAGAAATGATCCCGCTTACTATGAAGAAGGAGGAGATCTTAAGGTAAAAACCATTGTAATGAAGTTTTCAAAGAATTTCATGGGAGAAGGTACTTTTGATAATCCTGAATTTGCCAGTGTAGCTAAACTTTTAGAAGAGTCTAAATTTGGGGTTTTGTTCGACAAGAATATTAGTAGAGCACTGCATGATGAAATAATTGAATTAACACAGTTGTCTAAAGGAGAACAATCTATTAGAATGCTAGATTTTTTATATAGATTGTCTCATGTAGAAGAAAAACAAGCATTATCTTCTACCGATATGAGGCAGTTTTCAACAGAAAACCCAGATAGATTAGATACTGTTATTAAGTACATTTCAGATAATTATATGAACTCCATTTCTCTTGGAGATATAGCTAATATAGCCTGCATGACTACCAATTCATTTTGCAGATTCTTTAAGAAAATGACCAATAAATCCTTTACAGAATTTTTGAATGAAATTAGAATTAGAAATGCGGCAAGAATGCTTGTGCAGGAGAATTATCCTATTTCTGAAATTTGTTTTCTTGTAGGGTATAAATCTATTCCAAATTTTAATAAACAATTCAAACAAATTATGGGAGAAACACCTAAATCGTACAGGTATAAACTGTAGTTAATAGGTAGTATTTAGGTATGTTAGTTAATCTATCAATTTTAATAGTTTTTCTTCTTCTTTTAATTGTTGCTATTTCAAAATGGAAATTGCACCCGTTTGTAGCACTTATTTTAACTGCTTTGGCATTGGCTACGTCTTTTGGCCTTGGAGGTAAAGAAGCAGTAGATGTTGTTTTACAAGGCTTTAGTGGTACTTTAAGAGGTATCGCAATTATAATTATTATTGGGGCTTTTATAGGTGAGGTTTTACAAGATACAGGAGGTGCTTTTCGAATTGCCAATGCCATAGTAAAATTAATTGGAAAAAAGAAGTTACCATGGGCAATGGGAATTACAGGATATATTGTATCAATACCTGTTTTTGTAGATGTAGCCTATATTCTTTTGCAACCTGTAACAGAATCTTTATCGGTTAAAAGTAAAAAGCCAGTTTTGTATATAGGATTAGCGTTAGCAGCAGGTTTAGCAGTTTCGCATACACTAATTCCTCCAACTCCTGGTCCTTTAGCAGTAGCAGAATTGTTAAGTCTAGATTTGGGAAAAATGCTGCTCGTTAATATAGTGGTAGGCATATTTGCAATGGTTGGTGGTGTTTTATGGGTAATTTACTTTTGTAAAAATGCATGGCTTTCCTATGATAAAGAATTAAGTTCAACGCTCGTTTCGGAAGAGGATGAATTGGGTAAAGCGCATAAATCTGGGAATGTTTTTTTAGATGTTTTACCTATAGTTGTACCAATCTTTCTGATAGGTATAGGCTCATTTGTTAAGCTTGAATCACAAAACGTATTTACTTCAATTTTCAATTTTATTACTATTCCGCTAATAGCCGTTTTATTAGGTGCTTTAATTGGACTTTTTCAGTTAAAAAAGCCAAGGTCTAGCAAGCTCAATACTTTAGTGGAACAGGCTATTGTAAAGTCGGCTTTAGTTATTATGATTACAGGAGCTGGTGGCGCACTGGGTTTTGTAATTAAGGAAACCGGTATTCAAAATGACATCGTTAATGTATTTTCTAACTTCCCATTTTTAGGGATTTTATTACCCTTTTTGGTAGCGTCGTTATTAACTATCTCAACAGGTTCTATTACGGTATCCTTGGTTGGTAGTGCTTCCATGCTTGCCTCAATGGTTGATAGTCTACCTGTATCACCAGAAATGGTTGCCGCCTTAATTGGTTGTGGGGCATTCTGTGTTTTTCATGCCAACTCTAGTTTTTTCTGGCTACTTAACAGGTTGCATAATGTACCTCCTAAAACATTGTATAAAACATTCACTATGCAATCCTTAGTAATGGGACTTTCGGGGTTAGTAGGTGTATTTTTACTTAGACTTATTGGTTTTTAACCTTACTTTAATGCGGGCTTGGTTTATATTGGTAAAATAATATATATAAAGGGTAAGTTTTGTAATTAAGGCACTAACAATTTTCTATTGTTTTGTAATCTAGTAAAATAGGTTTTAAATGAAAAAGAATAGAAAAAGAATAGTACAATTTTTAGCCCTGATTTTAATCGTAATATTTTCTGCTTGTTCCTCAAGTGATTCACCTTCGGAGGATGACAACAGTGAAGAAAATGAACAGCCAGAAATGGTTGAAGAAGAAATAGGTGAACTCCTACCAATGTCTGACCCTACTAATATTGGTCAATGGACTTTAAATACCGACATAAGTGATGAGTTTGAAGGAGAAGCTCTAGATGAAACAAAATGGCTAATTCAGGGAAGAAATGGAGAGTATAAATCAAACTTTGTAGGAAGACCTCCTTCTCAATTTTCAACTGAAAATGTAAGACTAGAAGATGGTAAATTAAAGTTAGAAACAAGATGGGATCCAGATTACAATTTTTCTCCAGCTACGCACCCAAGAACAGGAGAGGAGTTTAAAAATATTACAACTGCAGCGGTAATTACAAAAAAGGAGTTTTTATATGGCTATATGGAGGTTAAGTGTAAAGCAGCAGATGCCGAAATTACGAGTTCCTTTTGGGCAACAGGAAATAACACCGAATTCGACTTTTTTGAGATGTTTGGAGATCACAGGCAGTCAAATAAATTATGGAGAGATCAAGAATTATGGTGGTCTATTCATGATTGGTCATCAGATGGACAGGGAAGAACAACCTACACCGAACACCATGATTTAGGTTTTAGAGTAGCAAGTGACTTTCATGTATACGGTTTTGAGTGGGATGCTAACGGTCTCAAAATATTCATAGATGGCGAACTTTTTAGGTTTGTTTCTAAAGCAACTATAAATGCTTATGACGATGTTGCAAATAGTAACGGAGGAAATGGGGCTAAGGAAAATTTTGTTGTAACAAAACCAATAGCCCTGTGGTTCGATCAAGAAACCTTTCCTTGGCATGGTGTGCCAGATAGCAAAGCAGACTTGGAACTTAGTAGTCCAATTGGAGAGAAGGAAGATGGGAAGGTAGACTTTGAAATAGAATACTTAAGAGTATGGCAAAAAAGCTAAGAATCAATTAATATTTAAATCAAGATGTTAAATAAAGTAATAGCATTAGTAGTAATAATATTTGTAACGTTTAACTGTAAAAGTCAAGATGTTACTAAAGTTGAACATCAGCATCAAAAAGTATTGCCTTTTTCCGATCAAGACAATAATGGTGGATGGGTTTTAAATAAAGAGGTAAGTGATGAATTTGATGCAGAAACAATTGATGAAAATCGTTGGTATATCGTTGGGAAGTTTAAAAATGGAAAACCATTTTACAAACACCCAGATAAACCAAATAAAAAGGTTTGGAAAGGAAGAGCGCCTTCTCAGTTTTCGGGTAGAAACTATCGCTTAGAAAATGGAAAATTGATTTTAGAAGCACGATGGGAACCAGATTTTCCATTTAGTGATGAAATAAGAAAACCTGTTTTTGGAGAAGCTTTACCCTATGAAAACATAACAACTCCATGTTTTATAGGTAGAAAATATTTTAAATATGGCTACATAGAAATTAAAAGTAAAGCCGCAGATGCTCCTGTAACAAGCGGATTCTGGTCCATGGGTGAACGATTAGAGTTTGATTTCTTTGAAACTTATGGCGGAACAATAAACCCTAAGAAGAAGCATTTGGATAATCAATTATGGTGGTCTATTAGAGATTGGAACAAACCTATGACAGGTAAACCGGCCTATACAGAAAAGAAGGATGTTGGTTTTAGAATAGCTGATGACTGGCATATATGGGGTGTAGAATGGGATGAAAAAGGGGTTAAGTACTATATAGACGGAAAGTTGTTTTCTCAGGTAACGGCAGAAGAGGTTACCGCTTGGGCTAAAGAAAATAGAAAAAATCTTAATCTGCCAGAAGATTATAATGGTTATGTAGCAACAAGACCAATAAGTATTTGGTTAGATATGGAGATTTTTCCTTGGCACGATATTCCTAAAAGTAAGGCCGAATTAGAAACCCATAGCCCAGAAGGAGCAAAGGAAGATGGAGTTGTAGATTTTCAGGTAGAATACCTTCGCGTTTGGCAAAAAAAGTAAAATCATCGAGTAATAATTAAAAATTTAATCATGAAAAAAATCATAGCATTAGCAGCATTCTTATGTGTAGTATCAATGTCTTTTGGACAAAACAAATGGCAACAAAAAAAGATTGATTATTTTGTAGAAGCGGCTGCAAAGGAGTTTAAACTAGATAAAAAACAAACCACTAAACTTTCAAAAGTTAGAACTACGTACTTTTTAGAGTACATGGAAATAGTAAAGAAAGCAAAAAGTGGAGCTATTACGCAAGAGGAAAAGAAATCTCAAATCAATGCGCACAACCAAAAGTTTAATACAAACTTAAAAGCAATTACTGGTACGGATAACGTTCAACCTTTCTTGGTTAGAATGAGAAACGAATTAAAAAACGTAAAATAGGATACATCCAATATATTTTGAAATGCGATTTGTTTTATCAAATCGTTTTTTTAACCAAAAGCATTAAAGTATTAAATGAAAAATGTATTTGTAATAAAGAAACTTTTGGCAGTGGTAGTGTTACTCACTATTACCAGTTGTAAAGGCCAATCTGCTGAGAAAAAAGAGATAGTTCTAGATAAAAAACAACCTAATATCCTTTTAATCTTATGTGATGATTTAGGCTATGCAGATGTTGGTTTTAACGGGTCAAAGGACATTACGACCCCTAATTTAGATGCCTTAGCTTCAAAAGGAACAATTTTTAATGAAGCTTATGTAGCGCATCCTTTTTGCGGACCTAGTAGAGCTAGTTTGTTAACTGGTAGGTATGCGCATAAAATAGGGTCGCAGTTTAATCTACCAACAGAAGGGGATGAAAGTAAAGGTATTGATGTTAATGAAACTTATATAAGTAAAGTGCTTCAACAAGCTGGCTATTATACTGGTGTTATGGGTAAATGGCATTTAGGATATCAAACGGAATTCCATCCGAATACAAGAGGTTTTGATGATTTCTACGGATTTCTTGGTGGCGGGCATAATTATTTTCCGGAGCAGTTTAAAGCAGCTTATAAAAGACAGAAGGATAGTGGACGGAAATTTATATGGGATTATTTACGTCCTTTAGAACATAATGGTAAGGAGGTAGATGAAACCGAGTACATTACAGATGCTTTATCTAGAGAAACAATAAGGTTCATAGATGAGGCTTCTAAAAAAGAAAAGCCATTTTTTACATACCTGTCTTATAATGCGCCTCATACGCCGTTAGAAGCAAAGGAGGAAGATTTAGAACGCTTTAAGCATATTGAAGATAAGAAGCGAAAAACTTATGCGGCAATGGTTTATGCCGTAGATAGAGGTGTTGGTAAGATAGTGGAGAAGCTAAAAGAAACCGGACAATATGATAATACCCTAATTATTTTCTTTAGCGATAATGGCGGTAAAGTAAAAGCGGGAGCAAATAACTTTCCATTAACAGATGGAAAAGGAAGTGCGCATGAAGGTGGCTTTAGAGTACCTATGTTTTTCCATTGGCCAAATGTTGTTCCTAGTGGAAAAACGTTCAGTCACCCAGTTTCAGCTTTAGATATGTATCCTACACTTGCAGCTCTTGGTAATGCTGCAATTCCAGAAGGTAAGTTACTTGATGGAAAAAATATTTGGAAAGATTTCTTAAACAATAAAAACCCAAGAAAGGATGAAGCATTATTTATAATGAGGCATAGAAAAGGTTTTAGTGATGTTGCAGTTAGAAAAAATGAATGGAAGGCATTGAAAGTATATCAGAAAAAATGGAAACTTTTTAATATTGAAAAGGACTTAAGCGAAAAGCAAGATTTAAGTACTAAGCATCCAGAAGTTTTAAAGAATTTAATAGCCGAAGGACAGGAGTGGAGTAAGACACATGTGGAACCCTTATGGTTCCATATTGAGAAAGAAGGAGAGCACTGGAGGAACGATAAAATGCCAAGATTTAAAGAAACTTTTAAACTAGACTAAAACTATACAGTAGGGTTAGTTCTATAAAAAAATAGATTAGAAAAACTATGCTGGTGATTTTTTCTTTATCTTGAACAGAATGAAATTACATCAGTTGTAAATAAGGTAATATAGGTTATTTCAAGGGTAAATTAAGAAATTATTAGAGCTCTATTAAGAATTAATTTAGTGTCGAACTTAAAAAGGCAATTTTAATTCCTAAAAGCCTTTAACGTAAATGATTATATAAGATGGTAATTGAAAAAATTGAAACTTTTATTTTAAAGGATAAACTTTCAAAGAGTTTTTTCTTCTCTCAGTGGGAATATTCAGAACGTTGTATATGTGTTGTAAAAGTAACTGCTGCCGATGGTACTTATGGATGGGGTGAAGGTTACGGGCCAGCACCAGTTTTAGAAGCTGGTATTAAGCTTTTAGAACCCTTTGTAGTTGGAGAGAACCCATTAGAAAATGAGGTGATTTGGAATAAAATGTATAGAAAAACGCTCGATTTTGCTAGAAGAGGTATTCTTGTGGCTTCAATGAGTGCTATAGATATTGCAATTTGGGATTTAAAAGGTAAAATTTTAGGACTACCTGTCTCTACACTTCTAGGGGGTGCGCATAGAAATAGAGTGCAGCCTTATGCTACAGGTTTATATTTTACAGATCATAATAACCCTTCAAAAGATTTTGAAGAAGAAGCTAGATTATACATCTCACAAGGGTTCAAAGCCATGAAAATGAAAGTGGGCTTAGGTATTAAGGCTGATGTTGAAAATGTGAAGAAGATGAGAGAGGTTATTGGTCCGGATATTAAACTAATGGTAGATTCTAATCATGCCTACACATTACGCGAGGCTACTGAATTGGCAAGGAAAATAGAAAAGTATGATATTGGTTGGTTTGAAGAGCCAATTTCGCCAGAGTTTTATGAACAGTACAGTGAATTAAGGCAAAAAACTACCATTCCAATTTCGGGAGGAGAATGCGAGTATTTAAGATTTGGATTTAAGCAACTTATAGATCATAAATCTGTAGATATAATACAACCAGATATTTGTGCAAGCGGTGGTTTAACTGAAGCCAAACGAATTTCAGCTTTGGCCAGTGCCAATGGTGTAGATATTATTCCTCATACTTGGGGGACTTCTATAGGTATTCATGTGGCACTTCATTTTATTTCAAACATAGAATCTGTTCCTGGTAGAATGTATCAACCAGATTTCTTAATGGAGTATGATCAAACAGAAAATGGATTGAGGGAAAAACTAACATTTCCATCAATAGAAATGAAAGATGGATATATTGAAGTTCCTAATAGACCAGGTTTAGGTATTGATGTAGATGTAGATGTGCTAGAGAGTTATTCAGAAAAGAAAACAAAAAAAATTATTATCTAATTAAGGAAGAATGAAAACTCAGAATTTCGGGTATAAAAAATTATATATAGGCGGAGAATTAATTGATTCCGCTAGTGGAGAGAAAGATGATGTTGTTTGTCCTGCTACAGGAGAGGTTATTGCTCAAGTTGCAAGAGCTGGAAAGGAAGATGCTTTAAAAGCACTTGAGACTGCCCAGAAAGGCTTTAAATATTGGTCTAGACTGTCTTTAGCAGAACGTACTAATTGGATGTTAAAACTTAAAGATGCCATTCTAGAAAAGGAGCATGATTTAAGAACAGCTATGGTACATGAAATGGGTAAAACATATGCAGGGTCGCAAGAAGATATCGATAGGCTAACAGAAGCTTTGGAGTGGTATCCCAATGCTATGCAAAACTTAAGAGAAGAGCAGATACCAGACCATGATAACACGCACGCTCATAAAATGATATCTAAACCCGCAGGTGTTGCTGTGGCGTATTTAGCTTGGAATTTTCCATTGTTAAATGTAGGGTACAAAATAGGGCCGGCTTTAGCAGCAGGATGTTCTTTAATCATTAAGCCTTCAGCTTTATCTCCATTATCAGCTTATATGATTGGAGAGATAATGCATTCTATTAATTTCCCAGCTGGTGTTGTAAATATTTTATCAGGACCTAGTAGTGAGGTAGCAACAACAATGACCACTAGTCATATACCTGCTGTGTTAACAATGATTGGATCTACACCAACAGGTCTAAAAGTTATTGCAGATAGTACAACGTCTATAAAAAAGTTTGGAATGGAATTAGGCGGTAATGCACCGTTTATTGTATTTGAGGATGCCGATTTTGACAATGCTTTAGAACTTGCAATAGCTTTAAGATTCGGAAATTCAGGTCAAGTTTGTGTCGCAGCTAATAGAATATTTGTACATAAAAATATCTATGATAAATTTGTGGAAGCTTATGTGAAAAAAGCTTCTGAAATTAAATTAGGGTTTGGTATTAAGGAAAATCCTGAAGTTTTCATGGGGCCTGTGGTGAGCAAAAAAGATAGAGATAGAATGTTTGATCTTGTTGATGATGCCGTAAGTAAAGGGGCAACCTTAGAATACGGAGGAAAAATTCCTGAAGGATTCCCTGAAGGTGGTAACTGGATTGAGCCAACTGTAGTTTCTGGTATAACAACAGATATGAAACTATTTACTCAAGAAACTTTTGGACCCGTTGCAGGTATTATGCCTTTTGAAACAGACGAAGAAGTTTTAGAATTGGCTAATGATACTGAGTTTGGTTTGGCATCATATATTTTTACGAACGATCATAAGAGAATTGAGAAATTCACTGAAGAACTAGAGTTTGGAGAAGTACAAATTAACGGTGTTAAGTACGCTATTTATTTACCACATGGTGGATATAAAAACAGTGGTATTGGTCATGATTGTTCGCATTTAGCTTTAGAAGATTATTTAGTTAAAAAACGAGTTACAACAGCAATCTAAAACATGAAACAAAATTTATTGCAAAATAAACTTAAAGAGGGTCAAACAGTATTTGGCCCTTTTTGTAAATTACAAGAACCAGCAATTGTAGAAATAGCCGCTCATAGTGGGTTCGATTTCGTAATTATTGATATGGAACACGGCCCATTTAGTGTAGAGTCTGCCCAAAATATGGTAAGGGCAGCAGAAGCTAATGGTATTACTCCTGTAGTAAGAGTTACGGAAAATTCAGAAACACTTATCCTAAGAGTATTAGATATAGGCGTAAGATGTATACAGGTGCCACAGGTATGTACAAAAGCAGACGCCGACAAGGTGGTAAAAGCTATTAAGTTTTTTCCAAAAGGAGAACGCGGTATGTGCAGGTATGTAAGAGCTGCTGAGTATACTAATATTGGTCCTCAAGATCATTTTGGAAAGGCAAATGATTCTGTCATTTCTATCATACATATTGAAGGAATGGAAGGGATTGAAAACCTTCCTGAAATTGTTAAAGTAGATGGTATTGATGTTATTTTCTTAGGACCCTATGATTTATCTCAATCTTGTGGTGTACCTGGAGATGTAAACAACCCGAAAGTAGTAAATGCTATGAAAGAGGCGGTTGAAATTGCCAAAGAACATGGAAAAGCAGTAGGTACTTTTACAGAATCTCCTGAGAAGGCTAAAATGTGGAGAGATATAGGGGTTCAATACATTTCTTATTCAGTAGATGTTGGACTTGTAATGAATACATTTAAAGATATTACTTCAAAACTTAAGGATTAATATTTCAACTTAAAACTAACTAAACTATATAAACTAATTTATTATGAGTTCATACAAAAAGAAGGCTTTTTTATATTCAACTATTGTGGCCATGGGTGGCTTCGTTTTCGGGCTAGACGCCGCGTTAATCTCGGGGACGGTAGATTTTATTTCTCAAGAATTTGGATTAAATGATATTGAATTGGGAATGGTAGTTGGAGCACCAGCTTTAGGTGTAATTTTAGCATTGCTTTTTGCAGGATACTCTTGTGATAAATTAGGTAGAAAAGTTACACTTCAAATTGTGGCTGCACTGTATGTGGTTTCTGCAGTAGGATCTACGTTAGCTCAAGATTATTGGACACTTTTAGCATTTAGATTCTTAGGCGGGTTAGCCTTTACTTCAATTTCTTTGGCATCAATGTATATTGGAGAAATAGCACCACCAAAGTTAAGAGGCAAACTGGTAACTATGATTCAGATTAACATTGTAGTTGGTTTGTCTGGGGCATATTTTATAAACTACTTAATATTACAATGGGCCACAACGGGAGTAGAATGGGCAGCAGATTTGGGGCTTACCGAAAATACATGGAGATGGATGTTAGGGTCTGAAATTATCCCAGCACTTATATGGCTGGCCCTATTGTTTATTGTTCCTAAAAGCCCTTCTTGGTTGTTCTTTAAAGGTAAGGTTGAAGAAGCTAAAAATACTTTGGCTAAACTAATGCCGACTAATGAAATTGATGGCCATATTTCAGAAATGGAAAATAGCCTTGAACAAACAGATGATCGTTCCGTTTGGTCACAATTCAAAAGTATTTTTAGTAAAGAATTCAGAGTAGTTTTTATCATTGCTTTTACCTTAGCAATTGCGCAACAAACATCGGGTATAAACGCCATTTTGTTTTATGCGCCTACCGTTTTTGAACAAATAGGTTTAGGTAAAGATGCCGCCTTTATGCAAGCCATCTGGACAGGTTTAACAGGTTTAGTTTTTACCATCTTAGGCTTAGTATGTGTGGATAAGTTTGGTCGTAGACCTATGATTTTGGGAGGAATGCTCTGGGTAGTTTTAAGTTTAGGTATTGCTTATTTTGGATTTAAAACTGCAACATACACACTTACTAAAGAAGCCGTAGCAGAAATGACAGAATTTAAAAATCCTGAAAGAATTAACGGTATGATAGGGGTTGAGTATGGCAGTGATATAGAATTAAAGAAGGCTTTATTTGATGCTATTGGAGAAGAAGAGGGCCGTCAGTATTCAGGATTGTTAATCCAAAAATCAGCAAAGATTAATGCCATTTTGATTCTAATCGGTATTCTAAGCTTTATTGCGGCGTTCCATTTTTCTGTTGGGCCAGTTATGTGGGTGCTATTCTCAGAAATTTTTCCAAATGCAATTAGGGGAATTGCTATTCCATTTTTCACATTTATTACGAGCACCACGAGTTGGTTAATTCAGGCTTTCTTCCCTTCTCAACTTGCAAGCTTTGGTATTAGTAACACGTTGCTTTTTTATGCAATAACGGTGTTTATTGGAATGTTAATCTTAACCAAGTTTTTAGTAGAAACTAAAGGCTTAAGTATTGAGGAAATACAAACCAAACTACAAAAGAAGTAGGTAGATAAAGTAATTATATCCAGTTTAATAATAGCACTAGGGCTACAGTGAATACAGCTTTAGATGGAAAATCTATGGTCATAATCTAACAAGAACTATGTGTTGAATAGATTAAAAATTGAATTTAATGACACGAAAACGGTATAACATTTTAGCACTAATTTTTGGTACAGTAGTCATTAATTATTTAGACAGAACCAATATTTCAGTAGCGGCCTCAGCGATTAGTGAATCGTTAGAATTGTCTTCTGTACAAATGGGGTCAATCTTTTCAATCTTTGGAATTTTTTATGCTTCACTACAAATACCAGGCGGTGTTATTGTAGATAAAGTTAGACTAAGATTCTTATACGCATTACTATTGTTTTTATGGTCTGTTGCTACCTTGTTTCAAGGTTTTGTAAACTCGTTTAAGTTATTATTGGGATTAAGAGCAAGTATCGGGATTTTTGAGGCGCCCTCTTATCCAGCAAATAACGCCATAGTTACCAAATGGTTTCCAGAAAGCGAAAGAGCATCGGCTATAGCCATTTATACATCAGGTCAGTTTATAGGTTTAGCATTTTTATTTCCGGTACTAACTTTAATTCAAGATAAAGTTGGGTGGCGAGGTCTATTAATTATATCTGGAATAATTGGAATCATTTGGGCTGTAGTTTGGTACGCATTTTATCGTGACCCAGATCAGCATAAAACAGTAAGTAAAGAAGAAATTAAACTAATTAAAGAAGGAGGAGGGCTAATAAATAACTCTGGCAAAACAACTAAAAAAGAATCGTTTAATTGGAATGATTTCTTCGAAGCCTTTAAACACAAAAAGTTGTGGGGCGTCTATTTAGGTCAATTTTGTTTAGGTTCTATGACTATTTTCTTTTTAACATGGTTTCCAACGTATTTGGTAGATTATAGGGGTTTAGATTTTATTAATTCGGGTTTCTTAGCATCTATTCCGTTTTTGGCTGCCTTTTGTGGTGTGCTTTTAGCTGGTTTTTCTTCAGACTATTTAACTAAAAAAGGATATTCGGCAGAGTTTTCAAGAAAAGCACCAGTATTATTAGGGTTATTGTTGTCTACTATTATTATAGTAGCCAATTACACAGATAGTACGTTTCTAATTATATTGTTTCTAACAGTGGCCTTTTTTGGAAATGGATTAGCATCAATTAATTGGGTTTTTGTGTCTTTAATAGCACCAAAGCGAATCATTGGTTTAGTAGGAGGTGTATTTAACTTAATTGGCGGACTTTCTGCAATTGTAGTGCCATTTGCCATTGGTGTTTTGGTTGAAGATGGGGATTTCAGTAAGGCGTTACTTTTTATAGGTTTATTGGCTTTAATAGGGTTTTTGTCCATCCTATTAGTAGTTGGTAAAGTACAACGAATAGAGCTTGAAGATGAACAGAACCAAATAGAAACTATTGGAACATGAAAATCACAGACGTAAAAGTATTTCCAGTAAACATAGCAGGAAGAAGCCAGCTTAATATAAAGATTGAAACCAACAAGGGAATTTATGGTTGGGGAGCTTCTGGTATTACAGGAAGAGAGTATGCAGTTATTGGTGCTATAGATCATTTTAGACCCTTGATAGTAGGAAGAAATCCAATGCAAATTGGTGCTATTTGGCAAGATTTATATAGAGGACAATATTTTGAAGGAGGTAGAGTTTTAACTGCTGCCATATCAGCCATAGATATTGCACTTTATGATATTAAAGGAAAAGCTCTGGAAGTACCAGTATATGAATTACTTGGAGGAAAGCAACGAGATTATGTAGAGTGTTTTGCTTCCCTCCGTTTTAGCTCTAAAGAAGAATTAATTGAACGCGCCAAGATCTTAATAAAAGAAGGTTGGCAAATGCTAAGGTTAGCCCCAGCTGAATACGAAGAAGGAAAATACAATTCTACCTTTGAACCTAGAGAATCTATAGCCATAATAGCAGATTGGATTACTGAATTAAGAAAGGAAGTTGGGTTTAAACCAACCATTGGTATAGATTATCATCACAGATTATCAGTTCCAGAAACAGTCTCCTTTTTGCAAAGGATGCCCGAAGGAACTTTAGATTTTATTGAAGAACCTATAAGAGATGAATCTCCAGAAGTATATCAAGAGCTTAGAAAAATGGTAAATGTACCCTTTGCAATAGGAGAAGAATTTGCAAGTAAATGGCAATTTTTACCATACATAGAAAAAAATATCACCCAATTTGCTAGAATTGATGTGTGCAACGTAGGGGGTATTACAGAAGCTGTAAAAGTGGCAAATATGGCCGAGTCACATTATATAGATTTACTTCCTCACAATCCAATAGGACCAATTTGTACTGCTGCCACAATACACTTAGCCGCTGCCTCTCCAAATTTTACGTGGTTAGAAGAAATGAATACACCTGTTGAAAACCCCGGTTTAGATGATGCTAACTATTATACAAAACAACCAAAGTTAGAGGGGAATAGATACAAAGTTTCAGACCAACCCGGATTGGGCATAGAGTTTAATGAAGAATTAGCATTGAAGGAAGGATTTAAACCTGTTGAAACTCCGCGCTTAATAAGAAAAGATGGGTCTTTTACCAATTGGTAATCACAATAAATTAAAATTCTTAACATGAAAACACAACTTCATTTAATTGTATTAGTTGCGCTGTTTGTTACTAAATTTCAGAGTATATCTGCACAAGAAAAGCCTAATATCATTATTATGATGACGGATGATCAAGGCTACGGAGATATTGGTGCTCATGGTAACCCTTACATTAAAACACCGCAAATAGAAACTCTGGGAGAACAAGGCATAGAAATGTCTCATTTCTTTTCATATCCTAACTGCTCCGCTTCAAGAGCGGCTTTGTTAACCGGAAGATATCCGTATAGAGCTGGAGTAACGGCTGTAACTCAGGTAGATCATTTTATGAATACATCCGAGGTAACTATTGCAGAAATACTTGCAGAAAATGGATATAAAACAGGGATTTTCGGAAAATGGCATTTGGGAGATAATATGCCTATGAGACCAATAGATCAAGGATTTCAAGAAACCTTAGTTCATAAAGGAGGCGGTATTGGTCAAGCTGCAGGTCCCAAAGGCAATACTCATTTTGATCCTGTTTTAGAACATAACGGTACGCCCAAAACATATAATGGTTATTGCGATGACATCTTTACAGAAGCAACTTTAAACTTTATTGAAAAGAACAAAGAGAAACCGTTTTTCGCTTATTTAGCTACCAACCTACCTCATTTTCCTTTACAAGTGCCAGATAGGTTGGCCGAACCTTATAGGAAAATGGGATTGCATGAAGACAATGCACTTACTTATGGAATGCTTTCTAGTATAGATTATAATGTTGGAAGAGTACTAGGTAAACTTAAAGAATTAGGAATTGAAGAAAATACCATTGTCATTTTCTTATCAGATAATGGACCAAGACACAGAAGAACTAAAAATGATTCGTATCCCGGGCGCTGGGTTGCCAATTTAAGAGGCACCAAAACCAGTGTTTATGATGCAGGTATTAGAGTACCCTTTTACGTGAGATGGCCCAATAAAATTAAACCATCAAATAGGTTATCTAACATGGGGGCTGTCATTGATATATTTCCAACTATCGTAGAAGCTACAAAATCAAAATTACCTAAAGATTTAAAAGTAGATGGGAAGTCCCTATTACCACTTTGGTTAAATGGAAATTCAGAAGCTTTAATTAATAGAGACTTTTATGTACAGATGCATTATGGACCAACACCATTTAAATACATGCATTTTGCTGTAAGAACAGATAAATACAAATTGGTTAGTCCGCATGATTTTCCTCATGGAATAGTGCATCAACCAACAGATTTTGTTTTAAAAAATGTTTTAAAGAACTTAGAGTTATACGATGTTGAAAATGACCCTAGCGAAAGAATTAACATTGCTAAAAAGCATCCCGAAGTTGTGGACGCCATGTTAGAACGCTATGAAAATTGGTTTGATGAAGTAACAGAAGAAAGAGATGCTAAAGGCATTCAGCGAATATTCTTAGGAACAAAAGAACAGCCAAATGTTAATTTATCAAGATTTGATTGGGGCGGTCCCCGTGTTATCTCTCGTTTTGATTACGGTGGTCCTAGAGTTGTAGAAGACAATCAACTAGGATATTGGAGGGTTAAAACTTTAAAAGGGATTTATAATGTATCTTTAGACTTACCAGAGGTTTATTCAGATGGTTATGCACATTTAAAATACAATAAGCTTCATTTAAAACTACCAATTAAAAAGGGACAGAAACAGATTGTATTTAAAAATGTAGAATTTCCGGAGACTGTAGGCAATTTACATGCATATGTAAAAGTAGAACGATTATCTACCGGTCCACACTTTGTTGATGTAAAACGCATTAAATAAGGATAAAAATGTTTTAGAAAAGGATAGTTCCCGTTAATTTTTAGATTTCAAAAGCATTTACCTTTAAACTTTAAATAGAAGTATTGTTTTTTAAACTGTATTAGCTTTTATAATTTTTATGAAAACACTTAAATATCTTTTAGTTTTATTGCTGTTAGTGTCTTGCAAATCAAATGTTAAGGCGCAAGAAAAACCTAATATTATTTTCTTATTTTCTGATGATGCCGGTTATGGAGATTTCGGATTTCATGGAAGTAAAATCATGAAAACACCGAATCTGGATAAACTTTCAGATCAAGGTGTACGCTTTACACAAGGCTATGTTACAGACGCTACTTGTGGTCCTTCAAGAGCGGGATTAATGACTGGAAAATACCAACAGCGATTTGGTTATCAGGAAATTAATGTGCCTGGGTACATGAGTGAAAACTCTAAGTATTTAGGAGATGATATGGGATTACCTGTAGATGAAATTACCATGGCCGATTATCTTAAAAAGTTAGGCTACACTAATGCAATGTATGGTAAATGGCATTTAGGTAATGCAGACCGTTTTCATCCCTTAAATAGAGGCTTCGATGAATTTTATGGTTTTAGAGGAGGAGGAAGAAGCTATTTCCCCATTAAAGATTTAAAAGGTGTACATCATGATAATAAAATGGAACGCAACTTTGGTAATTATGAAGAGCCAAAAACATATGCCACAGATGCTTTTGCAGATGAGGCCGTATCGTTTATAGAACGACATAAAAATCAGCCATTTTTTATTTACCTAGCGTTTAATGCAGTTCATACGCCCATGCATGCCACTCAAGAAGATTTAGATAAGTTTCCAAACTTAAATGGAAAACGAAAAGAAGTAGCTGCTATGACCTTAGCACTAGATAGAGCATGTGGTAAAGTTATGGATAAATTAAAAGAACTTGGACTAGATGACAATACTATTGTTGTATTCTCTAATGATAATGGAGGCCCTACAGATAAAAATGCGTCTATTAATTTACCTTTAAGTGGCACAAAGTCCAATCATTTAGAAGGTGGTTTTAGAGTACCATATTTAATTAAATGGCCAAAAAAGTTTAAATCAGGAACAGTGTATAACTACCCTGTAAGTACCTTCGATTTACTGCCTACATTTTATGCAGCTGCGGGAGGGGATACTAAAGACTTAAAAAATATTGATGGTGTTAATTTAATTCCTTTTGTTAATGGCGAAAACACAGCTAGACCCCATGAAGATCTTTACTGGAAAAAAGAGGCGCGTGCAGTATATAGGCACAACGATTGGAAGCTAATTCGATTTGCAGATAGACCTGCCGAATTATACGATTTATCCAAAGATTTAACAGAACAAAAAGACTTAGCAGCTCAAGAGCCAGAACGTTTAAGAACGATGTTCAAAAAGCTATTCGAATGGGAGCTTACTTTAGAACGTCCATTATGGATGTTACAACAAAAATTTGAGAAGTATGATATTGACAGAATGGACTGGTTTAGAAACCCAGAGCTAGTCAAAGAATACATGAAAAAATACGATTAATACATTTAAAATACATCTAAATTCATAATAAAAATGAGTAATACAAAGCATACAAAAGCTATTACTAATACTGTAAATAGTCCTTACGTAAAATTAAAGAGCATCGATTTTGGTGACTGTAGATGGAAAGACGGGTTTTGGGCAGATAAAGAAGATGCAGCTGCTCAAATAATGGTACCGTATATGGGAGATGTTTTATGTGGAGATGTAGGACACGGATTAAACAACTTTAAAATTGCGGCTGGAGAAAAAGAAGGAGAGCATAAAGGATTTTACTGGCACGATGGGGACTTCTTTAAATATATGGAAGCCTGTATGTATATCTATGCTTTAACCAAAGATGAGAAGCTTTTAAAGAAATTAGATGAATACATTGAATGGATTGGAAAAGCTCAAGAAGAAGATGGATACATTCATACGCATATTCAAATTACAGAAGGTGCAGAACGTTTTTCTAATAGGAAGTATCACGAGATGTATAACTACGGACATTTATTTATTGCCGCGAGTGTGCACCACCGTTTAACAGGTCAACGTAACTTTTTAGATATCGCTATCAAACAAGCGGATTTGTTGTGTGTTTACTTTATGCCAGATACTAAGCATTACCAACGTTTTGGATTCAACCAAACACAAATTATGGGCTTAGTTGAGCTATATAGGACAGTAAGAGATGAAAAGTATTTAAAATTAGCTGAAAAATTCATTAACCGAAGAGGAACATATGAGATTGAACACGATTCAACAACAGAAGGATATCCTATCGGTGATATGGTACAAGAACGTACAGCGTTAAGAGAAGCTAAGGAAGCAGTAGGACATGCAGTGTTGGCATTATATTACTATGCAGGAGCTGCCGATGTATATGCCGAAACTGGAGAAAAAGAGTTAATTGAAGCCCTGGATAGGTTATGGGAAAATGTTACAGGTAAAAAGATGTATGTTACCGGAGCAGTAGGACAAGCACATTATGGCGCATCTACGAGCTTAGATATGATAGAAGAAGGGTTTATTGATGCTTATATGATGCCTAATATGACGGCCTATAATGAAACATGCGCTAATCTTTGTAATGCCATGTTTAGCAATAGAATGATGGCCTTAAAAGAAGAATCACGTTATGCCGATATCATTGAACTAGTGTTATTTAATAGTGGATTATCTGGAATTAGTATTGATGGTAAAGAATATTTTTATTCTAATCCATTAAGAATGGTAAATGGATCTAGAGATTATGAGGCACATGCCGATGTAACAGAAAGCCCTGTAAGACAACCGTACTTAGAGTGTTTTTGTTGTCCACCAAACTTGGTTAGGACTATTTGTAAAAGTTCAGGTTGGGCATATACATTATCAGAAAATGGGGTAGCTGTAGTATTGTTTGGAGGAAATACGCTCGATACTAATTTATTAGACGGTTCAACAATAAAGCTAACACAAGACACAGATTACCCTTGGAAAGGTATTGTAAAAATCACTGTAGATGAATGTAAAGCTGAAGCTTTTGATATTAAAGTCAGAATTCCTAAATGGGCAACGGGTAGTACACTAAAAGTGAATGGAGAAGATGTAAATATTGAAATAATTCCAGGAACTTTTGCTGTCATCAATAGAGAATGGAAAGTAGGAGACACCATAGTACTGGATATGCCAATGGAAATTAAATTAATTGAGGGACATAACAGAATTGAAGAAACAAGAAATCAAGTAGCTGTTAAAAGAGGGCCAATAGTATATTGTGTTGAAACACCAGATTTACCAAAAGATGTATCTATTTTAGATGTTTATATTAAAGGAGATGCTGAATTAGTTGCAGAACACAAACCAGATTTCTTAGGTGGGGTTACTGTAATTAATACGGAGTTACAATTAAGGGAAGATAAAAATGACGAAATGTATCAAGTCATTACCAAACCAGTTCTAACTTCGCATAAAACACAATTAGTACCATACTTTTCTTGGAGTAATAGAGGACAAGCTGAAATGACTGTGTTTTTACCGGTTATTTGGAGTTAGTTCAAAGTACATATTTCTTACCCAGAACCCATTTTCATTAGATAAAATATGAAAGGTTCTGGGTAAATTTTATTATTTACTACAACGTTTTATTAAGTTATTTTGTAACATATTGCTTTACACTCTCCTATGCTATATTAGAATAAAGCATTTAATAACAACAACAAACTAAATTATAACTAACTAAACTCTTTTATTGTATGACATAAAACTTCTCGAAAAACAAACAACTAAGCGTATTTAAACATAAAAAAACCGGAAAATGTTGGCGCATCCTCCGGTAAGTTTAAATGATTAAATAAACATTTAACCACAAATTCAACGTAAAAATATGAAAAGTTACTTTCCAATAGGACTGCATATGTCCTATTTGAGACATCATATGTCTTATTTTTCAAAGTTTGACATAAAACTCAAACTCTCACTATTTGTATTTGCTGTATCTATACTACCAATAAACGCAAGCACAATAGAAAATGATACCGATAACACAATTAAAACAAACAAGCCTGTTCAAGAGATTACAGTATCAGGAACAGTCTCAGATGCCTCAGGACCATTACCTGGAGTTAATATTGTAGTTAAAGGAACATCACAAGGAACACAAACAGATTTTGATGGAAATTACTCATTATCTGTAGACTCAAATGCAACTTTAGTGTTTTCTTTCTTAGGATATAAAACTAAAGAGGTTGCAGTAGGAGGAAATGCTAAAGTAGATGTTATATTAGAAGAAGATGTAGCAGGGCTAGATGAAGTTGTAGTAGTAGGATATTCTACTAAAAAACGTGGGGAACTTACTGGCTCGGTAAGTACCATTCAGAGTGAAGCAATTGAGCAGTCTTCTAGTAAAGATATTGCTAAATCTTTAGCAGGTAGAGCATCCGGTTTAATTATTAGTGATAGAGGTGGTTACCCAGGTGCTGGAAATGGTCAGCCAGGTAATACAGATGACGATGCTACTACTATTTTAATTAGAGGTAAATCTACTTTAGGAAACAACGCACCATTAATTTTAATTGATGGTATACCACAAGCGTCGTTCTCTCAGTTAGCACCTCAAGATATCGCATCATTAACTGTATTAAAAGATGGGGCAGCTGCTATTTACGGTTCTCGTGCGGCAAATGGTGTAATCTTAATTACTACAAAGAGAGGTAAATCTGGTAAGCCAAAAATTAATTTCTCTACATCATATAATGTATCTAGTTTTACAAGGCAGCCTAAGTTAATGTCTTCTGCACAATGGGCTACATATCAAAATGAAATAGCTGGATATGAAGGTAATGCTCTACCGTATTCTGAAGCGGATATTGCAGCTTATGCTTCAGGTGATGATCCAATTAATTTCCCAAGTACGGACTGGGCAGATTTAACCTTTGCAGACTCTTCACCAGAATCAAGAACATCCTTGTCAATTTCAGGTGGTACTGATAAAGTGAAGTATTTCGTAAGTGGCGATTTTCAAGACCAAAAAGGTATGTACAGATCTGGTGCCCTAAAGTTCAAACAGCACCAAATTCGTTCTAATATTGATATCAATTTAACAGATGATTTCAAATTAGGTGTAGACATTTCTGGAAGATTTGGAAATACAAGACAACCTGGTGTAGATGATAACAATATTTACAAACTAATATTCAATACAGTGCCAATTGAAGTAGGAAGATATCCTAATGGATTACCTGCAAGAGGTTCCGATGAAGGTAACCCAATTTTAACTTCTAGTAATGAATCTGGTTTTGTTAAAACTATTAGCAACAACCTTCAAGGAAGATTTTCAATAGATTATAACCTAAATAAACTAGTTGATGGTTTAAGTGTAAAAGGTTTTGCAGGGGTAAGAAGATTGAATACAGATACTAAGAACTGGTATTCACCATGGACCTATTATGAATTAGTAGGAGATGAGTATGAGCCAAGAATAGGTTCTAATCAAAGAGGTACAAACAGAATATTACGTGAGTCTTTCTGGAAATTTGATGAGCAAATCTATAATATTCGTTTACACTACTCTAATTCATTTGGTGATCACAGTGTAAGTGCTTTTGTTGGACACGAAAGATTAAATTCTAATACAAGACAATTTTTTGCTGAAAAAACTGGTGGATTCCCTAATCCAGCAACAGGAGAGTTATTCCAAGGAAATAATGATGACAGACAATTATCAAGTGGGCAAAGTTCTGAGTTTGCTAGACAAGATTACTTTGGTTCATTCTCTTATGACTTCAAAAAGAAATATTTCATAGATTTTACAATTCGTCATGATGGTTCAAGTAACTTCGGACCAGGAAAAAGGTTTGGTACATTCCCTAGTGTGGCACTATCATGGGAGCTCGGTAAAGAAGCTTTCTTAGAAAATGTAGATTGGATAACTTCCTTAAAATTAAGAGGATCATGGTCAGAAATGGGTAATGACCGTATTGGTGCTAACCAATTCTTATCATTATACAACTATGGTAGTACTAACTTAAATACTGCTTTCCCTAATTATTATGTGTTTGGTGATGGAGGAAACTTCTATAACACATATACACTAAGTAGAATTGCTAATACAGATGTTACTTGGGAAACTGCAGAAATGAAGAATGTTGGTTTAAACTTCTCTTTATTTGATGGTAGATTAAATGGAGATATCAACTACTTCTTCCAAGATAGATCTGGTATACTAGTTAATAGATCTGGAAATATTCCTGCATTTGTTGGGCTTCAAAATTCTCAAATTCCACCAGAAAATATTGGAGCAACTAAAAATTATGGATGGGAATTCGAATTATCTTGGGCAGACCAACTTAACGATAACTTTAGTTATAACTTAGGAGCAAACTTCTCGCAAGCTAAGAATGAAGTGATTTCATTACCAGAAGGAGATAACATATCTCCATTAATGAGACAACAAGGACTTCCAATAGATTCTTACATTATGTATAGAACAAACGGAGTATTCAGAGATCAAGCACAAATTGATGCAACAGATGTAAAATTAGGAAACCCACAACCAGGTGATATCAATTATGTAGATAGCAATGGAGATGGTGCAATTAACGCAGAAGATAGAGTTCGTGTAGCATCTTCTAACATTCCACAAATACAATATGGTATTTACGGTGGATTCAATTACAAAGCGTTAAGTTTTAACTTCTTATTACAAGGACAGGCTGAAGCTGAAACTCTTGTATATTTTGCGGAAACTCCTGGTGCGGTTCCTGAGTTTGTATTTAATAACAGATGGACACCGAACAATACTAATGCTGCTTTCCCAAGAGCTTTTGCTCCAGGTGATGCTCAAAATGCACCAATCAGTGAAGGGCCTGCAACAGCTACTAACAGTGGATTCCAAGGTGCAGATTTATGGTACCAAGATGCCTCTTTCTTAAGATTGAAAGAAGTGGAAATAGGTTACACATTATCAAAAGATAAAATAGGTTTAGGAGATTTAAAACTATTTGTAAGAGGATTTAACCTTTTAACAATGTTCTCTGATATTTATGACTTAGGATTAGATCCTGAAGCAACTGGATATAACAGTTTTAGAAATGCAACATATACGCCACTTAAAACGTATACGGTAGGTCTTAATTTCAGCTTTTAAAAAAATATGAAAAACATGAAAAATATAAAGAATTTAAAATTTGTATACCTGTTAACAGCCTTGCTATTCTGTACTGTTAATAGTTGTGACGAAGATTTAGATATTGAAGTTACAGGTGCTTTTGCTGAAGATTTAGTTTTAAGTACACCTGAACAAGTAGAACTACTATTATTTTCAACATATAATAGTACTGAAAACTGGGGATTGGATAATAGTATCTGGTGGACTAGAAGATTCAATATTGAAACTGCTTCCTTTGAAGCAAAATTCAATTTTCAAAATCGTGATTTAATGCGTGTAAGAGCTGGATGGACTGCTGGTAATCCTGGGTTTTTTAGAAACCAATGGTCTAAGTATTACACCTATATAAGACAAGCAAATTTATTCTTTGAGCAAGTTGAAGGTAGCCCAGCAATGGAGCAAGACCCAGAAGCCATAAATGAATTAATGGCAGAAATGAGATTCTTAAGGGCTAATTTATACAGTAAGTTAATTAAGTATTTTGGAGGAGTGCCTTTAATTACAACAGCGCATACTTTAGATGATGATTTCAATATTCCACGAAATACTTATGAAGAATGTGTAGACTTTATTGTAAGTGAATTAGATGCTGCTGCAGCTGTATTACCAGATACAAGATCTGGAGATGAGTTTGGTAGAGCAACAAAATATTCTGCCTTGGCAGTTAAAGCTCGTACATTGTTGTATGCCGCAAGTGATTTACACGATGCAACCTTAGCACCGCAAGCCACAAATAGAGAGTTATATACATATAGCAAGACTTCTAAATGGCAAGATGCATCAGATGCAGCTAAAGAAATAATTGATATGGTAGGTGGACGTGATTTAACAGCTACACCAGATGCAAGAGCATATCAAGATTTATTCTTATCAATTAACGATGATATTCTATTTGCAAGACCTTTTGGAGCAACAATTTTAGCTTTTGGTACAGATGCTAACTCTTTATGGGATAAAACGCAATCTCCAAACGGAGATGATGGTTGGGGACTTTCTTCACCAACGCATAACTATGTGCTACAGTATAATATGGCAGATGGAACTACTACAAGCGGAGGAACTTATGATGCTGCAAATCCAAATGATGGTAGAGAAATGAGATATTATGCCAATATTAACTTCCAAGGAGCTGAGTTTAGAGGTAACCCTATAAATTATGCATTGTCTTTAAATCCTGATGTTTACCCACATGGAGACGATTCTCCTGAAGGTTTAGGTAATGTAAGACATTCATCTTTTACAGGTTATAACATTCGTAAATTCCAGAATGAAGGTTTAAGTAATTTACAAGATCCAACACCAGGTAGACCATTAATCTTATACAGGTTGGCAGAGGTGTATTTAAATTATGCAGAAGCGCAAGCTGAATTAGGAAATGATGCTGAAGCTAGAACATACTTAAACAAAGTAGCTACAAGAGCATTGCTACCTGCAATTACTGCTAGTGGTGATGAGTTGAAAGAGGCTATCAAGAGAGAAAGACGTGTAGAGTTAGCTTTTGAAGGTCATAGTTTCTTTGATGAAAGACGTTGGATGGTTGAAGATCATTTAGGTATGGACATTAGAGGTCTTAGATGGACTACCCAAGCTGATGGATCTCAAACACATGAGGAATATACAGTAGTAACAAGACCTTGGTTTCCAAGAATGTATTATTTACCAATTCCTCAATCCGAAATTGATAGAACAGCTGCCCTTATTCAAAATGATGGGTATTAAGAATAAGCATTAGATTCATGTGAAAATCATAAATCATATTGTTTAGTTTAGTTTAGTCGAAAACTGAGAACTTAGGTTCTCAGTTTTTTTGTTTGTATATTTTAGATAAAATTAAATAGGTTCTTGGTAATATATACAAGTAAACTATTAGGCATAGAATTTTACTTTGTAAATCTTCAAAAAGTATAATTTAAAATTTCATGAAAGTTAACAATAGCATCTGCCTTTACATTTACGTTCTAGTAATCTTTAGTACTGTAATTCAAGACGTAAAAGCACAGAATAAAACTGTAAATGCCTTTGTAGAGGTTTTTAAAGAGTTTCCACGTTTAGAAAAGAATCTAAGAAAATGGGATGCTCCTGTAGTTGCAGATTTAGACCAAGATGGGTATCAAGATTTACTAATCAATGATCACGGTTTAGGTATACAAGTACAATGGAACAATAAAGGTAAGTTTGCTAAACCATATGATATCATAATGGGAGATTTACATGGGGTATCAATAGCAGATATAGATAACGATGGTAATTTAGAAGTAATTATGTCTCGTGGAGGAGGATCTGGTAGTAACGCTAGAAACTCTAAAATGTTCCGAGTTGTTGGTAGAGAATTTATTCCTCTTGGAGATTTTAAAGAGCCATTAGCTTTAATGCGAGGAAGAACAGTTAAGTTTATTGATGCTGATAATGATGGGGATTTAGACCTACTTAATTTCGCATTTCCAGATAGTTCTAAAAAAGGAGCAAGTGAAAGTTATGTTTACGAAAACAATGGTAATGGAGAGCTTGTATTACATTCTACATTGCCATCTGTAAAAGCAAACGGACAAAAAACACTTATTACAGATTTTAACGACGATGCAGTTTTGGATATAGTCTTGTACGGACAGGGAAAAACAAAGGCGTTTAAAGGAAATGGAGATTTAACGTATACAGAAGTAACAAACAGTGTATTCCCTTTTGATATTGTAGAAACAACAAGTATAAGCGAAATAGATTTTGATAATGATGGGGATTTGGATCTATTCATTACTCGCGGAACAGATTTTAAAAAAGGTCAAAATTTTTACAACCCCAAAACTAAAGACTGGGGGTTCTTTACCACTAGAGGCCAATTTCAATTTGAAGATATAGAAGTGGGAGATGTGTTAAACATGGAGAATTTCCAATCTCAATGGCCAAATAACGACACCTATTTTATTGGAGAAACCGGTTACGATTACGAATTTGAAGGAGAAACACACTCCGGAAAAAACATTCGTCTTGTAAATAGTGATGCCTTAGGCTTTCCAGATAATCCAGATTATAAAGGAAAAAGAGGTTGGTATATTGGATACGTTGGTAATAGAAAATGGAGAATTGCTGGTTTCTTATGGGCGCCTTCAACTGGTGTTGTACATGGTGTTAAGAACTATGCGCCTTTTAAGCATCCAGAAGGATTTAATGATATTCTTTTAGAAAATACCAACGGAAAATTTAAAGAAGTCACTAAAAAGCTAGGTTTAGTAAACAAAGAGCATACTATGGCAAATGCGGTGGCAGATTTTAATAATGACGGATTAGATGATATTTTGGTAATTAGAAGAGGTAAACTAGTATTTGATAACGAATCTATTCTGTATTTAAATAGAGGGAAATCTGGTTTCGAAGAGATGAAAAACCATGGTGTGGTTTCTAAAGAACTAGGAGCAATAGGAATGGCTGTTGAGGTTATGGATTACAATGAGGATGGTAATATTGATGTGGTAATAGGTAATGAACGTGGTAAATGGCATTTGTTTAAAAATCAGTTAAAAGAAGCTACAGAAAACAAATTCATTAATATAGAAGTTGGCAAATCTCCGAAGGCTAATATGTCACCACTAGGAGCAAAAGTAGAATTGTCTTCATGTTCAACAAGGCAAACCTATAGAATTGGAACAACCAATTCTCAATATTCTCAAGGGCATAACAACCTGGTACATTTTGGAATTTCTCAATGCTCTAGTCCAAATAAATTAACAATCACTTGGTCTAATGGAGAAGTATTAAAAAAGACCATTAAGACTGTGAATACTAAAATCTCAGTTGGAAGGAAATAGTTGGATTAGGTAAATGCGTTTAGGTTTTAGGTAAAAACCAGTATGTTGTTTTGCTGATAAACTGAGGTAAACATTTTTATTATTCCAAGCTACGCGAGATTTTATAATTTGTTGTTAGTTAGTGCTGTTAGTTTTTAAATCACTTAGAAATATCTTTTTAAAATGAAGCTTAAGATCTTATTCATTATCAGTATAATTTTAGTAAATGTTTCTTTTTCTCAAGAAAAAGGAATTGTAAATACTTCAGAAAGTAACCATGTAAAATTTAAAAGTATTAACATTGGTGATTGTCAATGGACGGAAGGTTTTTGGGCAGATAAATTTAAAATAGCTCAAGAGTCTATGGTGCCATATATGGAACAGGTGCTTACAGGAGATGTTGGGCATGCCCTTAATAACTTTAAAATAGCAGCCGGCCTTAAAGAAGGGAAGCATAAAGGAATGCATTGGCATGATGGCGATTTTTATAAATGGATTGAAGCTGCTACTTATGTTTACGCTATTAATAAGGATGAAGAACTCTTAAAAAGATTAGAAGCGTATATTCAAATAATAGCCAAAGCACAACAACCTAATGGATTTCTTCAAACTCAAATTAGCATTAGAGGGATTGAGCCTTTTTCAAATAGAAGGTATCATGAAATGTATAATAGTGGACATCTATATATAGCAGCATGTATTTATTACAGAGTAACAGGTAGAAAGAGCTTTTTAGATATTGCAATAAAACACGCTAATAATCTATATGAAACATTTGAACCTCAACCAGAACATTTAAAAAGATTTGGTTTTAATCAGGTGCAAATCATGGGGTTAGTAGAGCTATACAGAACTACAAAAGACAAACGTTATTTAGAATTAGCCGAGATTTTTGTAAACATGAGAGGGCAATCTAAAGTAGTGCCAGATGAAACAGTGCGTCATAGAATGATTGGAGATATGGTTCAAGAAAGAACACCTTTAAGAGAGGAGACGGAAGCTGTGGGACATGCGGTTCTTGGACTATACATGTGGGCAGGTGCAGCCGATATATATGCTGAAACTGGAGAGAAACCTTTAATTGATGCTTTAGACAGAATCTGGAATAACATAGTCGATAAGAAAATGTATATAACAGGAGCCTGTGGTCAGGTACATGATGGAGCTTCTTCCAATAGAGATTTTGTTCACGAAGCGTTTACTCTAGATTATCAAATGCATAATGCAGATTCTTACAACGAGACATGTGCAAACCTTTGCAACGCTATGTTTAATTATAGATTACTGGGCGTACATGGAGAGTCTAAATATGCCGATGTTATAGAAACCGTAATGTTTAATAGTGGACTTTCGGGCATAGATTTAAAAGGTGTAAATTATTTTTATACTAATCCCTTAAGACGAAGTTTAGGTCATGATATGGGAATTACAGATTATCCTAATAGAGTACCTTACATTCCTTGTTTTTGTTGTCCACCAAATTTAGTACGCACCATATCAAAGTTATCCGGATGGGCCTATAGTTTAACAGATAATGGTGTAGTAGTAAACCTTTACGGCGGAAATAAATTAGATACTAAAATGTTAGATGGTTCAAGGCTTAAGCTACATCAGCAAACGCAGTATCCATGGAAAGGTTCAGTAAAGATTACAATAGATCAGGCTAAGAAAAAAGCATTTGATGTTTTATTAAGAATACCAGAATGGGCAAAAGGCACTTCAATTTTAATCAATGGAGAACATGCCGATATAGTAATAAAAGCTGGCACATTTGCAGTAATTCATAGAATTTGGAAGAAAGGAGATGTTATTACAATAAACATGCCTATGGAAGCTAAATTGTACGAAGGGCATCCACAGATAGAAGAAGTTAGAAATCAAGTGGCTATAAAAAGAGGACCAGTAGTATATTGTGCTGAATCTCCAGATTTACCAGAAAACACAAAAATTACAGATGTTTACCTGCCTTTAGAATCTAAATTAAATGTTACACATAAGCCTGATTTTTTAGGCGGAGTAACAACAATTAATGCAGAAGTTAAATTAAAGAAAGATAAGTCCCAAGCCATGTACAGAGAATTAAATAATACTAATTGGGAAACTAAAACGATTCAACTTGTACCATATTTTGCCTGGAGCAATAGAGGTTTAGCCGAAATGAGTGTGTGGTTGCCTCTTATATGGCAAAAGTAGTTTTTGCATAAAAGATGTGTAACAGATGTTCAAATATGTGCAAGAAATAATTAAATGTTGATTTTCGTAGGACTATATATAAACTAGACAGTAGATTTTTACTTGCGTTTAATTACTAAAAGTGTGAATAGTTAAGTAAATTGCATTCTAAACTAAATTTTAGAATGAACAAGCATTTTTTTACCACCCTCTTACTTGTTATTTGTTTGTTTTCTTGCGGAGAAAAAACAACTACAAGTAAAACAAAATCGGCAGTTAACCGAGAGACAGACTTTAATTTCGACTGGAAATTTAAACTGCAGAAAGATACAATTCTGCCAACTAATTTACCTTTAGCAGATTCCGATTGGAGAGACATTAGATTACCTCATGACTGGAGTGTAGAGCAATCTTTCAGTGAAGATTTAGAAGGATGTACAGGATATCTACCAGGAGGTGTTGGTGTCTACCAAAAGCACTTTGATTCCCCAGAGGATTTTGAAAACAAAAGTGTATTTGTACTTTTTGATGGTGTTTACAACAATGCTACCTTTTGGTTAAATGGTAAAAAGCTAGGAGAAAACCCATACGGATATTCGCCAACCTATTTTGATTTAGGACCATTTTTAAATAAAGATAAAGAGAATGTGCTAACGGTGCATGTAGACCATTCCAGATATGCAGACGGACGTTGGTATACTGGAAGTGGAATTTATAGAAATGTCACATTAGTAACTTTAAATAAACTACATATTCCTATCTGGGGAACCTTTATTAATACTCCTGTGGCAACCAAGGAGAAAGCAGATATTCAATTAGAAACTACAGTTAATAATACGGTTGATGCAACCAGTGAATTCACCTTAACCACAAAAATTATAGATAATGAAGGTAAAGAAGTAGCTTCTAAAGAAGATAAGTTAAGTTTAATAGCACACGATAAAGATGTTTTTAAACAGAACTTTTCGGTTGCAAATCCTAAACTATGGGATTTAGATGCGCCTAATATGTACAAGGCAATTACAACCATTGTTAAAAATGGAAAAGTGGTAGATGAATACACAACACCATTTGGAATTAGAAGTCTTCGTTTTGATAACAAATCTGGATTTTATTTAAATGAAAAGAAAACCGATATCAAAGGTGTGTGTATACACCATGCTGCTGGTTTAGTTGGAGCTGCCGTTCCAGAAGGCGTTTGGAGAAGACGTTTTGAAAAATTAAAAGCTTGTGGCGTTAACGCTATCAGAACAGCACATAATCCGTATTCCGAAGAATTCATGAACTTATGTGATGAAATGGGAATTTTAGTTCAAGATGAGTTTTTTGATGAGTGGGACTACGCAAAAGATAAAAGAAAGAATTATCATGACAGAAGCTTTGACTATATCACTCAAGGTTATGTAAATCATTTTCAAGAATGGGCGCAAAGTGATTTAACAAGAACCATGCTCCGAGATAGAAATCACCCATCTGTTTTCCAATGGAGTATTGGAAATGAAATTGAATGGACATATCTTCATTATAGATTTGACACAGGATTTTGGAAAGATCCTAAAAAACCTCAGGCTTCGGGTGGTTATTGGGGAAGCGGTCCTATCTTAACTCCAGAGGAGATAAAAGCAAACTACGATGCAGCCGAAAAGGGAGAGCATATACTAGCAGAAACAGCACATAAATTAGCAAAATGGACCAGAGAGCTAGATCCAACTAGAGTTATTACAACTAATATGGTTGTACCTCAGACCAGTATGGTTAGTGGTTATGCAGATGCAGTAGATATTTCTGGATTTAGTTATAGAAATAAAGATATTGAGTGGGCAAATAAACACTGGCCAGAAAGACATATTACCATAAACGAAAACCCTGGTACTTGGGATGACTGGAAACAAGTTTTAGAAAACCCTGGTGTATTCAGTATTTTCATGTGGACAGGTATTGACTATATGGGTGAGCGTGATGGAGATTGGCCGGAAAAAAGTGGTTGGGGAGATTTACTAGATTTAGCCGGATTTGAATATCAAGGATGGAACTATTTTAAAAGTATTTGGGTAGATGAACCTCATATTTCTATAGGAACGTTACCAATTGCAAAATCAGGCTTTAAGCAAACGAGTATCTCAGGGCAACAATTACCTGAAAACAGTAATGCCTACAAATGGAGAGATTCTAACATGCACTGGAATTATGAAGAAGGAGAACAAGTTGTTGTTGAGGTGTGTTCAAATTATTCAATAGTAGAATTGTTCTTAAATGGTAAATCTTTAGGAAGTAGAAGTATGTCTGAAAGTCCAGATAGGTTATTCCGTTGGACTATCCCTTTTGAAGCTGGTACGCTAACAGCAAAAGCAGGTTTTGGAGATGCTAAGATAACTACAGAGTTAAAAACAACATCAGAACCTGTTGGGTTTACATTAACCGCAGATAAAACTACTTTAAAAGCAGACGGTTATGATGTGTCCCATTTTATTGTACAGTTAGTAGATAAAGACGGGTTACCCGTAAAGACGGAAAATGCAAAATTTGAATTTGAAGTAGAAGGAGATGCTAAAATTCTTGGTGTAGATAACGGCGCAAGAAGTAATATTCAAGATTTTCAATCTAGTAGTTTAACAAGTGCAAAAGGTAGAGCTTTAATGATTTTACAATCTGTTAGAAAAGCAGGAACGGTTAAAGTTAGAGCAAAATCTCAAGGATTTGAAACACAAGAAGTAACACTTCAGATTAAATAAAAAACCATATTTTTTAGAATCCCGCTTTTGGCATAAATTTTATTGATGCCCAAGCGGGATTCTTGTTTTAATAAGGTTAAAATATTATAAGTAATAGATAACTAAAGCACTGTTTTTAGGCTGTAATTTTTCGTAATTTGAAGGATATTTATTTAATAAATTCCAATAGTTATGAGATTCCTGAAAATAGTGCTTTTGATTTCTATTCTTGTAGGTTGTAAGACCAAGGAAGAGTCAAAAGAGGAGCAACCAACAAAACAACCGAACATCTTATTTTTAGCTGTCGATGATTTAAGACCAGAAATTGGTGCTTATGGTTCGGAAATAGCAGTTACCCCAAATCTAGATAAGTTTGCTGCAGATGGTTTGTTGTTTAATAATGCCTACTGTCAGGAACCTATTTGCAGTCCTTCAAGAGCAAGTTTAATGACTGGAGCCAGACCCGAAACTATCAATGTCATTGAAAACTTCACATATTTTAGAGAGGCAAATCCAGATATAATAACCCTAGCACAACACTTCAAAAATAACGGTTATGAAACCGTTCATACAGGTAAAATCTATCACAAGCAAGCATGGTCAGATAAAGGTAAATCATGGAGTAGAGAACCGGCTTATGATAAAATGACTATTAAGAAAAGTAAGGTTCCGGGAGGCTATGCGTTAAAAGAAAATCAAGAATTTTCAAAAAAAGCAACAGCAGAGGTCATTGCTAAATACGGCAAAAATGCGCCTAGAAATGGCTTAGGAAAAGGTCCAGCTTATGAAAAGGCAGATGTAGAGGATACCTTTTACGAAGACGGATACAACGCAGAGTTGGCAATTGCTACCATGAAAGATATGTTAGAGAAAAGCCCTAACAAACCTTTCTTTTTGGGAATGGGAATGAAAAAACCCCATTTAAATTGGATGGCGCCAGCAAAGTATTGGGATTTATACAACCCAGATGATATAAAACTTGCCACATTAACCGAAGCACCTGAAAATGGAGCAACAATGGGATTACACCCTTCCTTTGAATTAAGAGCTAGGTACGGTATCCCTAAAAAAGGACCTATTAATGATGATATGGCCAGAACACTTAAACATGCATATTTAGCATGTGTGAGTTACATAGACGCCCAAATAGGTAAAATGATTAATGCTTTAGACGAAGCAGGTTTAAGAGATAATACCATCATAATTATTTGGAGCGATCACGGTTTTCATTTGGGAGATATGGGTATTTGGTGTAAAGCAACCAACTACGAAATTGCAACCAGAGTTCCTTTAATGATTTGGACACCAGATATGTTAAAAGAAACTCGAGGTACAAAATCTAATGCTTTGGTGGAGTTAGTAGATATGTATCCTACATTATGTGAATTGGCAGGTATCGAGAAACCTGCACACCTTGAAGGGTATAGTTTTGCACCATTGTTAGAAGACCCTAACCAAGCGTGGAAAAAAGCCGCGTTTAGTCAATTTCCAACACCAGCCTTACGCGAATGGGCGGCAAATCCCCTGTCCCAAGGTATGAGGGAGACCTATTTTGGACCTTTAATTGAAGAAGTTGAAGGTAAAATACAAAAACAAATGGGTGATAAATGGGATAGAGATTTATTTGAAAATAATCTTATGGGTTACGCAATGCGTACAGAAAATTACAGATTTATTGTGTGGAAAGATTATACAAAAAAAGACAGTGAGCCATTATTTTATGAGTTGTATGACCACCAAACAGATCCTGGAGAAACTAAAAATATAGCCGATGATAATCCGGAATTAGTAAACCAATTGTTAGAACAATTTAATAAGGGATGGAAGGGCAATCTTCCGCAGTAAAAAAAGAAAATGAAAACCAACAAACTACAAATACTTCTCCTAACCATATTTTTAACCAACGCAACAATTGGCCAGAATCCAATGTCCGACCCAACTAATGCGGATGGGTGGACATTAAATACTACTATTAGCGACGAGTTTAACGGCTCTGAACTAGATAAAACTAAATGGTGGATTTTAGGTGAAAATGGTGACTATAGAAATAAATGGAAAGGAAGAGCTCCAGGACAATATGCACCTCATAATGTGAAAGTTGAAGGAGGAGAATTAGTTTTAACTAGCCAGTGGGAGCCCACATTCAATTTTGCTAATGAAATTCATCAAGGTACCTATTATGGAGGCAGTGCTAGTGATGATAATAGCAAACCAATAACACATGCCTGTGTGATGAGTGAGACGTTTTTTAAGTACGGTTATATGGAGATTAGAGCAAAACTTGCAGATGCCCCAGTAATGTCTGCGTTTTGGACTACGGGTTATCATTCTGAAATAGACATGATTGAAATAATGGGCAAATTGCCAATTGGTAACCCTACAAATAGACCTGCGGATTTAAGGAGAAGGTATAGAACAAATATGATAAATTGGGATCCAGATATTCCTTCTAATCATCAGAATTGGAAAGTTGAAGATGATATGAATGTAAATCTTGCCGAAGCTTATCATGTTTATGGATTTGAGTGGGACGAAGATTATATTAAAACTTATTTAGATGGTGTTTTAGTTAGACATGCTACTAGAGCAGAATTAGAAGCAAATGACCAATGGAGACATGATACCCCACAAGAATTGTGGTTTGATAATGAGGTGTTTTCTTGGTATGGACTACCTTCTCAAGCAGATTTGGCAACGCCAGCCGAATTTAAAATAGATTATGTTAGAATTTGGCAAAAGAACATTACCGCTCCAGATTTTGATTATTTAGGTTTTGAAGGACCAGCATATTTTCAAGGTAGAAGTCAGCCATGGTGGAACGGACCAGCAGCGCAATGGCGCATAAAAAATGAAAAACCTGCTTCAGGTGATTTTAGTATAAGATTTCAGCATTCAGGAACCTTTTCAGGAAATTACACCACATTTTCGCCCTACGGTTCTTTAAGTTTACCTGCAGGAAGTAATCAGGTTAATTTTAAAATCTGGATAGACCCTAGCACAAGTATTAGTGAACTCAGAATGATTTTAGAAAATCCTTGGACGGTTTTGGATATTGACGTCTCTGGAGTTCAAAAAGGGCAATGGGTAGAAGTTTCAAAAACATTTAGTAGAAGTGCTGCGTCCAACACAAGCCTTACAAATGGCGATAGAATTAGATTAATGCTACAGTCGGCAGATGTGTCTGGAGCGCAAGCTTTATTTTATGTAGATGACATCAACTTTGCTAACACATTAAGCACCTCTAAGGCAAATACCATAGATTTTTCCATTTATCCTAATCCAACGCATGATGCTTTGCACATTAATTCACCTTTAAATGGAATAGTAAAAGTCTTTGATATAACTGGTGTTTTGGTTAAAACATTTAAAAAAGAAAGTAGAATCACTAAAGTAGATAGTCTGAATTTAGTTTCGGGTGTTTACGTGTTTGAGATTCAATCCGATAATGCTTCAGCTTCGGCCAAAGTTGTAATTAATTAGAAAATGAAAAAAAACTGTTTTTATAAAATTTCATTTTTAGGTTTTGCATTGATATGTTTATCAAGCAAAGCTCAGGATACTAAAGCCTTATTTTTTTCGGAGAATCCCGAAGTTGTTCAGTTCGAAGAGCGTTCTAGAAGAAAATTTGATAATGCTGTTATTGCGGATTTAGATCAGGACGGGTGGTTAGATTTACTTTTAATAGAGCACTCTCGCAGAGTAGAATTATACTGGAATAATAAGGGGAAGTTTGAATTAGGGAAACCATTCGTTTTCGGAGATACGCATGGTATGACAGTTGGAGACTATAATAACGATGGCCTACTAGAAGTACTAGTACAACCAGGAGGAGGAGATGGTAAAAACCCAAGAAAGCTAAGAGCATATACCGTAAATCTAGACAGAACCATTACAAAACCTTACGAGTTTAAACATTTTGAGGCAAGTAGAGGGCGTGCAGTTAAGTTTTTTGATGCCAACAATAATAGCAAACTGGATTTAATTTTATCTGCCTTTCCCGCTAAAGGAAAATATGAAAGAGCTCATTTTTTGTATCAAAGAGATAAAAGTAATGAAGCCTTTGTATTTGGTCGTTTTTTACCATATGCAGATAGGTTTAATATGCGAACTACGATTACCGATTTTAATAATGATAACATTAAAGATTTTCTCTTTTACGGAGGAAGTAAGGTTATTGCAGTAAAAGGAAATAAAGATTTTGACTTTACGGATGTAACTAAAGAAGTTTTGGGTAATAGTTCCAAAACAAATTTAGTGAGTAGTATTTCTGAAATTGATTTTGATAATGATGGTGATTTCGATTTGTTTCTAACTAGAGCAAAACACCCATTTGATTCTGAAGCAGACTACAATTCCGAGGATAAAACCTTTTATTTTCTGGCAAGAAGAAAACCATTTCAACATGATAGTATAAAAGTTGAAGGTGATTTAAAAATTGAAAACCTTCAAATGGCTTACCCACACTTTGATGTATGTATTGGTGCTAAAAAGACATTATTTAAACGCACTTTAGATCAGCATGGACATCACGATTTAACACTTACCCAAGAAGAAGCAAAAGGTTGGCCAGAAGATACTTCAAAAAAAGGACTATATATTGGATATCTGGGTAATGGGTATTGGCGTATTGGTGGTTTTACAAATGCCCCAACTACAGCAGTAATTCATAATGTAATAGAAGCGCCTAAAACCATAAAATTAAGAACCCTTCCAGCTAAATTACTGGAAAATAGAAATGGAAAATATGTTGATATAACAGCGCAATCTGGTATCCTAATAAACGAACAAACAACAAGTACAGCGGTTGGTGATTTTAATAATGATGGTTGGTCCGATCTTTTCGTAGTACGTTATGAAAAATCGGCATCAATAATTGAACAACTACTTTATTTAAATAAGCAGGGAAAAGGCTTTGAACTTGTTAAAAACCATGGTGTTATTAGAACGGAACGAGGTAGTACAGGAATGGGAGCAGAGGCTTTCGATTATGATAAAGATGGCGATTTAGATATAATTTATGGCAACGAAAGAGGAAGGTGGCATTTGTTTACAAATAATCTTAAGTCAAAAAACAATTATGTAATTGTTAACGTAGGCCATTCACCTTCCGGAAAGGCGGCAGCAATTGGTGCTGTATTAGAACTTCATGTAAACGAAAAGGTTTATAAGAGGGTGGTAGGAGCAACATCGTCATCGTATTCGCAAGGATTAGACACCTATTTACATGTTGGTTTAGGGGAAGCAACTAAAATTAAAAATGCCAAAATAACATGGACAAATGGTGAGACTTTAAACTTTAAGATTAAAGCCTTGAACAAAACCTATCAAGTAGGTAAAACAAATAAAAAACAATAAACCAAATAAGATAATTCAAACAAAAAACAAATGAAAAACCTAATTGTAAAATGTATACTAAGCTTTACGTTACTTGCAAGTATTGTAAGTTGTAAAGAAGAGAGTCCGGTATCTTCACTAGAGAAAGACGCACTTAGTAAAATTAGTGAGTTAGAAGCTTTAATGGAAGAAGCAAAGGCTAAATCTATTGATGTGGCTAGAGAGGAAACTGTAGTGTGGTTTTCTAAAGAGTTTATAAAATTTGCCAATTGGGATGAAGCTAATAAAGAAGCCATTACTAGATTATTTGGTTACGAGCGTTATTATGAGCCTCACAAGGATTCTTTAGCTGAAATGCTGCCAGATTTTGAACGAAAGAAGGTCATCCAAATTCTAGATAACGGTATTGCAGAATTAAAGAAAGAGTTAAGCGGCGAGATTAAACGTCGTCCAGTAAATAAAGTAGATTGGCAAAACGCCAAGGCAGAAGACAATATGTTCGTTAGCAATGGAAAACCATCTTTTCCTTACGATTATTTTTCAAAAACGGTTGGCCAACCTTTAACAAATACAGCTATCTATAACGATCATTTAGGAGCTCTATATCACGGAGGCGAGAACTTGTATCCTGTGGATCACGATCGTGCCATCAATTCTTTTTTATTGAAGGAAGATGGAACTTTTGATGAAGAATTAATGAAAGAGCTAACAGGAATCCCAGATACGAATATTGGCTTTTTATACTACTGGTCTATGGGAATTCCAGAATGGGTAGAAAAGAAAGAACCAGAAATAAGAAAAGGACGTTCTTTATTTACTGGATTCGATATTGATAATCCATTAGCTAGAGATGTTTGGGGGAAAATCATAAGACATACAGGAAAACTAACCAAAGGAAAAAAAGTTACAGAACTTGGTTATGTCTTTGCTAATGAGCCACACTGGTTTTCTGAAAAAGATCACTGGACCTATAGGTACAAAGAGATGAACGGTATTTCATCGTATACCTTAAATAAGTTTAGAACTTGGTTAAATAATAAATATAATGGTAGTATTGCTAAGCTAAATGCTAATTGGAAAACCTCATTTGCTAGTTTTAATACGGTTGAAATAGAAATTCCGATAGACACGGCTTTAAGAGGTACACCAAAATGGTACGATTGGAATCGATATAACATGCATAGAAGTACAGAATGGTTTACATTTATGCAAGATGAGTTGCATTCCGTAAACCCTGATGCGGATACGCATATAAAACTATTTCCACGTACATTCTATGAAGATTCGCGTTCTCATGGAATGGATTTTGAAGCGCTAACAGAATTAACTACTATGATTGGTCATGATGCCAAAGCTTTGGGAAGCGCTAGTATAAGACCTCATATTAATTCAGATTGGACTGCTCAATATGCATATAAATGGGATGGAATGGCCATATTACATGACTTCTTAGAATCTGTTGCGCCAGATAAAATTAATGTGAATTCAGAATCACATTTTCTATCCTCTGGTATGTGGCGAGACTTAGACTCAAGAACAAGTTATGTTAGAAGTGTATACTGGTTAGCCACCTTAATGGGTATGGATGCCAATACGGGATGGTTCTGGGCTAGAGATCCAGACGGTTCTCCTGAAGACCGTTTAGAGGGTGAGTTAAACTTTTTCGATCCTGGTTTAGGAGGTGCCTATGCCGGATCAAATAATATGCAACCACATATAGCCAATGAGGTTACTCAAGTAATGTATGATTTAAATTCGTTTTCAGAAGAAATCATTGAGTTACGTAAGCAAGAGCGTCCGCTACGTTTGTTTTACTCAGAAACGTCAGCCATTAATACGCCTAAATACATGACACAAACAACTAAATTGTATAAGTCATTATTTTTTGAAGGGCTTTCTTTAGGGTTTGCAACCAAAAACATAATCGATAAACAGGATAATGCTTTATGGAGTACCGTTGTAGTATATAAAACAAA
The DNA here is from genome assembly GCF_008085455.1 of Seonamhaeicola marinus. Lineage (NCBI taxonomy): Bacteria > Pseudomonadati > Bacteroidota > Flavobacteriia > Flavobacteriales > Flavobacteriaceae > Seonamhaeicola > Seonamhaeicola marinus. The sequence continues at coordinate 46,030 of NZ_VSDQ01000163.1, read as the reverse complement.
CTATGTAACCGATGCTGAGTTTAAGACGCTTCAAAATTATTTAAATAATGGGGGAACTGTTGTTATAGATTCACCTAAGAGCTTATCAATGAATGAATATGGCAAAAGGAGAGCTAAAAAACTACATGCCGGAAAAGGAAAGTTAATTGCTCTAAAAGATGCTGAAATAAACGAAGTTAAAAAGGCCGCATTAGCAGAAGTTGCCAACCAAATGCCAGATGTAATAATAGCATCAAATAACGGTAAAGATTTTAAAACAACAATTTCACGTGTTGTAAAGAAAGACAAAGGTGTATACCTGGTTAATTTGCTCAATGTAGGTAATACAACAGCTGATATCGAACTGACTCTAAAATCTGGATCAGAGGTTACAGTTACTAATTTAATGACAAGTAACCCTATAGAATCGAGTTTTAAGTTAGCTTCAGAAGAGGTCTTATTACTTGAGGTTAAGGAGAAATAAATTAAATAGTGTTCATTAAAAGAAAACGTATTATGTTTAAAAATAAGTTGATATTAAAAGGGCTTGCTAGTATGCTTCTGATGACAAGCATAATAAGTTGTGAACAAACGCTAACATCACCATTAGAAAAGGAGGCTTTAGCTAAAATTGAAATCCTTGAATCATTAATGCAAGACGCAAAATCAAAGTCTATTGATGTTTCAAGAGAGGAAACACTTTTGTGGTTTTCTAAAGAGTTTATAAAGTTTGCGAACTGGGACGAAGCTAATATGGCACAAGTTGAAAAAGCTTTTGGGTACGATGGACACTATAAAAAAGACGCTGCCAAACATGCCGCCGAATTGCCAGATTATGAAAGAACTAAAGTCAACGAAATTCTAGATAACGGAATAAAACAATTGCAAAGCGTTCTTGATGGTTCAATTAAACGCAGACCAGCGCCTAAGATAGATTGGGGAAATATCGAAGTAACAGATAAAGCCTTGTTAAACAACGGCAAACCTATATTTCTACATGACTATTTTTCTAAAACAGTAGGGCAGCCTTTAACAAATTCCGCTGTGTACAACGACTACTTAGGAAACATGTATCACGGAGGCGAAAACCTTTATGAGGAACATCAAGACAGAGCAATTAATCCTTGGTTACTTAATGAAGATGGAACTTTTGATCAAGACAGACTTAAGCTTCTAACAGACATTCCAGATACCAATATTGGATTTTTATATCTGTGGAATTCTGGACTTCCTGAGTGGTTGCATAAAAAAGACTCCACGGTAGCTCAAGGACGATCATTATTTATGGGACTAGATATAGATAATCCTAATGTTCGGGCACACTGGGGAAAAATAGCAAAGAAAGCAGGAGCATTAACCAATGGCAAAAAAGTTACCCAACTTGGGTTTGTTTTAGCAAATGAACCCCACTGGTTTGCAGAGAAAGGATATTGGACCCAGCGTTATGGCGAAATGAATAGTATTTCAGACCATACTAAAAACAAGTTTAGAACATGGTTGTCTAAAAAGTATCATGGTAATATTTCAGCTTTAAACAAAAATTGGGAAAGTGCGTTTAAAGATTTTAACGCTGTTGAAATTACAATTCCGATTGATACGAAATATAGAGGAAAACCTATATGGTATGACTGGTGTAGATTTGCTATGTTTAGAAGTTTAGATTGGTTCACCCACATACAAAATGAGCTAAGAACCAACGCTCCAGAGGCACCTACAAGTATTAAGATGCAACCACGTTACTTTGCCGAAAATTACCGTTCTCATGGGTTAGATTTTGAAACGTTAACGGAATTAACATCTATAATAGGCGATGATGCCAAAGCGCAATCAAGTAGAACTTTCGGAAGGAAAAATCCAGAGCCATGGGAAGAGCATTACGCTTACTCTTGGGAAGAGGTCGCTTTTTCATACGATTTCATGGAGTCTGTAGCACCAAATAAAATTCATTTTAATTCAGAAACGCATTTCTTGTCGCTTTCAAGATGGAAAGATTTAAATACACCAGTAGATTATGTAAGAAGCGTTTTTTGGCTTGCTACACTTCACGGAATGGACGCAAGTACGTCTTGGTTTTGGGCAAGAGATCCTGATGGTTCGCCAGAAGACAGATTAGAAGGCGATTTAGATTTTTGGGACCCAGGATTGGGAGGTGCCTATGCAGGTTCTGCTAACATGCAGCCACAAATGGCAAATGAAATTGCGCAGGTTTTTTTAGATATGAATAGTTTGTCTGAAGCAATAATAGCTTTGAGAGACGAGAGAAAGCCATTACGCATTTTCTATTCTGAAACTAGTGCCATTAATAAGAAAACGCATATGACGGAGTTGTTTGATTTATATGAATCGCTATACTTTGAAGGTATCCCACTAGGCTATGCAACAGAGAAGATTATTACAAAACAAGATAACGCATCTTGGGATGCTATTTTAGTTTACAAAACACCTTATGTTACCGATAAAGAGTTTAGTGCGCTTCAAAACTATTTAATTGAAGGAGGAACCGTGATTACAGATGCCGAAAGCTTATTAAAAAATGAATATGGCGCAAATAGAAAAGCAATATTAACCAAAGGCAAAGGAAACCTAATAACTTTAGAGAAAGGAATAAGTTTAAAAGCTATTGCAACTAAATCTTTAAATGAAGTTAAAGAAAGTCGTTCAGATCTTATTTTAACCGAATCAAATGGTACATCGCAAAAAGGTTGTACATGGCGTGTTACCAAAAATGCCAAAGGAGGCTACATTGTAAATATTTTAAATATTGGTAAAAATGAAGCTAAATTAAACCTTAAACTAAAAAAAGACACTATTCAATCGGTTACCAATATGATGACTGGAGAAGAATTAGGTACAACATTTGTTATTAAGAAAAGTGGCGTGTTAATGTTAGAAATAGAATAATTGAGTTTCACTTATGACAAAAATTAAAGTATACATTTTATTACTGTTTATTGGTTTTCAAGTTAACGGGCAATCGCCCTTAAAAACATCAAAAACAACAGATTCTTGGAAGTTGGTAAAGGCGCTTTCAGATGAGTTTGAGGGCGAATCTGTTAATTGGAAAAAGTGGTTTAAAAAGAGCAACTTACCAAATACCACTGGGTGGCTTTGGAATAATGAGGAGAATGTGAGTCTTGTTGATGGAAAAGCGCAATTAACAATGAAGCATAATACAAACAATAGAAGTGATAAGGCAACGTATTTTAAATCTGGCATTCTTAAGTCAAAAGGTACGTTTACAACAGGGTATATAGAAGCTAGAATAAAAGGAGCTGTAATTGATGTACCTGGGCCTAAAAACGGCTGGGGCGTTTGTCCTTCATTTTGGTTGTATAGTGATTTTGATAGAGAAGCAGAGGATGGTAAAACAGTATATTGCGAGATTGATGTTGTAGAATTGCAGCAGTTCGATTGGTTTAAAGGCCATCAAGATGATATTAGAGATTCGGATCACAACTTGCATTTGGTTAAAAAGGTTGATGGTAAAAGCGTTTGGTTTCGTCCTAAAAAGCATATAGCATCTCAAATGAATAAATACAGGTTAGCTGATGACCCAAGTAGACATTATCATGTTTATGGCTGTGAGGTAAACGAAAAGGAGATTATTTGGTATGTAGATGGCGTTAAAATTGCGAGCAAGCCTAATACAGATTGGTATAGACCAATGAATGTAACAGCCTCTTTAGGTTTAAGGCGACCTTTTGTGCAGTTTTCTAATAATGCAAATAGAGCTGTAAATCCTTTAGAAAATGAGCAAGCCAAAAAACAACTTTCTGGTATGCCCACAACCATGTATGTGGATTATATAAGAGTTTGGACCAAAAAGTAATAGTTTTTAGTAAGCATAAATAAAAAGCTGTATTGTGTCCAGTTTTTAACATCTAATAGCCTGTTTTGAGTAAATTCCATCTATCTTAATCATAATATTATAACAATGAAAAAAAGTATTAGTCTGTTAATAATTCTATTAGTAATTCTGCATATTCAAGGCCAAGAGTTAATCTCTTTACCAAAAAATATAAATCCTGCTGATAGAATTTGTTTTACTATGTATACTGTTCATAAAAATACATTGAAACTTACAGCACAATTTTATCCAATTAAAAACTTTGAACCTTTTGAAGCAGTTTTAGAAATTGAAGAAAATGGACAATGGGTACAAATGGTTAAATCTCCAATTAGATATCCAGGTTATACTGCGTTGTTTAGAGTTGAAGGATGGAATGATTCTGCAAATATTAATTATAGAGTGGTTCATAATAACAAAGCTTTTTACGAAGGAATTATTCGTAAAAACCCGAAAGATAAAGATGAATTTGTTTTAGCAGCACTTACATGTAATTCAATTTATCCTCAACATGGAGGAGATATACCCAAGACTGATTTGGTTAATAATATTAAAAAATTAAACCCAGATTTAATTTTCTTTTCAGGAGATCAAGTTTACGATCATAGTCAGCATTATTTGTATTGGCTTAAGTTTGGTAGAGACTTTGGAGACGTTATGCGTAATATACCGACAATTTGTATAACTGATGATCATGATGTTGGCCAAGGAAACATCTGGGGAGCTAACGGAAAAAAAACTGAAACCAGAAGCGGTATTTCAGGAGGATATTACATGCCTACAGAATATGTAAAAGAAGTTGAAAGAGCTCAAACAAGTCATTTACCCGACCCGTATGATGCTACACCCATAGAACAGGGTATTGGCGTGTATTATACAGATTTAAAATGGGGAGGAATGAGCTTTGCAATTTTAGAAGATAGAAAGTTTAAATCTGGTTTACTTGATTTACCAAAATATGCCCCAGAAATTTTTCCAAACGGAACAAAAGATGCGCTTTTTAATCCAGATATAGATACAAGGAAATTAGATATTCCCAATGCCAAACTGCTAGGAGACCGTCAATTACAATTTTTGGAAGAATGGACAACAGATTGGGACAATGCAGAGATGAAATCTGTACTTTCTCAAACGGTATTTGCTATGGTTAATAACTACACAGGCAAACATGATAAAGAGATAATAGCCGATTTTGATACTAACGGTTGGCCACAATCTGGAAGGAATAAGGCTTTATCAGTTATTAGAAAGAGTTTCTCAACTATGGTTGGTGGAGATCAGCATTTGGGTACAGTAGTTAAACATGGAATTGATGATTGGGGAGATGCAGGATATTCTTTTGTTACACCAGCTATTGCTAATTATTGGATGCGTTGGTGGGATCCTAAAAAGCCTGGTAAAAATAGACAAAAAGGAGCACCATATTATACTGGAGATTTTCATGACGGATTTCAGAATAAAATAACTGTAAAAGCTGTTGCAAATCCTTCAAGTGAAGAGATTAGTGAGGGCGGTAAGTTATCTACTAGGGTAGCTGGTTTTGGTGTTATTAAATACAATAAGCCGCAAAGAACAATAACTTTTGAGTGTTGGCCAAGAAATATCGATATATCAAATCCAAACCACAGGCAGTATAAAGATTGGCCAATAACAATATCACAATTTGATAATTTTAATCCCAAAAAATTCTATCAATTACCTATTCTAGAAATATCTAAAAAAGACCAAGTTGTTACTATTAGAAAAAGTAGTAATAGAGAGGTGGTTTCTTCTTTAAGAATTAAAGGTAAAGTATACCATCCTAAAGTATTAGAATTAGGAGCTTACACCATAGAAATAGGAGAGGGTGATACTCCAATTAGATATTATGATGTAC
>NZ_VSDQ01000163.1:0-40252 GCF_008085455.1 Seonamhaeicola marinus | reverse complement strand
GCTTTAAAAACCAATAATAAAAAACTAAAAGTTCAATTTTAGCAATATAGCACATATTAAAAAGTCGACTAAATAAAATAGGGTATTAGTTTATATAGAATTAATGAAGTTAGTTAGGTTTTTATCTCTTTCTAACTTCATTTTTTTTCGTAGTCTATGCCTGGCCACATGAACACTTCCAAGTGATATTCCCAATAAATATGACATTTCTTTCCCAGTAAAATTTAGTTTTATCAAAGCGCAAACCTTAAGATCAGCTGCACTTAAATTGGGAACTTTTTCCTGTAAACGCTCATAGAAACCTATGTTTTGAGAAACAAAACGTTTGTTAAAAGCGTCCCACAAACTTTCGGATTGATTTTCAATGGATTTAATTAAAGATTTAGAACTTGTTCCAATGTCATTCTTTTTAATATAAGAACTTAGCTTTTTAATAATTTCATCCTTTTCTATTAGTTGAAGCGTATTAGTGGTTAGTTCCTTGTTTTTTACATCAATTAACTCCTGTGAGCCTTTTTCAATTTTCTGATGTTTTAAATGTTTCATTCTAGATCTAATGATCAACACAATTATGATGCAAATAAAAATGACCACAAATAACAAAATTCTAAACCTAAGTGCTTCTTGAGTGCGTTCTGCCAATTCAGCATTTTGCCTATTAATTTGAGCGTTTTTTTTATCAATCTGCTCTTTATATTGATTTCTTACGGTTAAAAACCCTGCGTTATCATCATTTCTTGGATTTAAATATTGGTCATTTATAATAGAAGCTTCATTAAGTTTCTCGTATGCCTTTTTGTAGTTGCCTCTATTAAACATTAACTCCGCATATTGTGAATTAATAAAGGAGCGATAGAAAGTAACTTCGTTTAAGTAATCCGTAGCTCCAAAGGATTTTTCAAAATACTGTATGGCTAGCTCATAGTTTTTTTGTTTTTGATAAATTGAGGCTATTCTAGCATACAAGATGGTTAGGAAGTTTTTATGAGTATTATATGCTTCAGGTTTTAAATCTTCAATTTTAAATATAGAATTTTGAAGCAGGCCTAGTGCCGTATGATAATTAGTTTGCCATTCTTCAATACTCGCTCGCTTTTCGTCTAAATAGATTTGATGAATGTGGAATGTGCCAATTTGTTTAGATAGTGTAGAACAACTGTCTATGTATTTTTCTAGAGAAACTTCATCAACTATTCGCTGATGATACATGATTAAATTATAATAGGACTTTAAAACATCTAAAGTCGAAGACGTTCCATTTTTTAATGCAATTTTATACAGTTTATGGGCTTTTTTAAAATTAAACCCCGCATCATCATCTTGCTTAAACATATAGCTTAAAACACCCAACTCTTCATGAGACTTTGCTATTAAAAGCGTGTCTTTTAATTCTTCAGCTATAAAAAGTGCGGCTCCTGCTTTTTTAAAAGCATTGTCGTAACTAAGAGTAAATCTACCATAGGCACTCTGAGTTAATAAACAATTTATAAGGTTAGTAGCGTCTTTATTCGCTCTAGCGTCTTGTTCAGTTTTATTGAGGATGTAAGTAATAGAATCTAAAGATGTGGTTTTAGCAATAATATCAAAATTAAAGTAACTCTTAAACTGCTGCCCATGTAAGCTTGTTATAAGTATTAAATTAATTAAAAAAGTAATTGTTATGCTATTATTTTTTGTATTTAAAATTTTGATATTCAGTTATTTATGAGTTTTTCTAGTAAAATGTATATTAAGTTGTAAATTTAATAAAAATATTCAATGTTAAGTTTTTGTAACCTTGATTTATACAGATTTATGCGGCTTTCGGGGTATCTTTAAAGAACCAATTTAAACTAAGTGAAATGAAACAATTGCTTCTTGTGCTATTAGTTCTTATGATTTTTAGTTGTGAGCATAAAGCTAGTATTACGGCAAATAATACCATTAAGAAACCTAATATATTATTTATTGGTATAGATGATTTACGACCGGAATTAGGATGTTATGGTTCGGATATTGCAATAAGTCCAAACCTAGATAAATTTTCTACCCAAGGGCTTCAATTTAATAAAGCTTATTGTCAACAAGCTATTTGCGGCCCCAGTAGAGCAAGTCTTTTAACAGGTATTAGGCCAGAAACCAATGGAGTATTTCATAATTACATAAAGTTTAGAGATACAAGCCCCAATGTTGTAACACTACCACAACATTTTATGAACAATGGCTATGAAACAGTGTACTGCGGAAAAATTTTCCATCATGGCGACTTGGATGATGAAAAATCTTGGAGCAGATTGCCTTCAGTAGATAGTATGAAAGCTAAGGGTGTAAAAGATCCTGTTGGTTTTGCTCTAGAAGAAAACTTAAAGGAACGAAGTGCAACTCGTAAAGCCATGTTTAAAACATATGGAAAAGTAGCCCGATATGGTTTGGCTATGGGGAAAGCATATGAAAGTGCAGACGTGCCTGATAATACATATTCAGATGGGTACAATACCGAAATGGCTATTGCAACAATGCAAGATATGCTCGCTAAAAACCCAGATAAACCTTTCTTTTTGGGTCTCGGGTTTAATAAACCACATCTAAACTGGGTTGCTCCTAAGAAGTATTGGGATTTATATAAGAGATCTGATATTAAGTTATCAAAACAAACTGTTGCACCTAAAAATGTTGCTCAAGTTGGATTGCATCCATCTTTTGAATTACGTGTTAGAAGTGGAATTCCGAAAATAGGAGAGATAGAAGATGAATTGGCTGTAACGCTTAAACATGCATACCTAGCTTGTGTAAGTTATGTAGATGCACAAATAGGAAAGATGATAGCCGCTTTAGAAGCCGCTGGTGTTAGAGATAACACAATTATTATTATTTGGAGTGACCACGGTTGGCATTTGGGAGATATGGGTATTTGGGGAAAGGCAACTAACTACGAAATTGCCACAAGAGTTCCTATGTTAATTTGGACGCCAGATATGCTCAAAGAAGCACAAGGTAAAAAGACAGAAGCTTTAGTAGAATTAATAGATATGTACCCTACACTTTGTGATTTAGCAGGAATAGAAACACCAATGCATGTGGAGGGAACAAGTTTTAAACCTCTCCTTAAGAATTCTAATAAAACATGGAAAGGCGCTGCGTTTAGTCAGTTTCCATCCCCAGCCTTAAGAGAATGGGGAGCATTTCCTATTCGTCCTGCAATGCGAGAAACATATTTTGGACCACTTCTTACTGAAGTGGAGCAAAAAATTAAGAATCAACAAAAAGCGACTTGGAACAGAGATCTGTTTGAAAACCATTTAATGGGGTATGCCATGAGAACGCAACGGTATAGATTGATTTTATGGAAGGACAGAACTAACAAATCTAAAAAACCTGTTTTTATTGAATTATATGACCATATGGTAGACCCTAACGAAACAAAGAATATTGCGGAAGAAAATCCAGAATTGGTAGAAAAATTAGTCCAACAATTTAATAGAGGTTGGAAAGGAAATAGACCCATCTAAAAATTGACGGTAAGCGACTTTAATTGAACGCATAAACACATAAACACTATATAATTAAGCTTATTTTGAAATAAGCGTATCGTAAACGATATGAAAAGAAGAGATTTTTTTAAAAAAGGAACAACAGCAGCCTTAGCTGCGGGAGTAGTTCCAATTATTGCATCATCTTGCGCTACATCAAAAGCTATTATTGATGATAGAAAAAAAGATAAATGGTATCATTTAGGGACTGGTAAAAAAGCCATTCCCGAAAGAAAGATAACAAAGGATTTTGAGGTGGCTGTTATTGGAGGAGGTGCTGCAGGAATTTGTGCCGCAGTAGCTTCTGCCAGAAATGGTTCTAAAACAGTATTGGTTCAAGACCGACCAGTTTTAGGAGGAAATGCCTCTAGTGAAATGCGCGTACACCTAAATGGGGTAAACAGCATTAAGGGAAAGGCTGAACGTGAAACAGGTATTATAGAAGAATTGCTTTTACATAATAGGTTTGAAAATGAACAGGAATCCTATCCAGTTTTTGATCATGTAATGTATGATTTTGTAATTAGAGAGCCCAATTTAACATTGATGATGAATACGCAAGCTGTGGAAGCAATAATGGATGGTAATAAAATTAAATCAGCAAAATGTTGGCAAGCAACCACAGAAACACTTTTTACAATAAGAGCTTCTATTTTTATAGACTGTTCGGGAGATGGGCTGTTGGGAGCTTCGGCAGGAGCTGAATATAGAACAGGTAGGGAAGGAAAGGCAGAATTCAACGAGACCTATGCACCAGATGAACCAGATGGATGGCAAATGGGAGCAACGCTTTTAATGTCCTCAAAAGATATGGGTAGACCAATGCAATACAGTCCGCCATCCTACGCAATAAAATATACCCATGAAGATGCACATCCTAGAAGAAGCTTTAAATGGTTTCAAGATGGTATTTGGTGGATTGAAGTAGGTAGTAAAGGTGATATTATAGCCGATGCCGAAGTTAACAGACATAAATTAATGGGGTATTTGCATGGTGTTTGGGATTATATTAAAAACTCAGGTAATTTTCCAGAAGCAGAAAATTTAGCACTAGATTGGGTAGGTTCTTTACCTTCTAGAAGAGAATCGCGCCGATTTATTGGAGATTATATTGTTTCTGAAAAAGATATGACAGAACATAAACATTTTAATGATGCCGTTGCCTATGGAGGTTGGTCTTTAGATGAACATAACCCTGGAGGAATTGAAAATATTTCGGAACCGCCAAGTTACTTTCACTATCATTTTAAAAAAATATATGAATTTCCTTTTAGGAGTTTGTATTCAAAGAATGTATCTAATTTAATGTTTGCTGGTAGAAATGTTAGTCAGACACATATTGCATTGTCTTCTTCAAGAATTATGGCAACATGTGCGCTAATGGGGCAAGCCGTGGGAACCGCAGCAACTATATGTAATAAGAAAGGTGTTTTACCAAGAGATGTTGCTAAAAACTATATATTAGAGTTACAAGAGCAGTTAATTAGAGATGATGCATTTATTCCTAATAGACCAGCAAATGATGCCAATGATTTAACTAAGTCAGCAAGTTTAATTTTTTGCTCTACCACTACGTCGGGAGATGCAAAGAACTTGCTTAACGGTATTTCTAGAGATATTGATGGTAACATAAATCACTGGCAATCTGATGGCTTAAATGCAGAAGTTCAATTAGAATGGGAAACGGCAGTTGAAATTTCGACAGTAGAACTTAAATGTGATACTAATGTGAAACGAAACATCATGATGCGCAAGGATAGTAAAAATGATGAACTCTATGGAAACCATGTGCCTATTGAAATGCTTAAGTCCCTTAGTGTGCACGGACGAGTTAATGGCAAATGGCAAGATTTAGGAACTATTGAAGCTAATAGAACAAGACTTATAAAATTCAACTTTAAACCCTCTAAGGTTACCGCAGTCAAATTAAAATTAAAAGACACTTACGGAGCTAAGAACATAAAGCTTTTTGAAGTGCGTTGCTATGCATAATGATTCATAAATTAAAAATTATAACGCTTTTTTGTCTTCCGTTTTGGATGTTATTTTCCTATTGGAGTAATACTAACAATGGCATAAATGAAACCATTGAGATTTATCATGAAGTTGAAGTGAAGCATCCGGGAGAAAAAGAATTAGTAGCTACAATTCTAACCGAAATAAAAACAAAAGACAGTATTACCATTGGGTATACTATGGATGTGGTTTCGGTTATATGTCTTGAAGAGGTATGTAAAGTAATTCCTGTGACAATATATTGGGATGAAGTGGGAAAGTATCAAAAATACAAAGTAGCAAAAGGTGAAACCCTAGAAAAATATGAGGCAGATTTATTTGAACCTCAGGACTATGTAAAACTAAATTCTGTTTTGGCAAATGAAAACTCGCCATTTAAAGATGTACTAATTACAGAAGTCTTATCTGTTGTTGAACATGGCGATGTTGATGCGGTTTCTGGAGCTACCGCTTTACAGCTAGATGAAAAAGATACCGTTCCCGGTGCAGCATTAACTTGTTATACATTGTGGCATTGGGCCAATGGTAGTATTATTGAAATTATTAAAAATAAAACAGGTGAAAGTGCTTCCAATCAACAGCTTCTAAGTTTTATTGAAAGTAATGATGAAATATATTACCAAGTTGCCTTAAATGAGTTGGCTAAACGAGGGACGTATTCACCAGAATTTGTTGAAATCATAATCCAAAAAGCTTCAGACAATCCGAATTTAATAAAGACTTGTATTCAATATTTGGAAAAAGTACCGCAAGAGGTTTATGAAACAGCATTAAAATCAATATTTATAAAAAGTGATAAACGTCAAAGAATAGCTGTTTTACGATCACTTCAGTACAGCAAGCACAACATTACTACAGAATATTTAGACAGTTTTGGAGAAGAAATACATCACTTAAAATCATTTCAAGAGTTTTCTGTTTTTCTGAGTGTTATGGAGGAAAAGAATCCTAATTCAGAAATTATAAATAGTGCTTTGATTCCTCTTTTACAAGCTGATTTTCTAATTGCACGACGGGTGTATTGGTATCTACAAAATCAGAAAAATTTAAGTGAAACCGAACAACACCAATTAGATGGTTTTATTAAGAAATATTCAGATAAATTATGATAAGTTTTTTAATATGTATAGCAGTTTTAGTTGCAGGATATTTTGTTTATGGTTCTTTTATAGAACGCAAGTTTGGAATTGATAAAAACAGACCCACACCCGCAATTTCTAAACAAGATGGTGTTGATTTTGTTCCACTTAAACTTGGGAAAATATTCTTAATTCAATTTTTGAATATTGCAGGCTTGGGGCCAATCTTTGGTGCTATTGCAGGTGCGCTTTGGGGACCAGTTGCATTTCTTTGGATTGTCCTAGGAACAATTTTTGCCGGCTGCGTACACGATTACTTTTCTGGAATGTTATCCATTAGGCATGGTGGTGATAGTATTCCAGAAATTGTTGGAAAATACCTTGGTAATGGTATGAAACAATTTATGCGAATTTTTGCTGTTGTGCTTTTAATTTTGGTGGGCGTTGTATTTGTAAAAGGGCCTGCTACGATATTACACGGGTTAACAGGAATAGATGTTTCTATATTAGTAGCATGCATATTTTTATATTATGTTTTGGCAACCATGATTCCTATTGATAAACTAATAGGGAAGGTGTATCCTATTTTTGGGTTTTCACTTTTAGTAATGGCAGTCGGACTTTTTGGTGCGTTACTTTTTCAAGATTATACGATTCCAGAACTATCCATTAATAATTTGGTAAACATGCATACAAACCCTAGTGACTATCCTGTGTTTCCTATGTTGTTTATAACAATTGCTTGTGGTGCTATTTCTGGATTCCATTCAACCCAATCGCCACTAATGGCACGCTGCATTTCAAATGAAGCACACGGAAAAAAAGTGTTTATCGGAGCCATGGTAACAGAGGGCATTGTAGCGCTTATTTGGGCGGCAATAGCAATGGCTTTTTTTGGAGGCGTAAAAGAACTGGGAACTACTATGGCAGAAGACGGACATAATGCTGCATGGGTGGTGAATACAATTTGTAATACTACTTTAGGAAAGCTTGGTGGTATTTTGGCTGTGTTTGGTGTTATAGCTGCCCCTATAACTTCTGGGGATACAGCTTTTAGAAGTGCACGTTTAACTATTGCAGATTCATTTAATATCAATCAATCCAAATTAGTGAAAAGGTTAGTTGTAACAATCCCTTTATTTTTGGTAGCACTAGCTTTAACTAGAATTGACTTTGGAATTATTTGGCGTTATTTTGGCTGGTCTAATCAAATGTTGGCAACTGTAGTGTTATGGGCGGCGGCAGTATATATGAAACAACAAAATAAGAAGGCATGGTTTATTTTAATTCCAGCAGCATTTATGACGGCCGTTGTTACCGCATACATATTAGTAGCCCCTGAAGGATTTAAACTAGATTATCAATTATCTTATACCATTGGAATTTTGGTGTCTTCTGTCTTAAGTATTTGGTTTGTATCGTTTAAGGTAAATGTGAAAACTTCTATTCAAGAAGTAAAAGCTTAACACTTTTTAAGATTTATAATCCTTATATTTCAGCTTTAAACACAAAATTAATGACCCACGAGTTAAAGCAAATCATAGAAGCAGCTCTTCAAAATCAGGATAATGGAAAACAGAGTGTTCTGGCATCTGTGGTTGATCTAGAAGGATCCTCTTATAGAAAACCAGGAGTTCGAATGCTTATTACAGAAGATGGTGCTATGGTTGGTGCGGTTAGCGGTGGTTGTGTTGAAAAGGAGGTTCTAAGAAGAGCTCAATCCGTATTCTTATCTGGAGAATCTAAGGTTATGGTTTATGACGGACGTTACCGTTTAGGTTGTGAGGGCTCACTATATATTTTAATTGAAACCTTTTTTGTTTCAGAAGAACTCAAAACCGCATTTTTTCATAATATAGAAAACAGGAAAACAATTAATATTGAATCTTATTTTAAAAAAGAAGATGACGCTATTGGTTATTTTGGATCAATAATAAGATTTGAAAATAATAGAGAATTTACTTTTTCAGAGATGTTCAAGCCAACTAAGATACAGGCTGAATTAAACATCTTTTCTCAAACATTACCACCTTGTTTTAAGTTATTAATTATTGGTGGTGAGCATGATGCCGTTAAACTCTGTAAAATGGCCTCTTTATTAGGATGGGAAGTAGATGTGGTAACATCTATGAGCGACCCAAAAGTATTGCATGATTTTCCTGGAGCTAAAAGTGTTATTGCTAGTACTCCAGAAGCTTTCAATACCTCTAAAATAGATTCTGAATGCTCAGTTGTTTTGATGACCCATAATTATGCTCAAGATTTACGATATCTTTTAAAACTGAAAGATTGTAAACTAGCTTATATTGGTATTTTAGGATCGGTTAAACGAAGACAGCAGCTTCAAAGCGAATTATTTGAGTACATAGAAGATTTAGAAGAAAGTCTTCTAGAAAGTATTCATAGTCCCGCAGGATTAAACATAGGAGCAGTTACACCCGAAGAAATTGCTTTATCTATTCTTTCTGAAATTTTGGCGGTTAATAGAAACAGGGAACCTTTTTCTTTAAAAACTCTTAATGGTAAATTACACTGTTAAGTGAATGTGTCTATTATAATATTAGCAGCAGGTGCCGCTTCCAGAATGGGGAAACCTAAACAATTACTTCCGTTTAAAAATTCTACACTTTTAGAACATTCTATCTCACAGGCTTTAAACTCTAAGATTAAAGAGGTGTATTGTATTTTAGGAGCCAACTCTGAGAACATAAAAAAGACGGTTTCTAGTAGTCAAATTACTTTTATAGATAATCCTAAATGGAAAGAGGGGTTAAGTACTAGTATTGTTAAAGGAATAAATTACCTAGAAACATTAGAAAAAACCTTTGATGCCGTTTTAATAATGCTCTGTGACCAACCGTTTATAAATGCACATTATATTGATTTGCTTATGGATACCTTTGCCAAAAATCCTAAAAGTATCATAGCTTCAAATTATGGTGGCAAGCATGGTGTTCCGGCTATTTTTCCGAAGAAGACTTTTCAATACCTTGCAAAGTTAGAGGGAGATAAAGGTGCTAAGGAAGTATTAAATAACGGTTTTTTTAATGTTATTTCTGTTACTCCTAAATCAAAAGAAGTATTAAAGGATATAGATACTCCTGAAGATTATGAGTCTTTAAATAAAAATTAATCTAATGCGTTTTTAGTCACAAACCATCTCCAACCAATTATGGCTAGTTGTAGCTTAGTTGCGTTTGCAAGATCTAATCTTTTTTTTGTGTAGCTTGGTAAAATCACTTTGTTAATTTTTGCTAAAACTTTAAAAACTTGCTTTTTCATTTTAAACCTCTTTGTGAGGTTAAAAATAGTAAAACTTATTCTAGACTAAGTTTTACTTTTTTAATTGATTTAGATTGAAGTGATAATTGTGATTACTAAATCAACTATTACTTTAACAGCAGTCATCATATTTATATAAGGTTTTAGGGTTAGTAAAAAGTGTTTTTTTATCAATGTTTTTTTAAGATATATAATTGGAAATATGTCTTCCAAATGTTTTGCTGAAAATCGATGAAATTGAATGTAGAATTGTAAGTAAAAAAATAAATTTAGTTTCGATTATTTAGTGACTCTCTTTATTTAAGTTTTTATATGTAATTTTTAAATGTGTTTTTTGTTTTGTTTTGTAACATTTATAGGGGCTTTTTGATAGTGTTTTTAAAAACCAAGGGGCATTTTATTTTCAAAACATGACTTTTATCAGTTTTTATGTTTTTAAATAATTTTTTTTCATAAAAAAAGCACCCTTAAAAAGAGTGCTAAAACTAGATTGATTTATAGATTAGTTTTATTTCTTGGTAGTTATTTCAATGACCCCGTTTTTACCTTTTTCTCCATATTTATCTTTAGCTGCATTTCCTTTTAGTACTTCAATATGTTCTATATCTTCTGGTAATAGCTTATTAGTTTCTTCTATAGAACTTTCTTTTCCGTCTACTATAAAAAGGGTGTTTTTATGAATTGTTTCTGTTGTTCCATTTGGAAGGGTTATCCCCGTTGATACTTTCCAAGGGCTATTATCCTTATGGTTCACCTTTTCATCTAAATCTTTTAATGTTGGGGAATCATTTTCAGAAGAAATTTTCCAAGCGTTTTTATTTTTTGAAGCATTGCCATAACCAATTACTTTTAAATTGTTGAAATACGTAGAGTCATTATTTATATTCCTGCCAACAGAGACTTTCAAAGGGTTATCATTTGTGTTTTCATTAGACTTAGTGCTTATTATTATAACACCATTTTTGTTTTGGCTTCCATAGATTTTAGTAGCATGTTCTCCTTTTAATACATCTATACTTTTTATATCATCGGGATCTAATGTTTCAATTTTACTTTTATCTACCTTTTTACCGTCTAAGATGTATAGAGGATTTACAGAGTCTCCGGTTAACCTGAATGTTAGAGGAGGATCATTTATATCTTTTGTTTTTACTACCATTACACCATTTTTTCCTTTATCTCCGTATTGGTTAGTAGCATGATCGTCTTTTAAAACATAAATGGAATGAATCCTATTTTTATCAATCTTTTCGAAATCCTCCTTTTTTACTTCTTTTCCATCCACAATAATTAAAGGAACTTTAGCTCCTTTTTCATTGCTAAAAAATGAGATTTTTTCTGATGTTATTTTGTCCTTTTTGTCTTTTGATTTATTCTTTATAATTATAAGGTCTTCTTCTGTATTAGTAATTACTTCAACATGTTTTTCAGCATCTTCTCCCCTTATAATTTGAGCATCTTTATGACGTTTAATTTTAACATACTTCCCATGTTTGTCTTTTGTTTTCCATGTAACTGTATCTCCATTTACAATATGGATGTTTTCTTCAGTATCATCACTTCCCTCTTTTAGGATGAAAACATTTTTGTGTTTTCCGGATGTGCTAATTTTATGTTTACCATTATTGGAAAAGAATATGATATCATCATGATCTTGAGCAGAACCTATACTTATTGATTTACCATTGTTGTCAATAACTATTTTTATCGATTTAATTGGTTCATCAGAACTGGTGTTGTAGTTAGCGTTAGAATGTTTTGATTTTAAATCAATTTTAATAGCAACTATTTCATTGTTACTATTGCGCTTAATACCTTTAAATTTTGACGTTACGCCATTTTGTTTTAAAGTTTTAATTAGTTGGTCAAAGTCGGTATCAGAAAAGTTTTTACTTATTAAAAAAACTTGATTGTCTTTTTTATTGAACAATTCACCTTGAATGAAATTAGTAACCCAGCCATTTTTATGTGATTTATTTTCTTCTGAATAGATATCTGTATTTGTTTGTTCTTCGGGAATAGTTTTGGCATCAATAAAGACTTCTTTTGTATTAAAACTCATTAAAAAGAAGGCAAGCACAGGAAGTACTAGAGCGTATTTTAAAAGATTTGATTTTTTAGATTTAGATTTATGTAACATAACGATTCGTTTTTTGATTAATGAATTGTAAAAATTATTGGTTAATGCCAATGGATTGGTTGGAACGCTTGTTTTTAATAAAGTGTATTGGTAGCTTTTTTTACAACTAGCATTTTTCTGTGCATTATAATCTGCTATGAACTCTAAGTTCTGTTTAATGTCTTTAATGTATAACCACATAAACGGATTAAACCAAAGTACAACACAGGCCAATTGCGTAAGAAGAATATCTATGGAATGATATTGACGTGCATGCACTTCTTCGTGATCTAAAATTTGTTGTAGTTCGGTTTCATTAAAAAGTGAAGGATTATATACTATCCAATTAAAAAAAGAAAAAGGAGATGTGTTTTTTGAGCTTTTTACATAGCGAAACTTTCCAATTCTGGAACTTTTGTTTTTAATAAGCAAGGATGCAATAGATGAAAGCTGAAGGAAGAGTCTAGTAAAAAATACAACAATGCCCAAAGCGTATACATAAAAGAGAATGTCTGTATAATTTAAGGGCTCCTCTATAGGTTGTTCAGAAGGCACATTGTTAAATACAAAATTATCTAAAATAAGAGGTGGGCGTTCTATGTAAATGGGAATAACAATTAATGGAATTAGAAACGCAGATACTAACCCTAAAAGTAAAAACCCTCGGTTAGATTCAAAAAAGGTGTCCCGTTGTAGAAACAGCTTATAGCAAGCATAGAATATAATTATTATGGCACTAGCCTTTAGTAGATACTCCATAACTAGTTGTTTTTTTCTATGAGTTCAATAATTTCTTTTAACTCTTCTACGCTAATTTTTTCTTCTTTCGCAAAAAAGGACACTACATTTTTATAGGAATCATTAAAATAGTTGCTAATGGCTGTATTCATAAACCCTTTTCTGTAAGCTTCTTTGGTCACAATAGGGTGGTACTGATGTGTTTTTCCGTAGGCAGTATAACCAACATAACCCTTGTCTACCAAATTCCTAATAATGGTAGACAGTGTATTGTAATGTGGTTTTTCGGTAGTTATTTCGCTTAGAACATCTTTTACAAAAGCCTTTTCTAGCTTCCATAGTATATGCATTATTTCTTCCTCTTTGTTTGTTAGTTTTTCCATGTATAATAATTTTTAACAATTTGAATATTTTACTTTTATTCAGATATAAGTTTTTCAATTTCAGATACGAGTTTATTAAAAGTTTCTTCAGAGTATCCTTTAGATACATATCTGATAGTTCCATTTTTATCTATTAAAAAGTTTTTTGGAATAGAACCTTTGGCATATTGATGCCATATTTCTGCGTTTGTATCATAACCAACGTTAAAATTAACGCCGTACTTTTTCAATTGTTCCATTTTTTTGGAAACGGTTTCTTTTTTCTGACCTATAGCTATGGGTACAAAGACAAAATCCTTAGCACCAAAAGGTTTCAATATTTTTTCTGGAATTTCAGAAAACTCCATAAGACAAGGGGCGCACCAAGTTGCCCAGAAATTGACCAAAACAACTTTTCCTTTTAATTTTTCAAGTGTGATTTCTTCACCATTAAGCATTGTTACCGAGAAATTTTTTGCAGGATCATTTAATGTTAATAAGAATTCTTTTGCTACTGCTTTTTTTTCAATAGGGTGCCTAGGGGCAATTCGTTTTTGTTCAGCTCTTTCCTCTTCGGTTCTTAGTTTAATTAGAAAAATAAACTCTTTATCACCAATTATATCACCAAACTTTGCATGTAGTGAATCTCGTTTTTTTTCAGAAACACCTTTGTGCATAGCTCCTATATAACCTTTTTCACCGTATGCCATTAGCGTGTCTTTTGAGATGATTTTACCGTTATCCACAACAATAACATATTCAGGCTTTTTAAAATTTTGCTCCTGAGCAAAGGCGTTCATGCCGTATAAAACCATTAGAAAGATAAATACTTGTAAATATTTCATGTTTGAGTTGGTGTAGAATTTTTATTCAATTCAAACATATAACTATTTTTGTAGTTATAAAACTATTTTAATAGTTATTTAACGATTTTTATAGTTTTAATCCTCTTTAAATAAAAAAATCCGGTTCTTATTTGAACCGGATTTAAGTTTAGAATACGATATAGTTTAATCTAATAGCAGTTTGCATTTAAATTTGTCTTTATCAACGCCAACACCACATTCCCAATCTGATTCTGGAGGGTATTGCCCGTCAACTTCCTTTTTATATAATAAATAGTTAGCATCCATTAGTCCCCACATTTCGGTACCATCGTCCATATAAGTTATTAAACGTTTAGAAGTGTTATTTACATTAACATATTTAGGGCCTTTAGTATGGCTTTTATCCAGCATATAGGTGCCATTTAAAGTACTTGTGCCACTTATTTCCACACCAATAACATCAATGCTGTCTTTTGAGCAGGATGCTAATAGTATAAGTGAAAAAAACATTATTAGGGGTAGCTTTTTCATGGTTTAAGTTTTTTAGATTTGGTATTCCAAATGTTGTAAAATTTTATCTTAAATGATAGTCATTAGTTTGTTTTTCGTTTAACGAAATCTATAAAATGTAATTAGTCGATGATTTTATAACGTTCGTGGAGGTGGTTCTTTTTTCGGACGTAAATAATTCATAATATCTAAGCTTTTAACTTCATAACTTTATAATATCTTCGCAAAAAACAATTTATATGAGTATACTTTGGGTAATCCTAGGTTTTATTTTATTGGTAGTAGGAGGTGAGTTTTTAGTGCGATCATCTGTAGCATTATCTTTTAAATTCAATATTTCTAAAATGGTAATAGGTATGACGGTGGTCTCTTTTGCAACATCGGCACCAGAGTTACTTGTGAGTTTAAACGCGGCGTTGTCGGGATCTCCAGCTATTGCTATAAATAATGTTGTAGGTTCTAATATTGCAAACATAGGATTAGTACTTGGGGTAACCGCAATGGTTGGACCTATTGCAGTAGATAGATCTTTTTATAAACTCAATTGGCCCGTTATGATGATCTTCTCAATGGCATTGTACTTCTTTTTAAATAACGATAGTAAATTATCTACTTTAGAAGGAGCGAGTTTATTTATAGGTCTTGTTATTTTTCTTTTTGTGCTAATAAAAAATGCAAAGAAAGATACGGTGAGTGAAGAGGTAGATGATGCTTTAGCTATTGTATCTAACTTTAAGATTATAGTTTGGTTATTAATAGGAGCTACCGCTCTTTACTTTGGTAGTGAATGGTTGGTAATGGGTGCGGAAGAAATAGCCTTAGCGGTTGGTGTTAGTAAAGGCGTTATAGGTTTATCTTTAATTGCAATTGGTACAAGTGTTCCTGAGCTCGCTGCTTCTGTAATTGCTGCTGCTAAACAAGAAAAAGCCATTTCTTTAGGGAACCTAATAGGCTCAAACATTTTTAATATAGCTTCTGTGTTAGGGTTAACTTCTATGGTAAAACAGATACCTGTTACGGAACCAACAATTTTAACTAATGATATTTTTTGGATGCTTGGTTTTGCAGCAATTTTAATTCCATTGATATTCTTACCAAAACAAATGCAGATAACTAGAATGAAAGGGATGTTCTTAGTTGCGGGTTATGGGGTGTTAATGTTTTTATTGTTTACAAGAGGTTAGTTGCTTAAAACTGGTTTTAAGAATTAAAAGGAGTAATGGTAATTTACCAATGCGTAAAAAATAAAAAAGCACTTTCATTTGAAAGTGCTTTTTTATTATGAACAAAATATATATTCTAGCTAAAATTAAATTTTAGCAGATTTAACAGTTTTAATAATTCTTCCTGCAATTTTGTATGGGTCACCGTTAGAAGCTGGTCTTCTATCTTCTAACCAACCTTTCCAACCTTTCTCAACAGTAATAATTGGGATACGAATTGAAGCTCCACGGTCAGATACACCATAAGAGAACTCATCAATAGATTGAGTTTCGTGCTCACCAGTTAAACGTTGGTCATTAAATTCACCATAAACAGCAATATGCTCTTTAACTACAGGACGGAAAGCTTCACAAATTGCTTCGTAAGTAGCTTTGTCTCCACATGTTCTTAATGTAGTGTTAGAGAAGTTAGCGTGCATACCAGAACCATTCCAATCCATATCTTTTCCTAATGGCTTAGGGTGGTACTCAATGTAGTAACCGTACTTTTCTGTTAAACGACCAAGTAAGTATCTAGCAACCCAAATTTCATCACCAGCTTTTTTAGCGCCTTTTGCGAATAATTGGAATTCCCACTGACCACAAGCAACCTCTTGGTTAATACCTTCAAAGTTTAATCCTGCATCAATACATAAATCAGCGTGCTCTTCAACTAAATCTCTACCGTGAGTGTTTTTACCACCAACAGAACAGTAATACATACCTTGAGGAGCTGGGTAACCACCAATAGGGAATCCTAAAGGAAGTTGCGTGTGAGTATCCATAATGAAGTACTCTTGCTCAAAACCAAACCAGAAATCGTTATCATCATCATCAATAGTAGCTCTACCGTTAGATTCGTGTGGAGTACCATCTGCATTTAAAACCTCAGTCATTACTAAGTATCCATTTCTTCTTTCAGGATCTGGATAGATAGCAACAGGCTTTAAAATACAATCTGAAGATCCACCTTCAGCTTGTTTAGTAGATGATCCGTCAAAAGACCAGTTACCTAATTCTTCTAATGTTCCTTGAAAGTTTTCATGCTCTTCTACCTTAGTTTTACTTCTCAAATTTTGAGTAGGCTTGTAACCATCTAACCAAAGGTATTCCAGTTTAATTTTTGCCATAATTTATAATTTAGATATGTAATTAAATAATGTTTCAACAAATATATACTTTTCTATATTTACTTTATATTTTGGGGGCTGTTTTTAGTAAACCCTTATGTTATTTTTATTTATCCCCCATTTTTTTGGGGTATATATTAAAAAAAGTATATTTATTTATGAGTTTGTTGAAAAATTGTTAACTTAAGGTTTTGCCAATTAAAGGCTATAGTTAATTTTGTACTCCATTAAAATTCAATTCAAAAGCCAATGCCTACATTAAGATTTCATGCTATAAAAGAAACATTTGATCACCAACCAATTAAAATTCAGGAAACCCAAAAAAGGTCTGAATTTTATGCAGAAAATGTATTTGATGAGAATACCATGCGTCAGTACTTAAGTAAAGATGCATTTCTAGGTGTAAAAAATGCTATTGAGCACGGAACTAAGATTAGTAGGTCCATTGCAGATCAAGTAGCAGTATCTATGAAAGATTGGGCATTGTCTAAGGGAGTAACACATTATACACACTGGTTTCAACCTTTAACAGGTGCAACTGCTGAGAAGCACGATGCTTTTTTTGAAATTTTGGGAGATGGTTTTGCTGTTGAAAAGTTTGACGGCGGGCAACTAGTGCAACAAGAACCAGATGCTTCTAGTTTTCCAAGTGGAGGAATAAGAAATACTTTTGAAGCACGCGGATATACTGCTTGGGATCCAACTTCTCCAGCATTTATATACGGAACGGCACTTTGCATACCCACGATTTTTGTAGCCTATACAGGTGAAGCCTTAGATTATAAAACACCATTATTAAGGGCCTTACATGCTGTTGATGATGCTGCAACAGATGTATGTAAGTATTTTGATAAAAATGTTAAGAAAGTACATTCTTCATTAGGTTGGGAACAAGAGTATTTTTTAGTAGATAAAATGTTGGCAGCCAGTAGACCAGATATTCTTTTAACAGGCAGAACGCTGTTAGGGCATTCTTCGGCAAAGGGACAGCAATTAGATGATCACTATTTTGGAGCTATACCAACAAGGGCATTTAACTTTATGCGCGATTTAGAAAATGAAGCAATGCTATTAGGTATTCCTGTTAAAACACGTCATAATGAAGTGGCTCCTAATCAATTTGAGTTGGCACCTATCTATGAAGAAGCTAATTTAGCTGTAGACCATAACGCTCTTTTAATGGATATTATGGGGCGCGTTGCTTCTAGACATAATTTTAAGGTCCTACTGCATGAAAAACCATTTGCTGGTATGAATGGCTCTGGTAAACACAATAACTGGTCCTTATCTACAGATGGAGGTGTTAACTTATTGGCACCCGGAAAAACGCCAATGAGTAATCTGCAGTTTTTAACCTTTTTCATTAATACTATTAAGGCTGTACACACGCACGAAGAGTTATTACGATCTTCAATAGCTTCAGCAGGAAACGATCATAGGCTAGGAGCTAATGAGGCGCCACCTGCTATTATGTCTATTTTTATAGGGGAACAGTTAACCAAAGTATTACAAGAGTTAGAAGGCGTAACAAAGGGGAAATTGTCACCACAAGAAAAAACAGAGCTGAAATTAAATGTAGTTGGTAAAATTCCTGATGTCTTATTAGATAATACCGATAGAAATAGAACATCGCCTTTTGCATTTACAGGTAATAAATTTGAATTTAGAGCTGTGGGGTCTACTGCTAACTGTAGTAACCCTATGACCGTGTTAAACACTATTGTAGCAAAACAGCTAAAAGACTTTAAGGCTGAAGTAGATAAGCTTATTGATGGTAAAGGTCTTAAAAAGGATGAAGCCGTATTTAATGTTTTAAGGGAATATATAAAATCTTGTAGACCTATTTTATTTGAAGGTAATGGCTATGGAGAAGAATGGGAAAAGGAAGCAAAGAAAAGAGGTCTAAGTAATAATAAAACGACACCAGAGGCATTAAAAGGAAGAATTTCTAAACAAAGTTTGGAATTATTCGAAGAAATGGGCGTATTGAGTAAAATTGAAGCTCAGGCACGTTATGAAGTAGAGATAGAAGCTTACATAAAACATATTCAAATTGAAAGTAGAGTTTTAGGAGATATTGCAAGAAACCATATTGTACCTACAGCTGTTAAATACCAAAATGTTTTGGTGGAAAACGTAAAAGGCTTAAAGGAGATTTTTGATAAAGACTTTAAAAAGGTTGCAAAAGAACAGCTTGGTTTAATTCAAAGTATATCTACTCAAATTGAAGGTATTAATGTTAATGTAACTAATATGATTAACGAGCGTAAAATAGCCAATCAAATTGAGGATCTGGAAAAAAAGGCAGCGGCATATTGTAATGCTGTAAGACCTTTGTTTGATGAAATTCGTTACTACTGTGATAAGTTAGAACTTATGGTAGATGATGAGCTCTGGCCTCTTACAAAATACAGGGAGCTCCTGTTTACGCGTTAAAATCCAAATTATTTTAGGTATATTAAACCTAAAAACGTTTTTATTTTGAACTTTTAATGAATATTAAAACACTAATACTAATTATAATTAATAGCTTAATAGTATTAGTTGTTGCTGTATTGTCTTTTTCTTTTTATCAACAATTCTCAAGAGTTCTAAATGATCGTATTTTACTTCAGCTAAATTCAATTAAGACACTTAAACAAATTCAGCTTGAAAATTTAATTACATCAGAATGGGATGCCTTTTTAAGTTCAGAATCAAAGCATCAAAATCAAGATTTAGCTTTGTTCTCATTTCCAGAAAATCTAAAAATGATTGATGGAGTATATGATTTAACACCGTATCATTCTAAGAAGAAAACTGCCATAGGCTTCATTTCAAATTCTGAAGGTGGTGATACTAGAATTAAGATTTTAGACTACAAAAAAATAGAAAGTGTACTCTTAGAACGCACGGGAATGGGGAAGACTGGAGAATCCTATATTGTTGGTGAGGACTTTAGGATGCGTTCTAAATCGCGCTTTTTTCCAAATAAGACACCTTATTCAACAGAGGTTAAAACAGAAGGTGTTACAAATGCTTTGAAAAGTATAAATGGCCGTGGTACATTTAAAGACTATAGAGGTGTAGATGTTTATAGTGTGTACAGTCTAATTCAAATCTCAAATCTTAAGTTAGTAATTCTTTCGGAAATTGATGTTAGTGAGGTCGTTGAGCCATTAGACAAGCTAAAATCAAGACTTATAGGAGTTACCTTAGGAATTCTTTTTGTTGCTGTAGTGCTCTCTCTTTTTCTTACGCGTATTATAACCAATCCTATACACAATATGCGCCGAAGCTTGAAAGTAATGGCCGAAGGTGATTATAGTCAGAGTGCCGATTTTGTTAAAAACTCCAATGAAATTGAAGAAATGTTTAACGCTTTGGCAAATTTAAAAGCGTCATTACAAGGAGCGGTTACCTTTTCTGAAGCCATTGGTAAAATGGATTTAAATACGCCATATGAGCCAAAAAGTTCAAATGATCTTTTAGGTAAAAGTTTAATGGCTATGAGGGATAAGCTGAAAGAATTTCGAGATAATGAGAAAAATAGTAGAATTACTGCAAAACGAATGTTGGTAGATGGTCTTGAGAATGAAAGACGCATGTTGTCTAGAGAACTTCATGATGGCATTGGGCCTTACTTAACGTCATTAAAACACTATGTCGAAAACAAGGTTGAGGATGAGGCAAAAAAAGCGGAAATGAAGCAAATAGTTGATGAAACCATTTCTGAAATAAGACTAATGTCAAATGCTTTAAGGCCTTCTACAATGGATGATTTTGGTATTGGAGTTACATTAACAAATTTTGTTGAAAGTTTAAAAAAATCAACTAAGATTAGCATTGAATTCGAAGATCTAACAAGGCAAGAGAACTCTCGTATTACGAATCATCAAGGAATTAATCTTTTTAGAATTTGTCAAGAGTTAATTAATAACTCCTTAAAACATTCTGGTGCTAAAAGGATAAGAATTACACTTTCAGAATTTGATGAGTTCATATCACTTTTTTATTTTGATGATGGTATGGGGTTTAATACAAATCATGTTAAATTAGGTTCTGGAATTGTTAATATCAAAGAGCGTGTTGAAATTTGCAATGGTAAGGTCGAAATAAACTCTACTAAAGGCAGTACTACTTTTGAAATTGAGTTCCCAGTAGAATGATTATAAAATTATGAACGACATTAAAATAATAATAGCAGATGACCATGAGCTTTTTAGAAAAGGCTTAACCGAGTTATTGCATAAACATAACGATATAAAAGTAGTTCATAGTGTTGCTGATGGCGATGAGTTTATAGCCTTAATAAAAGGGAAGGTAGAAGCGGATATTGCTCTTTTAGATATTACCATGCCGAAAATGGATGGATTTCAGGTACTAGATCAAATGAAGAATTTAGACTCTAAAATTAAGCCTATTGTAATATCTATGCATAACGATGGTAATTATATTGCAAAATGTGCAAAAAGTGGTGCCTATGGTTATTTGTTAAAAAATACCGATGAAGATGAGCTAACTTTAGCAATCAGAACAGTGTTTAAAGGAAGAAAATATTTTAGTGCTGAGATTTCGGAAAAGATGATAAACTTTATGTCAACACAAAATGTCAGCAAGAATATTTTATCTAATAAAGAAACAGAAGTATTACTATTAATTTCTGAAGGATTAACTACAAAAGAAATAGCTACAAAGTTGTTTGTAAGTACTAGAACCATAGAAACGCATAGAGCTAATATTCTTAAAAAAATTGAAGTAAAAAACACGGCAGAACTTATTAAAAAAGCATCAAAACTTAATTTAATATAAAATTATAATTAGAGTTTATCCGTATAAATACGGATATAAATTGGGTAGATTCCTATAAGCCTGAACACCTAATAAGCTATGTAATTTTATCATGAACATTAAATATTTTATTCATGAAGAATTTTGCATTAATTATAGGGCTATTATTTATTTCAATAAATGCATTTGCACAGGAGAAAAGTAATGTAAAACGTAGTGATTTAACAGGACCAGCATACAAGAATTATAAAGCCTGGAAACACAATACGGAATCAACAAAAGTCTACACAAAGAAAAGTAAAAAGGCACTCACAGGACCAAAATATAAAAACTATAAACCTTGGAGAGATGCCTCTAAAGTTGAATATGTAGTGGTTAATGCCATAGGTAACGAAAGACAAAAATTAACTGGACCTGCGTATAAAAATTATAAGCCTTGGAGGAAAAAGTAAGATAGGTTACCTAGTAATACTAAATGTGTCCTAAACGAAAACACCATAAATGCTAATTTTATGGTGTTTTTTTATTTACTGCGCTTTAACTTAAGACGATTGAAAAAGATTATAAAACAACACCGTACACTTTTAAAATATCAAAACGATTACCAGTTCAAAACCTGTTAGTAAAACAGGCTTTAAAAACGTTAAAACTTTTACTTTAAACACTTACCTTTGCAGCAATTATAATATTATGAGTCAAGAAGTTTCTAAACGTTACGCACAACGTGGGGTGTCGGCATCAAAAGAAGATGTTCACAATGCAATTAAAAATATAGATAAAGGATTATTTCCAAAAGCATTCTGCAAAATTGTTCCGGATTACTTAACAAATGATGATGATTATTGCTTAATCATGCATGCAGATGGCGCAGGAACTAAAAGTTCTTTAGCCTATATGTATTGGAAAGAAACTGGAGATGTTTCTGTTTGGAAAGGTATTGCTCAAGATGCACTTATAATGAATGTTGATGATTTATTATGTGTAGGAGCTACAGATAATATTATGTTGTCTTCAACTATTGGAAGAAATAAAAACTTGATTCCAGGAGAAGTGATTTCTGCCATTATAAATGGAACAGAGGAATTACTAGAGGATTTAAAACAACATGGTGTAACTATACATTCAACAGGAGGAGAAACTGCTGATGTTGGTGACTTAGTAAGAACTATTATTGTAGACTCTACGGTAACAGCAAGAATGAAACGTTCAGACGTTATTGATAATTCTAATATTCAACCTGGTGATGTTATTGTTGGGTTGGCTTCTTTTGGTCAAGCTACTTACGAGAAAGAATATAATGGTGGTATGGGAAGTAACGGATTAACCTCAGCCCGTCATGATGTATTCAATAAATATCTGGCTGAAAAATTCCCTGAAAGTTTTGATGCTTCGGTACCGGAAGATCTTGTATATTCTGGAGGAGTAAAACTAACCGATGCCGTTGAAGATGCGCCAATAGATGCAGGTAAATTAGTGTTGTCACCAACTAGAACTTATGCCCCAATTATTAAGAAGATTTTATCTAAATACAATAGTGGAGCTATTCATGGAATGGTACACTGCTCAGGTGGTGCTCAAACAAAGATTCTTCACTTTATTGATGAAAACCACGTTATTAAGGACAACTTATTTCCAATTCCGCCACTGTTTAAGTTAATTCAAGAACAATCTAAAACAGATTGGAAAGAAATGTATCAAGTATTTAATTGTGGGCACAGAATGGAGCTGTATGTTAAGCCAGAAGTTGCTCAAGACATTATAGACATATCAAAATCATTCAATGTAGATGCTCAGATTATTGGAAGAGTAGAAGCATCAGAAGAAAAGAAGCTTACAATTAAAAGTGAGTTTGGTGAGTTTAATTACTAGAAGATTCGTTTTTAATTAGAATGGAATGATTATTGATGAGTTGAAAACTTTAAAATAACCTAACCTTATATAGTAATGAAATACATTCTATTAACCTTAGTTTGCTTTACTTTCTTTTTTTCTAATGCCCAGCCCGATTCTTTATATTTAAAAGAAAAACCTAAAAAATACGATGGCCCTCAATGGGCTAAAAAAAACAAAGCTACAGTAGATTTAAGCGAGGTAGCTTTTGTTAACTGGAATGCTGGTGGTTCTAACTCAATTTCTGGTCTTGTAGGGTTACAATCTTCTCGAAATTATAGCGATAAGTATTTTACATGGCGTAATAATGTTGTATTAAGGTATGGCGTAAATAAGCAAGAATCTAGAGAGTTAAGAAAAACAGATGATTTAATAGAGTTTAATTCTAATATGGGGTATAAGCCAAGTGTTGCCTCTAACTGGTATTATTCTGCAAAACTTAATTTTAGAACTCAATTTGCTAATGGTTATAAATATCCGAATAAGGATAACCCAATTTCTAGGTTTATGGCACCCGGATATTTGTTCTTCGGAGGAGGAATGGAATATGGCAAAAAGGTAGATAAGCTTTCTGCATATTTTTCTCCATTAACACTTAAAGCAACATTTGTTTTAGATGAAGATTTAGCTAACTCTGGAGCCTTTGGTGTAGATGCAGCTGTGTTAGACGCCGATGGCAATGTTATTACGCCTGGTAAGCGTTTAAGAAAAGAGTTGGGTATTTTAATAAATAATAGTTACGAAACTAAAGTTGCAGAAAATATTAACATGCAACACCAAATAAGTCTTTATACAGATTACGTTAATAATTTTGGTAATGTAGATTTAGATTGGAGGTTGGATTTCGATTTTAAAGTGAATAGTTTCGTGCGTGCTAGATTTGGATCTCACCTTCGCTATGACGACGACGTAAAGACTAAAAAAGAAACAGATGTACCTGGTGAATTTGAAGAAGAGGGAGCCAAAATACAGTGGAAACAGTTTCTTGGTATTGGTTTTGCTGTAGATTTTTAAGAAAATTAAATTTAAAATTCTTTTCAAAAATTTGTTAACTTTTTAATGTTGATAAATTTTTATTTGATTGAAAAACAGTGTTTTAGATGTTATTTCTTGCTAACTTTATGACTTTTGTCATGTAATAAGTGGTTTGTTTAGGTATCTTTGTAGTCTACTTTTTTAATTCATATAGAACTAAACACATACTAACTACATGAAAGAGAACCTAACCAAAGCTCTACCACAAACGTATTCCCAAGACCAAGCTTTTGAAGCTGCATTAAACTATTTTAAAGGAGATGATTTAGCTGCACGGGTGTGGCTAAACAAATATGCGCTTAAAGACTCCGATGGAAACATTTTTGAGTTAACTCCAAACGATATGCATACCCGAATAGCAAAGGAAATTGCTAGAGTAGAAAAGAAGTATGCTAATCCTTTAACGGAGGCGGAAGTTTTTGATTTAATCAAAGATTTTAAATACATAGTGCCACAAGGAAGTCCAATGGCTGGAATTGGAAATCCGTATCAAATAGCATCATTATCTAACTGCTTTGTGATTGGTAATTCGGGAGATTCCGATTCTTATGGTGGTATTATGAAAATAGACCAAGAACAGGTACAGTTAATGAAACGTAGAGGTGGTGTGGGGCACGACTTATCGCATATACGGCCTAAAGGTTCTGGAGTTAAAAATTCAGCGCTAACATCAACAGGAATTGTGCCTTTTATGGAGCGCTACTCTAACTCTACTAGAGAAGTGGCTCAAGATGGTAGACGAGGGGCATTAATGTTATCGGTTTCTGTTAATCACCCAGATTCAGAAGATTTTATAAATGCCAAACTAGAGCAAGGAAAGGTTACAGGAGCTAATGTATCTGTTAGAATAGATGATACCTTTATGCAAGCTGTAAAAGATGGTGCAGATTATACACAGAAATATCCAATATTTAGTGAAAATCCGAAAACATCTAAAGTAATTCAAGCAAAGGAATTATGGCATAAAATTGTTCATAATGCTTGGAAATCTGCAGAACCAGGTATCTTGTTTTGGGATACCATTATTAATGAATCTGTTCCAGATTGTTACGCAGATTTAGGATATAAAACAGTGTCTACGAATCCGTGTGGAGAAATTCCTTTGTGTCCCTATGATTCTTGTAGATTATTAGCCATAAACTTATTCTCTTATGTAGAAAACCCATTTACAAAAAAAGCAGCTTTCAATTTTGATTTATTCAAAACGCATGTGGCCTATGCACAGAGAATTATGGATGATATCATTGATTTAGAGCTTGAGAAAATCGATGCAATTTTGGCTAAGATTGATGCCGATCCAGAACAAGATGATGTAAAATCTATTGAGCGCAACTTATGGATAAACATAAAGCGTAAAGCAGAAGATGGAAGACGTACAGGAATTGGTATAACGGCAGAGGGCGATATGTTAGCAGCATTGGGAATTCAATACGGTAGTGAAGAAGGAAATGCATTCTCATTAGAAGTACATAAAACTATAGCGGTTGAAGCTTACAGAGGTTCTGTGGCATTGGCAAAAGAGCGTGGGGCATTTACAATTTTTGATGCTGAAAGAGAAAAAGAAAACCCGTTCATTAATAGATTGAAGGAAGCAGATAGCAAGCTATACTACGAAATGTTGGAATATGGTAGACGTAATATAGCCTTACTAACTATAGCGCCTACAGGAACTACAAGTTTAATGACGCAAACAACTTCGGGAATTGAACCTGTATTCTTACCAGTTTACAAAAGAAGACGAAAAGTAAATCCTGGAGATAAAGATGTACGTGTAGATTTTGTTGATGAAGTTGGCGATTCTTGGGAGGAATATGTAGTATTTCATCATAGATTTAAGCAATGGATGGAAGTTAATGGTATTGATACCACTCAAAATTTTTCGCAAGAAGAGCTTGATGAATTAGTAAAACAATCACCATATTATAAAGCAACGTCTAATGATGTAGATTGGTTAAGCAAAGTGAGTATGCAAGGTGCTATCCAGAAGTGGGTAGATCATTCCATAAGTGTTACTATAAACTTACCAAATGATGTTAGTGAAGAATTGGTGGGTGACTTATATTTAAAAGCTTGGGAAGTTGGTTGTAAAGGTGTAACGGTTTATAGAGATGGATCTCGTTCTGGTGTTTTAATAGCCAATGACGAGAAAAAGGAAGAAGAAGCCCATGCAGATACGTTAACGCCGTTTCCAACAAAACGTCCACAAACTTTAGAAGCAGATGTTGTTCGTTTTCAAAATAATAAAGAAAAGTGGATTGCTTTTATTGGTCTAATTGAAGAGAAACCCTATGAGATTTTTACAGGTTTAATAGATGATGAAGATGGTATTTTAATTCCACGTTGGGTTAATAACGGACTTATCATTAAAAATAAAGATGAAAAAGGGGCAACCAGATATGATTTTCAGTATAAAGATAAACGTGGCTACAAAATTACCATTGAAGGGTTATCGCATAAATTCAATCCAGAGTATTGGAACTATGCTAAGTTAATTTCTAGTACACTACGTCATGGTATGCCAATTGAAAAAATTGTAGACTTAATTAATAGCCTGCAGTTAGATACAGAATCTATTAACACGTGGAAAAACGGTGTTGGTAGAGCTCTTAAACGTTATGTTGCAGATGGAACAAAAGCAAAGGGGCAAACCTGTTCTAATTGTGGTTCTGAAAATTTAATCTACCAAGAAGGTTGTTTAACTTGTAAGGACTGCGGTTCTTCTAAGTGTGGTTAGCAATCAAATAACCTGAAGTGAAGGGAAGTCTTAATGGCTTCCTTTTTTTGTTTAAAGTGTACCCATACTTAAATAATTATAATCCTCTAGCTCTTTTAAATTATCAACCAATTTGGTGCATCCGTTTCTTATAAGGTATAAATTGTCACAAACATCAATAACTTCAGAATATCTGTGATCTGTAAGAATTATAATTTTCTGATTTTTTTCTCGATTAATTAGGTCTTTAATCTTTTCAATATGTATAGGAGCAACACCGTTAAATGGTTCATCTAATAAAATGATTTGTCCTGGAGCTTTCAGTATTAAATAGATTTCTACAATTCTTCGTTCGCCTCCAGATAAATCACCGAATTTGGTACTTCTATAAATAGAAAAGCTCTCAAATTCAATGATGAAATCAAACCAATTCACTTCAAATAATTGAAATACTGTTTTTAACCTTAAGGACTTAGAGATGAAGTTGTATTGCGGTAAATAATGTACTTTTTTTGTTGTGAAAAGTGCTTTTAAAATAGGTTTACTGTCTAACCGAATGAGTTTGTATTTTGGTTTTAAATCGCCAAAAATTATTCTTAATAAGCAACTTTTACCAGAACCATTTCTACCTAGTATTCCTGTTATTTTACCTGTTTCTCCTTTTAAGTAAACACCATTTAAAATTGCCTTGTTCTTAAAATAAAGTTCAATGCTATCAGCTTCTAAAATCATACAAATTCATTAAGTATTATAAGAAAGGGTAAACTTAATAATATGTCCATAAGATATATAAAGGAAAACAATTTAAAGGTAGAGATGCCTAGGTTTTTGTATAATGTAAGTTTTCTTCTAGCAGTGGTTTCATTGGTAAAATACCATAAAAAACCAACAAGAAATAGTTTAGTTATTACAATTATGATAGGTTCAATTCTCATAAAGGAAAACAACGCGTTTATTGCAAAAGACCAAAGAATAAATGGCCTGTAGAATATAAATATTGAAAAAAGTTGTTGCATAGTTGTATTAGAAACGTGCTTTAGGCAAAAATATTCTGTAAATATTGGGAATAGAATTGAAGTGCCTTACTCAAAATTCATAAATTATCGTATTTTTGGTCACCAATTAATAGAGGCAGATGTTAGAGAAATTACAAATAGTGAAACAACGTTTTGATGAGGTTAGTGATTTAATCATTCAACCAGATATTATCTCAGATCAAAAGCGTTACGTAGAACTAAATAGAGAGTATAAAGATCTTAGAATTTTAATGGATAAGCGCGAAGCTTACATTGAATTCACCAATAATTTGGCAGAAGCCGAAGAGATTATAGCCGATGGTAGTGATGCTGAAATGGTTGAAATGGCCAAAATGCAAATGGATGAAGCTAAAGAAGGTATTCCAAAACTAGAGGAAGAAATTCGTGTGCTTTTAATACCAAAAGACCCTGAAGATTCTAAAAATGCCGTGGTTGAATTGCGTGCTGGTACTGGTGGCGATGAAGCTAGTATTTTTGCAGGAGACTTATTTAGAATGTATACCAAATACTGCGAAGGAAGAGGCTGGAAGGTAAGTACTGTAGATTTTAGTGAAGGTACCAATGGAGGTTTTAAGGAAATTCAATTTGAAGTTTCTGGAGAAGATGTTTACGGAACTTTAAAATTTGAAGCAGGGGTGCATCGTGTGCAACGTGTACCGCAAACAGAAACCCAAGGACGTGTTCATACCAGTGCTGCAACATGTATGGTATTTCCAGAAGCCGAAGAGTTTGATGTGGAAATTAATCCTAAAGATGTAAGAATTGATTATTTCTGTTCTTCTGGTCCTGGAGGACAGTCTGTAAATACAACCTATTCTGCAGTGCGTTTAACTCATATTCCAACAGGATTAGTGGCACAGTGTCAAGATCAAAAATCGCAGCACAAGAATAAAGAAAAGGCATTTAAAGTATTACGTTCTAGATTGTATGATTTGGAATTAGCCAAAAAGCAAGAAGCAGATGCGGCTAAACGTGGTAGTATGGTGACTTCTGGAGATAGAAGTGCTAAAATTAGAACATATAACTATCCGCAAGGGCGTGTTACAGACCATAGAATTGGTCTAACATTATATGACTTGCAGAATATTGTAAACGGAGATATTCAAAAGATAATAGATGAATTAATGCTAGCTGAAAATACTGAGAAGTTGAAGGCTAGTGATGAAACAATATAATTTCTGTTATTCCCGCTAAAGCGGGAATCTTTTTATGTAAATGTTTGTATTGAAATAAATAGGAATGACAACGGCACAATTAGTATCAGAGATAAAAAGAAAACAATCCTTTCTTTGTATAGGATTAGATGTAGATTTAAATAAAATTCCAGAACATCTTTTAAAAGAAGAAGATCCTATCTTCGCATTTAACAAAGCCATTATAGATGCAACACATCATTTATGTGTGGCGTATAAACCAAATACAGCTTTCTACGAAGCATATGGCATTAAAGGCTGGCAAGCTTTAGAAAAGACGATTACCTATTTAAACGAAAAGCATCCTGAAATTTTTACTATTGCTGATGCTAAACGTGGAGATATTGGGAATACAAGTACTATGTACGCTAAAGCGTTTTTTGAAGATTTAGCGTTTGATTCTGTTACTGTAGCACCATACATGGGCAAGGATTCGGTAGAGCCTTTTTTGGCTTTTGAAAATAAACATACGATCATGTTGGCCTTAACATCAAATCAAGGCGCTTTCGATTTTCAAACGAAAACAGTAAATGGTAAGGAGTTGTATAAACAAGTGTTAGAAACCTCTAAAACTTGGAATAATTCTGAGAATCTTATGTACGTTGTAGGAGCTACTAAAGCTGAATACCTTGCTGATATAAGACAAATAATTCCAGATAGTTTTTTATTGGTGCCAGGGGTTGGTGCTCAAGGGGGAAACCTTCAAGACGTGTGTAAATATGGGATGAATGGTTCTGTTGGACTACTAATAAATTCATCTAGAGGAATTATTTACGCTTCAAAAGATACCGATTTTGCACAAGCAGCAGCTATTAAGGCAGAAGAACTTCAGCAGCAAATGAAAGCTGAGTTGGGGCGTCATTCCTAGGAGTGATAACGACATGGGAATCTTTTTGTGTATATGATATAATGTCCCAATACGTTCTAAATTTTCTTTGCAATGACACAGTTTAAAGATCAACTTAATAGAACTATATCTTTAGAGAGAACACCGCGGAGAATAATTTCTTTGGTGCCAAGTCAAACAGAGTTACTTTGTGATTTGGGTCTGGAAGAGGTGATAGTAGGCGTTACCAAGTTCTGTGTACATCCACTTCATATAAAAAGTAAAGCAACTATTGTTGGTGGTACCAAGCAGATTCATACAGATAAAGTAAAAGCATTACGGCCAGATATTATTCTTTGTAATAAAGAGGAGAATACAAAAGATATTGTTGAAGCATGTGAATCTATATGTCCAGTTCATGTCTCAGATATTTTTACACTAAATGATAGTCTTGAACTCATTAAGCAATATGGTAATTTATTTAATGTAAATAAGAAAGCCGTCTATATCATCAATACTATTAAAAGAGAAAGCCAAGATTTTGCTGAGTTTATTTCTAATAAGCCTAAGATAAATGCAGTATACTTTATTTGGAGAAACCCTTGGATGGTAGCAGCAAATAATACCTTTATTAATTACATGTTACAAATTAATAACTTTAACAATTGCTTCGGAGAGGAGGATAGATATCCCGAAATTCAATTAAGCGTTAATGAGAAGGTACAGATCGTATTACTCTCCAGCGAACCATACCCATTTAAAGAGGTCCATAAAAATGAGTTAAAAAAAGTCTACCCCAATGCAAAATTGGTGCTAGTAGATGGGGAAATGTTTTCTTGGTACGGGTCTAGATTAACTAAAGCCTTTAAATATTTTAAACAGCTTTATTTAAATCTTTGTTAAACTCTACCTTGCTAATATCGTCTACAAAATTAGCAATTGTCTCTTCGATTTCTTTAAGGTTTATAACCTTACTAAGGTTGGGTTTTATTTTACCCACTCTGCAAAAATGATTATTCATAACGTTCTTTTTATACCTTAAATTACGTGACTAAACGTAATCTGGATGTAAGTAAATAGTTAAAGAATTACTAAAATTTAAGAAGTTGGGTTTGTAATTTCTCTAGAAAGGTATTTAAGCTTATTGATTTGGTCTAGAAGCTTTAGGGCATTAAATTCAGAGAAATCACTTAAAGCAGAGTCTGTCTGTCTTAAATTGTAGGCTTGCTCAACAAGTTCTTTGTATCGTTTGTTGAGTGCTTTTTGACGACTTTTTATTAAATCTGCTCTTCTCATTTTGAGTGCATCAATTACCTGTAATATAAGGAATTTTAATGAGTATTTAAAATACATCGCTAATGTTTTGTTAATGCGTTTACAGATGTTTTGCTTTTAAATTATATTTAAGTAGCTAACTAAAATATTTAAAATCATGAAAAATCTAGTTTTAGGATTATTGTTACTCTTTTCTTTAAGCTCATACACCCAAAATAACTCCTGCAAATGTTGTACGGAAAATCATGATGCATTTGATTTTTGGGTTGGGGAATGGGAAGTTTTTAATAAAAACGAGTCCGTTGCTGGGTATAATAGTATCATAGAGGTTCAAAATAACTGTGTTATAAGAGAAAATTGGAAAAGCGCAAAAGGCGGTTTTACAGGAACAAGCAATAGCTTCTACAATTTAAAAAAGCAACAATGGGAGCAAATTTGGGTAGATAATCAAGGTGGTGTTTTACATTTAAAAGGTAATAGAACTGGTAACCAGATGATTTTAAAAACAGATTTAGAAACAAATGCAAAAGGGCAATCGGTTCAGCATGTAGTTACTTGGACAAAAAATAGTGATGGTACAGTAAGACAGTATTGGGAAACCATTACAGATGGAAAACAAACAACTATTGCTTTTGATGGCTTGTATAAAAAAACCGAATAATAAAATTATTCGGTTTAAATACTTTATTAAAATACGTTGTTTTTAATCTTGTAGAGCAAATACTTTTTTTAATAAATCCGTGGTTCTAGAAGATAATTTTGTTCTTATTTCTTTCTCTTCAACAGCAATCATTGTGTAGACACCTTTAAGCGCTTCATTGGTGACATAATCCGTAAGATCTGGGTTGACATTTTTGGTTAAAGGTATGCTATTGTATTTCGTGATAAGGTTTTTCCAAATATCATCAGCTCCAACTTTACTAAAGGAGTTTTTAATAACGGGATTAAACTTAGCGTACAAAGCGGTTTCAGTTCTTCCAGTAAGGTATCGTGTGGCAGCATCATCATTACCTAGAAGAATACTTTTAGCGTCGGCAAAGGTAATGCCTTTAACAGCATCAATGAAAATTGGCGTAGCTTCTTTTACAGCATCTTCAGCAGCACGGTTTAATACTTTTAAGCCTTCATCGGCTAATTTGCTCAAACCTATATCCCTTAAAGTTTTATCAACTTTTTGTAGTTCTTCAGGTAAAAGAATTTTAACCAATTCGTTTTTATAGAACCCATCTTTTTGTGTCAGTTTTGTAACTTGTTTATCAATACCAAAATCAAGAGCTTGTCTTAATCCAGAGGCTATATCTGTATTACTAATACCTCCTGTTTGAGGAAGTTGATTAACCACCTGTTGCAATTCCGCACATGAAGTAAGGTTAAGAATAAAAAATAGGGCAAATAGTTTTTTTGTCATGGGTTTATATTTTATGATGTAAATTTAAAAAATTATAAAATTAAAAAGGCATCTGAGAGAATGATGCCTTAGGGAGACGATGTCTTACTTCAAAAAAAACCATCGTTTTATATGTTTTCTAAACGCTTTGTATTTATTAAGACACAGTAAATTTTTATTGGTCACATTTAGATATATTTCAATGATAGAGGACTACACTTAGCATGATATTTGTTATAATTGTATCAAAAGAAATTAATCCAACATGAAAAATAGAAAACTAATAACTTCACTTATTTTGGCATTTTGTTCATTGATAGGGTTCTCTCAAATAAAACTTTCGGAACAAATACAAATGTCTAAAAGTGCGAGTCAAGAGTCAGTTTCATTATATTTCATAGATTTTTGGGCAACATGGTGTGGCCCATGTATTAGTGCTTCAAAATACTTAACAGTTTTACAAAGTGAATACCCAAATGATTTACATATTGTCTCACTCTCTCAAGAAAACCCAGATTTGGTTAAAGCGTTTTTAAAGAAACATGATTTAAAGCTTACGGCCGCAATTGATAATGAAGGTGAAACTTTTAAAAAGTATAAGGTGCATAGCTTGCCATATGGTGTTTTATTAAATGCCAATGGTGCAAAAATTTGGGAAGGACATCCTGCGGATTTAAAATCTCATGACATAAATAATTATTTAAGAAAATATAAAACACGTTCAGATTATAGTGCCTTTTTTGAGGTTTTAAAATATGAGATTGTAAATGAGGAACAATACACGCCAGAGAAGGCTTTTGAGTTTAAGGAAATTGTTAATGTTGAAAATGATGGTTTGCAAATAGAAAATGAAGGAGATTATGTGGAAATTAAAGGACGATTAAATGAGATTTTGGCCTATGGTTGGAAGGTAAATTCTAATCAAGTTAAAGTTAAAGAAGAAGATAATAAATTTTACAGCCTATATTTTAAAAAGAATTCTAGAGGTTTCAGAAATATGTCTGATACCATTGTAAGGAAATTGAAGCTAAAGAATAAAACTAAAAAGTCTTTGGGAGAAGTTTATGTTTTGGATTTCAGTAGCGCCACCTTATGGGATACATTTCAAATTGATTGGACAGATAACCCAACGCGATATTTAATTGGGACAGCAGATATTAAAGCAGACAACCTTTCGGTAAAGGATATCAGTTATCTCCTAGGAAAAGCACTTGAAACACCTGTTGTTTTAAAGAATGTTGATGACTATTATAAATTACACGATTGGGATATTCACTTTAAGTATTATGATCTAATGGTATCTAGTTTAAATGATAATTATGGCATAAGGCTTCAGAAAGAAAAAAGCGAATTAATTAGTTATAACATCACAAAAAAAGCACCTTAAAAAGGTGCTTTTTTTGTGATTTGAGGGATCTAATATCTTCTAGTTACTAATAACTCTAAATTCAGTACGTCTGTTTTTCTTGTGTTCAGTCTCAGAGCAATCAACACCATTAGAACATCTATTTACTAATCTTGTTTCTCCGTATCCTTTAGCAATTAATCTGCTTCTTGAAATTCCTTTAGAAACTAAGTAATTAACAACAGAGTTAGCTCTTTGTTGAGATAAAGACATGTTGAAATCATCATTACCTCTAGAGTCTGTGTGAGACATTAACTCTATGCTTACAGGTTTACTATTTAGTAAAGGTAATAATGTGTTATCAATTGTCTTTTTAGAAGCTGGAGTAATTCTTGCGCTACCTAGCTCATAAAAAATTGGTAAAACGTTGGCATCTAATAAACCACAATCAACTTCTTCCTAAGTAGTAATACCTCCTTTTTTAGCCAATACTGTTCTAGTAACGGTTTTAGTTTTAGCAGGGACTGTTACTTTTCTAGTAGAGGCAGGTGCATCTACTACAGATCTTTTAATTGTAGTATACTCTGCTGGAATAGTAACTTCATCCATTCTTGCAGGCGTTTTTACCACACGTTTTTTGTAAGTAGCATCTACTTTATTTACTGGGATGTTGCTAGTTGTAGCATCTTTAGCTAAAGTAGTATAGCTAACATCAGTAAATTGAGCTGGATACTCAACAAAACATGCAACAACACAATCTTCTTTGTTTGGAGAACTACAAACAGTTTCTTTGTATTCCCAACCAGAGGTTTTAGGATACGTTTCAAACGTTCTTGAATCTTTTCCAAAAGAAGCAGGGTTAATACTAATGTCTGTTCTTCCTTCTCTTTTTACGTAAGGAACTTCAATAGTTTCATAAACAGCAGGTACGTAAACTAACTTTTTGCTAGCTTCTTTTACTAATACTTTTTCCTCAACAGTACGGTAAGTTGCAGGAACAACCTCTAGCTTAGTATAAGCCGGGTAAACTTCAATAGTTTCTTCCACTGTTTTAAATTCATCTTTGGTAATACATTTTACATAACATTTCCCAGGTTCTGGGTTGCTAGGTAAACTCTGTGCTTGAGAGAATAGGCTAAAACCTAAAACACAGATAAGACTAAGTACTAAATTTGTTTTCATAAAATTAAATTTTAGTTAATGGTTATAAATTTCTGTCAGTAGGACACCGACAAAAATGATAAGTCACATTAATTTTATGAAAGTAGACTAATATCTGTATATAGGTAAATTCTTGTTAAGAGAAGATGACAGTTTTGTTATTATAGACCATTACCTTTCTGTCAGCATGGAGTTTAACAGCATTAGCCAAGACAATTTTTTCTAAATCTCTACCTTTGGCAATTAGGTCAGGAATTGAATGGGCATGGGTTACTCGAGCAACATCTTGTTCAATTATAGGACCTGCATCAAGCTCCTCTGTAACATAATGACTGGTGGCTCCAATAATCTTTACACCGCGTTTGTAAGCGGAGTGGTAAGGTTTAGCACCTACAAATGCCGGTAAGAAAGAGTGGTGAATGTTTATGATCTTATTGGGATACTTATCAATTAGCTTTGGAGATACTATTTGCATATATCTAGCCAAAACAATAAAATCTATGCCGTGTTCTTCTAATAGTTTTAATTGCGCGTCTTCAGCAGCAGCTTTAGTATCCTTTGTAACAGGAATATGGTAAAAAGGAATATTAAAATTATCAGCAATAGGTTTTAAGTCATTATGGTTACTGATAATAAAAGGAATTTCTAAATTTAATTCTCCAGAGTTAAAGCGTCCTAGTAAATCATATAAACAATGGTCATATTTAGAAATAAATAAAGCCATTTTAGGTTTAACTTCAGATGAATAAATACGCCATTTCATTTCGTATTTGTCCGCCAAAACCCCTTTAAATGCATCTTTAAAGGCTGCAGTTGAAAAAGATTCTGAATGAAATTCACTTTCCAATCTCATAAAAAAGATGTTCTGTTCTCTATCAACATGCTGATCTATATATACAATGTTACCATTTTGATGAGCAATAAAATTTGTAACAGAGGCAATAATATTAGGTTTGTCGTTGCAGTGAATTAAAATAGTTATCTTATTCATAGGGCT
This sequence comes from Seonamhaeicola marinus, assembly GCF_008085455.1. Taxonomy (NCBI): domain Bacteria; kingdom Pseudomonadati; phylum Bacteroidota; class Flavobacteriia; order Flavobacteriales; family Flavobacteriaceae; genus Seonamhaeicola; species Seonamhaeicola marinus. The sequence goes on along the minus strand of NZ_VSDQ01000163.1, from coordinate 3,849 downwards.
TTAAATTTTCCGCAGGTAAAATTAAGGCAAAAAATTAGTTGAACTAACTCTTAGTGCTTTTTTGAAAATAATTCATAAATTTTAGTTTTTTTTGAATATTTTTTAAATTGCAAGCCTAAAATCGGTATTTTTTTTAAAATGAATCAAGTAAATCCATATAAACCCAATCATAATATTAGAGTTGTAACCGCCGCATCTTTGTTTGATGGTCATGATGCGTCTATAAACATCATGAGAAGAATTATTCAGGCTACAGGTGTTGAAGTTATTCATTTGGGACATGATAGGAGTGTAGAAGAAGTTGTTAATACAGCTATTCAAGAAGATGTAAATGCTATTTGTATGACATCTTACCAAGGAGGGCACAATGAGTACTTCAAATATATGTTTGATTTATTAAAGGAAAAAGGTGCTGGCCATATCAAAATTTTTGGCGGTGGTGGCGGTGTTATCCTTCCTGATGAGATTAAGGATTTAATGGCTTATGGTATTTCTAGAATCTATTCTCCAGATGATGGTAGAGAAATGGGATTACAGGGAATGATTAATGATTTGGTAAAAACATCAGACTTTGCTATAGGCGATGCATTAACTAATGAGGTTGATTTGTTAAAGGAACAGAATCATGGTGCAATAGCTCGCATAATTTCTTCAATTGAAAACTTCCCTGAAGTTTCAAGCAACGTGTTGGAAACCATTACATCTAAAGCATCTAATACACCGGTTTTAGGAATTACCGGAACAGGAGGTGCTGGTAAATCATCTTTGGTAGATGAATTGGTAAGACGCTTTTTGATTGATTTCCCGGAAAAAACGATTGGTATAATTTCAGTAGACCCCTCAAAAAGAAAAACTGGGGGTGCTCTTTTAGGGGATAGAATAAGAATGAATTCTATCAATAATTCTAGAGTGTATATGCGCAGTTTGGCTACACGTCAGTCAAATTTATCGCTGTCAAAACATATTGACGAGGCTATTCAGGTCTTAAAGGCTTCTAATTTCGATTTAATTATTTTAGAAACCTCTGGTATAGGGCAATCTGGATCTGAAATTGTAGAGCATTGTGATTTACCAATGTATGTTATGACTCCAGAATTTGGTGCGGCAACTCAGCTAGAAAAAATTGATATGCTTGATTTTGCAGAAATAGTAGCTGTAAACAAGTTTGATAAACGTGGTGCTTTAGATGCTTTACGCGATGTTAAAAAACAATACGTACGGAATCATAATTTATGGGACGCAGAAGAAGATGAGCTACCAGTGTATGGTACAATAGCCTCTCAGTTTAACGACCCAGGGATGAATACCCTGTATAGAAAGGTTATTGATGCTTTGGTTGAGAAGACGGGTGTCGATTTAAAATCGTCATTTAAACTTTCATATAATTTAAGTGAAAAGATTTTTATTATACCTCCATCAAGAACTAGGTACCTTTCTGAAATTGCGGATAATAATAGAGGGTATGATAAAAGGGTAAATGATCAGGTTGATATTGCTCAAAGGTTATATGGTATTTACAAAACCATTTGTTCGGTAGGGGAGATTTCTAATGAAAATGCTTCACTGTTTAATCAAGTAGGGTTAAATACAGATGAGATTCTGAATCAAGTTCATAATAACAAAATAAATAGTATTCCTAAAGAAGGAGAAACGACTGACGAGAACACCCAACTTCTACAGCTTTTATTTAAAGAGTTTGACCGCGTAAAAATGAACTTAGATGCTCATAATTGGGAGCTTATAACTAATTGGGATTCTAAAGTTAAGACCTATAAGGCACCAATTTATTCATTTAAAGTAAGAGATAAAGAAGTAAAGATTGAAACACATTCAGAATCCTTATCTCATATTCAAATCCCGAAAGTAGCATTACCTAAATATAGTGCCTGGGGAGATGTACTTCGTTGGTCATTACAAGAAAATGTACCAGGAGAATTTCCATATACATCAGGGTTGTATCCATTTAAAAGAGTTGGAGAAGATCCGGCTAGAATGTTTGCAGGAGAAGGCGGACCAGAACGCACGAATAGAAGATTTCATTATGTGAGCCAAGGAATGCCTGCAAAACGATTATCTACAGCATTTGATAGTGTAACACTTTATGGAAATGATCCAGATCATAGACCAGATATTTATGGGAAAATAGGAAATGCAGGGGTTAGTATTTGCTGTTTAGATGATGCCAAAAAGCTATATTCTGGTTTCAATTTAGCAGATGTTAAAACCTCGGTTAGTATGACTATTAATGGACCTGCGCCAATGTTGTTAGGGTTTTTTATGAATGCCGCCGTAGACCAACAGTGTGAAGTTTATATTAAAGAAAATAAGCTTGAAGCTGAAGTTGAAGCTAAAATAAAGAACATTTATAAAGGTAAAGAAAGACCAAAATACAATGGTGATTTACCAGAAGGTAATGATGGTTTAGGTTTAATGTTGTTGGGAGTAACGGGAGACCAAGTGCTGCCCAAAGATGTTTATAAAAGCATAAAAAGAGATACCATTGCACAGGTTCGTGGTACTGTACAAGCAGATATTTTAAAAGAAGACCAAGCCCAAAACACTTGTATTTTTTCGACTGAATTTGCGCTTAGGCTAATGGGAGATGTACAAGAGTATTTCATTGAGAATAATGTTAGGAATTTCTATTCGGTTTCTATCTCAGGGTATCATATCGCTGAGGCCGGAGCAAACCCTATAACACAGTTGGCTTTAACCTTGTCTAACGGATTTACTTATGTGGAGTATTATTTAAGTAGAGGTATGGATATCAACAAATTTGGTCCAAACCTATCTTTCTTTTTCTCAAACGGTTTAGATCCAGAATATGCCGTAATTGGTCGTGTGGCAAGACGCATTTGGGCAAAAGCAATGAAAGATAAATACGGCGCCAATAAACGCGCTCAGATGTTAAAATATCACATTCAAACTTCAGGGAGAAGTTTACATGCGCAGGAGATTGATTTCAATGATATTAGAACCACATTACAAGCGCTTTATGCCATCTATGATAACTGCAACTCATTACATACCAATGCCTATGATGAAGCTATTACTACGCCAACTGAAGAATCTGTGCGTAGAGCTATGGCCATTCAATTAATTATAAACAAGGAGTTGGGCTTAGCTAAAAATGAGAACCCAACGCAAGGAGCCTTTATAATTGAAGAGTTAACGGATTTGGTAGAAGAAGCCGTATTACAAGAGTTTGATAGAATAACAGAGAGAGGTGGTGTATTAGGAGCTATGGAAACCATGTATCAGCGAAGTAAAATACAAGAAGAAAGTCTATATTATGAAACCCTAAAGCATAACGGTAAATTTCCAATAATAGGAGTGAATACATTCTTAAGTAGTAAAGGTTCACCAACGGTATTACCTGCTGAAGTTATTAGAGCCACTGAAGAGGAAAAGCAACATCAAATTAAAACTTTAGAAAATCTTCATGCATCAAATGATACTGAAGTATTATTAAAAAACCTGCAAGCTGCAGCAATCAAAAATGAAAACATTTTTAATGAGTTAATGGAGGTTTGTAAAGTTTGCTCTTTAGGTCAGATTACAAAAGCCTTATTTGAAGTAGGAGGACAGTATAGACGAAATATGTAAGCAGAGAACCACTTTTTGATACTTCAAAAAGTGTGTGAATCGCTTATCCTGAACTTGTTTCAGGATCTTCTATAAGGAAATTTATAAAGTGGACAGTTGTTACACGAAATAAAGACGTTTATCCTATTCAGAGTCAAAGGGCAGAGAACCACTTTTTGATACTTCAAAAAGAGTGTGAATCGCTTATCCTGAACTTGTTTCGGGATCTTCTATAAGGAAATTTATAAAGTGGACAGTTGTTAC
>NZ_VSDQ01000458.1:274-676 GCF_008085455.1 Seonamhaeicola marinus | reverse complement strand
TGCTATTTTAGATTTTATTTTACCTATCATTTTAATAAGATAATGCCAATATTAAAGGTGCTATTATTTTTTAAAAAACAACTTAGGGAAACGGGCTTCAGGTTGTTTTTTTAGCACACCAACGGCCCATGTAGATTTTAAAAATCCATAACCATAACCAAAAAATTGTACGCAAATAGCTGGTATTGCTAACACCGAAACCTCTAAGTTTTTTGTAGTAGCTAATGCTACAAAAAAGGCCAATACAAAGTACAATGCGTATGCAAACAACAAGTTATTAAAATTGAATAAAACTAACAATAATGCTATTAAAAACCCTAAGCAAAATATAGTAGGAAACCAATATGTTATTTTTTTTGTTGAAGGATGCCACGTATTTAAAATAGGCCTTACCATACCAAA
>NZ_VSDQ01000458.1:0-180 GCF_008085455.1 Seonamhaeicola marinus | reverse complement strand
CCTAAATTCCAGAGGCGAATTGATAAGTCTGGATCTTCACCAGGGTGAATACGCCCAAAACCATTTGATGCTTGAAAAGCTTGTTTTGAAATACCCATATTAAAACTTCTAGGTTGAAACTTGCCTACACTATTTTTATTTCCTCTAATACCACCTGTTGTTATTACTGATGTCATTGAA
>NZ_VSDQ01000281.1:0-444 GCF_008085455.1 Seonamhaeicola marinus | reverse complement strand
TGTACTCCCACTTTCGCAGGAATTACAATTATTAGTTATAGTTAAGCTCTTGCTTTACTTGCATCATTTCATCAAATTCTTCTTTTGATCCTACAATGATGTTAGAATAGCGTCTCATACCTGTACCTGCTGGTATTCTATGACCAACAATTACATTTTCTTTTAAGCCTTCTAAAGTATCAACTTTACCAGCTACAGCTGCTTCGTTAAGTACTTTCGTAGTTTCTTGGAACGATGCTGCAGAAATGAATGATTTAGTTTGAAGCGAAGCTCTTGTAATACCTTGTAATATTGGCGTTGCCGTTGCAGGTTGTGCATCTCTTGCCACTACAAGTTGTTTGTCTTCTCTTCTTAAAATTGAATTTTCATCTCTTAATTGGCGTGGTGTTACTATTTGACCTGCTTTTAGGTTGGTAGAATCACCCGCTTCTTCAACAACTTTCA
>NZ_VSDQ01000661.1:202-781 GCF_008085455.1 Seonamhaeicola marinus | reverse complement strand
GGCTCTTCAGTTCCTTTTGTTATTAAATCATCTATTAATACACCTATATAAGCTTCATCGCGTTTCAACGTAAACGCATCACGCTCTTGTACTTTTAAACTTGCATTTATACCTGCCATTAAACCTTGAGAAGCAGCCTCTTCATAACCCGTTGTTCCATTAATTTGACCAGCAAAATACAAGCCATTTACCAGCTTAGTCTCTAAGGTATGTTTTAACTGTGTTGGCGGAAAATAATCATATTCTATAGCATAACCTGGCCTGAAGAATTTCACATTTTCAAATCCAGCAACAGAACGTAATGCTTTAAATTGAACATCCTCAGGTAATGAAGTTGAGAAACCGTTTATATAATATTCAACTGTATTCCAACCTTCGGGTTCAACAAATAATTGATGACGGTCTTTATCTGCGAATCGATTTATTTTATCTTCAATTGATGGACAATAACGTGGTCCTAAACTTTTAATTCTACCGTTAAACATTGGAGATCTATCAAACCCTTCACGAAGCAAATCATGCACCAACGGACTTGTATAAGACATATGGCAAGAACGTTGATTGGTTAATGGTTTTGTA
>NZ_VSDQ01000661.1:0-179 GCF_008085455.1 Seonamhaeicola marinus | reverse complement strand
AATCAAAACCTATATCCACTAACTGTTCTGTTATGCCGGTGGCAGCTTTTTCTCCTGCTCTACCACCACCAAAACTTTTATCGCCAATATGAATTAAACCGTTTAAAAAAGTACCATTGGTAAGCACCACAGATTTAGCTTTAATTTCAACACCTAAAGATGTTTTAACGCCAACAACT
>NZ_VSDQ01000409.1:486812-524189 GCF_008085455.1 Seonamhaeicola marinus | reverse complement strand
CAAGGTCGTGCACACAGAATTAGAAAACGTTCTAACCACGTTACATTAGTGGTAGGAGCTAACAATAACACACAAGCTTAATAAGAGTATGGGACAAAAAACAAATCCAATCGGAAATCGCTTAGGAATTATCAGAGGATGGGAATCTAACTGGTACGGAGGAAACGATTATGGTGACAAACTTGCCGAAGACGATAAGATTAGAAAATACGTTCACGCGCGTTTATCTAAAGCTAGTGTAAGTAGAGTAATTATTGAGAGAACTCTTAAACTTGTAACCGTTACTATCACTACTGCTAGACCTGGTATTATTATCGGTAAAGGTGGGCAAGAGGTAGACAAGTTAAAAGAAGAGCTTAAGAAAATTACTGGAAAAGAAGTTCAGATTAACATCTTTGAAATTAAAAGACCTGAACTAGATGCGTTTTTAGTAGCATCAAGTATTGCTAGACAAATAGAAAATAGAATTTCTTACCGTCGTGCAATCAAAATGGCTATCGCTGCTACTATGCGTATGAATGCTGAGGGAATCAAAATTCAAATTAGTGGTCGTTTAAACGGTGCTGAAATGGCGCGTTCTGAGCACTATAAAGAAGGACGTATTCCTTTATCAACTTTTAGAGCCGATATTGACTATGCTTTAGTTGAAGCACATACTACTTACGGTAGATTAGGTGTTAAAGTATGGATCATGAAAGGTGAAGTATATGGTAAAAGAGAGCTTTCTCCGCTTGTTGGATTATCTAAGAAGCAAGGAAAAGGTGGAGGACGTGGAAACAAAAACCAACGTCGTAGAAAGTAATTTTTTAAAGTAAAGAAACATGTTACAGCCTAAAAGAACAAAATTTCGCAAGCAACAGAAGGGACGTATGAAAGGTCTTTCTCAAAGAGGACACCAACTTTCTAACGGTACTTTTGGAATAAAAGCTATAGATGCAACATTTATAACAGCTCGTCAAATAGAAGCTGCTCGTATTGCTGCTACTCGTTACATGAAAAGGGAAGGTCAGTTATGGATTAAAATTTTTCCAGACAAGCCTATTACAAAGAAACCTTTAGAAGTACGTATGGGTAAAGGTAAAGGTGGCGTAGAGTTATATGTAGCTGTTGTAAAACCAGGACGTGTATTATTTGAAGTTGGTGGTGTACCTTTAGAAATAGCTAAAGAAGCATTACGTTTAGCAGCTCAAAAATTACCAGTAAAAACTAAGTTTTTAATTGCTCGCGATTACGAAGCATAATAATTTAAGATTATGAAACAATCAGAAATTAAAGAATTATCTACAGCTGAGTTACAAGAGAAACTTAGTGAGACTAAAAAAAGTTATTCAGACCTAAAATTGGCTCATGCAATATCTCCTTTAGAGAATCCAATTCAGTTACGTTCAGTAAGACGTACAGTGGCTAGAATTGCTACAGAGTTAACTAAAAGAGACTTACAATAATTCTGCTGAAAGATGGAAACAAGAAATTTAAGAAAAGAACGTATAGGAGTTGTTACAAGTAACAAAATGCAGAAATCTATTGTGGTTTCTGAGGTGAAAAAAGTAAAACACCCTATGTATGGAAAATTCGTTTTAAAAACGAAGAAGTACGTTGCACACGACGAGAAAAATGACTGCAACGAAGGAGATACTGTAAGGATCATGGAAACTAGACCCTTAAGTAAATCTAAGTGTTGGAGATTAGTTGAAATAATTGAAAGAGCTAAGTAATTATGGTACAACAAGAATCAAGATTAAAAGTAGCTGATAACACTGGTGCTAAAGAAGTTTTAGTAATCCGTGTTCTAGGTGGAACAAAAAGAAGATATGCTTCTGTTGGAGATAAAGTAGTTGTGTCTGTAAAGGACGCTACTCCTAACGGAAACGTTAAAAAGAAAGCTGTTTCTACGGCTGTTGTTGTTCGTACTATAAAGGAAGTAAGAAGACCAGATGGATCTTATATTAGATTTGATGATAACGCATGTGTTTTATTAAACCCACAAGGTGAAATGAGAGGTACGCGTGTATTTGGTCCTGTTGCAAGAGAACTTCGTGATAAACAATTCATGAAGATTGTATCATTAGCGCCAGAGGTGCTTTAATACATTATTAAGATGACAAAGCTTAAAATAAAATCAGGAGATACCGTAAAAGTTATTGCTGGAGATCACAAAGGATCTGAAGGTAAAGTACAAAAGGTATTTATAGATAAGAACAAAGCCATTGTTGAAGGTGTAAATATGGTTAAGAAACATACTAAACCAAGTGCACAAAACCCTCAAGGTGGAATTGTAGAGAAAGAAGCGCCAATACACATTTCAAACTTATCATTGTTAACTTCTAATGGAGAAACAACTAGAGTAGGTTATAGAATGGAAGGCGATAAGAAAGTGAGATTTTCAGTAAAATCTAATGAAGTAATATAGTTATGGCATATTCACCAAGACTAAAAGAAGAGTATAAAAGCAGAGTAATTGCAGCTCTTACAGAAGAATTTGGATACAATAATGTAATGCAAGTTCCAAAACTAAAAAAGATAGTAATATCTAAAGGTGTTGGAGCAGCTGTTGCAGATAAGAAGTTAATTGACTACGCTGTTGAAGAGTTAACTACTATTTCAGGGCAAAAGGCTATAGCTACATTATCTAAAAAGGACGTTGCTTCTTTTAAATTACGTAAAGGAATGCCAATTGGGGCTAAAGTTACTTTACGTGGCGAAAGAATGTATGAGTTCTTAGATAGATTAGTAACTTCTGCGTTACCTCGTGTTAGAGATTTTAACGGAATTAAAGCTACTGGATTTGATGGTAGAGGTAATTATAACTTAGGTGTTACTGAGCAAATTATCTTCCCAGAAATAAACATTGATAAAGTGAATAAAATTTCTGGTATGGATATTACATTTGTAACTTCTGCAGATACAGATAAAGAAGCAAAATCATTATTAACTGAACTAGGGTTACCTTTTAAAAAGAATTAAGATATGGCTAAAGAATCAATGAAAGCCCGTGAGGTAAAGAGAGCAAAGACAGTAGCTAAATATGCAGCTAAACGTAAAGCTTTAAAAGAAGCTGGAGATTATGAAGCATTACAGAAGTTACCAAAAAATGCTTCCCCTATTCGTATGCATAATAGATGTAAATTAACAGGAAGACCTAAAGGATACATGAGACAATTTGGAATTTCTCGTGTAACGTTTAGAGAAATGGCTAATCAAGGTCTTATTCCTGGTGTTAAAAAAGCTAGTTGGTAATATTATTTAAATAATCAGATTTAAGGTTCGGTAACCAACATCGAAAACCAAAATCACAAATCAATTAATTATGTACACAGATCCAATTGCGGATTATTTGACAAGAATTAGAAATGCAGTGCGTGCTAACCACAGAGTGGTAGAGATTCCTGCTTCTAATTTAAAGAAAGACATAACTAAGATATTATTCGAACAAGGATATATTTTAAGTTATAAATTTGATGATTCTACTACTCAAGGTACAATTAAAATCGCTCTTAAATACAATAGCGAAACTAAGGAACCTGTAATTAAGAAGATTCAAAGAATAAGTAAACCAGGTTTACGTAAGTATGCTGGTGCTAAAGAACTACCTAGAATTCTTAACGGTCTTGGTATTGCTATTGTTTCTACTTCTCACGGAGTAATGACTGGTAAGCAAGCCAAGAGAGATAATGTAGGTGGAGAAGTATTATGTTACGTTTACTAATATCTAAAGGAAGAAAGAAATGAGTAGAGTAGGAAATAGTCCAGTTGCAATTCCAGATGGAGTTACTGTAGAAGTAAAAGATAACGTAATTACTGTAAAAGGTAAATTAGGAGAGTTAACACAAGAGTTCGATACTGTTGATATTAAAGTTGAAGATGGAAACGTTGCTGTTTCTCGTTCTTCTGAAGCTAAAGCTCATAAGGCTAAGCATGGTCTTTACAGGGCTTTAATCAATAATATGATTGAAGGTGTTTCTAAAGGATTCACTAAAGAATTAGAACTTGTTGGTGTTGGTTATAGAGCAAGTAATCAAGGTCAAAAACTTGATTTAGCTTTAGGTTTTTCACATAATATCATTTTAAACTTAGCTCCTGAAGTTAAGGTTGAAACTATTAGTGAAAAAGGTAAAAACCCAATCGTAAAGTTAACTTCTCATGATAAACAACTTGTAGGTCAAGTAGCTGCAAAGATTCGTGGTTTCAGAAAACCAGAGCCTTACAAAGGTAAAGGTATCAAGTTTGTTGGTGAAGAAATTAGAAGAAAAGCAGGTAAATCAGCTTAATAATTAAGTTATGGCATTGACAAAAGAACAAAGAAGACAAAGAATTAAAAACAGAATTCGTAAAGTGGTTTCTGGAACAGAAGCTAGACCAAGATTAACTGTTTTTAGAAGTAATAAAGAAATTTACGCTCAAATTATAGATGACGTTTCTGGTAAAACTATTAGCGCTGCATCTTCTAGAGATAAAGATATTGATACTGCAAAAGTAAACAAGTCTGAAGCTGCTAAATTAGTAGGTAAAGCGGTTGCTGAAAAAGCAATTAAAGCTGGAATTGAGACTATTGCTTTTGATAGAGGAGGATATTTATATCACGGTAGAGTTAAATCATTAGCTGAAGGTGCTAGAGAAGCTGGATTAAAATTTTAAGAAATTATGTATCAAAATTATAAAAGCGCAGAATTAGTAAAGCCAGGTGGATTAGATCTTAAAGATCGTTTAGTTGGTGTGCAAAGAGTTACTAAAGTAACTAAAGGTGGTAGAGCTTTTGGTTTCTCAGCAATTGTTGTGGTTGGTGATGAAGCTGGAGTTGTTGGTCAAGGTTTAGGTAAATCTAAAGATGTTGCTAGTGCAATTGCAAAAGCAGTAGAAGATGCAAAGAAAAACCTTGTTCGTATTCCAATTAGAAAAGGAACATTACCACATGAGCAAAAAGGAAAATACGGTGGAGCTAGAGTAAACATTATTCCAGCTGCTCCTGGTACCGGTGTAATTGCAGGTGGTGCTGTAAGAACTGTTTTAGAGGCTGTTGGTGTACATGATGTATTATCAAAATCTCAAGGTTCTTCTAACCCTCATAACGTAGTAAAAGCAACTTTTGATGCTTTATTACAATTAAGAGATGCTAACACTATTGCTAAGGATAGAGGTATTTCACTTGAAAAAGTTTTTAACGCTTAATTTTAGATCAATCATGGGAAAAATTAAAGTAACAAAGGTTAAAAGCGCTATCAATCGTACGCAAAGACAAAAAAGAACTTTAGAAGCTCTAGGTCTTAAAAGGATTGGACAAGTTAAAGAACACGAAGCAACACCAAATATTCTTGGAATGATTGCTAAAGTTTCACATTTAGTTTCTGTTGAAGAAGCTTAAATAATACAATACTGAAAATGAATTTAAGTAATTTAAAACCTGCACAAGGTTCAGTAAAAAACCAAGGGAAAAGAGTTGGTAGAGGACAAGGTTCTGGAAAAGGTGGTACTGCTACACGTGGTCACAAAGGAGCTAAGTCGCGTTCTGGATACTCTAAGAAATTAGGATTTGAAGGTGGTCAAATGCCGCTTCAAAGACGTGTTCCTAAATTTGGTTTTAAGAATATAAACCGTGTTGAGTATCAAGGAATCAACTTAGATACTTTACAACAGTTAGTTGATGATAAGAAAATCAAAGATACTGTAGATTTAGAAGTAATTTTATCTAACAGATTAGCTGGTAAAAATGATCTAGTTAAAATTTTAGGTAGAGGAGAATTAAAAGCTAAATTAAAAGTATCAGCACATAAGTTTACTGCATCAGCAAAAGCTGCTATCGAAGCTGCTGGAGGAGAAGCTGTAACATTATAAGACCTTATTAAAAGTATGAAGTTTATAGAATCAATAAAGAATGTTTGGAAAATTGAAGAACTAAGAAACAGAATAGTGGTAACACTTGGTCTGTTATTAGTTTATCGTTTTGGTGCTCAAGTTACCTTACCAGGTATTGATGCGGCCCAATTAACAGGACTATCTAACAACTTAAGTGGTGGTTTAGGTGGTTTATTAAATGCTTTTACAGGTGGGGCTTTAGCTAAAGCATCTGTTTTTGCATTAGGTATTATGCCATACATTTCTGCTTCTATTGTTGTACAATTAATGGGTATTGCAATACCTTATTTGCAAAAGCTTCAAAAAGAAGGTGCTAGTGGGCAAAAGAAGATAACACAAATAACACGTTGGTTAACAATTGCTATTTGTTTATTCCAATCGCCTGCTTATTTAGCTAGTTTACCAAGTTTAGGAGTACCAACAACGGCATTCTTGCTAGGTACAGGGCCTTTATTCTATTTTTCATCTATAAGTATCTTAGTTACTGGATGTATCTTTGCGATGTGGTTAGGTGAGAAAATTACTGATAAAGGTATTGGTAATGGTATCTCTCTATTAATTATGGTGGGTATTATTGCTACATTACCTCAAGCATTTGTACAAAATGCTGTAACTAGAATGGATGGTAATAATGTAATGTTGATTCTTTTTGAATTAGTAATATGGTTCGTAATTATTTTAGCGTCTATTATGTTAGTAATGGGTGTTAGAAAAATACAAGTACAATACGCAAGAAGAACTGCTTCTGGTGGTTATGAAAAAGCTGCTGCTGGTGGATCTAGACAATACATTCCTTTAAAGCTTAACGCTTCTGGGGTAATGCCAATTATCTTCGCACAAGCAATTATGTTTGTTCCAGGATTGGTAGGAGGCTCTTCTGTTATGAAAGAGACAGTAGTTGGTGCTTGGTTACAAACTAATTTTGGTCCTGGTTCAATATTCGGTTTTTGGTACAATTTAGTATTCGCTTTATTGATTATAATATTTACGTATTTCTATACAGCTATTACTGTACCAACGAACAAAATGGCGGACGATTTAAAACGTAGTGGAGGATTTATTCCTGGTATTCGTCCAGGTTCTGAAACAGGTGAGTATTTAGATAAAATAATGTCTCAAATTACATTGCCAGGTTCTGTGTTCTTAGCTCTTATTGCTGTTTTCCCAGCATTTATAGTTAAGTTGATGGATGTACAATCAGGTTGGGCATTATTTTTTGGAGGAACATCATTACTAATTATGGTAGGAGTTGCAATTGATACTATGCAACAAGTAAATTCATACTTGTTAAATAGACATTATGATGGCTTGATGAAAACGGGTAAAAATAGAAAAGCTAGCGCTTAATATATATACTATGGCAAAACAAGCAGCAATAGAACAAGACGGAACAATCATAGAAGCATTATCTAATGCTATGTTTCGTGTTGAGTTAGAAAATGGTCACATTGTGACTGCTCATATTTCTGGAAAAATGCGTATGCACTACATTAAATTGTTACCAGGAGATAAAGTAAAATTAGAAATGAGTCCTTACGATTTAACTAAGGCTCGTATAACTTATAGATACTAACAAGATGAAAGTAAGAGCATCAGTTAAAAAAAGAAGCGCAGATTGTAAAATAGTGCGTAGAAAAGGGAGACTTTATGTAATTAACAAAAAGAATCCTAGGTTTAAACAAAGACAAGGTTAAAAAAGAGTCATTAGTTTTTTAGACGTTAGATGAATCTGTTCGAAATCGAAAGGTTTAGGATTCTAACAACTAAAAGCTAACAACTAGAAACTAAAAACAATATGGCAAGAATTGCAGGTGTAGACATACCTAAAAACAAAAGAGGAGTAATCTCTTTAACTTATATCTACGGAGTAGGTAAAAGTAGAGCTCAAGAAATTTTAGCAACAGCTAAAGTTGATGAGAACATAAAAGTTCAAGATTGGAATGACGACCAAATCAGTGGTATTCGTGAAGCTATTGGAGCTTATACTATTGAAGGTGAATTACGTTCTGAAACTCAATTAAACATTAAACGTTTAATGGATATAGGATGCCAAAGAGGTATTCGTCACAGAGCTGGTTTACCATTAAGAGGTCAGCGTACTAAGAACAACTCTAGAACGAGAAAAGGAAGAAGAAAAACTGTAGCAAACAAGAAAAAAGCATAATAAATCATGGCAAAGACAAGTACTAAAAAACGTAAAGTTATCGTTGAGTCTGTTGGAGAAGCTCATGTTACTGCTTCTTTCAATAATATCATTATTTCACTTACCAACAAAAAAGGAGATGTTATTTCATGGTCTTCTGCTGGTAAGATGGGATTTAGAGGATCTAAGAAAAACACACCTTACGCTGCTCAATTAGCTGCTGAAGATGCTGCATCTGTGGCTCAAGAAGCTGGATTGAAAAAGGTAAAGGTTTATGTTAAAGGTCCTGGAAACGGTAGAGAATCTGCTATTCGTTCTATTCACAATGCTGGTATAGAGGTAACAGAAATTATTGATGTTACTCCATTACCACATAATGGATGTAGACCTCCAAAACGTAGAAGAGTATAATCACCTATTATTGTGATTATTAGAATATAAAATTAATATCATCTGTTAATCAGATGGTATTAATTTTTTGCATATATTTGCAGACTTTTAAAAATAAAATAACAAGTATCAACAAGAGGTAACAGAGTTATCGAAGGATAAGATTAAGACCTTAATTCATAACTCCTCTTAAAAACAATTAGAAATGGCAAGATATACTGGTCCTAAAACTAAAATAGCTAGAAAATTTGGTGAAGCTATTTTCGGAGAAGATAAATCTTTCGAAAAAAGAAATTATCCTCCAGGTCAACACGGAAACAACAGAAGACGTGGTAAAAAATCTGAGTACGCTATCCAATTAGCAGAAAAGCAAAAAGCAAAATACACTTACGGTGTTTTAGAGCGTCAATTTAGAGGCTTATTTAAAAAAGCAAGAGCTGCACAAGGAATTACTGGTGAAGTGCTTTTACAATTATGTGAGTCTAGATTAGATAACGTTGTGTACCGTATGGGAATTTCTCCTTCAAGAAGTGGTGCTAGACAATTAGTATCTCATAGACACATTACAGTTAATGGTAACTTAGTAAATATTCCTTCGTACCAATTAAAAGCTGGAGATGTTGTAGCTGTAAGAGAAAAATCTAAGTCTTTAGAGGTTATTCAAAATTCTTTAGCTAATTCATCAAATGTATACGAATGGATTACTTGGAATAATGATACTAAAGAAGGAACTTATGTATCAGTTCCTGCAAGAATTCAAATTCCAGAGAACATCAACGAGCAATTCATCGTCGAGTTATACTCTAAATAATAAATTAACAACATTGGTATTTGGCCAAAGGGTTTATTTGTACTTCTTCAAACTTATAAACCGCGCAACTAAATAACAATTAAAACGAAGAAACAAACATATGGCAGTATTTAATTTTCAGAAGCCCGACAAAGTAATCATGATTGATTCAACAGATTTTGAAGGGAAATTCGAATTTCGTCCTTTAGAACCTGGTTATGGATTAACAGTTGGTAATGCACTAAGAAGAGTATTATTATCTTCTTTAGAAGGTTTTGCTATCACTTCAGTTAGAATTGAAGGTGTAGATCATGAGTTTTCAGCTATAGCTGGTGTCGTAGAAGATGTTACAGAAATCATTCTTAACTTAAAACAAATTCGTTTTAAAAGACAGATTGATGATATAGATAACGAATCTGTTTCAATTTCTATTTCTGGACAAGAAAGAATTACAGCTGGTGATTTCCAAAAGTTTATTTCTGGATTCCAAGTGTTAAATACAGAATTAGTAATCTGTAACTTAGATCCTAAAGTAAATCTTAACATGGAAATTACAATAGAAAAAGGTAGAGGTTACGTGCCTGCAGAAGAAAATAAAAAAGCTGCTGCACCAGTAGGAACTATCTTTACTGATTCTGTTTATACACCAATTAAAAATGTTAAGTATAGTATTGAAAACTATCGTGTTGAACAAAAGACTGACTACGAAAAATTAGTTTTTGAAATCATCACAGATGGATCTATTACGCCACAGGATGCTTTAACAGAAGGTGCTAAAACATTAATTCACCACTTCATGTTATTCTCTGATGAGAGAATAACATTAGAGGCTGATGAAATTGCACAAACTGAAACATATGATGAGGAATCATTACACATGCGTCAGTTATTAAAAACTAAGTTAATTGATATGGACTTATCTGTTCGTGCTCTTAACTGTTTAAAAGCTGCAGAAGTAGATACTTTAGGAGACTTAGTATCGTTCAATAAAAATGACTTAATGAAATTCAGAAACTTCGGTAAGAAGTCTTTAACTGAGCTAGAAGAGCTTGTAAACGTTAAAGGTTTAAACTTCGGAATGGATTTAAGCAAATATAAATTAGACAAAGACTAATTTTAGTCATAATTATTAATCATATTTTGCTCCCACAGTAGTGTGGTTTGGTAGCAAGATGATAAAACAAATGTCATGAGACACGGAAAAAAAATCAACCATTTAGGTAGAAAAACTGCTCACAGAAAGGCAATGTTAGCTAATATGGCTTGTTCTTTAATAGAGCACAAACGTATTAACACTACTGTTGCTAAGGCAAAAGCTTTAAAGAAGTTCGTAGAGCCATTAGTAACTAAATCTAAAGAAGATACAACGCATAACAGACGTCTTGTTTTTGCTAAATTAAGACAGAAGGATGCAGTAACTGAATTATTTAGAGATGTTGCTGTAAAAGTTGGTGACAGACCAGGTGGTTACACAAGAATCATTAAGTTAGGAAACCGTTTAGGTGATAACGCTGATATGGCTATGATAGAGCTTGTAGATTACAACGAAATTTACAACGCAGATAAGCCTAAGAAGAAAACTACAAGAAGAAGTAGAAGAGGTGGTAGTAAACCAGCCGCTGCTCCTGTAGTTGAAACAGCATCTAACGAAGAAGAGGAATAAATGTTAATAAGCATTTAATATATTAAGGATAAACTATTTTTAGTTTATCCTTTTTTTTTGAATTTTTGTAAAACTTTTTTAAGCGTTACCCGTGGAGTTAGTATTTAAGTAGTTAAGCATCGAAATTAATCGAGAAGACTATAAAAATGGCTAACGCTTAACATAATAGCAAATAAATGAAGTATCAGAAAAAACAAGATGCCGTAGTTCTTTTAGCAGACGGCACGATTTTTTACGGAAAAGCAGTAGGAAACAAGCAAGGAACTGCATTTGGTGAAGTGTGTTTTAATACAGGTATGACTGGCTACCAGGAAATATTTACAGACCCTTCCTATTTTGGTCAATTAATGGTGGCTACAAATGCGCACATTGGTAACTATGGTACTAATGCAGATGAAGTAGAATCAGATTCTATTAAAATTGCTGGTTTAATAGTTAAAAACTTTAGTTACGATTATTCTCGTGCAGCAGCGGATGAATCTTTAGAAGACTTTTTAGATAAGAACAATTTATTAGCCATCTCTGATGTAGATACTAGAGCATTGGTAAGCTACATTAGAGAAAATGGAGCTATGAATGCTGTTATTAGTACGGAGGTTGATAATATAGAAGGCCTTAAAAAGCAACTAGCTGATGTACCTAGTATGGAAGGATTGGAATTAGCTTCAAAAGTATCAACTAAGGAACCATATTATTTTGGAGATGAAAATGCTACGTACAAGGTGTCTGCTCTAGATATTGGAATTAAGAAAAACATTTTAAGAAACATTGCACAAAGAGATGTTTATATTAAGGTATTTCCGTATGATTCTAAATTTGAGGATTTAGAGGCTTTCAATCCAGACGGTTACTTCTTATCTAATGGACCTGGAGATCCAGAACCATTGGTAGAGGCGCAAGCAGTTGCCAAGGAAATCATTAAAAGAGATTTACCATTATTTGGAATTTGTTTAGGTCACCAAGTTATTGCAATAGCAAATGGTGTTTCTACATACAAAATGCATAATGGGCATAGAGGGATTAATCATCCTGTAAAGAATCTTAAAACGGGTAAAGGAGAAATTACATCACAAAATCATGGTTTTGCTGTAAATAGGGAAGAAGCAGAAGCCAACGGTGATTTGGAAATAACACATGTGCACTTAAATGACGATACAGTTGCTGGATTAGCAATGAAAAACAAAAATGTATTTTCTGTGCAGTATCACCCAGAGGCTAGTCCTGGACCACACGATTCCTCTTATTTGTTCGATCAATTTGTAGAGAATATCAAAAAGAAATAATTACTTATAAGCCTTTTAAAATTTAGTTTTTTTAAGGCTTATATTTTACTAAAACGTTATAGGTGTCAATTTCATAGATTATTGAAAAACATCTAAAAAAAGAGAAGATTTAACACTAAATTTGAAGTATAAAATTAAAGTAAAAATAAACTAAGTTATGAGTTCAATTATTAATATTCATGCTAGACAGATTCTAGATTCTAGAGGGAATCCAACTGTAGAGGTAGACGTTGTTACAGAGAATAATGTTTTAGGTAGAGCTGCTGTTCCTTCAGGAGCTTCAACAGGAGAGCACGAAGCGGTAGAGCTAAGAGATGGTGGAGATAAATTTATGGGTAAAGGTGTTTCTAAAGCTGTTGAAAATGTAAATACTGTTATAGCTGAGGAGCTTTTAGGAGTTTCTGTTTTTGAACAAAACTTAATCGATCAATTAATGATTGATTTAGATGGTACACCAAACAAATCTAAATTAGGAGCTAATGCCATTTTAGGAGTGTCTTTAGCAGTAGCTAAAGCAGCGGCAGCCGAATTAGGGTTACCATTATATCGTTATGTAGGAGGTGTTTCTGCTAACACACTTCCAGTACCAATGATGAATATCATTAATGGAGGATCTCATAGTGACGCACCAATTGCATTTCAAGAGTTTATGATTATGCCTGTAAAAGCTGAAACTTTTACACATGCAATGCAAATGGGTACAGAGATTTTTCACCATTTAAAGAAAGTATTACACGATAGAGATTTAAGTACTGCTGTAGGAGATGAAGGTGGTTTTGCGCCAAACTTAGCAGGTGGTACAGAAGACGCTTTAGATACTATTGCTAAAGCTGTTGAAAATGCAGGTTACAAATTTGGTGACGAAATAATGATTGCTTTGGATTGTGCTTCTGCCGAGTTCTATGTTGATGGTAAATACGATTACACTAAGTTCGAAGGAGATAAAGGTGTGGTAAGAACATCAGAAGAACAAGCTACTTACTTAGCTGAATTATGTGAAAAATATCCAATCATTTCTATAGAAGATGGTATGGATGAAAACGATTGGGATGGATGGAAGTCTTTAACAGATAAAGTTGGTGATAAAGTACAGTTGGTAGGTGATGACTTATTCGTAACTAACGTAGAGCGTTTATCTAGAGGTATTGAGAATGGTATTGCAAACTCAATATTAATTAAGGTAAATCAAATTGGATCTTTAACTGAGACTATTGCAGCGGTAAATATGGCTAAAAATGCTGGTTATACTTCGGTAATGTCGCACAGATCTGGTGAGACAGAAGATAATACTATTGCAGATTTAGCGGTTGCTTTAAACTGTGGTCAAATTAAAACTGGTTCAGCTTCAAGATCTGACCGTATGGCTAAGTACAATCAATTATTAAGAATTGAAGAAGAGCTTGCCGATGTGGCTTATTTTCCAAAAGAAAAAGCATTTAAAATTAAGTAGTATTACTTAGTTTTATTTTTAATACTTAAAAAGCGATTATTTTTAAATAATCGCTTTTTTTTGCTATCAATTTTATCAATATTTCAATTTGGTAAACCAATGGTTGTAGTGCTTTAAAAATCCTTATATATTTTGTAAATTAGCGCTCCGCTTAAACAAAATAAAATTACGTAAACTTATGGCAAAAACCGCAACCTTAGAAATAGAAGGTAAAAAATATGAGTTTCCTTTAATAGAAGGATCAGAGAAAGAAATTGCAATAGATGTTAAGAGTCTTAGAGGTGCTACAGGTGGTTACATTACTCTAGATTCTGGATACAAGAACACAGGGTCTTGTGAAAGTGCGGTTACTTTTTTAGATGGAGAAAAAGGTATTTTAAGATATAGAGGATATTCTATTGAAGAATTAGCGGAAAAAGCAGACTTTTTAGAAGTAGCTTATTTATTAATATTTGGAGAATTACCAACAGCTGCTCAATTAACAAAGTTCCATGATGATATTATGGACAATTCAATTGTTGACGAGGATGTTCATAGAATTCTAGATGCATTTCCAAAGAATGCTCACCCAATGGGAGTTTTATCTTCTTTAACTAGTGGATTAATTGCATTCCACCCTTCTTCAGTAAATGTAGATTCAGAAGAAGAAATGTATCATGCCATTGTTAGAATATTAGGGCAGTTCCCTGTTCTTGTGGCTTGGGTAATGCGTAAAAAGAAAGGTTTACCACTTAATTATGGATCTAAGAAGTTAGGGTATGTAGATAACATGATGAAAATGATGTTTGAACAACCTATTGAAGATTATGAAATGAATAAGGTGGTTAGGGATGCTTTAGATAAATTATTAATCTTACATGCAGATCATGAGCAAAACTGTTCTACGTCAACAGTTAGAATAGTAGGATCGTCTCATGCCGGATTATTCGCTTCACTTTCTGCTGGTATCTCAGCGCTTTGGGGACCATTGCATGGAGGAGCTAACCAAGCTGTATTGGAAATGCTAGAAGCTATTAAAGCTGATGGAGGTGATACCAAAAAATATATGGCTAAGGCTAAGGATAAATCAGATCCATTCCGTTTAATGGGATTCGGACATAGAGTTTACAAGAACTTTGATCCTAGAGCAAGAATTATTAAGGTAGCTGCAGATGAAGTGCTAAGTGATTTGGGCGTTGTAGACCCTATATTAGATATAGCTAAAGGTTTAGAACAAGAAGCATTAACCGATCAATATTTTATTGATAGAAGGTTATATCCTAATGTAGATTTCTATTCGGGAATCATTTATAGAGCTATGGGAATTCCAGTTGAAATGTTTACTGTAATGTTTGCCCTTGGTAGGTTACCTGGTTGGATTGCACAATGGAGAGAGATGCGTTTACGTAAGGAACCAATTGGTAGACCAAGACAACTTTATATTGGTGAAACTGAAAGAAGTTTTAAACCAATCGCTGAAAGATAAAACATATTTATTTTTAAAAAATTGTTAAGCTTCATGTATTTTACATGAAGCTTTTCTGTTTTTTAGCCATATTTTTAGGAATTTTATAAAATTCACTTTTTTTATTCTTAGTTTTGCCCTTTTAAAATTCGATTTGTGAAACTAAATATTAAGAACGAAACGTCTAGATTAAGAGCGGTAATTTTGGGAACAGCAGAAAGTTGTGGACCAATTCCGAAAGTAGAAGATTGTTATGATCCTAAGAGTGTGGAACATGTTTTAGCTGGAACTTACCCCAAGGAGTCTGATATGATTTTGGAAATGGAAGAAGTTGCCAAAGTTTTAAAAAAATATGATGTTACGGTTTACAGACCAGATGTTCTAAGAGACTGTAATCAAATCTTTTCTAGAGATATTGCTTTTGTTATTGAAGATAAAATTATTAGAGCTAATATCTTACCCGATAGGGATAAAGAAATAGAAGCCATTAGGTATGTTTGGAATAAAATAGATAAGCTTAAAAGAATTATTTTACCCGAAGAATGCCATGTTGAAGGTGGTGACGTAATGCCTTGGAATGATTATATCTTTATTGGTACCTATACAGGAGAAGACTATCCAGATATTATTACCGCAAGAACTAACAAAGCAGCTGTAGATGCCATAAAAGCATTATTTCCAAATAAAACAGTAAAGTCTTTTGAACTAAGAAAATCTAACACTAATGCAAAAGAGAATGCCTTACATTTAGACTGTTGTTTTCAACCTATAGGAAAAGATAAAGCTATTATTCATAAAAATGGGTTTTTAGTGGAAAGCGAGTATCAATGGTTGGTAGATTTCTTTGGTAAGGAAAATGTTTTTGAGATTACTAAAGATGAAATGTATGATATGTTTAGTAATGTCTTTTCGATTTCGGAGGATGTTATAATTTCTGAAAAGAACTTTACAAGATTAAATAACTGGTTAAGAGAACAAGGTTTTACCGTTGAAGAAGTGCCCTATGCAGAAATTAGTAAACAAGAAGGGTTACTTCGTTGTACAACTATGCCTTTAATTAGAGATTAAAAATGCAACAAACAACAAACACAATTTTAATGGTGCGTCCTATTAATTTTAGGATGAATGAACAAACTGCTGTAAATAATTATTACCAAAAGGTGATGGATAGCCTGTTACCTGCTTCTGTGAATAAAAAGGCACAAGAAGAGTTTGATAACTATGTTTCTAAACTTAGATCTTTTGGTGTAAATGTAGTAGTTGTTAATGATAACAATGATTTTGATACTCCAGATTCAATTTTTCCTAACAATTGGATTTCTTTTCATGAAGATGGTACGGTTGCCCTGTATCCGATGTTTGCTGAAAACAGAAGAAAGGAACGACGAGAAGATATTTTAGAAACACTTGAGTCATCAGGTTTAAAAATAGAAAATATTGTAGATTATACTTCGGCAGAAGAGGAAGATGTGTTTTTAGAAGGTACTGGAAGTATTATTTTAGATAGAGTAAATAGAAAGGCATATTGCGCTTTATCGGCAAGAGCAGATGAGGGTCTGTTTATAGAATTTTGCGAAGATTTTGAGTATGACCCAGTGGTTTTTACAGCCAACCAAACGGTTAATGGAGCACGTAAAGCCATATATCATACTAATGTAATGATGTGTGTAGCAGAGACGTTTTCTATTGTTTGTCTTGACGCTATAGACGATAAAAAGGAGCGTAAAAACCTTGTTAAACAATTAAAGGAAAGCGGAAAAGAAGTTATAGCTATAACCGAACCTCAAGTGAACTGTTTTGCTGGTAATATGTTGCAAGTAAAAGGTACACATGATAAGCTATTCTTAGTTATGAGTCAAGCTGCTTTTGATAGCTTAACTACCGCTCAAATTAAACAAATTGAGAAGCATTGTGAAATAATTTCGAGTTCTCTAGACACCATTGAAGCTTGCGGAGGCGGAAGTGCAAGATGTATGATGGCCGAAGTGTTTTTGCCTAAGGCTTAACTAGTTTAATTTGTTAAAAATGTAAGCCCCTTTGGTAGCTCCCCAAACATGGTTGCCAATAGAGTCAAAACCACGATCCCAGGATAATACTTTTTCGGAGGTGATTTCAACTTCACTTGTTGCAAAACTAGCTCCTCGTAAAGAGCTTTCACAAGATCTTTCGCCAGTTGAACCTTTAAAGTGGTTATCGCCTAGGCGCTTTAAAATTACTTCGCAGCCTTTTCTTATCTTAATAGAAGTGGGAGCAATGGAAACGAAGGCCAGTGGTGTTTTCCATTTTCCAATCCAAAGAGAATCAGAAGGAAGTGTATAAATAGCCGATTTAAAAGTGCTGTCGGATGCCCTTGTAACTTCATAGATACGTTGTCTATATGGTCTGTTCTGCATGCTGTTTAAAGCTTGCTCCACATATAAGTAGTTTCCTTTATCTTTCCAGATAGGATACATATGCAAGGAGATATTGTAATATGTAGAATCTGCTTTGGCTTGAATTTCAGAATTAAAAGACCCTTGCATCAAACCAAATAATTCATTTAATTCGGTGTCAATTTTAGGAGCTTGTTCTTTTTGTTTGCAACCAACTATAGTCACAATCAATAAAAGGAAAAGTGATTTTTTCAAAGTAAAACGTATTTTAAGAATCGCTAGGTCTAGACTTTGGTAACTGAACATAGAATGTGCTTCCCACATTAACTGTACTTTCAACCCAAATTTTACCATGATTTAGTTCTACCAATTCTTTACAAATAGAAAGTCCTAAACCTGTACCTTTTTCATTACTAGTACCCATTGTTGTAAAGGAAGTGTTTTTAAACAACTTCTCCAAATTCTCTTTAGATATGCCAATACCCGTATCGGCAATACTAATAATACAACTGCCATTACTAATATGGTTCGATATGGTTATGGTATCACCACTTTTGGTAAATTTAATGGCATTTGCCAATAGGTTCTGAACAACTATTTCGAACATACTTCTATCAGCATAAGCAAAGTCTCTTAGGGAATGGTCTACTAAGGTAATGCCTTTGCTTTCCATACGCTGTTCTACTAGTTTAATCTTATCTTCGAATACCTCTTGTATATCAAATAAACTAGGTTTGGGTTCCAGAGACTGCATTTGAGATTTAGACCAGTTAAGTAAATTAAAAAGTAGTAAAGATGCATTATTAGCATTTTCACTTAACTCCGGAATTAAATTATCAAACTCTTCTCTAGATAAAGCACCGTCCCTTAATAATTCTATAAAGCCATTAATAGAAGAAAGAGAATCTTTAAGATCATGAGATACAATAGAGAAGAGTTTATCTTTTACATTATTTACATTTTCAAGATGTTTGGTCTGTTCTTGGAATGCCTTGTTTTGCATTTCAATTTTCAGATTTTTTTCTTCTAACTCTTGGGTGTATTTAATGTTACTATTTCGTTTTAAATATATGAGTACCAAAAAGGTTGAAACAATGGCAAGGGCAGCTAACAAACCATAAAAGATAAGCTTAAATTTATTAAACTTATCCAGATCGCTTGTGTTATAAACACTTTTTGGGTTAAGACTTTCGTTTTCTGTTTTTACAACAGGTTCAATTGGTTCAACTTCTTCAGGAGTTGTTTCAATAGCTTTTTGAGTTTCTAATACATTTTTAGTTTGTTCAGATTCAATTTTACTTTTTAAATCATAATACCTTCGCTGCCAAACAAAAGCTCGGGCAAATTCTTTTTTCGTTGAATCTAGAGCCTTCCTTAACCTATAGTTTTTTAAAAGTTGTTCTTGGTTGTCTAGCTTTCTAGCAAGGGCAGTAGCTTCACTCAATTGTTTTTCGGCAGTTTTCAGTCGCTCTTTTTGTATATTAAGATCACCTAAACTGTTAAGCACCGTTAGATAGTTGTTGTCTTTTTTTCTTAAAGTAACATTATACCCACCAACTAAATACTTTTGAGCTTGTTCGTAATCTTTAAATAAAAGATACTCATCACCAAGTTTAGGATAGATAGAGCCTTTAACAGAGTCGTTTTTTACATTTGCCAAAACCTCTTCATAATAGGTAATGGCTTTTTTGTGTTCTTCTTTTAAGGAATATAAATCTCCTAAGTAACTATTAGAAATATTTACGCCATATTGATCTCCTAAAACTTGTTGGGCACTAAGTGCTTTTTCAAAAAACTCAATAGCCTTGTTATTTGCTCCTACATTAAGATATGCTTTGGCCAAATTACTATAAGCATCTTTTAAGTCATGAGATAGCTCTTGCTTTTCTAAAGCTTTTATAGAAGCTAAGGAATATCTTAAACCTTTTGTATAGTTACCGCGTTTAATTTCAATTTGGCCTATACTGTTGTTAACTCTGGCAAGGTTTAAGGTATCATTTAATTGGCTAAATAAACTTATTGCTCTATTATAACCGCTAAGTGCATTAATATAATCGTCTTTTTTTGCAAAAATTAAGGCTTTGTAGTATGCAATCTCTGCGGTTCCTTTTTCGTAACTAATATTACTGGCAAGTTTTTCGTTTTGTTGAATATGCTTTAAAGCTCTATCATATTCTTTAATGTCAAAAAGAGCTTTTATAAGTTTTAAAGAGGTGTCTACTTTAGTGGAGTCTTGTTTTTGGTAAGCTAATTCTATAATAAGACTATCAATGTCTTTAGTTTGGCCAAAACCAAACCACATTGAAAGTAACATAATTAAAGTAATTATTCTCCTCATAAATTATAAATTACACCACAATAAAACAACCACAAAAGTGTCTTATTTTGAGGGAAAAGTAAGATTACTTTATTAAACTGTGATAACTTTTTATTTTTGTTTTACTTCAGACTAAATCTGAACTTCTAATAGCTTTACAAAACAAAATTTCAAAAAAGACATTTCAAAATCTAATTTTTAAGTTTTAATGCCAATAAATCAGATGAAATGAAGTCCAAAAATAAGGCTAAAAATCGACGAATAGATAAACGGCAGAAATCTTGGGAAAACTACACTTTTATCGATGAAATGCACGTTACTTTCATGAACTTTAGACGAATTTTTTTAACTATTTGTATTTGAATGATTTGATGTATTTCAAGCTTCAAAAAGGTATAATTTTTTAAGCGCTTATTTTTATAACGCTCCTTTAATAAAAGTTTTATCTTTGCCTCCTAAAAATTATAGTTAATGAACCTTCAAGAAACCTTATCAAGTCAAGTAAAACAAGCAGTTCTGGCATCGTTTAATGTAGAGATTGAATCTGTAGAATTTCAGGCAACCAGAAAAGAGTTTGCTGGAGATATTACTGTGGTTGTGTTTCCAATGTTAAGGTTTGTAAAAGGTAACCCAGTGCAGATAGGGACAATTATTGGCGAATATTTGGTAGAGCATGTTGAGAATGTAAAGGCTTTTAATGTCGTTAAGGGCTTTTTAAATATTGAAGTAAGCGATTCTTATTACATTAATTTCTTTAATGGAATTAAACAAGATGAAAACTACGGCTTTGTAAATCCAAATTCTGAAGATAAGGCGGTAATGGTAGAATACTCTTCCCCTAATACTAATAAGCCATTGCACCTAGGTCATATTAGAAATAATTTACTGGGATATAGTGTTTCGGAAATTTTAAAAGCTAGTGGAAAGAAAGTATACAAAACGCAGATTATTAATGATAGAGGGATTCATATTTGTAAAAGTATGTTGGCTTGGAAGCGTTTTGGAGAAGGAGAAACTCCGGAGAGTACCGGTTTAAAAGGAGATAAGTTAGTTGGTAATTATTATGTGAAATTTGACCAAGAATATAAGAAAGAAATATCAGGATTAATTACTGACGGGCAAAGTGAAGATGATGCCAAAAAGAATGCGCCACTTTTATTAGAAGCTCAAGAAATGTTACGTAAATGGGAATCTGGAGATGCGGAAACGGTTGCGTTATGGGAAACTATGAATGGTTGGGTTTATGATGGTTTTAATGAGACCTATAAAAATTTAGGTGTTGATTTTGATACTTTGTATTATGAGAGTAACACATATTTATTAGGCAAAGAATTTGTTGCAGAGGGCTTAAGCTCTGGAGTGTTTCATAAAGAAGATGATGGTTCTGTTTGGTGCGATTTAACCGAAGAAGGATTAGATAAAAAGATTGTACAACGTGCCGATGGTACCGCTGTGTACATGACGCAAGATATTGGTACGGCAATTCAACGTATTAAAGACTTTCCTGATGTTGGTGGTATGGTATACACGGTTGGGAATGAACAAGATTATCACTTTCAAGTACTGTTTCTAATATTGAAAAAACTTGGATTTGATTGGGCTAAAAATCTTTACCATTTAAGTTATGGTATGGTAGATTTACCTAGTGGAAAAATGAAAAGTAGAGAAGGTACTGTTGTTGATGCCGATGATTTAATAGATGAAATGGCTTCTACAGCTGAAGAAATCTCTAAGGAACTAGGTAAACTTGATGGTTATTCTGAAGAAGAGAAAAAAGATCTTTATAAAACCATTGGTCTTGGAGCGTTGAAATACTACATCCTAAAAGTAGATCCTAAAAAACGAATTTTATTTGATCCAAAAGAGTCAATTGACTTTCAGGGGAATTCTGGTCCGTTTATTCAAATGGCTTATGCAAGAGTACAGTCTATATTGAGAAAATCAAATTTTGATTTATCTATAGAGATAAATGGTATTCAATTACATACCAAAGAGAAAGAACTTCTAAAACAGTTGGAATTATTTCCAGAGGTGATTCAAAATGCTGCATCAAATCATAGTCCAGCATTAATTGCTAATTACACTTATGATTTGGTAAAGGAGTTTAATTCGTTCTATCAGAATGTTTCAATTTTAGGTGCAGATAACGAAAACGAAAAGATATTTAGAGTTCAGTTATCTAAATTGGTAGCAAATACCATTAAGAATGCTTTTGGTCTTTTAGGCATTAATGTTCCAGAAAGAATGTAATTGAATAAGTTATAAGAAAACAAAAAAAACCAGAGAATACATTTTCTCTGGTTTTTTTTATTTGTACAAAATTCTAATTGATTTCTACTCTATGGTAATGGTTGTTGATTCACTTGTACAACCTTCTGCATTTGCTATAACTTCAACAGAGCCTGTTTTATCTTTTACTTGTAGGATTAACAAGATTTTACCATTGTGTGTTGTACCTTTATTAGATTGGAATTTCTCTACACTATTTTTCCATCCGCTATCCACACCCAATAGTTTTGCTTCGCCATTAATAGTAAATGTTATTAGCTTATTATCGCTTCTAACAGGGTTTCCATTGTCATCAAATAATTCGGCTATTATGTGCACAACATCTTCGTTATTAGCCGTAATAACATTGCTATCTGCATTTAATTTAATCTTAGTTGCTTTTCTAGCAGTTATTAATTGAGACTCTATTGGCTGTCCATCTTTTGTTCCTTTGGCAACTAAAGTGCCTTCTGTATAAGGAATAGCCCATTTATAGATGTTACCAACGGTTTCCGTTAGTTTTTGTTTGCCTAAAGATTTACCGTTTAAGAATAATTCAATCTCATCACAATTAGAGTAAATTTCGGTTACAACAGTATCCCCTTCATTATAATTCCAATGTTCGTTTACATCTTGCCAGCGCCATAAGTAATGTTTCCATCCGTCTTTTTTCTTTTCAATTAGGTCATCACCTTTTAACTTGTAAAGGGACTTTTCAAGTGTTTGTGTAGCCATATGAATCATTGGTTCATCGGTCCATAAGGATTTCATCATGTAATAAGAGCCTTTAGGAAAACTGGCGGTGTTAATCATTCCCGAAGGTTGTACTCTAGTTGGCCAACTTTGTCTTATTTCACCCATATAATCGGCACCAGTCCATAAAAAAGTTCCCGAAATAAATGGTCTTTCCATAATAGCCTTCCATTCATGATATTGTGCCACGTTTTCGGTTCCCATTATTGGTTTTTCCGGATAGTTTTTATGTCCGTAATCATAAAGCACTCTTCTGTAACTATAACCAACAATATCTAAAGCATCTGAATACCCAGAAAGGTGACTAGAAGATGGTAAAATACAATTAGCTATTACAGGTCTTGTAGTGTCTATTTCTTTTGTCCACTTAGATAATTTTTGAGCCGTTTCACCAATATCATATTTCCCTCTTGGAAGGGTTTTCATAAGGTGTTTAATTTCTTCAATTGAATGCGGAGGTTCAGACCAAAAGTAATTTCCTTTCCAGCTCATATTATTGAAAAATCCTGTGGTCGCAGCATTTCTACGGTAAGTCCATTCAATTTCATTTCCAATACTCCATTGAATTATTGAAGGGTGGTTACGATGACTTAGCATAACATTAGTTAAATCTTTATGCGCCCATTCTTGAAAATGTTCGCCATAACCTCTAGTAATGTAGTCGGTACTTTTTTCTTCCCATTTATTGTATCTCTTATCCTTTGGGTTGTCCCATTCATCAAAAAATTCATCTTGCATTAACATTCCCATTTCGTCACAGACTTCTAATAACACTTTTGACGCAGGATTATGAGAACTTCTAATAGCATTACAACCACCATCTTTAAGAACTTGAAGTCTTCTCTTCCAAACGCCTTTAGGTACAGCAGCTCCAACTAATCCAACATCATGATGCAAACAAACTCCTTTAATTTTCATGTTTTCTCCATTCAAGAAAAAGCCTTCATTAGTGTCAAATTTTATACTTCTAACACCAAAACGTGTTTCATAAGTGTCAAAAACTTGGTCTGCTTTTTTAATTGTAGTTACGGAGGTGTAAAGCGACGGACTATCTATACCCCATAAACTCGGATTGTTTATTTCAAGATCTTGAGAAATGGTTTGTGTATTTTTGGTAGAAATTTCAATAGTTTTTGAAACACTAGCAACTTCTTTTTTGTCGGCATCAAGTATTACAGTTTTAACTTCTGCTTCATGGTTCTCTCCAAAAGCATTTTTAACAGAAACTTGAATGTTAACTTTAGCTTTTTCTTTAGAGACTTTTGGCGTAGTAACAAAAGTCCCCCAAACAGGTATGTGTAGTTTTTTATCGGTTATTAAAGCTACTTCTCTATAGATACCAGCACCGGAATACCAGCGGCTATCAGCATATCTAGAATGGTCTATTTGTACAGCAAGAACGTTGTTTTTACCGTCTTTATTTAAGTGTTCGGAAATTTCGAAGTAAAAAGGTGAATACCCATATGGATGAAATCCTAATTTATGGCCGTTAATAAAAATAGTTGCATTGTTATAAACACCATCAAACAATACGTAAACTAGTTCGTCTTCAGAAACTGCTTTATCAAATATTTTGGTGTAGTAACCATAACCTTCTCCTCTAATATAGCCTGTTGCCCAAGCATCTTTCCCTAGAGATTCATCAAACTCTCCTTCAACAACCCAATCATGTGGAAGGTTAACTTTTTTGTATTGGTTGTTTTGAATTTGATTAAAATCAATTGCTTTTTCGCTTAAAAAAAAGTTCCAATCTAAGTTGAAATTTTCTTGTGATTGTGTAGTTTCTACTTTGGCGCAGGATAACATTAAGAAGGCCATTAAGCCAACTAACATATGCTTTGTACTCATTTTGTAAATGTTTAGTCGTTTAGTACAAAGTTGGGGGTTTTAACCGTAATTTGAATGTATAGTGTCTATATTTTTACTAAACAAGCACTAAAAAATGAGTAATTAAATAGAAAAATGGAGTAATCTTTATTCAACACGGATGAAAATGACGCACAACGGTCTCAAGCATGAGTAGTAGTAGATTTTGAAACACTACTTTTTCGATACTACAATATACTTTAATAAAACGAAAAACGGTTCAAGTGGAAACTTGAACCGTTTTTGTCTATACGTAACTTGTACGTTCACTCTTTTTAATTTGGAGAATGAAGTCCGATTTTATTTCCCTCTGAGTCGTGGAAAATAGCAAAATACCCGCTTTCATCAGCATGTGGTGTTTTAGGAATAATTACTTTACCACCATGCATTTCTATTTTATCAAGAACAGGTTGCAGGTTATCTCCTGCATTTAAGTATATAGTAACACCGCTGGTAGAAGGTTCAAAACCCTCACCTTTCATAATTACACCTGTAACCATTTGGTCTTGGTATGGAAATAAGCCCATTTCCATTCCTGGAAAATCTAATCTTTCAATTTGTACGCCTAAAGTTTCCTTGTAGAAGTTAATGGCTCGTGAAATATCTGTTGCTGGAATCTCAAATATTGATACAAAGCTGTTCATATTATTATCGTTTTTGATTATTGTTTCTGTATTGGGATTTGATTCGGAAACAGAAACTTTTGTCTCTTTGTTTTTACACGATACAATGCCAAGGGTTAAGGCAATGATAGTAATAAGTAATGTGTCTTTCATTTTCTGCTTGTGGTTTATACAAGACAAAATTAGGAGTAGACAACTACTTGAAATTGTAAAAATGCGACACGCTAAATTATTTATAAAAAAGTGCAGAAAGGGCTAAGTTTTCGTCGTTAATGAATTCTTTTGGATTTACTCCAGTAAATTCTTTAAAGTCTTTTGTGAAATGTGCTTGGTCAAAATATTCGCTTTCATAAGCAATGTTGGTAAGGCTTTCAGACTTCGGATTAAGTAACATTTTTAAAGCGGTTTGTAATCTAATCACTTTTCCCAATTGTTTAGGGCTTAAGCCAATTTGCTTTTTAAAGTTTCTTTCAAGTTGTCTTCGCTTCGACAAGTCGTCTTTCAGAATTGAGTTTATTGAGGCGCTTCCTTTGGTGGATATTAGGGAGTCGACTGTGTTTTTTACAATTTTATCAATCGTTTTTTCGTCGTTAAGTCTTTGTAGAAAAAATTTTTCGATAATGCTTATACGTTGTTCCGTATTTTTAGCATTGATTATTTCGTGTTCTAAATTATTTGCAATGTCCTTTTTAAAAAGCAGGTCTATTGGTGTTTCTTTATTTGCCAAATTACCAATGGGTTCCGAAACAAAGTTGGCAAACCCAAAAGGATAAAATCGAATGGCAAATGAATTGACGTAGCCCGTTGGCTCAATATGAAATGGTTCGAGTATTTGTCCTAGTACCATTGCACGAGGTTGAAGTATGAATTCATCTTCTGAGGTAAACCGTTTAATATCATCTCCGAGAATAAAGGCCATTTCAATACACCCATCAGGAACAATTCTTTGTTTTTGCGATTCAGGTTGTTTCGGCACTTCTAAAGTCCAATAGCAATTAACAAGTGATTTTAAATCAGAATGTGGTTCATATGTTTGATAGTCCATTTCTTCGGTTGTTTTCTTGAGTAACGGTTCGTTTAAAATGCGTTTTTACACATTGTTGTGGTGTCGTTTTTTATTCATACTGTTCACATTCATTCAGCAAATCATTTTTCAATTCAGATGAATTCACGATTCTTGCTTCATTATTTTGGTTTGGAAAAACGGCAAGATTCAATTTGTTAGATTTATCCTTTTCTAACCAATTAATGAACTTATATAAGTCTTTTTTCTTCACGCTTTTTGATTTTTCTAATTTAATATGTTCTTGTGCAAAGTTTTTTTCAGGAAAAACTAATATGCATTCAATTCCGTTTATGTCCGAAGTACTCATTTGCCAAAATTTTTCGTAAATCAAATAGATTGTTTCAAAGTCAGCGACTTTACGAATTAGATAATCATAACGTTCAGCATTATTTAATTCAATTATATTCTGATATTTTTTTTCGTGCATTTTTTTAAATGAGAGCTAACGGTTAGTATAACCATCTTTTACTGATTAAAGTAGGCAAACTTTTCGGTTTGGCACTGACTTTAGCAATTCCGAGTGGATTAGTACATAGTCCAGTCTGTTGTAATTGCGATTATGCAGTATTGCCTGCTGGCTTTTCTTTTCGTTAAAATTCATTTCTAATTTGTCATTTCTGTTTTCAGGATTTCAAAATTCTTCTTAATTTCTTTCCTTACTTTGATTTCATTATAATCTTCTAAATAAATTTTTATGCAAGAGTTATTTGAGCAGTTAATCACAATGTTGTCTAGATTAATGTTTATTGAATCAACTTCATTTAAATCGCAAATTTCTTTTTCTAAACCTCTCGATTTGATATGAAATGTATTGTTCTTAAATTTTATAAAATCACCACTAATTAATTTAATTTTTTTCAAACTATTCACTAGAAGCACAGTTCCTATAATCGGTAGTAATATAACTTGTACTAAACCGAAATATGATGAGGTTGTAAATTGATATGGCCAATTAAAAGTAAAAATTTTAAATAGTCCAAATACAAGAACTGCAATAGCAATATATTTATTTCTCTCTACTTTTTTTAAACTATTTTCTGTATTAAATTCCATGTTTTCTTTCTGTTGTTCGCGGTTCGCGCGTGTATGGATAGTTGTTTGAGTATTCAACTAACTTACCGAAAATGAGACGAATTAGTGGAAAATCCTGCGGATTTTCAGAGTAGGCTAGAACCAAGTTGTTATTTTTATACTTTGTTAGTTGCAGTTTTTATTCAATTAATTTTAAAAGTTTCTTTTCAATAAATTCCTCAAAACTATCAGCACATTTTTCCATGTCATTTTCTCCTGATATTCCAGGATTCCAATAAAACACTTTTCCATAGTTTTTCGATTTAGAATTACAACATAAAACCCATTGGTCTCCAAGTCCAGCATCTCCTAATTGAATGTACGTCTTTATGAGTCCATACTTATCTTGACTTTCTTTTGTCAGTCCAACAAAATTTGCATGAACAGGTTCAGAATCGTTCGAGACATTTATTAAACCATTTAGCTCAAATGATTTTACAGATAGCGAGCCATAGATCAATAGATAATTTTTGAAACTTTCAGGCAATTGAATTTCCAAAATTTTTGAGGCATTATCTATTCTCTCAGCAGAGTTAGGTCCACTGGAATATACCTTAATTTCTTGTTTCTTCAATCTGTAGATTATATTTTCTAACATACTTTTTTCGAATTGCACTTAGCGGTTGCGGCTATGAGTAGTTGCTTAGGTTAACACTGAACTTTGCATATACATACCAAACTGAAAATCCACAAGGATTTTTAGAAGTAGGTGATAACAAGGAATTACTTATTGCCATTGTTGCCGGTAGTTTTTAATTCAGTCGTTTGTCAAATATTTTCTGTTCCTTATTTATTTCAAATCCGATTTTTTCGTAAAATCTATGACTCTCCTTTCTTATTACATTACATCTCACTCTGACTTTTTCATAATTCTTTAGTTTAGTCCATTCAATTACTCTATTCACTAATTTTTTTCCGATTCCGTTTTTTCGATAATCTTCACCAACTACTAAACCTCCTATCTCTACAAAAGAGTCTGACTCCACTCTAATTGAATAAAATCCGTGAATCCAACCAACTACCTTTTCATTTTCAATTGCAACATAAATACAATTATCGGAATGCCCTAAAATTTCTTTCAATCGATTTTGAATATCAGTATTTTCTGCCTTATAGCCCAATTGATTTGAAAGTTCTGTTATTGATTCCGAGTCTATTATTTCTGCATTTCTAATTATAATTTCCATTCTCTTAAATTACTGGCAATGGCTTCGTATACTCAAGTGTGGTTTTGTGTCCGAGGATTTTCTAAGGGAAAATAGGACACGAACAAATTGGTATGATGTTATGATTGAGGAATAAACTTACGCATTATTTTTACATGTTGTTAGTTTTGGTTATTTAATTTTCTCAAATTATCGATAATCCTTTTTATCGCGTAAACGACATTCTGAATATCTTTTCTGTCAAAAGTATCCTCCTCTAGGTAAAATAGCATTTCCACTCCCAAATCTAAATATTTTGTGAATTAGTCTGGAGATAGGGAACAGTTGTCAACCAATTTTGAAAAGTCTATTTCTTGTTTTTTCATTGAACTTGTCATATATGACATTAATATATGCAAATATAAATCTTTTATTGACTTGTCAAATATGGCAAGTATGAAAAAGTCGGAAGTTTTAAAAATTGTAGGTCAGAATATAAGAAGAATCAGACTTGAAAAAGGTCTAACCCAGGTGGATTTAGTCGGTAGAATAGAGGCGAGAATTGACACAACCAATATTTCGAGGATTGAGAAAGGAAGGACTAATGCTACTATTCATACTTTATTCAAAATAAGTCAAGCTTTGGAGGTTCCTTTGCCGGAAATATGTGACGTATACTTTTCTAAAAGAGAATAATTTTGATTCCTATTTTCCATTTTCACTTCAAATTTCCATTATTTGAATTTCAGGGTTATTTAAAATTCCTTTTTTTATAACGTTGTAAATTTTAGTAACAGTCTCTTTAGTTGGAATTTTTTTAAATAACTTCCTCTTGAATTCTTTCTTTGGGCTAATTGAAATTAAAAACTCATTTTTTTCTTCATCAATATTACCAGTAGATATATAAACACTAAACTTAAATTGGTCTAATCTTAATTCATAACTATAATCAGTAGAATACAAGTCGGCTACTTCAATATTTTCTTTAATCAAAAGTTCTTTAATAAACTCAGCAAGTCTTTTTCCGAATCTTCCTGGATTGATTTCTTCTTCTTCTCCAGGGTATGCTGGAAATAATTCAGACTTTATGTAGATTTCAGTTTCCATATTTTTTTAATTAAAGTTAATGGTTCGGCTATGAGTAGTTGCGTGGGTTAGTACTAAATTTTGCAAGTACACACCAAACTGAAAATCCGCAAGGATTTTCAGAAGTAGGCGAGAACAAGCAATTACTTATAGCCATTGTTAGCGTTAGTTATTCTTTTGGTTCAGAGAAATGATTTCCGTCTCCTAACCATTCTCTATTTAATCCAGTTAGTTTTATAAATTCCTTTTGCTCGTTTTCAGTTGCATAGTCAATTACAAATTGTTGTCCGCCGTCATCATAATAAGTGTATTTTCCATTGGTTTTCAATTCAGATGGTAGGTACGAAAATCTTTGAAAAAAAGAATCTGAAATGTAGCCAACTTTCTCTAATTTCCATTTTTTGTCAATTCCATTTACTTTAAAAACTATCCATTCGTAATTATCATTGTCTATTTGAATTGATATGTCAGAGTAATTAATTTCTCCGTTAGTAATTGCTCCCATTCGTTCCATAAACCAAATATATTGGTCGCTTGGGTCAATAAATTCAAGGTCAAACCAAATACATTTATCACTAAAATTAAATCCGGAAATTTTAGGATTTCTCCACCCAAAATAATAGTATAGTCTTGAAAATGGATTTTGTTCTATTTCTTGAAGCCTTTCTTTTCTAATTTCGTCCCAAACCGATTCCGCATATCCGTCAGTTAAAATTAATTCCCTTGTTACTCCTTCTGCAAATTCATAACCTAATGATTTAAAAACTGCAATTTGTTTCTCATAAGTTACCGGCTCAATTTTTATTTCAATTGCTGATTTCAAATCACTTTTTTTTGACTTGAATCCAAAAAGTCCTAATATTCCCATAAAAATCAATACTGCTAATTTTTTTTTCATTTTTGGTTCTAATTAACGCTAACGTAGATATATGATTACAAAGGTAATCATATATCTACTATATGCGTAATACGATGGTAAATCTTTTATGTAAGAAAAATTGTTGATGAGTATGTTTGTATGCTATGGTAATATTAGAGGTGGTACACAAATTTTCACCTGGATATCCCAGTCATTTCAGGGTAAATTCGTTAAAAGCCATAAGCTTTGTAAGCCTAAAGCTTAATCACCTTGTGAATCTCTTTTTTATCACCTAATACTTCAACAAAGTAAAGCCCGCTTCTCAAAGCAGTTAAGTTTACATCTGCTTTACCATCTGCCATAGTTACCGTATTTTCAGAAATATACAAGCCCGAAGAATTGTAAATTCTGTAGCTAACAGTTTCAGAAGTATTAATCCCCGATAGGTACGCTACATTTCTACATGGGTTAGGGTACAACAACCAATTTTTAGCATCTTCACCTGGTTCGTTATTAGAGGCTACACAACCTTTTGAGATATCGAATTCAGATTTTAAAATGTCGGCAATTTTCAAATTAGAAAAGCTGTCATTAGCCGTATAGTTAAAGAATGTATTGTCAATAATAGCATTATCAGCCCCTAAGAAATCTTGTAGTAACGAAGCAAAAGTTTGTCTGTAATCATATTGTACGGTCTGTATTTGCCAGTTATTGCCTTCTACAGCTTCAGATAAATTAGGGTTAATACCCGTCATACCACCTTCTACTGGTTTTCCAAATAGGAACATAGGTGCTATTTCACCATGGTCTGTACCAAGGTTTCCGTTTTCTGCAGCTTTTCTACCAAATTCAGAGAAGGTTACACCAACAACATCGCCACCTAAATTCTGACTTTCTAAGTCTAAAACGAAGGCTTCCATACTTTCAGATAGTTCTGTGAGTAATTCGTGGTGTCTACCAAGAACATCACCAGATTCTTGTACTTGAGCATTATGCGTATCAAAACCAGATATTCTTACCATGTAAATTTTAGAACCTAAATCGCCACTAATTAATCTGGCAACAGTTTTTAATTGGTCTGCCAAATCTGTATCTGGATAAGAAATATCGTTTCTACCTTTATCAAAAGCAACAGAAATAGCTTGTGCATAAGTATTGGTTAAGGCGCTAGTGTTTGTAATAAAGGCTAACTGATCTCCATAATCTGAATCTGGAATATTTGCAGGAGGTTCTCCTCCTAAACCACTAATTACATTATAAAAACCTGCTGGGTCTTGCCCTGTGATATTTAGGGAAAGTCCATGAGCTTCTTCAGCATGAAATCCTAAAGAGGTTTTATTAGAACCAATTTCTACAGCTAATGGGTAGTTTTCAACAATTAAATCTTCGTAATACTGCTCCATAAAGCGTCCCATCCAGCCCGTATCAGAACCGTTTAAAACACTATTACCATCATTTCCTGTAAAATATAAATCTGTAGATTTAAAATGACTTTTGTTTTGCGATGGATATCCAACACCATTTACAACACGCATTAATCCTTTGTCATATAATGATTTAAATCCAGAAAGTGCTGGGTTTAAACCTACTTGTTGTTCGTCGGGTAGTGTGCCATCTAGGGTTATGTATTTGTTTATTCCTGTTTCTGGAACTTTTATAGTGGGTCTTAAATTGCTATAAGCGTCGTATTGATTTAAAGGCACTAATGTGTTTAATCCATCGTTAGCTCCGGCTAAATTAATAAGCACTAGTTTTCTGCCCGATATATCCGGGCATTCAAAAGGAATAAATGATTTTAAAGCAGCTTGAACTTGAAAAGGTGTTAATCCAATTACTGAAGCAGTTGCCGATAGTTTTATAAAATTTCTTCTTTTCATCTTTGTAGCTTTTACATTAATTGGAATTCTGCTGCATTTACTAATGCAATTATTAAAGCATCTAATCTTGTCTTAACTGTGTTTTTATCGTTCTGGCTATGTGTGTTTATGTATTGTAACCAAGCACCGGTCCAGTAATAATCATCAGAATCTTCAATTAAAAACGTTTTAAAGTAATCGGTTCTGTCGGTATCGATACTTTCTGGGAACAACAAATCTGTTAAACTTGCAATTAGCAAATTAGGATCTCTGGCATCATTAGCATCAATTTTGTTTTCTACAAATAAGACCGTATCTAATTCTGCATAATTATTATTTTGGGTTAGTATGCCAGCTACTAAAATGTATCTGCCAATAATGGTGTTTGAAGAAAACCAGTTTCGGTCAAACCCTGGTTCTTGATAATACGCTGGATAACCGGCCACAGAGTCTGGGTTAAAGAAATCCATTCCTGCAGGTTGGAAGAATCCACCTGTAATAAACCAGTGGAAAAAATTGCGATAGAAAAACAATTGTTCTGTTTCAGGATCTGGATATTGAATATCGAACATTGAAAATACTTCGCAAAGTAGTTGTAACGGACTTTTTATGATTGCTCCTATGGTGTGGTCTGTAGGGTCACTATCATCTGCATCATAAAAATGTTCACTTGCTAATAAGGTGGTTACGACAGGGAGTACCTCATAATCGTTGTCTATTAAAATTTGAGCCAAAGGTTCTATAATATCGGTTTCCGCTTCGGCTGAAATTTTACTTTTAACAAAGTACTTATATAACCTTCGGCAATACGCCTTAGCGGTTTCTTCTTGCGCAAAGACCATTTCAACAAAATCATCAAGCTCATCGAACATTGTCGCTGCCGTATCTCTACCAGTAATCACCTGATTGTTAAATGCACTAGAGAAAGTCTTGTCATTAGTATCATGCTGACCTATTGCTGCATACCCCATTGGTAAATTGGTGTCTGGATCTACATTTCCATTTCTATCCCATTGCTTTTTGAATCCAGATAACACTTTAGCCGCTTGCTGTATGTCTATTTCCGTGTAATTGGTATAGTTACCGTCTCCAATTTGTTCACCCTTTAAAATTGTAAAAAGCTCCAGATATTCTCTTGAGTAGTTTTCGTTCGGGTTATTCTTGTTATTCTGAGTATTGTCTAGATAATCTAACATGGCATTATCTAGATTTATTTTTTTTGCTAAAGTTTTAATATTTCCTAAAGCGTAAAAATCTAATAATTTTAAGTAGTCATAAAAGAAAGGTGATAAACCTGCACCGTCATCTTTTGCTACCGTAAAGCAGGTATGAAAAAAGAACGATAGTTTATATTTTAAACTAACTTTATTATAAGCATTATACCACCACCATGCAGCTATATAAGCACGTTTTCTAAACTGACCATCAAATGTATTAGGGTGCTCTGGAGATGAAATCCAATAGCCATCTGGTGCTTCCATTGGAAGTGGATCATAAGGTTCTGCTAAAGTATAGGCAACATCGGCTGTTAAACTGTTAACAGCATCTGTTGCAGACATGCCTACAAAAGTGTCTAATTGTTCTTTTGTATAATTAAAAGTAGCGCGTCTAAGCAAATGTTTAGCTTTCCTTAAGTCTAAACTTGAGCCAAGCGGGTTTAGTGATGCCATACCTGATATTTTTTGGTCAATTTAATTATTAATACGCTTAAATCCTGAGCGTTGGATCTAAAATCGCCGAAATAAAGTCAATAATATCGATTAAGTGTAAATTGACTTTAAAAATGAACTCTTAAACTTACATTTGGAGTTAGTCCCAGCGATTCATTTTTAATAAGCGTTGCTTCATTATCAATTAATGTATAGTACTGATTAATAATGTTTTTTCTGTTTAAAATATTCCAAATAGAAGCGCCAAGAGTTGCTTTTGTTGTTCTTGAGAGGTATAAGGAATAAGTTGCGGAACAATCTGCCCTTAAATAGTCATCTAAATTAGAACTATTTGGACTTTCATAGGTTATTACGGTATCGTTTTGAATCTCTTCTTGAGTGCCAAATGTTGTGGGTTTTCCAGAATTCCAATTAAAACCTAAGGCTAATTTTAAATCATTAAATGTATAGGTGCCTGCAAAAGTAATGGCATGCCTTATGTCTGTATTGTTTGGGAATTTTTTTCCTTCGTTTAATTCCGGAAAAAGGTAATTATTGGTACTATAGGAATATGAAATCCAGGTGCTAACAACATCATCAAACTGTTTGTTTAACAAAACATCAATACCCTTAATTTCATAGCTGCCTATATGATTTACAAATTGAAATTGGTTCTGAAACCCTTGACTCCTGGTGGTAATTCCATCAACCTTTTTAATATAAGCTTCAGCACTTAGTAATAATTTGTTTTTACTATAATGTAAACCTGTTGATAGTTGCTTACTTTTTAAAATTGGAACTGGGTTTATGGTTTGATTACCATCTACGATAACTTCTGTGTTATTATTAGAAAGTACCCAACGGCGTTTTTCAATGCCTAAGAAGTCATTTTGTAAATCTATGGTTTGCGATGTTGTTTGGCTTTTAAGTTCTCCTAAAACTTCAAACCTAAAATTGTTAAGGAACCGCTGACTAAAACTAAGCCTTGGTTCAACAAAGAACATCCCAAATTTCTCAATATAATTTAGCCTAGCTCCCGTTTTTAATTTAGTTTTAGCATTATATGATAATAGTGATGTTTCGGCATAAAGCGCATGACTTTTAAGTACGTTTTTAATGTAACTTTTAAAACCTGGGTTGTTAACGTCTGCCAAATTACTAATACCAACTTCCGAAAATTGATACCCACTATTTAACTTAAACTGGTGGTTGTGTTTGTAATTAACATCAAGTTTGGCGGCACGATCATTTACTCTATTTTCTTGAATTAAACGCTGATTATTAAAAACATCATGATTGGTAGCATCTAAATCGTAATTCGACGCATAGAATTGTGCCGTTGTTGTAAGCTGATCTGTCCAATCTCTGGTGTAGGTTAGCCCTACAGATAGGTTTTGTTGCGATAGGTTACTATTTAAGGCTTCGGTTACGTCATTAACCCGAGACTGTTCATCGTAATTAAAATTATTATTTATGTGTAAAAAGTTAACTCTAATTTTATCTCTATCCGCTACATCATATAGAAACTTTGCAGTAACATCATAAAAGTAGAAGGTTTCATTTTGTGATATGGAATTGCTGTAAAAATCTGAGTCTTCAAAAACACGTTTAAAATATTGATTGTAGGTTGAGGTTTCTACTAAATCTGTTACAGATCTGCGGGTAGATAACTGTAATTCTGTATTATGAGATAACGGTACTTTTGCAAATCCATCAGCATTAATAAAGTTTAGTCCTAAGCCAGCCTTAAACTCATTATCAATCTCATTAGGTAATTGCATATCTATAATACTAGATATACCATCGCCGTACTTAGCGCTTGTACCATTTTTATATACATTAATTTTCTTAGTAATATAGGGGTTGAAAGCCGATATTAAACCAAAGAAATGTCCGGATTGATACATTTTTATGCCATCCCAAAGCAGTAAGTTTTGATCATGGGTGCCTCCTCTTACATTAATGTTAGATACAGTTTCGTCTGTACTTAATACACCAGGTAAGGCTTGAATGGTTTGTAAAACATCTGGTTCTATTAACCCCGGAAGAATACCAAATGCCTCGGGTTTTATAGTTACGGAACCATCATTTAATTTTGTTAAACCTGTAGTAAGGTAATTGCTAACAATAACTTCATCTAGTTGTTGAACTCTAAAACTATTGCGCTTTTTTTTTACTGGTTTAACCACCACAAACCTATTGTCTAAAACTTCAAAGTCTAGCTTGGTTTCTTTTTTTAGAAACCGCAATGCGTCTTGTAATGATATGTCTTTATTAGGCATCATAGCTTTTTTATCTTTTACAGTTTTATCTGCATAAGAAAAGCTAATATTATACCTATTTTCCAAGGTTGTTAAAATTGAAGCAAGCGTTAGCTTTTCTTTTTGAATAGTTTGTGCTTTTACAACAGGCGTTTTCAAAAAAAAGAATACAACAAAAAGAAAAAGAATGCCTTTTCTATTCACGCTTTAAAATTATAGTATCGTTAGATTTACTATACGTTAATTGTAAAGGTAAGGTAATAGATTTTAATGCAACATCAATACTGTCATGCGTAAAATTACCTGTAAATAGTTCGTTAGAATCAATACCAACAAGTGTAATGTCTACATTATATTGTCTTTCAAATTCGGCAATAACTTGTCTGTAAGGTAAACTTTTAAATTCACTTTCGTTACTTAACCACGAAGGCGCTGGGGCATTTTCTTTTAGTTTAGCAATTTTTTTCCCATCAATAATTAAAAAACTGTCGCCAGGTTTTAATTTAGTTTCTTGAGATTGAAAAGTAACACCTACCAAACCTTCGTAGCAAATAACCTCAAAATAATTGTCCCTTTGTTTTACATTAAATTGAGTGCCATAAACCGTTACGGTTCCTGTTTCTGTTATAACGTTAAAAGAAGAACCTTTGGCAACTTTAAAAAAGGCTTCGCCTTTAAGTTCTACTTCTCTGTTGTTTTTCCAAGAGCTTTTATTAAATACTAGTTCAGATTGTGCATTTAAAGATACTGAAGACGCATCTGGTAACTCAAATGAGGTCTTTTGAGCCATTTCTGTTGTAAACGTAGTATCTATAGTTGTTGTGTAATAATAAAGGCTAAAGCAAATGGCAAGAATAGCAGCTACGCGCATAAATGGTTTTATCCAGTGCGTTTTCTTCTCTTTAGTAGATTTAATGGTAGATAATACACTCTTAAGCTCATTATTAGCATCATATTCTGGCGCTTTAAAAGCCTGTAAGTTGGTATTTAACTTAACCAAATCATCATAGTCTTCAAGATTCTTAAAAGCTTGAAGCTCCTGATCATTTAGATCGTTATTTAACCATTTTAATATTAAAGTTTCTTTGTCCATTTTTCCTCTATTCAATTATATAACAATTAACTTTTATTTTTTCCTACCCTAATTTTTAAAAAAAATCAAAAAATAAATT
>NZ_VSDQ01000409.1:312043-486780 GCF_008085455.1 Seonamhaeicola marinus | reverse complement strand
GTCTTCAGTCTTCAGTCTTCAGTCTTCAGTCTTCAGTCTTCCGTCACAACTCCTTAATCTCTTTCCTTAATTTAGTCAACGCCCCATAAATACGTTTTTCAACCGCTTTTGTAGAAATATCTAATATTTCGGCAATTTCTTTAAAACGTTTGCCTTCAACTCTGTTCATCAAAAATGCTACACGTTGTGGTTCTGTTAAATTAGCTAATGCTTTTTGCAGTTTATCATTATACTCTTGTTCCTGCATTAAAAACTCAGGACTCTCATTTGTACTTAATTTAGGTTTAGCAATTTGCTGATGTTTTAAAACCACCTTTTGGTGAGCTGCCTCATTCAGCATTAAATTATTAGCTGTGGTAAACAAAAAACTCTTGGCTTTATCTGGTGAAATTTTAGAACAGTTTTCCCATAGCTTTACAAAAGCTTCCTGTGTTTTGTCTTTTGGATTTAATAAATCGCCAAACTTATAATATAAAAAGTTGTGTAAGTCTTTGGAATGTTTCTTAAAAATCGATGAAAAGATATGTTCTGCACAAATATTATCGTGAAGTGGTTTACTCATTTGAACGTTTAGTT
Organism: Seonamhaeicola marinus; assembly: GCF_008085455.1. Lineage (NCBI taxonomy): Bacteria > Pseudomonadati > Bacteroidota > Flavobacteriia > Flavobacteriales > Flavobacteriaceae > Seonamhaeicola > Seonamhaeicola marinus. Next base: position 486,204 of record NZ_VSDQ01000409.1, on the reverse strand, counting down.
ATAGCCACTAAAATAAGGCTTTTATGAATTTGTAAATTATTTTTTGATTTTTTTTTGAGTAGGAGGGTAGGAATATTTAAAACTAAATTGTTTTATCACCAAAAAGCTATGTTTAACCCAAAATTAATTATCATGAAAACTAAATGGAGAATTTTACTTTTATTACCTTTTTTTGCTCTTTTTATATTAACATCTTGTCAGGAAGAGGAGGTAATTATAACCGACCCATCTGAATCTGAAGCTGAAGCTATTGCCGCTGAATCTGAGTTAGCAACGTTTGTAAGTGCAACTGCTAAATTAGATGGATCTGTAGACAATATTATAGACCAAGCAAGTTGTATTTCTATTAAGTTACCGCTTACAGTTGTTGTTAACGGTTTAGAGATTATTATAGATTCTGAAGATGACTTTGCTGTAATAGAAGCCATTTTTGATGAATTTGAAGATGACGAAGATGACTTAGATATGATCTTCCCTGTGACCATTATTAATGCAGAACACGATGAAATTACCATTAATAATGAAGATGAATTAGAGGATTATGTAGAAGAGTGTGGCGGAGAAAATGAAGATGATGACGATATAGAATGTATTGATTTTCAATACCCAATTTCATTCTCAATTTTTAATGCAGACTTCTTAATTATTGATACAATTTCAATTGAAAACGATAGAGAGTTACACCGTTTCATGAAACGTGTAAGAAATAAAGAAGTCATTGCTAGTATTAACTACCCTGTAACTATGGAACTAGCCGATGGTACTGAAATAGTAGTTAATAACAACGAAGAATTACACAATACTATTAGGGATGCAAAAGATGCTTGTGATGAAGATGATGATAACGATCATAATGATGATGACTTCACAAAAGAGCGTTTAGATGAGTACTTAAAAAAATGTCCTTGGTTAGTTCATGAGTTTAAAAGATATAACCAATTAAACACCGAAGCTTATTTTGAGTATGCTATTAACTTTAAAGAAGATGGTGTTGTAGTAATGAGAGCTAGAAATGGCGATGTACTTACTGGAACTTGGGAAACTAGAATTGTACCAGACAGAGGTGCTAAATTAAAAATGGAGTTTGATAACCTTGCAGACTTTACTTTAGAATGGTTCATCTATGAAATTGAAGAAGGTAAAGTTAAAATTTACAATGGTGATGGTGGTAGAATCATCATGAAACGTAATTGTGATGTAGTAATAGATCATACTAAAGAACGTGTTGAGAACTTTTTACAAGAATGTTTATGGAGAATAGCAAGATTGAGCGTAAATGGTGCTGATAATGAAAAAGACTATATTGGAACACCGCTTAAATTCTTTGAAGATAATGTTGTGAAAATTAGAGTTAATGGTGAATTAGTTGAAGGTACTTATGAAGTTTTAGTAAGACCAGCAGGAATTGGTTTAGAAATTAACTTAGAGGGAAGACCAGACTTAAAATTACAATGGCTAATTACATTCTTAGGAGAGAACTTAATTAAGTTAGAAAACGAAAATAACAAAATGGTGTTAATGAGACACTGTCCAGATGTTGACCAAGATATTAACTACATCTTTGATGTATTAGTGTCTAACGTATGGGAGGTAGCTTCATATATGGATCACGATGCAGACTTAACGGAAAATTACATGGGGTATGCATTAGATTTCGAAGAAAATGGGAAGATTAGAATATTTGATCCTAATGAAAACGAAACTAGAGGTTCTTGGTTAGCTTATAGAAATGAAGGTCTTTTCTTAGGTATGAAGTTTGGTGAAGATAATGAGCCTTTCAACGAATTAACTCATAGATGGAAGATTAAAGAAATTACGTCTGATAGAATAGAATTAAAAATCTACAACCCAAATGGGGTTATTGAAAAGATTCTTGTTCTTGAACATGCAGACTGGTAAAAGGTTTATTGATTAGTAACTGTGAAACTTAGATTTTCGGTTTGTTAGGTTAGTTAGCTAAGTTTCTTATAAATGGGCTGTCAAATTTTAAATTTGACAGCCTTTTTTTGATTACATATTTTGTCATTCTCGCAAAGGATAGAAATCTAATAGCTTAACATTATGCGCAGAGCCTAATTATTTTTGCAATAAACAAGCTTTATAAATACAGGTCAATTGATTAACTTTGCAATTCTTAAAATTTCAAGAAAATTATGTTCAATAATTTAAGCGATAAATTAGATAAAGCCTTACACGTATTAAAGGGTCATGGAAGTATTACAGAAGTAAATGTAGCGGAAACTCTAAAAGAAGTAAGACGTGCTTTATTAGATGCGGATGTTAACTTTAAAATAGCCAAAGATTTTACGAATAGAGTAAAGGAAAAAGCCCTTGGTCAAGACGTATTAACAACGTTGCAACCAGGGCAATTAATGGTTAAAATTGTAAAGGACGAGTTAACGGAGTTAATGGGAGGTGATGCCGCTGGGATTAATTTATCTGGAGCACCAAGTATAATTTTAATGTCTGGTTTACAAGGTTCTGGTAAAACTACTTTTTCTGGTAAACTGGCAAATTACCTTAAGAACAAAAAGACTAAAAAACCGTTATTAGTAGCCTGTGATGTATATCGTCCTGCTGCGATAGATCAGTTACATGTAGTTGGAGACCAAATTGGTGTTGAGGTTTTTAGTGACAGAGGAAATAATGATCCTGTTGCAATTTCTCAAGCAGCAATAGCACATGCAAAGTCTAACGGACATAATGTAGTAATTATAGATACCGCTGGTCGTCTAGCTGTAGATGAAGCAATGATGACCGAAATATCTAACATTCATAAAGCTATCCAGCCAAATGAGACTTTATTCGTTGTAGATTCTATGACAGGGCAGGATGCAGTTAACACGGCAAAAGCCTTTAATGATGTATTGAATTTTGACGGGGTTATTCTTACCAAATTAGATGGTGATACACGTGGTGGAGCCGCTATTTCTATTAAATCTGTTGTAAATAAACCTATTAAATTTATTGGTACAGGAGAGAAGATGGAAGCTATTGATGTATTCCACCCATCTCGTATGGCAGACAGAATCTTAGGAATGGGAGATGTTGTGTCTCTTGTAGAAAGAGCTCAGGAACAATTTGATGAAGAAGAAGCTAGAAAACTTCAAAAGAAAATTGCCAAAAATAAATTTGGTTTTGATGATTTCTTAAAGCAAATCCAACAGATTAAGAAAATGGGTAACATGAAAGATCTTGTTGGTATGATTCCAGGTGCTGGGAAAATGATGAAAGATGTAGATATTGATGATGATGCCTTTAAAGGTATTGAAGCCATTATACATTCCATGACACCAAAAGAAAGAGCAAATCCATCCATCATAAATGCAAGTAGAAAAAAGAGAATTGGAAAAGGTTCTGGTACTTCTGTTCAGGAGGTAAACCAGCTTTTAAAACAATTCAACCAGATGAGTAAAATGATGAAGATGATGCAAGGTGGAGGCGGTAGAAAGATGATGCAGATGATGAAGAATATGCGTTAATCTTGTTAGAAGTTAGAAGTTAGAAGTTAAAAGTGGTGTATTGCTGTATTTAAGCGAAACATCTTGAAAATATTTTAAAATAAACTTGGCGTCTTTTGCGCCTTTGCGAGAAATAGTAACATGACAATTTTAGACGGTAAAAAAGTTAGTAACGATATTAAGGAAGAAATAGCTGAACATGTAGCTTCAATGGTTGCAAAAGGCGAAAAAGTTCCTCATTTAGCAGCTGTATTAGTTGGTAGTGATGGGGCAAGTATGACCTATGTGAATGCTAAAGTAAAAGCTTGTGAAAAAATAGGGTTTAATTCAACACTAATTGAATTACCTGAATATACCTCTGAAGAAGAATTGTTAGAGAAAATACATGAGCTAAATACGAATGAGGATATTGATGGATTTATTGTACAACTACCTTTGCCAGAGCAAATAGATGAACAAAAGGTGTTAATGGCTATAGACCCTGATAAAGATGTAGATGGTTTTCATCCAACCAATGTGGGTAGAATGGCATTAGATTTACCAACCTTTTTACCAGCAACGCCATATGGTATTATGGAGTTACTAGAGCGTTATCAGGTTGAGACTTCTGGAAAAAATGTTGTGGTTATGGGTAGAAGCCATATTGTTGGTAGACCTATGAGTATACTTATGAGTCAAAAGCGTAAAGCAGGCGATGCTACCGTAACTGTAGTGCATAGTCGCTCTAAAAATTTAACAGAAATTACTAAAGAAGCAGACATTATTGTTGCTGCTATTGGTATCTCTGAGTTCTTAACTGGCGATATGGTTAAAGAAGATGTGGTGGTAATAGATGTTGGGATAACTCGTGTTCCAGACCAAACTAAAAAGAACGGGTATAGACTTGCAGGAGATGTAGAATTTGAAAGTGTTAGTAAAAAAGCAAGTTATATTACGCCAGTTCCTGGTGGGGTTGGACCCATGACAATTGCAATGCTTCTTAAGAATACATTATTGGCAAGAGAAAGAAGAGCCTGATTTTATAATTGAGTAATAGTTTACTATTGCTTACAATAAAATAAAAACCTCCTTTTATAACTTAAAAGGAGGTTTTTATTTTAAAATAGGGGTATTTTAAAAATCTGTCCAAGTTCGTATTGCTCTTACCTGTAAGGAAGCATTTTTGTTAACTGAATTTAACGAACCATTAGACATGCCAATAAATCGAGCTAAAGTTGTGCTGGTTTCTGTAGAAGTCCAATATGAGTTATTAGGAGATATAGTAACACCTCCATTGGCTGTTATGCCAGCATTAACTTCTGTTAAATTGAGATATATTTCATTCGCTTCGTTCATGCTTGGTAAGAACCAATCATTATAACTATTAAGGTTTAAATTAGAAACTATATCGGCAGCAGTTCCTGCTGTTGAGCAAGAAGTTTCTATTGCAGTTGTGTTTAATTCCCCATCACCAATAGCCTGACCATTGGCTCCAGAAATTGAAGTGCCCGAACATCCCCATGCACCATCAGGTTGACTGCTTGTGGCAACAACCAACCCTTTACTATTATTACTAGCAGGGTCTATCCAAAAAATCACGCCTCCAAATTTAAAATCTCCAATCTCATGTATATCATTTAGTGCTACCAAAGCGTTGGCAGACACAGTTTGAGTACCATTACTTACCGAAATGGTCGCTAACATATTAGGATTGGTTTCGTAATCGAATAAAGAGGCATTGGCAACCGTTAATTCTCCAGTACTTTGATTGATGTCAAATGCTCCGGCAGGGTTTTGAAAGGTAATGGTGTATGTTAAATTTGATCCACTTGCTGTTAAAGTACCAACAACATCGTCGTTTGAGGGGTTTTCATCAATCGTCATGTTTGTTTGTTGTGCTGTTACTTCATCTACATCATTTAGGTTAATGGTAGCTGTGGCTGTTTGGGTGCTTATAGTATTATTAACTTCAATAGTAGCTGTAAGCACAGTGTTGGTTTCATAATCAAATAAATTGGGATTAGAAACAGATAACTCTCCAGTGTTAGCATCTATACTCATTGCTCCTGTTGGTGTTTGAGATATTATACTAAAACTTAATGTGCCGTCTCCTGCTGCTTGTATTGTACCAAGTACATCACCATCGGTTGGATTTTCATCAATGGTAGTTGTAAAATCCTGAATACTTAATTCGTTTACATTAGTTACGTTAATCGTTACATTGGCATTATTTTCTGCACCATCAGCTTCAACCACTGCAGTAATTATAGGGTTGGTTTCAAAATCAAACACCGTAGCATCGGCAACTATTAATTCACCTGTATTTTCATTAATGGCTATAGCTCCGTTAGGTGTTTGCGATATTATGCTAAACGTTAAAACGTTGTTGGTGTTGCTTTGAATTGTACCAATAACTTGTCCGTTTGTGGGGTTTTCATCTATGGTTGCTTGTAAATCTTCTAGGTTAATTTGTGGCGCATCATCGTCACTACAACTATAGGATATCATTAATACTGTAATGAATAACATTTTGATAAATTTGGTGGCTTTTTTCATTTTTTAATAATTTAAAAGTTAAATTGACTTATTAGCTACCAAAAATATTTGGAGAAGGACTATAAAAAAACAGCAATCTTATTTCTGCTTATTCAAAATAAATAAGTGTGCTACCATGGTAAAAATGTGCGAGATATAACGTTAGAAAGAACCCTTCCACTTTAGTTATTAAAGCATTATTTGTTAATCCATCCTAAAAAAGTGTTTAGAAAATGATTCTTTTTTCTGGATGATACAGGAATTTTTTTTCCGTTTTTCAAATAGATGGTTCCAGATTTATCGTATCGGTCTATATATTTTAAATTGACAATAAAGGACTGGTGAATACGTGAAAAGCCAAAGCTGGTTAATCGGTCTTCAAATTCTTTTAAAGTTTTAGAAACTATATATTTGTTATTATTAATGCAATAAAATGTAGTATAGCCTTTGTCTGATTCACAATACATTAGTTCATTTAAATCTATAACTTGAAAACTATCTTGTAAAGACAAAATAAGTATAGAGTCGTCTGAGTTCCAAACCTTTTTTGTGGCTTTTATTTTTTGCTGCTGTGTAGCTACTGTGGTGTTTTTTACTTTTTGCAGTGCTATTTGTAATTCTTCGGCATCTACAGGTTTTAAAAGGTAATCTACAGCCCCAAATTTTAATGCCCTAAGTGCGTACTCTTCATATGCGGTAATAAAAATAACTTTGAAATTAGTGTGTTCTGTTTGATCTAAAAAATCAAATCCAGTGCCGTCAGGAAGGTTAATGTCTAAAAAGACTAATTCTGGCTTACAGGTATTAGATACAACTATAGCATCTTTTACTGTGGTACATTCTCCTAAAATATCAATAGAATTATCAATATGGTGAAGTAAATTTATAAGGCCTTTTCTAATGTATGCCTTGTCTTCTACAATTATTATCTTCATTAAGATTGAATTATTTTATGAGGAATAATTAAAGTTACTAAAGTACCTTGAGAATTATATTCAGTTCTGTCTTCTATTGTAATACTGCCATTTACTTTTAGGTCTTTTGATAAGATTTGTAAACGCTCTGATGTTATAAGTGTAGACATAGATGATTTCTCAGCTACTTTTGAGGTCTTTTGCGCATTTATGCCTATACCATTATCTGCAATTGTACATATTAAATCTTCTTTGGAATAATTTATTGAAATATCTATTTGTTTAGTAGAAATAGTTTCATTAAAAGCATGCTCAATGGCATTTTCAACAAAAGGTTGAATAAGCATTGGCGGGATTTTAAATGCACTTGTATTAATAGCATCAGTTACAGTTATGTTGTATTGGTAGGATGCGTTTTCTAAGTTTTGCAGTGCCAGATAATTTTCTACTGCCAATAATTCCTGAGAAAGTAATACTAATTTATCTCTTGAGTTTTCTAACGTAATTCTAATTAATTTTGAAAATTTTAAAAGATAATTTACCGATTTTTTATCTTCTTTGTTTAATATCATGCCTTGTAATACGGATAGTGAATTGAAGATAAAATGAGGCGTCATTTGTGAGCGTAACAGTTTTTGTTCGGTAACAATTGTCTGGTTTTTGGCTTTTATGGTTCTAAATTTTTGAAAAAAGATAGTAGAGCCTAAGATAATTGATACTGTTAAAAATCCGATAATTGCCCATAAATACTTTTGTTTAGATTTTTCTAAATCTCTGCTAGTTGTAGTAACCTGTTTGGTTAGCTCTAATTCTCTGATATTGGCGGAATCTATGGCTTGTTTGTATTTGTATTCAGCTTCTATTTGCGCAATTTTTTCAACATTCTTTTTGCTAAATAAGCTATCGTTTAGAGTTTTATATAATTCATAGCTTTTAAGAGCTTTTTCATAATAGCCTGTCTTTTTATAAATTTTAGAAAGTGCTTCTAAAGTTTGTTTTTGATACTCTAAAAATCCCGATTTTTCCGAAATTTCTTTTGCTTTTAGCGCATTACCCAGGGCAGCATCATAATTTCTTTGATTTATATCAATTCTAGCTAGCCCAATATAGGCACCACATAATGTTTCTTTGTTTCCTTTTTCTAAGCTTATCTTTTTCGCTTTCTTGAAGTATTGGTTTGAATTTGTATAATCCTTAGATAGCAAATAAATACCACCGATATTATTTAAAATATATGTTGTCTCACTATTGGCTCCAACCTCCTTACTTATGCGCAATGCGTCAATATAATATTTAAGGGCTTTTTGATAATTTCCACTTTCCTCATGTATGTTTCCTATATCGCTTAATGTTGCTGAAATTCTATGTTTGTTATTAATACGCTGGTAAATACCTAAAGATTTTTTAAAGTAGCTTATTGCCTTTTCGTTGTTTTTTTGAATATTATAAGTGTAGCCCATGTTTTTGAAGTTATGAGCAATACTGATACTATCTCCTAACTTTTTGTGAATGGTTAAAGATTTATTAAAATGCTCTAAAGCTAATGGGGTATTACCTTGAATATTATAAATGGTTCCCAAATTATTTAAACTGTAGGCAATACGTTGTTCGTTTTTTTCAACTTTGGCTATAGACAGTGCCTTTTTTAAATACAAGATAGCTTCATCAAAATCTCCCATATCCGAATATGTTGTTCCTAAATTTAAAAGGCTGGCAGAAAGATTGTTACTTCCTATTTCTTCGTTTATCTCAATTGCTTTTTTGAAGTACGTAGCTGCTGTTCTTAACTCTCCTTTATTTTTGTACGTTATGCCTATTGCATTAAAACTGTCTGCTATTCCTTTTGTAAAATCAATGTTTTTATAAATTATTAATGCTTCATTATAATAATTGAGAGCTTGATCGTAATTGGATTGTACCGCTTCGGTTATGCCTTTTATATATATGCTCCTTGCTTTTCCTTTTTCAAAATGTATAACTTTGGCTATTTCATTTGCTTCTTCCAAATATTCAATTGATTTAGGAATATTATTAGTGAAGTGAAAAAATGCAAGTGTGTTTAAAAGATTAACTCTTATTGTATCATTTTCTTTATGGTTTTGTAATTCAATTTTGAGACTATCTATTTTGCTATTTTGAGAAATAACAATATTGGTAAATATTAATAGGAATAGAGTTATGGCAGTGCTGATGATTTTCATAAAAGATGATATGTATGAAGTACTAATAAACAATATATCTAATAAACAACCGCAAGCTATTATTTAAAATTACTTGCGGTTAAATAAATAAGGTGGTTGTTTTTATTTTTGCATAGTTCTATTTTATAAATTTTTTAGCAAGTCTACCTTCATTAAATTGTAACTCTACAATGTATATACCTTTTGATAAAGTTCCAATAGAGATAGAAGTTTCAGAACCTTGAGATATTTTAGCTCCAGTCATATTATAAATGGTATAATTCTTTAAAGTGGCACTATTAGCCGAAGTAACTTCTAAACCATTGTTTCTGTTAATTAATTTAATTTGATTGTTTTTTTCAAAATTCAAGGAGCTTAATGATGTACTTTCTGTGACAGTATTAAAACCTGTCCATAATGCGCCAGGGTCTGTAACATAGGCTCCAGTTGTGCCTACAGGTATTATTAAATCTATTCCACTTCTATTTCCACTACTATGAAACGAGTCATTTATGCTTGTGCTAGTTGTTGTTATTGAAGGAGGTATTGAGGGTAAAGATGTAACTGAGGTTAAAGGGTTACCTATAAAAGCCCCATTGCCAATACTAGTTACATTGCTCGGAATAGTAAGAACAGAAAATTGATTGTTTTGAAAGGCAAAGTCTCCAATGGTTTCAAGGCTACTGGGTAAAACAACAGAAGTTAAGCCAATTGATGAAAAAGCAAATTGACCAATTGAAATAACCGAGTCTGGTATACTTAGGCTCGAGATAGCCTTACTAAGAAAGACGAAGTTGTCAATAGAGGTTACGGTATATGTTGTGCCACCATTTGAAACCGATGCAGGTATAACAACATTATAAGGATTAGAGTCCGATGGTGTATAGAATTTTAAAGAAACTGTACTTGGAGAGGTTATCTCAAACATAAATGAGAAATTGCTGTTTTGAACCGTAAACGTCTGGGAATACCCGATAACACTTATTAATAAAATAGTTAAAAAAAGTAGTTTTTTTTTCATGATGTTCTGGTTTTTAAGAATAAAAAAACCAAGGTACATGACAACTACCTAATGGAACATAGCTAATGTTTATTTGGACATTTTAAAGTAATAAATGCTTACGTTGGCTAAATATTCGAAAAGCCAATTTTTAGATAGAAAAAAGTTAAAATAGATTAGGTGAATAATAACAGTCTATTATTTTCTTTTGATTTTTCTCGGTACAAACTCTTTGGTAGAACCACTTATAAGTTTACTTAATTCTGTAAATTCATTGGTAGTGAGTTCGCGATATTTCCCGTCGGGTAAATCTAAATTAATGTTCATTATTCTTATACGTTTAAGCGTCTGCACCTCATAGTTGAGATGTGAACACATTCTTCGTATTTGTCGGTTTAAACCTTGCGTAAGAATAATTTTAAAAGTGTTGGAGTTCACTTTTTTAACAACGCACGGTTTGGTAGTCTGTTTTAATTCCTCTAGGTATATGCCTTTAGACATGCGCTCTACAAAAGTTTGGGAAATTGGCTTATCTACGGTAACGACGTATTCTTTTTCGTGGTTGTTACTGGCTCTTAGAATTTTATTTACAATATCGCCATCATCGGTAAGAAGTATAAGGCCTTCACTTGGTTTATCTAGCCGTCCAATAGGGAAAATACGTTTATGATAACCAATAAAATCTATAATGTTATCTTTTTCAACGCGAGTGTCCGTGGTACAAACAATACCAACAGGTTTATTAAATGCCAAATAGACAAATTCTTCTTTTTTTGCATTTACAACCTCGCCATCAACAGCAACAATATCATTTGGAGCAACTTTAGTCCCCATTTCTGGGATAACACCATTAATTGTTACTCTACCTTCATCAATCAGTTTGTCTGCTGCTCTTCTTGAACAGTAGCCAGCTTCACTAAGAAATTTGTTAATACGTTTTAAAGTGTTTTCCATGGGGGCAAAAGTACAGCAATTATTTCATTGTGAAATTTACAAAGTCATTAGAACATGTATCTTTTTATTCTTCTAAAAAGTCCAAAATATTTTTGGTAACAGACCTGTCGTTTAAAGAGTGACCAAAACCTTCAGTTGTAATAAGTTTACTGTTTTTGAAACTTTTATTGATGAGTTTTGCATCAGCATACGGAATTATCATGTCTTTTACATCATGAATTATTAAACCTTCCGCTTCAATATCTTTAGAAAATTTAGAAGTTGAAAAATCACTTGGAGTAGCTCCAAATTTTTTCAAAATAATACGATGGAGATGTTTTTCAACTCTTTTGTTGTAGCCTAAAAGTTTAATGTAATTCTTTAGAATACCTGAGAACTCTGACGGAGCTCCAAGTAGTACCATCTTATTTAAAGAGTCTAGTTGGTATTTCTGTTGAAAAAACACTGAAGCCATACCTCCAACGGAATGGCCAATTATTATTTCTGGTTTGTACTTGTTTGCTACTACATTTATAAATTCTGAGTATAACAGTGCATTAAATAACTTACTTCCCGAGGCACCATGAGCTGGGGCGTCTAAAGCAACAATGTTAAAACCTTCTTCAATAAAATGAGTTACCTTATTTTGCCATCGCGCCGAGTTACTTTCCCAACCATGAACTAAAAGAATAGTGGTTTTATCTCCTTGCCAGTGGTAAGTGGCTATTTCAAAATCTTCATATTTTAAAAACTCTTGTTGGGCAGATTCTAAAAATGAAATATGTTTAGGTTTAAGCTTGCCTTTTCTAGGTGTAGAAAACAAATGGAGTGCTTTATTAGCTGCATAGTCTCCCGAAACGTAACTTAAAACGTTTAAATAAGAACCAATAAGTTTTATTATAAACTTTTCCATGTATCAATCTTCTCTATGAACTTTCTCAATAGAAAAAGCAGGAGTGCAAATTGCTAAGTATTCGCAAGTATCTGCAAAAGGATTAGAGTATTGAACTCTTGTATTTCTTTCAATTTTTATAGATTGACCAGCTTCTAAGATTACCTTGTCTCCATCAATTATAAATTGTTTTTTGCCCTTTATAATAAAGGTAAATTCATCAAATTCGGGAGTTTGATAAGGTTCGCTCCACCCTGGGGGTGCTTGCATATGAGCTATACTAATTTGCGAGTCTCCAGTAGTGGGAATACCAAAATGTTCTTTAATAATTTTCCCGTCATTAGTAGGCACAATAAAAGGGTTGTCTTGAATGGTGTACTTTTTCATAAGGTATTAATTATTCCACAATAAGAAAAAGTACTTAATTTTAGCATCATCAGGAATGTGCGCCTCTTGAAATTCTAAATTCAAGTCAAATTGTAAATTTGGAGGTAGTTCCTTCTTATCTATTACAAAACTGGCATTTATTTCTTTAACCGAAATTGCAACAGAATTTATCTGATTATTAATTTTAGAGATCTTGTACGCAGCACTAATATCTTTAAAAGTACTTAAAGTTGAAATGCCTTTAGCAGTTTTATATTGAGGGTCTAGTACTTGAATGCTTTCAATTACAGAAGTTGAATCTAAGACATTTTCGGGGGTTAAAACCAGCATCTTTTCTCCTCCTTTTTTAAATATTTCAATGTTATTAATACTTCCTGCAAATTCATCTCCGCTTATAAATTTGGAAATAGAGTCTGATGCAAATATGGATTCAATATCTTTTACTTGAGTGGAGTCTGTTAACAATCCAATATGTTGTTTTGATATTTCAAAGGGATCTTGAGCTTTATTGCAGTTAGATAACAAAATACAAAGGACTAGTATTAAGAATATAGATTTCTTCATTGATTGGTAATTGATAGTTTAATGCAGATTACTATCTGCGGTTATTCATAACTTTAGTAAGAATGCCAAATACACTTCTTATAAAAGTAGCACTTGTTAGCACTTTTACAACGGGGTTCATTCTAGTGCTTTTACGTCTGCTTGAGCTTTTGGCTTTTCTTTTAGATTCCGCTTTCTCCAGAGCCTCTTTTTCTTTTCTGGCTTTTTCTTTAGCTTCTTCGGCTTCAGCTTTTTTAATTTTTTCGTTTAACAGTTCGTAAGCACTTTCTCGGTCTACCGCTTTGTTATATTTTTTTGACAGTTTAGACTGTGATAACAATGTACGCAATTCGCTATCGGTTAAAACATCCATTCTACTCATTGGCGCACGCATCATAGTGGCAGCAAGAGGTGTAGGGCGTCCTTTTTCATCTAAAGCAGAGACCAAAGCTTCTCCTATACCTAACGATGTTAAAACCTCTGTAGTATCGTAATATTCAGAATCTGGATAATTTTCTGCCGTCAGCTTAATGGCTTTTCTATCTTTTGCTGTAAATGCTCTTAATGCATGTTGAACTTTTAAACCTAATTGACTTAAAACTTCTTCTGGAACATCGGTAGGGTTTTGCGTTACGAAATATAAACCAACGCCTTTACTTCGTATTAATTTCACAATACTTTCAATTTGATTTAAAAGCGCTTTAGAGGCCTGATCAAAAATTAAATGAGCTTCATCTATAAACATCACCAATTCGGGTTGGTCCGCATCACCTTGTTCCGGAAACGTAGAATAAATTTCAGCTAATAAACTCAGCATAAATGTTGAGAAAAGCTTTGGTTTATCTTGTATGTCAGTAAGCCTAATAATGTTTATGTAACCACGTCCGTTATCATCAACTCGCAGTAGGTCATCAACTTCAAAAGAAGTTTCTCCAAAAAATAAGTCGGCCCCCTGTTGTTCTAGCTCAATAATCTTTCTTAAAATAGCTCCAGTTGAGGCCGTAGAAATTCTTCCGTAAGCTTCCGAAAATTCCTTTTTACCTTCTTGGGTAGCGTATTGAAGAATCTTTTTAAAATCTTTTAAATCCAGTAATGGTAATTTATTGTCATCACAATACTGAAAAATAACCGCAACAATACCGCTTTGTGTTTCTGTTAAATCTAAAATTCTTGATAACAGTACTGGTCCAAATTCACTTATGGTAGCTCTTAGTCTCACACCATCTTGCTCAGACAAGGTTAGTATTTCAACAGGAAATGATTTGGCCTCAAAAGGTAGCCCAATTTTTTCATGGCGTTCATCAATTTTAGGATGACCAGGACTTGCTTGTGCAATACCACTTAAATCTCCTTTGATATCCATTAATAAAACGGGTATGCCTTTATCACTTAGGTTTTCTGCTAGTACCTGCAGAGACTTAGTCTTTCCTGTACCAGTGGCTCCAGCAATTAAACCATGACGGTTCATAGTTTTTAAAGGAATTTTTACATGTGCTCCAGTAACCGTTTCGCCATCTAACATTGCAGCTCCAATAGGAATGTAATCGCCTTTGGTTGTATTGCCTTCGGTTATGTAATTAAAAAAAGTCTCCTTGGTGTCCATATCCAGTAATTTTGCATAAAAATAAAGCAAATAAAAAGAACAAAAAAATAGGTTTTGGACACGTTTTTAGCCATATGAGATTGAGTTAATTACAAAAGTTATGGTTTAGCTTAGGGAATACGTATCTTTGCCCACTTATGGATGAAGCGATTAAAATAAAGGTTGATAAAGGCGAAATGTTGCCTTTAATGGAAGAGTTTTATACCATTCAAGGCGAAGGGTATTATAAAGGTACGGCGGCTTACTTTATTAGAATTGGCGGTTGCGATGTTGGATGTCATTGGTGCGATGTAAAGGAAAGCTGGAATGCAGATTTACATCCGCCTACAGAGACATCCAAGATTGTTGAAAATGCAAAAAAGTATAGTGATACTATTGTTGTTACTGGTGGCGAACCTTTAACTTGGGACATGACTGTTTTAACAACAAGACTTAAAGAAGAAGGCTTAAAGACGCATATTGAGACCTCGGGGGCCTATAAGTTAACAGGGCAATGGGATTGGATTTGTTTATCGCCAAAAAAAATGAAATTACCAACAGATGAGGTTTGTGAAAAGGCGGATGAATTAAAGGTGATTGTATATAATAAAGATGACTTACGCTTTGCTGAAGAGCAGGCAGCAAAAGTTAGTAAAGATTGTATTTTGTATTTGCAACCAGAATGGAGTAAACGAGATAAGGTTGTACCCTTAATAGTGGATTACGTAATGCAAAACCCCAAGTGGAAAGTGTCTTTGCAAACTCATAAGTATTTAAATATTCCTTAAAAATTCAAGTATGAAATTGCCAAGTTTAGGAAGACATTTTAAACCCGATGAAAAGGTCATTTTAAGAGATTACCTTGCTATTGAACGTACGCGTTTGGCAAACGAAAGAACATTACTGTCTTATATTAGATCTTCACTGTATTTGTTGCTTGGTAGTATTGCTTTTTTTCAGTTAAAAGATTTTCCTAATTATCAATATTTGGCACTAATAGCCTTGGTGTTTAGTGGCTTGTTTTTTGTTATTGGCTTGTATCGATTTTTAACTTTAAAAAGAAGCCTCAAAAGACTTTATTATATGTCTGAGAATTTGGAGAATAAAAACTAAAAAAGCATCCTAACTTTAGGATGCTTTTTTTTAGGCTTTTTACCCATTATTATTTTGTGAAAGGAACAACCACTCTTGTAGTTCCCCAACCTAAATGCATATCTATGCCATTGTTTCCTTTAGCAAAGGCAATAGAAAATGCTTCAAGTGATTTATCCCCTGAAGTTACTGGAACATTTAACCTAGCAACATCGTTGTCTTGCTTGTAAAAATAAGACCCCCACACATTTAAATCTTTACTAATTATGGCAGTCCACTCCTTATCTCCTGGTATAGCATAAAAGGTGTAAGTTCCTGCTTTTACAGTAGTATTCCCTAATTTCATGTCTTTATAAAGTGTAAGTTCAGCAGCTTCATTAGCACCTAACCTCCATACTTTACCGTTTGGAGCTAGTTTGCTTAAAGCTCTTCCTTTTAATTGTGGGCGGCTATAAACAATCTTAATAGCTTTATTAGCTTCTTTGTAGCTAGCTGGGAAAGCAGCTGCATCCATTGGACTCTTATCTAATTTACTAAATTCTTGAGCAGAAATACTTGAAGAAGTAAGCATAATTAAAGCAAAAGCAAAGGCAGATAGAAATGATAGTTTTTTCATAATACTGGTTTTTAAATTTAATGTTAGGGTATAACGGTCTTGAGCTTCTTTAAAAGCTTACTGTTGTTTTTGTTAAAGTTTCTATAAAATGTGTTAAGATTTTAAACTAGATAACTTTTGCTAATGGGTTACTTTTTTACGAATTTTTTAGAAACCCTACCTAAATTATGATGGAAATCAAGAATATAAGTTCCTGCAGAAAGCTGATTTACATCAAATTTGTATTCTTTTTTACTCTGTTTAGCAATAATATCTTTGGTAAGTTTTATAAGATGTCTTCCATTGATATCATGTAAATTAATTAATAAATTATCAGCCTTTTGGAACTCAATAGTTATTTCTAGGAGATCGTCAATTGGATTTTTGTTCAGATCAATTTTTAGAGGGTTGCCACCGTGAATGCCATCAAAAGTTTCTGTACTTAAAGCTTCTGAAGTAAATTTATATACAGAAGTTCCGGCGGCAAATCCGGTGTCGGAATCAATTATGAAAATTCTATTTAGATTAAAACCAATATTTAGATTGGTCCAAGTCTGTCCACCATCATTGGTTTCATGGAACCCTGTGTTATGGCCACCAACCCAGCCTCTATTTTCATTAATAAACCCAACGGCTTGTAATATACTGTCCGGGGCATCATTACTTATCCAACTGGCACCAGCGTTGGTAGATTTAATTACTTTTCCTGGGTTTGGAGCTACAGCTTCAACAGAACCAAAAATAATATCATTATCACTATCTAAAACTTGTAATTTCCAAACATATTCCCCTGCAATTCCAGAATTAAATATCTCGCTCCATGTATTTCCGCCATTGGTGGTTTTTAAAATTACAGCCCCACTAGAGTTTTTACCTGCAGCATATCCGATAGTTTCCGATATGAATTTTATTTCTACGAGACCAGTTGCATGTGCAGACATGTCTGTATATTGCCAGGTGTCACCGCTATCCGTTGATTTTATAATGTAAGCAGGTTCGCTGTAGGCCCCACATCCAAAGACAGTAGAGCTACCAACAGTGTTTAAACCACATATTGGACCTGGTTGAGGAGTGATGTTACTAACTTGTGTCCAATTTTCTCCGCCATCAATTGTTTTTAATAAACTTGCCGAATTAAATAAGGTGCCTAAAAAGCCAATATTTTCATTTAGAAATTCAACATTTCTAAAATAAAAATCACCTGTTAAACCATTAGAATTTAACTGTTGTTCATTTAGTTGTTCAGTCCAAGTTAAACCACCATCTTCAGTTTTAAAAACTGCAGCATGCCAACCGTTTGCTGCCCACCCCGTATTTTTATTTAAAAAATAAACATCATCAAACCTAGGGCCTCCATTTGTTGGTGTGTTAGCTGTTGTAAGGTTAGGGACTTCTTTCCAGCTAGGCTGCGCAAAAGCGATAAAGCCTATTAAAAATATTAAGAGTTTAATTAGTTTCATACCACAAACATAATTAAAATACCATATCCTTAAATTGAAGAAGACCTATTTATTTATGACTTTAACATTCATTTCCTCCACTTTTTTGTTTGATAAAGCCGAAGGTGCACCAAACAATAAGTCTTCACTGGTTCCAGTTTTAGGAAATGCCATTACTTCTCTAATCGATGCTTTCTTTTCTAAAATCATCATTAAACGATCTACACCCCACGCAATTCCACCGTGTGGTGGCGCACCGTAGTGAAAGGCTTTATACATGGTACCCACGCTCTTCATCATTTCTTCTTTGTTGTAGCCCATGTTTTTGTATGTAGCCTGTAAAATCTCTGGTTTATGAGCACGAACAGAACCACCTCCAATTTCATATCCATTCAAAATTAAATCGTATTGTTGTGCAATTATAGAACCAATTTCTTCTTCTTTGCCGTTTATGTGTTTTTCAATATCATAAGTAGCTGGCATTGAGAAAGGATTATGAGTAAAGGTCCAGTTGCCTTCATCAGTCTTTTCGAACATTGGAAAATCTACAACCCATGCAGGTCTTAATTCCTTAGCGTTTATTAGCTTAAGCATTTTACCCATTTCTTGACGTACTGCGTCTAAAGCTTTGTTAGCTGTAGCGTAGTCTGCGGCAGAGAAGAATACAATATCGCCAACTTGAGCATCTGTTGCTTTTATGATGTTGGCTGCGATATCTTCTCCTAAAAATTTGATTATTGGCGATTGTAAATCATTTTCATTTACAATAATATAGGCAAGTCCGCCTAAACCATGTTCTTGAGCAATGCTGGTCAATTTTTCAATTTGACCTTTAGACATACGTTTCTTGCCTTGTTCTTCAGCAGATACCTTAATGCATTTTACAATACCGCCCTCATCAATAGGCTTGCTAAATACTTGGAATGTAGTGTCTTTTACTATATCAGTTATATCTTGCATTTCCAGACCAAAACGTAAATCTGGTCTGTCGCAACCATATTTATCCATAGCTTCTTTATAGGTAAGTACTTGGAATGGTTTTAAAATCCATTTTTTACCATATATTTTTTTAACAATAGCATTGAACATATCAGTGTTCAAATCTATAATCTGTTGCATACTTGCATATGCCATTTCAATATCTAGTTGCGTGAATTCAGGCTGGCGATCACCACGAGAATCTTCGTCTCTAAAACAACGTGCAATTTGGAAATACTTTTCATAACCACTCACCATAAGCATTTGCTTAAATTGCTGAGGTGCTTGCGGAAGTGTGTAGAATGAACCTGCTTCTTTACGCGTAGGAACAATAAATTCTCTAGCACCCTCATCTGTTCCCGCACTTAAAATAGGTGTTTCAATTTCTAAGAAATCTTGCTCATCCAAAACATCGCGCATGAGCTTAATTACTCTGTGACGGTTTCTAATAACACGATGTACGTCCGGGTTTCTGTGGTCTAAAAACTTATATTGAAAACGAGTTGTTTCATTTGTTTTAGTAGCCCGTTTTATTTCAAAAGGAAGTGTTTTAGAAAGGTTTAGAATTTCCAATTCAGAAGTTTCTAATTCTATAGTTCCTGTTCTTAAACTAGGATTAAAATCGTCCGCTTTACGTTTTACAATTTCACCAGTAACAGAAATAACAGACTCTGGTTTTAGTTTTACTAAATCATCTAAACTACCAAAAGTTTCACTGCTTAAACGTACTTGGAAAATCTCATTGCTAGAATCTCGTAAATCAATAAACATAAGTTCTCCGTGATCCCTAACACTAGAAACCCAACCAGATAACGTGACTTTATCAGAAATTGAGTCCTCAGATAGTTCAGAAGCAATGTGTGTTCTGTAGATATCTTTTACTACAAGCGGAATTTCAGGTAAAACCTCTTCTGGCTGAGTAGTTATTGCGTCTTGTTTGTTAGTTGTTACTGATTTTTGGTTTTGAACTTGCGTTTCTAAGCTTCCAGTTTTGTCTCCGGAAAGCATGTGTAATATACCTTCACGAATCACTTTTCCAGAAGCACCTTTACCGATAATACCTATAACCTTACCAACTAAAATACCTGCTTTTCCTTGGTTTCCTGCTTTAATATCATTAGCAACCGCAGCGTTTTCAGAGATAACTTTTGATATAGCTTCATGTATCGTATCCTCCGAAATTGTGTTGTCTTTAAAATACGTTGCATAATCAAAAGAAGCATCAGCTAACAGGTTCTTAATGGCATTTTGAGCTAAAACAGGTGTCACCTTGTCCTCTTTAAAAAGGGTGAAAACTTCAATAAAATCGTTAACGTTTTCAATTTTACCGTAGTCTTCTGGCTTTAAATTGTTGGTTAAGGTTTTAGCAACAAAAGAAGGGTCATTAATTGTGTTGTTAATGGTAACAAAAGTTTCAGAACGTAAAGAATCGCCAGTAAAGAATTTAGCATCTTGCGGTAGTACACCACCTTTAATTAAAATACGTTCTACAGCGTAAGGTAAAGTACTTGTATCAACATCTATTGATGCGACAACATCTTTAATATTTACAAACGGTAAGTCTGGTTCGGAGATGAAACGGTAATCTGCTTCAAACTCCTTTTTACGCATAGTTTTAGTCTGTTTTAAATCTGCATCAAATAAAACTGTGGTTTGATCTGGTCTAAACTTCTTGTGCTCCAAGTAGTAGTTCAGTTGTTTCTCAACTTCTTCCTTGAGCGCCTCAGTCATGAATTTAAACGAGTTGAGGTTTTTAATCTCTGTTCTAGGATTTAACTCGTAACTGCGTTTTTTTCTAAGCGAAACGGAAACATCAGATTTAAACTCTCCTTTTTCGAGGTTAGCTTCAGATATTTTTAAATTTTGAACAATACGTTGAAGGTATTGTGCATAGGTTGAAGCATCCTCGATATGGTGAATACAAGGTTCGGTAACAATCTCAATTAATGGTACACCAGCTTTATTAAAATCTACAAGAGAAACGTTTTTCTCGTGAATTAATTTAGCAGCATCTTCCTCAATATGAACTTGAGTTAGATTAACAGTAAACTCGCTTCCATCATTTCTAAAACACGATACTTGTCCGTCTGGAATCACAGGATTGTGAAACTGAGTAATCTGGATATTCTTTGGATTATCTGGATACTCGTAATGTTTTCTATCCCATGAAATTACTTCATTACTAAACGTAGATTTTACAGCTTTTCCGAAGTAAATGGCTTTGGTTATGGCCTCTTTGTTTACTGCTGGTAAAACACCCATTTGTCCGGTGCAAACAGAACAAATATGTTCATTGGGAGTTTCGGTCTCTTCATTAGGACAAGAACAGAATAATTTCGTTTTGGTATTTAATCGGATGTGTGTCTCTAGTCCGATAACCAATTCTAATTCGTGGGCTTTTAGTGCCTCATTTAATTGTTCTAAATCCATTATATCGTATCTTTTAAGAAGTTAGCAAACTTCAAAACAAGTTCGTCGTTGTCTTTTGCGGCTGTAAGTTGTAAGCCCGTTTCTGTACCTTGTGGTACGGTTAAAGTGGGTAATTGTCCCAAGCTAAATCCAACAGTATATGCATCGGATAAATACATAGCCAATGGATCTTTTAAGCTATCACCAATTTTTGGCGGAGCCATAGGCGTAACAGGGGAAATTATAATATCAACTTCGTTAAAATCGTTTTCAAAATTTTGCGAGATTTGATCTCTAAGGGCTAATCCTTTTAAGTAGATTTCATCACTAAAACCTTGGGATAGTACCTGATTACCTCCAACAATTCTTCGTTTAGTTTCTTCCGAAAAGTTTTCAGAACGTGTAACAGAATAGCTCTCCTTTAAATTGTCGGCATCAATTCGATTTCCGTAGTTTGTGCCGTCTAATCGCGAAAGGTTAGAGGCCGTTTCAGCCATGGCTAATGTATAATAGGTTGAAACCAAAGTATCGGACTTAAAGAAATCAAGTGCTTTTACTGCAATGCCTTTAGCCTTTATTTTTTCTATTGCTGATAGGAATTCCTTTTTGATGTTTTCATCAATAGCTTCACTTTCAATAAAGTTCTTAAAGTATCCTACAGATGTTATATTATCTGAACTTAAAATAGAATTTTGTTCAATTTCTGAAGAAGTGTAAGTGGTTTGGTCTTTTACATCCTTGCCGCTCATGGTATTCAGTACAATACGGATATCTTCAATAGATTTAGCTATAGGACCAACACAATCCGTAGAGGAGGCATAAGCCATTAATCCGTACCTAGAAATACGCCCGTAAGTAGGTTTTAATCCGTAAACATCGTTATACCCAGCTGGCTGACGTACAGAGCCTCCAGTATCACCTCCAATAGAAAATACAGTATAATCTTTTGCAACATTCACAGCAGAACCACCACTAGAACCACCACCAACTAATTCTGGGTTTTTGGCATTTTTCACAGCGCCAAAAATGGTGTTTTCACTAGATGATCCATGACCAAAACTATCACAGTTTTCTTTAACTAACGGAATAGCACCTGCATCTAATAACTTTTGTATTGCTGTAGCTGTATAAGCCGATTTATAATGCTTTAGTAAATCTGAGCTTGCTGTGGTATAGGTGCCCTCAACCATGTAGACATCTTTAATACCAAAAGGAATACCTTCCAGAAGCCCTATAGTTTCTCCACTAGCTATTTTCTCATCAACTTTAGACGCCAGTTTTAAAGCTGTTTCATCTAATAAACTGTTTACAGTGTTATGAGTATTCGGTTTTAATAGCTCTAGCTTTTCTTTTATTAAATCAACACAAGAAATCTCCTTGTTTACCAGTTGTTGGTGAATTGAATGTATTTGAGACTCCATAATTATTCTTCAATGACTTTAGAAACTACCAAATACCCTTTCTTTTCTTTAGGAAAGTTTTCCTTAATAATAGCTTTTTCAGTTGCAGAACTTTCAATGACCACATCTTCCCTTAAATCGTTAACAGAAACGGCATTAACGCTGTTCGTATTAAAAGTGTTATTATTTGAGGTGTGTGCATTTTTAATTACATCAAATAACTGACTTACGGCCTCAGAGGGTTTTGCGCCTTTAATACTCGACAGAATGTCGACTGTCATAATTTTACTCATTGTTCTATTGTATTTAAATTAAAAAAAGCCTTCCGTAAATTTGGAAGGCTTTTTAATATTTTATTATAACAATAACCTTCCAGATCCTATAAATTAGGATTATTGAAATTATTATTGTTATTATTGTTTCTCATAGTTAAATCGCCCCAAATATATAGAGAATATACGTAGTAAGCTCATTTTTTTTTAGTTGCGATTTCATTATTGTTAAATTGGTAAAAAAAATGATTTTAAATTGTAAGTTCTTTAAAAAATTAATGAAATAGTTTATATCAATTATAGAGTTTATAGTATAATATTATTACTATTCTGTTGTATCGCGTTTCGTTTTTTCTAATTATGCAAACGCAAATCTTAAAAAAGAACCTCTAAGCCATTTTAGTTAAAATTGTTGTTGGTGAATTTTATTTTTTTAATAAAAATTGATTTTAAGGTGGTTTTTAAGCGTTTTAAGCAACTTTTGTTTAATTAACAATTGTTGATAATTTTTGGATAAACTCATTTAAATGCTTTTAAAAAGCTTCTTTATTTCGTATCTTTGTTATATAGGGAAATGATGCATATGCGTCATTTTTTTATGTTAATGAAACTCTATTTTTCAAAACAAAGTTTAAGAAAAATAGTTGGTTGAACTATTCCCGTTGAAAAGCGAGAACCAATAAAAGAAGATAAAATAAATAAAATATGAGCGAAGAAGCTAAAAAGCATAATTATTCTGCGGATAGTATTCAGGCCCTAGAAGGAATGGAGCACGTACGTATGCGTCCATCAATGTATATCGGTGATGTTGGGGTTAGAGGTTTACACCATTTAGTATATGAGGTGGTAGACAACTCTATTGATGAAGCTTTGGCAGGACACTGTGATACCATAAAAGTTACCATTAATGAAGATAACTCTATTACAACCGAAGATAACGGACGTGGTATTCCTGTAGGTTTACACAAAAAAGAAGGTGTATCGGCTCTTGAAGTTGTAATGACCAAAATTGGAGCAGGTGGTAAGTTCGATAAAGACTCTTATAAAGTATCTGGTGGTCTTCATGGTGTTGGTGTTAGTTGTGTTAACGCATTATCAGAACACTTAAAAGCCACGGTACATAGAGATGGTAAAATATGGGAGCAGGAATATGAAAGAGGAAAAACACTTTATCCCGTAAAAACTGTAGGGGATTCAGATATATCAGGAACTATAGTTACTTTTAAACCAGACCCTCAGATATTTCAGCAAACCTTAGAGTATAACTATGATACACTGGCAAGCCGTTTACGAGAGTTGGCGTATTTAAATAAAGGGATTACAGTTGTTCTTACGGATTTAAGACATAAAGATGAGGAAGGAAATAATATAACCGAAACGTTTCATTCTGAAGAAGGTCTTACGGAGTTTGTACAGTATTTAGACGCAACCAGAGAGCCTTTAATGAAAGATGTTATTGCTTTTGAAGGTGAAAAGAATGGTATTCCTGTTGAGGTTGCTATGATTTATAATACCTCTTATGCAGAAAATTTACATTCTTATGTTAACAATATCAATACGCATGAAGGTGGTACGCATTTATCAGGTTTTCGTCGTGGATTAACACATACACTTAAAAAGTATGCAGACGGTTCTGGAATGTTAGATAAACTAAAATTTGATATTTCTGGTGATGATTTCCGTGAAGGTTTAACGGCTATTATTTCTGTAAAAGTTGCAGAACCTCAGTTTGAGGGTCAGACAAAAACTAAATTAGGAAATAGAGAAGTGTCTGCTTCTGTAAGTCAAGCGGTTTCAGAAATGTTAACCGATTACTTGGAAGAGCATCCTGACGATGCCAAAACTATTGTTCAGAAAGTAATTTTAGCAGCTCAAGCACGTCATGCAGCTCAAAAGGCTCGTGAAATGGTGCAGCGTAAAACCGTAATGAGTATTGGTGGTTTGCCTGGAAAGTTAAGTGATTGTTCCGAACAAGACCCAGAAAAATGTGAGGTGTTCCTAGTAGAGGGTGATTCTGCAGGTGGAACAGCTAAGCAAGGACGTGATAGAAACTTTCAGGCTATTTTACCATTAAGAGGTAAGATTCTTAATGTTGAAAAAGCAATGCAACACAAGGTGTTTGAAAATGAGGAAATTAAAAACATCTTTACGGCATTGGGTGTAACTATTGGAACAGAAGAAGATAGTAAAGCATTAAACCTTTCAAAATTACGATATCATAAAATTGTAATTATGTGTGATGCCGATATTGATGGTAGTCACATTGCAACACTTATCTTAACGTTTTTCTTTAGATATATGCGAGAGTTAATTGAAAACGGACATATATACATTGCAACACCGCCATTATATTTGGTAAAACGTGGCGCTAAAAAACGCTATGCATGGACAGATAAAGAACGAGATGAGGTTGTGGCAGAATTTGGTGATGGTAGTAAGATACAACGTTATAAAGGTCTTGGAGAGATGAATGCTGAACAACTTTGGGATACAACAATGAATCCTGAATTTAGAACTATGCGTTTAGTACAAATTGATAATGGTTCTGAGGCAGATAGAATCTTCTCTATGTTAATGGGAGATGAAGTGCCTCCGCGTAGAGACTTTATTGAAAAGAATGCAATTTACGCAAATATTGATGCGTAATTCCATAACTAAATAAGACAATTACTAAATCCTCATAATTATATTATGGGGATTTTTTTTAAGTTCACTTTAGAGTAATACGTATAATTCAAATAGAGACCAGAAACTAATACGCTTCCATGTTTTCTCTCGTAACAATTGTAATTGCAGAATGATACTTTCCTTCAGGCATCTTATTCATTACCAAATAATCGCTTAAGAGTTTTATGCCATTGAATCCTTGTAAATAGGGATTCTGACATATTAAAAAGTCAATAATATCCTTCTTTAAGTATTGAAGATTTTCTTGATTGGTGTCATAACCAATAAGTCTGATGTTTTTAATATTAGAAGATTCTAAATACTTTGAAATTAAATAAGTACTACTAGATGGTACAAAAATACCTGCAATGTTAGTTTTTTCAAACTCCTTATCTAATGAAGATTTAATAACCTCAAAGTTGTTTACATCGGGAATAACGGTGTTAGAAATTTTTACAGAAGGCCTTTTTTCCTCAAAATAGGATTTAAAACCATTAATTCTTTCATAAATACCAGCATTATTGTCGGTGTTTAATCTAAAAACAGGTACCAAGACTTCATCGGTATCGGCAATCATAACACTCATTAGTTTGGCTCCTAAATACCCACTTTTAAAGGAATCTTGTCCAATAAAAGAAATAGCATTTAAACTATTAATTTGGATATTTATAAATACATAGGGTATGTTCTTCTTGTCTAGTGCCTGCGTAAGCTGAGATGTTTCTTTTTGAAAAACTGGAGCAATTAGCACTGCATCAAATTCTCCCTCTAATATATTTGAGAAGGCTGTAGTATAGGATTGGCTATCAAATTGGTTAAATAAAAAGAAAGATGTAGAAACTCTGAAGTTTTTAATGTCCTCGGTAGCTTTTTCAATACCTTTTTTAGGTTCAGACCAAAACTCGTTTTCCGAAGAGGCTTCAGGTATTAGAACCCCAATTTTATAACTTTTATTAAGGGCTAGAGTACTGGCAATAGTATTTATTTGAAAATTATGCTCCTTAATAATTTTCTCAATATGGGCTTTAGTTTTCTTAGATACTCCAGGTCTGTTATGAATAACACGATCTACAGTACCCGTAGAAACGTTTGCCTTTTTTGCTATGTCTTTAATCGTTGTCAATGTACTTCAAAAATAAAAACGCAGTATTCTGAGTGCAAAATAACATAAAATTGTGTATTTATTTGATATACTAAAAGTAAATTTATAATTTTACGTGCACGCACACGAAAACTAAGTATTAACATAATAATTAATTATTTTAAAATGAATTCAAAATTTAAATGGTTGGCCATTGTTGCTTTGATGATTGCCTTAGTTCAACCTACGGAAACCTTTGCGCAATCGAGTAAAGATGGATGGAAATCACTTTTTAATGGGGAAAACCTAAAAGGATGGAAACAATTAAATGGAAAAGCAGATTATAGCGTGGTAAATGGAGAAATTGTTGGAACTTCAAAAATGGGAACTCCTAATAGTTTTTTATGTACAAAAGATATGTATTCAGATTTTATCTTAGAATTTGAAGTTATGGTAGATCCCATTCTTAACTCTGGAGTACAATTCAGATCTAATAGCTTTAAAGATCATAACAAGGGAAGAGTGCATGGGTATCAATTTGAATTAGATCCAAGTGCTCGTGCTTTTAGCGGAGGAATATTTGACGAGGCTAGAAGAGGTTGGATATACCCTTTATCTTTAAACGAAAAAGGAAGAAAAGCGTTTAAAAATGGTCAGTGGAATGCATGTAGAATAGAAGCTATTGGTAATTCTATAAAGACTTGGATTAATGGTATTCAATGCGCAAACTTAGTAGATGATATGACGGCATCTGGTTTTATAGGACTACAAGTTCATAGTATTGGCAGTAAGCAAAAAGATGGGAAGCAGATTAAATGGCGAAATATTAGAATAAAAACAGAGGGGCTTAAGGAAAGTGCTTCTTTGCAGGATCAGGAAGTTAGAGAAATGAGCTATTTAAAAAATCAACTAACCGAAAATGAAAAACGTAATGGATGGCGTTTACTTTGGGATGGTAAAACTAGTAATGGATGGAGAGGAGCTAAGAGAGATGATTTTCCAAAATCTGGTTGGCAGATTAAAGATGGTGTACTAACTGTTTTAGCAACCGACGGAGGGGAGTCTACAGGCCCTGGAGATATTGTTACAACTGATATTTATAGCAATTTTGAGTTAGAACTAGAATTTAATATTACAGAAGGAGCTAATAGTGGTATAAAATATTTTGTAGACCCTAACCTTAATAAAGGAGCTGGTTCTGCTATTGGTTGTGAGTTCCAAATTTTGGACGATAAAAAGCATCCTGATGCTAAAAAAGGGACTAATGGTAATAGAACAGTAGGCTCATTATATGATCTAATAACAGCTGAAAATTATTCGGTTAAAGAACGTAAGAAAGTCTTCAAAGGAATTGGAAACTGGAATAAAGCTAGAATCGTTGTAAAAGGAGGTAAAGTAGAGCATTGGCTAAATAATATTAAGGCACTAGAATATGATCGTTTTTCTCATATGTTTAGAGCCCTTGTAGCATATAGTAAGTATAAGAAGTGGGACAATTTTGGGCAATGGCCAGCGGGTCATATCTTACTACAAGATCATGGAGATACTGTACACTTTAGAAGTATAAAAATTAGAGAATTCAACTAAAAAGACATAAATAAATGAAACCGACTAGAAGACAATTTATAAAAAAAGCATCAGCAGGAGCTTTAGGAGCTACAATACTGCCTAATTTAAGTTTTGGTAGTACTAGTGTTTTTGGTGCAAATGAAAGAATTAATGTAGCCGTAATTGGGGTACGCAGTAGAGCCAAATCTTTAATGCAGGCCATCAATAAATATTCAAATGCTAAGATTATATATACATGTGATGTAGATGATAATATTATTGCTAAGAATAATGAATGGATGGTGGAAAATCTAGGTTATAAGGCAAAAGTTGAGAAAGACTTTAGAAAAGTACTAGAGGATAAGCATGTTGATGCCGTTTTCATTGCCACGCCAGAACACTGGCATGCGCCGATGGCTATTTCATCTTTACAAGCTGGTAAGCATGTTTATGTAGAAAAGCCATGTAGTCATAACCTTTTTGAGAATGAGTTATTGGTAAAAGCCCAGAAGAAATATAACAAGGTAGTTCAGATGGGTAATCAGCAGCGTTCTGCAATTACCAGTCAACAAGCTGTTCAAGAAATTAAAGAAGGTATAATTGGAGAGCCGTATAAAGGAGAAGCCTACTATTCTAATAACCGTGGTTCAATAGGAAAAGGTAAAATAGTTGATGTGCCAAGTACTTTAGATTGGGAGTTATGGCAAGGACCTGCGCCAAGAGAAGCATATAGAGATAATGTGCACCCATATAATTGGCATTGGTTTAAAACCTGGGGTACAGGAGAAGTACATAACAATGGAACACATGAAATAGACGTTTGTCGTTGGGCATTAGGCTTAGATTTGCCAAATAAAGTAACCTCATTTGGAGGAAAATATACTTATGATGATGATTGGGAGTTTACAGATAACCAAGAAGTATTTTATGAATATGAAGGAGGACAATATATTAAATGGGTTGGTCATAGTCGTGGAAGAGTAATCCCAAATCAACCAGGTAGAGGGGCCACAATTTATGGAAGTAAAGGCTCTATTGCTTTAAGCAGAAATAGTTATCAGTTATTTGGTTTAGATGGTAAGCTAATCAAAAAAGTTGATGAAAAAGAAAAAAGTGCTACTTTAAATACGGCAGGAGCTGGAAGCCTAGATGTAAAACACATAGCAAACTTTTTTAATGCAATTAAAGTAGGGGAAAAACAGAACTCTCCAATTTCTGATGCAGCGATAAGTACTGCATTATGCCATTTAGGAAATATGGCTCAAGAAGTTGGAAGAACACTTCATGTTGATACTAAAACAGGGAAGGTATATAATGATGATGAAGCCATGACCTATTGGAAACGAGAATATGAACAAGGCTGGGAACCAAAATTATAATAGTATTAAAGAAAAATAAGAGGCAATTATGCCTCTTATTTTTTTTCATTAATCAATTGATATTGAAATTAAAGTTTTTTAGAGATTATGAAGAGAAGAGAGTTTGTTGTTAAAAGTGGTTTGGCTTCGGCTGGTATTGTTGCTACAACATCAGCTTTAGGTGCCATATCATGTACAACCGGGTTTAATAAAAGTTTTGTGAATATTGCCGTTATTGGAACAGGAGGTAGAGGATGTGGTTTAATTCCCCTAATAAATAATATTGATAATCTAAATGTTGTTGCCGTATGTGATGTATTACCTTTTAGGTTAGAGGAAGGATTGGCCAAGACTAATAATACAGCTAAAGCATATACAGACTACAAAGAAGTACTAAAAGATGACAATGTAGATGCTGTGTTAATTTCAACTCCCTTTAGTACACATTATGAAATAGCAATGACAGCCATTGAGGCAGGAAAGCACGTATATTGCGAAAAAACCTTAGTAAAAGGTTTAGCTGAGATAAATAAATTAGTTGAAAGGGTGTCCGCTTCTAACTTAACGTTTCAAACTGGACATCAGTATCATAGCTCTAGATTGTATACGCATGTGGTTGCTATGCTCAAAAAAGGAGAAATAGGTAATATAAAATCTTTTGAATGCCAGTGGTATAGAAAAGGAGATTGGAGAAAACCTGTAGCAGAACCTAAATACGAACGTGCTATAAATTGGCGTATGTATAAGGAGTATTCTGGAGGAATGACAGCTGAGTTAAGTTCTCATCAAATTGATTTTGTTGGTTGGGTATTAGATGAGAACCCCAAAAAGATTATGGGGACAGGAGGAATAGACTTCTGGCAAGATGGCAGAGAAACTTTTGATAATACGCATTTAATTTTTGAGTATCCTAGCGGTGTCAAAGCTCATTTTAAATGTTTAACAAGTTATATACCTGGCGGTTATCAAATTAAAGTGATTGGAGATAAGGGGACGATAACCCTAACTACCGGTATGGCTTGGATTAACTATTATAAAAAACCTGAAAAGTCTAAGCTAACAGATGTTGATGGTGTTTCGGGAGCTACAGCACCTGCCAATTATATTCCCGAGAAGGGAATGCCAATAAAAGTTGAACATCTAGATCCCAGTAAACAAGCATTAATAGATTTTAAAGATGCTGTTATTGGAGGAACGCAACCTATTTCTAATTTAGAAACAGGGGCAAATACGGCAAAGGCGGTTCAATTAGCGCTAGATGCCATGTACAATGAAAAGATACAATATTGGCAATAGTATTTGTAAATTTTTAGAAAGTATAGGAGCCGTAACTACTTGTTACGGCTTGTTTTTTGGATAAAAACACGATTAAATGTAAAATTTTATCGATAAAGTGTTGTTTTATTCAGAATTTTTTCTAGATTTGTTGTACCCAAATTTATGAAATGAAAAAAATTACCTTACTTATGTTATTGTGTTTTATAACACAGATATCTAAAGCCCAAGAATTAGAAAGTATATTCTTAGCTTCGAGAGAAGATGCTAATAAGCTTACTGAGGCTTATATGAACCCTGCAATGAATGGGTTAATATATGGAATGAATAGTGGTTGGTATCATACAGCCAAAGTTCATAAAAAATTAGGTTTTGATATTACCATTGGCGCAAACGCTTCCATGGTGCCAACAAAAGATGAGGTCTTTAATTTTGCAGATTTAGGTTTAAGTGACTTTGTTCAGCCCAATGCATTAACAAGTGCTACTGTTGCTGGTTCAGGTAATGGAGCTTCATTAAGTTTAACACACGATTATAACGGACAAACGTTAACCAGCCCTGAGATTATTAGTATGCCAGATGGTATTAGTGATGATTTACCATTAAATGCAGTACCAACACCTGCTATTCAGGCTGGAATAGGACTTCCTTTTAAATTTGATGTAATGGTAAGGTATGTGCCTGAGGTTGGTGATGACGATGTTAAAGGACAGTTGTTTGGTGTAGGTCTTAAGAAGGAAATAACTAGCATTTTTGGACCTTTAGATAAATTACCATTACACGTTTCATTATTAGCTGCATATACAAATATGGATGTTAATTATAATATGGACGGAACGGCTGTTGCAGGAAGTAATCAAACCGCAGAGTTTAAATTAAATGCTTATACAGCACAAGTGATTGCCTCTATTAACTTCCCAATCATAAATGTTTATGGTGGTGCAGGCTATAGTGGAGGAAATTCAACATTAAAAATGTTAGGAGAATATCAACTTGAATATGATGACGGAGCCAATTCGCAAATGATAACTATTCAAGACCCAGTAAATTTAGATTTTAATACCAGTGGTTTTAGAGCTACACTAGGTGCTAGAATAAGCCTAGGATTCTTTAAAATATTTGGAGACTATACTATACAAGAGTATAACACCATATCTGGAGGTATTGCATTTAGTTTTAGATAAAAATTACGTGCATTTATTAAATAATTTTAAAAAAGAATGTTTTAATTTTAGTTAGTTTATATTTAGTTTTTTGTTTTAAAAAAGTACAAGATTTAATCTTGTACTTTTTTTATTTAGAGCATTTTAATTCTTAATTTTGTCTGACTTAAATCATAAGATCTTTCTTTTTAAATAATGAATTTCGTTCTGTAAATTCTTTTAAAAAGAATCATTCGAAATAATATAACAAACAATAAAGAACATGAAAGTAACAGTAGTAGGAGCAGGAGCAGTAGGTGCAAGTTGCGCTGAGTATATTGCTATAAAAGATTTTGCTTCAGAGGTAGTTTTATTAGACATTAAAGAAGGTTATGCAGAAGGTAAGGCCATGGATTTAATGCAAACAGCTTCATTAAATGGATTTGACACTAAAATAACTGGTGTTACAAATGATTATAGTAAAACTGCAGGTAGTGATATTTGTGTAATTACTTCAGGTATTCCAAGAAAACCAGGAATGACTCGTGAAGAGTTAATTGGTATTAATGCTGGAATTGTAAAATCTGTATCGTCTAGTTTAATTGAACATTCTCCTAATACTATCATAATAGTAGTTAGTAACCCAATGGATACTATGACTTATTTAGTTCATAAATCTACTAACCTGCCAAAAAATAAAATTATTGGTATGGGAGGAGCTTTAGATTCTGCACGTTTTAAATACAGATTAGCAGAGGCTTTAGAAGCACCAATTAGTGATGTAGACGGTATGGTAATTGGAGGTCATAGTGATAAAGGTATGGTACCTTTAACTAGTCATGCAACTAGAAATAGTATTAAAGTATCTGAATTCTTAAGTGAAGAAAGATTAGAGCAAGTTGCTGCAGATACTAAGGTTGGTGGAGCTACGCTAACTAAATTACTAGGTACTTCTGCATGGTATGCTCCAGGAGCAGCTGTAAGTGGTTTAGTTCAAGCTATAGCTTGCGACCAAAAGAAAATCTTCCCATGTTCTACTTTATTAGATGGTGAATATGGCTTGTCTGATATTTGTATCGGTGTTCCAGTAGTTTTAGGAAAAGATGGTATTGAAAAAATAGTAGATATTCCTTTAAGTGAAGATGAAAAAGCACATATGCAAGCAAGTGCGGAAGGTGTAACTAAAACAAATGGATTATTAGAATTATAAGCTAATAAACTTCCAAAATAAATCAAAGCCTCAAACTATTGTTTGAGGCTTTTTTATTGAGTGAAATAAAGATTTTTCTTAAATAGAATCTTATATTTACCACAGGAAATAATTATTGTGAAATGAGCCGTAATAACTAAATGGGGATACCCAATGAAATGTTTAATGGCGAATTACATCTGAAAAAAAACTAAAACTTTAAATAGATGAAAAAGACACTTACACTTTTAGCGCTATTATTATCAGTATCATTTTTTGCCCAAACAGAAATTAAAGAAGGGGTCATTACATTTTCTCAAAAGATGTCTTCGCCAGATGAGCAAGTTAAAGCGCAATTAGCAATGCTTGGTGATATGACTAGTGTTACCTATTTTAAAGGAAGTAAATCTCGGTCTGAGATATCTAATCCAATGTCTGGGAAAATAATTAATATCAATGATGTTAAGACTAATGAAGCTTTAATGTTAATGGATAATCCAATGTTAGGTAAGAAATACAAATTTCAAACTAGCACGGAAATATCTAAGCAATTAGAAAACGCAGACATAACTAAAGGAGATAAAACCAAAACCGTTTTAGGTTACGAGTGTCAACAATATTTAGTAAAGGCTCAACAAGAAGGTGTAGAAATGAGTATGGAAATGTATTTAACCGAAGCTATAGTTGCAGCAAGTCAACATGGTTCTATTTTAGGAGAAAAAGTAAAAGGGTTTCCATTGTACATTGAAACTAAAATGAATCAAATGGGAATGGAAATGATTATTTATACCGAAGCTACAGAAATAAAAAAAGAAGCTGTTTCAGATGATTTATTTAGTTTAACACCTCCTGAAGGTTACGAGAAATTGTAAACTTATAGGAGAGTAATACAATCCAGTTTATAAAACTTTAAAAATCAACTTTATTGTTTATATTTGGCGCATGAACGCAAAATGGTTCTTTAGCACATTTTTAATTGTATTAGCATATTTTGGATTTTTCCAAGATAAGGACTTAGCACCTAATCAACAGGTGGTGTTGGAGTTTGTTAATACTGCCGTAGCTAAAGAGGATGTTCAAAAAGCTATTGAAGATGTAAGGCAGCAACTACTCGATGCAGGGGCAACAAACATTAAAGTTCAAGAAGCTAAAGACAATACTTTAAAAATAAGCTATTACAGTGTTGTTACTGTTGCAAATATAAAACAAGTCCTAACAAAGGATCAGTCGTTAGTAATTGATTATGCTTCCAATACTACAGACAGCAATAGTAGCTCTTCGCCGGTAGATTCATCATCGAATTATAATCTTGATGTTCATGAAATCAAAGCAAGTTCGGATGCTTCAAATTTAGGCGGTAAATATGTTTTAGAGGTAAAATACGATTCTGACAGGTTTACAAATCCAAATGTCTATTTTCCTTTAGTAAATACACAAGTCAATAAAACAGATCATATTGTTAAAACAGCGTATAAAGTAAATAAATATGTTGTTGTAGCTATAGATAATACTTCACATAAGGAACCAGAAGTTAGAGCAGGGCCTATCGGTTAAAACTTTAGTTGTGTATTTTCGAAGGAATTTATACAATGCTCAAAACCTACCATTAAAAGAGGCGTTTGCGCTCTTAAATCAATTATAACATAAAAAAATAATTGTCAAATCTCTCGGGATACGATACATTTGCCCGTTTTAAAATTTGACTATAAATTAATAATAATGCAAAACAAAGGATTAGTAAGATTGTTTGCTATACTATTTGGTTTGGTAAGTATTTACCAATTATCATTTACGTTTAAAGCAAACCAAATTGAAGGAGATGCCGAAACTCAAGCTATAGAGAAAATAGCGGAGACTGAGGATGATTACCGTTCAAAGAGAAGTCAAGATGAGGCTAGTTATTTAGCATCTATTGCCAAAGATACCGTTTACAACATTGGTGTAGCTAAATACACTTATGATGAGGTGAAGTCTAATGCAATGAACTTAGGTTTAGACTTAAAAGGAGGGATAAACGTAATTCTTCAAGTTTCAGTAAAAGACATCTTAAAAGGATTAGCTAATAATACAAAAGACCCAATTTTTAATCAAGCTTTAGACAATGCTTCAGAAGTACAAAAGAATAGTCAGAATACGTATTTAGAAGATTTCTTTGCTGAGTTTGACAAAATTAAAGGCGATACTAAGTTAGCTTCACCAGATATTTTT
The DNA here is from genome assembly GCF_008085455.1 of Seonamhaeicola marinus. Lineage (NCBI taxonomy): Bacteria > Pseudomonadati > Bacteroidota > Flavobacteriia > Flavobacteriales > Flavobacteriaceae > Seonamhaeicola > Seonamhaeicola marinus. Next base: position 451,145 of record NZ_VSDQ01000409.1, on the reverse strand, counting down.
TACACCAAAGATTTAGACGGAGAGATAGACGGAAGTATGACGGATGAAGAGGTGCAAAAGATTATTCAAACAAAAATTGATGAGTCTGTAGTATCTGCTTTCGAAGTATTACGTAAGCGTATTGATGGTTTAGGGGTAACTTCTCCAACCATTCAGCGTTTAGGAAACTCTGGTAGAATTTTAATTGAGTTACCTGGTATAAAAGATATTGAAAAAGCAGAGCGTAATTTCACTACTATGGCGCAATTACAGTTCTGGGATGCTTACAAAGGACCTCAGTTTTTAGATTTCTTAGGACAAGCTAATGAGGTGTTGAAACCTTTAGTAGAGCAAGAAAAGCCAGAAGAGGTTGCAGAAAGTAATGATTCTGAAGATGCAACAGCTCAAGATGCTGTGGATGAACTTTTAGGTGAAGCTACTACAGATTCTACGGAGGTAGCAAGTACAGTGAACCCAATTTTTGATTTAATTAAAAACATAAACAGAGACCCAAGAAGTCCTGTTGTAGCAACTTTTGCTTTAAGTGATAAAGAAACCATTCTTGAATATTTAAACAAAAAAGAAGTTAGGGCTTTATTACCTGCAGAATTACGTTATACTAAGTTTGCATTTGGTAAACCTGTAAAAGGTTCTGAGCTTGTAGATTTATATGCCTTAGCGGGTAATAGAGAAGATATTCCTCAATTAAGTGGAGCGGTTGTAACAGATGCTCGTGTAAGCTTTGGTTTAACTGGAGAACCGGAAGTATCAATGCAAATGAATGCAAAAGGTGCTAAGATTTGGGAAAAAATGACAGGTGATGCATTTAACAATAGAAGTCAAATTGCTATTGTTTTAGATGACGTTGTGTATTCTGCACCTGGAGTTACAAAAGGCGCTATTTCTGGAGGTAATTCTTCTATTTCAGGTAATTTTGATGTAAGCGAAGCAGATGATTTAGCAAACGTATTACGTGCAGGTAAATTACCGGCTTCAGCAGATATTATTTCTAGTGAAGTTGTTGGGCCTTCTTTAGGTCAAGAAGCTATAGACAGCGGTACAATGTCTTTCATCATTGCTTTAATAGTAGTGTTACTTTGGATGATTTTCTATTACGGAAAAGCAGGTGGATTTGCAGACATTGCAATGCTATTTAATATCTTATTAATCTTTGGTATTTTATCTGGTCTTGGCGCAGTGTTAACATTACCTGGAATTGCTGGTATCGTGTTAACTATTGGTATGTCGGTTGATGCTAACGTACTTATTTTTGAACGTATTAGAGAAGAGCTTACAAAAGGAAAAGGTTTAAAAGACTCTATTAAGGATGGATTCGGAAATGCATTATCATCAATTTTAGATGCTAACATTACAACAGGTTTAACAGCATTAATCTTATTTATTTTTGGTTCTGGACCAATTAAAGGATTTGCTACTACCTTATTAATTGGTATTGGTACATCTCTATTTACTGCAATCTTTATTACTAGATTATTAATAGATTGGTATGTAAACAAAGGAGGTCAATTATCGTTCTCTACGCCAATTACTAAAAACCTTTTCAGAAACATTAATATTGAGTTCCTAAAAAAGCGTAAAGTTGCTTTTATAATTTCAGGAATCTTGATTGCTTTAAGTTTAGGGTCTTTATTTACAAATGGATTAGATCAAGGTGTAGATTTTGTTGGAGGTAGAACATACCAAGTGCGTTTTGCTAATGATGTTAATGCTTCAGAAATAACTAGCGAGTTATCTAAACCAGATATTTTTGGAAGTGCAGAGGCTAAAACTTTTGGAGCTGCTAACCAATTAAAAATTACAACAAAGTATAAAGTAGATGAAAGTGGGGCTGAAGTAGATGCAGAAATCAAAGAGAAGCTTTACAAAGGATTACAACCTTATTTAGAAGGTCTTACTTTAGAGAAATTCCTTGACTTAACAGATGATACCAAACAAGTTGGATTAATGCAATCTGATAAGGTGAGTCCTACCATTGCAGATGATATTAAGCAGAATTCTGTATGGGCGGTTCTAGGTTCGTTAGTTGTAGTATTCCTTTATATTTTAATACGTTTTAAACGTTGGCAATACTCTCTTGGTGCTGTAGCTGCAGTTTTCCATGATGTATTAATTGTATTAGGTATATTCTCTTTAACATATAAGTTTATGCCATTTAATATGGAAATTAACCAAGCTTTCATAGCGGCTATCTTAACAGTAATAGGTTACTCATTAAATGATACCGTGGTTGTTTTCGATAGAATTAGGGAGTTCTTTAATGAACATACTAACTGGAAGTTTGATCGTGTTGTAAATGAGTCTCTAAGCAGTACATTAAGTAGAACATTAAATACATCTTTAACTACTTTAGTGGTGTTATTAGCTATCTTTATTTTTGGTGGCGATTCTATTAGAGGATTTATGTTTGCTTTAATTGTAGGTGTAATTGTGGGTACATACTCATCGTTATTTATTGCAACTCCAATTATGTACGATACAGTAGATAAATTAGATGATAAAAAGAAAAGCTAAAGAAGCTCAATCTTAAATAAAAAAAAGCCTGTTAACGAAAGTTAATAGGCTTTTTGTTTTGTGCTACATTACTTGTTCTTTTTACCAAGTTGTTCTACTTTTTTTAACCATTTTAACCTGTAAGCTTCCTTGGATAACCTCACCGAACCAATAGGAGTGATTCTAACTTTTTTTACACCAATAAACTGCATTGTTAATTTTTTCATGGCTTTGTGGCTTGGACTGCGGTAAATTAGCTTATAATACCAACTGGGTTGATCCATAGTGCAAATTAAGTGGGCAGTTTTTCCTAAAAAGTATTTATCCCACCAAACTGAATTTTCTCTTTTTTTAAAGGCAAACCCTGGTAATAACACTCTGTCTAGAAACCCTTTCATAGTAGCGGGGACGGAACCCCACCAAACAGGATATATCCAGACCAAATGGCTTGCCCATTTAAGTTTGTTTTGAGCATCAATTAAATCTGGTTCTAGTTCGGTTCGTTTTCTATATCCGAATTGAAGGTTAGGGTTGAATTTTAAATCCCTAATACATATTTCTTTTACCTCGGCATTTGAAGCGTAAGCCCCACTTTTGTAAGCTTCAGACAAAGCGAAATTGAAACTTTCTTTATCTGGGTGACCATTAATTATTAATATTTTTTTCACTGGTTTGTTAGAGGATTTTTTTAAATCTATTCTCAAGTTTTGTTCCTGTCATATTGTAAGATTTAAAGAATCTGAATAGAACAAAACTCGTTGGTACAGTTAAAAAAACTATACAGATAAGAAACGTGAGTGATGTACAAAATAGGGATAAGATTTGAGCGCCTATTTTTCCAATGTAGCTTACTATAAGTTCTTGTTTATTTAATAAGTAATTATAAACATCTTCAGAATAGGAATAAAACCGAATAAAGGTTTCGTAGATTAACCATGCTGGATAAAACCACTTTCTAAGCGGTTCCCACCATTTACCCCAAATAGACTCTAGTTGTTTGTTTTGTGCTTCCATTTTTTTACTTTTTACAAAGTTTAAATGGATTGAAGTTTTTTCATTTGATATAAATCAAATTCCGTTTTTGGGGTTTCTAATTCTACTTAGAGTTTCGAGAGTAATCCCTAAATATGATGCGATATGGGTTAAAGGGATTCTGTTAGTAATGTTAGGGTAAATACTCAACAAATGCTTATAACGTTCTTCGGCTTTGTTAAATTGAATGGTATAGAGTCGTTCGCAAAGTCCTAACATAGTTTCGGTAACCACCTTACTTATAAAACGTTCAAAATCATGATATTTACAAGATAAAGCATCTAAAGTGTCTTTGGAGAACTCCAAAACAGTAGAGTCTTCAAGAAATTCTACATAGTGTGGACTGGGAGCTTCACTAAAAAAGCTTACAATTGGCGCCATAAACTGATTTTCAAAGGAAAACCAATCTGAAATGTCTTTTCCTTCTTTTAAATAATAAGCCCTTGAGCATCCATTTATAATCAAATACGCCTTTTTTGAATACTGCCCTTCTTTAACCACAACATCACCTTTATTGAAAGCGCATAATTTGGATTGGTTTATTAAATCTTGTTGGCATTCCTTTGGTAGCGGCGCATATATGTTTTCTATATGATTAAAAATGTTCTCTAGGTTCATTTTTAAGAATGTTATTTATTCAAATAAGGTTTAATAACTTGACACCAATTAGTATATCCGGCATTATTTAAATGTAACCTGTCTCTGTAGAATTCGGTTTTAACAAGATCGTTTTCAACAAAAGCACTATAGAGGTCTATAAGCTCATAACTACTCTTGTCTTGATGTTTTAAGATAGCATTTAAATCTGTTACGAATGGATTTAACTGGTCGTCTAACGTTGGTAAAATGGTTTGAACAAATATCTTTGTCTCAGGACTTTTTTCATGTATCTTATTGACTATTTTAAGAATGTTATTGGCTATATACTGGGTAGAAGGAATTTGTTTTTCATAAACAAGATTATCTATATCATTTATACCAATTAGCAAAAAGGCAACCTTTGGTTTAAAAAATGTGATTTCATCTAATCGTTCTAAAACACCATCTGCTATGTCGCCGCCAATTCCTCTATTCTTAATGTTTGGAATATTCAATTTTTTACTCCAATCTCCACCGCCTTCTGTTAGACTATTACCAATAAATACAATGTCCCCATGTTGAAGCGGATTTTTCTTGAAATCTTTAATGCGCTTTGGATAATGTCCTACTGCATAGTCGTTATGAAACTTGATTTTTAAATTTTGATCGGGGTACAGTGACATTTTGGTCTTTTCTGCTTTTTTGGTATCACAGTTATAGATAAAACTAATTATAAATAAGCCGAATACAATGTGTTTAGTCTTTTTGAATTCCAAAGCTATAGATAACATGTTCTTTATACGTTTCATTTGGTTTAACCAATGTTGTTGGGAAGTTAGTTAGGTTAGGTGTATTTGGTAGGTGCTGAGTTTCCAGACAGAACGCTGAATGCGGCTGATAGGTTACATCATATTTTCCTGTTATTTCATTACTAATTCCATTTCCGGAATAAAATTGAACACTAGGTTGCGTTGTGGTTACAGACATGGTTCTTCCAGATTTTGGTTCAATAACCTCTATGACTTTTTTATATTCACTTAACGCCTTATTAAACACATAACAGAAGTGATAGCCATTGTTGTTGAGTTTGCCTATGTTTTTACCTATTGCAGTGAGTGAGGTTAAATCCATAACTGTATTTTTAACCGGCGTGAATGTTCCAGTTGGAACAATATCTTCATCTATTGTTGTAATATTATCAGCATCAATTTTAATCTCATGGTCATAAATTAATTTATCTGTTCCAGCTAGATTGAAATAACTGTGGTGTGTTAAATTAATGTGGGTGGCTTTATCAGTGTTTGCTTCGAAATCAATTCTTAAATCGTTGCTGTCCGTTAAGGTATAAGTTACCGTTACATCTAAATTTCCTGGGAAACCTTTTGTCCCGTCTTTTGAATGGTATTTAAAAATAACACCATTTTTCCCTTCATCTGTAAAAGTCTTGCCTTCCCAAACGACTTTGTTGAATTCTTGTCCGCCGTGAATGTGGTGTTCTCCAGCATTTTTTTCTACTATATAAGTCGTGGAATCAATGACAAATTCTGCATTTCTTATGCGGTTAGCAAATCTACCAATGGTAGCACCAAAGCAAGGGTTGTCTGCCACGTATTGATCCAGATTATCAAAACCAAGAACGACATCAGTTAGATTATTATTCTTATCAGGAGTAAGTAATGCAGTTAAAATTCCGCCAAAATTGGTCAGTTTAGCTTGCATACCATTTGCATTGGTAAGCGTGTAAAGGTAAACAGGTTTGTTTTCAACTTCTCCCCAATTTTCAACCTGTATGGCAACTGCTGAATTAGTAGAGGTTTTACAATTTAAAAGTAGAAAAAAAAGGCAATTAAGCGTTAATAGCCTTAGGCATTTAAATGAGATCATAATTGTTTAGTTAGTAGCACTAAAGATACTACTAAACTATTTAAAAACTCAAACTGTCACCAACAGAAAGGCCCCAATTATCAGCTAATCCTGCATTTAGTTCTAAGACATATTTTGCTGGAGCATTAGAGGGTAAAGAGCTTTCATCAAAAGGTTTAGCGTTCTTTTGAAAACTAACAATCTGTTTATTACTGTTAATATAGATTATGTCTAAGGGTATTTTTGTGTTTTTCATGTAGAAATACCGTTCAGTTTCATCCTCAAAAACAAAAAGCATACCCTGTTTTTGTTCCATAGAATTTCTATACATTAAACCCGTTTGAATGTCGTACTCTGTATCTGCAATTTCAATATCTAGCGAAATTTTTGTGGAATCCGTAGCAATTTTATGAATAGTTAATTCCCCTTCTTTTGTAAAGTGTATTTCGGTTTGTTTAATAACCTTTTTATCTTCTTTACAATTATAGAAACATAAGGCAATTAAAAGATATGCAATAGCTTTTTTCATGCTTATTTTATTGCAGATTTAGGTTTAAAACCAAACATGAAATACAAACCAATGAGAATAAATGGAATACTTAACCACTGCCCAGTATTTAAACTAAGCCAATTAATATATTCTTCACCTTGAGGTTCTTTAAAGAATTCTATTGCTAGTCTAATGGACCAAAGTAAAACTAAAAACAAACCAAATAGGAAACCAGATTGTTCTTTTTTGGTTGTTTTAGTATAGAAATACCATAAAATAATGAACACAATTACATAGCAAAATGCTTCATAAATTTGAGCCGGATGTCTATAAGGGACTTTTTCTAGTAATTCAACAAATTGAGGGTTGTCTGTTACCGCATTATATGCTTTTTGCACATCTTTAATTCCTGTAAGTTGGGTAATTTGACTTTTATGATAATAATCTTGAATAAAACGAACGCCTAAAGCAAAGTCTTCAGATTTCTTTCCTATGATTTCCGAATTAATGAAATTTCCAAATCTAACAAAAGCGGCACCTAAAGCTGTACAAACTACAAATCGGTCTAGTATCCACATTAAAGATTTGTACTTGTACTTTTTTCTGTATAAGTACATACCTATTATAATACCAATAGTGGCTCCGTGACTAGCAAGTCCTTGGAAACCGGTAAATTTAAATCCGTCTTTAAAGCTAAATGGTAAGAAGATGCTGAAAAAGTCATCACTAATTAATTCGGATTGATAAAATAACACATGGCCTAATCTGGCGCCTATCATTGTAGAGAGCACAGAGTAAATAAACAAAGAGTCTAAATAATCTAAAGACACCTTTTCCTTAGTAAAGATACGCTTCATTATATACCACCCCAATACAAAGGCTATAATCCACATAACGCTGTAAAAGTGAAGCTTAAAATTGCCAACTATATCTATACCTGTTACAGGATTCCAATCGAATTTTAATGAGTGCATGCTATTTGTAGTTTTTCGCTGTAAATATAAGGGTTTGCTGTAACTTAAGTGTTAAAAAAATGTTGGGTTATTTAGCTAACTCAATAACCTCTACTTCAAAAATTAAGTTAGATTTAGGCGGGATGCCTTGTCTTCCTGCTTCTCCATAAGCTAAATGATAAGGGACAAAAATAGTTGCTTTATCACCAACATTTAATTGCTGTAACCCTTCTTTAAATCCTGGGATCATATCTGCATCAGGACTTATATCTGCTATTATTGGCTGGTAACCATTTTGGTTTTTGCGCTGTTCATTAACCATTTCTAGAGCTTCGGCTGTTTTGAGATTGCTGGTTTTTATTAGCGTACCATTTTTAAAATACACTGCATAGTGTACTCTAATTAAATCATCTTCAGATAATTTTTCACCTTCACCTTTTTCGGAAATAAAATACCTTAAGCCAGAGGCTAAAGCTATAGCTTTTTCTTCTTGTTCGTAGAATTTTTCATTTGTGGCCCTTGTGATTTCTTTACGACGTTCTTTGCGCTTTTTTTCCTTTTTGGCTTCACTTATTAAGAAGTCTTTAAACACTTTAGGAGCATCAAAATCTTTAGCTTCACTTCCTTTACGAATAATGTTTATTTCCTCAATAATTACAGGGTTAATAGCTATTTCTCCTACTGTTTCAATATTAGAAATACTGTCTTGAATTTCTATGCCTAAAACCAACTCTCCAAAAACACTGTAACGATTATCAAGATCTGGTCTTGGGACTTCAGTAATGTAAAACTGACTACCATTTGTTTTTGGTCTGCCAGCATTTGCCATTGCTAAAATTCCAGGTTTATCATGTTTTAAATCTGGGTGAAATTGATTTCCAAATCTATATCCAGGGTTGCCTTTGCCGTTTCCCCATGGATCTCCTCCTTGAATCATAAATTGATCTACGACTCTATGAAAAGTTAAGCCATTATAAAACTTTTTATCCTTATATAGACTATCAACAATCGTATTGTTTCCTTCAGCTAATGATACAAAATTGGCTACTACAGCCGGTACTTTGTCAAAGGCTAATTTTGCGACCATTGTTCCTTTAGTGGTCTTTATTTCTGCATATAATCCGTCTTCTAAATTTGAATATGGAGATTTACAGGATGTAACCAATACTAATATAACTACAGTTAGTTTAAAAAGCTGTTTCATTTTAATTAACTGGGTTTTTGATAATAGAGTTTACTGTAACTTCACAAATAATTGGCATATTAGTGCCTATCTTATTTTCATCACCATAGTATCCATAAGCTTTTTGAGATGGGAACAAGAATGTAACGGTTTCTCCTGTTTTCATGAGTTTTAAGCCTTCTCTTAATCCAGTAAAAAGCTCTTCCTTGTCCATAGCATAGTTCTGAGTTTTTGTCTCTTCTTTAGAATAGATAAGATTGCCATTTAGTGACTTAACATTGTAGTTATAGTTTACTATGTCTCCAAAAATTGGAGTTTTAAGAGAATCTGCCTCAATCTTAGCGTTGTAGAAATACCAAAATCCGCTTTCCGAAGCAATGTAATCATGATTGTTTTTAGCCATAATGTCTTCAATTATAGCTTTTTCTTTGGCGTTTAAGGCCTTATTTCGCGCAATAGATTCGTTTATAAACGAACCAGATTTGGAAGATATTGGTCTTCTGGCTTCAGGAGATTTGCAGCTAAATACCAATAGAACCAATAATATAGGTACAAGTTTATTCATTATTTAGGGCGTTATTATATTCTGGTAAGATACTAATAAATTTTTCAACGGTTTCTTGCAACGTTTTTTCACTTCTTCCGCCAGCAGCATTAGTATGACCACCGCCATTAAAGTGTGCTCTAGACATTTCGTTTACTGAAAAATCTCCTTTAGATCTTAACGAAATTTTTATAATACCTTCTTGCTTGTCTTCAATAAATATAGCCGCTAGTACTATGCCATCTAGAGAAAGGCCATAATTTACAACTCCTTCGGTATCTCCTTTAGTGTAGTTGTATGTGTTTAGCTCATCTTGAGAAAGCGTTATGTATGCTGTTTTAGATTCTGGAATAACTTTAAGATTACTTAATGCACAACCTAAAAGTTGAAGTCTGTTGTAACTATTAGAATCATAAACATTATTATGTATTTGTGTATTGTTAGCACCTTTTTCAATTAAATTGGCCACAATTCTATGCGTAGTACTTGTAGTTGATAAAAACCTAAAAGAGCCCGTATCTGTCATTATGCCCGTATATAAACAAGTGGCGATTGTCGCATCAATTTGGGCTACATCACCTAACATGTCAATAAAGTGATATATCATTTCACAAGTTGAACTCATGTTTACATCGCTAAACATGTAAGTAGCATAATCATCAGGAGCTTGATGATGGTCTATCATTATTTTTATGGCTTCACTTTGTTCTAATACCGTTGCCATATTTCCTGTTCTATGAAACGCATTAAAATCTAATGTAAAAATGATATCTGCTTTATGTATTAAGGCTTCACATTCTGCTGGTTGGCTATCGTGTTTTAAGATAGTGTCTTCACCTGGAATCCATTTTAAAAAACTTGGATAGTCGTTAGGTGTTAAAACATTAGTGTTGTGATTGCCTTTTATAAGGTAGTGATATAAGCCGAGCGTAGAACCAATGGCATCTCCGTCAGGGTTTTTATGAGGAACAATTACTATGTTTTTTGGTGAAGATAGTAACTGTTTTATACTGTAGATGTCGTCTTTATTCATATCCAACGAATATACAATTTAATAATATACGCTTAAAAACTTATCTCGTACATTTACTTAAAATTTGAATAAATTGAAAAGGCCTTTGAAGAAAGCAAAGCCTAATTGATTGCAATAAAAATTAATACAAAACTATTAATAGCGTAAATAAATATAAAACAGTATTTTTGCGCAAAATTTAAAATTTAAAAATGGCAACAAATAGAACATTTACTATGCTAAAGCCTGATGCTGTAGAGAAAGGGCACATTGGCGCAATATTAGAAAAAATTTCAGCTTCAGGATTTAGAATTGTAGCTATGAAATTAACTCAAATGACAAAGGCAGATGCTGAAACGTTTTACGCAATACACAAAGAGCGTCCGTTTTTTGCGGATTTAGTTGAGTACATGACTCGTGGTCCTATTGTAGCAGCTATTTTAGAAAAAGATAATGCAGTAGAAGATTTTAGAACATTAATTGGTGCTACAAATCCAGAAGATGCAGCAGAGGGAACTATTAGAAAAATGTATGCTGATTCTATTAGTGAAAATGCAGTACATGGTAGTGATAGCGATGAAAACGCTGCTATTGAAGGTGCTTTCCATTTTTCAGGAAGAGAGCAGTTTTAACAAAACAATATAACTATTAAAAAGCCCGCTTTATGCGGGCTTTTTTGATTTTAATATTAATCTTGTTTTAGTACTTCATCTACTATTTTGTTGTTTTCTCTAACAATCATTTTAGAAATTTTTCCTTTGGTATCTTTTAGGAATTCGAATGTCAAAGGAGCTTCTTTACTAAAGAAGGTAGACTCAGAATTTGGATAAGCTTTAATTAACATGTTACCACTTTTTATTTTGAGTATGCCTTTTTCGTTACTAATGACAACATCACCTAAATTAGGTGCATAATACTTTCCTGATAGTGCATGTAAAAGCGTTCCAGAAACAATGATCTCCTTTTTATCAAAATTTTGAGGCGCTGGTTTATGGTCATAGCTTAACACACGGGTCATTTTCCAATTGCCGTCTTTATAATGCCAAAGGTTGCTAAATTTTGCAATACCATCTAAAGACTCTTGGTTGCCATTTTGTGAAATGTAAAATACATGCTCACCCGAAATTATAGCGCCATAATTTTTAATTGGGTAAATATGAATAGTTTCCTGTAGAGCCTTTCGTCTCATTTTAAAATTTGAGTTGCTACATAAGTTTTGCTCAACTGTTTTAATAAATACTTCGGAACCAATAGTTACTCCATTTTTGTCATGATAAAATTCCAAATCATCTGAAACATAATTCTTTACAACCTCAATATCGCAGGAGTTAAAGCCATTCCAAAAGACGCTATCATTATAGGTGATAGCTTTTTTTAATTCTTCGAGAGAATTAATACTGTTTTGAGAGTAATTAAATAAAGGAATACATGCTAATACGAGTACTAGTGTTTTTTTGATCATAGTTTTAATTTGATTGATGAATATAAATTAAGACGACCAAGAGCAATGAATGGTTACAAAAAAAGCTCGCAATAATTGCGAGCTTTTACTTTGTAAATAAAAAGTGAAATAATTTATATTAGATTACCTTTACGTTTACTGCGTTTAAACCTTTTCTACCTTCCTGTAAATCAAATTCTACTTCATCACCTTGCTTAATCTCATCAATTAATCCAGAAATGTGAACAAAATGTTCTTTGTTTGAACCTTCTTCTACAATAAAACCAAAACCTTTAGTATCATTGAAGAATTTAACTGTTCCTTTACTCATGTTTTAAAAATTAAATATTATTTGTGGCTAAGTTAATGTTAAAAATGATTGAAAATCACTTATTTATGGTTAATTTTTGATAAAATTTTTATTATTGGCTTCAATCCCTTTAAAACTAGGGGGTAAGACAAAATATTAAATGCAAAAAAAATTAGGGTATTTATCTTAAAATTAACTTTTTTACAATTTCTTTACCTAGCTCCTCATTAATTAAGTCAATTATTTTCTGTTTACCATAACTTAATTCTTCTCTTAAAACACTAGAACTTAGTTGAACGTATAAGGTGTCTCGTTGCAGATTAATTGAGGTAGTGTAATTATTAACGCCATTACCCATAAGTTTTGCCCATGCTTCGGCAATATTAACTTTGTCTAAACCCGTTTCTAGGTTGTTGGTTTCAACAAATTCTTTAAGGGCATCTTTAATACTGATATGTTCGCTGTGGCGTTTGGGCATTTTAGTATAAGTTGAACTTATGTAATTTTTTTACGAACTTTTTTCTTTGATACCAATCATTAAAAACAAGTTCGAGGTTATCTACTTCAAAAGTACCAAAATTATGTGTTCGATAGCGTTCTATAAGCTTTAAAAATTCTGATTTGTTATTTAGAGGTGCTTTAAATCTTAATACTGTAGCATGTGCAGTTTGTATGGTATACCTTTTGTCTATAGACTGTTCTAGGTGAGAAGTTTTAAAGGTCTTCCTCAGGTTGTTACGTACTAGGTTTAAGGTGTTGTCTTCCATAAAGCCCTGAATCATTAGTCCAGAAGATGCTGCTGTTATGCCTTCAAAACTAATTTTAAAACTAGTAATAGTCTTCAAACTTTCATTAATCAGATGGATGTAATCTTCAATATTAACATGTTGCAGTTGAAATCCGTTATAACACGAAATAATAGACATTACGGTGATATGAATATCGGTGTTATTGTAATAATATTGCTTGGGTTCAACAATTTTTACTTCGTTAAGAAACTCTTGAATAGCTTCTTTAATCTCAATTGGCGGTCTTGCTAAAAGTGTAATGCCAAACCTCTTATCGGAAGGAGATTCTATTAAACTGTCAATGGAGTAGGTGTCATTTTTAATGCTTTCAACGGCATCATTAAAAAGAAGGTCATAATGAGTTTTTAAACTCATAGCTTAAAAATTTCATAAGATTGGTGCACTTGTTTTACCGCATTTTCAGTACGTTCTGCATGGGTATCACTAATAAATAACTGCCCAAAATTTTCATCATCTACCAATTTTATAATTTGAGCTACACGTTGTTCGTCTAATTTATCAAATACGTCATCCAGTAATAAAATTGGATTTACGCCACTTTGTGCTTTTATAAAATCGAATTGAGCCAATTTCAATGCAATTAAAAAAGATTTTTGTTGTCCTTGACTCCCAAATTTCTTTATGGGATGTGTTTCAATATTAAAGTTTAAATCGTCCTTATGTATACCTACACTTGTATATTGCACTGTACGATCTTTTCCTAAAGCGTTCTCTAAAAGTGTATTCAGATCATCATCAAACAAATGACTTTTATAAACTAAATCTACCTCTTCATTTCCGCTGCTAATAGCATCGTAGCGCTCTTTAAAAATAGGAATAAATTCTTCTAAAAAGTCGCGTCGCTTTTCAAAGATGTGTGTGCCATATTCAGTTAATTGGCTATTATAAACTTCAAGGGTGTCCTTGTTAAACGTATGGTTTAGAGCAAAATATTTCAACAATGCATTGCGCTGGGCCAATACTTTGTTGTAGTTAATTAATTGATTTAAATAGGTTTTGTTGCTTTGAGAAATAACACTATCAATAAATTTTCGTCTGGTGTCACTGCCTTCTATAATTAAATCTCTATCCGCAGGAGAAATTATTACTAAGGGTAAAAAACCAATATGTTCACTGAATTTTTCGTAGGCCTTCCCATTGCGTTTAATGACTTTTTTTTGTCCCCGCTTTAGACTAATAACAATTTTTTCGGTTTTCTCTTCTTTATCGTATTCACCATTAATTACAAAAAACTCTTCACCATGTTTTATGTTCTGGCTAGCAACAGGATTAAAGTAACTTTTACCAAAGGATAAGTGATAAATGGCGTCTAATATGTTGGTTTTTCCAATACCATTATTACCAACAATACAGTTAATTTTACTGTTGAAAGTAAACGATTTACTATCAAAATTTTTGTAGTTGAGTAAAGAGATAGATTTTAAAATCATTTACCAAATGCTATATTTTGAATCGATTTAATGGGAAAACCTTTAAAAAGAAGTGCAAATTATTGAAAAATATCAAATAAATAGCCTTTTAGTTATGAAGAAAAATTATATTTTTGCCCCGCATTAATTTTTAAGATATGGCAACGTACAAGAAGAGAGGATATAAACCTAAAACTAAAGTAGAAAAGCAAATAGAACTTGAGGAAGAATCTACAACAGCAGAGGTTTTTAATACCCTAGATGAAGGAGCTTCAAAAACAGAAGCTTTTGTTGAGAAAAATCAGAAATACATTTTTGTTATTATAGGTATAGTTGCGGTTGCAGTATTAGGATCTATTGGATATAGAGAGTTTATAGCAAATCCTAAACAAACTACTGCTATGAACGATATGTTCCAAGCGCAAAAATATTTTGACCAAGCTACTACAGCTGTGTCAAAAGATTCCTTATACAATTTGGCATTGAATGGAGGTGAAGGAAAATTTGGTATGCTAGATATTATTGATGAGTATAGTGGAACAGATGCTGCTAACTTAGCAAGTTATTATGCAGGTACAGCTTACTTAAGATTAAAAGATTATAAGAATGCTGTTGAGCATTTAAGTAACTTTAATGGTAATGATGAGGTTTTAGCTCCATTAGCTAAAGGGAATATTGGTGATGCTTTTGTACAGTTAGGGCAAACAGAGGATGCTTTAGATTATTATGAGAAAGCCGCTAATATGCGTGATAATGAATTTACTACGCCTATGTATCTATACAAAGCGGGTAACATTGCTTTAGATCTTGGGCAAGCTGATAAAGCATTATCTTATTTTGAAAAAATAAAGGCTGATTATTCAAAGTCTACGCAAGCAACAAACATTGATGTGTTTATTGGAAAAGCAACTGTACTAGCCAACAAATAATATGGCAACCGAAAATAAAAATTTATCAGAATACGATAAGACACTAATCCCAGACGCGAGTAAATTTCGGTTTGGGATTGTTGTTTCTGAATGGAACGATACTATTACTGAGCCTTTATTTCAAGGTGCTTTCGATGCGCTTGTTGATAATGGTGTTTTAGAGAGTAATATTATCCGTTGGAATGTGCCCGGGAGTTTTGAGCTTATTTATGGAGCCAAAAAAATGCAAGAGCAGATGGTTAATGCTGTAATTGTTATTGGTAGTGTTATTCAGGGAGAAACAAAGCATTTCGATTTTGTTTGTGAAGGTGTAACACAAGGCATTAAAGACTTAAATGTAATGCGTGAAACACCTGTTATATTCTGTGTACTTACAGATAACACGTTACAACAAGCTATAGACCGTTCTGGTGGTAAACATGGTAACAAAGGAACCGAAGCTGCCATTGCCGCTATTAAAATGGCTGAACTTAGAAAGAATAGCTAATATTAAAATTCCGATTAAAAACTTTAAACTTCAAAACATATCAATTTTAAAATAGTTGATATTTGGAATTTTCGTTTTTGAGTATTGCCACAGATGTTTTGTTAACAATTTTTGGCTTTTCAAAAGTATAACTCTACCTATTTTTAAGTATTTTTGAAAGAATAAGCATTATTAATTTGTTTAAGCAACGTAAACATAGAACGTTTAATTATAAACCAAGATTTTCTAGTGAGAATCAGTCTGATTCGGAGGAAACTCAAGAAAGAGACTTTATTTCTAAATGGAAAGAAGCCAAAGAAGGTAAACGAAAAGTAAAAGGTGTTTTACCTATTAGAACTTTGATTTTGGCTTTGGTATTATTATTGATTCTTATGTATGTATTAGAGAAAAAATTCATGTAACCTAAAAATTCTAACATCATGGGACTTTTAAAATTACGTAAGAACAAAAAATTTAGTTATGAACCACGCTATTACAAAGGCGAGGGTAACCCGTTTGAAATTAAACACAAGTTCGATGAACACAGAACTACTGTTGGGAATAACTCTGGACTAAAAACTAAAATTAATAATGCTGTAAACGATTTTAAACATAACCCAGATAGAGACGCCAATAGAAGAGTATTAATAATTGCTGCTGTTTTAGTATTAATCTTTTTATTTATTATTGGTTTCGATTTATCTATTTTCTTTTCATAACTAATACATGGCAGACATCATACAGCTTTTACCTGATCATGTAGCAAATCAAATAGCCGCTGGAGAAGTTGTACAACGTCCTGCCTCTGTGGTAAAAGAATTACTTGAGAATGCTATTGATGCTGGTGCTTCAACTATAAAACTAATCATAAAAGACGCTGGAAAAACCCTTATTCAAGTTATTGATAATGGTAAAGGTATGAGCGTTACAGATGCAAGATTAAGTTTTGAGCGTCATGCTACGTCTAAAATCAGGAATGCCGAGGATTTATTTCAATTACACACCAAAGGCTTTAGAGGTGAAGCTTTAGCAAGTATTGCAGCTATTGCGCATGTGGAGTTAAAAACAAAACAAGAGCAAGATGATGTTGGTACCAGTATAGTTATTGAAGGCAGTAATGTTGTTTCTCAAGATGTTGTTGTTACACCCAAAGGGACCTCGGTTTCTGTAAAGAACTTATTTTATAACATCCCTGCGCGAAGAAATTTTTTAAAGTCTAATGCCGTGGAATTACGTCATATTATTGACGAGTTTCATAGAGTGGCTTTAGCACATTGCGATTTAGGTTTTGCATTGTATAATAATGGCAGTGAAACATTTAATTTACCAGTTAGTAATTACAGACAACGAATTGTAAACATCTTCGGTACTAAAACTAATGAAAAGTTGGTGCCTGTTGAAGAAGATACAGAAGTGTTAAAAATTTCTGGATTTGTTGGTAAACCAGAGTACGCAAAAAAAACACGTGGAGAACAATACTTTTTTGTAAATAATAGGTTTATAAAAAGTGCCTATTTAAATCATGCCATTGCTTCTGCATTTGAAGGTTTACTTAAAAGTGGAACCCATGCAAGCTATTTTTTAAACCTTAGTGTAGATCCGCAAACTATTGATATTAATATTCATCCGACTAAAACGGAGATAAAGTTTGATGACGAACATACCTTGTACGCACTCCTACGCTCAGCTGTAAAACATAGTTTAGGGCAATTTAATATTGCACCAGTTCTGGATTTTGAACGCGATGCTAGTTTAGATACGCCATATGATTTAAAAGGAAAACATACTAGTGCGCCTACTATAGAGATTGATAGAACGTTTAATCCGTTTAAAGATGAGGTTGAACCGGTACAAAGTAAATCGTTTTCTTCGCCTTCCTCTGGAGGTGCTTCTTATAAGAAACAACAAACGGCAAACTGGGAAAGTTTATATGTTGGTTTAGAATCGAAGAGTAACGATTTTGAAACTGAAACCGATTTTAGTGAAGTACAGTTTGAAAGTGAAGAGACTAACGCTTCAATTTTTGAAGATGATTCGGCTGTAGAGCAAGTAAATACTACCTATCAACTTCATAATAAATACATAGTAAGCACTATTAAATCTGGTATGTTGTTGATAGACCAGCATAGAGCTCATCAACGTATTTTATATGAAGATTTCTTAAAGAATATAACAATAAAAGAAGCGGTAAGTCAACAATTATTATTTCCGTTACAGCTTCATTTTTCTGTACAAGAAATTCAAATATTAAAACAATTAAAAGACGATTTAGAACATACTGGTTTTGTGTTTTCTAACGTTTTAGAAGAAGCCGTAGAGATTACTGGTGTACCTGTTAGTGTACCTGAAAGTGAGGTGTCTATTATCTTGGAACAGCTTATAAGTGATGTAGAAAATGAAGTGCCAGATGCGCATTTTAGCGCAGCGGACTTATTGGCAAAATCTATGGCTAAAAGTTTGGCTATTAAAACAGGTCAGGGCTTAAAGAAAGATGAACAAGAGCATTTAGTAAACAAACTATTTGCTTGTAAAGAACCCAACGTTACACCTACTAATAAAATCACATTTATTACGATGAGTGTAGATGAATTGGATAAAAAATTTATTTAGAGTATGATGCGAATTTCAGAAACCGTAAAACATTTAATAATCATTAATATTGTTTTTTGGGTTGGAACATTAACAGTTGGACAATACGGTAGTACATTCGATAACCTTTTTGCAATGCATTTTCCAAAAAATGATATGTTTAAGCCATGGCAGGTTATTACTCATATGTTTATGCATGGATCCTATGTAGATTATGGTAGTGGTCCATCGATTTTTCCTTTGCATATTTTGTTTAATATGTTAGGACTATGGATGTTCGGTACACCACTTGAGCAAATGTGGGGAAGGAATAAATTTTTATTTTTTTATATTTCCGCGGGGCTAGGAGCTACTTTATTACCATTAGCAATAGATTATTATAATTTTTATTCAATTACAGCTCCTTTAGTTGATCAAGGATTAGATACTGATACCTTAATTGCCGCTTTAAATGAAGGGAAATATAATGAACGTTGGGTAGAAATAATAGGAGAGGATAATTGGAGAACCCTTTTACAAATATTTTTAGGCAAGAGTCTTGGTGCATCTGGATGTATAATGGGAATTCTTGTAGCTTTTGGTATGATGTTTCCAAATAGTGAGTTAATGTTATTGTTTTTACCTATACCAATTAAAGCCAAGTATTTTATTCCTTTATTATTAGGGTATGAAATTATAGCTGGTTTCTTTGGAGGAACTTCAATGTTTGGATTTAGTATTGGTCATTTCGCCCACATAGGAGGTGCTCTAATAGGGTTATTAATTATGTTATATTGGAGAAAAAAAGGATTTAGATATAGATAGAAATAGTTATGTGGAAAGAACTAAAAATAAAATACAATCTAGCTGCTATTCATGAAAAATTGATGATACTAAACATTGGTGTTTTTGCAATTGTTTCATTAATAACCACTTTAGTATTTTTATTCACAGATTCTAAGACGAGCTTTTTTACAAATTACTTTGCCGTTCCTGCCAATATAGGCGAACTTATTTTTAAACCTTGGACTCTTGTCTCATATTTCTTTTTACACACCGAGTTTTGGCATTTACTTGGAAATATGGTGGCATTGTATTTCTTTGGAAGAATATTCCTGAGTTTTTTCAGTTCTAAACTTTTACTAAAATATTATATTTTAGGTGGCCTTGTTGCGGGCATTGCTTATATCTTATCATACAATATTTTTCCGGC
Source organism: Seonamhaeicola marinus (assembly GCF_008085455.1). NCBI lineage: Bacteria > Pseudomonadati > Bacteroidota > Flavobacteriia > Flavobacteriales > Flavobacteriaceae > Seonamhaeicola > Seonamhaeicola marinus. The sequence continues at coordinate 431,854 of NZ_VSDQ01000409.1, read as the reverse complement.
TCTAACGAAAACCAACGGAAGTATCCTTTTGGGAGCTTCTGGAGCTGTTTTTGCCGTATTGTTTGGTGTTACAGCTAAGGCGCCTAATTATATCTTTAATTTTTTTAATATTCTAAGAATTCCACTTTGGGTACTTTCAGCTTTATATACAATTTTATTTATTTCTTCAATTCCTATTGCCAATGCGGGTGGAGAACTAGCGCATCTTGGAGGTGCGTTTTTAGGCTACTTTTATACAAAACGACTTGAAGCAGGGAAAGATATTGGTAGTTGGATTGAAAAATTAATGAATTCATTATCTAACATGTTTAAGGCTTCAAAGAAAAGTAAATTAAAAACAGTTCATAAAAATAAAAGTAAAGTAGGCGGTTATACTAAAGCTGATTTTAATGAGTTTAATAATCAGAAAAAAATTGATGTAATTCTCGATAAGATTAGTAAAAGTGGTTATGATAGTTTAACGGCTGAAGAAAAAGACTTACTTTTTAGAGCGGGAAAATAATTCTTAAATTTAGATAACCTAACAAATTAATGTTTAATGAAGAGACTTAGTTTTATAAATAAGATCATCTACTTCATTAATATTCTATTTGCTCTGGTTTTACTATTGTCTTTTATACTTCCTTTTTTACCACCAAAAGCATTTTCATTTTTATCGGTTCTTAACTTAGGGGTATCTCTTCTAATTATTGTTAATATCATATTTGCATTGTATTGGGGAATTAGATTAAAAAGGCAATTCTTCTTGTCTTTTGCTATTTTATTTCTCGGGTATATTTGGTTTGGTTCTTTGTATAAGTTTGCATCAGCAAAACGTGTAGAAAGTCCTAATAACATTAAGGTAATGAACTATAATGTTAGATTATTCAATTTGTATAATTGGATTAAAGAGGATAATGTTGAAGAAAAGATTGAGGGTTTTTTAAGAACCGAATCCCCTGATATTCTAAGTGTTCAGGAATATCACCCTCATAAGAATATAGATTTGTCGTTTTTTGAATATAAGTTTGAAAAATTATCAGGTAAAAAAACAAAATACGGACAAGCTATCTTTTCACGTTTTCCAATTATAAACTCGGGTTCCATTGAATTTCCAGATACTGGTAATAATGCTATCTATGCCGATGTTGTTCGTGCTAATGATACGTTTAGAATTTATAACATACATTTGGAGTCTCTAAGAATTCGCGCTGACGTAAAGCACTTAAAAAACGAGGATTCTGAACGACTCATAAAACGGGTAGGTAATACATTTAAAATGCAACAATTTCAAGCAGAATTGTTCTTAATGCATAAAGATCAGTGTAAGTACAAAACTGTGGTTTGTGGCGACTTTAATAATACGGCCTTTTCGTATGTGTATAGAAAGATAAAGGGTGAGGATTTACAAGACGCCTATGCCATTGCGGGTTCAGGGTTTGGACGCACCCATGAGTTTGAGTTTTTCCCTATGAGAATTGATTTTGTTTTAGCGGATAAAGACTTTAATGTAAACGGATTTAAGTCTTATAATACGCACTATTCTGATCATTTTCCAATTATGGCCACAGTAGCTCCAAAAGAATAGTTTACATGAAGGAGCAGTCCGTTATATCTGCAATTATATGGACCACTAACCCTAAGCCAATTAATCTAGTTTTCTTTGGAAATAATAATATAATGTAAATGCCTATAGCATAATAGGAGTGAAGTGGATGAAAATTAATACTACATCTGTTTGGATCAAATATTGGTGTGGCCAATAAATGGTCTAAGTCTATTAATATACCTAAAAGCATTATAAAATATGCCTTTACCCAAATGGGCTTATACCATATGAACGCTATGGCTAGTGGTAGTAAAAAATGACATCCATAATGAGCAAGTGGTTGTAGCATTTTATAAAGTGACGGTTTGAGATTCTAGATAATTAACAGCGTTTGGTCCTTCATTAAAAAGTAAATCTAAAATACTAAGGTTGCTAATAAACCCATGTTTATTAGAAAATACTTGGGTATACATATCAAATTGCTGAGGTTGCTCCTTTTTTGCGTTTACAAGAGGTCTAAAGTCAACTTTATGTTCTATCTCCTTTTCAAAGACTGTAGTCTTAGACAGATTTAAATCTAATTGTAAACAGTCACAAACAGTTTCAAAACACTTTAAATTAAAATCTAAAACAAATTCTACTTTTTCAGTAAATAAGGGCTGCAGTTCATCAGCATAATATTCAAAAAAAGGAGATGTACTATAAGCTGAAAGTAAGGATTTCCAATGATTGGCTTGCCACTTGTCTTCATTAAAAACTTTTACATCCCTATACTGCTGTCTATTTTTTTGCGAGTAAACAACAGGAATATTCAAGGATATTTTACCATTGGCACCATAAATGTATGCTCGATTTCTATAGGTCTGTTTTATAAAATTGTCTTCAACCTCTAGACATACAGTTTCAGATTTGGCCATAGCAACAAAATGGGCTATGCTTGGAAAATATGTTGGATGTATAATAATATTCATCTCCTAATGCTATTCCAATCTTGGTTGGAACGACAGGTGTTTAAGCCTTAGCAGCCTTGCGTTTACGCCATTTATTAAATCCTATTGAACCAGCTAGGAAAATTAAAAATGGAATTAAGTATGATGTTGGTTCACCACTACCGCTTACAGTTGTAAAGAAACGTTTCCATCTACCGTTAGGGAAACCATCCCAACTCATCCAAATGAAAACAGGTTTACCAAGTACATGATCAAATGGTACAAATCCCCATCGTCTTGCATCTATAGAGTTATGGCGGTTATCACCCATCATCCAGTAGTAATCTTGTTTAAATGTATAGCTATTAGCTAGTTCTCCATTAATGTAAATTTGATTGCCTTTTACCTTAAGGGTATTATGTTCATACTCTTCAATTATTCTTTTGTAAAGTGGCAACACATCTAAATTAAGATCCACTGTTTTTCCTTCTTCAGGAATATATAAAGGACCAAAGAAATCTATATTCCAATCATAATTGGAGTCGTGAGGGAAAATATTAGCATCTCTTTCTCCTTCTTTTTCTTTATTGGGTGTAATGCTAACTACGTTAGGGTCGCTTTTAAATTTAGCAAGAGCCTCATCTGAAATGGCAGAGAAATAATAGGTGTTTTCTTTGTTTACAATACCAAATCCGTCTGTAATATCATATTTTTCTTTTACCGTTTTAGGGTTGAACATATGAGACTTAGGTTGTACGTAGTAACTAAATTGTAAATGAGCTCTATCTGGCAATTCATTTTTCTTACCATTAATGTATACAAAGCCATCCTTAATTTCTAATGAGTCTCCAGGAATACCCACACAACGTTTTACCAAATTGGTCTTTTTGTCAATCGGTTTGTAGTAGTTTCTATCTGGATTAAAATCATCCATATTTCTTAAAGTATCCGCTGGTTGATTAAAAACAACAATATCGTTTCTTTTTATTTTTTGAAACCCCGGAAGTCTTAAATATGGCAATTGTAGTTTGTTTATCCAAGAATCACTGTCTTTATGATCATCAAACAAATACGATTTATTTTTAAGTACAGGAATGGTGTCATGAACCATAGGAGCTGCCACTGTTGTCATTGGTACTCTAGCGCCGTAGTGAAATTTACTAACAAACAAGAAATCTCCAACTAGTAACGATTTTTCTAAAGAAGAAGAAGGTATGGTGAACGGTTGCATAAAGTACGTATGTACAATAGTAGCCGCCACAATTGCGAATAGTATAGAGCTGGTCCATTCCCCTGAAGACGACTTAGGGTTAATATCCCTGTTTTCAACATAGGAGACATCTGCCACATAATTTAGGTAATAATTATAAAACCCTAAAGTTATAACGGCCAGAAAGGTATCGGTGTATTGGTTTTTACCAAAACTTCTTGCTGTTTCTACCCATATAATTACCAACATGAATAAATTTACAATCGGTAGGAATAGGAGAATAATCCACCACCATGGTCTATTAATTATTTTCATTAAAACAACCCCATTATAAATAGGGACAAAAGCTTCCCAAGCTTTTCTTCCTGCTTTAATGTATAATTTCCAGGTGCCTAATGCATGAACAACCTGAAGAATTAAAATCAATATAAACCATTGTGATAAATTCATAATTTATTTAATTGATAATTGTCTATTGACAATTGATTAATTTTTAAGTTCAAATTTGCAGTTTTTCTAGATGAAATAAAAATTCTAGTTAATTGATTAGCTTCATTTAACAAAGTTTTACAAGAATCTTTAGGAATTCGTCCTTCATCAACAATAAATTCAATTCAAAAGTAACTTTTATCTACTTCTTCAATTACAATGCTGATTTTAGATATAGAGCTTTTTTTAGTTTTAGTCAGACAGGATGCTCTATAATTGGCAGCCACGGAAGAGGAGGATCTAATTAATTGTTTCTTAATGTGATTTCCTAAAATAATAGGGTTTGAACAGGTATTACACAATTATGTGCAAATATCTTGGTTCTAATTTTTAAATCATTAATCAATCAACAATTGTCATTTACAGACCTAACACGTCTTTCATAGAAAACACACCAGTTTTATCTTTCGATAACCATTCAGCCGCCACCACAGCACCAAGAGCAAAACCTTGTCTGTTATGCGCTACATGTTCTATGTTTATGCTGTCAACTTCACTAGCGTAATTAATTGAATGTGTTCCTGGTACATCGCCAATACGTTTTGCAACAATTGGTATAGATGTTTCAGAATTAGCTGTATCTAGTTCCCAAGCATTATAGTTACTGTTGTTTTCAATAACACCCTCTGCTAATGTTATGGCTGTTCCGCTTGGAGCATCTAATTTTTTTGTATGATGAATCTCCTCCATGGTAACATTGTACTCTTTTAAATTGCCCATCATTTTAGCCAAAACTTTATTAAGTTCAAAAAAGATGTTTACACCTAAACTAAAATTAGAAGCATAAATAAAAGCACCATTCTTTTCTTTACACAGCGCTATGGCATCATCATATTTTTCTAGCCATCCAGTAGTTCCAGAAACCACCGGCACACCATTGTTTAAGCAATTGGTAATGTTGCCATAAGCTGCAGAAGGTAGGCTGAAATCTATAGCTACGTCGGCAACGGTAATGTCATAATCAGTATCATCTTTATCAATTTTTAAAACAACATCATGTCCTCGGCTTATTGCTATTTTCTCTATGGTTTGTCCCATACGTCCGTATCCTAGTAAAGCAATTTTCATATAAAGTTTTTTGTCATTCCCGTATTAAAGAGAATCATTAGTTTTTTTAATGACTTGTAAACAGTCTAAAATTTAAAATTTAAGGTTAATCCGGCATTTCCCGTGCCATCAAACTCATTAAATTTATAATGCGGAGACAAAGATAAGTTTTCATCAACATTATATTGTAATAAATGAGCATCAACATTAGCATCAATGATATTTAAGGCATAAATACCAATGGTTACTAACAAGGAAATATCTTTATTTCTTCGGTAAAAATTTTGAGCACGTTGTAAACCGTCTAGAGTTACACGTTCTGTAATAGAGCCGTCTGGATTCTGAGTTAAAAACTCATCATTAGTAAAACCTGCAAGCCTACTTTTATAGGCATCTCTATATCTGTTATATTCCTTGTTATTTGTGGTGTAAAAGTAAATTCCAGCTCCCATGGCTCCCCAAACAATAGGGACTTTCCAATACTTCTTATTATAGATTTGTCCTAAACCTGGAAAAATAGCCGAATAAAACGCAGCTTTTGATGGGGCCAACGGGTTTATAGGCTCTCTTGTAATGACCGAGTCAATTACAATTTCTTTAGAAAGTTTTTTGCGCCTTGATTTTCTCTCTTTTTCTTGAGCAACAACTGAAAAACAAAATAAAAAGGCTAATACACTAACAATTGTGAATTTATTTAGCACCTTGAATTAATTTTTTAATACGAATGAAATCTTCTTCAGAATGAAAAGGAATCGAAATTTTTCCTGAACCATTCTTAGAGACTTTAACGTCAATTTTGTGCCCAAAGTATTCTGAAAATACACCAATCCCTTTTTTGATAAATTTTGGTGTTTCTTCTGGCTCTGTTTCTTTTGATGGAAGTTTAACTTCTTTGGTTGTATTGAAGTTTCTAATTAAGTCTTCGGTAGCTCTTACAGATAGCTCATTTTGAAGGACTTTTTCATAAATATCTAACTGAGTGTTAACGTCTTCTACAGCGATAAGTGCACGACCATGTCCCATAGAAATAAAACCATCTCTCATTCCTGTTTGAATGATAGGGTCTAGTTTTAATAAACGTAAATAATTTGTAATTGTAGAACGTTTTTTACCCACACGTTCACTCATTTGCTCTTGAGTAAGATTAATTTCATCTATTAAACGTTGGTAAGACAATGCAATCTCTATAGGGTCTAAATCCTGACGCTGAATATTTTCAACCAATGCCATCTCTAAAGATTCTTGATCGTTTGCAATTCTTACGTACGCAGGTATGGTTTCGAGGCCAATTAATCTGGCAGCTCTAAAACGTCTTTCACCAGAAACTAACTGGTATTTATTAAACTCTAACTTTCTAACAGTAATTGGCTGTATAACACCCAATTCTTTTATTGAAGTAGCTAATTCTTGAAGTGCTTCCTCATTAAAACTTGTTCTTGGCTGAAATGGATTTACTTCTATAAAATCTAAATCCAATTCAATAATATTTCCCACAACCTTGTCTGCACCTTCATCTTGTGCAGATTTGATGTCGTTTTCTGGGTCTTTTAAAAGTGCCGACAAACCTCTTCCTAAAGCTTGCTTCTTATTTGCCTTGGCCATATTTTAAGCGTTTTTATTGATGATTTCTTTTGCCAAACTTAAGTAATTGTTGGCACCTTTGCTACTAGCATCATAATTAATTATACTCTCTCCGTAACTTGGAGCTTCACTTAAACGTATATTTCTTTGAATTATGGTTTGAAAAACCATATTGTTAAAATGCTTTTGTACTTCTTCTACAACCTGATTAGATAACCTTAAGCGAGAATCATACATGGTTAGCAATAAGCCTTCTATATCTAAATTTTTATTGTGAATCTTTTGTACACTTTTAATAGTGTTTAAAAGCTTTCCTAAACCTTCTAACGCAAAATATTCACATTGAATTGGAATAATTACAGCGTCTGCTGCGGTTAGGGCATTAAGCGTTAATAAACCTAATGATGGCGCACAGTCTATCAGGATGTAGTCATAATCATCTTTAACATCTTTAATAGCCTTTTTTAACATGTACTCCCTAGACTCTTTGTCAACCAATTCAATTTCGATGGCAACCAGATCAATATGCGCTGGAATGATATCTAAATTGGGTGTATCTGTTTCTAAAATGGCTTCTTTTGGTGAATGCGAGTGTTCTAGAAGTTGGTAGGTGCCCACTTCAACAGATTCTACATCTATACCAATTCCCGAAGTTGCATTTGCTTGAGGATCAGCATCAATTAACAATACTTTTTTTTCAAGAACACCAAGGGAAGCGGCTAAATTAATAGAAGTGGTAGTTTTGCCCACACCACCTTTTTGATTAGCAATAGCTATTATTTTGCCCATTAATTAGAAAGGTTTATTTAATGGTAAAAATACAATTATTTATGAGGAATAAAAACCTATTTTGTTAACAAGAGATTAATTGTTGAAATGATATGATTTTAATCGAATAAGTCGTTTTAATCGATAAGAATATTAAGCATTTTAATAGCGGCATCACTAATTTTTGTACCAGGGCCAAATACAGCTAAAGCTCCTGCATCAAATAAGAATTGGTAATCTTGTTTTGGTATTACGCCACCAACAATAACCATAATATCATCTCTACCAAAATTTTTAAGTTCTTCTATAACTTGTGGCACTAAGGTTTTATGACCAGCAGCTAAAGATGACACGCCTAAAATATGTACATCATTTTCAACGGCCTGTTTAGCGGCTTCCTTAGGAGTTTGGAATAGTGGTCCAATATCTACATCAAAACCAATATCTGCATAAGCTGTAGCCACAACTTTAGCGCCGCGATCGTGACCGTCTTGTCCCATTTTTGCAATCATAATTCGAGGCCTTCTCCCATCTTGATCGGCAAAAATATCGGCTAATTCTTGTGCTTTTTTAAATGATTTATCGTCTTTCACTTCTTTGCTATATACGCCTGAGAATGATTTAACTTGAGCTTTGTAACGACCAAAGACTGTTTCTAAAGCATCACTAATTTCCCCTAATGTAGCTCGTTCTCTTGCGGCATCTACTGCTAAAGCTAATAAATTCTTGTGCTCTGACAAAAGAGAATCTTTAGAATTAGTCCATGCTTTTGCTGCCTGAGTTAATTTTGAAAGCGCTGTTTGTACTTTTTTAGTGTTTCTTTTGGCTTTGATCTTGTTTAATCCATCTATTTGTTGGTTTCTTACGGTCTGATTATCTACTTCTAAAGTAGTAATCGGAGCTTCCTCTTGTAATATGTATTTGTTTACGCCAACAATAATATCTTGACCAGAATCTATTCTTGCCTGCTTTCTAGCGGCGGCCTCTTCAATGCGCAATTTAGGGATACCTGCCTCAATGGCTTTGGTCATACCGCCCAAGGCTTCAACTTCTTCAATTAAAGACCAAGCTTTTTGAGCAATGTCGTGCGTTAGTTTTTCAACATAAAAGCTTCCTGCCCATGGATCAACAGTTTTTGTGATTTTAGTTTCTTCTTGGAGATAGATCTGAGTGTTTCTTGCTATTCTAGCAGAAAAATCTGTGGGTAAGGCAATGGCCTCGTCTAATGCGTTGGTATGTAAACTTTGAGTGCCTCCAAAAGCAGCCGCAGCTGCCTCAATAGTTGTTCGCGCTACATTATTGAAAGGGTCTTGTTCCGTTAAACTCCAGCCAGAGGTTTGGCAATGTGTTCTTAAAGCTAAAGATTTTGGGTTTTTAGGGGTAAATTGTTTTACCAATTTAGCCCAAAGCATTCTGGCAGCACGCATTTTAGCTATTTCCATAAAATGATTCATGCCTATAGCCCAAAAGAACGATAATCTTGGAGCAAAGGTGTCTATATCCATGCCTGCCGCCAACCCTTTTCTTATATATTCTAAACCATCTGTAAGGGTGTAGGCTAATTCAATATCACATGTAGCACCTGCTTCCTGCATATGGTACCCAGAAATACTAATGCTATTAAATTTTGGCATGTTCTTGCTGGTAAATTCAAAAATATCAGAAATGATTTTCATTGAAGGTGTAGGAGGGTAGATATAAGTATTTCGTACCATAAACTCCTTAAGAATATCATTTTGAATAGTTCCAGAAAGTAATTCTGGTTTTACACCTTGTTCTTCTGCAGCCACAATATAAAAAGCCATAATTGGCAATACCGCACCGTTCATGGTCATGGAAACCGACATTTTATCTAACGGAATCTGGTCAAAAAGTATTTTCATATCTTCAACCGAATCTATTGCTACACCTGCTTTTCCAACATCGCCAACCACACGTTCATGATCACTGTCGTAACCTCTATGGGTAGCCAGATCAAATGCAACAGATAACCCTTTTTGTCCAGCAGCTAGGTTTCTTCTGTAAAAAGCATTGCTTTCTTCTGCTGTTGAAAAACCTGCGTATTGTCTTATGGTCCAAGGCCTGCGCACATACATCGTGCTGTAAGGTCCTCTTAGATTAGGGGCAATACCTGCTGCAAAATCCAAATGCTCAATAGCTTGTAAATCTTCTGAGGTATAGGTCGATTTTACATCAATACCTTCTGCGGTTTCAAATGATGTTAAATCGGAATCCTCAGAATTTTTATTGGTTTTAAGGGTAATATGTTGAATGTCTTTTCTCAATTAAATGTTTGGCAATTTTTAAAATTTATGAACTTGAATTGTTTTTAGGGACTTTGTTAAAATCTACTTTTTCCATTTTTGGCTCCTGCGCTTTTGGTGCTATAGTAGTTAAGTCTACATCAAACAGCTTTGAATAATAAAGGTCTAGCGCAATGTATGTGGCCAAATGTTTATCACTTAATGCATTTTTTGAGTTTGAAGCCAAAGGTGCTCCAAAGAGTTTTGGACTTAAATCGTCAATGGAAAGTAACGCGTTAAATGAAGTGTTCAGGTTTTCGTTTTTTATGTTTTTGGCAATGCAAGAAATCACATCGCTATCGTAATTTAAATGGCTTTTAGTGTTTTCGGCATCCCAAAGCGTGTTATCGTTTTTAAGCGCTTTGAAAACCTCTAAGGAATGCTGAGATACAACACTTTCATAAGGGACTCTACTATAAATAGCATTTCTTACAAATAAGTTATAGGCATAGGTTAGGTTTGGTAATGCATTTTCATTTCTATTGTTTTTACCGTAGAAATTTAGAATATCCATTTCAAAAGAATACAAAGCTTCCTGATAGAGTTTTTTGTTTGTAACTTCACAGGTAACGGCTTCAGGCATGTTGGAAAATTTATATTCCATATCTATAGTTTCATTTTTACAATTAAATAAAACAACAGTTAAGGTAAGGGCTAAAAGTTTAAAAATTGATGTCATGGATTTTATTTGTGATATAGCTTTAGGCTTCATGTTTTAAACGTTCTTGTTCAATAGTTTCTGCCAATCGTTTTTCTAAAATAGGTTCTAATAATGTTTTTCTTTTGTTATGCTTTAAAAAAGGATACAATTCTAAGTCATCCTTCATTTTGTCATTTTTATTGGGGTGTTTATTTGTTCCTAATAAAATGTTTTCACCATTATCGAATTGTTCTTGTTCTTTATATGCACTTTCTTTAATCTTTCTCTGAATAGTGCCATCTTTTAACTGGTTTAAAAAGCCACCATTAGCTTCAATAGTTTTGAACAATATAAGCGCCTTATGGGCTAGTTGATTTGTTAAAGATTCAATATAATAGGCACCATCGGCAGGATTGTTTACTTTGTTAAAATAGCTTTCATGTTTTAACACTAATAGCTGATTTCTTGCTATTCTATTTCCAAATGCATTGCTTTTATGGAAAACAGCATCGTACGGTAGGTTAGAAATAGTGTTTGCTCCTCCCAAAATAGCACTCATGCATTCTGTTGTGGTACGTAACATATTGGTGTTGTAGTCGTATAGAGTTTTGTTTCGTTTTGTGGGGGAAACAAAAATTTGGCAGTCGGAATTAGCGTCATAAGTCTCGGCTAAGGTTGCCCAAAGCAATCTGAGCGCTCGTAGTTTTGCAATTTCAAAGAAATAATTAGAGCCAACAGATGCAGTAAAGCTTACTTTAACAGTATGGGTATCTAATAGGTTTAGGTATTCATTTGCATGAGCAAGAGCATAAGCTAGTTGTTGTATCATATTTGCTCCAGCATTTTGATACAAAGCAACATCTACATTAAAACTATTTGTTTTATGTATTATTTCTTTTTGATAAGAGAGGTCATCTTTTAAATTATTATACCAATTACCTGATCTGGCCAAGTTTCCAATAACGTCAACGTCTACTTGGATGCCTTTGGATGCTTTTAGTTTATTAACAAAATCAATAGATAAAAACTGAAGCTGGCAATACACCGGTGTAGAAGAAGTGTCTATATCTTTTAACAAGGTGTCTAAAACAATATCTTGCGAAGGAATAATGAATTTGATGCTTTCTGCTCCTTTATTAAGTGCATGAATTGCTGATACATTAGATTTTTCTTCATCTGCCACAAAAATAGTTTCGCAAATCTGCCATTCTGTAGCTTTTGTCTTAGATGTAGAATGAGGTGAGTTAAAATCTTCTGAGTGATAAAAGGGTTTAACAGAGATGTCGTCATTTGTATGCCAAACAAGGGAATCATTATAATCAGCTCCCTTTAAATCGAACTGAATTTTTTGTTTCCATTGTTTTGCTGAAACCGAATCAAACGCATTAAATAACCTTTTACTCATTAGTTTTAACTTTTAAGCTATCTTCATATTCGATAATAAAAATTTCTTCATTATCACGTTTCATGTAATATTCTTCCCTGGCAAATTTTTCTAAGCCTTCTTTGGTGCTTAATTCTTTAATTTCTTTATTGTCTTTTTCTGTTTCCTTTTGATAGTATTCTTTCTCATTATTTAAGTCATCCATTTCAGAGTTTAAATCCTGATGAATTAAAAGAGAGTTAGAATCAAAAAAGAGCATCCAAACTACAAACACTACCAAAAAGATAATGAATACGTTTTTAAATGGTTTAAAGAATTTGTGTTTGAAAAATGACATTATAGTTTTTCGTTTATGATAGTTCTAACTATATCTATGGCAACAGTATTGTATTTGTTGTTAGGAATGATGATATCCGCGTACTCTTTCATGGGTTCAATGAACTGATCGTGCATTGGTTTTAAAGTGTTTTGATAACGGGATAATACTTCATCTAAATCTCGTCCGCGTTCTGCAATATCTCTTTTTAAACGTCTAATTAAACGTTCGTCTGAGTCTGCGTGTACAAAAATTTTAATGTCAAACATATCTCTTAATTCTTTGTTAGTTAGAATTAAGATGCCTTCAACAATCATAACTTTTCTAGGGTGTGTTAAGATTGTATCTCCTGTTCTGTTGTGTTTTACAAAGGAGTACACTGGCTGATGAATGGGAGTTCCTTTCTTTAGCTCATTTAAATGTTCTCCAAGTAATTCAAAATCTATAGATCTTGGGTGGTCAAAATTTATATTTACACGTTCGTCATAGGTTAAATGAGATGTGTCTTTGTAATATGAGTCTTGAGAAATTACACCTACTTCGCCTTCTGGCAATTCTTTAAGAAGCTGATTTACAACAGTGGTTTTTCCGCAGCCTGTTCCTCCTGCTATTCCAATTATTAACATACGTGATTTGGACTAATCTAATAAACGCAAATTTAAAATTAATTATTTAATTTTCTTAAAAACAAAGGTGTTTTGCTGAGAATTATTAAATAAAAAACAAGTTTTTGTTGTTTTAATTAATTTTTTGGTTGTCTGAATTCAATTGAAATCTCATGAGATTACCAACCAATTCTTCTTACTTTACCATTAACTAAAATGATATCTCTTCCTTTTTTTGCTGTTTTTAGTTTAACTTTTCCGTTTTTCTTATATGTATTAATGTCTTTTGTTTCTCCTATTTCAAATCTGTTTACCGTATAATTAGAGCCATTATTTTCAAAATAAATAGTGCTATTACCATTTACTTTTAAAGGACCATCTGAAGTCATAATATCTGAACATTGAGTAATATAGAGCGTTGACACTATACTTGTTTTAGGTTTGAATTTAATTGAGGTTTTGTTAACGTTACCGGGAGCTATGGTTAGATTTAAATTTGCAATGTCGTAGTCCAAATTTTGGGCTAGATTAATTTGCAAGATTTGGTCATCAATAAATTTAATGAAGCTATTTGAAGCTACTGGTATAGTGTGTGAGCCAATGCTAAAGTCCTTATCTTTAGCTGTGGTAAAATCAATCAATTTACCACTATCTGTTAAGGTGATGTCGTACTTTTCAAGATGATTTGCCTTTACAATCACTTCTCCGTATTTAGTGCTTATCGGCGTATTTTCTTTTAAATGAAAACCTGTTACTCTATAAGGTGAAAATCTAATTTGTTCACCATCTTTCAGGGTTAAATTACCGTAATCTGTAGCAATAGTTTGATCTCCATTTGCTACAGCTGTTATAATATGCTTTTTAGTAGCATTAAAGTTTATAGCTGTGCCTCCTTTTAATTGTACAGTTTGGTTAGCAACTGTTACCGTAGCATCTTTTAACAGGGTACTTTTAAAACTTCCTTTTATGGAGTCATTTGGAACTTTTGCTAGTTCAAGGGTGCCTTTGTGTTGTTTTAAGGTATATAGGTTTTGGTTAAGGGGAGTTTCCTCTTCTGTTTTTAGACTTTCCTTATCTAAATTGGGGGGTGTGTCTGTTTCTTCAGATGGAACAGTTGTCTTTTCGGTTGTTGCTGTTGGTGTAAATTCTTTAACAATTTTACTTAGAGGAGCATCTACTTTACCTTCTTCACCAGAATAGTGGTATTGCGCATCCATTCTTCTTCTGGACCTGTTGTTTTCTACATAATATTTTGCCCATATAAAATTGCCAAAATTGGTTCTAAAGGAAATCATAGCCTCAATAGGTTCTGATGGCGCTATAAGTGAACCGAGGGGCGCTTTTGCGAAAAGTCTTCCTTTTTGAGAGCCATTTAGAACAATTTCACTCATGTACTTTTGCTGCGAGCGGTTTTTAAGTTTGATAGAAAGTCCACCATTTATTAATATTTCTTCTCCATTTTGAAGGCTTCCAAGAACATTGGGGTTAATCTCTTTACCAGTCATAATAATCTTATAACTAGGTTTTGTTTCTGGTTTTCCTTCAACCGAAGAGTATTGATCTAGTACGATAGGATCGGTTAAATTAGAAGGCGTTCTCCTAACTTGAGTCCAGATAACATTGCCATAGATTGTACCAGCTCTAACTTGTATTATTACAGGTTTGTTTAAAGTATAGTACTTGCTCTCTTTTTTTATTTTTACAACAAGTCCTTCTGTGTCATAGTGTTTCGTCTCAGGGTTATAATTTACCTTATAAATTTTACTTGAGTAATATGGCCATCCTTTTTTACCTTCATTTCTTAGGCTTATGGATATATTGTTTAAACCAAAGTCGCTTGGAATGACATCATAAGGCAGTATTTTTTTTTCAATTTCTTTTGAAATACCCGCTACAGGAATTTCAATATATTCTTGAGCATAAAAAAAATTTAAAAACAAGAGAAATACAAAACAAACTAAAGTGTTTTTGTTCATGATTATGAGAGGATTTAGGGTTAGGTTTATGTTGACTAAAATATTGAATTTTCAGTAACTAAATATTGTTTTAGTTTTAAGAAATATTAAAACGGGTTACTTTTTAATTTTTGCAACCTCTTCTTCTGTTATTAACTTGTCATTTTTATTACCCCAGCTATTGGTTATGTAATTCATAACATCTGCAACTTCATCATCGCTTAAACCCATAGCGGCCATAGCGCTGTTATAAGTTATACCATTAACAGTAAGTTCGCCAGATTGTCCAAATTTAATGCCTCTAATGCTGGCTTCTCTGTTTTTAAATAGATAGTCAGATTTGGCTAAAGGAGGAAACACGTTTGGTGTACCTTCGCCATTAGGCATATGGCAGGTAACACAAAAGTCAAGATAAATTTCCTCTCCTCTTTTTTTGCTTTCTTCAAGATTTTGAGCAGAAAGGATAGTGCATGACAACAAGGCGATAAAGCTAAATAAATAGGTTTTTTTCATTTTTATTAGTTTTCAGGAACAACTCTTACAATACCATGGTTTTCAATACCAACATAAATATAACCATCTGGAGCTTGAATAACATTTCTAACACGTCCCAAACCTTCAAATAGTTTCTCACGTTTAACCACTTGATCGTTTTCTAAAATTAGGCGCTCAAGATATTCGAATTTTAGGGAGCCAACCAGAATATTACCTTTCCAGTCTGGATATTTTTCAGAGCTCACTATGGTCATTCCACTTGGTGCAATAGAAGGAACCCAATAAAAAAGTGGCTGTTCCATGCCATCTTTTTCAGTAATATCTGTGAATGAAGTACCGTTGTAATTGATACCATAGGATATAACTGGCCAACCGTAGTTTTTTCCTTTTTCAATGATATTAATTTCATCTCCACCTTGAGGGCCATGTTCATGTATCCATATATCTCCAGTAAAAGGATTTTTAACCATACCTTGAGGGTTTCTATGGCCGTAGCTATAAATGGCAGTTTTAGCATTTTCTGTTCCAACGAATGGGTTGTCTTGAGGTATACTACCGTCATCATTTAATCTGTAAATTTTACCACAATCTCTTGTAATGTCTTGCGGGTTTACGTCGCGGTTTCCTCTGTCCCCAACTGAAAAATATAAGTACCCCTCATTGTCAAATGCAATTCTGGAACCAAAATGTTGTCCTTTTTTTGTGTTTGGCTCTGCCTTGTATAAAAGTTCTAGGTCTTTAAGTTTGTCACCATCCAATTTTGCTCTAACTAACGCTGTATTACCACCGTCACCGTCACCTTCTGAAGAGGCATGAGTCATATAAATCCATCCGTTATCAGCATAGTTAGGGTGTAAAGTAATATCTAAAAAACCTCCTTGACCGCGAACATACACGTTTGGAGAACCCTGAATAATTGTTTTTTGCCCTTCTTTAAAATGAACAAGTTCTCCGCTTTTTTCAGTAATAAGTAGACTGCCATCTGGTAGAAAGGCCATCCCCCATGGAATTGTTAAATCGGGAACAATGATTTGAGTAGTGTAACTAATATTTGTAGGTTCTTCGGCTTTTACCTCAGATTCTATTTGTTGAGCACACGTAACACATGAAATAAAAACAATAAAGATTAGACTAAAATTTTTCATGACTAAAAAGAATAATTAAAGTTAATACCACCAAAATAATTAAAAGGATTTCCTGGATAATAATATCTTGGGGCTCTACCTCCAAAACCTGAAGCATTTATCAAAATTTGAGAGGCATACTTTGTATCAAAGATATTATTTAAACCAATAAACAGATTTGTTTTTAGGTTTTTATTTATATTTTTTTTGAAACCGAGCTTTAAGTTGGTGATTGTGTAATTGTCTGAATATAAGTTGTTACTGTCTGTTATTGGTATTCTTCCAACATATTGAAAGTTTATATTCCCATAGATATTTAATCTAGAAGAAAAGTCTATAATAGCATTAATAACCTCTTTAGGGACTCCTGTTAAATCGTTACCGGAATAGTCATTTTCATCATCAACAAAATCTTCAAATTTATAGCGGTTTAAAGTTGCGTTAATAGTGGTGTTTAGGTTAAAAAAAGGTGATGAGATTACTTTGTAATTTAGGGAAGCTTCAATACCATCATGATGTGTTTTGCCAGCATTAATACCAATGAATTGATCCTCGGATGTTCTTCTAGCAACTAATAGATTTTTTACGCTCAATCTGTAAAGTGATAATGTGTATTGTAGTTTTTGGTTAAATGCATTTCCTCGGGATCCAATTTCAAAATTCCAACCTGTTTCTGGCTTTAAACTGTTATTTATTTGTCCGTCTGGTAACAGCGTTTCTTCTAAAGAAATAGGAGAGAAGCCATGACTAACATTAGCGTAAAAAGTTGAATATCTGGAAAATTGATGTGATAGTCCAAATTTCGGAGAAACTATAACGTTAAAATCATAAGATCCAGATTGGTCTGCGTTATTTTGAGATACGGTGTATCTATCATCTAATGTATAGGATGTTTTATTTAGATTTATCCCAAAGGATACTATGGTTTTCTTTGAAAGGTTCTGATTAATTTCTGAAAATATATTGTAGTAGCTTCGGTTTTCTTTAAAGTTAGATAATTCATTACCTTTTACACTTCCATTACCCGGAGGAAAATCTTGATATAGATTTTCGAAAGTACTATAGGTATGAATATCTTTAAAGAATTCACCTCCTAAAGTCCATTTTAAGTTCTGGTTAAATAGTTTTGAGTCTCCTAATAATCTGCTTCTTATACCGTAAGCTTTGGTGTTTTCTTGTAAAATGTTAAAAGGTCTAGGTTCGTAACCATCTCTAAAAGAAGAGAAAATGCTCGTTATTTGCTTTAAATTGGGTTTAAAGCTATGCGTCCAAGAAATTCCTAAAATTCCACGTTGTGTATCCTCAAATCCTTTAGCGCTATTCCATGTAAAAGCGGCTTTAGTTGGTGTGTTTAAATAATCGTCTTCATTTAAGGAACTAGGTATAAAAGCCTTTAAATCAACAAAACTTCCTAAAATCGCAAGTTCATTTTTTGGAGTCAAAAAATGTGTAGAATTAAAGGTAAGGGTTTGCCTATTGTAAGTGTTGTTATCACGGTACCCTTCACTTTCTGTAGTACTATAAGTAAGGTTAAATCCACTTTTTTTCGTGTGAAGATTTAGTTGCGTAAGGTTTTTAAGTAAACCAAATGAACCAAAAGTAAATTCATTGTTGAGGTTATGATGGCCAAATATAGTGGGTTTGGGCATTAAAGTTATTGTACCACCTAAGCCAGCGCCGTAGATACTAGACACTGCTCCTTTATTTACTTCTATTCTTCCAATAGAGCCCAATTCAAAATCTTCTAAGGCAGTATTTCCACTTCCATCTGTTAAGGGGATGTCTTTAAAATAGGCTCTTATTTTTGAGGTGCCAAATAAGTTTCTTGAACCTATACCAAGTATCGTAATTCTATTGGTGTTTAAAGCTCCAGTTTGCATAAATATGCCAGGAGTTCTATTTAGCGAAGAAGTGATATTAATGTTATTTGATCTTTCAATATCCTCGGTCGAAATAATGCTAATACTCGTGCTTGTATTTTTTAGCTTTTTAGGAATATGGTTAGCGTTTACAATAACTTCATTTAGTTGGGATGTATTTGGCTTTAGTTTAATTAGGTATAACTTACCAGATCTAAGCTTAAGGTTTTGGAAATGATAACCTTCTTTAGAAAATGTGTAAATTCCCTCTTTCGGCAGTTCAAAATAGCCATTAGCATTACTAAAGAATTGTTGTTTGGCAGTATTTGTAACTTCAACGTTTTGAAGAGGTGTGTTATAAATGTCTAATATTCTACCAGTAACACTTGATGACTGACCAAATAAGTGGGTGGTAAATAGAATTAGAATAAGGGTTAAAGTTCTGTATTGGTGCACCAAAAGTTTATTTTTTGAGCTCTAAAATATGTATTTATCATAATTTTTAGAAAAAAGCTTAGTTAAATAAATAAAAAAAGTATATTTGCACCCCGTTACAATTACGGGGTGTAGCGTAGCCCGGTTATCGCGCCGCGTTTGGGACGCGGAGGTCGCAGGTTCGAATCCTGCCACCCCGACTAGAAAAACCTGATAATGAAAGTTATCAGGTTTTTTATTTTCTCCTAGTTCATACTATTTGACTTTTATTTTCAATATTAAATATAGAACACGTGGTTATATATATTTAATCACTTTCCAAGGTTCTATATAATTAAATGTTCCTTGAAATCTCCTGTGTTTTCGCAGCAAATTTGTTCCATAACTTGTTGAACTTCTCTTTTTAGCATCGAAATTGTATGGTTGCCTCCCTTTTTTCCCAAAGCGCCTACACCGTACATAAAGCTGCGCCCCATAAAGGTAAACTCGGCTCCACTAGCCATTGCTCTCGCAATATCGGGGCCTCCTCTTAAACCAGAGTCAACCATTATTTTTATCTGTTTCCCATATTTTTTGGATAAACGGGTCATTGGGACAATTGATGACTCCCCACAGTCTAATTGTCGGCCTCCATGGTTAGAAACTATTAATCCATCTACCCCAAGTTTAATAGCACGTTCGGCATCTAATTCATTCACAATTCCCTTTATAATTAGCTGTCCCTTCCATTGATCTCGTATGCTCTTAATTCTATCTTCACTCAATCTTCCTGAAAATGTATCGTCCATGAATTTGGCTAATTGTTGTAAGCTTATGCCTTTTTTCATGTAGGGTGCTAAAGTTTGAAAATTTGGGATACCATGTTTTATCGTTTCAAATGCCCAATGTGGATGTTTTAAGACTTCTATTATATTCTTCATTGTCATTCTAGGTGGCATTCCTAATCCATTTTTAGTATCTCTTGGTCTTACTCCAAAGGTTGGTACATCGGCAAGGATTACCAAAATATCCATACCCGAAGCTTCTGCACGGTTTAGGATATCAACTTTTACATCTTCCTTTGATGGATGGTATAATTGAAACCAAGATTTTCCTTCCGTTATTTCAGCTATCCGTTCTATGCTAGAAGTAGTAACGGTACTTAAAATAAACGGGATATTATGTTCAAAAGCTGCTTTGGCTAGTATTTCAGGAGAATTTGGCCACATTAAACCCTGCAGTCCAACAGGAGCTATTCCAAAAGGAGCATCATAGGTGTGTCCGAATAATTCGGTTTTCATTTCTGATTTCTCAAAATTGGATAAATATTTTGGCATCAATTGTATTTTTTTTAAGTCTGTCCTATTGATGTGTAGGTTTACATCCTCATTGCAGCCTCCATCTAAATACTCAAAAGCAAACTTTGGCATTTTTTTCTTGGAACGATTTCTTAAATCGTCTACTGAGGGATACTTTGCGTTGATAAATGGTTCCATATGTCTTTTAAATAATATCTTAATAAATTATTGAATCGAATCTGAAGGAATAAATTGTTTACATATTACTTCTAAAACGAGCCTTGCATTTTATGAATACAAAGTTAATCTTGGTGTTAGTACGCGTCTTCCTAAAATTTGATAGCTATTGATGTTATTTTTGCAGTTTTGTACAAAGTGAGTTGTATTTGATAAATATTTTAATCGAAATGTATCATCAATAATGGTAAGTCTTTCGTTTTGTTTAGAGGTATAAAAAAAGGATTTGATACCGTAATAAATGCAGTATCAAATCCAAATTAATTAAATATGCAGGTTCTTTTACTTTTTGTAGGACTTACAAACTTGTCTAGAAACTCCCAATCCTTCAATACCTAATTCCATAATATCGCCTTCCTTTAGGTATCTCTGTGGGGTGAATCCAAAGCCAACACCTGAAGGTGTTCCAGTAGAAATGATATCACCAGGTAATAAGGTCATAAACTGGCTCAAATAACTAACTACTTGTTGGATGTTAAAAATGAAATCTGAGGTAGAGCTATGTTGTAAAACTTCTCCATTTAATTTTAGCCATAGGTTAAGATTATTTGGATCTTGAACTTCATCGGCCGAGGCAATAAATGGTCCTAAAGGTGCAAAGGTATCACAGCTTTTTCCTTTTACCCATTGTCCGTATCTTTCTAATTGAAAGCCTCTTTCACTTATGTCATTATGCAAAACATATCCCGCTACGTGGTTCAATGCATTCTCTTCCGAAACATACGATGCTTTTTTGCCAATAACGACAGCTAGTTCAACTTCCCAATCTGTTTTATCACCTCCTTTGGGAATAATAACGTCATCGTTAGGGCCAATAATAGATGATGTAGCCTTAAAGAAAATAACAGGCTCTTTGGGGATTTCCATACCGCTCTCGGCAGCATGCAAAGCATAGTTTAAACCAACGCAAATTATTTTTGAAGGTCTTGTTAACGGTGGTCCTAGGCGTACGTCATCATCTACCTTAGGACATGATTCTTGATTGGTTTTTAGCCATTCGGAAAGTTTTTCAATACCATCATTACCAAAAAAATCTTCATTGTAATCTGATCTAAAAGAGGATACGTCTATTCTTGTTCCGTTAGCTAATTGAACTCCTGGTTTCTCTTCCCCAACAGCTCCAAATCTTATTAATTTCATCTATTTATTTTAATTTTCAATTGATTATTATCCGTTTAGTGTTACAAAACCACCATCAATAGGGTAGTTTGAGCCAGTTATAAAACCAGCTTCATCTGAACACAAGAAAAGTACCAGATCTGCTATTTCTTGTGTTGTTCCCATTCTACCTATAGGTTGGGTTTTTGATAATCTTTCAAAATTTTCTTTTTCTTTTCCTGGGAAGTTTTTGCTTATGAATCCATCAACAAAAGGCGTATGTACTCTTCCTGGAGCAATACAATTACATCTAATTCCGTCATTTATATAGTCCTTGGCAACAGAGTAGGTCATGGTTAGTACGGCTCCTTTGCTCATAGAATAAGCAAAACGATTGTCTAAACCAACTGTAGACCCAATAGATCCCAGATTTAAAATAACGCCGCCGCCATTTTTTAATGATGGAATTGTAGCCTTAATACAGTTATAAATACCTTTAATATTTACTTTATAGAGTCTATCCAAATCTACTTCTTTAACAGATTCTACGTTGCCCACATGAGCAATACCAGCATTATTTATTAGTATGTCTATTTTTTCTTTTTTAGTAATGTTTTGGACAATATTATTGACCATTTGCTGGTTGGCCACATCACATTCATGGGCTTCTGCATCTATCCCAATTTCAGAAACGGTTTCTTGTGCTGCTTCTAAATTGAAATCCAAAATATGCACCTTAGCTCCCTGTTGGGCAAAGGTTAATGAGATGGCCTTTCCAATGCCACTTCCACCACCAGTAACAATGGCCACTTTGTTTTTTAAACTAAATTTTATCATCTTATTTTAAAGTTATCTCAATAATAGTGTCTATAGGGTCTAGTGAACTTTCAGGTAGTTTTAAGGTTAATCCGTAGTCATCTTTTTTAAACTTTAACTTTTGGTTACTTCCAAATAGTTTTATTGAATTTATTTTTTTATCAAACCTAGGAATAAAGATGATGTTCTTTTGGTTGTTTAACCAATGCAGATAAACGGTATTCCCCTTTTGGGTAGAGACCCGTTCTGTATTGGGAGGGATGGGGCCTGCTTTTGTTCCATAGATAGTTTGGCCATGGATCTTTAACCAATCTCCAATTTCTAATAATGATTGTACGTGCTTTGGTTGGATTTTTCCGTTTGGCATAGGACCTACATTCAACAATAAATTACTTCCATAACCGGCTGCATTGATGAGGTATTGAATAAGCTCTTTTTTGCTTTTGTGTCTTCGGTCTTGCAAATTAAAACCCCAAGACCCATTAATGGTTTCACATACTTCCTTTGGAAGGTTGCCAATGTCTTCAGCTTTACTTGCGAAATTTTGAGTAGATTTTCCCGGCAAATCTTTTTCAAACATTTGAAAATCTTCTCCTTTTTTTACAGCCTCATGATGGTTATTTCCAATTAAACATTGTGGTTGCAAATCATGAATGAGTTTGTAGATTTCATCATAGTGCCAATTGGCAGTTTTCTTGTCCCAATCGCCATCAAACCAAATGCCTCCAATATCCCCATAATTGGTAAGTAATTCAGTTAACTGCGCTTTCATGAAGTTAATATAGGAATCCCATTTCCCTTGTTTTCTTCCCATAATACCTGTTCCGGTTCGTCCTCTTGGGAAATAGTCATCTCGGTTCCAATCCAAGAGTGAATAATAAAAAAATAGCTTTATACCTTCTTTTTTGCAGGCTTCTGCTAATTCCTTTAATACGTCTTTTTTGTATGGAGTGCGTTTCACGATGGTATAATCTGTTGCATTGGAGTCAAACATTGAAAAACCATCATGATGCCTACTGGTAATAGTAATGTACTTCATTCCGGCACTTTTTGCCATTTGTACCCATTCTTCAGCATTAAATTCAATTGGATTGAAAAAATCAGGTAACATCTCATAGGCATCCTTGGAAATGTTCTGTTTCTGCATTACCCATTCGCCGTCACCCAGAATACTATAAACGCCCCAATGAATAAATAATCCAAATTTGGCATCTTCAAACCATTGTCTTGCTTCTAAATTGGATGCTGTTGGAATATAGTCTCCTTGAGAATAGTTCTTGAACCCCATAAAGGCTACGAGTATTAGAAGAATTGATTTTTTCATTTTGTTGTGTTTTAGTTTATTATAATGACATACCACGTTTCCAGGGAATAAAATCATCCTGTCTCAATTGTTTAGCCTTGGTTAGCTTGCCACTGGCTACTTCAATAACGAAGTTCAATAAATCTTCCCCTGTTTGTTCAATGGTACTGGTTCCTTCTATGATAGTTCCTGTATTAAAATCTATTATATCGGGCATGTTTTTGAACAACTTGGAATTAGAGGAGACCTTTACTACTGGGGTAATAGGATTTCCAGTAGGTGTACCCAAACCTGTGGTAAATAAAATAACATTGCATCCAGATCCTGCCAATCCAGTTGTGGATTCAACATCATTTCCTGGCGTGCAAAGTAAATTCAAACCTGGAGCTGTTACTTGTTCTGTGTAATCCAGAACATCTTCAACTGGAGAAGTTCCGCCTTTCTTAGCTGCGCCAGCAGACTTAATGGCGTCTGTAATTAATCCATCTTTGATATTTCCTGGTGATGGATTAGCATAAAATCCTGCTCCCAATGCATCGGCCTTTTCATTGTAGGTAGACATGATTTTAGAGAATTTCTTGGCCTTTTCTTTACTAACACACCTATTGATTAATTCTTGCTCAACACCATTCAGTTCGGGAAACTCAGATAGTACGGTTGAACCTCCCAATCCAACAATTAAGTCGGATACATAACCTAAAGTTGGGTTAGCGGAAATTCCTGAGAATCCATCAGACCCGCCACATTCCAAGCCTATAACAAGTTTGTTTAAATGTGCTGGTTTGCGTTCTGTTTTATTGGCTTCAATGAGCCCTGTAAATGTTCTTTTTACAGCTTCGGCAAGTAACTCCTGTTCAGATTTGCTTTGTTGCTGTTCAATGATGTAAACAGGCTTTTTATGGTCTGGAGACATTTTGTTCAAAGCACTTTGTAGAATACTAGCTTGGGCATGTTGGCACCCTAAACTTAAGATGGTGGCTCCTGCAACATTGGGGTTATTAATATAACCAGCTAATAGGTGACATAAAGCTATGGCATCAGATGTAGCTCCTCCGCAACCACCCTCATGGGTTAAAAAGTGAATACAGTCTATATTGGGAAATAAAGGGTTCTTATGATATCTGTTTTGAGGTTTTATAATGTCTCTGTTTAATAGTGTTTCTATTGAAGCTCCGTTTTTGTAATCATCAATTAGGGAATCAATATCGAATTTCAAATGTTGGTGTCTGCCATAACCCAGTTTTTCAACCAAGGTGTCTTTTAAAACTTCCACATTTCTATTTTGGCAAAATACTAGCGGAATAATTAACCAATTATTTTCAGTTCCAACCTTGCCGTCTGGTCTGTGATAGCCATTAAATGTTTTACCTATAAAATTTGATGTGTCTGGGGCTTCCCACTTTATTTTATTTGTTAAACCCTCTGCGCTATACTTTTCAGTATCGTGTTCCAGATTGGTCGTGCTTATTACTTCTCCTTCCAGAATGGTCTTCTTTGCTTTTCCAACAACAACGCCATACATATACACAATATCACCTTTGGCAAGGAGTTTCGTAGCAAACTTATGTTTTGCAGCTATATCATCTTGAATGCGGTATTTTCTGGAATTATAGGTAACACTTTCGCCTTTCTTTAAATCTAGTAAGGCTACCAATACATTATCTTTTGGATGTATTTTAATTATTCTATTTTGACTGTTCATGCCAAATTGAATTTCATAGTTTTGATAGTACAATACTACACGGAAATACAAGGCCCATCTTATGAAATTTTGACAGATGATGGTATTTTCTTTGCTTTTTGGGTAGGCCCTGCCTCTAAATTGGCAAATTTTATAGATAAGTAATCATTGCAATAAGGATTATAAGTACTATTCTAAAGAGGTTCTATTTTTATAATTCCTTAAATATTCAGTCGGGGTGGCGTTCATTACAAGTCTAAATTGCCTGTTAAAATTGGATATGTTCTTAAACCCCGATTCATAACAAACTCCTGAGATATTCAAATTGTTCTCAATAAGAAGTTTGCAGGCGTATCCAATGCGAATTTCCGTTACATAGCGAGAAAATGTCTTCTTATTTACACGTTTGAAATATCTGCTGAAGGCTGAGGTATTCATGTTAGCTATTTTAGCCGCTTTTTCTAGGGTAATATTCTCTGTGAAATTGTTGAAAATATATGCATGCACTCTATCTTGGGTGTCACTTCTGGTAGCTTTAAAGGAATTTACAAAGCCCATGCTAGATAACTGTTTAATGTTCTTATGTTTTGCTAATTTGTTCAGAATAACCAGAAAGGCAATGGTTTTTTCGAAACCCTTAAGCTGTATCATGCTCTGGATTTCTGAAATTATCGTTTTGTCGATGTTCAAAAATTTAATGCCTAATTTGGCTCTGTCAAATAATTTAAATATGTGAATCATTTCGGGTGTTTCAAAAAAAGGACGCCCTAGGTAATCTTTTTTAAAATGAATGGCTATGGCTTTAGCCGTTTGTATAGAATCGTTTTTGAAATAGCTCTCGTTATTAAGCCACATATGAGGTAAATTTTCTCCTATTAGAACCACATTATTTACTTCAAAATTCTCAATGCTATCACCAACAAAACATGTGCCTTCACTTTTTAGGATTACAACCAATTCAAGCTCACTATGATAATGCCAAATTTTTAAAAAATATGGGTATTCATTCACTTTTGTGGTAAATGAACTGTTAGTTGTACTGCTTCTATCTAATTTATGAAGCTTCATAAAATTCTAATGGTATTTTGGCTTAATTTTGCGTCTTTATTCAAAAATAGCAAAATTATTATTGATTTAGATTTTCTTTGAGTTTGTTAGTAGTTTGATGATATTAAAGACAATTAAATTAGATCAGGACTTTTTAATAATTAATCAAGCAAAGTTTTTTTAATGTTAAATAGCTTTATATTTACTTTTAAAGATATCAGTTGAATTTTGCCGGGAAAAAAGTAAAAAATGACATTGTATTCTAAGATTAAGATATTTTTATTTCTTCTACTTGCAGGGAGTACTTTTATAGCTAGTTCGCAATCACAACCTGTTTTTAAGAAAATTGACCAATCAAATAATTTGTCTAATGGGAGAGTAAATGCTATAGTGAAAGAATCTCATGGATTTGTTTGGATTGGAACTAATAACGGACTAAATCGTTATGATGGAAATCAAATAAAAGTATACAACAAACAAAATAGTAGAATCAATTCAAACCAGATTTCTTGTCTATTTATAGATCATAAATCCAGATTGTGGGTTGGTACTTTAGGAGGAGGACTATGTTTATACAAAGCAGAAGAAGATACGTTTATTACTTATCGGCATAATAGCAATTCACCCAACTCAATTGCTTCGAATGAAATAAATACCATATTCGAAGATTCTAAAGGGCAGCTATGGCTGGGAACAAAAAATGGTTTGTCACTTTTTAAGGAAAGTGACAATATATTTATGTCTTACGGACATAAACTCAATGATTATAATTCCTTAAGTCATAATGATGTAAGAAGTATTTATGAAGATGTTAAAGGAAACTTATGGATTGGAACTTACGGAGGTGGTTTAAATAAATTTATAGTGGAAGAAACTAGATTTATTCAAGCTACTTCTACTAAATCTATTGCTTCCGATTTTATTCATAGTATGGGAGGAGTAGATAGTAAGACATTAATAATTGGTACTCATGGAGGCGGATTATTAGAATTTGATTTAAATACCTTAGAATTTTCGAGATCAGCATTAAGTGATGGAGCTCCTATAAATATTGTACGATGTATTCGAAAAGATAGGAAAGGTAATTTTTGGATTGGAACCGACGGAAATGGTCTTTTTGAAGTAAACTATAAAAATGGCGAAACTAATATCATTAATAGTTATAGTTATGATTCTCTTTTAGAGTCATCCATATCTAGCAATGCTATTTATAGCATTTTCGAAGATGAAAATTTTAATGTATGGATAGGAACAGCATGGGATGGGGTAAATGTTCTACTTCAAAATAGAGATTTCACGCTATTACAAAGTACAGCAAAAGAAGAAACATCAGTATCCGTATTATCTATTTATAAGGATCGCAACCAAAGTTTTCTTGGACTAGATGGGAAAGGGTTAACAGTTTTAAATACAAATAATCAATTCTTAAAAAGATATAGTAAAGAAACAAGTAAAAGCGCAGGAGGCGATTATATTCAATTTATAAAAAAGGGAAGTAATAAAACATATTGGCTTGGGACATTTGTGAACGGACTGGTAAATTTTAATCCGGAAACCGGTGTCTATTCGCGTTTTCAATACGAAATAAATAATAATAGGTCTTTGAGTTACGATGATGTACGTTACATAGTTGAAGATGCATCCAATAATTTATGGGTTGCTACTTGGGGAGGAGGCTTGAATTATTTTGACATTAAAACGAAAGAATTTAGTCATTACAGACATGTCTCTCAGGACTCACTATCTATAAGTAGTGACAATATTATTTCAATGCAAAAGGAGGGGAATAATCTATGGCTAGCTACGTTTGGAGGAGGAGTTAGTTTATTCAATACTAAAACAAAAAGAAGCAAGCACCTTAAATACTCTGAAAGTAACACTAATTCTATTAGTAGTGATTATTTAAATTGTATTTTGAAAGATTCAAAAGGAAATCTTTGGATTGGAACTGCTGGAGAGGGAGCTACCCTATATAATCCCAAAACAAATACTTTCAAAAGATTTAGTGAAAACGAAATCATTAATTCGCAAAGTATCGTGTCAATTATCGAGGATAATACTGGCGTAATATGGTTTAGTACTAAACAGGGAATTTTTAGTTATAACTATGAGACTAACCAGTTTGAAAATTTTTCCAGTTTGGCTGGAGAATATCATATAAATGCCTCTTTTAAAGATGATGAAGGGCTTTTGTATTTTGGAAGTTCTACTGGGTTAATTATGTTTAATCCAGCTTCTATTAGCTCCAAAAATATAAATCCAGAAGTTAAATTTACAGGCTTTAAACTTTTTAATGAAGAAGTCCCAATTGGAGAGACCGAAATTCTGCAAAAGAACATTGATTTTCAAAAACAAGTTACTTTAAAACATAATTTAGATGTCATTACTTTTGAGTTTGCGGCTATGGAATTTCCATTTTCTAAGAATTGCGAATACGCAATAAAACTTGATGGTTTTGATAAAAATTGGAGAAATATTGGAAAAGAACGGTCTGCTACTTATACAAATCTTTCACCAGGAGATTATGAATTAAAAGTAAAGAGTAGGGGAAAAGGAAGTAACTGGGGTAATAAGGCCACTACCGTAAAAGTTAAGGTGCTAAAGCCCTTTTGGTTAGAGTGGTGGGCTTTTGTAGTTTATGGAATTTTTATAGTTCTGGCTTTTTATGTTTTTAGAAAGTACGTTGTAGCCTGGGAACAGATGAAGTCTAAACTAGAACTAGAAAGGTTAACACATGAAAAGGATATTGAGGTCTATAATTTAAAACAAGAGTTCTTTACTAATATCTCTCATGAGATAAGAACACCCGTCACCCTTATTTTGGCATCAATTAATAGAATCATAAATACAGACGCTAATGAAGGAGGTTTTAAGTTAAACGCCATAAGTACTTTAAAAAAGAATAGTAGCCACCTATTAAATTTAGTGAACGAACTTCTTGATTTTAGAAAGCTTGAACAAAATGAAATTAAATTAAAAGTATCTCAAGAAAATTGGGTGAAATTTTGCGAGGAAATCTATTTGTCATTTTTGGAAACTGCCAAGCAAAAAAATATATCATTCTCTTTCGAAACAATGAGTCCAAATATGATGCTTTGGATAGATAGGGCTCAAATGGATAAGGTAATGTACAACTTATTGTCAAACGCTTTTAAGTTTACTCCTAATAATAGCTCTATTAAACTTGCATTACTGGAAACCGAAGAAAACGTAACAATGGTTCTGGAAGACACCGGAGTAGGAATTTCTAAAAAACAACTATCAAAAATATTCAATAGGTTTCACCAGTCTGATGCTATAGGTGCCCTTCAGAGTAAAGGGTTTGGACTTGGACTATCAATTACAAAGGAAATTGTAGCCTTACATAGTGGAGATATTCAGGTAGAAAGTAAAAAAGGAGAAGGAGCCACTTTTACAGTAATATTAAAAAAGGGTAGAGCCCATTTTAAAGAAGAACATCTTATTGGAAAAGAGATGGATGCGGAGCGAATTGAAAATTATTTAATCGATACCAAAGCGTATGTTAAAAAAGTTCCTGCAGATATTAATACCCACAAAGATGAAACGTTGTTAATTGTTGAGGATAACCATGATATTAGAGCTTATATAGCAGACTTCTTGTCTAATGAATTCAATATTATTGAAGCTAGTGATGGGGTAGAAGGTTTAGAAAAAGCTAGAAATGTGTTACCAGATTTAATTATTAGTGACGTCATGATGCCAAATATGAATGGTATTAAGTTTACCCAAGAGTTAAAAACAGATATAATTACTAGTCATATTCCTGTCATTCTTTTAACCGCCAGAGCTTCTACCATGCATCAAATGGAAGGCTTTAATATTGGAGCAGATGAATATGTTACAAAACCATTTAATGAGTTATTACTGCGTTCTAGAATTAAAAATTTAATTAGAAACAGAGTATTACTACATAAAAGATTCAAATCGGAAGAGATAGTGCCTGTTAGTGAGCTGGCAAAAAATAAAGCAGATCAAGACTTTTTGCATAGACTTGGGCGCTTAATTGAAAGTAATATAGATTCAGAATCCCTTAAAGCCAATTTCGTTGCCAAAGAGTTAGGAATGAGTCATTCCGTAATCTATAAAAAACTAAAGGTACTTACAAGCATGTCTTTGGTTGAGTATGTCAGAGACTATAAATTAAAAATAGCCAAACGTTTACTTATAGAAAAAGGCTATACCGTTGCAGAGGTGGCATATCATGTAGGGTATTCAGATAGAAAGTATTTTAGTAAACTTTTTAAACAGCGCTTTGGTAAAAACCCTTCATCTTTTCTAAGGAAATAACAGTTTTTCAGAAGAAAAACGAATTCTTCTACCAGGGGAAATGAATTCTTCTCCCTCCATTTTATCAAGCATACCCTTACTTGCAGTATTATTATTTGAAGTCATCCAAAAAACTGAATGTGTTGACAGCATTTAAGTTGGTTTTAGTTAAATCTAGCAGCCTAATCTAGTTCATCTTGTTATGGTTGAATCTAGTTTAGTACAACTAGTAAGTAAGGGGTGTAAATACCAAAATTTATTCTCCTTACAGCTAAAACTTAAAATCCAAGAAAATTAATCACTGCAATTAATTATGTGCAAGTTTTTGTAAAAAGGATTCGCATTTAAGTAAGTCCAAATATACTTTTAAGGAAGAAGGCTTATTGATATGTTCAAAATATCTGTCTATGTGTCTACTGCTTCATGAATTATTATCTCGTAGTTCTCTTGATTAGAATAAATATGTTAATTGTTTGTTTTTGAGTGTGCTGTGTTGGTTTTTGAATCCGTTTTTCACTCAGCATATTGCGGTAAAAAACTTAGAATTTACTTAACAATGCATATTTTAAGTTTTAAAAAAACTTAACAGATTATATAATTTTTAGTTTTGTTTAATGTCTAAATTTTCAAAACAAGTTAAATGATAACATTAAATAGTTATACGCTACGAGAAATTTTATACCTATTTATGGGGCTTATGTTTTCTTGTCAACTTGCACAAGCCAAAATATCAAACTTAGTAATAGACAATTATAATACGATTAAAGATGCTGCCGTTGTACTAGATTCTAATCCAAAAGAGGTAAACACTAAAGTAATTGACACTTCAGATTATGTCTTAGATCTATTGAATAAAGGCGTAAACTTTAAAAAGAAAGGACACTATAGTGCTGCATATAACTTATTATGGGAGGCTTTAGTGATAGCTGAAGTTTCAGAGGAAAATAAGGTTTTAGCAGAATGTCACTACGAAATTGGTATGCTCTATGAAATTTTCAACAATTTTGAAGAAGCTATTAGCCATATGACAATGGCTCTGGAATTAAGAAAAGAACTTTACAATACAGAAGAAATCTCTCAAAGGGACCTTATAAGAAACTACTTTGGCATAGCAATCAGCTACTCCAGGTCTGAAAACTTTTTAAAAGCAGAAGATTATCTTGATTCTTGTGCGGTTATTGCCAATCGTTATAAAGTTAACCCTAAATACATTATGGCCGAAAGAGCAAATATTGCTATAAAGGGTGAAAATTTAGATAAAGCCGAAAATTTATTAAACCAAGTCATGCCATATTTTCTAGAAAGAGAAAGTCCTTATAAGGTTATGGTTGATATGTTTATGGGGAATTTGAAGATGAAGCAGAACATGTTCGATGAAGCCCAATTTCATTATAATAGAGGTTTAATAAATATGGATAAATATGATGCACACATAAATTTTAAACCTATAATACTTCAAGAGCTTTCAAAAATTTATGAATATAAAGGAGATGCTCAAAAGGCCTATGAAGCCATTCTTAAGGCAAAAGAAAGCAATGACTTATTGTTTAATGTTAAAAACAATATTGAACTAATGGAGGTAAAACGCAGGTATAGGGAAAAGATGCAGGAAAAAAATAGAAAAGTGGTTATTCAGCAAAATCAATTAGAGTTAAATAGAGAGCAAAACTTTTGGCTTAAACTTACATTAGGGATTGTTGTGTTACTAATAATTTCTAGTTTTTTGTTGGTGAAATATTGGTATCAACAAAGGAAATTAAAGGAAAAGAATGAAAAAATCATCATGAAATCCAAACTGGAAAAGGAAAAGCAAGAGGAAATAATAAACATAAGAAACAAAGAAATAACATCATATACCTTACAATTGATAGATAAAGAACGTGTGGTTGATTCTCTTTTAGATGAGTTAAAGGTGTACCAGAATGAGGTGGAATATAGAAGAACGTTTAACACTACTAAAGATGTTAGTAAAAATTTATGGGGAGAGTTTAATGAAAGATTTACGAATGTTAACGTGCATTTTTATTCGAAATTACAAAAACAATTTCCTTCGCTATCGCCGACTGAACTAAAACATTGTGCTCTAATTAAATTAAGATTTAATGGTAAAGAGATGGCACAGTTGCTTAATATTTCACTGCCTAGTGTTCATGTTGCTAGGTCTCGTTTAAGGAAAAAGTTTGGACTCCAAAGAGAGGATAGTTTAACCAAGTTTATTTCTAATATTTAGAAGAATCTATGCTTCTTTACAATCTGTATTTGTCTTACCTTTTTTTATTATGACAATACATTGCAGAAAAAAGAGATACCCTAGCAAGAAGAAATACAAAAGTTCTTATGCCAAACAAATACCATATATCTTAAAATCTCAAGAGGGATTTAGGGTTATACCACCAAGGTGATATACTTTATTATTTTAAAGTCTTTTTAGTATCAAGTTAACTTTTTCTTTGATGTAGAACTTGGTGTAGACTATGTGAAAGTGCACAATCAAACTTAACTTTCCTAATTAAATAACCGCCAAATAGGCTTTAGATGCTAAGTAAATTGGGGGAAAAACTATTTTGTCAAAATTTTAGTAGTAAATGCAGGTCAATCGAATGGATTAATTAATAAGTTAAGTTTTTGTATGCGCCTGATAAGTTTTTTTTAAGTTTTTTTTTATTGAGCAACTCTAGTGTTTATCTAAGTTTGCTGATGACCAAAATAACTAAACTAAATTAAATAAACTTTGAAAAACTCTCATATTGAATAAGGTCTTAATGCCAAATGTTTAAGGAATACACCGATGTAAATTTCCAAACTATGCAAACATTGTACATTAAGAAACTATTTAATGCTAATCTGAGTTTAATTATTTAAAGGCATTCAGAATTTTTACTTTTAATGACTTTAGATTTTTAGATTACAAACTAACTAAGTATTCAATTTTAGAATACTTCTTCATCGAGATAGATTTCTGGTTATTTTAATTATTTAGTGTTGTATTAACAGAACAACTAACTAACAAATAATAATTAAAAAAAGTATGAAATAGGAAAACTACGAAACTAATAAATCGTCCTTCACAATTAACAGACTTACATATTAATCTAAAATAAAAAACCGGAAAATGCGGACACATCAACCGGTTTAGGACGTGATTAAATTAATAACCAACGTTAACAACTACAAAAGTAATGAAAAACCTTGTTCTTCAAAGGGAAACTATTCTCTTTTTGTTACAATGCAATTTAAAAATGAAATTGACTATGATGTTTGTAACACTAGTCATTTTTCAAACATATGCAGAAGCGTCTTCTACTATTGCAGATTTACCACTTAATGCAAAAAATGAAGAAATCAATTTAAATATATCTGATAATTTGGTTAAACCTAAAAAGGCAAAACCTGCAGATTTAAAGAGTGAAAATGAATTAGTTGCTAAGAAAATCTCTCAGCAAGGAAAATTTAAAGTAAGTGGAATTATTTCAGATGAATTTGGACAACCATTAACTGGAGCCAATGTAATCGAAAAAGGAACTATAAATGGAGCAACTGCCGATTTTGATGGTAACTTCGTAATTAATGTCACCAATGGTAATGCAACACTAGTAGTGTCGTTTCTTGGTTTTGTAACTAAGGAAGTATCAGTTAACAATCAGGCCAATATAAATGTTACATTAAAGGAAGACCTCTCTGAGTTAGATGAGGTTGTTGTTGTTGGTTTTGGTAGCCAAAAGAAAGAAACAGTGGTTGGGTCTATTACCCAGGCTAAGGGAGAAGAAATTCTTAGAGCGGGTAATGTTGGTACAGTGTCTGAAGCACTTTCTGGTATCATGCCCGGTGTATCCACAATGCAAGCAGCAGGACAGCCAGGATCTACAGCTGCTAATATATTAATACGTGGACAATCTACATGGACTAATAATACACCTTTATTTATCGTAGACGGAGTGGAACGTGATTTTAATGATCTTGATCCAAATGAAATTGAATCCATTTCGGTTTTAAAAGATGCCTCAGCTACTGCTGTTTTTGGTGTTAAAGCAGGTAATGGTGTAGTGGTTGTAACCACAAAAAGAGGTAAGAAAGGTGAAACTAAAGTTAACTTTTCTACAAGTTGGGGTATTAAATCGCCAACAATGGATACAGATTATTATGCCGATTACGCTACAACATTAGAAGCATTTAACGAAGCAGCTATGAATGACGGCTTCTATGATAACTTAGTACCTCAAAGTGTAATTGATACTTGGCGAGATCCGAATAGAGATAAACGCTTGTATACGTATACTACATGGATAGAAGAGCTGTTAGGCACTGGTGTTGCATCTCAGCATAACCTTAATGTATCTGGAGGTAATGATTTTGTTACCTATTTTACATCTTTAGGATACCAACACGATGGTGACGTATTTAATCTTGAGAAACAAGATGATTTAGACCCTAGAACATTTCAAAAACGTTACAACTGGAGAACCAATTTAGATTTTAACTTTAGTGAATCAACAAAGTTTAAGGTCACTTTAGGAGGTAACTTTAAACAGTGGAATGGTAACTCAATTACAAGGTTAACGAATGATGGGGTAGCACCAGGAGGTGGAGATAGCTTTACCAGAGTTTGGCAAACACCTATGGCTGGTCCAATACCTGTCTTAGAAGATGGAAGATTCACAACTATATTAGGAGCCACAGTAAATCCTAACTTTGCTAGAATTCAAGAAGAAGAACAGTGGAAAAGACGTAGTAATACTATGTACACGGATTTTCAGTTAGTTCAAAACATAACGCCTAACTTTAAAGCTAGTGCTAAACTGTCTTATAACTTCAGTCAGTCTTATAATACTGGAGGTGGAGCAGCAATTCGTAGAAATTTACTGTATTATTATTATGACGAAGATTTAGGTGATTTCACTTTAGAAAATAATCCAGATGCTGTAGAAGGTCCACTTGTAGTTAGAGGTGAAAGTATTTCAGGATCAAGTAATAGCCTTTACTACGAAGTTAGGTTAAACTATGATAAAACTTTTGGAGAAGATCATGATGTTGGGTTAATGGGATTATTTAACAGACGTAGAGCTCAAAGCAATACCAATTTCTCTCGATTTGAAGAAGCTTGGATTGGTAGAGCCACCTATGGGTACAAGGGTAAATATTTAGCAGAATTTAATGGAGCATATCAAGGTAGTGAAAACTGGGCACCAGGATTACGTTTTGGTTTCTTCCCATCTGCAGCTATTGGTTGGGTAGTGTCTAAAGAGAAGTTCTTCGAAGACAACGTTAAATTCCTGGACTTTTTAAAGTTTAGATATTCTTATGGTGAAGTAGGAAATGATAATGTTAGAGTTGGTGGACAAGAACGTCGTTTTCTTTACCAATCGGTTTTTGAGTCCAGAAACGCAAACAACAATGCATTCTACTATGGTGATCCTCTAATAAATTACGGAGGTGGTAGTTTTAGTATTTTCAGAGAAGGAGATCCTGCTGTACCCGCTAATACCTGGGAAACTGTTACAAAACAAGATTTAGCAGTTGAATTTGGAACCTTAAATAACAGGTTAAGAGGTACAGTTGAACTTTTTGATGAGAAAAGAAAGGATATCATCATGGAGCGTCGTACAATAGCGCCTTGGTTTGGTAATTCATCACCTCTGGCAAATATTGGTAGGACTAAAAATCATGGTATAGATATAGAATTAAAGTGGAATGATAGAATAGGTAAAGATTTTCAATATTTCGTTAGAGCTAACATGTCTTTAACAGAAAGTAGAATTGTTGAGCGTGATGATCCTGCAGCTACCGATGAACATAGGAGATTAGAAGGAAAGCCAATTGGTTGGACTAGTGGTTTAATTTCTGATGGATTGTATCGCTCTTGGGATGAGGTTTACAATAGTACACCTTCACTTTGGATAACAGACGATAAGAATGCCATTCCAGGTATGTTAAGCTATGTGGATTATAATGGAGATGGAATTATAAATGATAATGACTATGTGCCAATTAATGACCCGTCTTTTGCTACAAAATCTTATGGTTTTAGTTTAGGGTTTACCTATAAAAACTTTACTGTACATGCCCTGTTTAATGGTATGTTCGATATCTCTAAAAACCTTGCTAACATATACTTGTTTGAGTATGAAGCAGCTACAGTAACTGGTTTCCAGTTTTTAAATAATGAGCAAAGAGATGCATGGTCATTTAGTAATCCAAATGGAAAGCACCCTGCATTAAGAACTACAGGTTATGGTCATGATACACAAAGAAGTACTTATACCAATAGATCAAGTGATTTCTTAAGATTTAAAACTATGGAGATCAAATATAAGTTTGGTAAAAAACTAAACCAAGCTATAGGTCTATTTGATTCGTTTGAAGTGTTTGCTAATGGTAATAATCTGGCTACTTGGTCTGATTTACCAGATGAGTTCGATCCTGAACAAAGACAATTACTAGTATATCCACTTGTTAGAAGATACAATTTTGGAGTGAGAGCCTCATTCTAAATACTTAAACAAAATATAAAGATTATGAAAAGATATTATACAAGATTACTGTTGGCGTTAACCGCAGTATCCATTTTAATTTCGTGTGAAGATTATTTAGATGTGAGCCCTGAATTAGGTATTAGTTCAGAGGAAGTTTTTACAGATTACTTTAGTGCAAGAGGAGCTGTTGATAGAGCAAGTCGTTTAATACATAACTCAGTTTATAACGGTACGGACTGGTCTAGTGAAATAGGAGCTATGTCAGACGAATGTCAAATGGCACAAGCAAGATTCCCAACACATAGAATATTAAATGCTGGTGTGTGGATGAACTCAAATACCAAAGAAATTGGTGGAATGAGATACATCGGTGCAGGTGGAGAATTTAATGGCAGTGACTTTAGTACAGAGCCTACATCTAAAGCATTCTTAGCAATACGTGCAGTAAATACGGTTTTAGAAAATATAGACCAATTAGAAGAATATCCAACCGAATTAGGATTTTCTCCTCAAGAGCTAAAAGATCAGTTAGTTGGTCAAAGTTATTTTCTTAGAGCATTCCATTATTTTCAGGTTATTAGGAGATATGGTGGTTTTCCAATCTTAAACAAAGTTTATGATACCAGTCACGATTTTAATGAGGTAAGACCTTCATATTTAACATCTACAGACTCTTTGGTTGCAGATTGTGATAGAGCTATTCAAAGACTACCAGAACGATGGAATGATCAGAATAATGGTAGAGCTACAAAAACCTCGGCAAGAGCGTTAAAGGCTATGGCACTTTTATATGCCTCAAGCCCTTTAATGAATCCTGATTTAAATCCTTACGGATCAAATTCAAGAACGTATAATACAGCTTATGCTGAAAAGGCAGCTGCAGCTGCTGCAGATGCAATAAATAGTTTCACTGCAGGTGGTTATGAGATGTATACCATGGAAGACTACAAAGAAAATTGGCTTAGTAGAACTCCTGGATTTCCTAAGGAAGCCATAATTGTACCGCCATTCTCAAGGCATTCAGATCCAGCTGGAGGTTTGGTTGGGCAAGGCTGGATGCTACCTCAATTTGCAGGAGGTTGGTTTGCTGAAAGTCCACCTACACATAATGCTGTAGAGTGGTTCGAAACGGCAGATGGATATGATGTTAATGACCCAGATGCTATTGCTAACGGAAGTTTTGATCCAACCGATCCTTACTCTAATAGAGATCCAAGGTTAAAAACACTAATATTTACGCATGGTGATGAAATGTTTGAAGGGTTACCAAACCCAGGAGATACAAGAATAAGAGTTTTAGATGCAACAAATCCGAGTGGATGGCATTACAACTTTGATGTTTCAAAAAACAAAATGTTTACTGGATATTACCATAAAGGTAAGCACCGATGGATTGGATGTGATAGATGGAACCGCAGAGGTGGTTGGTACCGTTCTTTTCCTCATATAAGAGTAGCGCAATTGTATTTAGATTATGCAGAGGCTGTTAACGAAGCTTATGGTCCTAATGGAACGGCGCCAGGAAGCTCTTTAACTGCTGTTGAGGCAATAAATGTTGTTAGAAGTAGAGCTAATATGCCAAATGTATTAGCAAAATATACTTCTAGTAAAGATGAATTCAGAAAAAGAATTTACAATGAAAGAGCTGTAGAGTTATTTCATGAGCAACACAGATGGCATGATTTAAGACGTTGGAAATTAGCTAAAGAGGTATTAGGAGAGGGTAACATTTATTCTGTAGACATAAGAGTGGTTAATGGACAAACAGTTTATGGTAAAAAAGTAATCCAAAATGCCATTAGAGTCTTTGAGGATAAACATTATTGGTATCCATTCCCTCAAAATGTTATGGATATTATGACAGAATTTGAACAAAACCCAGGCTGGTAATTAAAATTAAAAAAAATGAAATACTATATATTATTATTTTTAACGGCCTTTATGGGGGTTGTATCTGCACAGCAGAAAAATGATACGGTAAAAGTTAGAGTAGATTCAGATAAGGTTGCTCTTCCCTTTGCTCATATTGATAAAGATAAAGTTGTTGGAGCCATAGACGTTATAGATGGTAAAGACCTTTTACATTCTTCAGACTATAACGTAGAATCAATATTAGCAGGACAAGCACCAGGTTTAATTGCCTTTGAAGGGAGTGGATCTCCTGGATTAGATAACACTTGGATGAAAATTAGAGGGCTTTCAAGAGGAGGTCAAGACGATCACCCTTTAATTGTAATTGATGGTATTGCCAACAGAGCATTATCTAGTATCGCTATAGATGAGGTTGAAAGCATTCAAATATTAAAAGATGCTACAGCTAAAATGCTATTTGGAAGTAAGGCTGCTAATGGTGTTATTATGTTAACGACTAAACGTGGTTATAATGGTAAATCTAAAGTCTCATTTTATCACGAATATGGCGTAAAAACACCATCTAGATTACCAGAATATTTAAATTCTGCGCAATATGCAAGTTTATATAACCAGGCCAGAATTAATGATGGATTAGATCCAATTTATTCAGCTGAGGATATAAATAACTATGCTAACAATCCATCGGTGTTATACCCTAATGTGAATTTTTATGATGAACTATTAAAAAAGAGTACTTCTTTTCAAAGGTTCAATGCCCAATTAATTGGTGGAGATGACAGAACCAAATACTTTTTAAATCTTGGTTATATTCATGAAGACGGACTTGAAAACCAAGGAAAAAACCAAAAGTTTGACCGTTTTAATATTCGTGGTAACCTAGATTATGATGTAAATAAAACAGTCTCAATGTTTTTAGATTTGGCTGGAAGAATGGATGTTTGGGATAGAGCAGACATAACTAATGGTGCTTTCTTTGGAGCTTTATCTTCGCATCGTCCAAATGACTACCCGCTTTATGCAGGAGCCGAGGGAGATAAAGATAATTTGGGGTATAGCCCAAGAGTAGATACTAACCTTTTAGGAGAACTAGCAAGATCTGGCTATGTAAACAACAAAAACTACTATGCTCAAACCAATTTAGGTATAGATTTCAACTTAAATTCCTTAGTAAAAGGACTTAGTGCAAGTGGGTATGTTACTTTTGATGTTTTCAACAATATAGCCATTGGTAAATCTTTAACCTATTCAAGAATTAGATTTGATGACCCAAATGATTTATCTGTAACCACTAGGATAGGTACTGATAGACTTGATGGTGATGAGGATAGAAAGGGAGATAACTCTACACAGAATTTAGGGATAGTTGCTAAAATAGATTTTGAAAGATCATGGGGAGACAATGATTTACTAATTAATTTGGTTGGAGTTAACCAAACACTTACTAGAAAATCTACTTTAGATGGTCCTACAACTCAGCAAGATGACAAAAGTGCTAATATTGGAGCAAGGGTAAACTATACCTTTAAAGACAAATATACTATTGAAGGGTCTTCATCTTATATGGGCTCCGATAAGTTTACTAAAGAAAACCGTTGGGGGTTATACGGTGCTGGAGGTTTTGCTTGGTTAATATCTAATGAGGACTTCTTAAAAGATAGCAAAAGCATAAACTATCTAAAACTTAAAGGATCTTATGGTATTATGGGCTATGACAGACAAGGTTCCGGAGCTTTTGATTACTTATTGTTTAGAGACTTTTATCAAGGTAGTGGTTCTTTTAGAACAGGACCTCAAAATTCGGCTGCAGAGTTTGGTTGGAGAGCTGGTCAAATAGGAAATCCAAGTCTTACGTTTGAAGAGTCTAAAGAGCTAAATTTAGGTATTGAAGCCCGCTTGTTTAACAATAAAATAGATTTAGAAGTAAACTATTTTAATGAGTTAAGAACTGGAATTCCTGTTGTATTAAGAAATGCATTACCAGACTATACAGGAGAACTAAAACCAATAGGTAACTTTAATGAAGTATCGAATAAAGGTGTTGATTTATCTATTGGGTATACAGATAATATCGGAAACCTGAACTTTTCACTAAGAGGAAATCTAATTTATTCCAAATCTGTTAATGAAGTATTCGATGAAATCAATCAATATGCACACCTTAATAGAACAGGACAAGTAACAGATGCTATCTGGGGATGGCAAGCAGATGGTTTATATCAAAACGATTCGGATATAGCAAGTCATGGTGTAACATCTTCTTATGGAGATATCATTCCTGGTGATATAAAGTTAGTTGATATTACTAATGATAGAGGAGATAATGTCATAGATCAATTCGATAGAAAGAACATTGGTAATTGGTTCCCTAGAGTAAATTATTCATTAAATCTTAATCTGGAGTATAAAGGTTTAGAATTATATGTTCTAGGTCAAGGAACTTCAGGATCTGATAAGCTATTAAACAACTCATACTATTGGAACACGGGTGAAAATAAATACTCTGTTCAAGCTTTAGGTTCTGCAACACCAGGTGCTGTTGCTGGGGCAACTTCGCCAAGACTTACGTCATTATCAGAATCTCATAGTTATCGTGATTCTAGCTATTGGCTAACAAGTGGAGACTTCTTTAAGATTAGAACAGCAGAATTGGCTTATAATTTTTCAGAGCGAATTAGCAACAAATTTGGAGCAACAAACTTTAGACTCTTTGTTAGAGGTAATGATTTGTTAACAATCTCTAAAATAAAAGATTTAGATCCTGAAAGTTTAAATTCCGGAATTAACAATTATCCAGGGTTTAGAACATTGTCATTAGGTTTAAAATTAACGTACTAAACTAGTTTGTTATGAAACAAAAGATAAAAAGAAAAGAAAACCCTAATCAACGAATTCAAGGTGTTTTCAAAAAGAAATATTCAATGAGAAATTTAGTGTTTGTTTTAGGTGTCTTAGTTATGTTTTCTTCCTGTGAAGATTACTTTGATCCTAAATTAACAAATGAAAGAACATTTGATGTGCTTTTAACGCAGCCAGATAATGTTAGAGGTTTATTAACCTATGCGTACAGAGCCATTCCGTCTAGTTATGATACCTTCAATTCAGATTTTTTAGATAGCGCAACAGATAATGCACTTTCTAATAATCTTACAAATAATATCAATCAGATGATTACAACTGATGGTTTTTGGACCGCAGTTAATAATCCTTTAGACAATTGGCAGGCAAGATATGACGACTTAAAAAATGTGAATTTATTCATGGAAGTTGGTTTAGATGGTACTGTACAATATTACAGATCTAATCCTACGAGAGATGAGACGTATAGACAGCGTTTAAAAGGAGAGGCGTTCTTTTTAAGAGCATATATCCATTTTGAATTGTTAAAAAGGTTTGGAGGCGTTGATGTAAATGGTCAATTAATGGGAATACCTTTAATGACAGCGAGTATAGATATTGATAATCCGGACTTGTTGAATTTACCAAGAAATACCTACCAAGAATGTGTACAGCAAATATTAGATGATATTAATACTGCACTTGGAGCAGGATTACCAGAGTCTTATACAGATGTTGATCCAGATTTTGATGAAACAAATTTAGGAAGACCTACCACTGTGGCTTGTAGAGCATTAAAATCTAGAGTACTATTATATGCAGCTAGTCCAGCATTTGAAACATCTACTTACGCTGAGGCAGCTCAGGCCGCTAAAGACGTTATTGATGTTATAGGAGCTACATTACCAGATGCCTACAGCGTTAATAATATTAACAATGTCTCTGATGTGTATTTTAACAATGATGAGAGTGATGAGCTAATAATGAGAAGAGTTAGTGGAGAGGCAAATGGTAATACAAATGCATTAGAGAGAAGTCATTTTCCTCCTGGTGCTGGTTTAGAAGGAAATGGTAATTGTAACCCATCTCAAAATCTTGTAGACGCATTTCCTATGGCAAATGGGTATCCTATTACAGAAGGAGCAAGCGGTTACAGTGAAAGTGATATGTATGCGAATAGAGATCCACGTTTTTACATGACCATTATACACAATAATCAATCATTCAAAGGTAGAACTATTGAGACGTTTCAAGGTGGCGCACATATGGTTGGAGCTCCTGGTGTAACCGTAGAAAACGCAACAAGAACAGGGTATTATTTAAGAAAATGGATTAGCACAGATGCTAATTTAGTTTCGGGTAACGTTGTAAATGACGTTCATTATAATGCCATCTTTAGAAAAGCAGAAATGTTTCTAAATTTTGCTGAAGCAGCTAACGAAGCTAATGGTCCAGATGATACTACTTATGGTATGTCTGCCAGAGATGCTATTGCTGAAATTAGAAGAAGAGCAGGTATTGCTTCGGGTGGAAGTGATGATTATTTAGCATCAATAACTACAAAAGAAGCTATGAGAGAATTAATAAAGAACGAGCGCAGAATAGAACTTTGTTTTGAAGGTCATAGATTTTTTGATTTAAGAAGATGGGAAGATAATTTAAATCAGCCTGTATCTGGTGTTACCATCACAGATAATGGAAATGGCACATTTAATTTTAGTAGATCTACTATACTAACGCCCAATTATAAAGGGTTTATGAATTACGGGCCAATTCCTTTTAATGAAATTTTAAGAACCGATAATATCACTCAAAATCAAGGGTGGTAATTTGATTAAGTTAATAATTTGAAAATTTAGAAAAATGATAAAAAGAATAGCAGTACTTATGTTTATCGGAACTTTTGTGCTCTTACAAGGGTGTTATGATGACTATAAGGAGGATTTTGAATATACAACAACGTACTTTCCTCGTCAGTTTCCATTAAGAACTTTAGTTGACGCCGATGGAGAGGATTTAAAATTTGAAGTAGGTGTCGTTTTAGGAGGTAAATATTCTAATGATACTAATGAAGAAGTAGGCTTTATTGTAGAAGATACGTTATTAGATGCCTATCCAGAGTTAACTAAACTACCAGATAATTATTATTCTATGAATGCTAGTAGTTTTACAATCCCAAGCGGTAAGTTCAAAGGAAGTGTTCCGGTTACTCTAGATAAAGATTTGTTTATGAATGATGCGCTGGCCGTAGGGAATAATTATGCTTTACCACTTCAATTGGTGACAACAACTACAGATTCTATTTTGCAGGACAGGCATTATACTATTTTAGTATTGAAATACTTTAATAAATACCATGGATGGTATTATGTAAAAGGTACGGATACTAATACACAAGATAATAGTGTTGAAACCTATTCAGAAACAGATTTAGTTGAAAACGAGGATATGTTGTTACAAACCATAGCCAAAGACTCCCTAGCCGTACCTTATGCTGGTAATCCTGATGTTTCTGGACGTGGTATGAAAATGCAAATATCTGAAAATGGTAATGTAGTATTGTCTGATGGCTCTGGTAACATATCTTCATTAAGTGGAACGGGAACCTACGAT
The DNA here is from genome assembly GCF_008085455.1 of Seonamhaeicola marinus. NCBI lineage: Bacteria > Pseudomonadati > Bacteroidota > Flavobacteriia > Flavobacteriales > Flavobacteriaceae > Seonamhaeicola > Seonamhaeicola marinus. Next base: position 387,647 of record NZ_VSDQ01000409.1, on the reverse strand, counting down.
TCAAGTACAAGGAATTTTGTACTGCAATATAACTACACAGATGAAAATGGTGCTGTACATGCTGTAGAGGAGGAACTTATTTACAGAAATACAGAACTTAATTTAGAAGAGTGGCAATAAAAATATTTAAAGTTTAAATATGAGGATTTCTACAGAAAACAAGTAAATGTTAGAAGTTTTATTATTTAGTTAGTTTGAGTTTTGGAACCCTAAAGAAATTTAGGGTTCTTTTTTCCAATGTATTTAAAAAAAGGAAGACAGTCTTTTGTTTACAAAATATGTGCATTGCTTTAACCAAGTAGAAGAGATCCTCAAATTTATATAACAAGAAAACATCTAAATGTAGAACTTCAAAGAAGTTCTCATAAATAGAACTATCCTATCCCTAGTACAATCATCAATTATAGTGATGAATTAGAACAGATATCTCCCCTTTTGCATCTTCCTACCTTCTTGTGTTAACAACTGTATAAACATTCTAAAAAAGATAGTAATGAAACATTTTATTAAGATTAATGTATTCGTAATATGCGCATTGTTTTCTTTAAGTACACAGGCACAGTTTTATGAGAATACTACCGGGTATACAGAGTTCAATGCCTCCTCTATGGGGTACCCAAGCCAAAATCAGACGTTTTGCGATGGTGTAGATAGACCCAACCAACAGGCAGATTGTAAATTTAAAACCTGGGATAAACTACCCGATGGAACCCCTACACCTGGTTTGGTTAAAGTAAAAAAAGCTCCTACAGTAACAGGTAATCCAGATTTGGATTTGAAGAATGATTTAAACCAAGCAGGTTTGAGTAATGGATTGACCACAGAACTTCTGGATTCAAAGGCTAGATTAGTTGAAGGTTATTTCAAAAAAAACATTGCAGAACAGGCAGGAGCAAAAAATACACTCAATAACCTTAAGTCAAGGCCAGAAACGTATACTGGTTCTGGAACTATAATTAGTTCCCTAACGCAACTTAATAGTTTTAGAGCCGCTATAGCGCAAGATCATGCTTCAATGACTACGTATGTTTTTAGAGGGACTATAGATATAGATCAGGGTGCTCCTATTCAAGTAGGTAGCAATACGACACTTGTTATAGATGGCATATTGATTTCGGATAATGAGATACCCAATACTGGCGCAACTGCAGGTACTCCAAGAGGCGAAAAAGAAGGTGGTATAATTGAAATAGTAGGCCCCAACAATAGCAATAGAAAAAACAACGTGAAAGTCATTGGAACAAAAAGAGGTCAACTTGAGTATAAGAGACAAGTTGGTAATGCTATTTATGCAGAATTTGTAAATAATCTAGAGATTAACGGGGTCGAAATGTATAACTGCTACAATAGCCTCCACCTAAAACAAATATCTCAGAATAGTATTGTACAAAATAATGTGATAATGGATGACGGAAGAAGAGCTATTCATATGAAAGTTTGTAGAGACTTAGTCGTTAAAAACAATTTAGTTTTTGACGCATGGCAAGATGGCGTTGATATAGATGCATTTACAGAAAGGGCAAACGTAATAGAAAATCTATTAATTAAATGTGGTAATAGGTTTATGGTATGGACTGAAGTATCATCAACCAATAACCTCATAGAGAATAATGTTGGTATTCATTACGAAGGAGATGATAGTAACGGAGGGTTCTCTGAAAACGGGTCTAATAATGATTGGGAAAAGCCCACGGCTAACAATACATGGAGGTATAACCATGTATTCTACGCTCATGATGGATTATCTGGAGTTAAAATGAGAAATCAATTTCAAATTAATAGGCCAAGTTGTACTTTTTTTAAAAACTATGTATGGACATTAACCAATTTACCATGGCATAACCCTCAGCCTCACGATAACATAAAGGATGATGTCTATTATTTGTCAAAAGAAGGTCCAGACCCTAGTCCTTTTACTGTGTCATTTGTAAAACCCAATAATTTACAAACTTTCGATGTTGGTAGCAATCTGGAAGTTGAAGTAAATGCAAATGATGAGGATGGAACTGTTACAAATGTGAAGCTATATTTAAATGATGCTTTAGTCCGTCAAATAGATACGGCGCCATATGAGTGGGGAGAGCCAGGACAAAATGACAATGTATTAGCGAATATGCAAGATGGGACTTATACCTTAAAAGCCGTAGCTACAAATAATGTTGGAGCAACCAAAGAAAGTACGATTTCTGTTGTGATTTCGGATGATGTGGGCGATAGAACGTTAAATATTGAATATGTGTCTGTACCTTCCGTTTTTGCAGGTGATGGTGCAGGTAACTACGGCCCCGCTGTAGGGCAACCAGACTTGGTTGTTAAGTTTTCAAATATCACTTTAGATAATTCTAACGTTACAACCGCAGGTATGTTCTCTCCGATACGCTTAACATCAAATATTCAAAACAGTTTGTCAGGTAAAACCATAACCAGTACAAATATTACAAGTATAACCAATAATCCAGGAGCTCCTAATGCAGGAACACCTTTATTGGCACCTCAGGGTGTTAAACCTGGGGGAGCTCTGTCTTCTGAAACTTACGTCCTTGAAGGCCCTACGGTTTTCGATAATGGTGATGGTACTAGCGATGTTTCCGTCACACTTGTTTTTTATAGATGGGAAGGAACTTATGTTAATGGTCAGTCGTATACTATGGTGAATAGATGGTTTTCAACCAAAGAAGGAGATGCAGATGGTTTGGAATCTATTCCAGTTGTAGATAATGGAAGCGGAACTTTAGTCGTTCAAGGCATGACATATGATTCTAGTGCAACTTTAAGTACTAGCTCTTTAAAAATGATAAGGTCTTTAGTAACTTCAGCTAATCCTGTAGAGACTAAAATAACATTTGCAAATAACTCAAATGGAGCGAGTTTTTATATAGCCAATATGTTAGGTGTAATTGTTAAAAAAGGTACATACACAGATACTATTGATGTTAATGAATTAAGTAATGGCGTTTATATTCTAGCAATAAGAGAGGGCGTGTACAAATTCGTGAAAAAGTGATTGCGTAAAAAGAAGATGATACTTTTTTCAAGTAATAGAAAACCGTTTAAGACATATGTCTTAAACGGTTTTTTTTTAACCATGTTAGGTTTGGATATGCGAAATAATCTAAGCGCTCCTAATAACTAATTATTTTTTAAAACATAAGGTTAGGCATAAGACAAACTGGAGAAAAATCTTTTAGTGTAATTAATTTTCTAGTGAAAAAAAATGGCGATTGTATTTTATTTAGAAATTAAGAGGTTCAAAAACTTACAAAATACTTAACAAATGCTTTTTGAGGTTTTAAAATGTTGATTTGTATTGGTTTACTTTTAGGTAGTTGTCTATTTTGCTTTGTGAGATTAGCTAAAGTTTGCTTTAGATTATTTACTAACTTAATTAATTCATTATGAAAAAAATTACACTGTTTTTATTGCTTTCAATGTATTGCATGTTACTTAAAGCGCAAACAATTGAATACGTATCTGTACCAGCAACTTTTGCTGGTGATGGAGCTGGTAACTATGGCCCTGCTGTAGGGCAACCTAATTTGGTAATAAAATATACCGACATTACTTTGTCCAATGCAAATATTGCAACTGCGGGTCTTTTTTCGCCAATACGTCAAACCTCCAATGTACAAGCTAGCTTGTCTGGAGAAACAATTACTGGCCCTAACATTACCAGTATAACAGGTAATCCTGGTGCTCCTAATGCTGGTTTACCCATATTAGCGCCTCAAGGTGTAGCACCAGGAGGAGCTTTGGCTTCTGAGAGTTATATTCTTGATGGACCAACCATTACAGATAATGGTGACGGTACTAGCGATGTATCTGTAACTATTGCGTTCTCGAGATGGGATGGAACTTACACAAATGGAGTGCAATATACCATGGTAAATAGGTGGTTTTCAACTAGTGAAGGTGATGCTGATGGACTGGAATCCGTGCCTGTTGTAGATAACGGTAGTGGGACATTAATAGTTCAAGGTATGACATATGACTCTAGTGCTACTTTAAGTGCAACTTCCTTTAAGAGTATTTCTTCTTTGATTTCTTCGGCTAACCCAGTGGAGAAAACAATCACTTTAAAAACTCAAGGGAAAGGTTCTAGCTATTATATAGCAAATATGCTAGGGGCTATAGTAAGAAGAGGAACCTATACAAAACATATAGATGTTGAGGGACTAAAACAAGGGATTTATATTTTATCTGTGCAAGAAGGTGTTTATAAATTTGTTAAGAAATAATTTAATGGAGTTTAGTCGTCTGGAAATTTGCTTTCAGACGACTTTCTCTTTTTTATCCTAATGCAAAGCATCCAACAAGAAAGTTACTCTTGATAAATTTAAGGACGAAAAATAGTTAGGGTCGTCTCAAATACCAATTATCCTTATTTAGAAGTTTTTTGTCTAGGGTCTTTTGGATAATCTGTGTTTTTATCTCCTTTGGAGATGCCCTCTCCACCAGTTATACCTCTTTTATCATGTCTTAGTTTAAAAGTACGAACCCAGTCAACATATTGTGTGTTTTTAGTTGAATCAGCTAAGTCTTCCTCTTTAGGTGCACCCCACCAACCAAAAACTTCCATATCAAAAAACATGTACATGGGTTGTGTAAACTCACTTTTTGTAGTTACACGATGTACTTCTTTTCCATCCAAATAAAAGATTATAGTATGTTCATCTTTCCACCAAACACCATATACATAGTAAGTTTCATCACAAGCATAAGGTTTAAGAATAGCACTGCCGTTGTGCCAAGGTGATTTTTCATCATTTTCCCATCCGTTAGCAAAGTAATGCGTGTTTACAAGCATTCTATAACGGTCTTTGGTATGGTTTGTTGGCTTGCCAAAGTTTTCAATAACATCAATTTCTGATTCTGATCTATTTTGAAACCAATATGCTCCTGTCATAGACATTGATGGGCACCATATTCTTGCCTCCGAATAGTACCCTTTTTCAAATTTTGGGTTTTGAGACGAAACGCAAGCTGCATCAATTCCTTTCTTACCTCTAGTAGATTTTAATCTTAAAGAACCATTTTCTACCCAAACATTATAAGGCCTAAAGGTACTACCTCTTCCTGTCCAGTAGGGATGGTAATTACGCCATTTTTTAGAATCTAAACTATTTGCGTTAAATTCATCGGATAAGGTTTCAACTAATTCCCATGACTTTCCAGTAGGTGCTTTTGGTTGCGACCATAAGCTAAAAGATATGCAGATAAAAGCCCATGTAAATAGTGATTTTTTCATAATCATGTGTTGTTTTGGATATGTAATTACTTTATAAACTGTTTGTCTATTTTATCTGTGTAGTCTCTGGTCCTAAATACGACTGTTTTAATCCACCAAAGTCCATAACGGCTTTATCTACAACAACCCCAGGATCTAAATAATAGATTTTTAAGGTATGCTTTCCTGGCTTTGAGATATAATGAGAACTGGTATGAATTGAAGAATTTCTGCGTACATTTTGTCGCCATCTATCACTATCAATAGCTGCGCCAACATATATGGTTTTCGGAGATTCTTCATCTACAGAAATAGCAAAACGATGTAACTCAAAGCCATTAATAGGGTAGGTTGGAAGTACGTAAGTTGAAATATCAAATCTACCAGAATTAAAGGTGTAGAAGTCATACTCTACATGAGCAAACTTATCGCTTTTGGCCCAATGTCCGGCTGATTTAGAATGGTTGTTTTCTGTCGCCAAACTAGCTCCTGTTATACCTAATCCGTTCTTAATAATCCAGTTTACATCGTCTTTATCTAACTTTCTGTGAAATTTTTCTAAAGGAATGGATATGTAACCATTTTTCTCAACGAATAAACTTTTACTTTCTTCTATTTCGGGGATTTGTGTCTTAAAGGCTTTTACGAAAACCGTTTTTTCATCGTTACCGGCATTAATAGTTATTGTCCCGCTATTGTTTTGAGTTAATAGTTTTGGCCAATTAATAGAAACTAGAAGGCGTTGTTCCTTTTGGGTTTCTCCAGAAGTTTCACTAATCGTTATCCAATCTGCACTTGTTGAAGCCGACCATCTTAAAGTTTCAGTTCCAGTGTTAAAGATATCTATAGTGTAAGTTTCGTTGTAGTAAGAGGTAAATACAGGAAGCGAATAGGGTGTATTTACACCATTAATAATATCGTTTTCTTCTACAATAATACCTAAACCGGCTTTTTGCGAAAGTGTAATTTCTTCATATGGAGGCATAAAAGCAAACGTAGCACCAGTTGATTGCACTTCAGACATCATTTCTTTCCATTTCCCTCCGCGTAAGGCTTCATATTCATGCGTAATAATACGTGTACTATCATGATAAGCCTTAATTGATTTTACGAGATCATTGGTGCCTGCATGCCCTAATTTGGCATACCACCTATTCTTTTGAGCCAGTAATAGCTTATGGTTCATATAATGGGCGCCCTTAATGGGGTAATACACTAGCTCGTAAAAAGCAGGTTGGAGTTGTTCTGGAATTTGTTTTTTTAGTTCCGATACCTTTTCGCTTAGTATCCTAAACTTTTTAAGTCTAAGTTCTGCCTCTTTATAGTTAGTAAAACTAAAATTGGTATCTTCTATGCGTTCTTTCCACCTTGTACTTGAATATTCTTCACCCCAACCCATGAATTCTGGTTTACGTACAAAATTGTTTTGATAAAAATCATACATTAAATCAGAACAAGCCTTTCCAAATTCATTGCCAAATGCCTCTTTAAACCAATTATCCATATGGTTATAGACTGTCTCATGATTTACGGTATTTACATTCCAAGCTAAATCAAGAAAGAAATTAGTATTATATTCAGAAGGTTTAATATCGCCTACATTAACCATCCAAACTCTATCAGCTTTATAGTCATAGGCTTTTTTCATCTCTTTGTAAATAAGAGCTGGGTTTGTTGTATTAAGCCAAGTATACTCATGAGGATTACCTAAGTAAGCAATATGGTAATAAACCCCACTTCCTCCTGAACGGTTTTGTTCAATAGGATCGCTTAGTCTTCTAATGTAACCATAGTTGTCATCTACCCACATAAGGGTAATGTCTTCTGGAACTTTTAAACCATTGTTATACAGGTGTAATACCTCTGCGTATGGAACAAATATTTGAGGGATTTGTTCAGGAGATTTCTCTAAATGTTTCTCTAATATATCTCGCTGGTCTTTTATGGCCTTTTCTACCAATTCAATTTTCTTTTCTATGGGGAAATCACCCTCCATTTTGTGGTCGTGAATTCCGCGTATACCAATAGTATAAAGATTTTCATAAGGCGCGTTTTCAGACACACGTTTATCAAGAATGTTACAAATGCCTTCGCGATTTGTAGCATAGTTCCATTCTCCCATAGTCTTTTTATCCCATTCTGTTGCATTATTAAAAAGCAATGGTTCGCAATGAGAAGACCCCATAACAATACCGTAGTTGTCTGCTACTATTTTGTTTTGTTCGTATTTATTAAATGCCCCCGAGCATTCGTGCATTGCTGGCCAGAGGTAGTTTGCTTTTAACCTTAAAAGTAACTCGCAAACTTTAGCGTAGGTTTTAGGGCCAATATCACCTAATTCTGGTTCAAAGGTTTTTGAGCTCCAAGGTTTTAACCCCCAATCTTCATCGTTTATAAAAATACCTCTGTATTTTACATCAGGAGATTTGCTCTTATGAATACCACCTTTTACAATAACTTTATGTTTCTTTTTAATTGGCACATCGCTCCACCAGTACCAAGGGGAAACTCCCATTTGTTTAGATAATTCGAATAATCCATAAGCGGTGCCGCGTCTATCGCTACCAAAGATTACAAGTGCTTTTTTATGCTTAGCCCAAGGGTTTTTTATAGTTTGTATACTATACTTTTCCCAAGCACCTGTCATTCCAGTGGTGTCAATAGCTTTTAGTTCTATGAGTTTGGCTATTTCTTTACTCTTGTTTAAAGAGCCAATAATAATGAGGTTATCTTTTCTTAGGTTTCTTGAATGAATTACTTTAGGCTTATCATTACAAACTGCGTTAACATCTTCAATAAAATGTTGAATAGAGAGATGAATTAAGTTATCATCTTCTTTATCAAAAAGAATTCTAGCGGTATGTCTACCATTATTAAGGATGAAATCATTTTTTTCAGCCTTATGCTTTATTAGGTTTTGGGAATAAGAGCTAAGACTAAATGTAATGTAAAAAAACGTAAATAAACTGAATAATCTCATAGGAACATTAGGTATTAGAAATACGCTTATTTATTTAATTTAGCGACGATTTTATCAAAATTAATGTCCTTGTAAAGGATAACTTTATCAATTTCAAGGAATTCAGAACGTCCCGATAACTGAAGCGTATAGATACCTGGTTTGTTAAATTTTACCTTCATCCAGGGTTGGTCTCCATGTAAATCTAGTTGACCATTACATTTAAAACGCTCTTTACTTCTTCCTACAAACTTATGAAAGCCCGTAAGTGGTTTGCGGCCTATTTGCGTGGCATCAGGAAAATTAATCCAAGCATCATTAGATTTATCACCTTCGGCTTCAAGAGGCTGTCTCATTAGCCATTTTACTGTGTAAGTTCCTGGCGAGGAAATTTCGAATTGTGAAATAATTGTTTCTTTAGAATCTACTTTTTGGTAATTATTTGGTCCAAAATAGGTAATGTATTTTTGTCCGCTGGCTATATTATCCTGTACCATTTTCCAGTGTCCATGTAAATCGAATTTCTCACCTTCAATTGTAACGATTTCACCTTCTTCTTTTTGTGGGATATCTTTTTCTACACAATGAAAATTTAATTTAGTCCACCTACCACGGGAGAATGCAAAGGTGTTTCCTTCTGGTACTTTACCATTAGAATGAGAATTAAAAGCAATTTGAATATCGCTGGTTGCATTTAATCTTACATTCCTGAAACTGTGTTTTTGAGGAGTATAGTCTTTGTGGGAGCTTTTATTGTTAACTTCTCCAATTAGTTTACCATCAACGAATAATTTATATGAAGATTCTCCATCTATTTCGTTTAATGTGGTAAGGGTAATGTAATACAGACCTTTAGGAGCATTTAGCCTTACTTTACTTGCGGCATAGACATTTTGGTGTTTAGAGGCATCAATAGCCATTGCAGTCCTATGAGGGTCTATATATGGCTTAGCATATCCAGGGATTTTAATAATAGGGAAGTCTTTAGTGGCGTCCAAGTGAAATTTGCCATTGGCATCTAATGTTTTTGTCTTAGCAATACCTTGTACTGAATTGGGAATGCCATTACCAAAAAATGCTTTAAATTTTTTAGGAGAGCCGTTTTCGTCTTTAGTAAGTAACCAATATAGCATACCAACATCTGAAATATCGGCTTTACCAGTGTCATGAGCTTGCATTCTTGAATATAGCCAACGCAAACTTTCATCTTTATGATCACGCATCCAGTACCAAGGCGAAAAATCTTTTCCAGAACACCAAAGGATGTTAGGTGTTCCACAGGCATTTTGATCTTTAATTTTATAATATTGAATGCGGTTATTGCAAAGCGTTTTTATATCTGCCCAGGTGCGATGCCATTCGCGTCTTTTTTCATTTTCATTAAATCCACTATGAGAAATTAATTTAACATGGCGCAATCCTTCAATACCACCAATTTCAATTGTTTTTTCAACAACTTGATAGATGAATTCAGAAAGACCAGCATGTAAAAAATAAAGAGGGTCTTCTTTTGTAGATTTAGCCATTTCTTTGGCCAAATGCAATTTGGCATCCTCTTTATGTGTTGTAACGTCAAAAAAGTTATTTGCGTTAAAATGCCACCTTATAATTCCGCCATCGCAACTTATTTTATTTTGATTCTCATAATCAGGACCACTGGGTGCGTCTATAAAATTATTATATGAAAAATGAACTAGTTTATCTTGTAATTCCATTTTAGCCAAAACGGCAAGTATTGCTGCGTTGGCTCCCCAGTCATCTGGGTCTCCAATAGGCCACTTGTAGGCGTGGTCTGGAGCGCTATTGCCATCTGCGCTTATAGCAATTCTGTTGTTCTCGTAATTGTAAGTTTGAGCAAAAATTTTGTTTTGGATACAAAAGATCGAAATAACTATTAAAGTTATACTTTTTAAGTTCATGTTTATTTATAAATTAATTGGTTTAGAAGCTATGCCTAATGCATTTACATGCCTAATTTTAATCGTACACAGCACCTACAAAGCTCTAGATATTTACTTCCTTTAAAGGGTTTTAAAACTTAGTATTAACTTAACAAGACCAGTTTTAGGGTTTACAAAAACTTTATTGCTTACCATATTTTTTATTTTTGAAATACTAGTGAGCTTTAATTAAGCTAATATTTAACATGCAGAATATGAGGGGTAAACAGTTATTTTATTCATTTTTTTTATTGATGTTGTTTTGTGGAATTTCAAATGTTTGCGCAAGTTCAGTTAAAATGAACTTTGTATTGGAACTTAACAAACAGCATTTCAGAGAGATGGGAAATAGTCAGATAATTGAAGATGACTCATTTCAAAATCTTGATGAAAATTTAGAAGATGATAAGTTCAGGGCCAAGTTTATTAATAAGCTAATGGATAATGCTGACAGAGAAGAAAACTCGGGAAGCTATACAAAGGCTTATGATTATTTATGGGAAGCCTTACTTATAGCTGAAAAATATAATGATACTAAGTTTTTAGTAAGGTGTCATTACGAATTAGGGTTGCTATACTTAGTGTTTAATAAAGAGGAAGATGCTGTGGGGCATATGCAGCAAGCACTCAATCTTAAAAAGGAACTTCATAAACTTAACATTGTACCAGAGCGAGAGCTTATAAGAAGTTATTTAGGTTTGGCCGCTAGTTATACGCGTTCTCGAAAATTCGAAAAAACCAATAAGTATTTGGATTCTTGTTTGGTAATTGCAAAAAGGAATAATGTAAAACCTTATTACATTTTAGCTGAAAAAGCGAACATCGCTATTTTGCAAGGTAAATTGGAGCAAGCGGAAGGGTATCTTAATCAAATTAATCCTCATTTTATTGATAGTGGACATAATTTTGAAGTTATTGTTTTATGGTTTAATGGAAACCTAAGATTTAAAAAAGGTGAATTAAATGAAGCGGTTGGCTATTATACAGCATGTTTAGATGCTATTAAAAAATACAATGCTCATAACGATATTAAACCCGAAGCTCTAGATAAACTGGCAAAGATATATTCAGAAAAAGGAATGACTAAAGAAGCTTATTCCGTTTTGTTAGAATCTAAAAAATTAAACGATAGTCTTTTTAGTGCTAAGAATAATGGGAACCTTTTAGATGTAAAAAATAAATACAGGGAAGTTGTACAGCAGAAGAATGAGGCAATGGCTAAGCAACAAAAGCTCTTAGAACAACGAAAGGAGCAAAATTTTCGACTTAAGATTTATTTGGCTTGTATTGTTTTGGTGATAATAAGTGGTGCCTTACTTATAAGATCATGGTATCAGCGTAAAAAGTTTATAGACCATCAGCAAAAGGCGGAAATGAAATCCAAACTAGAAAAAGAAAAACAGGCAGAGGTTATCGTAGTCCAGAACAAGGAAATTACATCTTACACGCTTCAATTAATAGATAAAGAGCGAATTATAGATGAGCTTTTAGATGAATTGAAAAAGTACCTTGATGAGAATAAGTTTAGAAGAACCTTAAATGCAACTAAGGATATCAATAAAAACCTTTGGAATGAATTTAACGAACGCTTTACTAAGGTCAATTCAGAATTTTACAAAAAACTTCAAAAAAGTTATCCATCACTTTCGACTACAGAGTTAAAACATTGTGCACTTATAAAACTAAGTTTTAACGGAAGTGAAATGGCACAGTTGCTAAATATTTCAGTGCCTAGTGTACATATTGCAAGGCACAGGTTAAGAAAGAAATTTGGTCTAAAAAGAGGGGATAATTTAGCAAAGTTTATTTCGGAAATATAACAGATAAACAATTACAGAATTACTTCGTTTAACTTAAGGTCTAATTTATAGTCATAATAAGAACCTTAAAAACGTTCTTAGTCATTATTTGAATTGAAATGATTAGTGGTTAAAATTTTATAAAGGATATTTTTATCTTTTATAAAAAGTATTAACTTTGCACCGAAATTTTATTTTATGTTTTCAAAGTCATGTGAATATGGATTAAGAGCTGTCATTTTTATTGCGGAACAATCTGTTATTAATAATAAGGTTGGACTAAAGGCAATAGCAGAAGCCGTTGATTCACCCGAAGCATTTACAGCTAAGATATTGCAGCAGCTTACTAGAACTAATATTATTACGTCTATTAAGGGGCCTTATGGCGGCTTTTTTATGGAGAAAGAAAAGCTAGAGAAGGTAAAATTGAGTGAAATTGTATCGGTTTTAGATGGCGATAATGTTTATACCGGATGCGGTTTGGGCTTATCGCAATGTGATGCCAAAAATCCATGCCCTTTACATCATAAATTTGTTGAAATAAGGAGAAATTTAAAAGAAATGTTGGAAGGAAATACAATTTACGATTTACTATATTCTAATGGTGTTGAGAATAAATTTTGGTTGAAACGTTAATATTTATACGCAAAAAGGATAAAAATACCTTTTTGTCCTTTAATAATTTTATAACTAATAATTATGAGAAAAATTTGGATAGGTTTTATAACAGTAGTGGTGTTATCATTTGCTGCTTTAATATGGGTTGGCACAGAAATATATCAAAAGCAACCACCATTACCCGATAGGGTTGAGGTACAACAAACGAACGAGATCGTTTTTACATCAAAGGATATTCAAGAAGGTCAGAATATTTGGGAGTCAATAGGAGGAATGGAAGTTGGTTCAATTTGGGGTCACGGAAGCTACGTGGCTCCAGATTGGACTGCAGATTGGATCCATAAAGAAGCTCTATTTCTATTAGATTATTGGGCTAAAAGAGATTTTTCAATGTCTTATGAAGACCTTTCAAATGAAAATAAAGGTGCGTTAAAAGTACGGTTGGTTAACGAAATAAAAACCAATTCTTTTAATGAAACTAGCAAGGTCATTTTTATTTCTGAAGAGAGATTGAGTGCTATCAAGGAAAACTCTGAGCACTTCGCTTCCATTTTTTCTAAGGGAAAAGAAGAATATGCTATTCCAGAAGGGGTGCTTAAGGACGCAGAGAAACTAAGAAAGCTCAATGCGTTTTTATTCTGGACCTCATGGGCGGCAAGTACCAACAGACCAGATCAAGAATATACCTATACTTCTAACTGGCCTCATGAACCCTTAATTGATAATACCATTACCCCGAGTTCTCAATTGTGGTCTGGTTTTTCAATTATTCTTTTAATACTCTTTATAGGTATACTGGCTTATTATTATGTGAGAAATCATGAAAAAGGAGAGGCGATTACAAAACCTACAAAAGATGCCTTGTTAAATATTTCACTCTTTAAATCGCAAAAGGCTGTACTTAAGTACTACTTTGTAGTTTGTCTTTTAATTGCTCTACAGGTTGTTTTTGGTATTATTACTGTGCACTATTCAGTTGAGGGGCAAGCCTTTTTTGGTCTTGATATTTCCCAGTATATACCTTATTCAATAACGAGAACATGGCACACCCAACTAGCTATATTTTGGATTGCCGCCACATGGTTAGCAACAGGCTTGTTTTTAGCCCCAATGATAAGTGGAAAAGAGATGAAGTTTCAAGTTTTTGGAATAAACTTCCTTTTTGTTGCACTACTTATCATCGTGTTAGGGTCTATGGTAGGTGAGTGGCTAGGTGTTCATCAATTTTTAAGCTTAACAGCGAATTTCTTTTTTGGTCATCAAGGATATGAATACATGGATCTTGGAAGGTTCTGGCAAATATTTCTTGCTATAGGAATGATTTTATGGATGATTCTGGTTGGAAGAAACGTACTCTTTGCCATAAGAAAGAAAGACGAGTCAAAACACTTATTAAGTATTCTATTAATAGCTATAGTCGCCATAGGTATGTTCTTCTTCTCTGGATTAATGTATGGAGAAAATAGTTCGTTACCGGTTATAAACTATTGGCGATGGTGGTTAGTGCACCTTTGGGTTGAAGGATTTTTTGAGGTTTTTGCAACGGTTGTAATAGCATATATGTTTTCTCAAATGAAAATTGTTTCAACAAAAACAGCAGGCAAGGTGTCTATTGCATCGGCAAGTATTTTTTTAGCTGGTGGAATTATAGGTACACTTCATCATATTTATTATTCAGGAACTCCAGTACAGGCTATAGCTTTAGGAGCAACGTTTAGCGCATTAGAAGTAGTGCCTTTGACTTTGATGGGGTTTGAGATACGTGAGAACTGGAATCTACTAAAAGAACATAAATGGATTCAGCGCTACAAATGGCCTATTATGTTTTTTATTTCAGTAGCCTTTTGGAACATGGTTGGTGCAGGAGTATTTGGATTCCTAATAAACCCACCAATAGCACTTTATTATATTCAAGGGCTTAATACTACGGCGGTACATGCGCATACATCGTTGTTTGGGGTTTATGGTCTTTTAGGCATGGGATTAATACTTTTATGTTTAAGAATTTATTCAAAAAACCTATGGAACGAAAAGCTCTTAAAATATGCGTTTTGGACTTTAAATGGAGGGCTTGTACTTATGGTGGTTTTAAGTTTATTGCCAATAGGTATTATTCAGGCATATACATCAATAACAGAAGGGTACTATTTTGCTAGAGAATCAGACTTACTTTATTCGCCTACAGTTCAAGTTTTAAAATGGATGCGTATTGTTGGTGATATCGTGTTTTCTATTGGTATAGTATGTTTTTGCTGGTTTGTTACTAAAGAAACTGCCGCTTGTTTAAGAGGCAAAAAAACGATTAAACCGAAAACAAATTTTGCCACGTTTGTCAAATGATATGTTTGGAAAGTTTATAAAAGTTAGACTATTCTTAATGAATAGGATCTAGGTGACTGATTTATAGCTTTGATTAAAAGCCTCTTTCATAAAAGGGGCTTTTTTATTTACTCTATTTAGGATGAGCTAATTTTTGATTGTTGGATAGGGCGTATAGGAAAACAAAAAAAAGGAAGCGTGTTTTACTGCATTTCTGTTAACCAATGATAGAACGCGTTTAAGTAAAAATAAATGAGAATAGTTGATTTTAAACGGTTAACATATGTACAAGAACTAGTAATTATCTATTACTTTGAATGTACTATTGTTAAGCTTTGGTGTTAACCTAATCTGACAAGCTAGTCTTAGGTTATTACTATTACCCAATAATTGTTTTAAAATTAGCCTTTCGTTAATATCTAATTCTTCTTTTAAGAGCTCTTCGTTATCGGTTTCAACAACACATGTACCACATAGACCTCTTCCTCGACATTCTCCAATGTCTTCATAATAGCTATTAGCAATAAGCTCCATTAAATTAGGGTATTCGTAGGTCTTAAACTTCAACACATGTTTTTCGTTAGATGAATCAATAACAATTATTTTTCCCATATATTCAGAAGTTAAGAGTTCTATAGTGTTTTAAAGTTTTGATGGGTAAATGAGGAAAGAAGCAATAATTTTATAGCCTCAAATGCTACGTAATAAAGGTGTAAGTAGGATTTAGCTAATTTGAATCCATCTATTATTTGTTCAGCTCTATAATCTAGTTGGGGTAGTAAATAAATAGACTGAATTATCAGGATTATAATAATAAGAAGAAAAGATATATTTCGTTTCTTAATTATGGATTGTTTACTTAATATGAAGGCAGTAATAATTACTAAAGCCAAGAAAATTTCAACTTTGTTAAGTGCGAAAAAAACAAGTTTTCCAATGCTGAGCCCTATTTCTAGAGTTACTCCTGTAGCTCTAAACTTTAACCAAGATTCCATAAAGCTAATTGCCCCAAGAAAGCCAATCCATATTAATGAGGCCGAAATCATGATTTTACGAGATGATTTAATGTTAGATGTCATTTGATAAGGATTTATAGGTGCTGATTTTTAGTTGAAACATTTGGGCCATTTTTCTTGCTTTATCTATTGCGTTTTCCGCTATATCTCCAATAAAGAGGTTGTTAACGGTGCCTTCAAAGTGTTTTAACCAAATACCAAAATGTTCGGGTTTTATAGGTAAATCTAAATGGGGCTTTAAGGGTGAACCTCTGTACGCCTTTTTATGAAACAAAACTGTTTGCCAGAATTTGTACATTTTGGACAAGTGATTTGCCCAGTCGTTCTCTATTTCGTTTTCAAAGACATATGCTATTTGGGAATCGCGTCTAATTTTGGTGTAGAATGAATCTACCATTAGCTTAATATCATCTATAGAGGTTATTTCTGTCTTTTCCATTCAAGTCTTTAAAATAAGTTCTGTATTGCAAAACTACTTATTATTTTATAACGGACAAGAATATCCTTTATTATTTTATTATGTCTTATAACACTAAGGTATTTCTTATGTTTTAGAAGCCTTTGTTCTTAATATTTCGAGGACTTTAGTATTGGATTTACCCAAACAAAAAATACTATTTTTCTTATTTTAAGGTATTTCCTGTATATTGTATACACAACAATTGTGTATAGTTGCTCTTTTTTATGAAATTTAAGTTAAGACTTGTTTTTAGTATAATTCTATTATTGAGGCTTTCATTAAGTGCTCAAGTATTACCACCAATACAATCTTTTTCTCCAGAAGTGTATGGGGCAGATAATCAAAATTGGGCCATAGCACAAACCAGCGACAAGCTTATATATGTAGCTAATAACAAAGGACTTCTTGAATTTAATGGTGAAACATGGAAGTTATATGACTCTCCAAATGGAAAGATGAGATCTGTGGCGGTAATTAAAGATAAAATCTACACGGGTTGTTATAAAAACTTTGGCTTTTGGCAAAAAGACAGTATTGGAGATTTGAATTACAAGTCCATTTCGGAGCGGTTGAAAGTACAATTTTTAGAAGATGAAGAAGTTTGGAATATCATAGGATTAGATGATTGGGTTTTGTTTCAATCTCTAAACAGGATTTATATTTACAATACGCTAGATGAATCCTATGACATAATTGACTCAAATACTATAATACATAAAATATTCAAAGTTGAAGGTGTTGTATACTTTCAAAAGGTAAAGGAAGGGCTTTATAAAATAGAAGGAGGGAAACCTGTTCTGGTGAGTGATGAGACCTTGTTTAAGGAGAGCTTTATCGTAAACATTTTTAAACACGAAAACAGCCTTTTAGTGGAAACCGAAGCGCATGGGTTTTATGTTTTGAGCGAAGACCAATCTATATCAAAATGGGATATTCCTGATGCAAACGTTATTTCGCAACTTAGTGTATATAGAAGTAAAAAGCTTAGCACTAATAGTTATATACTGGGTACAAGGTCTAATGGCATTTTTCATTTAAGTGAAAAAGGTAAAATAGATTATTCCATAGACTTTTCTAATGGTCTGTTAAGTAACTCTATTCATTATGTTTTTGAGGATTCAGAGCATAATATTTGGTTAGCTTTAGAGAATGGTATTAACTGTATTAATGTAAAATCCCCATTTTCGTTTTATCATGACAAAGAAGGTAAAATAGGAACTACCTATGCATCTATAATACATAAAGATGTTTTATATCTTGGAACTAACCAAGGCTTATTTTATAAGGATTTGGATGATTCTTCTTCGGAATTTAAGTTTGTTTCGGGAACAGAAGGACCAGTTTGGTGTTTGGTTAGTTACCAGAACACATTATTTTGTGGGCACAACCTTGGTACATTTATTATTGATAACAAAAGAATAACAAGTAGAATAGATGTACATGGCACATGGAATCTAATTCCCATTCCTGGTAAAGAAAATCAACTATTAAAAGGGAATTATGACGGTTTAAGCGTAATAGAACTTAAAAACGATAGGTGGCAGCTAAGAAATAAAATAGATGGTTTTAACACCTCTTGTAAATTTTTTGAAATTCAAGAAGATAACATTTTTGTTAGTCATGAATATAAAGGTGTATTCAAGTTAAAAATTGATAAAGATTTTACTAAAGTAACTGATGTAAGTAAGGATATAACGGTCGATAAAGGGATATATTCTAGTTTAGTAAAATACGACGATAAAATTTTATATACCTATCAAAATGGAGTTTATGCTTATAACAATAAAACAGATCAGTTTGTTAAGGACACACTTTTAAGTCATCTGTTTGAAAAAGAATCATACACCTCAGGGAAATTAATTTCCGATAAAAAAAACAAAATGCTTTGGGGGTTTTCAAGGAAAAAATTGAATTATGTAACTCCAGGAAAGCTTAGTGAAGCACCAAATATTGAAAGTATACCTTTTTCAGAATCCTTACCGCACGGGTTAGCGGGTTCAGAAAACATATCTCATTTATATAATGAAAACTATTTAATAGGAACCTCTGATGGTTATATCATTTTGGATCTTTCTAAAATTCGAAATAGAACATACAATGTTACCATAGGTTCTATATTATTAAGTAGTCAAGATGAGGAAGATAAATTTTTCACGGCTAAAACTAGTCCTAACGAGTTTAAAAGCAAATACAATAACATAGCTTTTACATTTAGTATTCCGGAGTACAATAAATATTTAGATACAGAGTACCAATACAAGCTAAATGGATTCTATGATAGTTGGAGTAACTGGTCTTCATCACCAACAGTTTTATTTAAAAATTTACCATTTGGAGATTACGAATTTAGCGTAAGAGCTAAAGTAGGCCATAACGTTACCGAAAACATTGAGACCTACACTTTTACTATTAAAAGACCTTGGTACCTCACTCGGTTCATGATTTTTTTATATGTATGTATTGCTCTTATAATCATATTAGTAGTACACGCTTTCTATAGACGTTATTATAAAAAACAACGAGAACGCTTAATGCGCAAGACGGAAAGAGAATTGGAACTTAAAGAGCTTGAAAACAAACAACAGTTAATGCGTTTTAATAACGAAAAACTAAGACAAGATATAGATAGCAAAAGTAGAGAGTTAGGTATGTCTACCATGAATCTTATAAAAAAGAACGAACTTTTGGGACGTTTAAAAACAGAATTACAATCTGTTAAAGACTTACATCAACTTAAAAATGTTATTAATATTATTGATAAGAATCTTAATAATAATGACGATTGGAATTTGTTTGAAGAAGCATTTAATAATGCCGATAAAGATTTTCTAAAAAAGATTAAAAGTATGCATCCCGAACTTACCACAAATGATTTAAGATTGTGTACCTATTTACGTCTAAATTTATCTTCAAAAGAAATAGCACCATTATTAAATATCTCTCCCCGTAGTGTAGAAGTTAAGCGTTACAGACTAAGAAAAAAACTAAAATTAGCACATGAATCTAGTCTTACGGACTACATTTTAGAGATTTAGTTCCACTACAAATAGAAATCATACCTATACAAGACCACAACATAACCTGTTTTTGTGTTTTCTTTTCTAAATAATTTAAAAGTTTGTAAAGCCCATGATTTATGGACTTTACGAGATAATTGAGTGGTTTTTTCTTACTGTATGTTTTTTGTTGTGGTTAAAAATATCGCATTAACATTATTCTCTTGTAAGTTTACATCACCACTTCTTGTCATTCTTACAACTGAGGCAAGAATAAGTTGCTCGCTCTCAGAGTAACTAAACTAAAACTAAAGACATAACTAATTATGAATGTAATGAAAAAACACTTTCTCAAGCTTTTCTTTTCACTCTTTTCATTGGTCATGTTTGCACAATCTAATAAGGTGCAAATAATAAGTAATGAAACTGACCATAAATTGGTCGTAGATGGAAAAGATTTCATGATCAACGGTATGAACTGGGATTATATTCCCATTGGAACAAATACCGTAAATGCAAACTTTTGGAAAAAATCCGATGATATTATTAAAGCAGGACTTGATTCCGAAATGTCATTGCTTAGAAACATGAATGTAAATGTAATTAGACAATACACTGGTGTTCCTGCAAAGTGGATTAAGTATATCTATGAAAACTATGGAATATACACCATGTTGAATCACTCCTTTGGGCGTTACGGTTTAACCTTAAATGGGGTTTGGACGCCTGTAACCATTTATGACGATCCTAAAACAGAAGAACACCTTATTAATGAGGTAAAAACCTTAGTGGCAGAGTATAAAGACACACCTGGTCTATTAATGTATCTATTAGGAAATGAAAACAACTACGGTTTGTTTTGGGCTGGAGCAGAAACTGAAGACTTTCCTGATGACGAAGGGAGGATTCAGTTCATAGGTGAAAGTAGAGGTAGACCCATGTACAAGTTGATGAACAAAGCAGCCTTACTAATGAAGGGAATGGATGCTTCTCACCCCGTTGCTATTTGTAATGGAGATGTTCTATTTATCGATATCGTAGCAGAAGAATGTAAAGATGTAGATATCTATGGTGTTAATTCATATAGAGGTCCTTCGTTTACGGATATGTTCGATGTGGTAAAGAAAAAGCTTAATAAACCTTTAATGTTTACAGAGTTTGGTGCAGATGCATTCAATGCTATTGAAAATAAAGAAGACCAGAAATCTCAAGCCTATTATATGGTAGAGAATTGGAGAGAAATATACCTTAATGCAGCTGGACTTGGAAGTGCCGGAAATTCAATTGGAGGGTTCACATTTCAGTTTAGCGACGGATGGTGGAAATTTGGTTTTGATAAACGAGAAAATGCCGATGTTCATGATAACAATGCTTCTTGGGCAAATGGAGGGTATCCAATAGATTTAGAGCCTGGTGAAAACAATATGAATGAGGAGTGGTTTGGTGTGTGTGCAAAAGGACCAACAAGCGAAAGAGGTTTGTATGATTTATATCCACGTGCTGCTTATTACGCACTTAAAGAAGCCCATGAATTAAATCCATATGGTGAAGATGTTACCAAAGGATTCATTCAAAATTACTTTAATAACATAAACTTAATGGATGCTGTACTTAGAGCAAGAGGAGATAAAGCTGCTCTAGATGCGAAAGATGGTGGCAAGATTAAGTTAAGTAACTTAAGAATGGAATTTACTACGTTCAATACAGGAGGGTCTTTAATAACAACACCAGAAACTCCAGTACCTGATACGGAGGCATTTCCAAATCAATTAGGATTTGATCATATGCAATCTTACTACATTGGTGTAGAAGGTAAGCCAACTTCAAATATGCGTGCCGAGGTTAACTTCAATATTCTCGGTAATGTGGCTAAAAACCCAATCAATGAAATATTTTATGAAAATGTAGGAAGACCTATCACAGTAAAAAATGCTCAAGGAGAAGATGTTATTATCTCAGATAACAACAGAGTGAGAGTTTATAATGCAGAGTTTGAATGGAATACCAAACACGCAGATGTAAGAGGGTTTTACAGAACAGGCCATTATCACTGGGGCTATGAAGGTGATTTCTTTGGTTTGTATCCAGAAGCTAATTACGGGCCTAACCTAGATATTTATAATGGTGAGATTTTAGGTGTTGAAATAGATGGTAAAAGAGCTTTTAAAGGTTTAAAAGCAGCCTTTGGGCCACAACTTTGGTGGGGTTCTAATCCGACCATGCTCTTCAAGTATAGAACACATTTTAAACATTGGGATATTACAGGTATCTACCATAGAGATCTAGATACGAGTCTAGAATTTGATGACAATGGATTACGATTTTTGAATGCTAATCAAGTTCGAAGTGGTGTAATTCCACCTTGGCCAACAGAACGTGCTACATTAGTTCTAGAAAGAGAATTTGGAAAGTTTGGTATATCGCTTGGTGGTATTTGGGGAGGTAGTCCTTTAAATGGAAGTTCATTCCAAGATGTCACTGGAGGACCAGGAAATTATGTCGTATATGAAGACCGAATAAACTCAAACGATAACTGGGGAGGTAAAGCCAAATTTACCTATGAGGGAGGCGCCTTTAATTTTTATGCCCAAGCAGCCTATATGGGCTTAGTTGCAAATGGAGGTGCCGATGCAACTAGAACATTTACCGGATGGAAGTTAAAAGACTCCGGAAGCGGTAATCAAACTAATATATTATCTGGATTTACAATTTCGGCTGGTAAGTGGCAAATAGCGCCAAACTTCTTATGGCAAAAACCACTTGTAGATCCAATGCCAAATGATGTTTCAGCACCAGGTAGATTAAGAAATTTTATAGATGATCCGTTTGCAGTAAGAGGAAATAGAGAGACTACTGCTGGAGAGTTATTACTAACCTTTGATCCTACACCCGGAACATGGTTTTATGAGTGGGATAATGATAGATCCGAAGATGCTAAATTGGCTTTCAACTTAGGGGTTGTATTTAAACACCACCCAACATCACAAGATGCACATATTGGGTTTTTAGCAAATCGTACCTTTTTTGCGTTCCCGCAAGCGGCTCCCGCACAAGATTTATGGGAAGTAAGCTCGCGTGTGGTATCTAAGGTAAATAGAGATTTAGGTGTTATAGCCAACCTTTATGGAGGTAATGCACAGGCAAATGGAGATAGTGATAGAACAATAGATCGTTTTGGTGCAGACATAAAAATGATTTATAAGAAATGGAAGTTCGAATATGGAGTGAAGATTAACGACTGGGGTCCGTTTGATTACCATAGGGACTTTAACCTTACTTTCCCGGTTCAAAATACCATAGATATTTCAACCACATTAGGCAAACCAGATTGGTTTATACTACCAAATACTAAAATAGGTATAAAAGGTATTTGGCGTTCCTTAGATGAAAACTCACCTAGGTATGCACCAACTGCGGTACCACCAAATACGTTCCCCGCTATTCCAACAACCAGTCCAGTAGGATTTGATAATGGTAGCGAATGGGAAATTAGAACCTATGTACACATCAATATTGGTAAATAAAAAAGAACAAAATGAAAAATATAACATTCACATATAGAAAAATGATCATCCTTATCGGAGTCATTTTTACAACAGTATTAAGTTGTGAAAGAGAGCTTTCAGATGAAGCAGTGTTTGCTACATTTCCATCTACAGCAGAGGTGTTTACAGATACACCTGTAGGTTTGGGTACTAATTTTTATTTTCCATATGGTGGTTCTAAACCAACGGCGTGGACGGTTGATATGGAAGTGAGTTATGAAGGCAACGCTTCAATGCGCTTTGATGTGCCGAATGCTAATGATCCAGATGGTAACTATGCTGGTGCAATTTTTAGAATTGATGGAGATGGTTCTGGTAGAGATTTATCAGGTTTTGATGCTTTAACCTTTTGGGCAAAAGCAACACAAGCAGTAACCATTGGAGAAGTAGGTTTTGGCGAAGATTTTGGAGAAAATAAATTTGTTACCACTAGAACTAATATTGATTTAACCACAAATTGGGTGAAATACGTTGTGCCCATTCCAGACCCCTCAATGCTTATTAGAGAAAGAGGTCTTTTAAGATATTCGGCTGGTGGCATTGGTCCAGTAGGTAATGAAGTAGGCTATACATTCTGGATGGATGAGGTGAAGTTTGAAAAGTTAGGTACAGTAGCACAGCCACAACCAGCCATGTTAGATGGGCAAGATGTTGTTCAACAGTCTTTTAATGGAAGCGAAATAGATTTGGGTGCTAGTGGTCTAAAACAGGTTTTTAATGTAGATGGAAGAAATGTAACTGTATACACAACCCCAGCATACTTCTTGTTTGAATCATCAGACCCAAGTGTGGCCACTGTAGATGAAAAAGGGGTGGTTACTGTACGCAGTAAGGGTACTGCAAAAATAACAGCTACTATTGCGGGGGTTCTCGCAAATGGCTCTTTAGAAGTTACGTCTAGTGGAGATTTACAGGCTGCGCCAATACCTACAAGACCGGCAGCCAATGTAAAATCTATTTTTAGTGACGCTTATGTAAACGCTACAGAAAGTAACTTTAATCCAGGTTTTGGCGGGTCAACTACTCAAACTACTCAAGCTAATTTAAATGGGGATAATGTACAGATTTACACCAATAATAATTTTACGGGTATCATTTTTAATAATACCGTAGATGGTTCTGCACTTACGCATCTTCATGTTGATGTATATACGCAACAAAGTGATACTAGTTTTGAAATTCAGATAAGAGATGTTGGAGGAAACGGAGAAATAGAGACTAACGTATTTACTGGTTTTCCTGATGGTGATGATAAAGACTATAGATTCAATGTGTCTGGTTTAACTCAAGGGGCATGGAATTCAATAGACATTCCATTAAGTGGAGATTTAGCTGCTCAAAAGAACAATTTAGGAGCTCTTATTTTGGCAGGCGGACCAGATTTTATACTTGATAATATTTATTTCTACTCAGAATAAACTAGGCTAAACAAACATAAAATTTACTAAGATGAATAAAAGACTTAAATATAAAATTGGTGTAGAAAGCCTTTTAATTGTGTGTCTCATGATGTCCTTTTTTGCAATATCAAGTTGTGAGACAGATGATACCCAGGTAGTAGCTACTTTCAATAATCTTGTAATGGCAGACGAGTTTGATACCAACGGAGCACCTAATAGTGCAATTTGGAATTTCGATATTGGAACAGGTCAAAATGGTTGGGGCAATAATGAGCTGCAATATTACACAGATAGAACAGAAAATGTTACAGTGCAAAATGGTGTACTAATAATTACAGCTAAAGAGGAGCAGTTTAATGGTTCTGCTTATACATCGGCAAGGCTATTAACCAAAGGAAAGTTTGAACGTACTTATGGACGTTTTGAAGCACGTATGAGATTGCCTTATGGTAAGGGAATATGGCCAGCTTTTTGGTTGCTTGGAGATGATAGTAATGGTACTCAAATTTGGCCGCAAATTGGTGAAATTGATATCATGGAATATGTAGGCGATGAACCCAGCAGAATGTTTGGAACCGTTCATGGTCCCGGATATTCAGGAGGAGAATCAATAAGTAAGGGGTATGAATTGGAGAATGGCAGATTTGATACAGATTTCCATGTTTTTGGAATTGAATGGGGACCAGATTATATCAATTACTATGTAGATGATGTGCTTTACAATCAAATTACTCCAGAAGATGTGCCAGGAGAATGGGTGTTTAACCGAGGCCCATTTTATATCATATTAAATGTTGCTGTAGGAGGCTCATTACCAGGTTCTCCAAATGCAGAAACAGTATTTCCACAAACAATGCTAATAGACTACGTGAGAGTTTACGAAAACAACTAATTCTAAAAATAAGACAATGAAAAAAATAATGAAAACTTTTAAATATATATCAGTTTTGATATTAGCTCTAGCCTTTATAGGTTGTGAAGAGGATGATGTTGTATTACCAAAGGTTATAGCCGGTTTTACCTATACTGTAGATATTGATAATGGTGTAGTAACATTTATCAATATATCTGAAAATGCGAATACCTATACCTGGAATTTTGGTGATGGTACTTCATCAACGCTAATTAATCCGGTAAAGGCTTATGAAAATGGAACATATACGATCACATTAAATGCAAATAATGTAGCAGGAGCTTCTAATGTATTTGAAGATGAAATTACCATTTTAATTCCTGAAGTAGCTACCATACCTATTTCTTTTGATGGTGCAAATACTAAATACGAAGCAACTACATTTGGAGGAGCATCTTTTGCAATAGTAGACAATCCAGATCCTACAGGTGCTAATACTAGTACAGGAAAAGTTGCCGAAATTACTAACAGTGGAGCAGCTTGGGAAGGTTTCTATTTTGATTTAGGAGCCCCCCTAGATTTATCAACATTAAAAACTGTAAAGACCCTGTTTTGGTCTAATACCTCAGTAGACTTACTTCTTAAATTAGAGGAAGGAAATGGTGCAGATGTAGAAGTAACGGCAAGTCACGGTGGTACAGGATGGGAAGAAGTTTACTTTACTTTTGATAGTGCATCAAGCTTTAATAGGTTTACCATGTTTGTTGACGGTCCTGGAACTACTGCAGGAAAGTTTTATATAGATGATATATCCCAAATTGATTCGGCAGATATTCCATGTCCAAGAACAATGCTAGAGTTACCAATAGATTTTGATTGTAACAGTATTGATTATGCAGGGAAAATTGTGGGCAACGTATCTTTTGAAGTGGTTGATAATCCAGAGTTATCTGGAATTAATGCAGATCCTTCTAAAGTAGGTAAGATTACTAATGTTGGTGCCAATTGGGAAAATGCCTTTTTCAATTTAGATACAGCTATAGATTTTGCTACAGATAAAGGTGTTAAAATAAAATTATTCTCAGATCAGGCCTTACCAGTAAAATTAAAATTTGAAGATGGTACAGAAGACCCAGTAGAAGCTGATGCCAATCATACAGGTTCAGGTTGGGAAGAGTTATCGTTCACCTTAGCTTCTTCGGCTTCTTATAATGATATGGTATTGTTTGTAGATGGTCCAGGTACTGCAGCAGGAACATTCTATATTGATAATATTGTACAATTTGAAGGTGTGGTAGCAGAGCCCTGCGAAGCGGAAACAATGCAATCTTTATCGGCTGCTGATTTCAATTTATCCTTTATGGAAGACCCAACAGCAAATATTATTGAAGATGGAGCAGATTTTGAATGGGTAGATAATCCAGATTTTGATAATGAGATAAATAAGTCATGTAAAGTAGGTAAGATCACAAAATTAGGCAATAATCCATGGGATAATAATCAAATAGATTTAGATGCTAAATTAGATTTTAATGCTAATGAAGGACTAAAAATAAAGGTATGGTCGCCTCTTGCTAATACAGAGGTTAGAATTAAGCTTGAAGAGATAGGTAACCCTGGAAATAATGTAGAGAAGTTCTTAAACACTTCTGTAACGGCAGGTTGGGAAGAATTAATGTTCCCGTTTGATAGTGCGGATAGTGATAAATTCAACAAGATTGTAATCTTCTTTGACTTAAATGCTAATAATACAGATACCTATTATTTTGATGATTTCGCATTATATGGTGATGGTTCAGGCGGTAATGGTGGTTCAGCAGAAGAAGTTATTTTAAATTTTGAAAATAATTTAACAGGAATTACCACTTCAGAATTTGAAACAGGTGGAGGTTTAATTGCTAACCCAGTTTCTGGAGGCATAAACACCAGCGCTAATGTATATGAAGCATCCTTTAACAATGGCAACCAATGGTGGGGTGGTATTGGATTTGTTTTTGCCGATGGTTTAGATCAAACAACTACCGTTTATAAGGCAAAATTCTATTCTACCGTGGCTCCAACCAATGTGTTATTTCAAGTAGAAGTAGATGGTACAAATGCTCCTGTGGGGGATGTGCAGCAAATTACGACTGCCAACGAATGGGTAGAACTTACTTTTACATTAGCAAATATTCCAAATGGAGTGAATAGAGTATTGGTTCGTCCCGATGTAGGAGACCAATCAGGAACTAAGCCAAATACAGGATCACTTTATATAGATGATATAACTACGGTCAATGACGGTGGTGGCTCTGGTGGCGGAGGCGGTGTAGGCTCCGGCGGTGGATGTGCAGGTACCCCCGTGGCAGCTACCACTCTTCCTTTAGACTTTGAAGGTTGTGAATCTTTTGTTTCTTCATTTTCAAGTATAGGAGATGGAGGTGTTACTACTAGTTTAGATGCAAACCCATCAAAATCTGGAATAAATACTTCAGATAATGTAATGAAAGTGGTAAGAGCTTCTGGTATTAATCGTTGGGGAGGTATTCAGAATTCTTTTCCGCAAGGAACCATAGATATCACAACAAAAGTGTTTAAGGTAAAAGTTTATTCTAATATGGATAATGTTACCTATAGGTTTGAATTGGCTCTAGATCCACAAACCGATCCCGTAACTGGTAATCCAGCTCCTGTTTTTAGACAGGTGGCAGGAGGAGCAAACACTTGGACAGAAATAGAATTCACTTTTATAAACTTACCAGCCAGTCCAACTACCTATAATCAATTGGTAATTAAACCTGATAATCCAGAGGCTTCAGATGGAGAAACAACCTCAGGAGAACAAGTGTTTTATTTTGATGATTTACGATTAGAATAGATAAAATAAGTAAAAGGCTAGCTGAATAAGCAGCTAGCCTTTTATTAACAACTTAATTTAAATATGACCACTACTTTTTTTACAAACGATTCTAAAGTTTTAAATAATATGAAGAAGATTAACGGCAATTTGGTAACGCTTAAAAACGAAACCTATTACAAGATTTCAAATTGTGATAATATGAGGCCGTTTTTAATGAGTATTGTTAGTGACTCTAATCATTGGATGTTTATTTCTAGTAATGGTGGCCTCTCGGCTGGAAGAAAAAATGCAGAGTATTCTTTGTTTCCATACTATACCGATGACAAGCTTACAGAAATGGCAGAAATAACGGGTAGCAAAACGCTATTAAGAGTTCATAAAAATGGCGATAGTATGTTGTGGGAGCCTTTTTCAATAAGGCAATCTGGGGTGTATGAAACACAAACAAATCTGTATAAAAATACCTTAGGAAATAAAGTTGTTTTTGAGCAGGTAAACCTTGATTTAAAATTAACCTTTAGATATGAATGGAATTCTAGTGATAGATTTGGTTTTGTTAAAAAATCTACCCTTATAAATAACGATAATTCTCAAATAGAAGTAAACATTTTAGATGGGCTACAAAATATATTACCTGCCAATGTAACCTCAGATTTACAAAATAGTAGAAGTAATTTAGTTGATGCTTACAAAAGAAGCGAATTACAAGTAGAGAATGGTTTGGGTATTTATGCTTTAAGTGCCGTAATTGTAGATAAAGCAGAGCCGAGTGAAGCTTTAAAAGCAAATACAGTATGGTCTTACGGATTAGAAAACCCCACCTATTTATTGTCATCATTACAATTAGATAGATTTAGAAGTGGTCGTGATATAGAGCAAGAAGAAGATATTAAGGCAGAAAAAGGGGGGTATTTTATAAATTCCAAATTTTTGTTAGATAATAACAAATCTAATTCTTGGGCTATTGTAGCCAATGTAAATCAGTCAATTTCAAATATTGTTGAACTCTCAAAGTATATTGGAATTAATCAAAATATAGAGACCCTTGTTGAAAAAGATATAGAACTAGGTTCAAAAAAGTTAAAGGAGTTAGTAGGTGCTGCAGATGGTTTACAGCTTTCAAAAGACCCCTTAGTAAATATGAGGCATTTCTCAAATACCTTATTTAACGTTATGCGTGGGGGGATTTTTGATGATGGTTATACGGTCGAAAAAGCAGACTTCACTAAGTATATTGCTAAAGCAAATAAAGCTGTTTACCAAGATAAACTGAGTATTTTACAAAATCTTGAGGATACATTTAGTCTTAATGACATTAAAAACATTGCAGAAAGTGATGGTAATCCAGATTTTAAACGCCTATGTTTTGAGTATTTACCTTTAAAATTTAGTAGAAGACATGGAGATCCAAGTAGACCATGGAATAAATTTTCTATAAACACTAAAAGTGAAGTTGATGGTTCTAAAGTTTTAGATTATGAAGGCAATTGGCGCGATATTTTCCAAAATTGGGAAGCACTAGCTTATGCCTATCCAGATTTTATAGAGAGTATGATTCATAAGTTCTTAAATGCATCTACCTTTGAAGGTTATAACCCGTATCGCGTTACTAAAGATGGTTTTGATTGGGAAGTTATTGAAGAGCATGATCCTTGGTCTTATATAGGATATTGGGGCGATCATCAAATTATTTATTTGTTGAAGTTTCTAGAGATTATCGAAAATTTTTATCCAGGTCAATTAGAAAAGAGATTTAATCAAGATGTTTTTGTTTATGCCAATGTGCCTTACGTTATTAAAGACTACAAAAGCATACTTCAAAATCCTAAAGACACCATTGATTTTAATCATAAACTAGACCATCAAATAAATGAAAGACGTAATGCTATAGGTGCCGATGGCGCATTATTACAGGATGAGAATTCTAATATTCATAGAGTAAATTTTATTGAAAAAATATTGGCCACAGTGTTGTCTAAAATTTCAAACTTTATTCCAGAAGCAGGAATTTGGTTAAATACACAACGTCCAGAATGGAATGATGCCAATAACGCTTTGGTTGGTAATGGCGTATCTATGGTTACACTCTATTATATCTATAGATTTTTGAACTTCTTTGAAACAATTGTTGGTAAATCTTCAATTAATCAAATTCAAGTGTCTCAGGAACTAAAAGTCTTCTTTGATGAGGTTTTAGAAACTTTGCAACAGCATGAAGTCATACTAGTGGAAAGAATTTCTAATACAGACAGAAAATCTGTAATGGACGGACTAGGTTCCGCTGGTTCGAAGTATAGGGAAACTATATATAATCAAGCTTTTTCTGGTATAAAGGAAGATTTGAAACTAAAAGATATCTCCACTTTTATTGAGGTAACAAAGTCATTTTTAAAACAAAGTATAGATGTTAATAAGAGAAAAGATAACATGTATCATGCTTATAACTTAATGACTGTAGAAAGTGATAATGCCGTTTCCGTTTCTTATTTGGCAGAAATGTTAGAAGGTCAAGTAGCGGCACTCAGTGCGGGATATTTATCTCCTGAGCAAGTTCTTGAAGTATTAGATGCCATGAAGGCAAGTGCTCTGTTTAGAGACGATCAGTACAGCTATATTCTCTATCCTAATAAAAATTTATCAGGTTTTGCCGAGAGAAACAATATACCATCAGCTAAAGTTAAGCAATCTAAATTGTTGAAAAAGCTAATAATAGATGGTAATACGCAAGTCATTGAAGAAGATATTGAAGGTGGGTATCATTTTAATAGTAATTTTAATAATGCCAATAGTTTAGAGTTAGCATTAAACAATTTAAACGAAGATTATAAAACGCTAATAGAAGCAGAGAAAGAACAAGTACTTCAGATATTTGAAGACGTATTTGATCATAAATCTTTCACAGGACGTTCAGGAACCTTCTTCGGGTATGAAGGTTTAGGGTCTATTTATTGGCACATGGTATCCAAATTATTATTAGCTGTTCAAGAAAATTGTTGGTCTGCAATTAATAGTAAGGCTGATCCTAAAATTATTGGAAGATTACTAGATCATTACTACGAAATTAATGCAGGTATAGGTGTTCATAAATCCCCAGAGTTATATGGTGCATTTCCAACAGATCCCTATTCGCATACACCGGAAACTAAAGGAGCTCAACAGCCTGGTATGACAGGACAGGTAAAAGAAGATATATTATGCAGATTTGGAGAATTAGGTGTTTTTGTAGAAGAAGGAAAACTAACTTTTAAGTCTAATTTATTACAAAGCAAAGAGTTTATTAAGGCCGATGCTGTTTTCAATTTTACCAATGTTAATGGTGAAAAAGAAGAAGTTCTTTTAAAAGAAAATGAATTAGTCTTTACAGTTTGCCAAGTACCATTTATCTACAAATTATCAGATAAAACACAAATTCAAGTACATTTTTATAATGGTAAAACACTTGTCTTTGAGACGTCTCAAATCGATTGGATTACCTCACAGTCTATCTTTAATAGACAAGGAGAGGTTAACAAGATAATCGTGGCCATAAAAAAGTAAAACAACACATGTTAAAACAAATAAAATTCATAATACTCTCAATTGTACTACTAATGCTAGGATGTAACGAAAAACCAAAAGCTGAGAAAGAATTAACAGCGGCAGATATTTTAGGAAACCCAGACTATTTGGCCATTTCCTATGGTGGTTATCGTCAAAAATCACGTGATATTCAACCAACAATCAGTGAGTTAAAAGATGATATGAAAATCTTATCAGCCATGGGTATTAAAATATTGCGCACCTATAATGTACAGTTGCAGCAAGCGCCCAATTTGTTAAAAGCAATTAGAGAGTTAAAAACAGAAGATCCATCTTTTGAAATGTATGTAATGTTAGGTGCATGGATTGATTGTAAAAATGCATGGACAGACTTGGAACCTGATCATGAAATTGAGAGCGAACAAAATGCAGAGGAAATAGACCGTGCTGTAGCCTTGGCAAAAGCCTATCCCGATATTGTTAAAATAATAGCTGTTGGAAATGAAGCCATGGTAAACTGGGCGACAAGTTATTTTGTGAGACCTCGGGTTATTTTAAAATGGGTAAACCATTTACAAGAATTAAAAACCAAGGGAGAATTATCAAAAGATCTTTGGATAACAAGCTCAGATGATTTTTCATCATGGGGAGGTGGTGATACCAGTTATCATACCGAGGATCTAAATAAGTTAATTAAGGCCGTAGATTATATCTCTATGCATACATACCCTATGCACAATTCTCATTACAATCCTCAATTCTGGCATGTTCCAGAAGAAGAACAAAATTTACAAGATTCGGTTAAAATAGAAGCAGCTATGCAACGTGCCCTCTTGTTTTCTCAAAAGCAATATGATAGTGTAACTAATTACATGACCCAATTGGGTATTAAAAAACCTATACACATTGGTGAAACAGGATGGTCTACGGTTTCTAACGGACATTACGGAAAAGAAGGTTCTAGAGCCACAGATGAATATAAATCTGGAAGATATCATGAGTTAATGCGCGCATGGACCAATAAAGCAGGAATATCGTGTTTCTATTTTGAAGCCTTTGATGAACAATGGAAAGATGCTGCAAATGCATTCGGTTCTGAAAATCATTTTGGACTAATAAATCTTAATGGGCAAGCTAAATATGCTTTATGGGATTTAGTGGACAAAGGTGTATTTAAAGGGTTAACCAGAGATGGAAAGC
Organism: Seonamhaeicola marinus; assembly: GCF_008085455.1. Lineage (NCBI taxonomy): Bacteria > Pseudomonadati > Bacteroidota > Flavobacteriia > Flavobacteriales > Flavobacteriaceae > Seonamhaeicola > Seonamhaeicola marinus. The sequence continues at coordinate 354,960 of NZ_VSDQ01000409.1, read as the reverse complement.
CAATTACCAAAACATACAGCGGGAATAAAAAAATGTTGATGGAAGAAGTATTGGTGCCTCCACACAAAGAAATAAGTGTATCACATTAAGATAATACTGGTGAAATTTTAAAAGCTGAAACGTTAAAACAATGAGATTACTAAGTATACATAGTATCTGCCTCTTTTTAATGCTTATGAGTTGTAATGACACTAAAACATCTGGTAAAATACGAATGGAAGTCAGTATTTATGAAACGTCTGCAAAAGGAAATAAGCTTACAGAGGTTACTGAATTTCAAAAGGTAGATAGTTTAGTAACACTAAAACTAAACCCAGAAATATCATTTCAAACCATTACGGGGTTTGGTGGTGCGTTTACGGAATCTTCGGCCTATCTGTTAAATAAATTAAGTAAGGCTAATAGAAAGCTCATCTTAAATGCTTATTTCTCAAAAGAAGGCGCTAGATATTCATTGACAAGAACACATATGAATTCATGTGATTTTTCTCTGAGTAATTACTCTTATACCCCTGTTGAAAATGATAAGTTTCTAGAGTATTTTACAATTGAAGAAGATAAGGACGATTTAATTCCTATGATTAAAGATGCTTTGTTGGCATCTGAAGACGGCTTTAAAATATTTGCCTCACCATGGTCTGCAGCCCCATGGATGAAAGATAACAACAGTTGGGTTGGTGGTAAACTATTGCCTAAATATTATGATACTTGGGCCCTGTTTTTTTCAAAATATTTAGATGCCTATAAGGCGGAAGGAATTGATATTTGGGGGTTTACCGTGGAAAACGAACCACATGGTAATGGTAATAATTGGGAAAGTATGCATTTTACACCTAAAGAAATGACCGATTTTGTCCAGTTTTATTTAGGCCCAAAGCTAGAAGCAGATGGTTATGGAGATAAAGTTATTTTAGGGTACGATCAAAACAGAGCTGGCCTAAAAGAATGGGTAGATGAAATGTATCGGGATGAAGCATCATCTAAGTATTTTCATGGTACCGCTATTCATTGGTATGAGAGTACTTATGATTATTTTCCTGAGGCACTTCAATATGCTCATAAAAAAGCGCCTAATAAGTATTTAATAGAAACTGAAGGATGCGTAGATTCTGAGGTGCCACACTGGCAAGATGATGCCTGGTATTGGAAAAAGGAAGCAACCGATTGGGGTTGGGACTGGGCCTCTGAAGAAGAGAAATATTTACACCCAAAATACGCACCAGTAAATCGTTATGCCAGAGACATTATTGGCTGTTTAAACAATTGGGTAGATGGCTGGGTAGATTGGAATATGGTATTAGATAGACAAGGTGGGCCAAACTGGTTTGAGAACTGGTGTGTAGCACCTGTTATTGTAGATCCAGATGCAGATGAAGTATACTTTACACCAATATTCTACACCATGGCCCATTTTAGTAAATATATAAGGCCTGGAGCAAAAGTTATAGCATTAGAAAATTCTGATGAAAGATTAATGGCAACAGCTGTTCAAAACCCAGATGAATCTATAGCGGTAGTACTATTTAATGAATTTGAAACCCCAAAAAGTATTAGCCTATTACTGTATGATAAAATAACGGAATTTACTATTGAAGCCCAAGCAATTCAAACTATTGTAATTCCAAAGAAATGATGTTGAACTAACTAAACTAATTAAAACATGTCAAATGCTAAAACAATCTCAAAAGATAGAGTTCCAATTGGCCAAAAAGCCGCTTTTGGAGCAGGACATTTAATTAATAATCTAATTCCTGGCCTGTTAGGGGTTTTTGTTTTTATACTTAAAACTGAGGCGTTTGGAATGGATCCTGCTCTAGCTGGATTAATTGTTGGAATACCAAGGCTTTTTGATGCTATTACAGATCCTGTTATGGGATATATATCAGATAATACAAGTTCGAAATATGGAAGAAGACGGCCATATATATTTATAGGAGCTATATTCACAGGAATTATATTTGCAATACTTTGGCAGATAGATGAGAATAACACCGAAATGTTTAATTTCTGGTATTTACTCGTGTTTTCAATATTACTCATTTTTGGAAATACTATTTTTTCTACACCGCTAATTGCTCTTGGTTATGAAATGACTTCAGATTATAAAGAGCGTACACGCTTAATGAGTTTCGCAAATACCATAGGTCAAATAGCATGGATGTTAGTGCCATTTTTATATCTGCTTTTACCTAATAAAGAATTATTTAGTGACACACCGGCTGCGGTTAGAACAATTGCATTAATATCGGGCGGTGTCATTATTATACTAGGAATTTTACCATCTTTCTTTTGTAGGGGAATTGATGCTAGTAAAATGGAAGGTAGAGAAGATATTACATTTAAAAGTATTTTTAAAAGCATGGGCAAAATTTTTAACGGCATAAAATTGGTGCTAAAAAATAAGCCTTTTGTTAAACTATGTTTGGCCACCTTTTTAGTGTTTAATGGGTATCAAATTGTAGCAGAGTTTGGTCTGTTTATTATTGCCTTTTATTTGTTTAATGGAAACTTTGGCGAAGCTGGTTTGTGGATGACATTATTTCCAGCTGTTACCGCAGCATTTACGGCATTTATTGCAATACCAATAATAAATTGGATGGCTAATAAATATGGTAAGCGTAAAGCCTTTATTTATGCAACTTTTATCTCAATTATCGGGTATATTTTAAAATGGTGGGGATTTGATCCAGATAACTATTATATGATTTTCTTACCAATACCACTAATGGCCTTTGGTATGGGGTGCTTATTTACCTTAATGATGAGTATGACGGCAGATGTTTGTGACCTAGATGAGTTAGAAAATGGAATGCCTCGTAAAGAAGGAACCTTTGGAGCTATTTATTGGTGGATGATCAAAGTAGGGCAGGGAATTGCTCTAGTTACATCTGGGTTTATTTTAAAAGGATTAGGCTATGTGTCTGACGCAAGTACACAAACACCAGAAGCTATTATGGGGATGCGGATAACAGATATTGCTTTGCCCGTTTTAACAGCCGGATTAGCCATTTGGGTTATGTGGAAATACACGTTAACAGAAAAACGTGCTCTCGAAATAAAAGCAGAACTGGTAAAAAGGAGAGGTGAATTGTAAATAATTAATTTTAATAGAAAGTAAGTTATGTCATATAGAGTAGATAAAATTATGTCCTTATCTGGGGTTAATCTAGATAATAAAACACCTAAAGGGCTACGAAATTACTTTAAAAGAGTTTTAAAAAATGGCATGCACGGACTGTGTTTTAGTCCTTATGAAGAAGGACAGGAACCAGGAGATCAGCTGTCTGAAAAGCAAATTAGAAGGCGACTAAAACTTATTAAACCCTACACAAAATGGGTGCGTTCTTTTTCTTGTACCGAAGGAAATGAACTTATTCCTATTATAGCTAAAGAAATGGGAATGAAAACCTTAGTGGGGGCGTGGTTAGGAGATGAACCAGAAGTAAATACTAAAGAAATAGAGGGGCTTAAGGCCTTAGCAAAGCAAGGTGTAATTGATATTGCAGCTGTTGGTAACGAAGTTATGTATAGAGGTGATTTATCAGAAGAAGAATTGCTAACCTTTATTTATGATGTTAAAAATACCATAACAGATATTCCCGTTGGATATGTAGATGCTTATTATGAATTTACGTTAAGGCCAAAAATTACGGAGGCCTGTGATGTTATATTAGCTAATTGTTACCCTTATTGGGAAGGCTGCAGTATTGAGTACGCCCTAATTTATATGAAAGACATGTATAATAAGGCTCTAAAAGCGGGTAACGGAAAAAAAGTAATCATAACCGAAACAGGTTGGCCTAGTGAAGGCGAAGGATTAAATGGAGCCTTCCCTTCATCCGAGAATGCTATGAAGTATTTTATAAATACTCAATTATGGTCTGAGGAAGATAATATTGATCTATTTTATTTTTCATCTTTTGATGAATCATGGAAAGTTGGTGCAGAAGGATCCGTTGGTGCCTACTGGGGCTTATGGGACAAAAATGAAAAGTTAAAATTTAATAACTCAATGTTCGTAAATAGATTTAAAACAGGAGTTTAATTGACTGTCCTAATCTTGAGTATAACATAGTATTAATAAAATGTTTTGTGATTCCAGATATAAGTTAATATTGTAGTTTAAGTTTGGTGAATTAAAGGGGTGTTTATTGTTTTAAGCACCCTTTTATTCTTTAAGCCTCTAAGTAGTATATTTGTAATAGGAGAATAGAATCGTATTACAGAATGCCTAGAACAATTTTTGAAAATATAGTAATTCAACACTTTGAAAAGACAAGCTTTCTAGAGTTTTGTCAGTATACTCCAATTCGTTTTTTTGAAATTTTACAAATACAGGAAGGTAAAGGTGTTCTTAAAATAAATGGCCATAATGTTCCTTATGAAAAGAGTCAATTATTTGTATTTATTCCTAATGATGAATATAACTTTGAGATTGAAGAAGAAACAACTGTTTCGGCTGTAAAATTTCTGTACAACTTTTTTAATAATTTTTCCGGAGATAACAATCAATCGCAATTAAAAGAGTGGTTTAAGAAAATAGAAACTATTTTACATGGAGCCAATAGAGCTACCAATCTTAAATTGCGTTCAGAGACCGAGAAAAGTAGTTTGTTATCCCTATTTAAAGTATTATGTAATGAGTATAATGATCAAACATTAAGAAATGAAGTAATACTTCGAAATACACTACATTCCGTGTTATACATTGTGTCTAGAAATGTAGATTATGAGTTTTTAAAAACGGGCTCATCAAAAATTCAGGAAATTGTTAGATACATTCATTATTACATTCATGATGCTAACAAAATTTCGAATGCCGCTTTAGCCGATGAGTTTAATATTTCAGAGAATTATATTAGTCAGTATTTTAAAAAGCAAATGGGTTTAAGCTTAAAAAAGTACATTTTAAATTACAAAATAAAATTAGCGGAAACGCGACTAAAATATACGGACTTGACCTATTCTGAAATAGCCTCAGAATTAGGGTTTACAGATAGTAGTCATTTAGATAAAACCTTTCTTTCCTATAAAGGTATTACGCCTAGTGCTTACCGACAAAATCAAAAAAATATTTGATAATAATCCTAAACGTTGTTTTTTACTAAAATCGCCTAAAATCTTACTAAATTAAGGGTGGACTCCTGCGGTAGATTTGCATTGTAAAATTTTAATTAATCGTTACAATGAGAAATCCACAAGACGTTTTTGAGAGTCATATGAAAGCGGTAGATACATTAGATCCCGCAAAAGTAGCAGAAGATTATACACACGATGCCCTATTTATAACCCCAGATAGAACGTATAAAGGAATTGATGAAATTTTCGATTTCTACAGGGACTTTCTTCCCAATTTTAAAGACTTCAATTTTAAAACAACCAAGCAAGAAACCAATGATAACGTGGTCTATTTTGTTTGGCATGGAAAGAATGAACACATCAATGTTCAATTAGCAACAGATACTTACATCATAGAAAACGGTAAAATTAAGCAACACACCTTCGCAGGAATTATTATTTAAAACAACTATATTATGGATTACAAAAATTTTCAAACGTTTACAGCAGAACAAAAAGGAGGTATCCTAACTGTAGATATCAACTTTGGGCCGGTTAATGTTCAAGGACAAGAAATGTTAGCAGATTTAAGCAGCCTTTGCTTAAGATTAGAAAGAGACAGAAGTGTAAAAGTAGTAGTGTTCCAATCATCTAATCCTGGATATTGGGTATGTCATTATGATACCAACTTACTAAGAGATATGTCTGAGGAGGCAGTGCCAAGAAATGAGGTTAAGCTATTAGATTTACAAGCGGTTTTAGAAAGACTAAGCAATGTACCACAAGCAACAATAGCAAAAATTGAAGGATTTGCCCGTGGAGGTGGTCATGAAATGGCCTTAGCTTTAGATATGCGATTTGCAGCAAGAGGAAAAGCTAAATTTATGCAAATGGAAGTAGGTATGGGAATCTTACCATGTGGGGGTGGAGCATCTCGTATGGCAAGACAAGCAGGTTTAGGAAAGGCTTTAGAGATTATATTAGGAGCAAGAGATTGGGATGCAGATGAAGCAGAAAAATTTGGCACCATAAATAAAGCCTTAGATGCAGATGAGATAGGTCCTTATGTAGACGCTCTAGCAGAAAGAATTTCAAAATTTCCAGCAGAATCAATTGAAGCTTGTAAGCGTGCAGTTTACGCATCAATAGATTTACCTATTGCAGATGCATTAAAAGAAGAAGCATATCAATTATATCAAGCAACAAGTAAAACACCTGCTATTAAACGCTTTACAATTGCAGATGAAAATGGAGCGCAGTTTGATCATGATAATCAAAAGAATTGGGAAAACATGTTAATAGACTTGCAAGAAATTCAAAGAGATTAATTAGTGACTAATTTGATTAATGGTAAGAACGGGTACTCTCAAATTTTGAGTATCCGTTTTTTTGTTTTTAGAATTAGGGCGTTACCCTACGGGTCGGGCTTTCCGCACTCGCTTCCCGATGTAATCGGGAGAGCTCAAACAAATGCTACAATCCCTAACGCATATGCCAGTTAAGATCAGTTTTAAACTACGATCTTTTCGGTGTCCTTGTAACTTCAATTTTTACTAAAACCTATTAAGTTCTTACAAGAATAAATAGGAGCGTCAAAAGTAAATTTGTAGTGTAATATTAAAAAGTAAGACAATGAGATACGTTGGGAAATTATACAGACCATGGATGGAAGCAAGTAGCCTTCTAATCCAGGTAACCATAGGATGTTCAAACAATGAGTGTTCATTTTGCGATATGTATCGGGACAAACCGCAATTCAAAAGAAGAAAACTAGAAGATATTTATGCAGATATAGAAGAAGCTAGAAGGCGATATCCTCTCGTTACAGATTTCTTTTTAATAGATGGCAATGTAATGGTGCTTAAGGCAGATCATATTATAAAAACCATAGAGAAAATAAAAGAACTATTCCCAGAAGTAAAGAATATTGCGCTATATAGTCAGTATAACGACTTCAGAAGAAAAACAGTTAATGAACTTAAAGCAATAAAAGCAGCTGGACTAACCAAAGCCTATGTTGGTTTAGAATCGGGTGATGCTAAGGTATTGGAAGATACTACAACACACATGACGCCACAACAGGCAATTGAAGGAGCGGCAAAAGCCAAAGCTGCAGGAATAAAGGTTTTAGCTTCTTTTATTTTTGGTTTAGGAGGGAAGTATCGTTCCAAAGCACATATAGAAAACACGGTTAGTTTATTAAATATTTTACAACCAGAGGAGATAGCACCAATGGCATTAGCAATACAACCAGGAACACCATTGGCAAAACAAGTTGAAAGTGGCGAGTTTGTTCAAGCAACACCATTACAAATTCTGGAGGAGGAAAAATATCTTTTAGAAAATTTAAATATCAATACATATTATTGGGGAAATCACGGAAATAACATAATGCCAATGAAAGGTAATTTTCCAGATATGAAAACGCCTTTCTTGCATTACATTAATGGTGCCATTGAGACTAATCCTGTTACTAAAGAAGACGTATGGGCAACTAATCCTTGGTAGGTTATTTTGAAAATTGAACTTTGAAGAACTAATAAAATTAAACTAAATTGCATTTTTCAATAGCTATTCAATTAATCAGGGTGAGAATATTTAAACTATGTATACAAGAAAAATTTATCCAATAAAAACAGTTTTAAGATGGACAAGAAGATATATCTTTTTGTTCATCTTAATAGCCACGGTTCCAGTTGTTTTTTACGAGTTATTAGGCTGTAAATGGCTGCATTTGCCATGGCTACCTATTGGTTTGGTAGGTACAGCTTTAGCTTTCATTAATGGTTTTAAAAATAACGCATCATATGATAGATTATGGGAAGCGCGTAAAATATATGGCGGTATCGTTAACGCTTCTCGTGTACTAGCTACTATGGTAAATGATTTTATCACCAATGAGCATGCACATAAGGAACGCACCGAGGAAGAATTTTTTCAAATTAAAAAGACCATAATAATGCGCCATGTAGCGTGGATGACATCACTTAGATATGCGCTTAGGGTAAAAAAAACATGGGAGACATCCTATAGCAATAAATCAGATAAAGAGCATATGAGAGAGATAGAAATTCAAGAATATGCGAACACCTTAAGCGAAGCTTTAGATGGTTACTTATCGGATTCTGAAAAAGAATATGTATTAAGTATGACTAATAAACAAGCAGCTTGTTTAAACTTACAGTCAAAGCACTACAAAGCCTTAAAATTAGATGGACTAATTGAAGACTTTAGACATATTGAATTTAAAAATATGATTGAGGAACTGTTCACCTTACAAGGTAAGGCAGAACGTATAAAGAACTTTCCTTACCCCAGACAATTTGCAACGCTAAACTTATTTTTTGTTTGGATTTTTGTATTACTGTTACCATTTGGTCTAATGCATGAATTTGATGAAATTGGACAATCTTTTTTAACTCCAGGTGATACAAACCTATTTTTTAAAACAATTTCGGAGATTTTTGTGTGGTTATCAATACCATTTAGTATCATTATTTCTTGGATTTTTATGCTAATGGAACGTGTAGGAGATGTATCTGAAAATCCTTTTGAAGGCATGAGTAATGATGTTCCTATAACTACAATTTCTAGAGGGATTGAGATAGACATAAGAGAGATGATTGGAGATGATAAAAATGAAATTCCTAAGCCTTTTGCAGAAATTGATAATACGCAAATGTAACCCTGCTTTTTTGTTTCCTATGCAAAGTATTAATTACAAAATGAAAGGGCTATCAGTAAAATTAGTTAAAACAATTTCCGTATGTTTATAATCTTATTTAAAATATAAACTTATATGAAGAAGCTGGCATTACATTGGAAAATACTAATTGGAATGTTGTTAGGTGTTATTTTTGGTTTTATAATGGCATCTATTAGTGGGCAAGATTTTGTTATGAATTGGGTAGATCCAATAGGAAAGATCTTTGTAAAACTCTTAAAGCTTATTGCAGTACCATTAATTCTAGCTTCTCTTATTAAAGGTATATCTGATTTAAAAGATATATCTAAGTTTAAAAATATGGGACTTAGAACTATTGTTATCTACATTCTAACAACGGTAATAGCTATAACTATAGGTTTAGGTTTAGTAAACACATTAAAGCCTGGTGAAGGAATTACTCAAGAAACAGTAACCATGCTCAAGGAGAAGTACTCCTCAAGTGATAAGGCAAAAACAATACTAACTAATGCCCAAGCGCAAAAAGAAGCAGGCCCTTTGCAGTTTTTGGTAGATATGGTACCTGATAATGCAGTTTTTGCGATGAGTAATAACAAGCTTATGCTACAGGTAATTGTATTCGCTATTTTGCTAGGTATATGTTTGTTATTGGTACCAGAAGAAAAGGCAAAACCGTTAAAGGACTTTTTTGATTCACTTAATGAAGTGGTCTTAAAAATGGTAGATATCATAATGCTTTTTGCACCTTATGCAGTATTTGCGCTTTTGGCTAGTGTGGTCGTTTCGGCTGATGATCCGGATATTCTGTTAGCCCTTTTAAAATATGCAGGAGTGGTTGTGTTAGGGTTGTTTTTAATGATATGTTTCTACATGGTCTTAATTTCAGTGTATGCTAAAAAATCGCCATTCTGGTTTATTAGTAAAATTAGTCCAGCACAGCTATTAGCGTTTTCAACCAGTAGTAGTGCGGCAGCATTACCAGTTACTATGGAGCGTGTAGAGGAACATGTTGGTGTGGATAAAGAAATATCGAGTTTTGTATTACCTGTTGGTGCAACAATTAATATGGACGGAACAAGTTTGTATCAAGGCGTTGCTGCCGTATTTATTATGCAGGTATTATGGCCAGAAGGTTTGGTGTTTAGCAACCAGTTAATGATTATACTAACAGCATTATTAGCCTCAATAGGAAGTGCCGCTGTTCCTGGAGCAGGTATGGTTATGCTGGTAATTGTTTTAGAAGCTATTGGCTTTCCTTCAGATTTATTACCCATTGCTCTAGCCTTAATTTTTGCTGTTGATAGGCCTTTGGATATGTGTAGGACTACGGTAAATGTAACAGGGGATGCAACGGTGTCTACAGTAATAGCCAAGTCTTTGGGTAAATTGGGAGCACCAAACGTAAAGAACTGGGATGATAATTACCCAGCTCAATAGTTTAGTCTATATATGAACAAAGAGAATTTATTCTAATCTCACGTAGTTTTCAGCAAATACAGGGTGACCTTCATCATCAATTCTAACTTGGCTAAATGTATTATCAGTTAAGGTTAAATTAAAAACAAACGCACTATCATTTGCAATATGAACACTCATAGTTTTAGAACCATAATCCAATATTTCCGTTAGAATATTATCCTTTACATTATAGTTCCCGTAGCCAAACCAGTCAGACGAATCCGAAGGAATAAATCTACACCACATTACTTTAGAGTCTGTAAAAACTTTAATGTGCCTATTTTCTGGAGACGTATGGAATGTGTCTGTAACCGCGCCATCAACATAGTTATAATAACTGGTTCTTTCCCAAGTCCCTACAAGAGAGGGAGCCGTTTCTTCAATAGTGTTCATTGAAATAGCGTCCTTTTTTTCTGTGTTATTACATGAAAAAATTAAAATCAGAAGTGCAGAGATTAAAAAGATATTGTTTTTCATAATGGGAGGTTTTTGGTTTACAACAAGTTACAAAAAAAAGGTGGGTTTTTAAATAATATTTCGGACTGCAAGTTTTTCAAGATGTTGTGCAGTTTAAAAAGGATCCAATGAAATAAATACTAACTTTTGAGGGGTTTTAGTAAAATTTTCGTCTAATAGATATAACACAAGGAGGTATTAATTTAAGCTTATAACTATAATTTATATTTTTATAAAAACTGTTGATAACTTGTGAGTAAGGGTTTGACTAAAAACTCTACTTTTGTTTAAGTAAAAATTAGTTAATATTATGTCTGATACAATAGAAAGAGTTAAATGTTTAATTATTGGTTCTGGACCTGCGGGTTATACTGCGGCTATTTACGCTGCTAGAGCTAATATGGCACCAGTATTATACCAAGGTACACAACCTGGTGGACAATTAACAACAACGAATGAGGTTGAAAATTTCCCAGGATATCCTGAAGGTGTTACAGGTCCGGAAATGATGATGCAGTTACAAGCCCAAGCACAACGTTTCGAAGCAGATATTCGAGATGGTTGGGTAACAAAGGTTGATTTTTCTGGAGATGTTCACAAAGTTTGGGTTAATGACACTAAAGAAATACATGCAGATACTGTTATTATTTCAACAGGGGCGTCTGCCAAGTATTTAGGGTTAGACTCAGAACAAAAATATTTAAAATTAGGAGGCGGTGTTTCCGCTTGTGCTGTCTGTGACGGTTTCTTCTATAGAAACCAAGAAGTAGTTATAGTAGGAGCAGGAGATTCAGCTTGTGAGGAAGCACATTATCTTTCAAAATTATGTAAAAAGGTAACAATGATTGTAAGACGTGATGAATTTAGAGCGTCTAAAATCATGGAAGCTCGAGTAAGAAATACTGAGAATATAGAGATTTTACATAATACAGAAACTGATGAGGTAATAGGTGATGGACAAGTGGTTACTGGTGTTAGAGTCTTTAACAATAAAACAGGAGAAAAACATGAGATTCCTGCTACAGGTTTCTTCGTTGCTATAGGTCATAAACCTAATACTGATATTTTTAAAGACTACATAGATTTAGATGAAACTGGTTACATAATCAATGTGCCAGGAACATCTAAAACTAATGTTGAAGGTGTGTTTGTTTCTGGTGATGCTGCAGATCATGTTTACCGACAAGCTGTAACAGCTGCGGGTACTGGATGTATGGCTGCCTTGGATGCTGAACGTTATTTAGCGGCAAAAGATGCCACTTTTGAAGTATCTACTTCAACCTATAACTAGAAGTTTAATAGAAATTATATAAAGCCAAAGTTTTAATAACTTTGGCTTTTGTTTTTTACGAAAATGTATTTTCTTTGAAAACCATTTTTTAATCGGGACGTGGCGCAGTCCGGTTAGCGTACACGGCTGGGGGCCGTGTGGTCGCAGGTTCAAATCCTGTCGTCCCGACAAACCTAATTCAGGTAAAATTAAAACACTGTTAATTATATGATTATCAGTGTTTTTTTTGTTGGTTTTAAGGAATCTGAAATCAATTTGTTATTTCCTTTTTGAAGACTATTTACCCAATTAAAAGTGTTAAAAAATACGTTTAACAATATTTTTAAAATACGTTTTCTTGTTAAGGTATTAAGTAGTCATGCAAATGTTTTGAATATTTCTTTGACTATAACTTTAGGGGGAAAGACTTTTTAAATTCATTAATTTTTGAAGGAATAACGGTTTGATAAACTAAATATTTGGTAGGTATAATCACATGAATATTTAATATATTTACTTATAATTTCCAGGAATATTTTTATATGTTTAGAGTATTAATTCTTTTTTCTTTCTTTTTATTAAACCATTTATTGTATTCCCAATGTCCTAGTGGAGATGTCTATTTAAATAGTCAAAGTGATGTTGAAAATTTTATTGCAAATTATGGAACTTGCGAAGTTATAAATGGAACTGTATATGTAGGGGATGCTACCGATATTTCCGGGATAACAGCTTTGAAACGAATAGAAGGATCTTTAATAATTAATTATTCTGAAATCACAAGTGTAGCAAACTTTAGCAATTTAGAATTTATAGGTGGTGATTTTGAAATTGACCAAAGTCATTTAATTGAAACTGTTGAAGGAATGAATAAACTTCAGAGAGTAGTTGGCGATTTTACTATCAGCTCAAATAACGGAGGATTGAAAACAATTCAAGGATTCAACCTTTTAGAAATTGTTGAAGGAAAATTTCAAATTTCAGGAAATAATTTATTAGAAACTATTTCTGGTTTTGCTGAGTTATCAAGAGTAGGAGCTTGGTTTATGATAAATGATAATAATTCATTAATAAACTTATCAAAGTTTATTTCTCTTAAAGAAGTTGGTTTAGATACAGTTACAGAAGGAAATTTTGTTATTGAGTCCAATGATTCTTTATTGACAATAGATGGCTTTGATGCATTGGAAACTATAGGTTGGGATTTATCCATAGGTAGTAATTCTCTAATCTCCATTAAAGGTTTTCTTAATTTAAAAAAAGTAACAAGGTTTTTCAATATTTCAACCTATAATGACAGCTATTCGCCTAATTTAAATATGATACCGTTATTTAATTCATTAGAAATAATTGGTGCTGGGTTTAAAATAAGTAAAACAGCTTTAACCGAGCTATCAGGTTTTAGTAAACTGACATCTATCGGTAGTTTAAATACAGTATCGGGGTGGTTCATCTTAAGTGATAATGATGAACTGATTACGATTAACGGATTCAATAATTTAAATCATATTCATGGAGTTGTTCAGATTTATATCAATGATTCATTAGAAAATATTTTAGGGTTTAACCGACTTTCAATTGTTGGGGGATTATTTAGTTTGAGCGGTAATCCTTCTTTAACAACTTTGACAGGGCTAGAAGCACTAACAAAGGTAGCGGGGCCTGGATATGAAAATGACTATGCTTTAATAATTGATGGTAACACTTCTTTAACCGACTGTTCAGCTATATGTAACTTACTTAGCATTAATGGTGTAACGGGTATGGTTAGAATAACTGGCAACCCTTCAAAATGTAGTAGTGAAAAGGAAGTTAGAGATGAATGTATCCCAGATTTTGATAAAGATGGCATTTTAAATGATGATGATTTGGATGATGACAATGATGGTATTTTAGATACTGTTGAGCAAAATGGTGACCCCAATAGGGATTCTGACAATGATAATTATCCTGATCATCAAGATTTAGATAGCGATAATGATGGATGTTTTGATGTTATAGAAGCAGGTTTTATGGATAATGATCAAAATGGAACATTAGGAAATTTGCCAGATAACGTTGATGTTAATGGCTTAATTATTGGTGAACCAGATGGTTATACGACTCCAATAGATAATAATTCTGATAGTATTTATGATTTTCAACAAGCCAATGGCCTGAGTGCAGGGGAAAATGGTAATTTAGAGATTTGTATAAACAGTAATGCTATTAATTTGTTCGATAGTCTTATGGGAGAACCAGATACTGGTGGTGTATGGACTCCAAGTTTAGCAAGCGGAACAGGTGTTTTTGATCCCTCAGTAGATGTTGCAGGAGTTTATACTTATACTGTTACTAATGGAGCTTGTGGTTCAGATACTTCAGAAGTTAATGTAACCGTTGATATCATACCAAATGCGGGTGAAAACACAAGATTGGAGGTTTGTATAAATAAAGGCTCGGTTAATTTATTTGACAGTTTAGTAGGAGCTCCAGATGCAGGAGGTGTATGGGAGCCTAGTTTAACAAGTGGTACAGGAATATTTGATCCTTTAATTGATATAGCAGGAACTTATACATATACCGTTACGAATGGAGTTTGTGGTTCAAATACGGCAGAAGTTGAAGTAACCATTGAAGCTTTACCAAATGCAGGGGGAAATGGCAATTTAGAGATTTGTACAAATAATGGTCCAGTAAATTTACATGATAGTTTAGAAGGTGCTCCAGATTTAGGGGGTATCTGGGCTCCAAGTTTAGCAAGTGGAACAGGTGTTTTTGATCCCTTAGTAGATATTGCAGGAAATTATACCTACACCGTTACTAATGGAGTTTGTGGTTCAGATACTTCAGAAGTTAATGTAACCGTTAATACCATGCCAAATGCAGGGGAAAACGGAAGACTAGAGATTTGTATAAATAGTGATTCGGTTAATTTGTTTGACAGTTTAGTTGGAGCTCCAGATGCAGGAGGCGTTTGGGAGCCTAGTTTAATAAGTGGTACAGGAGTATTTGATCCTTCAATTGATTCAGCAGGAATTTATACCTATACCGTTACTAATGGAGTTTGTGGTTCAGATACTTCAGAAGTTAATGTAACCGTTAATACTACGCCTAATGCAGGAGAAAATGGAAGATTAGAGATTTGTGTAAATAGTGATCCGGTTAGTTTATTTGACAGTTTAGCCGGTGCTCCAGATTCGGGAGGTGTATGGTCTCCTAGCTTAAAAAGCGGTACAGGAGTATTTGACCCTTCAATTGACGTAGCGGGAATTTATACCTACATCGTTGCCAATGGAGTTTGTGGTTCAGATACTTCAGAAGTTGATGTTACCATAACAAATGTAACTCCCATTCCTGATTTTGAAATAAAAACAAAAGAGTTTAGTAGTAACAATAGTATACAAATTATAATTAACTCTAATTTAGAATATGAGTTTTCTTTAAATGGTTTTAATTTTCAGAGAAATAATGTGTTTTATAATTTGGCTGGTGGTGATTATACTATATATGTTCAAGAAATTAACGGGTGTGGAGTTTTGGAAACTACGATTTCCATTTTAGATTATCCTAAATTTTTCACGCCCAATGACGATGGAGTCAATGATACTTGGAAATTAAAAGGAAAATCAAATAAAAACTATTCCATTTATATATATGATAGATATGGAAAACTTTTAAAGAGTTTAATCTCGTCTGAAAGTAGTTGGGACGGAATTTTCAATGGAAAACAGGTTCCGAATGATGATTATTGGTTTAAAGTTGTTTTTGCAGATGGTGTTATAAAAAGTGGTCATTTTACACTAAAAAGATAAGTAATTATCAAAGATAGTAGTTATTGATTTGATGATATTATCAAGATATAGATTAAAGTTTTATATTGAATTGGTGCACTTTTTCTTAATAATATTAGGCTTTTTTTTCGGAACCTTTTTGTCTGTTATCATTTTTTTCTATTTATTTTATTTAAATATTTATTAATTGCCCAAAAAATTGGGTAAAAGTTTTTTATTGGAAAGGTCTTTTTCTAAAGCGATGTAAGATTTTTAAATAGGCAAAACGATTTAATAGTAAATTTTGTTCAAAATCTAGTGAAAAGGTAATTTGTTGTGTATTTTTAACCGTTAATTTTCATTTGTTAATACCAAAAAAAACTATATTAGTAGTCTCAACTAACTAGACAATAACTAAATATAGTTCTGAAAAGATATAATCTACATATTGAATCAGACAAATTCACTTGTTTGCTTGTAAAAGGAGATGAACTGGCTCATGAGGCCTTATTTCGTCTTTATTATGGGAAGCTTTTGCACATTTCTAAAGGATATCTTGGAAATGTGGAGGATGCCGAAGGCGTTGTGCAAAACGTGTTTTTAAAAGTTTGGGAAAAGAAAGATAACTTCGGGAAAGTTAAAAACATCAGTAATTATCTTCACACAATTACAAAAAACGCTTGTTTAGATTTTTTAAGGCATAGAAAAGTACGAAATACCTTTTCTGATAACTATTATAAAGAAAAAATTGCCATTCAAAGTCAATTTATTGAAAATGAAGCAGCTTCTTCAATTATAGAATCAGAACTTGAAGAACGCATTAATCAAGCAATTAATTCTCTACCAGAAAAATGTAAAAAGGTATTCATTAAGAGTAGGTTTGAGGGGTTAAAACATGCAGAAATTGCGGATACATTGCAAATTTCTAAAAGAACTGTGGAGAACCACATTTCCAATGCTTTACAGCATATGAGGCTTCATTTAAAAGAGTATATTTCCATTTTAATAATTTTTTTTCGAATTTAATTTAGGTGTAGTTTAAGAGTTAATCGTCTATATAGTACTAACTAACTATGGAGACAGCTAAAATCTTAAAATACATTAAGGGTGCTGCTTCTTTTTCTGAGGTAAAAGAGGTTGAGCATTGGATTAATTCTTCTCAAAAGAATTTAAATGAGTTTAATCGTTTAAAGGCAGAATATATTGCTTCTACTTTTGATGAAACTCTTAATGCCGCCGATACCGATAGCGCATTTAATGTCTACAAGAAAAATACTAGTAAAAAAGCCTTTTCAACTTCTTCGTTTGCTAAATATGCCGCTATTCTCATAATAGCACTTGGAACTGGTTTTTCATATTACATATATAATAAAGAGGTGCCAGTTGAAATTGCCACACCTAAAGATGCAATTATTTTAGAATTAGAAAATGGAGAGACTAAGATAATAGAAGAAGGAGCTTCATTTTTATTAGCGGATGATAAGGGTGATGCTTTTGGAGAACAAGATGGGAATACATTAAAATATAATAGTAAATCATCTAAAGTAGATAAACTTGTTTATAACACGTTAACCGTTCCTTATGGTAAGCGCTTTGATATAGTACTTTCCGATAATACAAAAGTTACACTGAACGCTGGAACATCTTTAAAATATCCAGTAAAATTTTTAAAGGGTAAAAAGAGAGAGGTTTTTATTAATGGAGAAGCCTTTTTTGATGTAGCAGAAGATAAAAAACATCCATTTGTTGTTAATGCAAAGGATGTAAATGTAAGAGTTCTGGGTACAAAATTTAATGTATCATCTTATCCAGAAGACCTCAATGCCGAGACTGTTTTGGTTGAAGGTTCTGTTAGTCTTTATAAAGAAGAAGTTTATGAACCTGCAAAAGCAACACTGTTAACTCCAGGGCACTTAGCTTCCATGAATAAAGAGGATAAGGCTATATCTATTGAGAAAGTAGATGTGTCTTTGTACACCTCTTGGATAAGCGGTACAGTAAGTTTTAAGCACGAGTTGTTTAAAAATATAGTAAAGAAATTAGAAAGACAATATGATGTTGTTATCGAGTGTAATAATAATCAATTAAACGAGACATTTTTTACTGCAAGTTTTGATAATGTTTCCATCGATTATATCCTACAAACATTTGAAAGCAATTTCAATATTCAATATACCACCACAAAAACAACAAACAATAAAACAACAATAACTATCAACTAACTAAAACTAAATAAACTATGACATAGACGAAAACTACACTATTTAACAAATTATTCAACTTGATTGCGATGTTTATTTGCGCTCTTATATGCAAATAAAAAAACCGGAAAATGCTGCCACATTTACCCGGTTTAAGACGTGATTAATTAATAACCAACGTAAAGAACTATAAAAATAATGAAAAACCTTGTTATTCAAAGGGAATCTATTCTCTTTTTGTTACAACGCAATTTAAAAATGAAATTTACTGCACTATTTTTAATTGTTACCTTGTTTCAAACTCACGCTAATGGACCTTCTACTTCAGAAGATGTAAGGGTCACTATAAACCTAAAAAATGTGAGTTTAGAAAAGGTGCTGAATCGGATAGAAAGTATAACCGATTTTAAATTCGTTTATAAAGATGACGATGTGAACTATAATAAGCGGGTAAGTGTAAAAGCAAACAAAAAGCCGCTTATAAAAGTACTAGACCAGTTGTTTTATGATACCGATATTAAATACAGTGTGTCTAATAAACAAATAGTACTTAAACCAAGACCAATAATTGAGCCTGTAAAAGTAGAAACACCTAAACCGGTTGAGCAAACAAAGTTTCAAGTAACCGGAACTGTTTTTGATGAATATGGACAACCTTTACCAGGAGCAAATGTTCTTGAAAAAGGAACAACAAATGGAGCGCAAACAGATTTTGATGGTAAATTTACCATTAGGGTTAATAACGAAAATGCCACTTTAGTGGTGTCATATCTTGGTTTTGATCCAAAAGAAGTACCAGTTAATGGACAAGCAAATGTTCAAATAACTTTAAAAGAAAATTTAGCTGAGTTAGATGAAGTAGTGGTAGTTGGATACGGTACTCAGAAAAAGGAAACAGTTGTAGGATCCGTAACCCAAGCAAAGGGAGAAGAAATTCTTAGAGCTGGTTCTGTAGCTACAGTATCTGAAGCACTTACAGGGATAATGCCTGGTGTATCTACTCAACAAGCTGCAGGTCAGCCAGGTTCTACAGCTTCTACGATCTTAATTAGAGGTCAGTCTACATTTGGAGGCTCTGGTAACCAACCTTTATTTATTGTAGATGGTGTTGAAAGAGATTTTAATGATTTAGATCCAAATGAAATCGAATCTATTTCCGTGTTAAAAGATGCATCTGCCACTGCGGTATTTGGTGTTAAGGCGGCAAATGGGGTAGTTGTTGTAACAACTAAAAGAGGTAAAGCTGGTGAAACTAAGGTGAACTTTTTTAGTAGCTGGGGTTTAAAAGAACCTACAATGGATACCGATTATTATGCCGATTTTGCTACTACACTAGAAGCGTATAATGAAGCAGCAATGAATGATAGAGCCTATGGCTTACTATATTCTCAAAGTGAGATTGATATGTGGAGAGATCCAAATAGAGATAGAGACTTTTATAGTTATACTACTTGGATTGAGGAATTATTAAAAACGGGTGTTAACTCGCAGTACAACGTAAATGTTTCTGGTGGTAACGACTTTGTAACGTATTTCTCTTCTTTAGGATATCAGTTTGATGGTGATATTTTTGATTTTGAAAAGCAAAAAGATTTTGACCCAAGAACATATCAAAGAAAATTCACTTGGCGTTCTAATTTAGATTTCAATTTTAGTAAATCTACTAAGTTTAAAGTTGGCTTATCAGGTAACTTTAAGACTATTAATAAAAACTCTTTAACGCGATTAACTAATAATGGTATAACTACCGGAGGAGGTAATACATTTGCTCGTATTTGGCAAACGCCTTTAATTGGACCACAACCAATTTTACCAGACGGTAGATTAACTACGGAAGAAGGAGCGGTAGTAAATCCAAACTTCTATAAAGGAGAAAGAGAAGGACAATGGAGAGACCGTTCAACTACATTGTATACAGACTTTACCTTAGTTCAAAACCTTACTAAAGATTTAAGAGTACAAGGTAGACTTTCATATAATTACTTTCAAGAATACGGAAATAACAACGGATTAATTAGACAAAATGTTTTGTACTATTATCCTAATGAAGATTTAACAGGTTTTATTCAAGATGGAGATCCAGACGCTATTGCTGGCCCACCAACGGTTAATGCAGAAAATATTACTGGTTCTAGTAATAGTTTGTATTATGAACTTAGAGTGAATTATGATAAAAGTTTTGGAGATCATGATATTGGGGCTATGGGACTTTTTAGTAGAAGAAGAGCTCAAAGTGGAACGAACTTCCCTCGTTTTGAAGAAAGTTGGGTTGGTAGAGCTACTTATGCCTATAAATCAAAATATTTATTAGAGTTTAATGGTGCTTATAATGGTAATGAAAACTGGGCACCAGGATTACGTTACGGGTTCTTTCCATCTTTAGCAGGTGGTTGGGTTGTGTCTAGAGAAGATTGGTTTAAGGAGAATGTAAAATTTATGAACTTCTTAAAACTTAGATACTCTTATGGAGAAATTGGATCTGATAAAGGAATTGGAAACAACCGATTCTTATATATCTCTCAATACGATGGAAGATCTGGTGGTACAGCACAATTATTCTTTGGAGATCCTTTAATTAATTATGGAAACTTATTTTTAGAAGGAAGACCTGCTGTTCCTGGTAATACTTGGGAAACTGCAGTTAAACAAGATTTAGCTGTGGAAATGGGATTATTCAACAATAAGTTACAATCTACAATTGAGTTTTTCCAAGAAAATCGTAAAGATATTTTAATACAAAGAAATACTGTAGCGCCTTGGTTTGGAGCAGTTACGCCTTTTGCAAATATTGGTGAAACTAAAAACCATGGTGTAGACATTGAGTTACGATGGAATCATAAAGTAAGTGAGAATTTTGAGTATTTCCTAAGAGGTAACATGTCTATAAGTGAGAGCCGTATTGTAGCTCAAGATGATGCACCATCAACCGCGCCACAGCAGCGTAATGAAGGTAAGCCAATTGGTTGGACTGCCGGTTTACTTAATGATGGTATTTACCAATCATGGGATGAGGTATATAACAGTCCAACATCAGGATATGCTCCAGATGACACGCTTATTCCTGGTAACTTAAGTTATGTAGATTACAATGCAGATGGTATTATTAGTGACTTAGATAGAGTGCCAATCAATAATCCTCAATTTGCTACAAAGACATTTGCTTTCACAGTTGGTTTTAAATACAAAGGAGTTTCTGTAAATGCCTTATTTAATGGTATGTGGGATATTTCAAAAAACCTTGCTGAATCATATATGTATGAGTGGGCAGGAGCAGGTATGTTAGGTTTCCAATTATTAAACAATGAGCAAAGAGATGCTTGGAGTTTTGATAATCCAGATGGTGTTCACCCTGCATTACGTACTCAAAATACTGGTCATGACAGACCTTTAAGTACTTATACCAATAGAGCCGCAGATTTCTTAAGATTTAAGACTTTAGAAGTTAAATATCAATTGGGTAAAAAAGCTAAAGATGCTATTGGCTTTTTCGACTCGTTTGAAATATTTGTTAATGGTAACAACCTAGCAACTTGGTCAGATTTACCAAGCCATTTTGATCCAGAGCAAAATCAATTGATAGTGTATCCTATTACAAAAAGATATAACCTAGGGGTTAGATTATCTTTTTAGGAATTAATAATCAAAAAAAGCATAATATTATGAAAAGATATTTTAAAATATTACTACTACTTACAGTAGTTTCTACGGTTTCTCTTTCATGTGAAGAGTATTTAGACGTTAGTCCAGAGTTGGGAATTAGTACGGAAGAAGTTTTTACTGATTATTTTTCAACAAGAGGGGCATTAGATAGAGCTACAAGGTTAATACATAACTATGTATATAATGATACAGACTGGTCTAGTGAGATAGGATGTATGTCTGATGAAATGCAAATTTCTAGAACACAATTTCCAGTACATTGGGCAATGAATACAGGAAACTGGTTAGATTCAGGCTTTAGAGATTTAGGAGGTATGACGTATGATAATGTTGGAGCAGAGTTTAATGGAAATGATATTCCTGCAGAACCGGTTTCAAAGGCTTTTGTTGCCATTAGAGCAGTAAACAATGTTTTAGCAAATATTGATAAGTTAGAAGAGTTTCCTACTGAATTAGGTTACACAGCACAAGAGTTAAAAGATCAAATAGTTGGGCAGGCTCATTTTTTAAGAGCATGGCACTACTTCACTATTGTTAAGAGGTACGGTCCTTTTCCTATTATGAATGAGGTTTACGACCCATCTACAGACTTTGATCAACCAAGACCAACATGGCTTGAAGGAGCTGATTGGATGGTTTCAGATTTGGATATAGCTATTAACCTTTTACCAGTTCAATGGAATGATCAAAACAAAGGAAGGGTAACAAAAACTTCGGCTAGAGCAGCAAAGGCTATGGTGCTTTTATATGCATCAAGTCCTTTAATGAATCCAGACTTAAATCCATTTGGATCTTCTTCAAAACAGTATAACACAACATATGCAGAAAGAGCGGCAGCAGCTGCTGCAGAGGCTATTAATGGTTTCCCTGCTGGAGGATATGAAATGTTTACAATGGCAGAGTATACTGAAAACTGGAGAAGTAGAACAAGTGGCTTCCCAAAAGAAGCTATAATTCAAGCGCCATTATCTCAAGGAACAGATCCTAATGGTTCAGGAAGAGCAGGTCAAGGATGGTTTTTACCACAATTTGCAGGAGGATGGTTGGCAGAAAATCAACCTACTCAGAATGCAGTGGACTGGTTTGAAACTATAGATGGATATGATGTAAACGATCCAGAAGCTGTGACAAGCGGTAGCTTTGATCCAAGTGATCCATATAGCAATAGAGATCCTCGTTTAAGAGCAAGTGTATCTGTACATGGAGATGATTTATATCCTGGACTACCAAATCCAAGACCAGGTGCTGCTAGAACACTTAACGCACTTCCAGGAGGATGGCACTACAATTACGAGAACAATAGGAATAAAATTTGGGCTGGTTACTATAGTAAGAAACATAAATGGCCAGGTTGTAACAAATGGCATAGAGCTAGAGGTTGGTTTAGAATGTTTCCGCATATAAGAGTACCACAATTGTACTTAGATTTTGCAGAAGCAGCTAATGAAGCTTATGGGCCAAATGGTGCAGTTCCAGGATCTTCCTTAACAGCAGTAGAAGCAATAAACATTGTTAGAGCTAGAGCAAATATGCCACCAGTTTTAGCTAAGTATACTACAGATAAAGAAACGTTTAAACAACGTATTTACAATGAAAGAGCCGTAGAGCTTTATCACGAACAACACAGATGGTTTGATATTAGAAGATGGAAGATTGCCAAAGAAGTTTTTGCTAATGGCATTTGGGGAGCAGACATAAAGATGGTAAATGGACAGGTTGTATATGATAAAAAGCCTATGGAAGGCGCCTTAAGGGTCTTTGAAGACAAACATTATTGGTATCCATTCCCAACTAGGGTAATGAATATTATGACACAGTTTGAACAAAACCCAGGGTGGTAAATAAAATTTAAAAAACATGAAATATTATATATTACTGGTTTTAACAGCCTTCGTGGGTGTTGTTTCTGCACAGCAGAATTTAAATGATTCATTAACCAAAGTCAGTGTCGATGATAAAGTTATTTTACCTTTTGGTGAGATAAGTAAAGATAGATTAGTTGGTGCGGTTGATGTGATTACAGCTGAAGATATGTCTCATACTTCAGATTATAATGTGGAGTCTTCTTTAGTAGGACTTGCTCCAGGTTTAATTGTAAATAAAGGATCTGGTTCTCCTGGTTTTGATACGACTTGGATGCGCATAAGAGGTATTTCAAGAGGTGGAAATGATGCACCATTAATTGTAATTGATGGTATTGCAAACAGAGCTTTAGCAAGTATTTCAATAGATGAAGTTTCAACTATTCAAATCTTAAAAGATGTTACTGCAAAAATGCTGTATGGTAGTAAAGCTGCTAACGGTGTAATTATGGTAACTACTAAAAGAGGATATGAAGGAAAGAAGAAAGTAGAATTTTTTGTTGAGTCTGGATTAAAAAGACCAACAGTTTTACCAGAATACCTAAATTCAGGACAGTATGCTAGACTTTATAATCAAGCAAGAATTAATGACGGTTTTGATCCTATTTATACAGATGAGCAAATAAACAATTATGAAAATAGTCCATCTACACTATTTCCAGATGTTGATTATTATGATACCTTCTTAAAGAAGAGCACAACTTTCCAAAGAATAAATGCCCAGTTAAGGGGAGGAGATGAGAGAACTAAGTATTTCTTAAACGTTGGATTTATTGGAGAAGATGGTTTAGAAAAGGTAGGTCAAACTCAAAAATTCAACCGATTAAATGTTAGAAGTAACTTAGACTATCAAGTAAATAATACGGTTTCAGCCTTTTTAGATATTGCTGGAAGAATGGATATATGGGATAGAGCTAACATTACTAATGGCGAGTTTTTTAACACTCTTTCTTCGCATCGTCCAAATGATTATCCAATCTGGGCTGGTGAAGTTGGAGATACAGATAATTTAGGTTGGAGTCCAAGAGTTGGAACAAACTTAATGGGGGAGTTAACCAGATCTGGTTATGTTAACACCAAGAATTATTATGCACAAACTAACTTTGGGCTAGATTTCGATTTAGATAACTTGGTTAAAGGGCTTTCTTTTGGTGGATATGTTACATTCGATTTTTATAACAATATTTCTATTGGTAAAAATTTATCATATTCTAGAATCGATCCATCAGATGGTACTAGAATTGGAACAGATGTACTTCAGTCTGGTGAAGTTAGACAAGGTGATGATTCCTTACAGAATTTAGGTCTTGTTGGAACAATAGATTTTGAAAGATCTTGGGGTCTAAATGATTTACAGATTAATTTATCTGGATTTAGACAAACATTAACCAGAAAGTCTACGCTTGATGGTCCAACAACACAGCAAGATGACAAGAACATGAATTTTGGGGCACGTGTTAATTACATGTTCAATAAGAAGTATACTATTGAAGGTAGCGCGTCTTACATGGGATCAGATAGATTTACTGAAGATAACCGTTGGGGATTATTTGGAGCCGGTGGTTTTGGATGGATTGTTTCTAATGAGGACTTCTTAAAAGATAGCCAATCAATTAATTTCTTAAAGTTAAAAGGTTCTTTTGGTGTTATGGGGTATGATTCTTCTGTAGATTATTTATTATACCGTGATTTTTATCAAGGTGGCGGCGGATTTAGGTTTGGTCCTGGAAATGCCGTTCAAGAATTTGCTTGGAGAGCGGGACAAATTGGAAATCCTGATTTAACTTTTGAAAAATCAAGAGAAATAAATGTTGGAATTGAGGCTAGATTATTTAATAATAAACTTGCTTTAGAAGCTAACTACTTTAACGAATTAAGAACAGGTATTCCTATAGTACTTAATAATGCAATACCAGATTACACTGGTCAATTAAAGCCAATTGGTAACTTTAATGAAGTATCTAATAAAGGTGTAGATGTAAGCATTAACTATAGCAATGGTGGTAAAGATTTTAAATATTCTTTAGGAGCTAATTTAATTTACTCTAAAGCAGTAAATGAAGTCTTTGACGAAATTAATATTTACAGCAACCTAAATAGAACTGGTCAAGCTTCGGATGCTATAATTGGTTATGTTGCAGACGGTTTATACCAAGACGATGCAGATATAGCTAGTCATGGAGTTACCTCCTCTTTAGGAGATGTTATCCCAGGAGATATTAAGTTACTAGATATAGTAAATGATAATGGAGATAATGTTATTAACGAATTTGATAGAAGAGTTATTGGTAATTCAACACCAAGATTTAACTATGCACTTAATTTAAATTTAGAGTATAAAGGTTTTGAGTTATTTGTAATTGGACAAGGTATCACTGGTTTTGACAGATATTTAACAAATAGATATTACTGGAATACTGGAGAGAACAAATACTCAGTTCAAGCATTAGGAGCTGCTGTTCCAGGTGCTGTATCGGGAGCAAGCTCTCCAAGATTAACATCTTTAACGCAATCTCATAGTTATAGAGGTTCATCTTACTGGTTAGTAGATGGTTCTTTCTTTAAAATTAGAACTGCAGAATTAAGTTATGCTTTTGATGAAGATGTAAGTAAGAAGTTAGGCGCTAGTAATCTAAAACTATTTATAAGAGGAAATGATTTATTCACATTCTCTAAAATTAAAGATTTAGATCCTGAAAATTTAAATGCTGGTGTTACTAATTACCCTATGTATACTACTGTTTCATTAGGTTTAAAACTAACTTATTAAAAAACAAGTTACAATTATGCAAAAAGAACATATAACAGAAAGCACAAATGGTAATCCAATTGGCGTTTTTATAAAACAAAATATGATGAAAAATGTATTAGTTGCTTTGGTACTGATGTTATCGTTTTCTTCATGTGAAGATTATTTTGAACCAAAGTTAACCAACGAAAGAACTGAAGATCAATTATTAGCTAATGCTAATTTTGTTGAAGGTCTTCTAACATTCGGGTATAGATCGATGCCGTCTTCTTATGAAGGTTTTGATGGAGATTTCCTAGATGTAGCTACAGATAATGCAATTTCAAATCAGATTGCCAGTGATTTAACTAGAATGCTTGCCATTGATGGGTTTTATACATCATTTAATAACCCTCTAAATATTTGGTCTGCAAGATATGATGAACTTAAAAACGTTAATAAGTTTATTGAAGTTGGTTTAGATGGAACCGTAGTATATTTAAAATCTGATGAAACTCTAGATGAAACATTTAGAAACCGTCTAAGAGGTGAAGCTTATTTTTTAAGAGCTTGGATGCACTTTGATTTATTACGTAGATATGGAGGTGTAGATACCAGTGGTCAACTAATGGGAATTCCTTTAGTTACAACTTCGTTAGATATTACGGGAGAACTAAATTTAACTAGAAACACATATGCAGAGTGTGTGCAACAAATTGTTGATGATATTGATGAAGCACTTGCTGCAGGTTTACTAGATGAATACACTGGAGATGATGAAGTGTTAGGAGATAATAATATTGGTCGTCCTACCACAGTAGCTTGTAGAGCACTTAAATCTAGAGTCTTATTATATGCAGCTAGCCCTTCATTTGGTACATCAACATATGCTCAAGCAGCTCAGGCGGCAAAGGATGTTATAGATCAAATGGGAGCTACTTTACCAGATATTTACAATGTAAATAACATTTCCAATACGTTTTTTAATAATGACGTAAATGATGAGTTAATCCTTCGTCGTGTTAGTGGAGCAAACAATGGAGATAATGCAGTTGAAACTAGAAACTTTCCACCATCTCATTTAGGTAGTGGAAGATGTAATCCTACACAAAATCTTGTTGATGCCTTCCCAATGGCTAATGGTTACCCTATTGGTGATGCCATGAGTGGATATGACGAAGATAATATGTACGTAGATAGAGATCCTAGATTTTACATGACTGTAATTCATAATGGCCAAACATTTAAAGGCCAAACTATTGAAACTTTTGTAGGAGGTAATAATACACCTGGAGCACCTGGTGTTACAGTAGAAAATGCTACAAGAACTGGATACTATTTACGTAAATGGGTTAGTAGTAGTGCTAACTTGGTTCCAGGAAATATAGTTCGTGACCAACATTATAACGCGGTGTTTAGAAAAGTTGAAATGTTTTTAAACTTTGCTGAAGCAGCAAATGAAGCAAATGGTCCAGATGACGTAACCTATGGTATGTCTGCTAGAGAGGCTATTGCTGAAGTTAGAAGAAGAGCTGGTATTGCTTCTGGAGGTAGTGATGATTATTTAGCTTCAATTACTTCAAGAGAAGAAATGAGAGACCTTATAAAAAATGAGCGCAGAATAGAATTATGTTTTGAAGGTCATAGATTTTTTGATTTAAGAAGATGGGATGATAACTTAAATGAACCTGTTTCTGGAATTACAATTACTAACAATGCCGGAACTTTAAATTATCAAAGAACTGCTATTGTTACTCCAAGCTTTAAAGATTACATGATTTATGGGCCACTTCCTTTTAATGAATTATTAAAAACAGGAGGAGACTTAACGCAAAATCAAGGATGGTAGTTATTAAAAAATATTTATAAAAATGAAGATTATGAAAAAAGTAGCATTGTTAATTTTTGTAGCCTCTCTGTTTTTATTTCAGGGGTGTTATGATGATTATAAAACAGATTTTGATTACACTGCCACATACTTTCCAAGACAGTTTCCACTGCGTACTTTAGTAGATGCAGATGGTGAGGACTTAAGGTTTGAAGTAGGTGTTGTATTAGGTGGTAAATACACAAATAACGTTAATGAAGAAGTAGGTTTTGTAATAGAAGATACCTTATTAAACGCTTACCCAGGATTAACTAAACTACCAGACAACTATTACACTATAGAGGGAAGTAGTTTTATTATTCCAAAAGGAGAGTTTAAAGGAGGTTTACCTGTAACACTAGATAAAGACTTGTTTTTAAATGACAATCTAGCTGTAGGTAACAACTATGCAATTCCACTTCAGTTAGTTACTACTACAACAGATTCTATTTTAGAAGATAAACATTACTCAATTGTGGTAGTGCGTTACTATAATAAATATCACGGTTGGTACTATTTAAAAGGAACAGATACGAATACGCAAGATAATACAGTTGCAAGTTATTCTGAAACCGATTTAGTAGACAATGAAGATATGCTATTAACAACAACTGCTAAAGACATGCTTAATGTACCTTATGCAGGGAATCCTGCAGTATCAGGACGTAGTATGCAAATGGCAATTGATGATAATGGAGCGGTAACCTTATCTGATGGAGCCGGTGGTATTACTAATTTAAGTGGTACAGGATCTTATGATGCAGCTACAAGAAACTTTACGTTACAGTATAATTATACCGATGATAACGGAGACGTGCACACAGTAAGTGAGGAACTTATTTATAGAAATACAGAATTAATCACTGAAGAGTGGCAATAACAATTTACTAAATAATAATAGTTAAGATACTACTAAGCGAACTTTGTTAGAAGTTTACATTATTTAGTTAGTTTTGTTTAGTTTTGGAACCCTGAAGAAATTCGGGGTTCTTTTATTTTGTAGCGCCCTTATTTAACCAAAGCGTAACCCGATCTATGTTATCGTAAGGAGGATAAACATAAACACCTGCTGTTACAAGGTCTTTAAATCCATCATTATTAAAATCTCCAATTTCCATGGTTATCAAATGTGTTGGGGTTTTTGCAATGGTATGTTTTTTAAAGGCGTTATTTCCAGAGTTTTCTAACCAGATGAGACTTTCTGCTTCTGGTTTTTCCCAATAGTTAAATCCGCTAACGGCAAATATGTCTTCATCACCATCTTTATCAAAATCAATAACTCGAGCACTAAAAGCACCAGGGAAATCACAAACCCTATGGTATCTAAATTTTAAATCGCCTTGGTTTTCTAACCACTGAATACCATGCCAAGGTCTAGGAAGTGGTGGGATGTAATCAAATGCATCACCATTAGTATAAAGCACATCGGGTTTTCCATCTTTATTGATATCTGAAATAGATATGCCACTAGAACCAAAGTCTTCATTGCTAGAGCCCCATAATAGTTTTGACTCAAAAGTACCTTTACCATCATTGGTAAAACAATAAATTTCTTCCCATTCTTGGCTAACCAGAGAGATAATATCTAAGTCATTATCAGAATCAATGTCAACAAGTTCTACATTAATGGGACCAGATACATTTTGAAGACTATGGTTTTTAAATGACCAATTACCTAGGTTTTCAATCCAGGAGGTCTGACCATCATCATATCCAAATTGAGCGGTAACTAAATCCATGTCACCATCACCATCAATATCTCCTGCTCTAACATCTGCTACACGGGCTAAATTTTCAGCAGCTATATGCTTGGTGAAATTTAAATGACCGTCATTTTCAAGCAGTATAACAGATCCAATTTTATCATTATTTGGAAATAGCATTCCTAATCCGGCAACAATTAAATCTTTATCGCCATCTAAATCAAAATCCAAAACTTGAACATGCGCTGGTATGTTCGTATCTTCAGATAAAATGGTTTCCGTAAATTGATTATTCGAACTTTGTTTTATTAAAGAAATGTTGTCGTTTTTTATATCACAAATTATAACATCTAGATACCCATCATCATCAATATCATTAGCCGCTAAATGAG
Organism: Seonamhaeicola marinus; assembly: GCF_008085455.1. NCBI lineage: Bacteria > Pseudomonadati > Bacteroidota > Flavobacteriia > Flavobacteriales > Flavobacteriaceae > Seonamhaeicola > Seonamhaeicola marinus. Next base: position 324,868 of record NZ_VSDQ01000409.1, on the reverse strand, counting down.
AAATTTGAGGAGGTTCGTTAAAGCTTTTACCAATTGATACTTTAGAAAACAGCTCAGGACTTTTATCTTTAACTTCCGTTGTAACCTTAGGCTTTGCCTCTTTTTTATCAGACTTACAAGTATAGCATAGAACACAAATTAAGTAGAATGGAATTATATATGTGTGTTTAAGCTTAAGGTTTAACTTTATAATATTCATAATTAATTGGTTAGTGCGTTTTCATCGCTAGCTGCTATTAAGTATTCAGTGATTAAATCAATCTCTAATGGTGTCAATGTAGTTTTAGCCATTGTACTATTTTTAAAGGCAATACGTTTTTCAAAGTTAGGATTAGAAATGGCTCTTTTTATGTAATCCCTATCAACAGTTACACTAAGTTCAGTACTATCTCTTAGAACAGTAACCTGCTTTCCCATGGTATATTTTAATGCTGGTCCATACAGCTTTTTATTATCCAAAGAATGACAATTAACACAACCAACAGTGTTAAATAATTCCTGTCCCTTTTTTACATTTTCTAATGCCAAAGTTTCATTACTATTTTTGCAATTCTGTAATAAACAGAAACTGCAGGTAATACAGAAAATCATGAAATTAAAGGCTGTTTTTTTTCGAATCAAAAGTCGGATATTTTTAGTTAGCAGAATGCGTATTGTAAAATTACGAAAATAACCAGATTTACTGGGGTTTTAAGCTGCTTTTTTACATGTGTTTTAGCTTTTATTTTTGATGTTTTTTCTATTTTAGTAGCTCATTATTAATGAATAAAACTTTTGATACAAATGGCGGTTAAAAACAAATCTATTTTTATTTCTTTAACTCTTATTTTAATCGCTGTTTTGATCTATTTGGGATTGAGTTTTTATGGAAAAAAACAACTTATTTCTGAGTTGCCAGAACTACCCCAGTTAGGTGAGGCCGAATTTGCCCTTAATGAGAGCTTTTCAGAAGCTTTTCAGAATGTTAAGAATAATACCTCAGCTAAGAATATTGGTGCTTTAGGAATGGTGTTTCATGCAAACAATTACTTTAAAGAAGCCGAAGCCTGTTATGAATTAGCAATAGCCCAAGATAGCAAAGATTGGAAATGGAATTATTATTTAGGCTGTATAAAACGAGAACAAGGTAACTCTGAAGATGCCATTACTCATTTCAAAGACGTATTAAAGGTTAATCCCAAATCTCATATGACATTGTATTATTTGGGAGAGAGTTACCAACAACTTGACTCTATAAAAAAAGCAGAACAGATTCTTAAAGAAATCTCAGGTTTTAATAAATCGCAATTTGCGTATTCCAATACAAAACGTACGGCGTACTTTCCATTACCACTTTATGCAAGGCTACAATTATCAAAATTATATACCAATAATTCTAAGACTGATAAAGGTATAGAAGAACTAAAAACACTGGTAGAAGAAAATATTAATTTCGGACCAGCCTACAGGCAGTTAAGTAATATTTATGGGCAATTAGGCAATGAGGAATTAAGAACATATTATTCGAATAGGGCTAATGATTTGAATATCTATATGTCTCCTGTAGATACGCTCGTAGACGCTTTAAGCTTAAAGTCTAGATCTGAAACTTATTTGCTAAAACAGATTGATGATGCCATAAGAAGTAGTAATTCGCATTGGGCTTTGGAACTTTTAAATTTAGGCCTAGAAAGTATTCCAAATAGTAAATATTTAATTTCAAAAGGTATCAAGCATTATATTGATATGAATGCTACTAATAGAGCATTACCTTTATTGGAAAAACATGTGCGCCACTTTAAAGATAATTATCAAGAGATTATTGAGGTTGGTGTAGGTTTATCAAGTAAAGGATTCAAAAAGGAGACACTTAACTATTTCAAAATTGCAGAAAAGATTAATGGTACTAATGCCTCTGCAAAAGCTACATTAGCTGGAATGTATTTTGAGAAACTGGGCATGAAAGATAAGGCAGTTTCGCTTATTAATGAATTACTAGAAAAACACCCTAATAGCCCAGAAGTAAAAAGTGCAGCCATATTTTTATTTCTAAAAACAGAGGATATAGCCAAAGCAAAACTATATTTAAGTAAATTAGAGAAACAAGCGCCTTTATATAAAGATATTCATGTGTTCAAAGGAATTTTAGCTCAAAGAGAAAAAAAGGCAGAAGTAGCAGTTAAACATTATGAAAAGGCGCTAAAAGCCAATCCAGAAAAAAAGTTTATCATTAATTACTTAAGAACGTATTATACAAAGAATCAAAAATGGGAAAAGGCAATCTGGTTATACAAAACTGTTTTAGAAAATACGCCTAATGATTCGGATATTCAAGAGGCTTATGGCTCCTTATTACTAAGTTGCCCAAATAAAGAATTAAGAAACTTAGAATTGGCCAAAGAGTTTTCTGAACGCGCTTTTATCAATAAAGTTTACACCTTACCAACCAGATTAGAAGCAGGTAGGTCTTTAGCTATTGCTCTTTTTGAATTGAACAGCCATGGAAAGGCTATCTACTACATGAACAAAACTATAGACATGGCAAAAAGAGCTGGCGCTAATAAGCAATATGTCTTTGAATTGGAGGGTATTTTAAGGGACTTTCAAAACATAGCAAGTGCTAGTCAATAGGTGATTTCCCTTAGCGCATGATTTCCTTATGATAGTTAAGCTTAAATTCCTTAGGAGAAATACTGTGTTTTTTCTTAAATGCTCTATTAAAATTAGATAAGGAATTAAACCCAGCTTCGTAACATATTTCATTTATAGTCATGTTAGTTTCGGTAAGTAACTTGGTAACAACGCCCAATCTGTAATCCAATAAATAACTCGTAAAACTTTGTCCCGTTCTTTTTTTAAAGTAATGACTAAAAGCAGATTCAGACATATTAACCATATCGGCTACATCAGATAACTTTATTTGTTTTTTATAATTAAGCTTTACCTTATTCATAATTAAAGAAATACGTCTGCTTTCTCTTTTTTGACTATAATTTGCACTCTGCGGACTACTAAGAACCTTACCATCTTTTGATATAGAAAGAATGTGCAATATTTCTAAGAAAGTTAAAAGCGATTTAAAATCTTCATTACCCTCAATAGACTCCATTTTCTCTTGAATTATGTTTTTAGTAGGGTTAGAAAAAGTAATCCCCCGCTTAGATAACTCTAATAATTTTTTTATATCCTTTGAAACAGAATAACTCATTATTTTTGAGTGTAAGAAGTGCTCTTGAAACTGAATAGTAATAACACCTGCTTTACTTATGGCAAAATCAGATTTCCAGACATGTTTTAATTCTGGGCCTAATAAAGTTAAATCTATACCTTCTATTTTTTCATTAGAATCACCAACGGTTCTACTACCTTTAAAATTGGTGATTAGATTAAGTTCATATTCATTATGAAAATGTAGAGGATAGTCAAACAAAGCATTTTTATGCTTCAAAATAACAAAAGGATCGTCAGATTTTATAGGTGTTATTTCTTTAATTGACTTCATTATAAACTATTAGGAAAAGGAGAAACGAGAAATGTAAAACTATGTATAAAATTAATAATTATTTAATCATATAATAATGATAAGTCGTGAATTTGATTCAAAAATTAATAATAATTCAAAAAATGCATAGCATTGAGCATTATTTTATCATTAAACAGGAATGTTGTTGGGTAATTTTGGCTTAACAATTAACTCTATAAATTAAACTAAATGAATAAGACAAACCGATTATGGCTGTTATCTGCTATTATGATTATGTTTAGCCTTACAGCTTCATATGGTCAAATTGATGTAGGAGGAGTGGTAACAGATCAATCAGGGCAACCCTTACCAGGTGCAACTATACTAGAGCAGGGAACTAGTAATGGTACAACTACAGATTTTGACGGAAGATTTCAAATTAAAGTTGCTAATGAAAAATCTATTATTGAGGTTTCTTATGTTGGATTCTTAAAGGAGATTTTAACTATAGGGAACAATACAAATTTATCCATTATATTAAAAGAAGATGTCTCTACATTAGATGAAGTTGTAGTTGTTGGTTATGGATCGGTTAAAAAAAGTGATCTTACTGGTTCTGTAGCTTCAGTAGATATGGATGATATTCCTGCTAAACCTGCCAATTCTGTTGATGGTTTACTGCAAGGGCAAGTTGCTGGTGTGCAAGTAACATCGCCATCGGATAATCCAGGTGCTGGTTCCGTAATAAGAATTAGAGGAGGTAGTTCCTTAAGAGGCGGTAATGATCCTTTAGTTGTTGTAGATGGTTTTCCGATAGGAACTGCTGGAGATTTAAAACAGATTTCTCCTCAAGATATTGCCTCAATGGAGGTGTTAAAGGATGCTTCGGCCTCAGCAATTTATGGTTCTAGAGGTGCTAACGGTGTCATTATGATTACCACTAAAAAAGGGTCAAGAAATACAACCGAAGTAACCGTTTCTCAGCAAAACACTTTTTCAAGCTTTACCTCAGACTTAAACCTTTGGAGAGATCCTGCTTTAATGGCAGAATTAAGTAATGAATCTAGAATTAACGGTGGCTTTGTTCCATTATACATAGGCGCAGAAGATGCAAACGGTGTGTACTATCCTTCTTTAAGTGAATTGAAAAATAACACATGGCCATATTACACAAAATGGGATGATGTAGTATTTAGAGATCCTGTTTCAAATAATACAAACATAGCTGTAAGAAGTCAAACAGATAGAACTCAGTTTAGTTTAAGTGCAACATATTATACTAATGAAGGGGTTTACATAGAAGACGATTACAACAAATTAAACCTAAATTTAAACATTGCCCATAAATTATTTGATGATAAGGTAACAGTTGGTGCAAATGTAATTTACTCTAAAGGAAAGCAAAACAATAATGGAGGTCTGGCCTACTGGAGAAACCCAATTTTTCCAGTTTATGAAGACAATGATCCTACAAAAGATTACTTCTTAGTGGGCGTTCAGGATTTTTCTCATCCAGTAGCCTTAACAGAAAATAGAAGTAATGAAACTAGATTTTTAGACTTAATAAGTTCAGCATATGTAGATGTACAACTATTACCTTCATTAAAGTTTAAAACACAGTTAAATTATAAATATAGGCGTTCAATTAATGAGTTTTACAATCCTAAAATTTACACTTTAGACGGTACATTTAACAATGGTTCCGGAGGCATAAGCAATTGGGATAGTCATGAAACCGTGGCTGAGTCTTTCCTAACTTTTGATAAGTTGTTTAATGAAAAGCATAAGGTAACTGCTATGGGAGGTGTATCCTATCAATATTATGAGGCAAGGACTTCTAATTTAAGAGCATTTGACTTTTTAAACGAATCTTTAGGAAGCGGTAACCTAGCTTCAGGTAATCCTGAACAGCAATCTGTTTCAAATGGGCTTACCGAAACTGTTTTATATTCAGGTTTAGGACGTTTTAATTACACTTACGATGATAAGTACCTGGTAACATTTACCATGCGTGCAGATGGGTCTTCAAAATTTGGCTCTAATAACCAATGGGCATATTTCCCTTCGGGAGCACTAGGATGGAAATTGCATAATGAGAAATTTATTGAAGACTTAAATGTATTTGATCAATTAAAATTAAGAGCAAGTTTTGGTATCTCTGGTAACCAAGGTATTTCACCATATTTAATAAACAGTAGATACGGACAAGATCAATATTTTGTTAACGGAGGTTGGCAGACTACAATTGGTCCGGGTTATGCAGTGGGTCAAGACAGTCAAACAGGAAAATTTATTTGGGGCGGTATCCCGAACCCAGATTTAAAATGGGAAACAACAAGACAATTTAATATTGGAGCTGACTTCTCGTTTTTTAAACGTCGTTTAAATGTAACACTAGATTACTATAACAAATATACAGATGACCTATTGCGCGAGCGGTTAATTTCACCTTCTTCATCATATGACAGAATGTGGGTTAATGATGGTGAAATTGAAAATAGAGGTTTTGAAATTACTTTAGACGGAAAAATTATTAATAATGATGATTGGGGAGTAAACGGAACCTTTATTTTCTCTAAAAATGAAAATGAAGTAGTTAGCCTAGGAAATGCATTATCATCTGGTTTAAACACGGATGCTTTAACAGGAATGCAGTACGAATTCTCAGGCAGCACAGTTGAAGCGTTTAGAGCTGTGCCAAATATTTTGGCAGTAGGACAACCTATCAATGTATTTTATGGATATAGAGTAGATGGCATAGTGCAATCAGAAGCAGATGGATTGGCTTCTGGTTTAACAGGAGATTTAGCGCAGCCAGGTGAATTTAAATATGTAGACCTAAATGAAGATGGAGTTATAGATGAAGGAGATAGAACAATAATTGGTGACCCTAATCCAGATTTTTCTGCAAGTTTAAATCTACAGTTTAGATATAAGAAATTTGATGCTTCACTATTCTTTAATGGAACTTTTGGACAAGATATCTTCAATACAAAACGATTTGGAGAACCAAATAATACACCATTAAGATGGACACAAGATAACTTAACAAACAATTACCCAAGCTTACGAGATGGCAGAAACCTTTTAATGTCAGATTGGTTTATAGAAGAAGGAAGTTTTGTGAGACTTCAAAACTTAACCGTTGGGTATAACTTCGATTTACCTAAACTATTTAAAAGAGGTAGAGTGTTTGTTAACGGAACGAACTTATTTACAATAACAGATTTTGAAGGTTATGATCCCGAAATAGGTGAAAATGGTATTTATTGGGGAGGTTACCCAAGGTTGAGAAACTGGACATTAGGTTTAGAATTTACATTTTAATCTTTGGTTATGACTAGACAAGCATTTACAACAATAAACGAATTGAAAAAAATGAATTTTAGAAATATAATATTAGGGTTAACTTTTGCAATAGGGCTAGTGTCCTGTGAGAGTTTAGATGTGGAGCCAGAAGGTTTTTACTCCGATGAGAACTTCTATAAAAGTTTGGAAGACGCCGAGGCATCAGTACTTTACGCCTATGATGCGCTTACTTTAGTAAGTTATGCTCCAGTAACATTTTACTTGGCAGAATTAAGTTCAGACAATTGTGTCGTAAAACCAGATGAAGGTGCAGATGCACAAGAATTTGTAAACTGGGAAGTAAGTTCGCAAAATGATTTGTTATTGCAATTCTATAGATCTGCTTACATAGCAATAAATAGAGCCAATGCCGTAATTGAAAATGTGGAAGGAAGAGGCTTTAATGAAGCCGACGAAAAACGCCTTTTGGGTGAAGCTTTATTCTTAAGGGCTTACAATCACTTTAATGTTGTTAAAGCATTTGGTTTAGCCCCACTGCAAAGATCTTTAATTGATAGGTTAGATGAAACAACGGCGGTGTTACCTGCCGATATGGAAGAAGTTTACAATTTTCTAATAGAGGATTTAACAACAGCAATAGATTATCTAGAAGTAAATCGAGTAGTTGGAAGAGCAGATAAAGTGGCAGCCCAAGCATTGTTAGCAAAGGTGTATTTATTTGCAGCTTCAGCTAAAGAAAGTGGAGTGCCAAATTATAATGCCATTTCAGAGAGTGTAGATAATTTATATGCTAAAGCAGCCGAATATTCAGGAGCTGTTTTAAATACTCAAGGTGAATATTACCATGATAACAACTTACAGAATATTTATGATGTAAATGCCCCTAACGGACCAGAACATATCTTCATTTTATCAATGGATAGATCGGGGACAAAGGAGGGCGATTATTCAAAACTCTCAAAATATTTTATTCCTTGGATTGGCGGAGCTACCGTTTATCTTAGAAATACAGATGATTCATTTTCTGCAACACATGATGGATGGAGCGTATTCCAAACTACAGATGATTTATTTACCTCCTATGAAGTGGACGATAAACGTAGAAATGAACTTATAGTTTCTGAAGTTTATGATGAAACCGGAACATTCTTAGGAACTATTGGAGATGGCACAGTGCAATACCCTTTCACAAGAAAATATATAGATCCAGAATTTGAAGGTGATAAAACAAGTACCAGACCTTATTTAATTAGATATTCAGATATTCAATTGGTTTATGCCGAAGCTACTGCAAATGCAGACGGGCTTGTACATTACAATCAAATAAGAAATAGAGCAGGCGTTAGTGAATTAGCTAGCCTAGGAGGTTTATCACAGGAAGAATTTAGAGCGCTTGTGATAGAAGAACGTCAACGAGAACTGGCGTATGAAGGTGACCGTTTGTGGGATTTAAGACGTAAAAACATGGTGCAGTCCGAAGTATTTCAAGCCGCAGGCTTATCACCAAATGCAGTGTCTTTTTATCCAATTCCGCAACGTGAGATTGATTTAAATCCAAACATCAACTAAAAATAAGAAAAATGAAAAAGTTATATCAAATAAGTTTAATTGTACTGTCGCTATTCATGGTGGCTTGTACCGATAACCCTCTTGAAACTATTGAGGGAACTGGTTGGCAGAAAGAGCGTAATATCATTTCAATTTTAGTTGAAGGACAAATAGGAACGGCCGTTATTGAAAGAGATTTTGATGATGCTAAAATCAAAATATTTGCCAAGGAAGCAAATATTGCAGATATCACTAAGGTAGAAATTAAGAATATAGAACTGTCTTATGGAGCTTCAACACCAAATATTGTAGGAACAACTTTAGATTTTTCAAGTGGCGTGAGTACAATTTCAATTGTATCTGGTGCAGGAGAAACTTTAAACTGGGAAGTTACCCTATTACCATTTGTGTCCGATTTAGAAGGAGACTGGTACATTGGTGAAATTGGATTGTATGCAGATATGTGGACCTGGGAAAGCTGGGGATGGGAGAAATACGAAAAAATTAATAATTATCTACCAGAATTATCACCAGAATTAAATAACGTACTGAGCTTTACTGTAGAAGGAGCCGATGAAAATGGAAATCCATTTGGTAATTACGAACATAAACCTGGTAGTGACGGCCTTTATGGAAATTTTGGAGATGCTATCCAAGGATGGGATTTCAACGACAGATTTAGAAAAATTCCAACAGGGTCAGGTACTTGGCTAAGAGACTTTGAGCGTAATAAAGTAATTATTACAGATGAAAATAGAATAGTTCATGAATTAGATTTAGAAGTGTTTACAGATGTTGGTGAAGTAGCAATAAAAAGTGAGTTACCATACCATCCAGAGTTATTCGATTGGGGGGTACAAGCATGGGCCTACGAGGAGTTAGCGCATATGTCTAAATCTATGTGGTATAGATTAACTAGAGACTATGTGCCGCAAACTGGTAATGATATCAGATCCTTAACGGTTGCCAATCAAGTAGGAGATGCTACAATAGATGGAGGTAACAAAACCGTTACGGTGGTAATAGAAGATAATGGGGCTGATATTTCGGCAATTGAAATTACAGATTTAGGTATCTCATTCGCAGCATCTTCTGATAAAACAGTTGGACAAACCTTAGACTTCTCAGGAGATTACAGTACAGAAATAACCGTAACCTCAGAGGCTGGCGAAGCCGTAGTCTGGACTATCAATCTAGAACTAGACATAGATGTAAGCGATGTTTCTATAGCTGGAACATGGTCTATTGATGATATTGGTGTTTACGCCGATTTATTTACCTGGGAAAGCTGGGGCTGGGAGAAAAATGAATTACTAACAAACTATTTGCCTAACGCATCTACAGAGTTAGATAATACAATAACTTTTGTAGTCATTGGAAAAGATGCTCAAGATAGACCATACGGAACTTATGAAAATAATCCGGGTGCAGACGGGGAGTATGGAAATTTTGTATCTGATGACGCTAGTTGGCCAGAAACAGATTTTAATAGCAGATATAGAAAAGTGCCAACAGGAACTGGTACTTGGATTTTAGATGGAGAAACAGTTACTATTACAGATGGTGGTGGAACTGATTTCGTTTTAACCTTGGAGGTAAAAACGGGAACTACAATTGCCTTGTCTACAGATGTGGAATATTTAGCAGATCAATTTGATTGGGGTGTGCAAAACTACAGCTATGAAGAAACAGCCCACATGACTAAAAGAATGTGGTATAACTTAAGTAAATAAAAAATAGAATTCTCAAAGCACAACCCTGCTTTTGAGATTATTAAATATGTTTTGAAAATATGAAGAATAATAAATTAAAATATATGATTACCATATTGTTTTCGCTGCTTCTGGTTTTAGTCAGCTGTGATGATAATGATTTGAATGATGACATAAATAAAGCTGTACAAGCAAATAGAGAAATACATATAACCTCAGAAGTTGTCTCCAACAATTTTGTTGGTAATGGAGCACAATGGGGAGGTTATGACTTAGTGCAAACGTGGTTAGGACAAGAAACCTTAAGCGATGCAGACTGGAACAAGATGTTTGAAAGAATTGACTTTATGCGTCCACCTTTTTTAAGAATAATGACTAATTCTGGATGGTCTTATGACAACAACGGTACCTATGATGAGGTTACAAAAACCAAATCATTATTTAAAATGTTGGACTATGCGCAAAGCAGAAATATTGAGATAACCTATGGCGAATGGGGACACCAATCCGTTGGAGATATCAGTATAATAGACATGGATTGGATTGCAAATTCCGTGAAATTCTTAAATCATTTAGTAAATGAAAAAGGATACACCGTAATCAAAACCATAAATATTATAAACGAACCTAATGGAGATTGGGCTTCTACACAAGGCAGTTATGAAATCTACAGAGACGTTCAGATAGCCTACTTAGCTGAAATGGCAAAATATGCCTTATCTGGAGTAAAGCTTTTAGGTCCAGATATTGCCGTTTTTAATACAGCTAGTCAAACTGAGTGGATTGCCAATACCCACAACGATTTTGGAGCTAATGTAGGGCTTTATGATATTCATGTGTATCCAAAACAACAGTTAATTCGTAATGGTGAATTCAGTGATATGTTAAGAGCATACAAAAAAGTAACTCCAGAAGGAAAACGAATTGTTTTAGGAGAAATAGGCTTTAAATATGATGAGGTCGATGCAGAATTAAAGAGACAGAACGAAGAAGCTATAGCTAATGATCCTTTTGCAGGAGAAGATTCTAATATGATGGTATATGAGGCCTTTTATGGCATTGATATGGCAGATGCTTTAATTCAAACGATGAGAGAAGGTTACTCTGGCGCTTTAGTTTGGAATATGGATGATGCCATGTACAACAGTCCAGATAACGGCGATTACCAGACCACTGCACTTAAACGTTGGGGATTCTGGAATATTTTAGGAGAAGAACTTACTAGTAATGCTGCCGATGAAAATATTCGCCCATACTTCTATCCAGTGTCTTTATTAACAAGGTATTTTCCTGCTGGCAGCGAAATACACAATGTAGAACTACCAAACAAAAAAGGTGTAAGAGCTGTAGTAGGCGTTTATAATGGAAAATATACTGTAGCCATTGTTAATTCACATTATGCAACTTATGACATTGTTTTAAAATCAGATGTATTAAGTGGTCTAACTGCTAATAAGTATACTTATAAGTCGAATGCAGATGGCTCTTTTGTTGGAGAAGTAGATGGCAATGGATTTGCCGTACCATCAGAAAACAATGTTGTATTAAATTTTCAAGAAGGAGAAGAGATGACTCTACAAGGAGAATCCTTTGTGTTATTTACCAATATGGATTAATGTGTCTTCAATCAAAGATTAACCAAGTAATTAAAAATATAGAATAGAATGAATACTATTGAAAAAAATAGTGTAGGTGTAATACGTTTAAAAAAACACGAAAAGAATCCAATTTTTAGCCCAAATCCAGATAACTATTGGGAGAATATAGTAGTTTGTAATCCTGGAGTATGGTATGAAGATGGCAAATTTACAATGTTGTACAGAGCAGCAGGAGATGATGAGGAACATTATATAAGGTTTGGTTTAGCAGAAAGTTCAGATGGAGTGAACTTTGAGAGAATGTCTAATGAACCTATATTTTCACCTAGTGTTGATGGACCAGATATGGGTGGAGTAGAAGATCCAAGAATTGTAAAATTTGGAGATGAATATTATGTAACTTATGCGTACAGACCTTTTCCTCCAGGACAATATTGGAAGTTTGCTCATGATGTTATCTTATTACCAGAATCAGGTGAAGACACACCATTAGTTTATAAAAAAAACATAGCAAATTCTGGGTTAGCAATTACTAAGGATTTCAAAAATTATAAACGTTTAGGAAGAATAACCACGTCTAATTTAGATGATAGAGATGTTATCTTATTTCCTGAAAAAATTAATGGGAAATTTGCGATGCTACATAGACCAAAAGAGTGGATAGGAGAGGCATATGGTACAAACAAACCAGCAATTTGGATTCGTTTTTCAGATGATTTAATGGTTTGGGAAGAAGAAAGTACAATGTTAATAGCTGGAAGAGAAGGTACTTGGGAAGAAAAGGTTGGAGGAAGTACACCTCCTTTGAGAACTAAAGATGGTTGGTTAATAATTTATCATGGTGTTGAAAATGGAGGATTAGGATATTACCGTGCTGGAGCGGCACTTTTAGATTTAGAAGACCCAACAAAAGTTATTGGTAGGTTAGAAGACTGGATTATGGAGCCAGAACATGATTATGAAATTGAAGGGTACTATAAAGGCTGTGTTTTCCCTACAGGTAATATGATTATTGATGACACACTTTATGTATATTATGGGGCAGCAGATAAATATATAGGTCTGGCTACATGTAACATTAATGAATTACTTGACGAATTGAAAAAATCAAAATGATAAAAAAAGGCATTCATTTCCTGGCGTATGGCGCTTTAATAATATTGGGGCTTACACTAACCTATTGCGTAAATAAAAAACATAAAGAGGTAGATGTAAC
>NZ_VSDQ01000409.1:288454-311949 GCF_008085455.1 Seonamhaeicola marinus | reverse complement strand
AGATTAGATTTTCCTTTTATTGGTCATGGTGTACAGTGGTCCGCGTATCCACATGCAGACTCTAACGAGGCGGAGTGGGGATTTCTAATGACCGATGAGAAATGGGAAGAACTGTATAAACGACTAGATTTTGTTAATCCGCATATTATTAGGGTAATGGATGTCTCAACATGGAGGTACTATAAGGGGTTAGATAAAAGCGGACATCCAATTTTAGATTTCAATACCCAAGAGGTTAAAAGTTTATATAAACTGTTAGATTATTGCCAGAAACGCAATATTCAAGTTTTATTCGGCGAATGGGGGGCTCCGGGCTTATGGAATTTAGATGAATCTATTCCAGAAATTGAAAGAGCAGATGATCCGAGATGGATAAAAATGATTTCCAAATATTTAAATCATTTAATAATTGAAAAAGGATATACTTGTATTAAGTACTATAACTTGGTAAATGAACCTAATGGTTATTGGGCATCAACTGATGGTGATTGGGAGCAATGGCAAGCAGGTTATAGATTACTGGCAAAAGAGTTTGAAGCTACTGGATTAAACAAGTACGTGACACTTTCGGGACCTGATGCTGTTACCCAGTGGGATCATCCAAAACATCCAAAAAAAGCTCATGATTGGGTATACTCTACTGTAACCGATTTAGATGCTATTACAGGTTTGTATGATTTTCATATTTATGCAGATCAGGATTTAATAAGATCGGGCAACTTCATTTCATATCTACAGCCTTTTACTTCTGAAATCAACAAAACTAAAAAACCAATGGTTTTAGGTGAGTTGGGCATGAAATACAGTGGCGCTTTAAAAGATGAAAATAGAAAACGGGGTGAAGAAGACCAGTATGCCGGACCAGATGACTCTTCTATGTTTGTATATGATTATTTCTACGGTGTAGATATGGCAGATGCAGCAATACAAAGTATGCTTGCTGAGGTAGGTGGTGCCATTGCATGGGATTTAGATGACGCCATGCATACTGTTGGAGATTTAGGAGAAAAAAATCAGCTGAAAAAGTGGGGCATGTGGAATAGTTTAGCCGAAGAGTTTGGTGATTTAGAAGCCGATAAAACACCAAGACCTTGGTCTTATACGTGGACGTTGTTATGCAATACGTTCCCGCCAGATTCAGAGATTTTTAAACCTGAATTTTCAAAAAAGAATGATAGCATTAGAGCAGTTGCGTCTGTAAAGAAAGATGTACTTTCTATGGCTTTTGTAAATCAATCAAATGCTTCAAAATCAATTGAAATTAAATCAGATTTAGGATGGTCTAATAAAGAGCTATTCCTATACGAATACTCAAAGGATAACAGACCTGTAAATGCTGAAGGTTTTCCTGTAGTAACAAGGCGTGTAGATTTTAAACCTGAAGGTTTTACGTTAAGCTTAAAAGAAAATAGTGTAGTGTTTATTAGTTCAATAGAACTCAAATGATAAAAAGAAATTTATGGAATATAATTTAGGAATTGTAGATGTAACGGTACTTGTTGTATACTTTATATTCATAGTTTGGTTTGGAATTAAAGCGTCTAAAAAAGGGAGTGATTCAACCAGTGATTATTTTTTAGCCGGAAGGAACATGACTTGGCCAATTATTGGCTTTTCCTTGTTTGCGGCAAGTATTTCTAGCACAACTTTAATTGGTAAAAGTGGTGATGCCTATTCAACAGGAATCGCCGTGTTCAACTACGATTTAATATCTGTATTGGTCATGGTGTTTTTTGCCATGTTCTTTTTACCATTTTATATTAAATCAGGCATTTTTACCATTCCGGAATTCTTAGAAAAGCGTTTTGATAAACGTTCTAGGTATTATTTTTCCTTTATCACCTTAATGGGATCAACTTTTCTTGATGCTGCAGGTGCATTATATGCCGCATCATTATTAATGAAATTGGTATTTCCCTCAATGTCAATTATGTCTTTATCTGTAATTTTCGCTTTGATTGTGGCTGCTTATACCATTCCAGGGGGGCTTTCTGCTGCAATAAAAGTAGATTTAATACAAGGTATTTTATTATTAGGAGGCACATTTATTCTAACATTTCTAGCCATGAGTAATGGCGGTTTAGATTACCTTAAGAGTTTACTTCTTGATGGTGACTATATGATGAAATTAATTAGACCTCTAGATGATGCCTCAGTACCTTGGCTAGGAATGATTGTAGGAATTCCAATTTTAGGGTTTTACTTCTGGGGAAATAATCAAGTTTTAGTGCAGCGTGTACTTACTGCAAAATCTATAGACCATGGTAGAAAAGGCATCTTATTAGTAGGATTTTTAACGGTGTCACTTATTTTTATCATCATTTTTCCTGCTGTAATAGGGAAGCATTTATTTCCAGGATTACCAAAGAATGATATGGTATATCCAAAGTTGGTAATAGAACTTATGCCAACAGGTTTGTTGGGACTAATGTTAGCAGCTATGGTTGCAGCTTTAACGTCTACGCTTAGCGCACTTTTAAATTCTGTTGCCACCTTGTTTACTATGGATTTTTATACCAAGATGAAAAAGCATACGTCTCAAAAAGAACAAGTTTATGTTGGTAAAATTGTGTCGGTTATTGTATTGGTTTTAGCCGTATTGTGGGTGCCTTTTGTTTCAAAATTTGATTCATTGCTAAAATACTATCAAGAAATGCTTACTTATATAGCTCCTCCTGTAGTGGCAGTCTTCTTTTTAGGCGTTTTTTGGAAACGCATTAACAAGCACGGCGCTTTCTGGGGACTTATAGGTGGAGCCTTTGCAGCCGTAGTTACAGTCGTTGCCAAAGTAGCCTTTAATTTTGAACTTTTAGGAGATATTCACTTTTTATTAAAAGTACCATTTTACTTTGTCTTTAGTGCGGTTATAATCATTGTTGTTAGTTTGTTATCCAAACCTGATAACAAAACTGAAATTGAAGAGCTAATCTGGACTAAAAAGATATATCAAGAAGAATCCAAAGCTTTAATCGGAGTACCATTCTATAAGAATTTTAGAGTATGGTCTGTGATCCTCATTCTCTTCTGCTTTTTAGTTTTATACATCTACCAATAACCGTATTCTAAACAATGAATAAAATTCTTTCTTGGTCTATTACAGCTGCATTGGCCGGATTCTTGTTTGGGTTTGATACTGTAGTAATATCTGGTGCAGATAAAGAATTGCAAGCGCTTTGGAATTCTTCGAATGCATTTCATGGCTCCGTAGTTATGGCTATGGCTTTATGGGGAACTGTTGTAGGAGCTATTTTTGGTAGTCTACCAACAAATAAGCTTGGAAGAAAAAAAACACTGGTTTGGATTGGGGTTTTTTACTTTGTTTCGGCTTTAGGTTCCGCTTTGGTAAATGATCCATATACTTTTGCGTTTTTTAGGTTTTTAGGAGGTTTGGGTGTTGGAGCATCTACGATTGCAGCACCAGCTTATGTTTCGGAAATTGCACCAGCAAAAGATAGAGGCCGTTTAGTAGCACTTTATCAATTTAATATTGTGCTGGGAATATTAGTGGCTTTTTTATCTAACTATTTACTAAGTTCAATTGCATCTAATGCTTGGAGGTGGATGATTGGAGTGGAAGCCATCCCCGCATTTATATATACGATTTTAGCCTTTACAATACCCAAAAGCCCAAGGTGGTTGTTATCTCAAAATAGAATTGAAGAAGCTAAGGAAATATTCCAAGAGGTCAATCCAAATGGCAATATCAATGACTTTGTTATAGAAACCAATGATGCTAAAACTAGAGAAAGTATTTTTCTAAGAAAGTACAGATTGCCATTAATCTTAGCATTTCTTATTGCATTTTTTAATCAGTTTTCTGGAATTAATGCATTCTTATATTATGCTCCAAGAATTTTTGAAGAAGCGGGTTTAGGAGAGCGTACAGCGCTATTAAGCAGTATTGGAATTGGGGCTACAAATCTTATTTTTACCATTATTGGAGTTACCATGATTGATAAGTTTGGTAGAAAAACTTTAATGTACATTGGCTCTATTGGATATATAATCTCTTTAGGTATGGTTGCAGTTGCATTTTTTCTTAATTGGGGAGGAATGGCAGTACCCGGATTTTTGTTTTTGTTTATAGCTTCACATGCTATTGGGCAAGGAGCAGTTATTTGGGTATTTATCTCTGAAATATTTCCTAATAAATTAAGAGCTAGCGGACAAGCATTTGGTTCGTCGGTACACTGGATATTGGCTGCCATAATACCTTCCTTGGTTCCTGTTTTAATAACCAATGTAGGAGCAGGAACTGTATTTGCGTTTTTTGCCTTTATGATGGTATTGCAATTACTTTTTGTGATAGTGCTTATGCCAGAAACTAAAGGCGTAGAACTCGAAACCTTAGCTAAGAAACTTTTAAATAAAATATAATGTTGAGAACCTTAAAAACTACCTATTCCGTTTTGATTTTGGTAACCGTTACGTGCTATTCTATAAAAGCAAAAGCCCAAGATCCTAATTTTCATATTTACCTATGCTTTGGGCAATCTAATATGGAAGGGTCCGCTCAAATAGAAGAGCAAGACAGAGTAGTGAATAGTAGGTTTTTAGCACTTCAGTCTCTAGATTGCGATAATTTATTAAGAAAAAAGAACATTTGGTATCCTGCTTTACCTCCTTTAAGTCAATGCTATACAGGATTATCTCCAGCAGACTATTTCGGGAGAACCATAATAAAACATTTGCCAGATAGTATTAAGGTTGGTGTAATTAATGTAGCTGTTGGCGGTAGTGATATTAGATTGTTTGATAAGGATATTTATGGTAATTACACCAAAACTTATCCAGAAGATTGGTTTCAAAAGAAAATAAACGATTACGGTGGTAACCCTTATAAGCACTTTATTGAACTAGCTAAATTGGCTCAAAAAGACGGCGTTATAAAAGGCTTGCTTTTACATCAAGGAGAAACAAATCAAGATGATAAAAATTGGCCACAATATGTTAAGGCAGTTTATAATAACATACTAAAAGATCTAAATCTTAAAGCGGATGAGGTACCATTATTGGCAGGAGAGTTAGTGCATGAAGATCAAAATGGACTTTGTGCCAGTATGAACCCTATCATAAATACACTTCCTGAGGTTATTCCATCTTCCTACGTTATTTCATCTAAAGGGTGTGAAGTTAGTAAGGATAATGTACATTTTAATTCTAAAGGTGTTCGTAAATTAGGAGAGCGTTATGCCTTAAAAATGCTCCAGGTTAAAGGTTTCAAAAAGTAGACCATAATTAAGTACTTGCTTTATTATGAGCCATGTTTATTGATACTTCAAAAAGTGAGGGGTTTTCAATAAAATACGGGCATAACTGTGTTTTAATCTGCGTTAATTTTACTCAATCCAATTAATCTAAATACATTGAATTATGAGTAAAAAAACTACACAATTAAATCTTTATCTAATACAAACTAAGACCGCTTTTTTAGTCAGCGCTTTTTTTATCATTACAATAGCTAAGGCTCAAACTACAGTTGTAGATTTTGAAAACCCAACGGAATATCAACATTTAGCTTGGAACGGAACACCAGAGGTTGTTACTAACCCAAATCCTAGCGGAATTAATACATCAGCTAATGTTGGTAAATATACAATTCCCGCCAGTAGTGCTTGGTCAAATGCGTCAGTTGTTATAATTAATACACCTCTAAATTTAAAAGACCTTAGTAACCTAGAATTTAGTGTAATTGCACCATCGGGTTCTCAAATGTATTCCAAATTAGAGTTAGATGGTGTTGGAGGTGTAGCAGAAGCCTATGCTACGCCAACCGCAGATTCAGATTGGCAGAAAGTTACTTTTAATTTTTCTCATTTAGGAGGAGTAGACGTAAACACTGCAACTTATAATAAATTCACTTTTTTCTTTAATGTAAATGATAATGTAGGAGGTGAAGTCTGGTACTTTGATGATATTATTGTTAACAGTAACTCCCTGAGTACAAAAAGTGAAAAAAGTTCCAAGTTTAAAGTTTATCCAAGTCCAGTTACAAACCAATTATTTGTTAAGTCAGGAGTTAAAGGATTGGCCGGAAGTAAAGCTGAAATTTATAATGTTACAGGAAAATTAGTTAGAGTATTTAATGGCGAATCAGTAAACGTGTCTAACCTAAATACAGGCTTGTATTTCGTATCTGTTACCGGTAGTAATGGAGAAAAAGTAGTGAAGAAATTTATTAAAAATTAGTTAGTTTAGTTTTATCTTAAGAGCACTGTATGGCGCACTTTTGCAGTTACAGTGCTTTTTTAATGTATTTCTTTTTTTATAGATTATGATAAAACCACTTGTTAAAAATATGGCGACTTTACTTGTTCTGCTAGTCGCTGTATCATGTAAAACGCTAATGCCAACATCGTATACATTACATGATAATTGGCAATTTAAAAGTTTAGATGAAACGGAATTTAAAGTAGCATCAGTACCAGGAACAGTACATTCAGATTTACTAAAAAATAGCCTTATTGAAGATCCGTTTTATAGAATAAATGAGAAAGAACTCCAATGGATTGATAAAAAAGACTGGGAATACAAAACATTCTTCGAAGTAGATAAGGCCACGTTAAAAAAAGAAAAAGTTGAAATAGAATTCAAAGGCTTAGATACCTACGCAAGTATTTTTATAAATGATTCCTTAGTCTCTAGAACAGACAATATGTTTATAGGGTATAAGCTGAATGTAAAACCATACCTAAACTTAGGCAAGAATGATTTAAAAATTGTTTTTGATTCTCCGATAAAAATTGGACTAGAGAAACGAAATGCTTTAGGGTATAGACTGCCAAATGCAGTAAATGATCAATCTGAAAACGGAGGGTTAGGTAAAAAACAAGTATCTATATTCAGTAGGAAACCAGGCTATCATTTTGGGTGGGACTGGGGGCCTAGACTTGTAACAAGTGGCATATGGAAAGATGTTAAGTTACATGCTTGGAATAAAGCAACAATAAGAGATACTCATTTAAAACAAAAGGAACTAGCAGCAGATAGAGCACTTTTAAATGCGGAATTGGAGATTGAAGCTACCGAGGTTCAATATACCGAAATCCATGTAAAAGTAGATGATAAAACGGTTGTTAAAAGATCAATACGTTTAAATGAGGGATTAAATAAAATTCAAATTCCTTTCACAATTAAAAACCCAAAATTATGGTGGACAAATGGTTTAGGAACACAAAAATTATATAGTGTCATTGTTGAATTAAAACAAGGCGGGAAACTACTTTCTTCCGAAGAAAATAAGATAGGTTTAAAAACATTAAAAGTTGTTCAAAATAAAGATGAATATGGAGAGAGCTTTTATTTTGAATTAAATGACAGACCGGTTTTCATGAAGGGCGCTAATTATATTCCACAAGATGTGTTTTTAACAAGAGTTTCAATGACGGATTATGAGCAAACCATAAAAAACATGGTAGAGGCCAATTATAACATGATTCGCGTTTGGGGTGGAGGCATTTATGAAAAAGAGATTTTTTATGATTTATGTGATAAATATGGGATTCTAGTTTGGCAAGATTTTATGTTTGCATGTGCTATGTATCCTGGTGATGAAGCTTTTTTAAGCTCTGTAAAAGAAGAAGCTATTTATAATGTGAAAAGATTAAGAAATCACACAAGTATTGCGCTTTGGTGCGGTAATAATGAAAATCTAACGGCATGGAAAAACTGGGGATGGATTCCAGAGGTTCTTAATAGTCAAGGACAAGAAGCTGTAGATAAGATATGGAAGGGGTACACTGATGTTTTTCATGATATTTTACCAAAGGTAGTAGATGAACTTGATAGTGATACATTTTACTGGGCCTCATCACCAACTTCAGCAAGAGGAGAAGATGCCACCTTAACTTCAGGAGATTATCACTATTGGCGGGTTTGGGGGCAACAAGCGCCGTTTTCAACTTTTAATGAATACGTGCCTCGTTTTATGTCTGAGTACGGATTTCAATCGTTTCCTGAATTTAATTCGGTTACAAAATTTACAACAAAAGAAGATTGGAATATTTATTCTGAAGTCATGAAATCACATCAAAGACATCCTATTGGCAATAAGAATATTGAGTATTACATGGAGCCTTTGTATAAAAAACCGAAGGATTTTGAATCGTTTTTATATGTAAGTCAGTTGTTGCAAGCAAGGGGAATGCAAATGGCTATTGAAGCGCATAGGCGAAACATGCCTTATTGTATGGGATCGTTGTATTGGCAAATAAATGACTGTTGGCCTGTGGCATCATGGTCTACTATAGATTACTATGGCAATTGGAAAGCGGCTCACTATAAAGTAAAAGACTTATACAAGTCAATTAAAGTAATGCTTTATGAAAATGAAGAAAATTTAGAAGTTCATATTGTTTCAGATGAGATTAAAGACGAAAAAGCACATCTTAAATTAAGCGTTTTAGATTTTGAAGGAAATGTAATCAAAATGTATCTAGAAGATGTAACTATAAAACCCAATACCAGTAAAGTTTATTTGAGCAAGGGATTAAAAGATTTAATACCCCATAAAGACAAAAATACAATGCTTGTCTTGGCGGAATTAATAGGAAACTATGATAACGCTTTTGATGAGAGCGTCCATTATTTTGACATTCCTAAAAACTTAAATTTACCAGAACCTAAAATGGATTACGAGATTTTGAAAGTCGATGATTTCACAATTAAGCTTGAAGTAAGATCGAATGTCTTGGCTAAAGATGTACGTTTTACTACTTCTCAAAAAGGAATGTTTTCAAATAATTATTTCGATATAATACCAAAACGAACATATACGGTCCAATTTAAATCTGAGAAAAAGATAGATTTAAATGCGTTCAAAAAAGATCTAAATATTTTAACACTACTAGATTCATATTAATTTTTTAAATTATGGAATAGTAACGTAAGACACTATCTAGGGAAAGATTAGCACTATTAGAAACTCTACTCAGAGCCCTAATATATAACTTTCCTTATCTGTAAATCCTTTGAGTAAACTTAATAGGATTTGGTTGTTACTTGTGCATAATTTTAATGGTTTAAAAGACTAATGAGTATAAAAATATCGTAAAATAAATAACCATATTTAAACACACTTTTTTTAACTTAGAAAACTATAAATAGTAATAAAAATGCAATTATATCCTTTAAAATTTACGCCTTTATTTAAATATAGAATTTGGGGAGGCGAAAAACTAAAAGACTTATTTAATAAAGATTATTCCGAAGAAAATATAGGTGAGTCTTGGGAGATATCTGATGTAAAAAATGACGAGACATTAGTTAGTAATGGTAGCTTGCAGGGAAAAACTTTAAAAGAATTAATTAGCACCTATAAAGGCAACTTTGTTGGTAATGCTGTTTATGAGAAGTTTGGAGAAGAATTTCCTTTACTTATAAAGTTTATTGATGCTAAAACACCGCTTTCCATACAGGTACACCCTAGTAATGAAGTAGCAAAAGAACGTCATAATTCTTTTGGTAAAAATGAAATGTGGTACGTTATGCAGGCAGATGAAGGTGCAGAATTAATTGTTGGTTTTGAAAGGGAAATTAGCAAAGATACTTATTTGGAGCACCTAGAAAATAATACGGTTTTAGAAACTATGCATCATGAAACAGTAAATGCAGGAGATACATTCTATATCCCAACGGGAAGGGTACATGCAATTGGAGCTGGAGTATTGTTGGCTGAAATTCAACAAACCTCAGATGTTACTTATAGAATTTATGACTATGATAGGGTAGATGCAAGAACTGGAGAAAAACGTGAGTTGCATAACGACCTAGCTATTGATGTCTTAGACTTTAAACCTCAAGATAATTACAAATCAGATTACGAGTTGGAAACAAATACATCCAATACGTTAGTACATTCTCCTTATTTTAGAACTAATATCATTGATCTTAAAGGAAGTTTGGATAAAGATTATACCGCTATTGACTCTTTTGTAATCTATATGTGTGTTGAAGGAAATGCTAAACTAAGTACTAACGGCGAGGATTATAACATTAAGATGGGAGAGACCATATTGTTACCTGCCACTGTTAATGACATAAAGTTATCTTCAGAAAGTGGAAAATTGTTAGAGGTTTATTATTAAGCTACCTTACTTTTTTCTGAATTTTAGAAGTATCAACTAATCTTTTTACGGCAATCTCTGGGTTGCCGTAAATATTTACAGCACTATTGCCCGAAGCTTCAAGTGTTATGTTATCAATAACTTCAAGTGTAATAGTACTAGACGTATTTGCAGATACTTTTGCTGTTTTAAGCGTATAGTTTTTACCCATCAAGGTAGAACTGTTATCTGCTAAAACTTCAATAGAATCAGCATTTCCATCTATCCCAGCATTAGCTCTTTGTTGAAGTTGTACATACGTGCTATCATTATTTATTTGAGCATCAAGTTTAGCATAATTTTGTAAATTTAAATTAGCAACAGATCCATTTAGATTTAGCACAACTTTAGATTTGTCTTTACCCTCCAAAGTAAAATTAGTAGCACTTAAGGAAATGGAAATTTTAGAACTTCCTTCAGAAGCTATTTTAAAATCTGTAGTTTTTATTGAAGATATACCTTTTATAGACGCATGCTCTCGACTTATTAATTCCTTTAAGGCATCATCATAATTCACTTGAATTTTTAATCGTTTTTTCGATGTAATTCTTTTAAGGAAATTAAAGCTTAAGGTACTGTCAATTACAGCAAACTCAATAACTTCATGCAAATTCTCATCAGTTTCGATACTAACAGATGGCGTTTTAGCATAGAGCAATTCAATATCAAAATGTTCATCTAAATCAATTTTACTAAAAGAAGGAATATCTGTTCCAAGTTTGCTCACAATTCTATTGCCTTTAACTTTCTCAAGCTTTTGAGCATGTAGACTAGTGGTTGCAAAATTTATGAGGATAAATAAAGAAAGTAACTTTTTCATTTTCTGTGAGTTGTAAAATGCTTTAAGTGTTATTTTAAGACACCAATAAAAGTAATAAGTCACTGAGGGCAGTTTCCTTAAGTAATAAAAATAAGAAAACCATATTAAACTAATTGTAGCTTAATATGGTTTAAAAATTGGTTGATTGATTGTAGTTGGTTATTTCTTTCTTATGCTTCCAGAAGCACCATCAGACTTTTCTACCTTTTCAGGATCACCATAATACTTAATATCTCCTCCACTAGTAGCTTTGGCAATAAGTTCTTTTGAAGTGTTAACAGTAACGTTGGCACCACTTGTAGCTTTAACTTGGGTAGATTCAGCTTCTAGGTTACCAGCTTTAATGTTACTTCCACTGGTGGCTTCGGCAACAAGTTTTTCTGTTTTACCTGATAATCTTAAACCGCTTCCACTTGTAGATTTACAGTTTAATGTGCTAGTATTTATATCTAACCTCATATCGCTTCCACTAGTTGTTTTTAGAGTTAACTCATCGGCTGCAATGGTATTTTCTGAATAAACATCGCTTCCGCTAGTAGAAATAATACTCTTAATATCCTTAAAGCTTACAAAGACCTTTTTAGAAGAAGAGCGTCCAATGTTTTGTTTTGTATGAATTTTTAAAACACCATTTTCTACTTCTGTTAGAATAAGTTCATGTAAGTTCTCATCGGCCTCAACAGTTACACTTGTTTGGTTGCCTTGAGTTAGGTGCACGTCTAAGCCTTCAGTGGCTTTAATAGTATTAAAACTACCATTTATTGTTCTGTCTTCAATGCTAACATTTCCATTACCCTTAACACCAGGGTTAAGGTTTATGTCAAAATTACACGAGAAAAGCGTTAAGCTTAAAACGGTGGCTACAATAATTTTAACTAAAGTTGTCATAATTTATTCGTTTTTTGATTTGATTGTAAAATTTTGATTTTTTATGATTGATTTATAATTTGATGTTCTGAATTGTAGATTGTTAATGATGAATTGTATTAATTGTCCTTAGATTTAATTTCAACACCATCAGAATCTATTTTTACTTTAACCTCTTCGCTTTCGCTGCGAATACCGTTATTGTCAATTTTAATCTCTACATCATCGCCTTTAATTTCAATGCCTTCGTCATCTATTTTAACTTTAGAAGATTCGTCATGTACATCAACATCTACTTTAAAAGAGTCTTCTTCTGGGCAATCTAAACATTCAATATCCTCTTCAACAATAAGAAGTAATTTACCTGTGTCATTGCCAGAGACTATGTCATTGCTGCTTTTGTGATATCCTAAGAACGATCTTGTGTTATTGTGAAAATTAGCAACAGTTCCTTCAGGTAAATATAAAATCAGGTCTAATTCTTGATCACTAAACTTGTTCTCGGCAGCAGTTGATAAGAAAGCATCTAAATACAATGTTCCGTTGTCTAACGAATAATTGTAGTTAATGTTTTTGGCTCTATCAATGGCTTCTTGATAGTCTCTACCATCTGCATTCTTTTTAACGTTTAGAGACGCTACAGAATCTGTAGTTGATCTAATTATCAGTCTAATGTCTGAGTTATATATGGTTTTTTCACCGTTTTCATTACTTGCTACTTTAAAGGCATGGTTCCTGTAATAATTGTGGTGCATAATATCATTAGACACCATTTTTATTCTTAAACTGTCATTTGCTTTTATATTTAACTCTGTTTTTTCAGAAAACGTTTCGTCAAAAGCATGTGCACTGGCTTCTCTTATACCTACAACAAAAAGGCCTACTACAGCAATTAACCAAACACCTAGAAGTGTAAATTTAGCAGCATTTCCTATAGATTTTAAGTTGTTAATCAGGATTTTTAAACCTAAATAAAATAGGAAGAAAAATGGAATACCAACTGCAAATAAAGTTAATAAAGATACTACCCAAATAGGCGTGTTACCTGCATTTGCAATTTCAACAAAGTCTATCCCAGGAATTCTTATAATATCTACAACTCCAACAGAAAGTAAACCTACAATTAATGAAATTAAAGTAACAGCTCCGATGAAAATTAATAAGACACCGATAAATTTGGCAAAAATCTTAAAGAAGAACATAAAAATCTCTCCTATAGTATCAAAAAAAGCACTTGATGAAGATTTTACTTTATTAGTTTGCTTTTTAAAATCAACATTTTTGGCGGCATCAGAAACATTTTTAGCTGCATCGGAAACGGTATCAGATACATTCTTGGCAACATCACTAACTGTTTCAGTAACATTACCTAATCCATCTTTAATTTTCTTTTCGATGTTACTTATGTTAACAGGTTCTCCTGTCATCATTATTTTCTCAGCTGTTGTTTTAGCCTCGGGAACTAATATCCATAATAGAATGTATAATAAAACACCCGTTCCTGCTCCAAAAATTAAAATTATCCAAGCTAAACGTATCCATATAGCGTCTATTCCAAAATAATGCCCTAACCCAGACGAAACACCTCCAATATAAGAGTTGTCTGCATCTCTAAATAGCTTTTTACTAGGCGCAGATTTTGGCCTACGAGTTGTGGTTGGTTCATCTTCAAATATTTCGTCATCAACCAAATAATCCTCTGGTTGCCCCATTATAGAAATAACTTCATCAACTTGTTTTATTCCTATAACTTGTTTGTTATTCTCTACACGTTCATTAAAAAGTTCTGCAATTCTAGCCTCAATATCTGAGATAATTTCAGAACGTCCTTGAGAATCTGTAAATGAACGTTTTATAGCCTCAAGATAGCGTTGTAATTTTAGGTATGCATCTTCATCTATATGAAAAAATATACCAGCTAAATTTATGTTGACTGTTTTATTCATTTTCTTGTTTTTTTTCTTGTGCTGAATGTGTTTCAGTATGGTTTGTTACTATGTTAACGGCGTTTTTTAATTCGCTCCAAGTACTGTCTAATTCTTTTAAAAATAATTTTCCCGTTTCTGTTAAACCGTAATATTTACGTGGCGGACCAGAGGTAGATTCTTCCCATCTGTAGCTCAAAAGTCCTGCGTTCTTAAGTCGTGTTAGTAAAGGGTAAATAGTACCCTCAACCACCAGCAACTTTGCGTCCTTTAAGGTGCTTAGAATTTCTGCAACATAAGCATCGTCATTTTTTAGGACAGATAATATGCAAAATTCTAATACGCCTTTACGCATCTGTGCTTTTGTGTTCTCTATCTTCATAGTATCAATTCGTTTAATATTTTAAGACTGTTCATTTTTTGATTGATTTGATTGATTGTATTGATGAAAGTTATTTTGATTTTATTTCAAGAAATTAATAGTTAACGGATATTGGTAATATTCGCCATCTCTGGCCTTTAAACTTGCAGTTACTATTAATACAAGTTCTATTATAAAGGCTATAACTGCTAAAAAACCTAATGCGCCACCTATATACAGTAAAGGTGATGGCTTACCAACATTAATATGAAAGCTGTTAAACCCGTTAAAGTCTATAAAATCTATACCGTTGAATATCTTAAAAATAAAAAACGGAATAGTTAGTGTTCCAAATATAATAGCGTAAAGTAAAATGCTTATTTGAAAATTTAAAGCCTGTTTACCATGGTTGTCTATAAATTCAGATTTATCTTTATTAGTTACCCATAAAATGAGTGGCCCGATAAAGTTGCCAAACGGAATTATAAACCTGCTAAAAGTAGATAGGTGAATAAAAGTGGCTATGTTTTTTTGATGATTAGTTAACATGATTTTTTTGATTGATTTAAAAACATATAATAGTTTCTTATGCAAATATATGTCTAAAATCAGGTACTTTGTTACGCATAGTACTTAAAATTAACATTTTTTTAACATTTAGTGATGTCTGTTTTATTTCATAAATTAGAGGAAATTTAAACTTTTTAGCATGAAGATAACTCCCAGAAAACTAAACACTTTTACAATGTTTAAGCTGCCTTCGGCCTATTTATGTGGTGTTCGAGCAAAGGAACTCAATGATGAAAAATGCGTTATTACTGTTAAGCATAAGTGGATTAATCAAAATCCATTTAAATCTATGTTTTGGGCAGTACAAGGTATGGCAGCCGAATTATCTTCAGGAGCTCTAATGATTAAAAAGATACAAGAATCTGGCAAAAAAGTGTCTATGTTAGTAACCAATAATAATGCAAATTTTACTAAAAAGGCTACTGGAAGAATTACATTTACCTGTAACGATGGCGGTTTAATAGATGAGGCTTTAAACAAAGCGATTGCAACTGGAGAAGGGCAGACTGTTTGGGTAAAATCGGTTGGTGTTAATACAGATGGAGTCGAGGTATCTACCTTTAATTTTGAATGGAGTGTTAAGGTAAAGCAATAGGTAGTACATCTCTGTTTACTCTAGGTTTGAGCTTAGACCAGTTTTGAAGAAAAACAATTGGTAATTTGTCTAAGCCTGTAACAAAACACTAAACAAATCAACAAATAAACGAATCAACATTAATTTAAAAACATCAATTAAAAAATGACAGCACACGAAATTGACTATGAAATCTACGGCGAAGAGATGCAATACGTAGAAATTGAACTAGATCCTCAAGAAGTTGTAATTGCGGAGTCGGGTAGCTTTATGATGATGGAAGAAGGTATCAAAATGGAAACCATTTTTGGTGATGGATCTCAAAAGGATACAGGATTTTTAGGTAAAATTTTAGGCGCAGGAAAACGTATCCTTACTGGAGAAAGTCTATTTATGACTGCCTTTTACAATGAAATTATAGGAAAACGCAGAGTGTCTTTTGCATCGCCATATCCTGGAAAAATTATACCTATAGATTTAACCCGATTTGGAGGAAAGTTTATTTGTCAGAAAGATGCCTTTTTATGTGCAGCTAAGGGAGTTAGCGTAGGTATAGAGTTTTCTAAAAAGCTGGGAAGAGGTCTTTTTGGAGGAGAAGGGTTTATTATGCAAAAACTAGAAGGTGATGGTATGGCTTTTGTTCATGCAGGAGGTACAATGGCAGAAAAAGAATTGGCACCGGGAGAGGTTTTAAAAGTAGATACAGGTTGTATTGTAGGTTTTGATAGCACCGTAGATTATGATATTGAATTTGTAGGAGGTATAAAGAATACAGTTTTTGGTGGTGAAGGATTATTCTTTGCTACTTTAAAGGGGCCAGGAACTGTCTATGTACAATCTTTACCATTTAGTAGGCTTGCAGGGCGTGTTTTAGCTTCTGCTCCTAGAAGTGGCGGAAATAGTAAAGGTGAGGGGAGTATCCTTGGAGGTCTAGGTGATTTGCTTGACGGAGATAATAGATTCTAAATAATTAAACACCCCTTTTTAATTAAAAAAAAGGGGTGTTTGTTTATAGTTATATTTAGTTGTGAGTTTTAAAATTTGATGACTTTACCCGTTTTTTGGGCGTTATCCGTCACAATATTGACAATGTAAACACCATCAGAATAATTGTAAAAATCTACTTTGTTGGTAGATAGAGCCTTTAGCGTTTTAACTTCTTGCCCTACACTATTATATATTTTAAGCTCTTGAATTTCTTCAAAATTAGTTACATTATTTAGAACAATTTTTCCTGAACTCTTATCGTAAAAAACAGATAATTTTTCTTCAACTCTGTCCGTAACACTTAAACTTTGACTTTGCTTAAATACAATTGAAAATCTGTCATTATAATCACCTTGTTCCAAGAAAAGTTCTGCTTTTCTTGTACTTAATTCATAAAACGAATTGGTGGTATTATCTTTTAAGAAAATGTCTAATCCCTCAGGAAGATTTTTAACCTTATCAATTTCAAAATTGAATAGACCTTCATCGGATATTTTCACTCTTAAAGCTATACTTTCTTCAACATTAATATGAGATAATGCCTGAATAGCTAGATTTTCTTCATTTAATATCCAACTAATATCATTTCTAAAATTATCATAACTAATGGCATCATATCCGTTATCATATGCTTTTGAAGCTCTGGAGTCAAAGCCTAAACCAAGCTGTTTGGTAAACTTGCCTGGTTGCGTAAACGAAAACCATACTTTAGTTCTTTTGTCTACTTCCTTAGATGATTTTTTTGCTTTTCCTTTGTAAAAAACAGATTCACTTAAAGACTCTCTGGCAAAAGCACGTTGACTGTTGTTAAATTGAATATTTCCTCCAGTTGCACTAGCTCTGACAAAAAATCCTTGCCCCACAGGAATATGTTGAAGAGGTGCTGGTTTTGAAGCAGAACCATTAGTACTGGTATTGCCGCCATTACCAGCTACTGCGGCAGTTCCCATCAATAGATTTCTAATGGCATAACCACCTTCATAGTCTTTTTGATAATGACTATTATTTGTACCAAAATGCTCCCAGAAATAAAGCGAGCCATTAATAACCGCTAAGTTATCGTTAATAAATTCATCTGCATCAATAGCCGATGGGTAAGGGTTTCCTATTAATATATCGTTACCAGCAGCAATAGGGATACTATAATTGCCGTCATTAGGAGTTCCTTTAAAAATGTAATCTTGTTCACTAGAAGCCGCACCAGATCCTTTCATAGTATATCCTATTCCAGGAGACAATGTGCTTGTGGTGTTTAATTTATTCCATGTTGAAGAAGATCCAGATAGACCATTATAACTGTATAGCCACCTAGAACTTAAGGTTATTGGCATTGTAGCCGCATTGGCATCCGGATTACTATGAAAATTTATTACTCCGTTAGGTTCTTCTATATCTCCTATTTGCCAGCTACCACCGTTATTTACTGGGGCACTCCAGAAATTGTAGTTGTATAAATTCGTGGCACCTTGTTGTCGCTTTACCAATATTCCCGTACCTCCATTGCTAGAAATACTTGTATGGTTTTGAATTAACT
Organism: Seonamhaeicola marinus; assembly: GCF_008085455.1. NCBI lineage: Bacteria > Pseudomonadati > Bacteroidota > Flavobacteriia > Flavobacteriales > Flavobacteriaceae > Seonamhaeicola > Seonamhaeicola marinus. The sequence continues at coordinate 294,208 of NZ_VSDQ01000409.1, read as the reverse complement.
GAGCTTCGCCTTGTAATTCTATTGTTCCATTGGTTTGAATAAAATTTTCAACCTCAAGTAAAACGCCATCATTTATAATTAACGTACCACCAGATTCTATTTCAATTTCTCTAACGTGTGCATCTGAACTAATTACCGCATTAGCACCTGATTTAACGGTTAACTTAAGACATTCGTCAGTGTCATTTGGTGCTTCAGCACTTCCTGAACCATTGCAAAAAGCAGCACCATCCCAAATAATTTCATCTGTATATCTTAATGTAAAATACCTGTTTTGTCTTAATCTAACATTTGTTGCTGTAGCGGTAGTTCCTGTTATTGTTAAATCATATACTTCATCATTTGGATCTGTCATAGAAAAATCGGAATCATTATCTACAACTAACTGAAGCGGTTGACAACCTTGTTTCCCCGATAAATCCATACCACTTATATCAAAAGAAATATTTACTCTTCCTGGATTTCCTCCACTACGTCTTACACGCCACTTAGAGTTTAATTGTTCGGTGTGCGTAATTGTGTTAGTAGAAAAGTTATAGGTAGGGAATTGAGTCTCTTCTCCCCAAAATAAAAACTCTCCATTATTTAGACCAGAGAGACTACCTTTACTAATTCTAACAATTCCTGTACCTTTAGAATCTGTATGGTTAGAACCATCAGAAGCTTGTCCAATTCCCGCTACATTATGATCAAAATCTCCATTTGAAGCGTTGTCGTGAACGTAAAAATCATTTGAACTTAATGAAACATCATATTTTGCAGAAAGATAGTTTTGTACAATTATTTTTTCGGCAGTATTTAAAGGTGTATTAAAAATTAAAAATTCGGAAATTCTACCATTTAAGTGCCTACCTCCAACATTTTCATTACCAATGTATAAATCAATATTGTTTGTTCTTGGTGTTCTACTTTCGTTATCTGTAATAATATTAGTATTGTTTTTATAAACATCTCTACCTACTGAAGAAGAAAATGAGTATTCGTAAAGATCGAAATCAGTTGTAGAGTACAAACCAGAAGCTGAGTTAGAGTGGTTTCTTGAGCCATCTGTAAACCGTATTGGTGTGTGAAAAAAAGCAGCACCATAGGTTAAAAATTCATAATTCTCTTGAGCATCTTGGCCTTTTACGAAAAGGGCATTATAGTTTTTGTTTAAATCTGCTTTTGTAACAATAAAAATATCCCAACTTGTAAGATCCAGAGAGCTATTATCTGTAACTCTAAATTCATCATTAATGCCATCAAAATGAATTGAATTGTACCCATTAATGTCTGCAGTGTTTAAATTTGGTCTTGCAGCCGTACTTGGTGGTGTAGCGTTATTAGAGCTTCCTGATAAATCAGCCCAAGTTGTAACATCGCTGCCCGAAAGCGTAACACCTTTTGAGGCATCCAGCCATAGTTTTAAACTTGACGATGAATCATTAGTTCCAACACCTCCTGGACCAGTTTGGGAAAAGGCGTTAATCGATAGAAATAAGCTAAAAGCTAAACGTAGGATGTGAGAGTTCATAGCAATTTATTTTACGAGTATTGGTAGTACTCTTTAATACTTAAGACACAGCTAATTGTGTTTGGTCACATTAAGAAACTGAAAAACAGTTTGTTAAAGTAGGAGCTTTAAAACGATAATGTTTTAAGTAATTTTAAGAGATATAAATACGAGAGATCTCTTATGAGTTATAAGCGTAAAAATAGATGAGTATTGTCCATAGATTTGAGAGAATGGGGTTAAACAAATAGCAATTTAAATACTTTGATGTTGTATTTGAGTACGAATATAGGAATAAAACCCGATAAATGGTTGTTTTTAACGGTGAAATAAGTAATATGTTTCGATGAACTGCAGGTTTGGTTAGTTGGAAATGTTAAATTTGGGCTAAAAAAAAGATAGGAAATGAATTTTTATTAAATTTATACTCCTAATAACCGAAAAATAGTATAGCCTATATAACAGATCTACTTTTATTAATTTCTAAACCTAAACCTTAGCATAATATGGCGAGAGCAATGTTGGAGTACACCAAAACTGTACTTAAAAAAGTTAGTTTTGACACTGCGTTGTTTTGCAAAGAAGTACAAAAAGCAGTATCGAGATTACTGCCTTACGAGATAGAAGAGCTTAAAATATTTATTAATTCTCTTGTACAGCAAAACCCAGAATTGAATCAGTGTTTAATTTATTTAAAACCATAAAAAAAGCGACCATCAGGTCGCTTTTTTCATATATCACTTTGGTAGAGGACTAATGATTTTGACATCTTGAAAGGCAATAGCGCCTCGTATTATTCCTGAAATTACGTCTTGCAAGGCTTCAATAATTTGCATTTTTAATTCACTCTTGTGATAAATAATACTTACTTCTCTTGCAGGGGATGGTTCTACGAAGTAATGTAAATTTTCTTTTTCTTTTTCATGAATATCTAAGGTGTGCAAATAGGGTAGAAGTGTCATTCCTAAACCTTCGTTAGATAATTTAATAAGTGTTTCAATACTACCACTTTCTAATTGAAACTTATCATCTACATGGTTTTTGAATACTTTGCATAAATTAATAACACCATCTCTAAAACAATGGCCGTCTTCAAGTAGTAACATATCATCAATTACTAAATCTGATGTCTCAATCTTTTTCTTACCATATAACCTATGGTTTTTAGGTACATAACTTACAAAAGGTTCATAGTATAATGCGCGTTCTTTTATGTTTTCATCTTCCAATGGAGTAGCGGCAATGGCAGCGTCTAAATGCCCATCTTTAATTCTTGCTATAATTTCTTCTGTAGTAAGCTCTTCAATTTTAAGTTTTACCTTAGGATGTTTCTTAATGAAATTTTTTAAGAACATGGGTAAAAGGGTGGGCATAATAGTGGGAATGATTCCTAATTTAAATTCCCCTCCAATAAATCCTTTTTGCTGGTCTACTATATCTTGTATTCTATAAGATTCGTTTACAATATTTCTTGCTTGTTTAACAATTTTTTTACCAACTTCGGTTAGTTCAATTGGTTTTTTACTTCTATCAAAGATTTGAACCTCTAGTTCGTCTTCGAGTTTCTGAATTTGCATACTAAGTGTGGGTTGGGTTACAAAACACTTTTCTGCGGCTTTTGTAAAATTCTGGTGTTCAGCTACGGCAAGAACGTAATATAATTGTGTAATTGTCATGTGTATCAATTTAGATTATAAAAATATAAAATCTATTGATAAAAACTATAATAAATTATGTTAATTGTACTTTAAATTTGTGATAAATAAAAATTATAATAAAAATGACACTTAATAGTATAGGATTAGACAGCACAAAAACAAAAGCGTTAGCTCAAGATTTGAATGATTTATTGGCTAATTTTCAAATATATTATCAAAACCTAAGAGGTATTCACTGGAATATAAAAGGAAAGGCCTTTTTTGATTTACATGCGAAATTTGAAGAATTATATGATGACGCTAATACGAAGGTTGACGAGATAGCCGAACGTATTCTTACGCTTGGAGAAACACCTTTACATACCTTTAATGATTATTCAGCTTTAGCTAAAGTTCCAGTAGGTAAAAATATTTCTGAAGATGTAAAAGCGGTGAGGTTAATAGTAGATTCTTTAGCAGAATTACTTAAAATAGAAAGAGATCTGTTGGAAAAGGCAGGAGATGCCAATGATGAAGGAACAAGCAGTATGATGAGTGATTTTATTACAGAACAAGAAAAAACTGTGTGGATGATGAAAGCATGGTTAAACGAAAGTATATAGTTAGTTTAGTTTGATATAGATAGTTTGTTGAAAGCCCCTTTAGCTTAAAAGTTAAAGGGGCTTTTTCATTGAATGATTTGATATCTAAAATCTAATATGCATTGTAACAGGTTCGTTAGTAACACTGAATTTTGCAGTATGATATTGTGGTGGTCCAAAACCGCCTGGGTTGTTAGAAATACCATAGGATTCTTTCGGCATTCCGCTATCTTCATAATCCATTCTGTTATTGTCGTTTTCATCGTGTAGTGCTATAATAGCATATTCACCAGGAGCAACACCATTAAAGGAGATGGTAGCTTTTCCGTTTTCAATTGTACTTTTGGCTTGTTGTATTGGTTTAGCTTTCATGAATGTTTCATTAGTATGAAGTGCAAACAAAATTTTGCCATCATCATTTAGAGCATTGTCTATTGTAACAGTAATATTTGTTGTATTTTCTTGTTGACCAAAAATTGAACTGGTGCTAATTAATGCGATAAAAAGTAAAGTAAATAGTCTCATGGTTAATAGTGTTTTTATTGTTTAACAATTCAAATATCTAATGTTAAACCATGATTTTATAAATCTATTTACCGAAGTGTTGAAATAGAATGATGAACTGTAAAATGCACTATAATAACCCTCTAGCTTTTATTTCTAAGTATTTGTTTATGGTGTCTATGGTTAAATTCTCTGGTGTTGTAAGAATGGAGTAAATACCATATTTTTTTAATTCGTTTACTATAAGACGCTTTTCAAAATCGAATTTTTCGGCAATTACCTTATCATAAACTTGTTGTACGGTTTCCGCTTTATTTTGAATTAGATTTTCTAGCTCTGTATTTTTAAAGAATATAACAACTACTAAGTGACTTTTAGCTAATCCTTTTAAATACGGTAACTGTCTTTCTAAACTATCTAATGTCTCAAAATTAGTGTAGAGGAGAATCAAGCTTCTGTGAGTAATGTGTTTTTTTACATTATTGTAAAGAATACCAAAATCACTTTCAAAAAAATCTGTTTTAACATTATATAGACTCTCTAAGATAAGTTGCATTTGGGCAGTTCTTCGTTCTGCTACTACCATGTTGTTTATCTTTTTAGAAAACGAAAGCATACCTGCTTTATCATGCTTTTTTAAGATGATATTACTTAAAACTAAGGTTGAGTTAATAGCATAATCTAGGAGACTTAAACCGTTAAAGGGCATTTTCATGGTGCGTCCTCTATCAATAACTGAGTAAACAGGTTGGGATTTTTCATCTTGAAACTGATTAACCATCAATTGATTTTTCTTTGCCGTAGCCTTCCAGTTTATAGTGCGCATGTCATCACCAAGAACATATTCCTTGATTTGCTCAAATTCCATGGTGTGTCCCAAACGCTTTACTTTTTTTAAGCCATAATCCGTAGAGTTTTTGTTAATATTTAACAGCTCAAACTTTTTTAATTGCTTAAAACTTGGATAGGTAGGGACCACCATGCCCTCATCAAATTTATAGCGTTTGGCTACTAATCTAATTATGGAGTTGGCATAAATGTTTAAATGACCAAAGTGATATTCTCCACGTTCGGTTGGTCTCACCGAATAGGTGGTTTTTCCTGTTTTACGGGATTTAACAGATGTTTTAAGTTGAAAGTTTCTTATCTGGAATTGTTGGGGTATTTCATCAATGATGTCCAGGTAAACTGTAAATGGATAATTGTTATGAACTTCAATTGAAACATCATTTTTATCACCATTTGAAAACCTATCCGGTGCAATTCTTTTTCCCTCTAGTTTGTTCTTTCCAATAAAAATAAGAAGAAAGTCTAACACAAAAAGTACTACTAAAACTAGAATGGATAATTGCGCAATATTAAATACTACAGGAACAAAATAACTGACACAAAACAGTACTACAATAGCAATTCCTGCTTGAAAAAACCTGGGCTGTATGTAAAATGGTTTAAAGAAGTTCAATATTTTGCTTTAAAGTTAAAGGAGAGATTCTTCACTGTGTTCAGAATGACATAGCTT
>NZ_VSDQ01000409.1:208-288429 GCF_008085455.1 Seonamhaeicola marinus | reverse complement strand
ATCAATCATCAATCATCAATCATCAATCATCAATCATCAATTGTCACTACCTAGGAATTTCTACCGTTTCAATAATTTGTTTTATAATTTGCTTACTTGTAATACCTTCCATTTCGCGTTCTGGTGTTACAATTACTCTATGGTGTAAAACAGGAACAGCGGCACGTTTAATATCTTCGGGCGTTACAAAATCTCTACCAGACATAGCAGCAAAAGCTTTACTTGCTTTTAATATTGAAATAGACGCTCTTGGCGAAGCGCCTAAGTATAAAAAGCGATTGCTTCTTGTTGAAACAATAATTTCGGCTATGTATTTCAGTAAGTGTTTTTCAACAATTATCTGATTTACTAAATTTTGATATTTAGCTATTTGAGATGCTGTTAAAAACGATGTAATTTGATCAACTTTTTTGGCATCTTTAAGATTATGTTCACGCTCTAAGATTTCAATTTCTTCTTCAAGATTAGGATAATCTACATCTATTTTAAATAAGAAACGGTCTAATTGCGCTTCTGGTAAGCGGTAGGTGCCTTCTTGTTCTACAGGGTTTTGGGTAGCTAATACCATAAATGGTATGTCTAGTTTAAACTTATTGCCATCAATAGTAATTTGTTTTTCTTCCATTACTTCAAACAAGGCTGCTTGCGTTTTTGCAGGAGACCTGTTAATCTCATCAATAAGAATCATATTAGAGAAAATAGGCCCTTTTTTAAATTCAAACTCAGAATTTTTTAGGTTAAAAACTGAGGTCCCCAAAATATCACTTGGCATTAAATCTGGCGTAAACTGAATTCGGCTAAACCCAACACTTAACGATTTGGATAATAATTTGGCGGTTACCGTTTTGGCAACTCCAGGAACACCTTCTATTAAAGAATGTCCTTGCGCTAATAAAGATGCAATTAGCATATCTACCATGTCCTTTTGCCCAACAATTACCTTACCAATTTCTTGCTTTATTTTGTTAACACTGTCCTGAAGTTCAGATAAGTCTAAACGGTTTTCAAATTGTAGATCTTTATCTTCTTTTAAAGCACTATCATCTATGGTTTCAACAACACTTGGCTTAGGTGTTAAATCCTCTTGTTCTGGAGTTTCTGCGTTATCCTTCATAATTTATTTAGGCGTAAAAGTTTTCAATATATTTATTTAGCTTCACTAAATTGTCTTCGTAATACTCTCGTTTAGATTGTATGAGTTTAATGTAATTTATTAGCGTTTTAACATCTTCCTTTTTCTTACCAGCCTTAGCTGCAAGTTTGGTAATGAATTCTTCGTTAAGTTCTTCGGTATCTAAATTATAGTCACTTCTTACTTTTTCGAAGAAATATGTTATTTTTTTGTCTATTAGGTTTTTATAGTCTTTGGTTTCAAAATACAAATTAGAGATGGTCTTAACAAAAGCAACACTTGTATTTTGTAAAGGTGTAATTATTTTAATAATGCGTTGCCTTCTTTTAGCATTAAAAATCATAAAAAGAATTCCGAAAATAACGGCAGTATACCAAGCCCACCTAAAGGCTAATTGATCTAGAAACCAACTTAAGTCCGATTCTTGCTCTACATCTCCATCGTAACTATTTTGGTATTTGCTATATGAATCAAAATAAATGTTGTCATCTGGTAAATACGATATTAAACTTTCTACATATTTATACCTATCTCCCTTTAATAAATTATAATTGGTAAATACTTTTGGTTGAAGGTGAAGGTAAATTGAACCATTTTTAAACGGAACATGAATAAAATTCACCCGCTTTTCATCGGTTTTAGAATGTCCTAGAATGCTGTGGTTTATAGAGTCGAACTTACTAAAATAATTATCGCCTGAATTTTTATCTATTTTAGTGTAGTTGAGTGATTTGTTAGTGAATGATAACTCTGAAATACTGTCTTTTTTAGGGTTGTATTCAAACTTTATCTCAATACCAAGGGTGTCTTCTAGCTTTTCATGAAAATAATAGTCTGAGATAAACAGCGTATTTCCGTTACTAACAAAATTCAAAACTTCATCAACGGAGTATTCGGTAAGGTAATCGGAATTTCCAACCTTAATATAACTTCCTTGGGCAACATGATCTCCCCAACCATCTTCAGAATTAGCAGCCAAATAGCTTGACGGTTGGTGGTAAACGGTTCTTATCTTTTTATCCCTAAATAATTTAGGAAGTTCTTTATAAAATATATTAATGCCATAAGGTTTGGAGCTTTTTTCATTAAAAGATTCCTCCCAATCAATGGTTCTAGTTCTTTTGATTTTAATTGTAAAAGCACCAACAATTACCAAGGCTACAATAACTAATATAACAGGAAGCGACTTTTTCATTATTCTACCTGTTTTAAAAGGGTTGCAAAATTATTTTTAGCTTTTTGGTACTGATTATTGCTGATCATAAATTTTCCGTACCATATATAGCTGTAAAGGTAAGATACGTACTGAAACGCCTTACTAAACGGTTGGCCTTCAAGTTCGTTTAAGTATTCGGCATTGGTTTTATCGTCTTCAAACTTAATATGATTTTTTAAGGTAAGTGTTTTTAAAACAAGTAAGTAATAATATCTAATAGCTAGTCTAAAGTTGCCTTCTTCTTCGGCAGCTTTTATTAAAGTTTTAATGTCGGCATTTTCGATATTTTCAGACGTTATATCTTCAATAGAATCTAACTTTTTATTTCGATTAGATTGAAACAAACCAGTACTACCTTCATTAAGCAGAACGTAAACGAGGTAAACTACCGCAAGCGCTAATGCTACATAAAATATCCAGTTAATTCCGCCGCCAATAGAGAAAAAATCATCATTGTGTTCTTCTTCTATTTCTGGTGTTTTAGAATGTTTCTCTTCATAATCTTTATATTCTCCTGACCCACCAGATGATGCACGGGTTACTTTATTGCCGCCTTCGTAATCATATCTAGATGAGTTGTAACGCTCTTTAAAATCCTCATCAAAATGTCTAAATTCTTGAGGTGTTTGAAAAGGTATACTTGCCCATAGGTTTTGGCTAAAACTTATCAGGAAAAATAAAGATAAAACTATATATGGTTTTTTAAGAATCAAGAATATACGGTACTTAAGAGAGATGGTTGTGTTATTTTTTTCTGAATTCTGTAAGGATAAATTAAGTAGTAATAGCTTATTAAACCTAAAGTTGATAAAATGATACCAACAGAAAGCCAATTGGGCATAATGTTGGAATACCTAGTAACAAAACCCTCTAAAAACCCAGCTGAAAACGTGAAAGGAAAAGTGCTTATTAAAATCTTAACGCCCGTTTTAGCACCTAGTTTAAATGAGGTATACCTAGAATGGGTGCCTGGGAATAATATGCTTGCTCCTAAAATTAAGCCAGCTGCTGCTTCAATTACTATGGCAAATATTTCCATAGAACCATGAATCCATATACCACGAACACTTTCCCAAAATACTTTCATATCATAAAAGAAATATTGAAAAGAGCCCAACATTATACAGTTTTTAAAAAGTATCCATAAGGTACCAATACCTAAAAAAACACCAAGAACAAAAGCAATAATACCAACTCTTAAATTGTTTATGGTTATACCAATAAAACTCCCCCAGTTACTGCCACTTTTATATACCGCAACAGGATCTCCTTTTTCAATATTTTCTAAAGACATGTCTACATAAGCATCACCTAAGACTGATCTAACAAATTCTCCGTCATTAGCTGCAGAAATAACCCCAATTGATGTAAACGCAAAGAATATAATAAAGGCTACGTAAATGAATTTTCTATACTGATAGCAAATTAGTGGTACTTCAGTTTTCCAGAAACTAATAATTCTATTAGTGTCATGACGTTTAGTTTTATAAATTTTTTGAAAAGCCTTTGCTGCAAGCTGGTTTAAATACGTTATAACATGGCTTTTGGGATAGTAGGTTTGTGCATAAGATAAGTCGTTAATAAGGTGAATGTATTGCGATGCTAATTCATCTGCATCCTTAAAATCATCATTGAAAACAGCTTTTTCAAAACTTAACCATTTTTCCTTATTTTGCTTAATGAAGGCTACTTCTCTCATGTAGAATCAAAGCTACATAAATTTTTATTAAAAGTACTTCTTGTCTTACAAGAATTTACAATAGATTTGTGAAAAGAAATGAACCAGAATAATGTCTGAATTACAAATTAATACCACCCAGAATGTTAAGATAAATTTTACCGCTGCGGGAATAGGTGAACGCGTTTTAGCGTTTATACTGGATTGGGCTATTAAAATTGGATATATGTTAGTGCTAAGTTGGACTGTTGGGGCTTATGACAATATGGATGATTGGTCTCAAATAGCCATAAATACAGTGTTAAGCTTTCCCGTAATGTTTTATACACTTGCACTAGAATCTTTTTTAAACGGACAAACCATTGGTAAAAAAGCACTAAAAATTCGCGTTGTAAAAATTGATGGTTTTCAAGCTTCCTTATCTGATTATGTGGTACGATGGTTTTTTAGAATTGCGGATATTTACCTGTTCTTTTTAGGCTTTTTTGTAATTATATTCAGTAAAAAGTCCCAAAGAATTGGAGATATGGCTGCCGGAACAGGTGTTATTAACTTAAAAGATAGTATTACAATTAAACATACCATTCTTGAGAATTTAGTTGAAGACTACAAACCTAGTTATCCCAACGTTATTAAGTTGTCTGATAATGATGCTCGAATTATTAAGGATACCTTTATATCTGCAAAAGCTGCTAAGGATTATCCAACACTCATAAAATTAAGGAATAAATTGGTTGAAGTAGTTGGAATAAAGGATATTAAGCAAAAGACCGATATTGAGTTTATTGATGTTATATTAAAAGATTATAATTACTACACACAAAATATGTAAGTAGAGAACCTCTTTTTTATTAAAAAAGAAGTGTGTGAATCACTTATCTCGAACTTGTTTCGAGACTTTTTATTGTGTTTAATCTAAGCTGTACTTACTCTGGTCGGAGTCGAAGAGGCTCTTGTATAAAAGTTCAACATCTAAAGCTATAATTGATGTTTATCTTTGTATTCGGAAATACATAACCACAGAAAAAACAAATATTTTGTAAAAGATGTTCTATACCATTGACATATTAGGAACCATTGCATTTGCCATTTCAGGTGTGCTTGTGGCGTTTGACAAAAGAATGGATTTGTTTGGTGTGTTAATTATAGCATTTGTAACAGCGGTAGGAGGAGGAACTTTACGAGATCTACTTATTGGTAATACACCTGTTAGCTGGATGAAAGACATAACATACACCTATGTTATAATTGCTTCTGCATTTTTTGCAATATTCTTTAGAAGTAAGATTAATTATTTAAGAACTTCATTGTTTTTGTTTGACACCATTGGTATAGGTTTGTATACTGTTATAGGCGTACAAAAGGGCTTGCAAGCAGAATTACATCCTATAATTTGTGTAGCCTTAGGAACAATGACAGCTAGTTTTGGTGGTGTTATTAGAGATATTTTATGTAATGAAATACCAGTAATTTTTAGAAAGGAGATTTATGCAACAGCTTGTATTCTTGGAGGACTTTCCTATTTCTTGTTGGTTAGATTACCTATTGAAAATGACGTAGCGCTTCTAATTTCGGGAGTTATTGTTATCGTAGTAAGACTATTAGCTGTAAAGTTCAAAATTGCTTTACCCAATATTTATCGAGAAAAAATTAGAAATTAGCAGTTTGTATTCAATTAATCAATAATCTCCACTTTTCTAATATAAATATTCTTCATAGGCCATTCACCATCATCGGCGTCTTGATTCGCAATTTTATCAACTACATTCATACCTTTAATAACTCTTCCGAATACTGTGTAAGCTCCGTCTAAATGGTGAGCGCCACCTTTTTGCTGAACAATAAAAAACTCATAAGGTGAGGCTAATTTATAAGGGTTTGTAATTTCACTACTAGGCATAGAAATGACACCTCTATCATGTTTAAACCCTTTTTTAGTATCTGGCGGTAAGAGGTATCTGCCAATATAACCGCGTTTTTTTGAGGTTTGTTTATCATCGCCATTACCACCTTGAATTATAAAATTAGGTACAATGCGATAAAATTGAGTGCCATCAAAGTATTTTTGTTTAGTAAGCCATATAAAATTAGAGCGGTGGAATTTAGTCTCATTAAACAGTAAAATATCAATATTTCCAAAGTCTGTAAAGATGCGGACTTTATTTTCTTTATGCGCCTTATCATATTCAAGGAAAAACTCCATAGCACTTTTGGAATTTAACTTTGGAAATTCCCGTCCATCCTCAACAATTGAGGCTTTTGCAACTTCTTTTTTTGCTACCGATGGTGCAGTAACGGTATTGGACGCTTTTTTCGTTTTACTTTGTTTATCTTCACAATTGAAAAAAAGCAAAACAAGACTAAAAAACAATATATAGCGCATAGGTGTATGAATTACGACGATTTCTTAAAATCAATTTCAAAAATAGAAAATATACCACTTCCAGCCGAAGCTTCTCAATTTAAAATGGTACCACCTTTTCGTAGGGAACTAATTAAAAAGCAGCAAGACGCTATGAAAAATGCTAAAGAAGCTGGTGTTTTAGCGCTATTTTATCCAGATATTCATAACCAAACAAAATTTGTTTTAATACTAAGAAAAACATACAAAGGTGTGCATTCTGCACAGGTAGGTTTTCCTGGAGGAAAATTAGAAGAAAGTGATAATAGTTCTTTAAAAAATGCCGCTATTCGTGAAACTTTTGAAGAAGTTGGCGTGCCAACTCAAAGTATTGAAGTCATAAAAGATCTTACACAAGTGTACATACCTCCAAGTAATTTTAAGGTGCAACCCTACATAGCTATAACAAGAGAAACACCAACTTTTGTTAAAGAAGAGAAAGAGGTAGAGCATATCATTGAGGTAGATTTACCGCATTTGTTAGATGACGAAATAGTAATAACTAAAACTGTTAAAACTTCTTATGGTGTTGAAGTTGAGGTGCCTGCGTTTAAATTAAATGGTTATGTTGTTTGGGGAGCAACAGCAATGATGCTTAGCGAAATTAAAGATATTTTAAAGGCACTAACGTAATTGCTTAGTTTTATTACTTTTGCAAAAGCTAACCAACCAGAAATTTGATTACATGGGATTATTTAAAAGAAATCCTTTCGGACATATACTTTTTTTAAAAAAATGGCTCATAAGAATTATGGGAGCCATGTCTCATAGGCGATTTAGAGGGTTCAATGAACTACAGATAGAAGGTTCAGAAATCATAAAAAACCTTCCCGAAAATAATGTGCTTTTCATTTCAAATCATCAAACATACTTTGCAGATGTTGTGGCTATGTTTCATGTGTTTAACGCTAGTTTAAGTGGAAGGGGAGACTCCATAAAGAATGTGGGATACTTATGGAATCCTAAACTTAATATTTACTATGTGGCGGCAAAAGAAACCATGAAATCTGGTTTGTTACCTAAAATATTGGCTTATGCTGGGTCTGTAAGTATTGAACGTACTTGGAGGGCTGCAGGTCAGGATGTAAACAGACAAGTGCGTATGAGTGATATCACCAATATTGGCACTGCACTTAATGATGGTTGGGTGATTACATTTCCTCAAGGTACAACAACACCCTTTAAACCAATTAGAAAAGGTACAGCGCATATTATAAAACGATACAAGCCTATTGTGGTACCTATTGTTATTGATGGTTTTAGACGTTCTTTTGATAAAAAGGGACTGCGTATAAAGAAGAAAAATATACTCCAATCAATGGAAATTAAGGAACCTTTAGTTATTGATTATGATAATGAATCCACTGAAGACATCGTTAAAAAAATTGAATTCGCTATAGAGCAGCACCCATCCTTCCTAAAAGTGCTTACTCCTCAACAAATAAAGGAACAAGAAGAGCTGAATAAGCTTAGAGAGTGGTAATTCGTAAAAAGTAATAATTAGTTTACTTTATTATCCAAAATAGAATACCTTTAGGTTTTAATAAAATAACCAAAACTATTTACCATGAAAAAATTAATCTCAACTTTAGCACTACTTTTAGTTGTGTCATTCTCAACATTCGCGCAATCTGATGAGGCTTATAAAAAAGTTTTAACCGAAATGTTTGAATTATCAGGAACAGAAGAAACTTATCAGGTAGCTATTAAACAGATGTTTGGTATGTACAAACAACAGTACTCCTCGGTAAGTAATGATATGTGGGATGAATTAGAGGCAGAATTTAATAAAGCTTCTATGCAAGATTTGGTTGATTTGTTGGTTCCCGTTTACAAAAAGCATTTATCTATTGATGACATAAAGGCTATTATAGAATTTTATAAATCAGATGCAGGGAAACGTTTTGCCACTAAAACGCCATTAATTATGCAAGAATCCATGCAGGTTGGTCAACAATGGGGAATGAAGATAGGGCAGGATTTTGCTAAAAAAATGCAAGAGAAAGGTTATTAAGAAATGCGCCAACTAAAACTCATTTGGGATTTTAAAGGTCCAGATGCTTTTAAAATTGCAGAACATCATGTTATTCACCTAAAAGAATACATTAATTTAGAAGGGTTAGAACTGAATATAACTGGAGTGGAACGCATTAGCGATTTTCACACCATTGCGTTTTTGGTGGTGCCCGAAAATGAAATGCCTAAAGTTAGAGATGCACTTAAACCTCATAGAGGGCAAGTTTATACCCAGGGCTAAGATTAACCAGTTAATAACTCCTAATAATTCAGCTTTAAAAAAGAATACAATTTTCATATTTTGCACTTCCCATTAAATTCAATGTAAGTGAAAGTTTGTATTGCTGAAAAGCCAAGTGTAGCTAGAGAAATTGCCGCAGTGTTAGGTGCTAAAACCAAACATGATGGTTATTTTGAAGGGAATGGTTATGCCGTAACATATACTTTTGGTCACTTATGTACACTTAAAGAACCCGTTGATTATAAACCATATTGGAAAAGTTGGGACTTGAATAATCTCCCCATGCTTCCAGAAAAGTTTGAAGTTAAGGTTGTTTCTAACTCGGGTATTCAAAAGCAGTTTAATATTGTAAAGCGATTGTTTGAGAAAGCAGATGTGGTTATAAACTGTGGGGATGCTGGCCAAGAAGGAGAACTTATTCAGCGTTGGGTAATGAACGAAGCCAATTATAAAGGACAAGTGCAACGCCTTTGGATTTCTTCTCTTACCACTGAAGCTATAAAGGAAGGTTTTGAAAATCTAAAACCTGCAACAGATTATGATAACTTATACTATGCAGGATTTTCAAGAGCCATTGGAGACTGGTTGTTAGGTATCAATGCAACAAGGCTTTATACCGTGAAACATGGTGGGTATAAACAAGTACTTTCTGTTGGGAGGGTGCAAACACCAACTTTAGCTATGGTAGTTAATAGGTTTAGAGAAATAGAAAACTTTAAACCTGTCCCTTACTGGGAACTTCAAACTAAGTATAGGGAAACACTTTTTAGTTATGAGGATGGTCGGTTTTTTAAAAAAGAAGACGGACAAGTTCTTGCTGATAAGGTAAAAGAAAGCGATTTTGAAATAGTTTCTATTACAAAAAAGAAAGGGAAAGAATATGCCCCTAAGTTATTTGATTTAACAGGCTTACAGGTATATTGTAATACCAAATTTGGTTTTTCTGCAGACGAAACACTTAAAATAGTTCAAAATTTATATGAACAGAAAGTAGTTACCTATCCAAGGGTAGATACTACGTTTTTACCCAATGATATTTATCCGAAAGTAGAAGGTATTTTAAAACGATTAACTCAATATGCTAATTTGGTTCAACCGCTTTTGGGTAAAAAGATAAAAAAGTCTACTAAAGTTTTTAATGATAAAAAGGTAACAGATCACCATGCTATTATTCCAACAGGTGTTCAAAATCAGTTGTCTGTTTCGCATCAACAAGTTTATGATATTATTGTAAGACGCTTTATTGCTGTGTTTTATGATGATTGCCAGGTGTCTAATACCAATGTCATTGGGAAAGCTGCTGAGGTGTCTTTTAAAACCACTGGAAAAGAAATATTAGATAAAGGTTGGCGCGTTGTTTTTGAAAATTCAAACGCAAAAGAAAAAGAAACTGGTGTTTTACCAACATTTGAAAAAGGTGAGAAAGGGCCTCATGAGCCAACGTTTTTGGAAAAGGAAACAAAACCTCCTAATCAATATACAGAAGCTTCCTTACTTAGAGCTATGGAAACAGCTGGTAAACAAGTAGATGATGAGGAAATGAGAGACCTAATGAAGGAAAACGGTATTGGGCGTCCTTCAACACGAGCCAATATTATTGAAACCCTTTTTAAACGGAAATACATAAAACGAAATAAAAAACAAGTTTTACCAACCGAAACAGGAATTCAGCTAATTGATACCATTCAAAATAGTTTATTAAAGTCTGCTGAATTAACCGGGCGCTGGGAAAAGCAGTTGAAAGATATTGAAAAGGGAGATTTTAGTGCTGGTGCCTTTATTAAGAACATGAAACGTATGGTTGATGCTCTTGTATATGAGGTTAGAAGTGAAACCAAACGGGCTAATATCTCTTATGAAGCCAATGCTAAAAAAGCAAAAGCTAGTAAGGCGTCCACAAAAAAAGGAGGAATTACATCCGAGAGTTGCCCTAAATGCAAGCAAGGAACTGTTTTAAAAGGTAAATCAGCTTACGGATGTAGTAATTATAAGTCTGGTTGTGATTTCAAACTACCTTTTAAAGTCTATGATAAAAAGATATCCGAAAAACAATTCATAAGGTTACTTCAAAAGGGAAGTACAGTAAATTTAAAAGGGTTTAAAACCGAATCAGGTACTATTGAAGGCTTGATACGATTTGATGATAATTTTCACTTAAAACTTGAACCTAAAAAGACTTCAGTAAGTACAGAGGCAGATGAAAATAGATGTCCTAAATGTAAAAAGGGTACAATAATTAAAGGTAAAACGGCTTATGGTTGTAGTAATTATAAGTCTGGTTGTGATTTCAAGGTTTCTTTTAATTTGGTAAAAGAAAAGATTGATGGAAAAGTAGTAACCAAAGAACTAGTTTATAATATTTTAGTCGATAATTTTTGATATTGGAGCCTTGAACTTAATAACTTGGTTTTTTCAACCCCTAAAAAAATGTTATGGCTGGTGATTTTATTTTAAATTTTACCCCGACTGGTATGATACCTACTAAGGAGATGACTTCACATGTTCCAATTAGTGTTTCAGAAATTGTCGAAGATGTTCATAAAGCAACGGAAATAGGCATCACAATGGTGCATCTACATGCTAGAGAAGAAGATACAGGAGAACCAACATACAAGAACGCGATTTATGGAAAAATAGTAGAGGGCATCAGAAAGTATGCGCCAGAATTAGTGTTGTGCTTATCCTTAAGTGGGAGAAATTTTGGGGAGCTAGAAAAGCGAAGCGAACCTTTGATGTTAGAAGGTATTTTAAAACCAGATATGGGCAGTTTAACACTGAGTTCCTTAAACTTTAATAAAACCGCAAGTATAAATGCTCCAGATATGGTTCAAAGTTTAGCTAGGATAATGAAAGAAAAAGGTATTGTTCCAGAGTTAGAAGCATTTGATATTGGTATGATAAATTATGCTAAATACTTGCATAAGAAGGGGTTGTTAGATCCACCATACTACTTTAATTTATTGTTTGGTAATATAGCTTGCTCGCAAGCAAATTTATTGCATTCTGGAGTTATGATTAATGATTTACCTGACAATTCGCTTTGGAGTTTAGCTGGTATTGGTAATGTGCAGTTACAGATGAATTCCTTAGCACTAGCATGTGGAGGAGGTGTAAGAGTAGGGTTAGAAGATAATATTTGGTTTGATTCAGAAAGAACTAAATTAGCCACTAATTCCGAATTGTTAGAACGGACGCATATTATTGCGAATGCTAATGAGAGAAATGTAATGAGTTCAAAAGACTTTAGAAAATTAATGCACTTGAAACCAGGCAATGGTGAATACGGAAGAATTTCAAAATAATAGATATTTGAGAAATGGAGGATAATAAAGCACTACATGTTTTAGGTTGTGTGCCTATGGGATTAAATATTTTGTTTGAAATTGCAGAGGCGGCTAAAGGTATTAATTCGTTTAAGGTTTATAAAAACATGCCAACTTCAGATATTTATGAAGCTTTTAAGCCGCAAGAAAATTGGAAAGTAGAAATTTATGACCAAGGAATTGAAGATTTAGTGTTTACAAAACAAGCATTTTTGGCATTTTCTGTAGTAGGTGTTAAGTCTAAAGAAAAGGTCTATAAATGGTTTAAGAAGCAAACCAATATTGAAAAAAGCCAATTTGTTAATTTAATTCACCCTATGTCATATGTGTCAAAATCAGTCCAATTAAACGATGGCTTACAAATTGAACCTCAATGTACTATAGCAGCTTGTGCTAAAATCGGTTTTGGTGTAAATATTAAACGTAATTCTAGTATTGGACATCATTGCCAAATAGATGATTTTGTTACTATAAATCCTGGAGTTACAATTAGTAGTTATGTGAAAATAGGAAGTAATACCATGATTGGCTCTGGTGTAACAATAAAAAATAATACCACTATTGGAAACAACTGTATTATAGGTGTTGGTAGTGTAGTTGTAAAAGATATACCAAGTAATAGCATTGCTTATGGTAATCCTTGTAAGGTGCACAAACAGAATGCTTAATTCTTAATGATAAAAACTGTGAATAACTATGTGATCTACAAACCCTACGGTTACTTAAGTCAGTTTAAGAGTAACGATTCCAAACAACAAAAAAAGAAGTTTTTAGGCGAATTATATGATTTTCCGGAGGGCATCATGGCTATTGGTAGATTAGATGAAAAGTCTGAAGGTTTGTTGTTACTTACCACAGATGGAAAGATGAGTGACTATATTAATAGCCAGAAAGTAGATAAAGAGTATTACGCTTTAGTTGATGGAGATATTACTCCCAACGCTCTAGAAAAACTAAAATCTGGTGTTCAAATTGGTTTTGAGGGTAAAAAGTATACAACAAAACCATGTAAAGTTTCTAAACTTAGTGAAATTCCTAGTTTACCCGAACGCTCAAAAAAAATTAGAGATGATAGACATGGTCCAACTAGTTGGATAACCATAACTCTAAATGAGGGAAAGTTTAGGCAGGTTAGAAAGATGACTTCCGCAGTTGGATTTCCAACCTTACGATTAGTGCGTGTAAGAGTTGGTAGTATTCAACTTAATGCTATGCACGTTGGGGATGTAATTGAGGTTAATGAATTTTTTTAAGCTTCTAATTTCTTTAATTCCCTGTAGTTTTTATTTAGACGTTTAATTAGTAACCCATAAATAAGTTTGTAAAAGAGCCATATTAAAATAATAATAACTCCTACAACGACTAAGCTAAATAGAATAAAAACAAACCAACCTTTATCTTGTACTGCTAAAGATACATTGGGGTCATTATTTATAGAATAAAATATTCCTATTAAACTGGAAACCCCAACCATAACTAAGTTATATAAAACATAGTACTTAATGATTTTTCTTGTGTTAATAATACTCTTCATTAGAGTTTTTAAATTATCAGTAACTGAAATAGATTTGTAAGACCTATACAAAAGAAAAATAAAAGCGAATATCACTATATAACTTAAAAAACTAAGTCCAATTATTACCATATTAGAACCTATAGTGTCTATACGTTCTTTATATGCCTCTGAAAAAAAGTAAGGTAAGAAGTTTACAAGCGTCCAAAAAATAAGCTCTCCAACACTTATATAAAACAGTGTTTTAACTATTGAGGATGACTTTTTATGTAACATTGGCAAAATATCTTTGGCGGATAACTTGCTTTGTGTCTTTTGTGTATTCCAGTCCTTTTTTAATAAATCTAATCCATCCATAGGTTACGGATTTAAAATGGTTCTTAGTTTGTTCTTAATTCTGTTCATTTTCACGCGGGCATTTACTTCACTAATCCCCATAGTTTCGCTAATTTCTCTATAATCTTTGTCTTCTAAATACAAGAAAACAAGCGCTTTTTCAATGTCGTTTAATTGATGTACAGCTTTATAAAGCACTTTTAACTGTTCTTCTTCTGTATCATCATAATCTTCAGATTTCATCTTAAAAGCTACACCGTCATAATCTTGGGTGTTAATAGTTCTTTTAGACTTTCGGTATAGTGTAATGGCTGTGTTTAAGCCAACCCTATACATCCAAGTACTAAATTTAGAATCGCCACGAAACTTCGGATAGGCTTTCCAAAGTTGAATGGTGATTTCTTGGAACAAATCATTATGAGCATCATAGTTGTTTGTATACAACCTACATACTTTATGTATGATGTTTTGATGCTGTTCAAGCAGTTCCACAAAATTTTGTTCTAATTCGTTTTTCAATTTGATGGTTAGGTTATACCTATTGGTAGCTTAAATCTAATTAATGTTACAAAAAAGATGAAAATACTATTAAAATTTCAATTCATCCTTAAGTTTTTACAGTTCGGTTATTTAAAGTTTAAAAACGTTTTGTTCTGATTCAAATTTGCACTGTCAATCAATACAAACGAACAGTACAACTAATAATCATGAAACAATTAATCGTAATTTTAATCGCATTACTAAGTTTTCAAATTCAAGGGCAAACCACTATTAATGGTAAAGTCGTTAATTCTAAAAACCAACCTATTGTAGGTGCTAATATTTATTTAGAAGGCACATATGATGGAAGCACATCAAATGCAAATGGTGAATTTTCATTTACTTCTTCCGAAACAGGAACGCAAACGTTGATAGTCTCCTATTTAGCTTACGAAACCTTTACAATGGTTGGAGACTTGTCTTACTTTAAAGACTTAACAATAAAGCTAAAAGAAGATGTTAGTACATTAGATGCCGTTGTATTATCGGCAGGAACTTTTTCCGCTGGGGATAATAGTAAAGTGAGTGTTTTAAAGCCACTAGATGTCGTAACTACAGCTAGCGCCTTAGGCGATTTTGTAGGAGCATTGCAAACACTTCCAGGTACATCAACAGTATCTGAAGACGGACGTTTATTTGTTCGCGGTGGAGATGCAAACGAAACTCAAATTTTTATTGATGGTATTAGAGTGTTCACGCCCTACACACCAACAACTAACAATACACCAACAAGGGGCCGTTATTCTCCATTTTTATTTGATGGTATTACATTTTCAACTGGAGGTTATTCAGCAGAGTACGGTCAAGCTTTATCTAGTGTTTTATTATTAAACACTATAGATGAACCAGATCAAGAAAAAACAGATATTGGGATTATGAGTGTAGGTGCCAGTCTTGGAAACACACAAAAATGGGGAGATAATTCTTTAAGCGTAAATGCGTCATACGTAAATTTAGCACCTTACATTGCTTTATTACCAGATAGGAATGATTGGGAAAAACCATTTGAAACGTTTGCGGGAGAAGCAGTTTACAGACATAAAACAGATTCAGGTTTATTTAAGTTCTACGGTGCTTTTGATACTAGTAATTTTGAACTAACTCAAGAACATATTGATTTTTCTGAGGGAGCAAATTTTAAACTGAATAATAAAAATTTATACATGAATGGATCATATAGCGGTATTTTAACAGATACTTGGTCTATGTTTGGAGGATTAAGTTTTACTAGAGCAAATAATAAATTGGGAATTCTTACGAGTGATGTAAACAACACAGAAAACTCCTTTCATGCAAAATTGAAGTTTAAAAATCGTTTCAGTAATAGATTCAAATTGTATTATGGAGCGGAATATTTTGCTACAAATTATGATGAGACTTTTGAAGATGAAACTAGTGATGAAGTGGATTATGGATACAATAATAATATTGCTGCAGCATTTGCCGAAGCAGATATATTTATTTCTAAAAAATTAGCATTTAAAACTGGAATTAGAGCTGAATATAGCCAACTATTTAAAGATTTTAATGTGGCTCCTAGATTGTCTTTAGCCTATAAGACGTCAAATAAAAGTCAGTTGTCATTAGCTTATGGTAATTTTTATCAAAACCCAGCTAGCGATATTTTAAAATTTGAACAAGATTTGAAGGCTGAAAATACTACGCACTATATAATGAACTATCAGTATAATGCAGACGGACGCATTTTTAGAGCAGAAACGTATTATAAGAAATATAGTAACCTTGTGAAATTTGATACTGATTTTACAAGATTCGATAGCAATTTTAGCAGCAATGGAAGTGGTTATGCAAAAGGACTAGATTTATTTTGGAGAGATAGTAAGGCTATTAAAAACTTTGATTATTGGTTAAGCTATTCCTATTTAGATACCAAAAGAGATTATAGAAATTACCCTATGGAAGCACAACCAAATTTTGCCAACAAACACAATGTATCGGTAGTTGGTAAATATTTCGTTACAAAGTGGCGTAGTCAGGTTGGATTTAGCTATGGTTTAGCATCAGGAAGAACCTATACCAATCCTAATGAACCAGGATTTTTAAATGAAAAAACAAAAACATTTAACAATCTAAGTTTAAACTGGGCGTATTTAATTTCTCCGCAAAAGATATTATACGCTTCGGTTAACAATGTTTTAGGTTATAAAAACATAAATGGTTATCAATATTCAAGTACGCCAGATTTGAATGGACAATTTAATAGGCGTGCTTTAAGGCCTGCTGCAGATCAGTTCTTTTTTGTGGGATTCTTTTGGACAATTAGTGAGGATAAAAAGAGCAACCAGTTGGATAATTTATAGAATGTAACTCTAATTCTTCCTTGTATTCCACTTTTTTAAGATGTCTTTTTCTCGTCTCATAAAAGAACGTTCGGCAGTTAGGATATTATCTCGTCTAGCTTGAGAAACGGCATTAGAGTACCACCAAGTTTTTGTGGCCTTAACTGTATCTGATAAGGTTCGGTATGTTAATCCAGAAGCAATGGCTTTGGTGGTATCCGTTTTAGACATTCCTGCGTATTCTGGTAACTGAATTACCCAAGGTTGAATTCCGATGATCCGATTTTCTTTTAAGAAATCAAGGTCATCAATTTGAATAAAGTTTATTGAAGAGTTGTAGTGTTTGCAGATTTCCTTAACAAAAACATTAGTTGTCATTTCAAAACCAGGCCCAGAGCCGTTATAGGTCCCAGTAGATTTGTTTTCAACTAGCCTAATCATCCATTCTGCTAAATCTCTAACATCAATATACTGCACTACTTCATTTTTACCACCTGGAATTATTAAATCGCCGCCTTTTTCAATTCGAGCCAACCAATAAGGAAAACGATCTGTCGGATCTCCAGGTCCAACAATGAGGTGTGGTCTTATTATAAAAGCTCTATCTAATCCGAAAGCGTCTATTGCAGCTAATTCGGAATTAGCTTTCATTATACCATAATCGTACGTTGGCTTTTGATCTTCTGTGGCATCATTTGGCATGACGGTAACTACTTTTCTACTTTCGGAAAAGTCATTTCCAAAATAAGGATAATAGACACTAACCGATGACGTATACATATAATATCCAACATTATCCTTTAAAAGGTTGGCTGTGTTTTTTGTCCATTCAACTTTTCTTCCAGAATTGTCTATTACCACATCCCAGGTTCTGTTTTTTAGTGCTTCTAAATTGTTTTCACGATCTCCGATTAAATGTTCAACTTTCGAGAAAAGTTCCGTATGAATTTTAGGTTTAGTTTTCCCTCTTGTGAATATGGAAACCTCGTGTCCGCGTTCTAAGGCGTAAGCAATTTGATGAGGTCCTAAAAAACTAGTGCCCCCGAGTATTAGTATTTTTAATTTCTTGTTAGTTTTTTCTATTGGGATTAGTTTTAGTGGACTTGCTTGTATAACTGAAGAAATGCCAAGCATCATACTTATTCCTAAAAATTCACGTCTACTTTTTTTCATTTGTGCGAGATTGAAGTGTTTCCTAAGTTACTTAAAACGCAGCACAAAATCAATTTGTTAACAGTACTTTATAAATTGTCTTAAAATTGGTTAACCAATTTTAAGGAATTGATTATCTTGCAGAAAATTAGGTTTTACTTTAAAATATTATGGGACAAATTATAACTTTTGGTGAGGTTTTAATGCGTATTTCGCCTTGGGGCAATAAAAAATTCATTCAGTCTAACGTAGCTGAATTTTTCTTTGGAGGTACAGAGCTTAATGTTGGTATTTCTATTGCCAGATTTGGTAGTAAAGTAAAACATATTAGTGCAGTTTCGGATGATTTTATTGGAGAAACAGCTATTTCTTATATTAATAAGTTTGGTGTAGATACGTCTTCAATTGTTAGGACTAAGCGTCCTCTTGGCGTTTATTTTTTAGAAGTAGGCGCTGTAATGAGACCAAGTACCATTTCTTATAATAGGTCTCATTCGTCATTTTCAGAAATAAAACCTAGAATGGTAGATTGGGAAAAAGCTTTAAAAGAAGGGGAGTGGTTGCATTGGACAGGTATTACACCTGCTTTATCTCCAGATGCATTTCATATATTAAAAGAAGGTTTAACGCTGGCTAGAGAAAAAGGAATGGCGGTTTCTGCAGATCCAACCTATAGGCGTGGTTTATGGAAATACGGTAAAGAGCCTAAAGAAGCTCTTACAGAACTATTAGAACTTTCTACAATATTTATTGGAGGTATAAATGAAATTAATGAGGTTTTAGGAACGAATTATTCTTATTCAAATGAAGATTTTATTGAAGCGTCTAAGGCTTTAATTGAAGCTTTTCCTTCAATTGAAAAGGTATTTGATAAAATACGCACCTCTTTAAATTCTTCATGGCACAAAATAAGAGCTAGAATGTGGAATGGTAAGGAATTCAAAGAAACTGAAGACCTTGATATTACCCATATTGTGGACCGCATTGGTACCGGAGATGCGTTTGCAGCAGGATTGGTTCATGGATTGCAACGTTATGATGACTGTAAGGCCATGAAATTTGCAAGTGCAGCTTGTGCTTTAAAACACACATACGAAGGTGATGTAAACCTAGCCACTGTTGATGAGGTTACAGCTATTTTAGAAGGTAACACTTCTGGTAGGCTAAATAGGTAGTTAGGTTTTTCTGTAAATAGCTCTTGGGTAATCCGATATTCTAACACCTTCTTTTTGAAGCTCTTTTAGAGCGTCTTTCGCTATCCATTGGGCAGAAGAACTTTCGTAGGTCAAAATCTCTTTGGAAATTTTAATGGCAGTTTTATTTAAATCTTTGTTCCGCTTTCCAATACTTCTAAGTGCCCAATTTACAGCCTTTTTTACATAAAGTCTCTCGTCATTGGCTTCACTCTTTATTATTGGAAAGAACTGTTCAAAAAGATCATTACTAGATGTTTTATCTGCCATACAATAAGAAGCCATAATTGCAAAACCAGCCCTTTTCTCAAATTCAGCAGTTCTTTTGGTCCAATCCAATATTTTAGCTAATGCAAGTTCACTTTTAGAAAAAACACCCATGGAAAAACTGTCACATATTTCCCAGTTTTCAAAGGTTTTTACCCATTTTTCCATGAGATCTTCAGTAACATTTTTCGGCCTAAATATTTTGCTACATAAAAGTCTAGCTTCATAAATACCTGTATCAAAAAGCTCAATAGCAAGTTTATTGTTAAACCCTATATCTTTGGCAATAATCTTTAAATCCTTGTGATAAATACCCAATGAATTTGTAGCTATGATGCCATATTTTTTTTCTTTAAATATAATCTTCTCATCATCTGCCAGATAATGAAGTTTTTCTAATACAGCATCACAAGTCATATTTTATTAGTGTTTACACTACCGGAATATAAAAGTCTACAATAGCTTTCTTTTCTGGGTGTTCGTTAAAATTGTTATGATAAACTTCAAAAGGCTCTCTATCTGCTTTTTTGTATCCATTCTCATTCATCCAAACAAATAGACCTGTCCAAGATTTTTCAAATTCATGAACGCCAATTTCAAAACTTCCAATAATACATTTTCCACCTTCAATGGTTGTGAAACCTATTTCGCCTTCACCCTCTACTGTATCATTTAACAAAATGCAGGCATGCATTCTAACCTTATGTGGAGGTGTTACTTTAAAACTATCGTAATAAATAGTTGCCATTTTAGTCTCATCGTGCATCAAACCTTTAGGAATAGCCCATTGCATAAGATTTTGAAAAGCCTGTCCTAAGTTTTGAGACCCTATGCATGAGATATAAGCTACTTCAATTTTATCTATGTCCTTAACTTCAATATTTGCATTCATTTGTATCCAGTTTTTTAGATTATTAATGTTGCAAATGTATTTTTCAATATCCAAAGGCTGTTGTTTATTCTTGCTCTCAAGTTGTCTAATCTTGCTAAATCTATTGGGGTTTTGAGTTTTAAAATGAGTTGGACTAACATCATAAAATCGTTTAAAGGCTTTTGAAAACGAAGCTGTATCACTAAAACCATATTTTAGGGCTATATCCTTAGTCGATTGCGTTTTTAATAGAAGGTCTAAAGCTGCTTTTTCAAGCCTTTGTCTTGTAATGTATTCGTTTAACGTTTCATTTGTAATAAGCTTAAAAACTCTATGAAAATGAAAAGGGGAGAAGTGGGCTATTTGAGCAACGGTTTCTAAAGATAGTTTTGCATCCAAATTGCTATGAATGTAATTAAAGACTTTATTTAGCCTGCTTTTGTAATCTATTATAATTTCTGAATCCATTTGTTGTAGCTATTAATCTACTAGCTGTAAAAGTCCAAACATGGTTGGTTGATGTACATCTTTTGTTGCAATATTCTCCACAGGGAAAATTGTTGTAGTAGAACGTTTTTCACCATCAATTGTGTTTCTGTCTTGTCTAATAGCCAAAAACATATATTGGGCACCACTTTTTACGGGATAAGCCCTATCTAAGCCCCAAAGTACATTAAAAGGTATTTTAAATTCCATTGTCCAGCCGTTGTCTTTATCAGAATTGTCGTTTACTGTGCCATCAATTGTAACACCAACGTCATAATTAGGATTATACCATTTAGCAACAATATTTTTGTCTTTTTCAAAATCGTTTATAAACAGCACATCATTTTTAGCTTTATTTAAATTTACTTCAAGTGCAATATGTGTATTTAAAGCCTTTGGCGCCGGAATTAAAAATAGTTCTGCACAATCATCAAAAAATGGTTTTCCGTCCCTTTGAGTTTCTCTTGCGGTTATAAATTCATCCTCACATTCAAAAAATAAATAGAGATGCTCATCATCCCATTGCATTCTATATATTGTTTTTTGGTGTGTGTTATTGGTTTCACCTTTATAAAAATAATCTAAAGAACGTGCTTCGGTATGCTGCCAACTAACTTCTTCCATTTTTCCGTCTACCACAATGGAATCTTTTGTTTTAATAACCTTATATACTGGTCTTTCGTTCGTAGTTGGTTTTTGCTGTTCCTTTTGGCTGTGTTTATCACAATTAAATAGAAGACTTATTGTTACAAATAATAAAAGTAGTTGAATGCCTTTCATTGGTTTAAATTTTAGTTGAACTAATGTACAGTTTTTAGTTTATATGTTGGTGTTCTATATATGATTTTGGTCATAGTTTTTTGTGGTGTTAAGTCATACATTTAATGTATAAAATCTTAGAGTCATGAAACCAAAAAAGAATCCAAAATTAGAAATTGGGCGCAATAGCAGCTTATATTTTGCTATTGGTCTTAATTTGATGTTACTTCTTTCGTGGCGAATGTTAGAATTCAAAACCTACGAAAGAGACGTAGTGTCTATTGACGTATTAGACGTTGAAAGTGAAGTGGAAGAGGAAATTCCTATTGTAGATCAAATAGCGCCTCCGCCTCCACCGCCACCTCCTGTAGCTATTCAAGAAAATGTTCAGATTGTTGAAGATACAGATGAGGTTGAAGAAACCATTATTGAAAGTACTGAAGCAACGCAAGATGATGCAATTGCCGAAGTTGTTGAAGTAGATGATATTGAAGTTGAAGAGGTAGAAGAAGATGTAGAAGTTGCTTTTGCAGTTATTGAAGATGTGCCAATTTTTCCTGGTTGTGAAGGTATGTCCAAAGCTAAAACAAAAGCTTGTTTTCAAAAGAAAATGCAAGAACATGTTGTAAAACATTTTACATATCCTCAGGCTGCTTTAGATCTTGGTATTCAAGGAAGAGTATCTGTTATTTTTACTATAGATTCTAAAGGATATGTTTCTGGTATACGTTCCAGAGGTCCTGATAAAATATTAGAAAAAGAAGCTGAACGTATAATTGGTTTAGTGCCAAAAATGAAACCAGGGAAACAAAGAGGTAAACCTGTTAAAGTATCTTACGCAGTGCCTATTTTCTTTAAATATCAAGAAGGTTAAGGTCTGTAAAAAGTTCTTTATATCAATGTGGGGAAACCAAGAGTTAATTGTTTAGCTCTTGGTTTTTTCATGTATTAAAACCTCTTATTCTATTTGTTTTTTTGTTGGAAAAGCTATGTTATTATCTCTTTTTTGGACTTACGTTTTCCCACTTCTCTGGTTATTCTACAGTTCATCATATAAAAATTACAATTCGGTAAGTCACTTTTTAAAAACACTCATTCCTGTTTGATATTTGTACCATAATTATTCTGAAAATCAATTCAGCGCAAGAAAACGAACAGTTATGAACTACTTTATTACAATTATTTTCTCAGTTATTCTAAGCACAACCTCAAGTGCGTTTGCTCAAAGTTCAACAGGTAATGATTTAACCATTAAAGTGTCCGGAATCGATAGTAATGATGGCAAAATATTTATTGGTTTATACAACTCCGAAGACAGTTTTTTGAACAAAACATTTAAAAGGGCTGTATCAAAAATTGAAAATAATCAGTGTGCAGTTGTCTTGAAAGATATTCCAGAAGGTGTTTATGCCATTTCTGTTTTTCATGATGAAAATGATAATAATAAAATGGATAAGGGCATGTTTGGAATTCCAAAAGAAGATTATGGTTGTTCCAATGATGCAACTGGATTTATGGGGCCTCCAAAATGGGAAGATGCCAAATTTGAAATAAAAGGAAAATCAATTAGTCAACATATTAAACTTTAAAATCAATTAAAAAATGAAAAATGTAATCATCATCGTAGCCCTATTAATTTCTGGATTAGCAAGCTCACAAACAAATTATGAAAAAGGTATGCAAAAGGCCTTTGATCTTTGGTCAGCAGGAGAACATGTAGAAGCGGCAAATTTATTTGAACGCATTGCAAACGCAGAACAAGATAATTGGTTGCCACCATATTATGCAGCTCAAATAAATGTGCTCTATAGTTTTGGAATTAAAGACAAAGAAAAACTAACTGCCCAACTAAAAAAAGCACAAGACTTAATTAATGATGCAACAGCAATATCTAAAGACAACGCAGAAATTTTAGTATTACAGGCGTTATTACACACGGCTTGGGTAGCTTATGATGGTGCAACCTATGGAATGACATTATCTCCAAAAGTTGTAGAATTATATACTAAAGCAGAAGCATTAGATCCGGAAAATCCAAGAGTAGTATATTGTCATGCGGAATGGAATATTGGTGGCGCCAAATTTTTTGGTCAAGACACCACACCGTTTTGTAAAGATTTAGAAAGAGCCTTAGAACTTTTTGCTAAATTTAAACCTGAAACACCTTTTTATCCTAATTGGGGGCAAGATAGAGTAGAAATGTTATTGAAATCTTGCGAAAAATAAGGGTAGCTAACACTATATAATACAAGAAATACAATGAAAAATCTTCCAAAAAATATAATCACCTTGTTCGTAATAGGCGTGTTTGTCTTCTTAATAGGGAGTTATATGTCTAACGGATTTAACTTTAAATCCACGGAAGATTTTCTTGTAATCTTTGTGATATATCAACTTTACGGTTTTCTAATTGGGTTTTCTAATATGTTCTTTTTCGATTATATGGAAAAGCGAACATGGAAACGTAAAGATAGAATTAAGCGCTTTATTCTTGGTATTTTAGGTGCAACGGTTATCACACTCATTTGCTTATTTCTTTTAAATATGCTTGTTGCCGTTACCCTTAATGGAAAAACGCTAGATGAGTTTTTAGCTAGCCAAACATTCGGCCATTATAGCTTTGGATTATGGGTTACTTTAACAATAGTAACAGTTTTTCATATCATTTATTTCTATAATAAGTACCAACAAAATAAGATTAAAGAGCAAAAAGTTATTGCAGGTACGGCAAGTGCTAAGTTCGATGCTTTAAAAAATCAACTAGATCCTCATTTTTTATTCAATAGTTTAAACGTACTAACTAGTTTAATTGATGAGAATCCAGATAAAGCACAAGATTTTACAACCTCATTATCTAAAGTGTACCGCTATGTTTTAGAGCAAAAAAATAAGGAGTTAGTATCTGTAGACGAGGAGTTAAAATTCGCAAAAACGTACATGTCTTTAATAAAAATGAGATTTGAAGACAGTATTGTGTTTACCATGCCAGATAAAGCATCTAACCCAGAAAGTAAAGTAGTGCCACTGTCATTACAATTGTTACTAGAAAATGCTGTAAAGCATAATATGGTAACTACAAACAAACCTTTACATATTAGGATTTATGAAGACAGTGGGTACTTGGTAGTTGAGAATAATCTTCAGCCAAAGCAAATAGTAAAAAAGAGTAGTGGTGTAGGGCTAAGTAATATACAACAACGTTATAACCTGCTAACTACCAAAAAAGTAGACATTAATAAAACATCAACTAAGTTTTGGGTAGCCATCCCAACACTTACAAAACAAATATCAGTCATGAGACCAAAATCATCAAACGAAATAGACGACAGTTATTTACGTGCTAGAAATCACGTAGAAGAGCTTAAAGGCTTTTACTATAGCCTAGTATCATACATTTTTGTAATTCCTTTTTTAGCCTTTGTAAACTATAAAACCTCTTGGAACTTTCAGTGGTTCTGGTTTCCAATGTTTGGTTGGGGATTAGGATTAGTAATTCAAGGTTTTAGAGTATTTGTAAGCGATAAAGCTTTTGGACGCGGTTGGGAAAAGCGCAAAATTCAGGAGTTTATGAAACAAGAAGAGGAGGACGCCAGATGGAACTAATCACAGGAGCTATGAGAGACTATAGTAAAGAAGAAAATTACATTAAAGCTAAAAAGCGTGTTGACGATATCAAAGGGTTTTTTATCCACCTGTTAGTATATGTTATTGTTAATATAGGTATATCAACAGCTAAAGTGGTTTATAATCTAAAAAGAGGAGAAACTTTTAATGAAGCGTTTTTTGATTTTTCAACCTTTGCCCTTTGGATGGCTTGGGGTATAGGTATTGCTTTTCATGGATTTGCCGTAATCACAGAAAGCACAATATCTTTTAAAAAATGGAAAAGCAAAAAACTACAACAATATGTTGAAGAAGAAGTAGAGGAGTTTAAAAGAAGCAATAATCAGATAAAGTTAGAGACCATAGAAGATTTTACTAAAAAGGAGGCCTACTTTAGAGCTAAAAAACGATTAGATAATCTTTCTGGGTTTTACTGGCATGCCGTAGTGTATTTAGTTGTAAATGTATTTATATTTTCTATACTATTTTTTGTTGCAGATATCTCATTCAGAGCTTGGTATACTTATGCTACAGCTATTTTTTGGGGCATAGGTTTAGCAATACATGCTATTAGTCTATTTACCAAAAATATAATATTTAGTAAAAATTGGGAGCAACGAAAAATTGAAGAATATATGCGTAATGACCAACAAGAACGTTGGGATTAAAACTATTGTTATGAGAAGACTAGAAGAATCATCGGGTTATAGTAAGTTTGAAAAAGAGGATGCTTATTTTAGAGCAAAACAAAGAGTTAAAGAACTAAAAGGATTTTATGGTCATGCATTTTGGTATGTCTTAGTAAACATCTTTATTATCGTAATGATAGGAGTAAATTCTAATTGGAACATTTGGCATTTTGGCACCTTGGCAACACCCTTGTTTTGGGGTATAGGATTAGCATTTCATGCTATTGGGGTGTTTGGTAAGCACCTGTTTTTTAGTAAGTCTTGGGAAGAACGCAAGATTAGACAGTTTATGGATCAAGAAGAGGATTAAACTAATAATAATGGAGTCTGATAAGAATTATAGTAAAAAGTACTTAAAAGCTAAGGAAAAAGTTAGGCGCGTTAAATGGTTTTACTTTCATTTGGTAGGTTATATTATTGTTGTGGT
Source organism: Seonamhaeicola marinus (assembly GCF_008085455.1). Lineage (NCBI taxonomy): Bacteria > Pseudomonadati > Bacteroidota > Flavobacteriia > Flavobacteriales > Flavobacteriaceae > Seonamhaeicola > Seonamhaeicola marinus. The sequence continues at coordinate 262,286 of NZ_VSDQ01000409.1, read as the reverse complement.
GCTTCTTCTATATAACATTTACATTTTAGGAGAAAATAACCCTTATGCCAATTTCTTTTTATGGTTTAATTCTTTGATGATTTTGTTTTGGACTATTTTTATCATTTTACATGGACGATGGGCGCTTAGAAATAAAACCTTTTTTAGTAAAAAATGGGAGTCTAAGAAAGCAGAGGAATTTTTAGAAAAAGAAAACAATACAGAAACCACAATGTGGGAATAAAAATAAAATAAATAGATGAAACCGACATGTTAAAAATAATTATTAACCCCAGAACAATGATTATTTTTAGCATTAAAGGTCACATCTGACCTCTAAAAAAAAATACACAGATGAAAGTAATAATTATAGAAGACGAAAAACCTTCAGCAAGAAGATTACAGCGTATGTTGGCTAATTTAGGTATTGAAGCCGATACCATGCTACATTCTGTTGAAGAGTCTATTGAATGGTTTCAAAATAATGCACATCCAGATTTAATATTCTTGGATATTCAACTAAGTGATGGGTTGTCTTTTGAAATTTTTGAAACAATTAAGATAAAATCGGCTATAATTTTTACAACGGCTTATGATGAGTATGCACTTCAGGCATTTAAATTAAATAGTATAGATTATCTATTAAAGCCTATAGATTCAGACGAACTAGAAACAGCAGTTAATAAATACAAAGCTAATGCACCAGAAAAGCAAGTCGTAACTCTTGATTTTTCGGATATTAAAAAGCTTTTAGTAAATCCTTTAGATAGAGAATATAAAAAACGTTTTTCTGTAAAAGTAGGGCAACATTTAAAATTAATTAATGTAGATGACATTGAATGCTTTTATTCCGAAAATAAGGGAACATACCTGCATACCAACGAAGGAAGAAATTATCTTTTAGATAAAACTTTAGATCAATTAGAAGATGAACTAGAGCCACATACCTTTTTTAGGATAAATAGAAAGTTCTTTGTGAATATTAATGCTATAAAGGATATGGTGAGTTACACCAATTCCCGCTTACAGATAAAATTAAACTCATATAATGAACAAGATGTTATCGTGGCCAGAGAACGTGTTAAAGATTTTAAGGGTTGGCTAGAGTAACCGCTAGTTTAATTTTTTTATACGATAAGCTTTATTGGCGCTGTCTATATAAACAATACAGTCTTTAAAAAAGTTATTGCCAATTCTTAGTTGACTAGACGTGTTAATAGTTAATTTAGAATCTTTAAAGGCTATTTGTCCAATGGATACTTCAGGAACAATGCCAATCTTTTCGGTAATCTGTTGTAAACCTCCAACAGTATACCGATCTCTTTTATTGGTTTTTAAGTCTATTGTTTTTTCAAAAACTTTAGCCAATTCATGATTTTTAGGTACGTTTAGTGTAGAAGAAGAACCAAGATCTATAATGGTTTTGTATTGCTTGCCGTTAATGGTTAAAAAGGTATATGGAGCCCCTGTTTTGGTAAACTCCATTGGTAACTTATAAAAGGACTTATCTACTAAGTTTTTATTAGAAATTTCAAGAAGCTTTTCGGGGTAATTTATGAGCCAATTGGCTTTGTCTATAATTGGTCTGCCAATAACACCGCCAAAGTTTGGTATTTGTTCTTTAAGACCAACCAAGTTCGAATTATTCGCAAAGGTATTTGTGAAATTTACCGTCCCTATTTTAAAGTCCTTAATAGTCTCGCTACCACTTTCGGTAGTTCTGTTGGTAGCGCCTCTAACTACAAACCGCTTACCAAAAATAGAGTCTCTTTGAATTACAGTTAATTGCGCACCAGTATCAAAGAGGAAGTTTTTGGTGCTACCATTCATATTGCAGGGCAACACAATAACTGTTTTAAGCGTAGTAAAAGTTGTTTTAAAATGAAAGTCTTTTGGTATTACTTTACCCTGTGTTGCATAATTGGTAGAAGCACAATTAAGTAGAATTATAGATAGTAAAAGAAATACAAGTTTTTTCATTAGTTTTTATTTTGAAGATAATAAAAAAACAGGATTGTACAGACGAGGTTTGAAAGATTTTAATGCTAGTGTAATGATACCTCTTTAGAGTTCTCTTTGTGTTTGTTTCTATACATTGTCATTGCTGCAAACAATGAGGTAGCACCAAAAGCTAACATCAAAAAGGCTTCGCCAAAATTAGAAGTCGTTGTTGTTACAAAGTAAATTCCCATTAAAATGACAATAATAGCGCCTATGGATAAGGTTATAGATAAGACCTTAGATAAGGTTTTATTTCTCCAATAGAGTTGGCCGACTAAGCAAATTAATAAAGGTGAAATTAGCAATATCAATGCTAGGTCCCAACCATCAATAGCCCTTTGAGTTAAATTAAATTTTGTTACTTTAAATAATAAAGAACCAATTGAAATGATGAATAAAATCTCTTGCCAAGGAGGCGCCCATATCTTAAAATATTTCGATGTCATTTAAATTATTTTAAATCACTTTTTAATTTTTCAAACGCCTGCCAACCCTTTCCATATGTTCTAAAGCTAATGTCAATTCTTTTAAAATCATAATCTGTTTCTTCACTCCAATCTAATTTTACTCCATATTCATTATCTGCGTGGGTCACCATTTCATAATTAAGGCTATTTTCCAAAACTTTATGGATATACTGAATAACAAGTTGAACTTTTTCATCACTAATTTCAAAGGCTTTTTTTGAGACTATTTTGTCACGGTTTTTATATCCGTTTTGGCCACAGGTAGTTTCAAAAATGGTTAATACTCCTATTAGCTGTCTATCATTTCGTTTAATTTCAATTTTTTCTTCATGTCCACCAAATTCTCCACAGTCCGTTAAATATGCGCTTAGGGTTAAAACATATTTGTTCTCTACACCTCCCAAAGCATGTTTTTGTAAATAATCAAAATAAATTTCGTTTTTCTGGCTAAATAGAAGGCATGGTATTCCTAATAACAAAATGAAAATTATATTCTGTCTCATGTGTAACCTAATTAAATGCATTTATTGAAATAACTTTAAATTTTATACCTATAATGCCCAATAATTTTAAAGTCGAATAAGCAATCTTCTAAAACTTGTCCGCTTCCAATATTATGGACAATTAAATTGCGTTTTCCGTCTTTTGATTTTTTATTAACCACAATACCAATATGGGTTATTGCCCCTCCAAGATTCCAGCAAACAACGTCACCGGGTTTATAATCTAAGGCTATTTTTGTTATAGGTTGTTCAGCTCCTTTACGTTTAAAAAACGTCATTAAATTTGGAACCCTTCTATGATCTATGTTTTTGTCTGTAGATTTAAGTCCCCAAATATTGGGATAAAGCTTAAAATTAGCTTTCATGTCTTCATGAACCTCTTTTTGTAAATCGATACCAATTGTTCTATATGCCCTAATTACAACATCTGTACAAACGCCTTTGTCACTTGGCACATCGCCATTAGGGTAGGCTATAGAAAAATAGCTTGGATCGTAGGTAACTTTTTGTTTTGTTAATTCAAGAGCACTTTGAGACAAATTAATTTCCGTATCTATTGTTTGCGGAAAGCAAAATTTAAAGCCTAGATAGAATATTACAAAAAGTACTTTTTTCATAGTATTAAGGTTTTATTGTAAATGAAGCCGTTAAACCCACACTAAAATTTCTTGGGAGTTTTTCAACTCCAAAAATAGCTCTAGAATGTTTCCCTTTGTCCCCAAGTACATTTACAAATAACTCTGAGGCGCCATTCACTACAATAGGAGAATCATCCCAATGGTCTCCCGATTGAAAATAGGCGTCTATGTGATTTAATCCTATAATGTTTTTAAACTCTATTTTATTGTCTACTTGGGCCAAAACATTTAATGCGCAAAGCTCCATGGCTTTAAATCCCTCTTCGGTAGAAATTTCATTCCCCAAGCGCCCCTGGTATTTAAATTCTTCATTCAAAATAGGAAATTGAATAGCAATGTAGGCAATGTCTTTTCTGATATTTACAGATTCATAACTACCACCAGGTGTTGAGGTGTTTGGGAGTTGCAGTCCAAGTTGCTCTAAATTCTCTTTTGGGGTCATTTATTTGTAAATTAGATCTAAAGTGGTTTTAATAAATTCGGTTTTTCCTAAAACATAAGCACCTCTATCATTCCTGAATTTTTTCGCCAATTCAATTTTTAAATCTTCGTATGCTTTTGCCCTTGTAGGATTAGCATTTAAAAAATCACGAAAGTCGATTTGTTTCCACATTACGTTATCTTTTGGACACATATGAATATGAAAAATTTGTTCGGTTTTACCATCAAGATTGTAGCCCTTACCAAATGTTGAATACGCTTCAATATCCTCTCGAGCAGGTACTTTAAAGTGTGAGTACCCCAGTTCGGTAAATTGATCAATTAAGTCTTGATCAAATAATAATTCTTTTGGAATTTCAATCATCAAATCTATATAAGGTTTAGATTTAATAGTAGGAATTGAAGAACTGCCAAAGTGCTCAATTCGCAATAGTTTATCCGTGCCAACCTTTTTCAAGATACGCTCCTTTTCGTGTTTGTAAATGGTTTTCCATTCGGGGTTGTGATTTACCAGAGTAATAGGGAACAACGTATTCCAGTCCTCTTTAGTTAGGTCGTATAAGGTTTTTTTCATTTTCTTTAATAAGAAGTGTTAATCTTTAAAGAGGTTTATAAGGTGTTCAGATAATGAGGCACACTCGGGAACATATATTTTTGATACAAACGCTTCATTTTCATTTTTATATGTTTTGTACATTTTGGAACCCTTATTTTTTGAATGTGTAACATTAGCAATTCTATCACAAAACTTTATAAACGATGCGTTTTTAGTTTCTCTAATGCCTCTGTAGTATTTGTCATTTGCTCGTTCTGCTCGGGTACGTCCTTTTTCATTTGTTAAGGCATATGCAAGTTCAGCAATCGTTGTGTTCGTTACGTTTTTAACATCATTATAGGTTTCACGCGCATCTTCAATAACATCATGAACCCAACAAGCTGCTAAGACATTTTCTCGTTCTTCAGGAGCTATTATATGTATAAATTTCTGGGCGGTCTCATACACCATATTTAAATGGAAGTCATAATCATAATCACCATATTTTTGGTTTACATCCTTGTGTTTTTTTATGGCGTAGTCTTTTGTTTTTTCTAAGATTGTCATCGTGTTAAGCGCTTATATTGGGATTTAGAGCCGGGGGTGTTTAGTTGATTTTTTTCGATTGATTTTAAAACAGGATAAATCTAATAAAATTCTTGTGACTAAAATAAGACGATGCATTTAAAAACTATTGAAAACAAGAGTTATTACATAGCTTTTTTTATCAATGTTTCTTTGTAAGCAATAATGTCTTTGTCCAACACATTAATTTTAGATAAAAAATCATTTGCCCATAATTTAGAAACAGGATATGATGTTGCTAGTATTCTTAGTGCTAGGGCTAACTCAATTTTACTATTTTCACTTTTATGCCTACCCGCCACAAATTTCTCAACCGTTCCTCTACATAGCCCCTCTTCAAATCTATGGTAATCGCTTTCACTAAGCTTTGATTTAGCAAGGTTTAAGCAGGTTTCATTATATCTCTTTTTTTCTAAATTACTTGAAATTATACTTATAGCCCTATAAAACCAATCATTAGAGAAATTGTACCATTGTTCATCTAATGGCGAATAGTGCTTGTTATAGTGTTCCACTTTAGAGAATAGCGAATCCCAAATGTCTGTACTATGATGATTTTCTTTAAAAGTCTTGCATAACAAAGCTATGTCTTGGTTAAGTTTGTTCTTATCTGCAAAAACGGAGTCGATTTTTGTTAAATCACGTATTAACACGTTTTTTATTTCAAGGTTAGAAAGGTTGGTATGAGATTCGCCATACACCGTTCTTGGTGACTTCAATGCAAATGACATGAGTCCATTAATAAATTTATCTATCCTTTCATTACCATATATTTCTGAATACGTTTTTCTATTGACAATAACAAACTGAGGCAGAGTAGCAAAGATAGAATGCGAGTGTATCTCAATTAAGTGAAAGTATTGTGGCGTATACCATTTACTTTTTGGAATATCCTGAAAATAATCCAATAAGAAGGCGTCTTTTTCTAACGGACTTAGATATGCAACAAAGGAACTAAATTCAATGATACTTTCTATGCCTGCGTTATAGTCGGATAAGGCGGTGGGAATGGTATTGTTTGATGAGTTTGCGTTAGTATGGCCTAATTCCAAGAACGCCTGAGGTCCTTTGTAACCAATATGCTTAAGTTTTATATCTGGTTCGGGAGATAAAAATAATAAGGTTGGGAAAACACTAACCTTATATTTGTTTGCCATAGTGATACCTTCTCCTTTTTCAGCATCGTATTTAAGACATATAAAGTTTTTGTTATAGAAGTCACCAATTACAGAGTCTGTAAAAACAAAGCTATCCATTTGCCTACATGGTCCGCACCAAGATGTTGAAAAATCTATAAAAATGCTCTTGTTTTGTGCTTTGGCTGCTTTAATAGCTTTTTCAAAAGACCCTGAAAAAAATTCAATTCCAGAGTCAACTTGCGCATAAAGATGTAGTGCAACAATGCAACATAGAATGGTTAATAGGGAGCTTTTCATGGCATATCGGTAATGTTTTTTAGGACATTAAATTAGAAATTATGTAAGTATTTACAAAGTACATGTTGCTAGACGCTATTCATAGTCGTTTTTGTGAAACGTTTTTTTTGATTCCAAGTACATGAACCTTTGAGATGCCATTTTTGTGTATATAATTGCAGAATCACCTATAAAGCTTACAGTCTTTTTATTTTCTATTGATTTTCCGATAGGGTCAAACGAAAAGAAATGTCTTTTCCTAAGTTTATTTTCTTGATTCAATACATCAACAATTACAGAATCTTTTCTAATTCGTTTAATGTTCCATGTATATTCAGAGCTTACGCTACTATGTGTTTGTCTTATTTTATGAATTATAGCAGTATTGAATATTTCTTTAGCTTTTTTGATAGAAAGCGTGTCAAGGTTATGTTTAAATTCTCTAACCACAACATAACTGGAATCGCAATTCCAATTAGCATTCCATTTAACTAGAGCGTGGATAGATTGGCAATCGTTTAAAGTAACTTCATAATCTATTATGGTGTCATGCTTCTGTATTTTAAATAGATACTCTTGAAACGCTTGCAAATCCTTTAAGTTATTTTCTGTGTAGTTCAATTCCATGTTAAAAAAGGCGTCTTCTAGTTTTTCTACTCTCCCACTAAATCCGAAGCTAAATTTAGACCCTGGTTCGTCATTTGGAACATAACATCCAATCATAAAAATTAGTAATATGTAACATGTTATTTGTTTCATTGAGAATTTGCGCAAAACGGTTTAAAGTATGACTTGAAACACCAAAAAGGGACGTTGTTACCGAAAGATAGTGAATTAGAATGTAATTGAATTTGGAATTCATTCAAAATGGGTAACACAAGTTCTTATCTATTATATTTATTGGATTTCCAATAATTTACTTCTTCAAAACTGTATTTCCCTATTCGTACTAAAATTAAAACAAGAGCCATACCAGATGAAAACCAGGCTGTATTGTAAACACCATAATAAAAGCCTTTAATCGGAATTATTTCAGAAAACTGGGCTCCAAGGATAATACAAACCAAAAATATTTGAATCAGTGTTTTAATCAAACTTGGGCTAGTTGTCATTTCATAAAATCCAATAACGAGAACAAATAGAAATAAGAAGTCGTAAGTAACATGTAAGTCTATTAATTCATAAAGTTCGGGGTTTTCAGTTTTTAATTTTTCCATAGCTTGCATATGGTTAAAATGAGCCAATATAGATAGGCATAACTGAATAAGAATAACAACTATTGAAAAAAGAGGTTTGTAGAATTTCATTGATGTTTTTATTCCATTACTTCTTTTACTTGTTTTTCCAAATCGTCTATCCCATTAAACTTTTTAAAGTTTAAATCTTTTTCCATTGATTTTAATTCAGACGTCAATTCTAAAATCAAATCCAATGGCTCAACTTCGTGTCCAAAGAGGTTTTGGTCAAATTGAGTCCCAATTAAAAGTCCGTCATTTTCCATTCCAACACACCAGTTTTCCATAAAATCAGATAGAGGTATTTCCTCTACTTTATATTTTTTCCATCCGTCATTTATACACGACTTAGCTCGAGCTTTTTCCGCCCAAAAACAAATCATTCCAACAGGGTCACCATTTTCGTCTTCATAGTGAACTGAACTTGAAGTTACATATCCTTTTTTGTTTTTCAGTCCGTAAACTACTTCAGTTTCGCATACTGTTTTTATGAACTTCTTGTGTCGGTTTTTAACTGTTATATGATTTTGAAACATAGTTTTTTTGCTTGGGCGATCTTGGCTTTGAGCGTTTGTGTTAGAGGTACTTTACTTTACAAGTACACATTAAATTTAAAACCTGTGAGGGCTTTCAGAATTAGGCGAGAACAAGCAATTGCTTATAGCCATTGTTGGCAACTGGCTTTATTTCCAGAATTCCCACCATTTTAATTTTGTTTCTTTATTGTTCTGCTCAATTATCGGTTTATTATTCATTGAATTTTCATTAGAGTCGGGTTCTGAAATATGTCCATCTTGTTCACTTACCCTAACTAATTTATCTCCTTTTTTGAACAGAATTTGAAGTCCATGTTCTTGTTCCCACTCACATTCACATGCTAAATTGATATAAATGATTTCATGTAGGTCATGACTCCTTGTTACAAGTAAACTTCGAGGTTCAACAAAATTCCAAATTTCTTTTTTGTCATTAATATCCCTGAGTGATTGGTCGGCTTCATCAAATTGAACGGCATTTAAAAATTCCATACAATTTTTATAAACAAGACCTGATGCTAAAAATCTGTCATCTTCTGTCTTTTTTAGGAAGGTTTTTAAAGCCTCATCTGCTTCTTTTATAAATTCAGTGTCAATTTCTGGTTCACAATTCATAAAAGTTATTTTCATTTTCTCTCCGCTAAAAAAAGGAATTTGAATCGGTTCACTTTCCCACCAATCTTCAAAATGTTCGTCTTGTTTTAAATCTCCAATTATTTCGCTTTTTATTGTTTTCATTTTTCGGTTTGTTGCCAACGGTCGCGGCTATGAGTAGTTGCGTGGGTTAGTACTTAATTTAGCAAGTGTACACCAAACTGAAAATCCGCTAGGATTTTCTGAAGTAGACGAGAACAAGTAATTGCTTATAGCCATTGTTCGTTATAGTATTTTTAATTTCCGAAAGGAATTTCATCGTTCTTAAAGGGGCTTTCAAAAGTTGTCCAGTCAGTAGTTTTTAATGATTTTCCGTCAGTATTCATTGGTGTGAACCTAACTTTATATTTTCCTTCATTTTTATAGGTAAACGCTCCTGCACACATACCATGTCCAACATTCAGCTTACCATTCCATTCTTTAATATAAAATACTTTTTTATTGTTAGTGGTTAAGTCTATAACCTCAGTCTTATACCAGATTTCTGATTTCGATCTATTTTTAATATTGAAAATTGCATTTACAGATGGTCCACAACCATAATGTATAACTTCAGTTTTTTCAAATTCAATATTCAGATTAGAATTCAGAGTTTCAAGCTCTTTTTTATTTGTTGTTTTCCAATAAACTTTTTCTCTCACTTTTTTTCCTCTGTTGTATTGTTTCATTTCTCTTTCTTCATTTTCAGTTTGGTCAGAGTATTTAAGGAAGTATTTTGTGTTAGGTTTCAATTCTGATGTCGGACAGAAAATAGCTTGAGTTAATTGCATCTGTCCTATATAGAATTCTTCAAGATTCAGCTCAATCAATTCTCCACTTCCACTTTCCAGATAAACTTCCCTGTTTTTGAAACTATTTATTGTCTTTTGGCTATAGGCGTATCCTTGAATGATGAATTTGGAATTCAAACTAATTTCTTTTGTTGCTGGAAAGAAATGCATTGCACTCATTCCACAATCAGCAAATGCTGTTTTAGTAACGAGTGTTAGTAATAAAAAAAGTGTGATTTTTTTCATAATGTAAGTTTCTTAAATGACCTCAAATTTCATTCCGTTCATATTATGGCTAACGGCCTCAATCGTCAGTTATGGGTTAAATAAGCGATTATTTTCGGATTAAACACTAACCTAAGCAATTCCGAGTGGATTCGGACGCAGTCGAATCCGCCGTAATTGCGGTTATATATTGTTGGCATTAGTTTTTTCTTTAGCATTTTTCATGTCCTTTTCAATTTTTTCTTTGAAAACGTCTATAAAATCGCTCCAAAAAATAATCACAGACATAAGAAAGTTTGAGAAGTCAGATAGAGTTTTTACGCTAATCGGTTTGTCTATTAAATTCAAATTCTCAAAATATATTTCAAAGTTTTCGTCATAATGTGCTCCAGCTTTGTTTCTAAATGTTGCTATTATTTTGTCGTACTTATGCTCTTTTTTTAAATTCTTTAAATTTTGTGTGATTACTTTATATTTTTCTTCCAATTCTGGAAAATCAGACATAATTAAATTCCGTATTTCTTTTTGATGTTTTCCGAACGTTTTTGCAGATTCGTAGATGACTACAAATCCGTTTTTCAAATAGAATTTTCTTTCCCAATTAGTTTCGCAGTCAACAAGTCCTCTTAATGAAGAAGCAATATCAAGAAAACAGGAAGTAAAAAAACAAACGAATTTAATATGTTTTATAATTTGTTCGATGCTCGATTCAGCAACTTGAGTATTTCCTTTTATTATTCCGCTTTCTAAAACTCCAAGTAGTTGATAAGATTCGTTCAGTTCTTTTTCATAATGTTTGATGTGAAAAAGAATGTCTTCGTTGGTATACAATTTGAGTTCGGTGTTTTTTCAAAATTAATGGCAACGGTCTTGTGTATGAAACGTAGCGTGCAAAAAGACACTAACTTTTCGGATTAACACAGAGCCGAATTTTTATATTTTGTTTTTAATTTATCACTTTTTAAAAGCCAAATTAAAAATTTGGCGGACTTTATAAATATACACAAACCTTGCGATTAAGTACTTGTTAGCTATGTTTTATACACCGTGTTGTGCGTAGCTCTTTTTGGTTATAAACTCGCATTCGGTTGACTCCAGCCATAATATTTCAGTTCTTCAATTTGTTTATCATTAATCATGTCTATTATATATTGTGGATCAGAATTTGATTTTTGAGAAATCTTTAATGCATCGTAAAACTTGTCTGAATTCATCAGTTTAATAGGAAGAGTTTTGAGTTTAAATTGCTCCGCTGCCTTAATTGCACCAGGTTGATAATCAGATGTCGTTACAAAGATTCCATTGTTATAACCATTTAATAATAGTGCTCCTGCAAATGCTCTAATTTGTTCGACTTTTATTTTATTCTTATACCTCTTAACCTGTACACCAACAAAATTTTGTGAAGAATTTCCAAGGACTACATCAATTCCTCCGTCATTACTATATCCTGTAACATGAACATTATAGCCTATATCTTTAAATACATTTCCAACAACATCCTCAAATAACTTTGGATTAATGGAGAATCTATCGTCATATCTTGCTATTAAATATTTAGTAGCTTCTTCAATTGGAATGTTTATGTCAGTTATATCAAGATTTTTTAATGTTCCGCTACATCCAAAAAACATTGTCCAAAGTTGATGTATTTCTGCACTCACTAAAAATTGTCTAATAACTCTCCACCATCCACAAGTATTACAATATTCTAACCAAGTTTCAAATTCTTTCGAGTTTAAATCTAAATTGTAATGTTCTTCTTCGATACCTGTTTCATTGATAAATTCCCATTTTTTAGAATTATGTGAAGTTTCAATTATTTCATCAGTAATATCCCAAGGGTCTTCCTTTAATTCCAATATCTGTAATTTCTCATTACAGTAGATACATTGCCCTTGATTTGGGTCATCAAATACGTCATTAGGGTGGCAATTGTCTTTATGTTCAAAAATCATATAACGATAAATGATTACTATTGAAAGTGATACGGTTAAAGTTACGCACAACGGTCTCGGCTATGATTTCGTTGTGGAATCATCCGCAGGATTATTCCGCCGAAATCCAACCGTTTGATTAATACTTTTATTTTGGTGTGGCACAAAACCACAATGAATTATAGCCATTGTTAGCTGCTGGCTTTTTTTAGTTTTCTTATTTCCGCAATCAATTTTGGAATATCTTGTTTTGCATGCGCAATGAAATCTTGATTACTGTCAAAAAGTGGATTCAGAATGTAAATATCTTCTCCACCAGTCATTATGAAGCTATCTCCGCTTGTATGGTCTCTTCCTTCTATCATAGACTTCCAAGGTCCTTTGGTCGCATTATTACATCTGTCTTCTATTTCTTGTAATTCCTTTTCAGTCATTTATTTCAGCGTTATTTCTATTGTTTTTTCCTCAATGTCAATTTCAATCCAATCCATATCAGAATCCAATTCCGGGATACATTCGGTCAATTCTTTTCCTTTTGAGTAATTACTCAATGATTTTTTACCAAAATGGATTGTCGCTTGATAAACGTCTTGTCCGCTTTTTCCAATCCAAGCTTTTGTTATGATTTTCCGTATGTCGTTCACATGCTTTTTAGTCAACTGATTGTCCGTTGGAAACCACGAAACTCCGTCACACCAAAACCCTTTTAATTTAGCATCATCGGATTCGGAAAACTCCCGACAAAGTCTGAATTCTAATCGAGTACAAAATTCTTCGTTAAATGGTGTTTCTATATTTCCTATGGTTTTTGTCATTTCAGCTTGCAGCCAACTTGTTTATATGCGCAGCTTTCTTCCGAATATCTTCCAAACAAGTAAGGATACACAGAACTTTTGCAAAAAAACTAATGCGCATATTAATCTAAGTAAATGTAAAGAATATTTCTTACAAATAGAAGGAAGGTGTCTAAAATTGGCTGCTATAAATGTCCAAAATAATTTCAGAAGCATGTTTTGCTGATGCTCCAGTAATAAGTGGAGGTCTATTGGTGTTAATAGCTTCTACAAAATCGTTAATAATAAACTCATGATTAGTAGTGTCTTCAACCAAAGCATTGGCTGCTCCTGTATGTGTGTTAAGGTTGCTGTTTTGGGTGGTAGGGTTCTCTAAGCCCTCAATGTCCCAATGGGTAATGACGTCGTTTTCTAAAATTACGTAGCCTTTACTGGTATAAATTTCTAGCTTAGCTGGAAACCCTGGTTTGGTAGCAGTAGAAGCGGTTATGGTGCCAATCATTCCAGAGTCGTGAAAGCAGATGGCAACGCCATGATCTTCAACTTCAATATCATGAATAAAGGTATTCAGCTTACTTGAAATTTTAGAAGGCTTACCAAAATACCAATAGTACAAGTCTATATAATGAGACGCCTGTTGTACAAATGGACCACCACCATCAATAGCTTTGGTACCACGGTAAGGAGCTGAGTTATAATAACTATCATCCCTGTAATTTTTAACCGATAAATCTACAGAGAAAATTGTGCCTAACATGTCGTTATCTATAAGTTGTTTTACTACAGGATTGTCCGAGCTATAACGGCGCTGATAGGCTACGGCTAAATGAACCTTATGTGCCTTACAAGTCGCAATCATGTTATTCATAGCTTCTAAAGTAACATCTAAGGGCTTTTCGCAAAGCACATGTTTACCTAAACTGGCAGCTTCAATAGCACTGGTATGGTGTAACCCAGGAGGCGTACAAATAATAACAGCATCAAAATCTAAGTTTACGGCTTTTAAAGAAGCGAAAGCGGGTAAATCTTTTTGTTTGCTCGGAGATGCTAAACGTTTTGAAACCACAGCTACAATTTCAGCATGTGGCATGTTTTCAATTGCAGATATATAGGTGTTGGCAATATTGCCAGCTCCAATAATTACAAATTTTATAGGATTGTTTTTCACAGTATAAATATATGTAATTACGGGTATTAAAAGTGTAATTTTAAGTATTTACCGAATTGTTTAATTCATCAATATAGTGAAGAACATCATCCTTACCAATACTTTTTGATGAAGAGGTAATGAAGTAATTGGGCATATCCTCCCAAGTCTCTAAAAGAATGGTTTTGTAATCTTCAACATGTTTTTCAATAGCCATTGGTTTTAGCTTATCTGCCTTGGTAAAAATAATACAGAAAGGTATACCGTTTTCGCCTAACCATTGCATAAAATCTAGATCAATGTTTTGAGGTTTATGTCTAATATCTACCAAAACAAAAGCACAAACCATTTGCAGGCGTTTGCTGAAATATTCGGTTATAAATTTTTGAAAGGTCTTTTTAGCAGTCTTAGAAACACGCGCATAACCGTAACCAGGTAAATCAACAAGATGCCAGTTTTTATTGATTAAAAAGTGGTTAATAAGCTGTGTTTTTCCTGGTTTTCCTGAGGTTTTTGCTAAACTCTTTCTGCCTGTTAGCATGTTTATAAGAGACGACTTGCCAACATTACTTCTACCAATAAAGGCATATTCTGGTAGCCCGCTTTTGGGACATTTTGCAACATCAGAATTGCTTACAACAAATTCGGCAGAGGTAATTTTCATTGTATTATTATCTTCTTTTTGAGACTCAGCAGCGTGTAAGAGCTCTTAAAAGTTTCTTTCGGTTAACCATTGGTCCATGATGCGGTTAAATTCATCAGGATGTTCCATCATGGCAGCATGTCCGCACTTGTCAATCCAATATAAATCAGAATCTGGTAAAAGCTCATGAAATTCTTCAGCTACTTCAGGCGGTGTTACGTTATCGTTTTTACCCCAAATAATGCAGGTAGGCGTATTCATGTTTGGTAAATCTTTAGCCATATTATGTCGTATAGCACTTTTTGCAATAGCCAAAGTTTTAACCAATTTATTTCTGTCGTTTACCGTGGCATAAACTTCGTCTACAATTTCTTTAGTAGCAACTGCAGGATCGTAAAATACATCTTGAGATTTCTTTTTAATAACCTCATAATCGCTACGCTTGGTATAACCACCACCCATGGCGCTTTCATATAATCCGGAGCTGCCAGTGATAATTAAAGCTTTAACTTTTTCAGCAAACAACTTGGTATGGTAAAGTCCAATATGACCTCCTAATGAATTACCTAATAAGATTACTTTATCAAACCCTTTAAATTCAATAAAATCATATAAGTACTTGGCAAAACTTTTAACATTAGTCTTTAAAAGAGACATGGTGTAAATAGGTAGTTCTGGTAATATAACCTTATAGCCCTTATCGCTAAAAAATTGCGTAACAGAATCAAAATTACTCAACCCTCCCATCAGTCCGTGAAGCACTATAATTGGCGTGCCTTCGCCAACTTCCATATAGCTGTAATTACCTTCTTTCTTTAAACTATGTGTCATTAATTAGTTAGTCTATTGTCAAAAACAAATATAGTTATTTCATTCATATTACAAGTATCATAATGCGTTCTGGTAAAGAATTCAGTTAAAACATAATGTTGATAATATTTTGGGACGCAATTATCAAATTATAACCGTTTGATTACTAGTTGTTATGCGGAATTTAAGAGGTGTTTTTGTCTGTGAGTGTCATTTGGTGGTAAAATTTATTAACAAAGTGGTATAAAGTGGTAAAATGTGGTAAATTTTTCGATATATTTGAATTTTGAAAGGAGTAACTAATAAAATCTGTATTGAGCTTTTTAACAGGAACATACGAATGCAAAGTAGATGCAAAGGGAAGATTAATGATGCCCGCGCCTCTAAAAAAGCAGATGTCAGCTGTGTTAGCAGAAGGCTTTGTGTTACGTAGATCTGTGTTTCAAAAATGTTTGGAGTTGTATCCAATGGCAGAGTGGCAGGTGTTAATGCAGAAAATGAATAAGCTTAACAGGTTCAAAAAAAAGAACAATGATTTTATTAGAAGGTTTACTGCAGGCGTTAAAATGGTAGAGGTAGATGTGAATGGGCGTTTGTTAATTCCAAAAGACCTTACAGTGTTTGCTAATATTTCAAAAAATATTGTAGTGGCTTCAGCTATCAATATCATTGAAATATGGGATAAAGATCTTTACGAGCAAGCAATTGATGATGCTGCGCTTGATTTTGCAGATTTAGCTGAAGAAGTAATGGGACAAGACGATGACGACAATGGAATATCATAATCCAGTTTTATTAAATGAAACCGTTGATGGTTTAAACATAAATCCTAATGGTGTTTATGTGGATGTTACGTTTGGTGGCGGCGGACATAGTAAAGAGATATTAAGCAGGTTGGGTGAAAACGGAAAGCTGTTTGCTTTCGATCAAGATGAGGATGCTCTTGCTAATGCTATAGATGATTCTCGGTTTACACTTATAAACGAAAACTTTAGATATGTAAAACGGTTTTTAAGGCTGCATGGGATAAGACAGGTTGATGGGGTGTTGGCTGATTTTGGTGTATCCTCTCATCAGTTTGATGTGCCAGAACGTGGTTTTTCCACACGTTTTGAAGCGAATTTAGATATGCGTATGAATCAGCAAAGTGATTTATCTGCCTATCATGTGGTTAATGAGTATGAGGAGGAGCAATTAAGACAGGTGTTTGCGCAATACGGTGAGTTACGTCCTGCACCAGCAATGGCAAGGTTAATTGTAGCGCATAGAGAAAATGAACCTATTGTAACGAGTGAACAATTAAAAGCGGTACTAAGAAAGTTTTTGCCGCCACGTCATGAAAATAAAGTATTAGCTCAGATATATCAGGCTATACGAATAGAGGTGAATCAGGAGATTGAAGTGTTAAAAGAGTTTTTGTTACAAATGCCGGAGATTTTGGTTCAGGGTGGGCGGTTGAGCTTTATCTCATACCATTCTTTAGAAGATAGATTGGTTAAGCGTTTTATTAGAAATGGCATGTTTGAAGGAGAGCCAGAACGCGATGTATTTGGGAATTTTGAAGTGCCTCTTAAAAAAGTTAATGGGCTTATAGTGCCAACACAAGAAGAAATAAAAAGTAATAATAGAGCTAGAAGTGCAAAACTTCGAATAGCAGAAAAATTATAAAAGATGTAATTCTTCCCCAAAGGGAAGATGTCTCGCAGAGATAGATAGGAATGAAAAATAAGATCTATAACATATTAAAAGGAACCTTTTTGATTAGTGACGATTCTTTTAAGAATTGGAAGTATATCATGTTCTTTTCTGCGTTGGCCATTTTTATGATAGCAAGCTCTCATAGTGCCGATAAAAAGGTGTATGAGATTGCACGATTAAAAAACGAAGTAAAAGAAATTAGAGCAACATTTTTAGAAGGACGTACAAAATTAATGCGTTTAAAAATGGAGTCTAATGTTATAAGTAAAATGAAAGAAAAAGGAATTGCGCCATCTGTAATTCCACCAAAGAAAATAAAAGTAAAATCAACAAATAAATAACCATTGGCAGTTAACGAAAAAAACATATTAAACCGTTTGTACTTTATTGCAGGCTGTATGTTTGTCTTCGGACTTGCAGTGGTTTTTAAGCTATTTAGTATTCAGTTTTTGCAAGGCGATAAATATAAAGCCTTGGCAGAAAAACGTGTTGTTAAAGATGTTGTTATTCCTGCTAATAGGGGTAATGTATATTCGGCTAATGGCAATTTGTTGGCAACCTCAATAACAAAATATGATATAAGATTAGATGCTGTAACATCATCATCGAAGAATTTCGAAAAATATTTGAAACCTCTCTCCGATTCTCTCTCAAAATTCAATGGAAAGTCGTCGAGCTATTATCAACGTGAATTGACCAAAGCTAGAGTAAATAAGAACCGGTATTTTTTGCTGGCTAAAAGCATTGGGTACTCTGATTATATAAGAATCAGAAACTTTCCATTGTTGAAATTGGGTGCTTTTAAGGGTGGTTTGATTGTGGAACAATCAACCAAACGTGAGCATCCAATGGGGGGAATTGCGCAACGTACCATTGGGTATGAGCGTATAGATGAGAAGGGGAATGTAACGCGCCCTGGAATTGATGGCGCTTTTGGGATTAAGTATTTACGAGGTGTTGACGGGCAACGTAAAAAACAACGTATTGGAAAAGGGCAATGGAAGCCTTTAAACGATGCGAACGAAATAGAACCTAAGGATGGGTATGATGTTTATACAACTATAGATGTAAATATCCAAGATATAGCCCATCATGCGCTTTTAAATCAACTGGAAAAATATAAAGCGGATCATGGCTGCGTGGTGGTAATGGAGACCAAAACAGGCGAAGTGCGTGCTATCTCTAATTTAGGAAGAAGCAAAACGGGGTATTACTACGAAAAAAGAAATTACGCCGTTTGGGAGTCTCACGAACCTGGGTCTACATTTAAGTTAATGGCTGTTGCGGCGGCGCTTGAAGATAAAGTGATTGATACCAGTGATGTAGTAGATACTGAAAAAGGAATTTTAACCTATTATGGAAAGAAGGTTAGAGATTCTAAATGGGGTGGTTATGGTAAGATTTCAGTGTCTGAGGCTTTCGAGGTGTCGTCTAACACAGGAATCGTAAAGGCAATCTACAATGCTTATAAAGACAAACCTTCAAAGTTTGTTGATAGATTGTATGACATGAATCTTAATGATACACTAGCAATTCCAATTATTGGAGAAGGGAAACCGATAATTCCAGATCCTAGAATAAAAAACGGACGATGGAGTGGTATAGCCCTGCAGTGGATGGCTTATGGTTATGGTGTGTCTTTTACCCCTTTACAAACCCTAACCTTTTACAATGCTATTGCTAATAATGGTGAAATGGTAAAACCTCGTTTTTTACGAGAGGTCAAGGAATGGGATAATGTTATTGTGCCTTTTGAAAAGGAAATCATTAATAAAAAAGTGTGTTCTCAACAAACCGTTGATAAAGTGCAGCAGTTACTCAAGAATGTAGTCGAAAAAAAGCATGGTACAGGAAATGGTTTGTATTCAAAAAACTTTTCAATGGCTGGTAAAACAGGGACCTGTCAAAAAGATTATAGGGACAAAGAAAAACTGAATTATATCTCCTCTTTTGCAGGGTATTTTCCTGCGGAAAATCCTAAATATTCGTGTATAGTTGTAATACATGAGCCAGATAAAAGTGTTGGGTATTATGGCGCAGATGTGTCGGGGCCAGTATTCAAAAGAATTGCGCAAAAAATTTATACAGATACACCTTTGGTAGATGAAGTTGGAACCTTAAATGTTAAGAAAGCTTCAGTAGAAAAAGAGTTTGAGAACTATTACGACTTGGCGCAAACTTATAAAACCATAATGCCAAATGTAGTTGGGCTTCCTGCAATGGATGCGTTAGCGCTTTTAGAAAACATGGATGTAAAACTAAAAGTAAGGCTTAAGGGGAGTGGAACGGTAAAAAAACAATCGGTTAATAAAAATATCAAGCTTAAAAATAATCAAACTATCATTTTAACAGCATCTTGAACATCTTAAAAGACATATTATACAAAGTGGCAATTAATGCAGTTGTAGGAGATACAAGTGTGTCAGTTAATGCGATTCATTTTGATTCAAGGCAAGTTGAAAAAGATGATGTGTTTGTTGCTGTTACAGGTACATTGGTAGATGGGCACGATTATATTGAGAAGGCTACCGAGAAAGGTGCTACTGTTGTTGTTTGTGAAGTGATGCCTGAAATTTTAATTGAAGGGATTACCTATGTTGAAGTTGATAGTTCTAATAAGGCCTTAGCTATTTTGGCTTCTAACTATTATGGAGCACCTTCAGAGAATTTAAGATTGGTTGGGGTAACGGGTACCAATGGTAAAACAACAGTTGCTAGTTTATTATATCAGCTATTTAAAAATGCAGGTTATAAAGTGGGCTTGTTGTCTACAGTTAAAATACTAGTTGATAATAAGGAATATAAAGCCACACATACAACACCAGATTCTTTAACGATAAATAAATATCTAAAAGAGATGAATGATGCCGGTGTTGAGTTTTGTTTTATGGAGGTGAGTTCTCATGGTATTCATCAGTCTAGAACAGAAGGACTGACTTTTGAAGGTGGCATATTTACCAACTTGTCTCATGATCATCTGGATTATCATAATTCGTTTGCTGAATACAGAGATGTGAAAAAGCAATTTTTTGACGGGCTTTCAAAAAAGGCTTTTGCTTTAGTGAATGCAGATGATAAAAATGGTATGGTAATGCTTCAAAATACTAAGGCAAGAAAGCATACCTACGCTTTAAAAAGTTATGCAGATTATAAAGCACAAATTTTAGAAAATCAGTTAAGCGGTTTGCTGCTAAAGCTCAATGATAATGATGTTTGGACCAAGCTAATCGGGAATTTTAATGCTTATAATATACTCGCTATCTATGCTACCGCGGAATTGTTAGGACTTGAGAAGTTTGAGATTTTAAGATTGATTTCAGAGCTGGAGAGTGTTAGCGGGCGTTTTCAATATTTAATTTCGGATGAAAAGATAACGGCAATTGTGGATTATGCGCATACCCCTGATGCCTTAAAAAACGTATTGGAAACCATTAATAGTATTAGAACTAAAAATGAAGAGCTAATTACGGTTGTTGGTTGTGGAGGTGATAGAGATAAAACTAAGCGTCCAAAAATGGGGCATATTGCTACCGAGTTAAGTACTAAAGTGATTTTTACAAGTGATAATCCGAGAAGTGAGGACCCTGAAGATATTTTAAGGGATATAGAAGCTGGTGTTGCGCCACAAAATTTCAAGAAATCATTAACCATTTCAGATAGAGCACAGGCTATTAAAACAGCATGCCAATTAGCGCAACCAAATGATATCATTTTAATTGCTGGTAAAGGTCATGAGACCTATCAGGAAATTAAAGGAGAGCGTTTTGATTTTGATGATTATAAAACGGTTCAAGAATATTTAAAACAATTGCAAAAATAAAACTGTCATTCAGACGCTGAGCGAAGTCGAAGTGGAAGAATCTCAAGAAAGATAAAATGTTATACTACCTATTCGAATATTTAGAAAAACAATTTCAGCTTACAGGAGCTACGCTTTTTGGGTTTTTAACCTTTAGGGCGGCTTTGGCAATGATTCTCTCTTTGTTGATTTCTACAATTTATGGTAAGAGGATTATACGCTTTCTGCAAAAGAAACAGATGGGTGAAACCATTAGAGACTTAGGTTTGGCAGGGCAAGCGGAAAAAGCTGGTACACCAACCATGGGTGGGATTATTATAATCCTTGCAACGCTTATTCCTGTGTTTCTGCTTGCAAAACTAGAAAACGTCTATATAATTCTATTAATTATAACCACCTTGTGGATGGGCGTCATTGGTTTTATAGATGACTACATCAAAAAATTTAAGAATAACAAAGAAGGTTTAAAAGGGCGTTTTAAGGTAATTGGTCAAGTTGGTTTAGGATTAATTGTTGGGTTAACCATGTATTTTCATCAAGATGTGGTGATTAAAGAGAAATTACCATTGGAACAGCAACAAGAAATAAGAGCAGAAAATCCAAATGCTACAGAATCGGCATTTTTCAAAGCCGAAGCTAAATCTACCAAAACTACCATTCCATTTGTAAAGAAAAATGAATTTGATTATTCAGATTTAATCACTTGGATTCATCCGGATTTAGCAAACTATACGTGGGTGATTTTCATAATCGCAGCCATTTTTATAATCACAGCAGTGTCAAACGGTGCTAATTTAACCGATGGTATTGATGGTTTGGCCGCAGGTACTTCCGCAATTATAGTACTTACACTAGGCATTTTTGCTTGGGTATCTGGTAATATTATTTTCTCAGATTATCTCAACATTATGTACATACCTAAGGTTGAAGAAATAACAATTTACATAGCGGCTTTTGTAGGGGCGCTTATTGGGTTCTTATGGTATAATACCTATCCTGCACAAGTGTTTATGGGAGATACGGGAAGTTTAACTATTGGTGGAATTATAGCGGTTATTGCAATTGCAGTGCGTAAGGAATGGTTAATTCCGGTGCTATGCGGCATCTTTTTAGCTGAAAATTTATCTGTAGTAATGCAGGTAAGTTGGTTTAAGTATACCAAGAAAAAATATGGTGAGGGCAGACGAATTTTTAAAATGTCGCCCTTGCATCATCACTATCAAAAATTAGGATATCACGAAAGTAAAATATCAACACGCTTTTGGATTGTCGGAATACTGTTGGCAATATTATCTATTGTGACGCTTAAGATTAGATAGCAATTTGTCATTTCCACTAAGATGGAGATTAGTAAAGAAGCCTGATTAACAATTTTAGAGATACGATTGATGAAAGGATGTAAAACATATAAAAGCAGAGTGGTAAGTCCTTACCCTTTGGGGAAGGATTTAGGATGGGGTTTTTAGTAGTGCTAGGAGGAGGAGAAAGTGGTGTAGGTACAGCACTTTTAGCTAAGGCAAAAGGATTTAAAGTTTTTGTTTCCGATAAGGGAATAATTAAAAATAAGTACAAAGAGGTTCTTATACATAATGAGATTGAATGGGAAGATGGAATGCATTCAGAAGATAAAATTCTAAATGCTGATGTTGTGATGAAAAGCCCTGGGATTCCTGATAAAGTAGCGTTGATAAAGGAAATTAGAATAAAAGGGATTCCTGTAGTTTCAGAAATAGAATTCGCAGCACAGTTTACAGATGCTACCATAGTAGGAATTACAGGTAGTAATGGAAAAACAACTACAGCGAGTTTAACACATCACATCTTAAAGCAAGAATTAAATGTGGGACTTGCAGGTAATATTGGAGACAGTTTTGCAAAGCAACTATTGGAAGAAGATTATCAGAATTACGTGCTAGAGATTAGTAGTTTTCAATTAGATGATATAGCCAGTTTTAAACCGCATATAGCTGTTATTACTAACATTACCCCAGATCATTTAGATAGATATGATTATCAATTTGAAAATTATATCAAATCAAAATTCAGAATTGCAGAAAACCAAACGGAAGCCGATTATTTGATTTATGATGCTGATGATGAAGTTATTGTTAATCACCTTAAAAACAACCCGGTTCAATCTACATTATTGCCATTTTCATTAGAAAAGGTAATTGAAAATGGAGCCTATTTAGAAGAAGATAATATAAAACTAACTATTGATAATAAAGAATTGATTATGCCGACAACAAGTTTAACATTAGAGGGAAAACACAATGTAAAGAATGCAATGGCAGCTACAACAGTAGCACATTTGCTTAAAATACGAAAACAAACTATTAGAGAGAGTTTAGAAAACTTTCAAGGTGTAGAACACCGTTTAGAAAATGTGCTGAAAATAAACAAGGTGCAGTATATAAACGATTCTAAGGCTACCAATGTAAATGCAACATATTATGCCTTAGAAAGTATGGATGCGCCAACAGTTTGGATTGTTGGTGGCGTAGATAAAGGAAATAATTACGAAGAGTTGTTTCCGTTTATTAATGAAAAAGTAAAGGCTATTATCTGTTTAGGTGTTAATAATGAGAAGTTAGTGAATACGTTTGGAGGTATGGTAGATGTTATCGTAGAAACACAGTTCATGACAGAGGCTGTGAAAATAGCTTATAAAGTAGCAGATTCTGGCGATAACGTATTGTTGTCTCCTGCCTGTGCAAGTTTCGATTTGTTCGAAAATTATGAAGATAGAGGACGTCAATTTAAAAACGCAGTACGTAATTTATAATAATTTGTCATCAGAAGGAGGGACGACTGAAGAATCTCTAGTCAATAAAGTATAAAGATTCTTCCACTTCGACTTCGCTCAGCGTCTGAATGACATAGAAAAAGAGAAGGTTTATTTTAAGTGCAAACACTATTTAAAAACATAAAAGGAGATCGTTTAATTTGGGCAATAGTGGCGTTGTTGGCTATACTTTCATTTTTGCCTGTATATAGTGCTGCCAGTAATTTGGCCTACAAAGGCGGAGGGAGTAATACCTTTGGCTATTTTGTGAAGCATTTTATGCATTTGTTTTTAGGGTTTGCTATTATGTACGGTGTACATAAAATTCCATATAGATATTTTAGAGGATTGTCACTTGTTATGATTCCAGTGGTTTTGGTGTTGTTGGGTGTTACTATGATGCAGGGAACAGTAATTGGTGGTGCAAGTGCGAGTAGGTGGTTTAGAGTGCCTTTTGTAGGTATGAAGTTTCAAACATCAACTTTGGCTTCGGTTGTATTAATGGTTTATGTAGCAAGATACATGTCGAAGATTAAAGATAAAAAAATAACATTCAAGGAATCCGTTTTACCACTCTGGCTGCCTGTATTCTTAGTATTGGGTTTAATATTACCTTCTAATTTTTCGACAGCTGCAATTATATTTTCAATGGTTTTGGTCATTGCCTTTTTAGGAGGGTATCCTGTGAGGTATATGCTCACAATACTGGGGGTTGGTTTGGTTGGTTTGGTTATGTTTGTTTTGGTCGCAAAAATGACAACAGGTCCTTTAGCGGTTAAAGTGGAAACATGGGAAAATAGGATTAAGAATTTTTCAAACACAGAAGTTACTGAAGCAGATTATCAAATAGAAAAAGCAAAAGTAGCTATAGCTTCTGGTGAAATTTGGGGGCTAGGTCCTGGTAAGAGTAGGCAAAAGAACTTTTTACCACAGTCATCATCAGATTTCATTTTCGCCATTATTATTGAAGAATATGGACTCCTAGGAGGAATGTTAATTATGGTGCTTTACATGTGGTTATTGTTTAGGATAGTAATTGCAGCACAAAAGTCTGATACTATTTTTGGTAAATTATTGGTGTTGGGAGTTGGTTTGCCCATAGTGTTTCAAGCCTTAATTAATATGGCCGTAGCAGTAGAGTTGTTTCCTGTAACAGGGCAAACCTTACCGCTAATAAGTAGTGGTGGTACATCAATTTGGATGACCTGTTTAGCTATAGGTATCATATTAAGTGTAAGTGCCAAAAGAGAAGAATTAAAAGAACAAGAAACTATAGAAGAAAATCCCTTAGAAATTTTATCTGAGACTATTTAATGAGTAACTATAAAATCATATTATCTGGAGGAGGAACAGGAGGACATATCTATCCTGCAGTAGCTATTGCTAATGAGTTAAAAATGCGTTTTCCTGATGCCGAATTCTTATTTGTTGGAGCAAAAGATAGAATGGAAATGGAAAAAGTGCCGCAAGCGGGCTATGAGATTAAAGGGCTTTGGATTTCTGGCATTCAGCGTAAGCTAACTTTAAAAAATTTGTCCTTTCCGTTTAAGGTTTTAAGTAGTATTCTAAAATCAAGAAAAATTATAAAAGCGTTTCAGCCAGATATTGCTATCGGAACAGGTGGCTTTGCTAGTGGTCCCTTATTGCAAGTAGCAAATTCTAAAGGAATACCAACGCTAATTCAAGAGCAAAACTCCTATCCTGGAATCACAAACAAATTGTTAGCCAAAAAGGCTAAGAAAATATGTGTTGCTTACGATAATTTAGAACGATTTTTCCCAAAAGATAAAATCATAAAAACAGGAAATCCTGTGCGTCAGGATTTATTAGATGTTGATTCTAAAACTGTTAATGCTAAAAATGAATTCAATCTAAAACACGGTAAGTATACTTTATTGGTGTTAGGAGGTAGTTTAGGTGCAAGAAGAATTAATGAGCTCATTGAAAAAGAATTGGATTTTTTCGATACTCAAAATATTCAAATCATTTGGCAGTGTGGTAAGTTGTATTACCAGCAATATAAAATCTATAATAATACTAAAAACGTTCAGGTTTATGAGTTCTTAAATGATATGGCAAGTGCATACGCAGCTGCCGATATTGTTATTTCAAGAGCTGGAGCTAGTTCGGTTTCGGAGTTGTGTATTGTGGGTAAACCAGTGATATTTATTCCATCGCCCAATGTTGCAGAAGATCATCAAACTAAAAATGCCATGGCAATTGTTGAAAATGATGCGGCTATGATGATTAAAGAAGAAGATTTAAGTGCAGATTTTGAGAATAAATTTTCACAATTGGTAGCATCACCCGAAAAGCAAAAGTCGCTTGGGGAAAATATAAAGAAATTGGCATTAGTAAATGCCACAAAGGATATCGCGGACGAAGTTGAAAAACTATTGAAAAAAGCATGAATTTAAACAACATACATAACATCTATTTTATTGGCATAGGCGGAATTGGTATGAGTGCTTTGGCTAGGTATTTTAAGGCAAATAAAAAGGAGGTTGTAGGTTACGATAAAACAGCAACTGAAATTACTGACGCCTTAATAGATTTAGGGATAGAGGTTCATTTTGAGGATGCTATTGAGCGTATTCCTAAAGCTTTTTTAAGTCCTGAAAATACATTGGTTGTGTACACGCCTGCAATTCCTAAAACTCATAAGGAATTAAACTATTTTAAGGACAATCAATTTAAAGTTTTAAAGCGCTCACAAGTCCTTGGTTTAATTACCGAGAATACCTTTTGTTTAGCCGTGGCTGGAACTCATGGTAAAACTACAACATCTAGTATTTTGGGGCATTTACTTCATGAGTGTGATGTTGATGTTACTGCCTTTTTAGGAGGCGTTACCGAAAACTACAATTCAAATTTAATTTTGAAAGGAACCGATGTATCGGTTGTTGAAGCAGATGAGTTTGATAGATCATTTTTAACACTATCACCAAATTTGGCATGTATAACCTCTATGGATGCCGATCATTTAGATATCTACGGAGAAGCGGAAGCGTTAAAGGCATCCTTTGTAGATTTTACAAAACGTATTAAGCCAAATGGGAAGTTGTTTGTAAAGAATGGGTTACCGATAGATGGTATAACTTATGGGATTGAAGACAACTCAGATTACGTTGCACAAAACATTAAAATAGAACATGGGAGTTACGTTTTTGATGTTAAAACACCAAAAACCGTAATAGAAAACATAAAATTTGACCTACCTGGTAGACATAATTTGTCGAATGCATTAATAGCCTTGGCGATGGCTGTGGAGTATGGTTGCCCTCACCAGCAGCTCGCCAAAGCTTTAGCATCTTTTAAAGGAGTTAAAAGAAGATTTACGTATCAGATAAAAACCGAAGAGTTCGTTTTTATTGATGATTACGCGCATCACCCAGAAGAGATTAATGCTGTACATCAAGCGGTAAGAGAAATGTATCCAAACAAAGACGTTTTGGCAATCTTTCAACCGCATTTATTCAGTAGGACAAAAGACTTTGCTGATGAATTTGCTAAGAGTTTAGCTCAATTTAATGAAGTGTTATTGTTGGATATTTATCCAGCAAGAGAATTGCCAATTGAAGGGGTGACCTCCTCATGGCTTTTAGATAAAATCTCTAACAACAATAAAGCACTTGTTAGTAAGGAGGCTTTACTTGAAAAAATACAAGAAAGTAATGCTCAGGTAGTATTAACTATAGGGGCAGGAGATATAGGAGAAGAAGTAAAACAAATAAAAGAAGGATTAAGCATTGCGAATTAACTGGTACTACATAAAAATGTTGGGTTTATTGGGGCTTGTAGTCTTCCTATACGCTTTTGCCTCACATAAAAACGGAATTAGAAAAATTTCTAGCCCAAACGTAGAATTTATTGGTGAAAGTAGCCCGTTTATAACTAGGGACAATGTTAGTAAATTGTTAATACAAAATTACGAAGGTGCTGAAAACGTGTTAAAAGAAGCTTTAGATTTGAATGAATTAGAACGCGCTCTGAAATCTAATCCAATGATTAAGTCTGCGGAGGTGTATGTTGCTGTAAATGGTACACTTAATGCCAAGGTAAATCAAAAAACACCTATTGCAAGAGTAAGTACAAATGCTTCGTATTACATTGATGATGAAGGCAAGTTTATGCCTTTGTCTCGCAATTACTCAGCTAGGGTACCATTGGTTACAGGGTATGTAGAGAAAAATAATTTGAAAAACATCTCTACTATTGCTAAAAAAGTTCAAACTGATGAATTCTTAAAAAAACATGTTATAGAAATTCATCAAAATAGTGATAAAGTTTTGAGTTTAAAACTTAGGCAATGTAAGTTTTTGGTGCAATTAGGAGATACAAAATCATTAGATAAAAAAATAAATAATCTTAAGGCGTTTTACGTAAAAAGTTTAAAAGAAAATACGCTTAATGATTACACTAAGGTGAATTTGCAATTTGATAACCAAGTGGTGTGTAGTAAATAGTAAAGTTGAATAAGGATTGAAAAGTTAAAATCTCATAAGCGAGTAAACAAAGAACTATGGAACATAATTTAGCAGTAGGATTGGACATAGGAACTACAAAAATTGTAGCCATGATTGGTCGTAAAAACGATTATGGAAAACTTGAGATTTTAGGCATTGGTAAATCTAAAAGTTTAGGTGTACACCGTGGTGTTGTAAATAATATTACACAAACCATTCAATCTATTCAACAAGCAGTTCAAGAAGCAGAAGCAGAGGCAGATATAAAAATAGAAGATGTAACTGTTGGTATTGCCGGACAACACATTAGAAGTCTTCAGCATAGTGATTACATTACAAGACCAACATCAGATAGCGTTATTGATGATGATGATATTGATAGGTTAATTAACCAAGTTCATAAGTTGGTCATGCTTCCTGGAGAAGAAATTATTCATGTCTTACCACAGGAATACAAAGTAGACGGGCAAGCTGAAATCAAAGAGCCTATCGGAATGTATGGCGGACGATTAGAGGCTAATTTTCATGTAGTAGTTGGGCAAGTATCGTCTATTAGAAATATTGGTAGATGTGTTCAAAGTTCTGGCTTAAACCTTGAAGGAATTACACTAGAACCTTTGGCGTCTGCAAATGCCGTATTGAGTCAAGAGGAAAAGGAAGCTGGTGTTGCATTAATAGATATAGGAGGTGGTACAACAGATTTGGCCATTTTTAGAGATGGAATCATTCGTCATACAGCGGTAATTCCATTTGGAGGAAACGTCATTACTGAAGATATTAAAGAAGGTTGCTCTATAATTGAAAAACAAGCAGAACTTCTAAAAATTAAATTCGGTTCTGCATGGCCAGGAGAAAACAAGGATAACGAAATAGTTTCTATTCCTGGGTTACGCGGAAGAGAACCAAAGGAAATCACATTAAAAAACCTGTCTAAAATAATTCATGCTCGTGTAGTTGAAATAATTGAACAGGTATATGTTGAAATTCAGAATTACGGGCACGAAGAACAAAAGAAGAAGCTAATTGCAGGTATCGTTTTAACAGGTGGAGGTAGTCAGTTAAAGCATCTTAAACAGTTAGTGGAATATATTACGGGTATGGATACCAGAATTGGATATCCCAATGAGCATTTGGCAGGAGACAGCGATGAAGATGTAACAAGCCCATTGTTTGCCACAGCAGTAGGTTTGGTATTAGATGGTTTACAAAGGCAAGACCGTAAGAAAGTTGAAGAGACCGTTGTTGAGCAGGTAGAAGAAACAGATACACCTGTTGAAGAACAAGTAATAGAAGAACCAAAAAAAGAACGCAAATCGTTTCTAGATAAATTAACCGAACGTGTTAAGGATTTTCTAGATAACGCAGAGTAGTTACATTCATTGATAAAAAATTATAAGTACAAAACCCCAGAAAAAAAGAATTTATGAGCGGCAACAAAGAATTCGAAAGTATTGCATTTGATTTACCCAAAAATCAATCAAATGTCATTAAAGTTATCGGAGTTGGTGGCGGTGGTAGTAATGCAATAAACCACATGTTCCAGCAAGGTATAAAAGGTGTAGACTTTTATATCTGTAATACCGATGCACAGGCATTACAAAACAGTGGTGTCCCTAATAAAATTCAGTTAGGAATTAACCTAACAGAAGGATTAGGAGCAGGAGCTAATCCAGATATTGGAGAGCAGGCTGCAATTGAGAGTTTTGAAGAGATATCTAGAATGCTAGATACAAATACTAAAATGGTGTTCATTACTGCAGGAATGGGGGGAGGAACCGGTACGGGTGCAGCACCAATAATAGCTAAAATGGCTAAAGATTTAGACATTTTAACTGTAGGTATTGTAACTATGCCATTTCAGTTTGAAGGACGCATGCGTTTAGAGCAATCTCAAAAGGGTATTGAGAAAATAAGAGATGTTGTAGATTCTTTAATTGTAATTAATAACAATAAGCTTCGTGAGGTTTACGGAAATCTTGGGTTTAAAGCAGGTTTCTCTAAAGCTGATGAAGTATTATCTACTGCCGCACGTGGTATAGCCGAAGTAATTACACATCACTACACTCAAAATATTGATTTACGTGACGCTAAAACTGTATTAAGTAATAGTGGAACTGCTATTATGGGATCTGCAATTGCCGCTGGTCAAAATAGAGCTAATGATGCCATTAGAAAGGCTTTAGATTCGCCATTATTAAACGATAACAAAATTACAGGTGCTAAAAATGTACTGTTGTTAATCGTATCTGGTAGTCATGAAATTACAATTGATGAGATAGGTGAAATTAATGATCATATTCAAGATGAAGCAGGTCATGGTGCTAATATCATTATGGGTGTTGGTGAAGATGAGTCTTTAGAGGAGTCTATTGCTGTAACTATTATTGCTACTGGGTTTAATAGCGAACAACAAGATGAAATAACAAATACAGAAGCTAAAAAAGTAGTTCACTCTTTAACTTCAGAAGAACAAGATTTAAGTACCGAAGAAAAAGAACCTGTAATTATAGCTCCGGTTATTGAATTAGAGAAGAAAGAAGAGCCAACTGTAGTGCGCCATACTTTAGATTTTGATACTGAGGAAGAAGAAGTGATGAAACCGAAAAAAGAGGTTAAAGAAGAAGAAACTTTAGATTTAATTCCAACATCAGAACTTATCAAAAATTTAAATGTAATTTATGATGAGGTTCAGCCAAATAATGAAGAGGAAGAGGACTTCATTATTAAGCCTGTAACAAAAATGATGGACGATGTTAAAGAAATTAATGATATAGAGGTGACTCCTGAACCTGTTGAAGAAGAACAACAAATTACTTTAACATTTGATTTACCTATTACGAACAGTATAGAGGATGAAAAAGAGGCGAAGAAAGACGAAGTGATCTCTTATGATTTAAACGAAGACGAGATTAAAGAAATTCCGGTTAACGATTATACTGAGTTAATAACGGTAACTGAAACAAATGAAAAAGAAGAAGACATCCGTTATACTTTAGAGGATTATACAGAAGTGGAATCTTCAATGAATAAAAAACAGTCTTCTGAAGTGTTAGAAGAGGTTGAAAATGATGTTGTTTTTGAAAGGAAAACGGTTCACGAAAATGTTGTTGAAGAAGAAACAGCAGCGGAAATAGATCCAATGAATACGCCAATTTCTGAAATGCTTAAAGAAAGAGCTGAAGAAAGAAGACGTAAAATGAAAGACTTTAACTATAAATTCAATAACGCTAAAATTGATGATATAGAAAAAGTTCCTGCGTATAAGCGTAAAGGTGTTGATTTAAGTGATGAAAGACCTTCTGAGAATGATATATCAAGAACAAGTATTGGTACTGATGATAATGATGATATTCAGTTAAGAAGTAATAATTCTTTTTTACATGATAATGTAGATTAAGACATAAATCAAATTAATTAAAATTTACCCGAAAAGTTTAACTAAGCTTTTCGGGTTTTTTATTCCAAAAAAGTATGTTCTTTGTTATCTTCGCATACTATTAAAATTATAAGATTATGAGTTTACAGCAAGATGTAATGACAGCTTTAAAAGAAGCTATGAAAGCCAAAGATCAAACAGCATTAACGGCTCTAAGAGCTGTAAAATCGGCTATTTTATTGGCAAAAACTGAAAGTGGAGCAGGAGATGAGTTAACAGAGGAACAAGAGCTTAAATTACTTCAGAAACAAGTTAAACAACGTAAAGATAGTGCTGCTGTTTTTATTGAACAAGGAAGAGAAGACTTAGCAGAGCCAGAGTTAGCGGAGGCAGAGGTTATTAGTCAGTTTTTACCTGAGGCTTTGTCTGAAGAAGAAATAGAAAAAGTTGTTGTAGCCACTATTGAACAAACTGGAGCTGAAGGCATGAAGGATATGGGTAAAGTTATGGGAATAGTAAGCAAACAATTGGCAGGACAGGCAGATGGAAAAACAATTTCTAGCATTGTAAAAGCTAAATTAGCTTAAACATAAAAGGGCTGCGTAGTTCAACTGGATAGAATATCAGATTTCGGCTCTGAGGGTTGGGGGTTCGAATCCCTCCGCGGTCACTAAACGGGAATTTTCAAATATCGATTGAAAATTCCCGTTTTTCTGTTTGTAGCCGATTGGGTTATTTATTCTTTTAAATGATGCGCTTGTAAAGGAAAATAATCTTGTCCCTGTTGTGTTTCAAAATAGATGGTTTTGCCTTTGTAGCCAATTTTGCATGTGCCCCCACTTTTAGAGTGCACTTTTACTTCTGTAAGTTCGGCATCCTTCCATTCCATATCTATAACAAAACCGCCTCGTGCACAAAGTCCTTTTACCTCACCTGTTGCCCAAGCATCTGGTAATGCATGGAGCAATCTAATGGTTCCAGACTGGCTCTGAAGCAACATTTCAGAAATACCTTCGGTAGTTCCAAAGTTGGCATCCATTTGAAAAGGTGGATGTAGACCAAATAGATTAGAGGTGGTGCTTTTTGCTAAAACAGTCTGTAAACTTTTATAGGCCTTTTCCGCTTCTCCCAGACGTGCGTACTGGCTTATAAGCCATGCAGCACTCCAACCCGTATGTCCGCCGCCATTCTTTATTCTGAAATCCAATGATTTCTTGGCCGCCATTGCCAATTTTGGTGTTTGTTCTATATCAATTTGATAGCCCGGATGTAGGGCAAACAA
This sequence comes from Seonamhaeicola marinus, assembly GCF_008085455.1. Taxonomy (NCBI): domain Bacteria; kingdom Pseudomonadati; phylum Bacteroidota; class Flavobacteriia; order Flavobacteriales; family Flavobacteriaceae; genus Seonamhaeicola; species Seonamhaeicola marinus. Next base: position 229,565 of record NZ_VSDQ01000409.1, on the reverse strand, counting down.
ATGTGAAATATGTCTATGCCCTGGCTCTACTTCTTCAAAAGCTTGAGCCCACTCCATTAAACGTCCATCATCTCCAATTTTTGGTTTTGCCAGTTGCGCTTGTGCACGCTTTATTGAAGCAACATAGTCATCATCAATTCCCAAAACTACGGAAGCATCGATAAAATTCTTGAACAGTTGCCATATGACCTGTTGATCATGTGCAGGTCCCATGGATATTTGGCAATTACTACCATCTGGGGCTATAAAAGTGTTCTCTGGCGATACTGAAGGCCCTGAGACCAATTCTCCTGTTTTATGATCGGGCACTAACCAATCCATATAAAATTGTGTAGATGCTTTTAAAACAGGATAATTTTGCCTTAAGAAAGTTTTGTCCAAATTAAAGTAATAATGCTCCATAATATGTGTGGTCAACCATGCACCACCACCAACATGCATTCCCCATGAAGCCTTTTCTCCCGGTGCGGTATATCCCCAAATATTGGTTATAGGGTGCACCACCCATCCGTTGGCGTTATAATGTGTCTTGGCTGTTATGGCTCCTGGTTCCTGTAATGAAGCCATCAAATCAAACAATGGCAAATGCATCTCGTTTAAGTTGGTTACTTCGGCCATCCAATAGTTCATTTGAACATTAACATCGGTATGGTAATCCCCATTCCAAGGCGTCTGTATTTTATTGGCCCAAATACCTTGCAAGTTGGCTGGTAAGGTTCCTGGTCTGGAGGAGGATATAAGCAAGTACCTCCCATATTGAAATAATAGTTCCTCTAAACGTAAATCCGACGATTTTGATGTTTTCAGATTTTGAAGCCTTTTATTTGTAGGAACGGTATCCGGTACTTGATCTAGTTTAAGGCTAACGCGTTTAAAATAGCTTTGATAGTCTTTTGTGTGGGCTTCTAAAAGTTGTGCATAGGTTTTTTGTTTTCCGTTCTCTAAACGCTTTGCTGTTAGTTTTTCGTAATCACGCCCTTTATAGCTGGGATAATCTAAAACATAATTGGTAGACGCCGATAATAATAGTAGTACTTCGTCTGCTTGCTGCACTACAATACCATCATCACTATAACTTACCGTGCCATTTTTGTTCAAAGCAGTCAACCGCGCCATATATTCTAGGCCGTTGCCTCCTTTTCCATTATCTAATGCGCCGAACATGACTAATTGATCGTCTTCTACCTTTGTTGTAAAACGTTCTGGTCTGCTTAATGAACTTGTAAAAGAGATGGCTCCTGGTGCATTGGCAGTTAACCTTACTACCATCAATTGGTCTGGTTCGCTAACAAATACGTCCCGTTTGTATTGCACGTTGTTTTTTGTATAACTCACACGAACTATGGCGTCTTCCAGATCCAATTCACGGTAGTAATCCTCATAGTTCCCTTGATTCTCAAAATCTATCCATAAATCTCCTAGAGTTTGAAAACACCCAAAAGGTAATGTGGCCCCTTGGCCTCGCCCAGAGCCTTTGCCCTCACAAATCTGCGTTTCTTGGGTAAACTTTGTTGCTTCTCTATACTTCCCTTTAAAAAGTAATTCTCTAATCTTAGCTTGGGCAGGGTATGCTTTTGGGTTATTGTCATTATTTGGACTACCGGACCACATGCTTTCCTCGTTCAACTGAATTCGTTCTTTATCTACATCTCCAAAAACCATGGCTCCTAAAGCGCCGTTACCCAATGGTAAGGCCTTAAGCCATTCCGGATCGTCTTTCCAGCTATCTGTACCATCCGTAACGGTTGCTTTGGCCGGCTCATTATACCATAGCTTTAAACGACCTGTTTTTGTTTTGTCGTGGACATCTTTATCCATGCATGACATAAACATTAAACTAATAAACACTAATATTTTGCTAAATATGGACGTTGTTTTTAATTGGATCATTGGTAATATATTATTCCCTTCGTTGTATTTGCTCTAATGTTTTCTGTTTTTCAATGGATACGATGTATAGCAAAAAAGTTAGTTCCCCTCAAAATCACGTTGTTGCCTTTCTACCTCTTTTAACTTTAGATTATTAAGTTCTTTTTCTAACGTCTTTATCTTATCTTTTAATACCTGGTTAGAAACATGCTTTGAGTCTTCATTTGTTTTTCTAACGTCTTTATTTTCCTTTCCTATTTCTATATGACTATAATTATCTTTTGAAACTATACTTGAAAACGTGAGCTTTCCGGATAAAGGAATATGTTCTCCATCATGAGCTATATACGCTCTAACTGTTATTTCTCCGGGTACAGTAGTGGCCCTAATAAGAACTGGAGCTGTTCCCCAAGATATTTTACGTGGGTTCGTATATATTGATGCATCTCCAATAATACTTCCCTCTCCACTTACTTCAAAAGTAATGTGGGATTCATTTAAACGCTTAACATTTCCTTCACTGTCTGTTACAGATGCAATAACACGAACAAAATCTGATCCATCAGCAACTAGGGGGACTTCATTGTTTTCTAGTTTTAATTCTATCTTACTAGGTCTTAATGAAGGCATTTTTTTATGGGATACAACTACTTTTCCATCTATTAATCCTTCAGCTATAATGGATGCTTCCTGTTTTTTCCGTGAACGGTGTTTTTCTTTAACATCCATAAAATTAAACACGTCTTCGAATGTTATAATGGGGTGTGGCATTTTTAAATTAAAATCTTTTGCCCTTTTTACAATAGTATCTTTTTCATAGACAATTAACCTTACGGCATCACAATTCGTAAAAACATTCACATCTTTACCGGAAAACGGGGTCATCTCATGTGCAATGTATACCATGGGCGGATTTTTTTCAGAGATATCTCTTTGGCTGGCAAAAAGGTAATACGAATATTTAGGTTGACGATAAAAGTCTGCTATACCACCATAAAAAGGATCTGGATGGTACCCTCTTTGATGGTCAAATGTATGCCAAAGTGCCCCGCCAACATGTTGTGCGGGCGTATTGTATAATGCCTCCCACGAGGTATATACATAGCCTGGGTCGGCATAATGTTCAACCTGAGTTAACTGTGCTTTTTCTCCCCAGCCCCTAAAAGCTCTACTAGGGGAATTATGTGAATTCCAATCATCTACGCAGTCGCCCCATTCTCTTGTAAAAGTGCTTCTTGTTTCTTTGCTGAAATCAAAGCCCAATGCTTTAAGATTCTCTTTTGTTTTAGCATTGTTTTTATTCACGAAGTTGTTAAAAGGATGTGTATAGATTACATCAAAGTATTTTTGACCTTTTGCATGAAAATCACACACAGTAAAAGCACCTTGATATGGATATTCTTGATGAACTGTTTCATGTACTTTTTTTGCAAAATGATCGGGGTAAGATGTTTCATTTAAAATTGGCTCCCACATAAGTACAGAGGGGTGATTCCTATCCCTTCTAACCATATTTCTAATATCCGAAATCACCCTTTCTTCAAAAATGGGATCCGAGTTCCAAAATTGCCAACCTGGAGTAGCCACAATATAAAACAAACCTAAGGCATCGCAAGCCTCCATAAAAGAAGGGTCGGCCGGATAATGGGCTGCCCGTACGATATCATTACCAGATGCCTTGAATATTTTAGCATCTCTCCAATGTGCATTGTTGGGAATAGCAAAACCAACCAAGGCATGATCTTGATGTCTGTTGCCCCCAATTAACTTTCCTGGGTAAGGTTTATTATTAAGAAATAGGCCTTCTTTTCCTTTAAATTCTATAGTTCTAATTCCTATATTTAGAGCCACACCATCGGTCACTTTTCTTTTATTATTAATTAAAATAATTTCTAATCGATAAAGTGTTGGAGACCACGGAGACCATAATCTCGGCTTTTTAACATAGAGCTCTTCTTCAATTAGGTAATCTTTGTTTGCCTGTATTTTAAAAGAAACTGTTTTAGTTGAGACTATTTCTCCTGTATGATTTTTTAAAAGAACTTTTCCTTTTATCTTCTCTAAGCTATTTCCTGCATTCTGTATATCTGCCTTAACATTAATTTTAGCATCTCCGTTCGGTAACAGTGAAACATGTGAAAACACACCACCGCCTGCTAACTTATCTACATCGTTAGGATTGGTAACATAAACTGCATTTGTAGTAACCAACCATACATCTCTATAGATACCTCCAAAATAATTAAAGTCTAATACCTCTTGAGGTTTTCCAGGTGGATAAATAGGGTCATCACTATTATCGGCCAAAACTGCAACAACATTTTTTTTATCAAAATGAATGTATGGGGAGATATCTACGGAAAAAGGTAAAAAGCCACCATAATGCTCGGCAACTATTTTACCATTTATAAACACTTTACTTTTTCCCATGATAGCTTCAAAGTGTAATTTTATCACTTTGTCTTTCATTTCTTTACCAATAACAAAATGTTTCCGGTACCAAGCTTCTCCTTGATAATTATTACAGCCACTTGATTGGTCTGGTATGTATTCTAACCCGTGGGGGCAATTTATAATTCCCCAATTACTATCATTGAAATCTACAGCCTCGGCATTATCTACCGATCCCTTAAAAAAGCGCCAACCTAAATTGAAATTAAATACCTCCCTGCCACTATTTGGAACGCTTAAATAGCCTGCTTTAGAATATTCTACAGGTTCCTTATCCGTATTATTTGCAAATATTTTGTTGGTTGCTGTTGTTATTATGAACAGTAAAATCAGGTATATAGTTTTATTTTTAATCATTTTAGTTTTAGTTATTTTATGCTTTTGTTGAATTTTTTTTTCCATAGTTATTTTTATACTCAGAAGGTAAACAGTTCAATTGATTTTGAAATAATTTTATATCTATTCCTTGCTTGAAAATATAGGCGTAAACGAACTTTTTAAAAATTCCGATCTATTGTACATTCTGATAAATTTGGTCTCATAATTTTATTCTTGTACAGCAATAAAATTTAAATAGGTAAATAATACGTTTTAACATAAGTTTTTACCAAAAGCTACATGTCACTTAATTAAAGTATAATGTCTGCACTTTTCAAATAAAGAGAAGTATGTATAGGCTTCTTTAGTTTAGTTTTTTTTTGATTATTGTGAATAAGTGCAATCTATTCAAATAACGTTTATTTTTTTGTAAAAAAAACAAATGTACCCCTAAGGGAAGGGGTGAGAATTCGTTTTTAATGGGTGAAAAATTCATTTAAAAAAGACTGTTGTTTTTTAGTAAAGATGAAGGGGATTGGCAGTAATAAAAGGGTAAACCAACGCGAACACTATTTTAATGAGGGATACCAACAGCTGGCTTTTGAGGTGCTTTTCCATGGAATAACTTGCACGATAAGACCATGGCACCCTCTTGCTTAGGATGCTAACGAAGGGTGGGTGCTGTTGTGAATCGGACGTAGATTATGGAACAATTGTTCGCTACTAAGATTTAGATATATTCCTTATAATTAATCTGAATCAGGCAATCATTTTGATGATAATTGCAATAGCTTTCCCTTAGAAAGTTAGAACTTTGACCTGCCATGGTCAAGAATAAACTAAAGACATACTAAGCAAAAGACCTACGCTATATAATGTGCTTACTTTTTTAACTGTTATGAATAGCCTTAATAAGCTTAATGGATTAAAAGCATAAGAGCTAGTCTAAAGTAGCTTTCATATATGTCTTAATCTTGTTGTATTGTTCATTTATACGATTACCATGTTCTATAGACAGGTCGCACTCAAAACGTACAAAATGATAATAAGGATGAAGAGCGTGCCCAACACCCCAAGTAATTCCTTGTCCCGGAGTTTTGTCAACATCTGCAAAACTACTAGGTCTAAAGCAACCACCTCCTTTTGGAACAGTTAAACCTTGAATTACGGGATGAAAGTTTATTCCATCTTCAGAAAACAGTATGCTATTTCTTTCAGGTCCTTCTGGCAGTGTAGCACATACCCCATTTCTATATGCCCAAACCATACTCCCATGGCCTCCAATTAAAACAGGATTGTATTTAGATTTAATATAAGGCCCCTCTGGGTGGTTTGAAATAGCAACACCTGTAGCAAGAGGCATATCTGCTTGTTCTTTGTTAAAATCTCCAGGACTAATATTTGGTTGCCATGGTAATCTGCCATTGCTTTTATAATATAAATAATATTGTCCGCCTTTTACAAAGAAAGTAGGCTCATGTATAACCTCGCCATCCCAAGAAGTTTGAGATCCTGGTTCTAAAATAGGAGTATCTAGGGCTTTCCATGGGCCCGTAGGAGCATCTGATACGGACATTCCTAAGACATTAGGGACAAAATCCCCTGAGGTTTTAAATAGTTTAGACCATCTGGCATGGTTTAAACTTTCGGCTGCTTGATAGACTAAATAGTATTTGCCATTAGCTACCAAGATATCTGGGTTAAAAACACTTCTGTGGTCATAGCGTCCTTTGGGGCCTCTAATTACAGCTTTGCCCTGTTCTTCCCACTTATAGCCATCTTTAGACGTTGCAAACCAAATATCACATAAATCCCAATGAAAGGCTCTTGTTGTACTGTTGGCATCAAGAGGGCCAACAACCTGTGCGTTACTCATAGGCTTAGAATACCACATGTAATACAGGCTATCAACTTTTATAATGCTGGAGGGATAATAACGTTCAATACCCTTTTCAAATTCAAAACCTTCAAGCTTAGAATATTTAAAATTAGTATTAAACTCATTATACATTTCATATCTAATTTTTCCTTCTCGAAATCGCTTATAGGATGTGCTTTCAAATGTTTCGGCATGTCCATTAGAACTCGTTTGTTTGTTAGTGTTTTGTGCCGAAAAGGTTGTGCTAAAACTCAAAAGAATAAGGAGCAACGAGATGTTTGTCTTAAATGTCTTCATTTGCCTTTATGTTTTTAATCCCAAGCTGATAACCCTATAATTTCACCATTTGGACCAACAAAAAATGTGTATTTATCTTTTGCATAGTTTTCATTTTCTAATGCATAACCTTCAGCTTTTAACTTATTACCAATAGGAACTATATCGTCCACTTTTAGCATAAAATGATTGTGGTTCGTATTGCCAACAGCCCCAACGGTATGCCAAAATTCTGGAGCTGTTAAAGAGAGTCCAATAGTTAAATCATTAGCTTTTAACTTCAATACTAACATGCCTTCAAGACCGGGACCATGAAGAACTTCGGCTTCACTTAATTTAAAACCCAGAATTTCTCGGTACAGTTTTAAGGTTTTTTCTAGTTCAAGGACATGAACGCATATATATTTTAAATCGGTAACCTTTCCTTTTAGGACTTCGTTGTTCAAACTTTCTTTTTTAAGGGAGTTTTGTCCAGTACTCACGTTCATAACAAAGATGGTTATTAAGGCAAGGAGCAGTTGTTTAAAAATATTTTTTTTTCTAATTAATGGTGTCTTTTGTGTTGGTATCATAATAAATGTGTTTACCCGAAAGTATTACTATTCCTAAATAATCTAATGGTTACCAGCCTATATAAAAACTGAACAGAGTGCTAAAAGAAGAAGGACTAAAGTAACTGAGTTTTGAAATGCTCAAGAAAAACTAAACAAATGGTTTTAGGTGAAAGATTAGAACTGTTTAACCATGATTGTTTTGTAATATTACTTGAATTGATACACAAGGATATTTAAATATTTCACTGCAAAATATCCCCAAAAGCAATTACTAAACACATTTTAAATACTAAAACAATAATTTATGAAAGTTAACTTATTCATTATGTCTACTATGATAAGTATGATGGTTTCATGTTCATCAAGTTCTGGAGATGAACCCTCTGGGCCCACAGCTAACGATGATGTTCTTACTGTTAATGAGAATAGTAGTTCGGGACCAGAAAATCAGGTAGATGTTTCTTTAAATGATCAAATAGGAAGTAACGGAGGAGATACCAACAATTATAGTTTAGTAGGTAATCCTTCTAACGGAAATGTTTCGGAAGTAAGTGATGGTGTATTTGAATATATTCCAAATTCTGGATTCTTTGGTAGTGATAGTTTTAGCTACAGAATTGTTGACAAAGATACTAACGAAGATATGGCAAATGTGGAGGTTACAGTGAATGAAGTTCCTGGTCCTTCTACCGAAGATTTTGAAAACATGGATCCCAATTTACCTTCTTTTGTTTCAATAGATGATACTACCCCGGCAGGAATGCAATGGGTAAAAGTAGAAGCAATGTCTGATGAATTTGATGCTTGGGATTCTGATAAATGGTTTAACTCCTTCTGGAATTACGGGAATACACCTGTTTGGATGCGTGAAGAGAATTCATTTGTAGAAGATGGCAAATTATGTATTAAAGCTACGTTAAGAAATGATCCAGTAAATTGGTTTCAAACGGCACGTGTACATTCTAAAACAAAAATTAGTTATCCCATGTATACAGAATGTAGTATGAAAACGGCTCATATTTCTGCATTTAATACATTTTGGATGAATAATGGTGATATTGATAATAGAGATGAAATAGATATTGTTGAGAACAATTCTAACCCAACACAGGGTTGTATAGATACGTCTTTAAATACTACCAATTTTCCATGGACCACACATTTGTTTCCAACACAAATGAATTCCCAATATTTTATAGCCAAATCTGGTGTAACAGAAAGGCATGAAGATAATTATGATACACGTTGGTTACTACCCGAAAATCCAAAAAAGGATAAGACTTGGAATGAAGATTATCATATAGTCGGTGCTTGGTGGATAGATGCGCGTACAGTGCAATTTTATTTAGATGGAGAAGAAGCGGGAAGAGTGGTGACTAATCAGGATTTTACCAGAGACCTTGAGTTGATTTTTGACTTATGGACTTCTGAAGAATGTTATTTGGGTGGACTGCCAGAACAGAACGAATTAAACGATGATACTAAAAATACGATGCGTATTGATTGGGTTAGAACCTGGAAATTAGAGGCGCAATAGACTGTTTAGTCTGTAATACATCAAACATGAATTTTATCTAGTTAATTGGAAAATTTAGTTTAGTTCAAATTAGTTTTGTTTCAGTTTGGGGGGTATGAATGATTTCATACCCTTTTTTTTTGGTATAATCTCATCCCTATAAATTTTATTCCGAATAAATTAAACCTATTATAACAACCCTTTCAAAGAGTTCTTAAATCAAAAAACTCCCAGATTAAAACTGCTTTTAATCTGGGAGTTTAGTTTAAACCTTTTTGTTTTATATTAAAGGCTATTGAAGCTTTATTATGGAGCTTTTGTTACTCTTCTTGAGGTAAATTTCATTATACTTTGGTAGTTCCAGCTGTTGTAAACATGAGTTAACCCCCAGCGTAGAATTTCGGTAGGTTCTTTTTCAATATTAGCTGTTCTATTTAGTCCAATGGCATGTGCATTAACACTTTGTAATACAGACATTACTTTAAAATTAATACCATCTGGCGACCACTGAATAGTGTTTTTTTCTGGGCCATCAGTTGTAATTAACGAAGCAATTCCTCCATTATATGGCCATACACAAATCTCATGACCACTGTTACTTATAGGGTTATAAGGCGACTTAACATAAGGGCCTAATGGGTTATCTGCAATAGCTACCCCATGGCGAATTTGACGACCTCCAAACGTAATCTCTTCTCCCATCTGCTCACCTTTATAATACAAGTAGAATTTCCCCTTGTATGGAAGAATGCATGGATCATGTACTTTGTGACTATCAAAATCCCCTTTTTTCTCTACCATACTTCTATCTTGTAAGTTATCACCTTTCCAAACACCATTATCAGCTGGACTCAAAATTGGTTCATCTAACTTAGTCCAAGGACCATCGGGAGAGTTTGCCCAAGATAATCCAACTTGATTTTTAACTCTTACGTTATAAGGTGATTTAACTGTTTGATAGCATAAATAATACTTTCCATCATGTTCCATAATTTCTACTGTAAACACAGATCTATCATCATAAGATCCTTTTTCTCCTCTTTTTACAGCAATACCTTCTTCTTTCCAAGTTTCGCCGTCTTCTGATGTAGCATACCAAATATCACATCTATCCCAAGGGAATACTTTTTCATTTTCTATATCGCCTCCAAACCCTTGCGTTTCTCCTGTGCTTTTTGAATACCATACATAGTATTTACCATTATGTTTTATCATAGCAGAAGGATCTCTTCTTACCACGCCATCTTCATATGCTAAATCGCCTTTTAGAGGTTGTAATTGCCCAAATTGTATGAACCACTCGTTACCTAAGTCTGTTGGCCATTTAAGAGCACGTTTAGATGCTGCACTTAGGTGGTTAATATCTGTTATTCCTAAGTGGTCAATTTGTTCCTTAGATATTTGCGCATATTCTAGGTTTTCAGGATTGCTTTTTTTGTCTACCTGTGCCCTGGAGCTACCAGTAGCTAATAAAGCTATAACAGAAAGTGTAATTAATAATTTTGTTTTTGTCATCATTTTAATTAGCGTTTAAATTATAGAAAAATGGTAAAGCGTTACAGCTTTACGTCTCAATTTTTGAGCATTCTATACCATCAAGAATGCCTATATGTCTTGTAAATATTACTGTTGATTATCTCAATTTAGATTCTTGGTTTTTAGGGTGATATAATCACAAATATCAATTTTAAAGTGTAAGAATGGGCTCTTTTTTCATCAACAAAAACTGAACAGGAGGAAAAAAAGCCTCAATTTTAATACACTCTAAAATTTCAAGTAGTATCTTGAAATAGATTAGAATAATTTACTAGCTGTTCAGAATAAGTTCGTAAAGTGTTTAGACTAAAACTATTTAAGATTAAAGAAAATGAAGTGTTGTTTAAGTTTGAAAAGCGTATTAGGTATTATTACTTTTTTTGCATTTTTTGTAATGCATGGGCAAAAGCCCTATGATACAAATAGATTTATTGACAAGTCCAATTTGCATACTACTAAAAAGTTGGATAGTGCGGTGTATTATCTTAATAAAGGTGTAACATATTATAGGGAGCAAAAAGACACTATTAATTTAATTAATACACTTTGCCACCTTTCGTCATTGTACGATAATGTGTTAGATTATGGGAAATCTTACGATGGTTATTGGGATGCTTTAATACTGGCAGATTTATCAAAAGATGAGGTGTCAAAGGCACGAGTTTATCAGGAATTAGGATGGCTGTATAATTCTTATAGGAGGGAAGAAGAGTCGCTCAGATATTTTAACTTGTCTCTTAAGTTGAAGAAAAAATTACTAGAGGAAGGGAAAATAAATAGAGGCTATTTAATCAGTAATTACTTTGCTATTGTTAATTGTTATAGAGTTAATAATGATTTAAGAATGTCTAAGGTATATTTAGATAGTTGTGAGATTCATAGAAATAAGATTGAGCCAAAACAAAAATCATTTTATGTAGAATCGGAGAAGGCCTATTATAAAGCTGCAGTTGGAGGTAACTATAAAGATGCTCATTTTATGCTGAATGAAGCGAAAACATTTTTTCAAGAGGCAGATCCTTCCTATTTAACAGTAATTTATTATTTAATTGCCGAGGTTTATAGGATGGAGAATAAGTTTGATCAGGCTATTAAGTATTACAAAGAATCTCTTAAGTTCTCTGAAATTTATAACAGACATTTAGGGTATAAACAATTTAATTATGAAATTCTATCTGATTTGTATTACAAGAAAGCAAATTATAAGGAAGCATTTTATTTTAAGGAAAAAGGGCAGGAGTTAAACGAGAAAATATTTGGAAGAAGTAGTAGGAATAACAAGCATTTAATAGAAATTAAGGATAAATTTAGATTGCAAAAAGAAAAGGAGAAGACACTTCTTAAAGAAGCCAGAATCGAAAAGCTAGAAAATCAAAAGAGGATAGCTTTTCTACAGAATATTTTAATGGGAGTGGTTGTTGTCTTTTTGTTGCTTTATGGAATTCTCTTTGTTAGAAATTTAAGAAGAAAACATAAGTTAGAAAAGGAAAAAACTAATGAGGTTATGGCTTTAAAGAATAGAGAATTAACAGCCTCTGCCTTACAGTTAATAGAAAAGGAGGAGTTTATTGTAAAACTAAAGGAGAGTATAACCAAAAAAAATGGAGTAGATGTTAATGCTATAAATAGAATGATTAGTAGTTTCCAAAATGCTCCAGGAGGAAATTGGGATGAATTTGATGCTAGGTTTACGTCTATTAATCAGAGTTTTTACAATAACATAAGAAAAAAGTACCCTAAACTAGGACCAACAGATTTAAAAATGTGCGCTTTAATTAAACTAGGATTTTCTTGTAAAGAAATGTCGTCATTAATGGGAATTACAATAGAAAGTGTACATACATCAAGGTATAGACTTAGAAAGAAGTTAGGTATAGATAAGGGTACAAATTTGGTAGATTTTATGTCGGCATTTTAAGTTTGAGTTAAGTCTAAAAAAAAAGAGCTTGTCTATTTAACAAGCTCTTTTCTTATTCAAAACTAACGGGTTTAAGGTCTTAGCTCTACTTCTGCTAAGAACATATCATCTAAATATAATCTGATGGGATCAGCATTATTTTCGTTATTTCCTCTAATCAACCATGTTATTTCTGCATCTGTAGTAGACTTGAAATAGAATTTTTGATATACCCATTGACCGGTTGGGAATGAAGGGTTTAAATTGCTTATGCCTAAATCAGCCATTGACCAGTTAGAGGCATAGAATCGGATATCTGAAGTGGCAGTGCCAGTTGGTGAGTTGCTTAAATCTGCATCAACATACACCCAATAACCTAACTCGTATTCTTGACCAACTATAAGTTGGAAATTTCCACTACCGCCTATAATCATACCTCCATTGGATCTAAATGTAATATCCATACTTTGACTACCGGTTCTTGGGTTATTTGAGTTAATATCTATATCGTATTCACCCCAGTTGCCTCCCCAACCTTGATACGGCCAATCTCCTCCAGAAGATGCCGCCGTAGTTGATTCGAACCCACCGTCAAACGCTGAAGAATCATAAATATTAGTATTGAATGGTATAGATTCAATGTCCGTAAAGGCGTCAGCCGCTACTTGATCAGCAGTTTTAAGATTTCCAGGAGCATAAGAAACAAACGCTAAGTCGTTGTCATACATTCGTTCTGCATCAAGTTCTAATAATACAATGTTGTTTTCATTTTCGTCTAAAATAACATTTGAAATTGCAGGGTTAATGGTATTTCCGTTGTTTTCTAATCTTAAAGAGAAATTATTTCTGTTTAAACTAGTAGGATCCATATCTCTACTAAACTCTAGGGCGACCATTCCTGCTTTTTCATATACACGTTCTAAAACAACAGGATCGGTAGAAGGAATAACCTTTATGATCTTTTTAAAAGAGATTGTATCGGCATCTCGAGGGCGAAATCTTGAAGCTAAGAAATCTAAGTCCCAAGACCCTAGCTTGTTAAATCTCATATCAACCTCATTTAAAGTAGTGTTAATCATTTCTGGCTTACCTCCATTTGAGGTCCAAACAACGTTGTCTTCTTCTCCAACAGCAGTATAAGTAAGCCTAACAGATTTACTTGCCGTAACTTCGTTTTCAGCACCATCTGCCAAAACTAACTCATCTCCAGTAGTATTATCATCATTTATATAGTATAACTTTAAACTAGCTCTTAGAGAATCTAGAACTGTAACTACTATAGTTGTGTCTAATACTCTGCTGTTTATAGGCTCTGTACTGTCATCATTAGGATAAACGTCACCTCCAAAAGTTTGGTTCAATGTAACATCATAAACACCTGGCTTATAAAAGATACCTTTAATAACTTGTTTTGTTGAAGTGCTCATTCCGTTTTCAGCAATAACAGATACGTCTGTGCCTCCTGGCATAGTCCATTTTCTTGATATTACACCTCTGGAAATATCTCCAAAGTCTATGTGTCCATTTACTGAAACGGTATTGTCAAAATCCATTTCAGAGGTAACAATAATTCTGTGATTTGTGTCCATTGTTTCAACAGACAAGTCTTCTCCACAGCCTACAAAAAACAGGCTTACGGCAAAAAGAATACTTAAATATTTTAAATTTTTCATGATAAGCAATTTTTATTGATTATAAATTTCATTAGACTGTATCTCCGTACTTGGTATTGGAAAATAGTCATGCTGTGCGGGATCATAGATACTTTGAGCTACAGTAAAATCTGGTCTAACTTGACCATTTATTACAAATGGTTGCTCAGTTGGGTCTTGAATTGAAGCTAAGTTATTTTGACGCCAAATTTCATCAGCTCTAAGGTCATCAAAAACTTCTTGAACAATACCCCAACGTACTAAATCTTTCCACCTGTGTCCTTCATAACAAAGCTCTAATGGCCTTTCAACACGGCGAATGTGTGTCATTACAGTTTCTGCACTTGGTGCAACAAACGGACGGTCTCCATTAACTTGATTAGGCACAACCTGTTTGCTTACATGTAACTGAGGAAATGTTCCACTATTCATATCCATGTACTGTTGTAAGGTGTAAACTCCAGCTCTGCTTCTTACCATATCTACATATTCTATAGCGGTCATGTAATCTCCACTAGATTCAATAATGGCCTCCGCGTACATTAAAAGTACATCGGCATATCGTATTTGTCTAAAATTAATACCACTACGTCCTTGTGCTGGTTCTGCAGGCAAATGATACCAGTTAGAGTGTTTTTTTACATAAGCACTTTGGCCGCCGCCCCATCCGCCGATTGTGCCGTAAGGTTCAAGATACCAAAGGCCTTCTCCATTTTGTGGGGCAATGGTTCCATACATCCTTCTAGATTGAAGGTTTTCGTCATTGATTGGGTTATCTGGATCTACCTCATCATCAACTAACATTTCATGAAGATTGTACGTAGGAAGTACGGTGTTAAAACCACCAGCACCTAAACGACCTACTTCTGTAGACAACGTAGTTGATTCAGAACCTGTATTAAATGGTGTGTCATCTACAGGGAACCCCGAGTTTCCAGAGTTGATATCAAAAGAGTAATTCACCTCAAGAATTGATTCTTCATTGAATTCATTTTCATGCCAAAAGTTATCCGTGATATCTCTTGTAAGCGCATAAATACCGGAATCAATAACTTGTTTAAATAAACTAGCAGCTTCTGGCCAGTTTTCTTCAAACAAATGCACCTTCCCTAACATAGATGTGGCAGCTCCCCAAGTAATTCTACCAACATTCTCTCCTTGCCATGTTTCTGGTAGATTGTCTACTGCAAACTCTAAGTCCGGTAAGATAATAGTGTTTGTAACCTCTTCAATGCTTGAAAGTGGTTTATTGAAATCTTCTGTAGCACGTGCAATATCCGTATGTATCATTGCACCTCCGTAAGAATGCGCTAATTGCCAATAAAAAAACGCTCTTAAAAAACGAGCCTGTCCTTCAATTACTGCTTTTGTGTCATCGTCCATCACATCTTCACCTACTGTTTCTAGATTTACAATAACTTGATTTGCTCTAAAAATACCAACGTAACATTCTTCCCACTTATCAACTACATGAATACTAGTGTTATTAAATGCAAGGTTTCTAAACGCAAAAGGTCTGTACCAAGATTCTGTACCTCCTATATCTCCTAAAACAAATTCCTGTACTAATTCGGCACCACTAATGGAACGATATTGCAAAGCACCATATACACTACCTAGAGCAGCTTGAAATTGTCCTTCAGTCTTCCAAAACGTCTCAGGTGTTATAAAATTTGGGTTTTGTTCGTCTAAGAAACTGCTTTCGTTACAGCTACTTGTAATAACAAGTAAAAAAAGCAGTGTAAGTTTAAATAAATTGTTTTGTATTTTTTTCATAATATTCATTTTTTTAGAAACTTAATTGTAGTCCCATCATAAACTGACGTGATACAGGGTAATTACCGAAATCTATCCCTCTATTTGATATACCATTACCTCCTACTTCAGGGTCATATCCATTGTATTCGGTAAAAGTGAATGGGTTTAATGAGTTTACATACACTCTAAGTTTCTCAATTCCGATTTTTTGAGTTCCTGGAACCGTATAGCCAATAGAAAGTGTTCTAACTCTTAGATACGTGCCATCTTCTAACCAATAGTCTGATGACGGCTTAATATTGGAATGGCCAGATGTTTGTCTGTATGTTGGAATATTAGAATCCGGATTTTGAGGAGTCCATTGAAATACTTGATCTTGATGACGTCCAAAAGTATACGCAATATTCTTACCTCCATTATAAATTTTGGCACCATTAGAATAAAACATTTGACATGCTAAATCCCAGTTTTTATACTCTAGATTAAAGTTTAATCCGACATCAAAATTAGGAATACCTGATCCCGAATACACCCTGTCATCTTCAGTTAAAGCACCATCTCCGTTAGTGTCTTTATAACGCAAATCTCCTAGTTGAGGCGTACTAATAACACCAGCAGAATTATCTAACAATTGGTATTCTGCCAATTCTTCGGTAGTTTTAATTACCCCATCATTTTGAAACAGGAAAAAAGCATAAGCCTCACGACCTACCTCAAGAAAGGTGGTTGCTTCTCCAGTAGGAACATTTACATTGATAAAGCCATTTGCAAAACCTCTAGTTACACCGTCTAGTTCTGTAACCTCATTTGAATTCTTAGAGAATGCACCAGATATGCTGTATTTAAAATCATCACCAATTTGATCTCTATAGTTTATTCCTATTTCAATCCCTTTATTAACCATGTTTCCAGCATTAACTGGGATTGTATTGTAGGCGCCTTCGGCAAATGGTTGCCACGTACCTGTAGATGGTGCTAAACGTTGATTAATCAACATATCTTCCTTATCATTTTGATATACGTCTGCAGTGATATTTAATTTATTGTTAAAAAGACCTATTTCAATACCGATATTTTTAGAAATGGTAGTTTCCCAAGCCACATCTGGATTACTGTATTGTCTTTGAACTTGACCGAATACAACATCTTCATCAGGGCCAAAAGGATAATTAACTCCAGTTTCAATAATCTGTTGGAATCTATAATCTCCAATATTATTAAACCCTGTTTCAGCCATACTTCCTCTAAGCTTTAAAGAGTTAATACCTTCAATGTTAAACCATTTTTCATCACTTACATTCCAACCGGCAGATACTCCAAAGAAATCAGCATACCTGTTATTTTCTGGAAATCTAGAAGAACCATCTCTTCTATAACTTGCGGTGAGCAGGTATTTGCCATCATAATTATACTGAACCCTTGCTAGCTTACCAGCTATAGTATTTTGAAAATTGTTACCTGTAGGTTTAATTGCTTCCGCTCCATTAGATAATACTTGTACATCATTGGATGCGATATCGTCATATAATACGCCTACGGAAATATTTTTATTTTTGAATTTTTCATAAGAAATAACACCTAAAAGTTCTAAGTTATGCTTACCAAATGATTTCTTATAATTTAGGATGTTTTCAATGGTTTCTCTTGTAGCGAAATTGTAAAATTCCTGTAAAGACGCATTTAGTCTGGATGCAGACTCATTTAATCTTCCAGCTCTATCGATAGCTAAATATTGTGGCTGAAAGAACTTTCTAAAAAAGTTAAATTGATTACGCCCCATATTTAATTTATACTTTAACCCATTTGCAATTTCATATTCAAGGTTAAGAGCCAAACTATAATTATTGTTTTCTCTTTCGTCTACATTGTCTAATTGCCTGGATAGGAAACTGAAAAATACTTCATTATCAACATCCAATACTACCGCATTACCTTGAGACTGTATTTGATTAAATGGTCTGTTATGAGGTGCTTGACCTACGCCATACTGATAAAAATTGAAGGGTTCTTGGTTTCTATTTTCTTGGGTCATACTTATAGATGCAAAAGCTTTGAATTTTCCTTTGTTAAATTGACCCGTTATTCTATTGGTTAACCTATCAAAGTCTGACCCTTTAATTACACCATCTTGTTTAAAGTAATTGGTATTAAAGTTAAAAGTAAGGCTCTCAGTTCCACCAGAAATATTAGCAGAGACATTTTGTACTAGAGCATTATTGCTTGTTACTTCTTCAACAAAATTTGTATCCCAATCTAGTGCATTGGCATCTAAGAAAAATGTGTTTGGTTCACCTCCAGCTGCTTCAGCCGTAGTTTCTCTATTGTAAAGGTAACCTGCTGTATTGGACAACGCTGGTCCTGAAGTAATGTTTTGGATACCAGTATAGGTACTAATATCTACTTTCATTTTACCGGCTTTACCTTTTTTAGTTGTAATTAAAATAACGCCACCAGCTGCTCGTACACCATAAACAGAAGCCGACGCGCCATCCTTCAAGATATCAATAGACTCAATTTGCTCTGGAGCAATATTGGGATTGCTTTCTTGAGGAATATTATCTACAACATACAAAGGCTCCCCTCCATTAAGAGATACCAATCCTCGAATTTGAATATTAGATGCTTCACCAGGACGACCACTGGCAGCCTGAACATTAACACCTGCTACTTTACCTTGTAGCGATGCAAGAATGTCTGGTACTGGAGCTTCCAAAATCTCCTCAGCACTAATTTGGGCAACTGCACCTGTTACCTCTTTCTTTTTTTGACTACCGTAACCAACAACTATAACCTCATCTAATTGCGATAAATTTTCAGCAAGTGAAACGTTAATGGTTGTTTGGTTACCTACAGTGATTTCCTTTGAGCTGTAGCCAATAAAACTAAAAACCAACACGTCATTGACGTTTGCGTTTAGTTGATAGTTACCATCAAAATCTGTAGCTGTTCCAGAGGATGATCCTTTAATGAGAATGGTTACCCCTGGCAATGGAAGACCGCTTTCTGCGGTTACTACACCTTTAATAGTTTTGTCTTGAGCATGAACCCAACCTATTCCTAAAATAAGGAAGAGAAGAAGGGTGTTTACCTTAAGTAATTTTAATTTCTGTCTTTTCATAGTGATGAATTAGTTAGTTAGTTTTTTGATCGCAATGATAATATCGCATCAAAACACATTAAATATTATATTTTTAATAATTAGACAGAGGTAAAACTATCAAATCATGAATCAAAGTAAGGTATGCGCACCCTCAATAAAAACTGAACAGCCATTTTGTAATTCTGAGCATTATTCAGTCTTTTGTTAGTTTTTTGTTGCTAAATGGATACTTTTAAAAGAAAGGCGTTTTGTTTTGGTCTTTTTTAATGTGCAGTTTGTAATAAAAGAGGTGAGCTAGTGAATTCACTAGGAATTAAAGCCCTTTTGACAAGCTTTAAGGGGCTCTTATTAGTAGGTATTTTTGCTATTGTCAATTTTTGCAACTTACTTGTTTAGGTTTTGTTCAGACTGAATGTCTGGTGAATGGCGTCTAAAAAGGGACTTGTTAAATTGAAAATAGAACAGCTAGGTAAAAAAGCCTTTAAAGTAGGAAAATTGACCTAAAAACTCTGTTTTTAGGTCAATGTAATCGTAAAATGAGGTGTGGTTAATACTTTACAAAGGTCAATTCTACAATTTCTGGGATACCTTTTTTTTCTAAAACCTTCAGTCTAAATTTTTGAGCTTTTACTTCTTTAAAAGGATATTTCTCATGAAACGTTGCGGGACCTCCCGTAAATAGATGTACCCATTTATTTTTAAGGAAAACTTCTATTTCATATTTCTGAATAGACTTCTTATACCCTGCATGCATGGAGAAATAGTTGAATGTTTCTTTTTTTCCAAAATCCAATTCAATCCAGGGGTTAGCGTCATTTTTATCGGCTTTCCATGCAGTGAAAAGGTTGAGGTCAAGCAGGTTTCTTTCTGTTATGTTTTTTTCTGATAGGGTACTAGAGGTTGTAACTTTTACATTTTTATGAGGTGGTTGTACTTTGGGTAGTGTTGTACGAGCTTCAGAAAGTTGTATTGCGTTTCCAACTTCTTGTAATCTTGTAATAACGTTTTCATCCATTAAACCTTTATCATTGGGCGCTGCGTTTAATAGGTAATTGCTGTAGTATTGATTGGTGTAGCTTAATTCGTTTACAATATCTTTTACAGGCTTTAATTCTAAGTTTTCAAAGCCTTTTTCCCAAAACCAAGACGGTTGCATTACGGGGCCTTGTTGAGATGGAAATGTGTTGTCATAAGGTATGTGCTGTCCGTGCGTGGCTTCATAATGCACAATTTGAGTATATGCCAAATCGGCTCTGCAGCTATGATTTATAACCAAACAATTAGGTTGAATAGAATGAATATGATCTGCTAAAATGTGATATGGTAATTCTTCAAAATTGGGACCGTTCCCCCAACGTGAGCCCCAACCATCAATCACTATACAATTTATTTCACCATAGTTAGTTAGTAATTCAGTAAGTTGTTCCTTAGTAAATGCTATGTTTTGTTCATTTATATTGCCATGTTGCACGCCGTGATGCCTATCCCAAACAGAAAAGTAAAGACCAACGGTTAAGCCTTCATTTCTAAAAGCATCTACATACTCTTTTACGATATCAATTTTGTTATATGGCTTTTCGGCAGAAGCAATATCATAATTACTCACTTTAGTATCCCATAAACTAAACCCATCATGATGCTTTGTAGTAAACACTCCGTATTTCATACCTGCAGATTTTGCAGCTTTCGCCCATTGGTTACAGTCTAATTCAGAGGGTTTAAACGTTTTAGGGTCATGAAACGGGTAAGCCCATTGTTCGGCATGATATGTTCCCATATTATAATGAATAAACATTCCGAATTTAAGATTTAGAAAATCTAAAACATTTTGATCTGCAGTAGATTGATTACTCTTTTGTGCCCATGAATTTGAGCTAATGATTAAGATTAAGAGCGTAATAAATAGTTGAGATATTCTTTTCATTAAATCTTGAGTTTTACCGTTTAAAGGTAGTTTATTTCAAAGAAACTTTAGTTCTTTTTTGACCGCCCAACTTCTAATTCAGAAATTATAGCACGTTCGCCCACAGCATTTAAAATTTCTAGTTTAATATATCTGGCTTTAGAGTTGTTAAAAGAAATAGTTTTATAAGTAGAATTTGCTTCCCAATGTTCATGAGCTATTTCTTTAAAAGCGTGACGGTCTTCGCTAATATAAAGTTTAGCTTCAGTAAGATTTCCTAATTCTAAAGCTGTTTCTGGTGCTGGTTTACATCTGTGATTAGGAACGATAAGAAGTGTATTGAGGTGCTCTAATTTTCCTAAATCTAAAGTTATGGTTTGTGGGAAACTAGTATTGGACTCCCAATGAAAATGGTCTGTTCCTTCCTGACGAGCGTCAAAAAGATGTTCGGCATTTCCACTGGTTGTATTTATAGACTTTATTGGGATACTTTCTAAGATTTGAGGGGCCTGTTTTGGAAGCTTAGGTCTTAAAGTATCAGGTTGCCATGTTGAACCTATATTTTTTAACAAGTCAATATAAATAGTATCCAAAAGCCCATCTCTATTAGGCATGCAATTGAGCATAAAGTTACAATAGCGTTTTTCGCAAGTGGTGAGCTTGTTCAGAATGGTTTCAATGCCATCGCCTTCAATTAATCCATTTGGAGTTTTTTCACTCCAAAACCAACCATTCCCTTTTACACTGCAGTGTCCCAGAGCTGAGGCCATCTTATTTCCTGGTTTAGGGAAGGCTCCAAATGGCCCTTCAAAATAAGGGATTTCCATATGGTAAGGAGCCTGCAGGTGTGTATGGTCGGTTATTAAACAATCTGGTTGTAGTTTTCTAATTAAAGTTCTTATCTCATGGTATGGAATTTCATGATGTCCAATTTTCCAGTACCACCCATCCATTACAAAGTAGTCTATTTTACCATAATTAGTTAAGAGCTCTGTAATCTGACCTTTTACAAAATCTAATTTATTAGAGGTTATACTGTCTTTATCTATGTTGTGGGTACTATCCCAAATAGAATAGTAGAGTCCAACACCTAAGTTTTTCTTTCTAAAGGCATCAACATATTGTTTTACTATATCTTTTTTATAGGGTGTTGAAGCTACATCATAGGTGGTAAATTTACTATCCCATAAGCAAAAACCTTCATGGTGTTTGGTGGTTAGTAAACCGAACTTCATACCTGCAGATTTTGCCGCTTCAGCCCATTGGTTACAATCTAGTTTCTGAGGATTAAATGCCTCAATTGGATAATTAGCCTCTCCCCATTTGGCACCATAAGACATAATGTTATAGCAAATAAACATTCCAAAACGTTGCGCTATAAAATCACTTTTTAATTGCTGCATGCTTTTGGATTGCTCTGTATGAATGGTGTTTTCCTTTTTTATCGGGTTTTTACATTGTATAAGGGTGCAGCAAATAGTAAAGAGTAGCAGATAGTTTTTCATTGGTTTAGGATGCTTTATTTCATTACTGGAATATTGGAATTAAATTCTAATTTAATAACATATGCAAAATCATGTTTAGGTAGTGATTCTGGTATTTCAAACTCTAAGCCTAACGTAGTCTTTTTAAATTTAAGGTCTTCTCCTGAAGATAAAAGTATTGCCTTTTTAAGATTAGAAAGCTCTAAATTAGATAGACTTTTTACTACTGGCTTCTTAGGGTATCCCAAGAAAGTAATATATAGGGTTTTATTATCCTTGCTTTTGGTAAACCTAATGTCATTGGCAGTGTATTCAACTTGATCTCCATGCATTTTTTCGTTTGGAATTGTTGGACCCTCGCCGTAAATATCCCAAGGTCTTGTGGCGTATACCGCTTCTCCATTTACTTTTAGCCATTTTCCAATTTCCTGAATGGGAATTTTTGCTTCATCAGGAATACTTCCGTCAGCCTTTGGGCCAATATTTAATAAGAGCACCCCATTTTTGGAAATAATATCCATTAGCATATCAATGACCTGATTAGCAGATCGGTATTCTTCATCTGGAGCATAACTCCAACTGCGCAAACCTAAAGAGGTGTCGTTTTGCCAAAGTAACGGTTCAATGTTTTTCATGCCTCCACGTTCTAAATCTAAGACGGCAGAACCTATTGGTAATTTCTTTCTGTTTTTATAATTAACGACTACATTAGGATTTGGAAATACACCTTTTTTCCATTCTATGGCCTTATTATAATAGTGTTCTAAAAAGTTTTTTCTATGTTGTTCGGTAAAGGCATTTAAATTCCAACCCCAATCAAAATAATACAAATCAGGCTGGTATTTATTGGCTAATTCTGTGCTTGTTTTCCACCACCTTTCAACAGCCAAAGTATCTACTTTTCCATTACCATATAGTGCTTGGTTTTCGACTTTTAGACCATCAAAACCATTACGATGATTAAATTCAAAAAATTGCCCGTTCCAAGCGGAGTGGTTTGAAACTCCAAAATGCATACCTCTAGCTTTTACTGCCTTTTTCATTTCTGCGGTAAAATCTCGTTGAGGTCCCATATTAACTGAGTTAAAGGGTTGGTTTTCGGAATCCCACATGCAAAAATTATCATGGTGCATTGCCATAAATACGAAAAATTTGGCACCACCATTAGCAAATAAATCTGCCCATTCATTGGCATCCCATTTATCGGCTTTAAACATGGGGATGAAATCTTTATATCCAAATTCAGAAGGATCGCCAAAATGTTCTTTATGGTACGCAGCAGTTTTTAGACCTCGTTTTTCAAAGCTTTCGCCTTTGTCTCTTCCAGAACCATCATCTACATTATACATCCATCGTCCATACCATTCTGCGGCATGGTCTCCAGCGAAGGAAGGAACAGAGTAAACACCCCAGTGACACCAATACCCGAGTTTAGCGTCTTTATACCATTCAGGAATTTGGTATTGCACTAAAGAAGTGTCTGTTGCTAAAAAGTATTGCGTTTTTGATTTTTTAGAGTTTCTATGTTGTGAGCAAGATGATAATAAAATTATAAGTAATAGAATAAAAGCATTTTTCATAGTCATGTTTTAATCTATTTTCTTTCTGTTAGCATAGATGTTGGATTGATATCCATCAATAACATCATCAAATAGAATTGCTGGCCTTTCATCTTTTGAGATAGTATTAATGTTTACATTATTAATAAAAAGACCTTTTACATGACGTGCATAAATACCATGAGCAGGTAATGTGCCTACCAGGTAAAACTCTGGCCACCATTCTCCTAAGGTATCTAAAGTATATTCTTTAATAGTTTTATTAGCATCTTCTTTTGTTCCTCCACCAGAAACCGTCATTTGGATGTTGTTTAAATGAACATCTCCAATATAATGGTTTGGCATTCCTGTAATAAAAAACGCCGAATTCTTATCTAAACCTCTATTGTCAACGATAAAATCTGAAAATAAAAACCCATGCATTGCCTTCATAGGAAGCATTTCTTGAGGGGCATCTACACCTGCTCTTTGCTGGCAGAAGGTCATAAAAACAGGGCGAGGAACATTTTTCATCACTAAATTAGAAAAAGCCATATTTTTCATTTCGCCACCCTCATTCATTTGGATTTTTAAACCAGAATCTTGTATATCATGAAATGTGCAATTAGATACTGTAACCGACTCAAAGTCTGCTCTAGAAGAAAGGCCAATACGCAAACCTGCCCATTTACTTGTAAATACACAATTACTTACAACAATATCTTTACACGGGTAGTCCGGGTGAGAAGTTTGCAAGCAGATTGAATCATCGCTGGTATCAAATGAGCTATTGCTTACTCTAACATTTGTACAGCCATCAAAATCTAAACCATCACCATTATTATTCACTCTGCTCACTATTTTAATACCTTCAACTACAATTTCATTGCAGTATAACCAGGCAGAGGTCCAAGCAGCAGGGTTTATTAATGAAACACCTTCAATATAAATGTCGTTACATCTTAAAAAGCGAATCATCATAGGTCTACCACCCTTTTTTTTGGTGAAGAACTTTGTATGTCCATTTCCATCAATAGTGCCTTCTCCTTTAATAGCAAAGGATTTGGCATCTTTAGCAAAGATTAGACAACGATCCATGTGCGGTTCGTTCTTGTACATGTTTTTGTGGGTGTCTAATGCATAATCTTCAATATTAGGACTGCCCAACAAAGTAGCCCCGTTTTCTATATAAAGGGTTACATAATCTTTTAAATAGATTGTGCCTATAACTACAGTTTTTCCTGCTGGAATAATAACGTTTCCACCGCCATTTTTTGTGCAGGCATTAATAGCATCCTGAACCGCCTTGGTATCCTTTGTAATGCCATCTGCCTTAGCACCATAATCTAATACGTTAAAATCTTTTGCCAGAGCAAAATATTGCAGCAACATAAAACAAATAGTTAAGACCTTTTTCATTATTATTTACTTTTATATTTTGAAACCGATTCACTGTCTACAGTATATCTGTATACCATAGGTTTACCTTCACCGCGAGCATTAGTAATTTCAGTTTTCCAGACTTTTCTTAAGTCCTTTAAGATTGAAGCATATTGTTTGTCTTTAGCTAAATTCTTTAATTCAGCTGGGTCGTTTTTTAAATTATATAGTTCTTCGTAAACGGGTTGTTCGCCTTCTAAAGATCCGTTAGAAAGGGCTCTGTAAATAGCAATGTCTGGATCATGTACTTTGTATAATAAATCATTTACTTTTAAACCTAATTCCTTAGCTGCGGCTATTTTTTTTAATGCAGGGAACATATCGTTTTTGTAATATCTAATGTATTTCCATTGTTTATCTTGCACAGCTTCAATCTTAGGATTCCCAAACTGAGTAGACCAAAGGTTTTCTGTATAAACATAATCTCTTACTTCATTTTTATCACCTTTAACTAAACCTGATATATCTTTTCCTTGAAAAGTGTTAGGCGTTTGAATGCCGGCCAATGCCAACATAGTGGGCGCTACATCTATACTTTGTACTAAGGCATCACTTTCTAAACCTCTTTGTCTCTTCTTTAAAGAAGGGTTGTAAACTATCATTGGAACATGGGTAGTTTTTTCATAGCACAGTGCCTTTCCGCCTAGTCCTTGTTCTCCCATAAATAAACCATGGTCTGAGGTAAAAATTATAATGGTGTTTTTATCTAGTTTTAAATCTTTTAATTTACTTCTTAAATTGCCAACCATTCTGTCAATACCGGTCATAGCTTGTAATTGACGGGTGTAACGTTCTTTATTATCTTCTGGGGTATCTACGTAGTTGTAACCTGTTTGTCTGTTTTCAACTTTCAATACATCTGCTGGTAATTTAGGTGTTATGATGTCCTTTTTGGCAATGTAATTTGGCGGAAGTGGAATGTCTAAATCACGGTACATGCTTTTATAAATAGCATCATCATCCTTTTTCATTTTCATTGAGCTGGTTCCAGCGCCATGAGGCAAATTGAAGTTTACAGACAGCATAAAAGGCTTGTCTGAAGGTCTACTTTCTAGAAATTTAATAGCGCCTTTTAGCTTTCTTTCGTTAGGGTCTAAAAAGTCATTTACACCCTCGTTAATAACTTCAACTTGCGTATGTGCAATGGCATCATTAAAAATGTCATGTACTTGTTTAGGGTAGAATCTAATATGGCCATGTCCAGCATACCAATAATCAAAACTCTTTTCCATTAAGCCACTGCCGTAACCGCCTTTTCCAATAGGTGCATGATTTTTTCCAATCCAACCTGTATAATAACCAGCATCTCTCATTATCACAGGATAAGACTTTGCCCAAGCCTCATCTGATACACTTGTTCCTGAATTGAAATTTACGGCATGTTTTCTTTCATACTGACTTAGTAAAATTGAAATTCTACTAGGTGTACAAATTGCGCTAGTAATGTGAGCATTGTTAAATAAAGTGCCATCATTGGCTAGCTTATCTAAGTTGGGAGTTTGTACAATATCGTTCCCTGTACATCCCATCATACCATAAGATTGGTCATCTGTTAAAATGAAAATGAAGTTAGGACGTTCTTGTGCCTGTACATTAATAAAGCCTATAGCAATGAATGCTAATACTAAAATGGACTTAAATTGTTTAGTCATTTACTTTTTATTCTTTAATGATTTTTTTCTTGTCTCTTGAAGTCTTTGCTCTTCTTTAATCACATTTTCTGGATGCGGATCCACCCAACCTGGTTCTAAGTTTTTGGCGTCCCAAGCGGCATAGGCTTTTTCTAATTTAGAAACTACTTCGGGATTAGCTTGGGCAATATCGTTTCTTTCTAAAGGATCATTCTTTAGATCAAAAAGTAATGTTTTTGCCTTGTAAGCACTTTTGTAAAGCTTGTAGTTTTCAACTCTAGCTGCATATTCGAAACCTCCAACGGAGCGCCAAAACAGTGCTTCATGTGGTTTAGAATTGCTGTTTTCAATGTGAGGTAAAAGATTAACACCATCTAATTGCGTTTCTTTAGTAATATCTCCCCCTGCTGCATTCAGAATAGTTGGGAAAAGGTCTAAAGAAATTATTGGATTATCATAAACCTGATTGGCTTCAATACCTTCTGGCCAAGAGATAAAGAATGGTACTTTAATGCCACCTTCAAACAACATGCCTTTATGCCCTCTGTTAGGTCTATTGTCGGCATGTTCTTTTCTCCCGCCATTATCACTTAAAAAGGCTATTATTGTATTGTCTTTTATACCATTGGCAACTAAAGTAGAGTCTATTTTACCAACACCAATATCTACACCATTTACCATAGCTGCGTAAACACTTCTTCCTCCGTATTCAATATGTTTAGTGTTTTCTAGGTATTCTTCTGTTGCATGATCTGGGGAGTGAGGTGCATTGTAGGCTAGGTAAATAAAGAAAGGCTTGTCTTTATCTTCGTTAATGAATTTTATAGCTTCTTCGGTAAAGTCATCGGTTAGGTAACTTAACTCGTCTTGAGAAACCTGTTCTCCATTTCTTAATATGGTTTTAATAGGACTTTGTGGATAGCCCCAAAAATTCATATTTCCCCCAGGAAAGCCGAACCAGTGGTCGAACCCTTGCGCGTTTGGTTGCAGATTTGGATGATCTCCAACATGCCATTTACCAATAGCGGCAGTTCTATATCCTTGCTCTTTAAGTGCCTCTGAAATCATTTTTTCAGATAACGGTGTTCCAATAGATTCATCATTCTCACCCTGATAAGGTAAATTACAATCATGTCCAAATCTTGCTTGATACCTTCCTGTTAAGATACCAGCTCTTGAAGGACTACAATAGGGGTGAGAAACATAGCCGTTGGAAAATATAACGCCTTCTTTTGCTAAACGGTCTAAATTATCTGTAGGTATATCTGTAGCACCATTAAAGCCAACATCTGCCCAACCTTGATCGTCGGTTAAAACAATAATAACGTTAGGTTGTTTTTTTGTGTCTGTTTGTTCTGTGCCTGGTTTTTCGGTGGATGTTGTTTTTGGGGTGTTATTGCAGTTTAAAACAAATAACGGAATAACCATTAGTAATGGTTTTTTTAGAAAGGATAGCATAGTAATGTGTTTAGTTGTAACTTAAGTTATATAGCAAATTTAGCTACACCTTAAATATAAGAAAGTTAGTAATAGACATAAGTATATCACAAATGGTTTTAATTCCCCTTTTTTGTGTTAAAAGGCGGATTAGTTTGGCTAAAGGTTTAACTGTTCCTTTCTAAATTTACCAGGGCTTTTTCCTGTGGTTTTTTTAAAAAACCTGGAGAAGTAGGATGGGTTGTGAAACCCTGTTTTTTCTGATATTTTTTGGAGAGAATCGTTGGTGGTTAAGAGGAGTAGTTGGGCTCTTTCTATTCGTTTGGTTAGTATATATTTTAAAGGTCGCATTCCAAAGTTTTGTTGGAATATTCTTGAGAAATGATCGGTGCTCAAGTGACAGTAATTTGCCAAATTTTGAACAGTAAGTTCATGGTGCAAATTCTCAGCTATGTAAATTAAAACCTTTTCTAAGTTGGTTCTTGAGCTGGTTTTAAGTTGATTTGATTTATCTTCAGTAATAAAACGTGATAGTAGAATTGATAAAATACCCTGGGTTTCAAGATAAACGCTTGAATTAACAATTCTATCTTTTTTATTTAAATTATATAATAAAGATTTATTAACATGAGCCTTTGGGTCGCTATTGGTTACAGCCATGTCGGGGTTTAGTTCTAATAGCCTTTTAAAATAATGTACATCTGTAATAGAGGCCTTCGTTTGATATTTGAAATTCTGCAAGTTGTAAATAGATAAGCCTTCTATAGTTTCTTCAAAGAAGCCAGCATAGTATTGTTCATGGTATTCGTCACACTTATATCTATTGTAGGTATAACTGGGAATTAGGTACATATAGCCCGGACGTAAATTAAATTCCATTGAGGAGTGGTATGCCTTTGCATTTCCTGTAGTTACATAAAACAACCGGGTAAATGGACTAATTACATTATTGTAATTCCAAGTTTCATCCAGTTTGGCATAGCCTATGTGCAATAAATTAAGTTTTATAGGGCTCCCGCTTATTGCCATGTTTTCTTTGTTTTAACTGTGTTTTTAAAGGTGTATGTGTTGTAAAGGTAATGATGAAATTTTTAAAAATATCGGAAATGTGCAATTTTTAACCTGATTTGAATATATAATTATTGAAAAAAGTCGTTTATATTTGAAAAAAAATTTCAAGAGCAATTTTTTTATGTTAAAAGGTATGAGAATTTTAGCCCTATTATCTGGGCTTATTTTGGTGTGTTCGTGTGGTCCAGATTTACCTGAGACCGTAGCTATTGAGTACAATAAACTTCCGAAAAAGTTAGATTTTAATCAGCATGTAAAACCAATTTTATCAGATAAATGCTATCTGTGTCATGGGCCTGATAAGAATAATATAAAGGGTGGGCTTCAGTTACATGCAGCTGAAGTAGCGTATGCTGAATTACCTGAAAATCCGGGTAAGGTTGCCATTAAACCGGGTAATCTAGAAAAAAGTGAGTTCTTTCATAGAATGATGACAGACGATCCTAAGTTAATAATGCCAGAACCGAGTTCACATTTAACCTTATCGGATTATGAAAAGGCGGTGCTTGTAAAATGGATTGAAGATGGTGCAGAATATAAAGACCATTGGGCATTTTTAAAGCCAGAAAATCATGAGATACCAAAAGTTAAAAATGAAGGGCAGGTAGCTAACGAAATTGATAATTTTATTCTAGAGGAATTAGAATATCAAAATTTGAAATTATCAGATAAAGCCGATAAAGAAACCTTGTTAAGAAGGGCTTCATTAGATTTAACTGGGTTACCTCCAACTTTAGAGGAAATAGAAGCCTTTGTTAATGATGCATCTCCAAATGCTTTTGAAAAGCAAATTGATAGACTCCTAGCTTCAGAAAAATATGGAGAACAGCGAACTTTAGATTGGATGGATTTAGCGCGGTACGCCGACACGCATGGTTACAGTAATGATAGATTTAGAGATGTATCGCCTTGGCGCGATTGGGTAATTGAGGCGTTTAATGAAAATATGCCATATGACAAATTTATCTTATGGCAAATGGCGGGAGATATGTTGCCTAATGCTACTAAAGAACAAAAATTAGCCACTACCTTTAATAGATTACATCCTCAAAACTTAGAAGGAGGTATTATTGATGAAGAATTTCGTTCTGAATACGTTTCGGATAGAACTCATGTTATGGGGCAAGGCTTTTTAGGATTAACCATGGAATGTGCCAAATGTCATGATCATAAATATGATCCTATTTCTCAGAAAAACTATTATGAAATGTACAGTTTCTTTAATAATGTTGATGAAACAGGTTTGATTCCATGGGATTTAGCAACACCCGTTCCAGCAATGCTTTTACCAACTGAAGAACAGGAGAAGGTTATTGCGTATTTAGAAACTATTGTAGATGAAACAAAAGAGAATCTTGATGTTGTAGAAACAAAAGAAAAAGCAAAAGCAGATAAATGGTTATTTAGTGAAGGCTATAAATCTATTCCTTCAAATAGAAAGCCACAAAATTTAGTTGCTGAGTTCAATTTTGATAACGGCAAACTTGTTAATGCTGTTGGCGGAAATGGTAAAAACAATGTGAGAATGCGTCAGCAATTTGCTAATAATGAACCTGCTATATTTAAAAAAGGTTCTAAAGGTAAAGGGCTTTCTATGAATGGTGATACGTGGTTAGATTTGGATAAAATTGGTATTTATCAAAGAAATCAGCCATTCTCAATAGGAATAGATGTTTTTATTCCAAAAGATTTAGAAACGGGCGTTATTTTTCATAAAATGAATAGCCCAGAACTTCATAGTTTTAGAGGGTATCATTTAAAACTTCAGGATAATAAATTGGAGGCGCTACTGGCTCATGTGTATCCAGACAATGCTATTGTAGTGGAGTCCTTAGAAGATATGCCTAAAGAAAAGTGGGTGCAATTAACCATGACATATGATGGTTCTAGTAAAGCCAGCGGTGTATCTATTTATATGGATGGTAAAAAATTAAAAACTAAAACTCAATTTGATAATTTATACAAAGACATTATTTTCCACGGATTAAGATTGTATGGTAAACAAAGTCCTAAACTTGAACCAGGTCTTCGTATTGGCGCCGTTTGGAGAGGTAAAGGTATTGGAGGTTCTGTTGTAGATAACTTATTGGTTTTTAACAAAGAACTGAGTGGTGTTGAGGTAATGCAAATTGCAGATTCTGGTACTCTAGATAAATTAAAGAAAAAATCAGTTGATGAATTATCAAAAGAAGATAAAGACAGATTTGTACAATATTATTTATCTGCTAACTCAAAAGGGTATAATAAGGCATTAAGAGATTTAGAAAAAGATAGGTTGGCCTTAGTTGATAGCATTGATAATGTTAAGCAAATTATGGTGATGAAAGAGCGAGAAACACCAAGGCAAGCTTATATACTGGATAGAGGGCAATACGATTCTCCAACAGATTCAGTATTTCCTAACACGCCAGATCATATATTTGGGTTCCCTGAAGATCTTCCTAGAAATAGAATAGGTTTAGCGCAATGGATAACTAATCCTGATAACCCCTTAACGGCCAGAGTAACCGTAAATAGGTATTGGCAGAATATTTTTGGGCGTGGAATAGTAAAAACTGCTGAAGATTTTGGTAATCAAGGGGAATTACCAACGCACCCAAAACTATTAGACTGGTTGGCAATTAAATTTGTTGAGTCAGGATGGGATGTTAAGGCGTTGCACAAATTAATTATGATGTCTAACACTTATCAGCAAAGTAGTTTAGCAAGTAATGAACTCATGGAAATTGATGGTGAGAATAAATTACTGGCAAGAGGACCTGCAAAGCGTTTATCTGGCGAAATGTTACGAGACAATGCATTGTTTGCTTCTGGTTTATTAAGTGAAACCATTGGAGGAGAAAGTGTTTATCCGTATCAACCGCCTGGTTTATGGCGTATAAGTGGTGGTACTTATACACAAGGTGAAGGAGAGGAACTGTATCGAAGAAGTATGTATACCATATGGAGACGTACAGTGCCGCATCCAACTATAGCCACTTTTGATGCACCTACAAGAGATTTGTGTACAACAAGAAGGCAAGAAACTAATACACCTTTACAAGCATTAGTACTATTAAACGATCCGACTTTTGTTGAGGCGGCCAGAGTTTTGGGTAAAAAGATGATAGCTTATGATAGCCTAGATGAAGGTATTTCAAAAACCTATAAAAAATTAACCGGAAGAAGTATAAAACCAGAAGAATTAAAGGTTCTTGCGGAATTGCAGAAATCTGAATTTGAAAAGTTTCAAACAAATAATGCTAAAGCAAAGGGGTGGATAAGTATTGGAGAGCATAAAATAGACCCAGAAGATGATGTGGCTTTAGTGGCAGCAAATGCGGTGGTGGCATCAACCATAATTAATTCTGATGCATTTATAACAAAACGATAAAATAGTTCATTATGTGTGATCATCATGATATATTAAGATCTGACAATAAAGATCTTCAAAGTATTGAAAAACAGATTGACAGAAGGCATTTTTTAAAGAAAACGTCTTTGGGTATTGGTGCGCTAGCATTAGGCAGTTTACTTAATACTGAAAAAGCTTGGAGTTCTATTGGAAACTCAAGTGAAGGTGTTAATGCCTTTACTAGAAATAAATTAGGCTTACCTCACCATTTACCAAAGGCTAAACGAATTATTTATTTGTTTCAGAGTGGCGGACCTTCTCAATTAGATTTATTTGACTATAAACCTAAATTGGTTGATATGTTTGGTAAGGATTTGCCAGAATCTGTAATAGGTGGACAGCGTTTAACAGGTATGAGTGGAAGTCAAAGTACTTTGCCAGTAGCACCTTCGTTGTTTAAATTTAAACAGTATGGCGAGTCTAGAGCATGGGTAAGTGAGATTATGCCACATCTAACCGAAGTGGTGGACGATTTGTGTTTTGTTAAATCAATGCAGACCGATCAAATTAATCATACCCCAGCTGTAACTTTCATGCAAACAGGGCATCAATTACCTGGTCGCCCTTCTATTGGATCATGGTTAAGTTATGGTTTAGGATCAGATAATGATAATTTACCAACCTTTATCACACTAATTTCTAAAAACGGAAAAGGGCAACCATTAAAAGCAGGTTTATGGGGTAATGGATTTTTACCAACAGAACATCAAGGTGTACAATTTCGATCTGGAAAAGACCCTGTACTATACTTAAATAACCCTGATAATTACGATGGTAATGACAGAAAGAAAATGTTGGATTATTTAGACAAACTAAACTCTATTCAACATGATGCTTACGGAGATCCAGAAATTCAAGCAAGAATGACCCAGTATGAAATGGCGTTTAGAATGCAAACGTCTATTCCGGAGGTTACTGATACATCTGATGAACCAGAACATATATTTGATATGTATGGAAAAGATAGTAGAGATCCGGGAACCTATGCAGCAAACTGTTTAATGGCCAGAAAACTGCTAGAAAAAGGGGTTAAGTTCGTTCAATTATATCACCAAGGTTGGGATCAACATATTGGCTGTCCAGGAGGAGTTAAAAACAAAGCAAGACAAACAGACCAAGCTACAGCTGCTTTAATTAAAGATTTAAAACAACGCGGTATGTTAGATGATACACTTGTTGTTTGGGGTGGTGAATTTGGTAGAACGGTTTACTCTCAAGGGCAGTTAACAAAAAAGAATTATGGTAGAGATCACCATCCTAAAGCTTTCACAATGTGGATGGCAGGAGCTGGAGTAAAACCTGGGTTTACGTATGGTGAGACCGATGATTTTAGTTATAACGTAACTAAAGATCCTGTTCATGTGCATGATTTTCATGCCACTTTATTACATTTATTTGGGGTAGATCATGAACGCTTAACCTTTAAACATCAAGGTAGGCGTTACAGACTAACAGATGTGCATGGTCACCTAGTTAAAGATATCCTAACCTAAAACGTAAATTATGTCTACAAGAAGAAATTTTTTAAAGAAAACAGGACTTGCAAGTGCAGCTTTGGCGGCATCTTCATCGGCTTTTGGAGCTACAATAATAACAAAAAAGGAAAGTCCAGCTCATTTACTTAATGAAACTGATACAATCTTAGGTCAAGGGGATTATAGATATAAGCTTACTAAAAATTGGGCTCAAATGAGCTCAACAAGAATTCCTTTGCTTAATTGTCATGAGATGGTTATGGATAGTAAAGGGCGCTTAATAATGATAGGAGATCATCCACAAAACAATATCTTGATTTTTGATAGGTCTGGTAAATTATTGGACTATTGGGGAACTGCTTATCAAGGAGGTCATGGTTTGACTTTGCATGATGAAGGAGGTGAAGATATGTTGTATATAGCTGATTCTGGTTGGGCACTTGGTAAAAACAATAAGATGATTAAACATAATGGGCGTGTCGCAAAAACAACTGTAGATGGAAAAGTGTTGTTTGATATTGGTCATCCCATGACTATTGGTGTGTATAAGCCAGGTGAAGATTTTTGTCCTACGGAAACAGCAATTGGACCTAATGGCGATATTTATGTAGCAGATGGTTACGGACAAAGTAGAATCATTCAATACGATTTAAACGGAAGATATATCCGTCATTGGGGAGGAAGTGATAATCCAGACCCGAACTACAGATTAAAAAGTGCTCATGGTGTGGCAATAGATTATAGAGAACCAGGAAACCCAATGGTGGTTTGTACATCGCGTTCAGAGCAGTGTTTTAAATATTTTACTCTAGATGGTAAATATGTTAAAACTATTAAGATGCCTAACATGTCTGTCTGTAGAGCGGTTTTTGATGATAATAATCTATATGCCGGCGTATGCTGGTCTCAGCCTAAGGTTGGTAAAACTAATTGGAGAGATCATACAGGTTTTGTAACGATAATGGAAGGCGATAAAGTGGTGTCTAATCCAGGAGGAACCGAACCTGTTTATAAAGATGGTGAGCTTCAAAAGTCGTTTCAAATAGATGAAAAACCTATTTTGCATGGACATGATGTGTGTATTGATGAAGATAAAAATGTATACATCTGCCAGTGGAATGCAAATCATTCGGCACCTTACAAATTAACACGTATATAAAGAATTTACCTATTATTTTATGAGTGAAACATCAGACTTTGTCTTGTTTTTAGGGAGGTTTCATCCTTTAGTTGTACATCTTCCTATCGGGTTTTTATTTTTCGCCTTTATGCTAGAACTTCTTGGAAGGAAAGAAAAGTATAAGGGATTAACAAATGCCATTCCATTTGCATTGTTAAGTGGTTTTGTATCTGCGCTTGTGGCGTGTATCCTTGGTTATATGTTGTCTTTAAGTGGCGATTATGACGAAGATATGTTGGATGGTCATTTTTGGTTCGGAGTCTTTACTACGTTTCTGGCTTTTATAGCTTGGTTGATAAGGATTGGGAAAATCAACTTACCTGAGAAAAATAAAATCAAAGCAAATATTTCTGCTCTTGCTGTCATTGTAGTATTATTAAGTGTTACTGGGCACTATGGTGGAAATCTTACCCATGGTAGTGATTACTTAACCAAGTATATGCCATTTAACAAAAAGGAAAAGAAAACATTAGCAGCGGTTGAAAAATTAGAAGATGCGGGAGTTTATGACTATTTAGTAGAGCCAATATTAGATGCAAAATGTACAAGTTGTCATAACGAAAGCAAGAAAAAAGGTGGCTTATCTCTAATAGACTCTTTGGCTATTATGAAAGGAGGTAAAGGGGGTGATGCTTTAATTGCTGGTAATTCGGCTAAATCTGAAATAGTAAAAAGGGTTTTGCTAGATCCACATCATGATGATTTTATGCCGCCTGAAGGAAAAACACCGTTAACAGATGAGGAAATTGAAATTCTAAAATATTGGATAGATGATGCTTCGGCTGGGTTTAGTACAAAAGTAGCTAGTGTAGAAACTTCAGAAAACGTCGCTAAAATTGCCTCAACTATGTTAGGCTTAGAAGGCGGTCATCATTCTACAGATAAAATTCCAACCTTAGGTAAGGTAGATGAAGCCGCTCTCCAAGAAGTCGTAAATGCCGGATTTAGGGTGTCAGAATTGGTGTTTGATTCTAATATTTATGCCGTAGAATTACCTGCAAAAACAATTACAACGTCTAATATTGCCGAATTAGATGTTAAACTACAAGCATTATCTAAGATAAAAGACAATGTATTGTGGTTGTACCTTGAGGATAATCAGGTCAAAGATGAGCAAATTAAAATCATTTCTCAGTTTAAAAATCTTAAGAAATTAAAACTCAACAAAAACTCAATTTCTGATTCTGGAGTATCTCAAATCTCAGATTTAGAATTAGAAAGTATAAATCTTTACAGTACGAATATTTCTAAAGAAAGTCTTAGTGAACTTTTAAAGATAAAGACGCTAAAGCGTGCATATATATGGGATACGGCTATTTCTAAAGAAGATGTTGAAGGGCTTAATTTAGAAAAAGGGGCGCCAGATTTTGTTGTTGGCCTATAATTGTTTTGAACATTTGTTCTGTTGTTTTAATTATATGTTCTGTTGGAGAAAAGTAACTATAGATATTTTTGGAAAGTATAGTTTTTGTCAAGTCTAGTTAAGGTTGATTTTACTTGTGTTCTACTTAGATTTGTTGCAATGGCTTTAATGTTAAATCAACTAAACTTATTTAAGAGATAAATGAAAAATGTAGTAAATTCAATAGCAATTTTATTATTAATGTTAACTATGACAGGGTGCAATTCAACGAGTACAAAAGAAAAAGCTCCTGACAATTCAAAAGAAGAATCAATGAAAATATCTGAAGAACAATTAGATCATTTAGGAATTACCGATGTAAACCATTTAAGTGCGGCCTCAAAGAGAGCATTAAAATGGCCAATGGATCTTGGTAATGAATGGTTTATTGAGTTTGGGAAACTTCAACCTTTAAAAGGGGACTTGGCATATGAAGAGGGTGTGGTAAGAAGAGATCCTTCAGCTATGATTAAGCATAATGGTAAGTATTACGTTTGGTACTCTAGAAGCACTGGAGAGACGCAAGGGTTTGGAGGCGATATAGAAAATGAAAAAGTATTCCCTTGGGATAGATGTGATATTTGGTATGCTACATCAGAAGATGGTTGGACTTGGAAAGAAGAAGGTATTGCTGTAAAGAGAGGAGAAAAGGGAGCTTATGATGATAGATCTGTGTTTACAGTAGAAATTATGGAACATGATGGAAAGTATTATTTATGCTATCAAACAGTTAAATCACCTTATAACGTAAGAGTTAAAAATCAAGTAGGATTATCTTGGGCAAACTCTCCCGATGGTCCTTGGACTAAGTTAGATAAACCAATTTTGAGTCCAGCTGATAATGGTGTTTGGAAAGGTGATAACTTACAAGATAGAAGTATGGTAGAGAAAAAAGGTGATTTTGATAGTCACAAAGTACATGATCCATGTATTATTCCATACAAAGGGAAATTCTACTTGTATTATAAAGGTGAGCAGATGGGAGAAGAGATTACGTTTGGAGGTCGTCAAATTCGTCATGGGGTAGCTATTGCAGATAACCCATTAGGACCTTATGTTAAGTCGCCTTATAATCCTATAAGTAACAGCGGTCATGAGATTTGTGTATGGCCATATAATGGAGGAATTGCTTCGTTAATTACAACTGATGGACCTGAAAAAAATACTATTCAGTGGTCGCCAGATGGAATTAATTTTGAAATAATGTCAGTATTAAAAAGTGTAGATGCTCATGCTATTGGATTAAATAGAACGGCTGATACAGAAAAGGAGCCAACCGAAATATTGCGTTGGGGACTAACACATGTTTACAATAGCTGGCATTATCAAAGTATTATGCGTTTTTCTTCTAAAAGAAGAACTGCGCATACAGCTCCTGGTGAAGTCAAAGGAAGTAAAAAATAGAAGTAATTAGTTTGTTGTTGATCGGCTGCGATGTTTCGTGGCCGATTTTTTTATTTATAAACTAATGTTATTTTTGTCTTTCTACACAAGAAGATATGAGTAAAGATACAATTGAGGTTAAGCCAAATTACAATGTTCCAAATTTGGAACGTGGATTGCTAATTATTGAATTACTTGCTAATCATACGCAAGGTTTAACAATGGCTGAAATTGTTGATGCTCTTGAGGTGTCTAAAACAAGTGCTTTTAGAATAATTAATACCTTAATTTCAAAAAACTATCTTCAGAAAAATGAGACCACCAAAAAGATAACGCTTTCCAGAAAAATGGTGACCTTGGGTATTTCATCAATGAATGAACAGAGCATTGTTGAGTTATCTATAGATGTAATGCGTGCGCTTAGAGACGAGTTAAAAGAATCTGTAATGCTAGGGGTTATTTTAGGGTCTAAAAAAGGGACAATCTTAGAGCAAGTATCGTCTTCGTATCCGGTAAAGTTATTTGTAGAAAGGGGAACGCAGTTTAATTTACACAGTTCTGTTGGAGGTAAAACGATTTTGGCTTACCTGCCAGATGAAGAGGCTGATACTATTATTAAGCAAATGAACCTTGCACAGTATACCAAAAATACCATTACTTCAAAAATTGCATTTAGAGAGCAATTAAAGGAAGTTAAGGAAAATGGGTATGCCATAGATAATGGTGAGGATATTCAAGGTATTCATTGTATAGGAGCGCCTGTATTTAATGAATATGGTTATCCAGTTGCTTCTCTATGGATTACAGCACCTCATGGTAGATTACCTCACGAGGAGTTTGATGAAAAGGGACGTATTGTTGCGAGGTATGCTCAAGAGATTTCTGCCAAATTAGGGTATGTTGAAGCCTGAATAGAGGTGTTTTAAGGTCTTTCTTATAACTTTATTTACTTTCATTTTTTTATAATTTTTAGTTAAGCTAAGTTTCTGTTTTTAAGCTCTAAAAGGTCGGTTAATAACTTTTGGGAGCTAAACTATTCCTGTGAATATATTTTATTGTATATTTGTTTCAAATATCAAACTTGTTTCTTATTTGAAACTTTTTAATCTAGTAAAATAATTCATTTGTATATGAATTAATTTTTTATATTTGAAAGTAAATGTGTTGTGTGAAAATGTATTAATCTTAATACTAATTATGTGAGCGTTAATATAGGATTGCACAATACTTTAAAAATAATTTCAAAAAACAGTTTAAATTAAATTAGAAATGATAGCAACGCAATACGAAGGAAATAAAACATTTTCAGTCGTAGAAAAAGAGATTGAAGCTCCAGCTCAGGGTGAAGTAAGGATTAAAGTAGCCTATTCAGGAGTTTGTGGAACAGATGTGCATATCTACCACGGTATGATGGATCAAAGAGTGGCAATGCCGCAAACAATTGGACATGAAATGTCTGGTGTTATTGATGCGGTTGGGCCTGGTGTTGAGGGGTTTGCAGAAGGAGATAAGGTGGTAGTTCGTCCTTTGGATGATAGAAAAGCTAAACCATCAGATAAAGGATTTAATCACATTTGTGAGGAGTTAAACTTTATAGGTATTGATAGTCCTGGTTCTATGCAACAATACTGGAATGTTCCAGCATTTACTTTGCATAAACTTAAGGAGCATACAGATTTAAAATTGGCAGCACTAATTGAGCCTTTATCTGTTGCAACACACGATGTTCGTTTAAGTGGTTTACAAGCTAACGAAACAGCTGTTGTTTTAGGAGGAGGGCCTATCGGACTTCTAGTGGCTATGGTGGCTAAAGAGGTTGGAGCACAAGTTATAATTTCAGAAGTTAATCAAACAAGAATAGATAAAGCTAAATCTATGGGGTTAGAAGCTGTTAACCCTATGGAAGTAGATTTAGTGGAATACGTGAAAAGTAAAACTGAAGGAAGGTTAGCAGATGTTGTTTTTGAAGTTGCAGGTGTACAACCAGCATTAGATATCATGACAGAAGTTGCTGGTATTAGAGGCAGAATTGTTATGGTAGCTATTCATGGACAACCTAAACCTGTGAATTTATTCAAATTCTTCTGGAAAGAGTTAAAATTAATTGGTGCGCGTGTTTATGAAAAAGAAGATTATGAAAAATCGATTTCTTTAATCACAGCAAATGAATTACCATTTGAAGACATGATAACAGACGTTCAGCCTTTATCAAACATTCAGAAAGTATTCGAAAACATTGATAACAACCCTGATGGAATGAAAGTTCTAATGGATTGTCAGCTTTAAAACAACAACAAACTATATAATTTAACACAGAACAAAATGAGTATTTTAAACAAATTCAGTTTAGAAGGAAAAACAGCTTTAGTAACAGGATGTAAACGCGGTATTGGTAAAGCAATGGCTATAGGTTTAGCTGAAGCGGGTGCAAATGTAATTGGTGTTTCAGCGTCTTTAGAATTAGAAGGAAGTGAAGTATCTAAAGAAGTAGAAGCTAGAGGGAAGAACTTTAGTGCTTACCAATGTGATTTCTCTAATAGAGAATCACTATATGAGTTTATAAAAGCTGTTAAAGCAGATCATCCACAAATAGATATTTTGGTTAATAATGCAGGTACTATATTAAGAACACCAGCAGCAGATCACCCAGATGAAATGTGGGATAAAGTGATTGAGGTTAACCAAAACGCTCAATTTATTTTAACTAGAGAAATAGGAAAAGAAATGGTGGCTAGAGAAAGTGGTAAAATCATTTTTACAGCATCATTATTAACGTTCCAAGGTGGTATTACTGTGCCAGGTTATGCTGCTAGTAAAGGAGCAATTGGTCAATTAACTATGGCGTTTGCTAATGAATGGGCAGGCAAAGGAGTTAACGTAAATGCTATTGCACCAGGATATATTTCAACAGATAATACAGAAGCGTTAAGAAATGATCCTGTTAGAGCAGAATCTATCTTATCTAGAATACCAGCAAACCGTTGGGGTAATCCAGAAGACTTTGCAGGACCAACTGTGTTTTTAGCTTCTGAAGCTGCAGCTTATATGAATGGATCTATCGTACTAGTTGACGGTGGATGGATGGGAAGATAATTTCATTACACAAAATGAACATTAAAACAACTATAAACTATTCTAAACTACTGCTATTACTTTTGGTGATTACTTTTTGTAGTCACCAAAGGCTAATGGCACAACAGCCTAATATTCTCTTTATTTTATCTGATGATGCAGGGTATGCTGATTTTGGATTTCAAGGGAGTAAAGATTTTAAAACACCCCATTTGGATGCCTTGGCTAAAAGTGGTGTAAAATTTACACAAGGCTATGTTTCTGCCGCTGTTTGCGGGCCATCTAGAGCTGGTTTCTTAACTGGAAAATATCAGCAAAAATTTGGGTTTGAGGAAAATAATGTAAAAGGTTACATGAGTTCATCTTCCAAATATATGAGTGATCAAATGGGGTTGCCTCATGATCAAGTTACAGTAGCAGATTATTTAAAAAAGCTAGGTTATAGAACGGCTATTTTTGGAAAATGGCATATGGGGCATGCAGATGAATTTCACCCTAGTAAAAGAGGTTTTGATGAATTTGTTGGTTTTAGAAGTGGAGCAAGAAGTTATTATGCATACACGGAAGACCATCCAAATGACGATGAATCTAAATTTCTGGAATATGGTTTTGGGAATTATCAGGAAAGAGAAGGAGAGTATATGACCGATGTTCTTGCTAATGAAACCATAAAATTTATAGAAAAAACGAAGAAAACAAGTGCACCCTTTTTTGCGTATTTGTCTTTTAATGCTGTTCATACACCAATGGAAGCTCGTAAAGACGATTTAGAAAAAGTACCATCTCACCTTACAGGTAGAAGAAGAACATTGGCGGCCATGACTATTGGAATGGATAGGGCTATAGGCAGAGTACTAGATAAGATAGATGAACTAGGCTTAAGAGAAAATACAATTATTGTATTTGCAAATGATAATGGAGGGCCTTCCGATACTAATCACTCTAGTAATGCCCCATTAAGTGGTACAAAGGCAAATCATCTTGAAGGTGGTATTCGCATACCTTTCTTAATGTCATGGAAAGGACATTTAAAACCAAAATCAGTATACAAAAATCCAATTTCAACACTAGATATGTTGCCAACTTTTGTAACTGCAGCAGGAGGAGATGTATCAAAAATTGAAGGATTAGATGGTGTTGACTTGATGCCTTTTGTGAAAGGAGAGAATAAAGCTAAGCCGCATGAAACCTTATACTGGAAAAAAGAGACCAGAGCAGCTATTCGTCATAATGAATGGAAGCTACTTCGTTTTCCGGATAGACCAGCGGAACTTTATAACATAGAAGAAGACATTTCAGAAGTGAACGATTTAGCAGCTGAAAAGCCAGAATTAGTTCGCGAGTTATATAAAAAGTTATTTGAGTGGGAGCTCACTTTAGACCGTCCGTTATGGCAGCTAAAACGTTTGTATGAAGGTAAAGCGGCCGTGAGAATGGACAATCATAGAAAACCAAAACTTAAAAAATAAATTAACTAAATATTATGGGGCAAGTAAAAGAATACCAATTATTTATTAACGGAGAGTGGAAAACCTCTACATCTGGAGAAACTATTGATATTATAAGTCCTTCAACTGAAGAAGTAGTAGCTAAGGTACAAAATGGTACGCCAGAAGAAGCTATTGAGGCTTTAAAAGCAGCTGAGGCGGCTCAAAAAGAATGGAAAAAATTACCAGCAAGAACTAGAGCAGATTATATGTTTGCACTTGCTGATGAAATTGATGCTAATAATGAACGTTTAGCAGTATTGTTAACAAAAGAACAAGGTAAACTTTTAAAAGTAGCACGTTTTGAAGTTCAAGTTACAGCATCATTTATAAGGTATGCAGCCGAAGGAGCACGCAGAATTGAAGGTGATATTATTCCATCGGATAATCCAAATGAGCAAATCTGGATTCAGAAAATACCAAAAGGTGTTGTTGTGGCAATTACGGCTTGGAACTTCCCATTAGCTTTAGCAGGACGTAAATTAGGACCAGCATTAGTGGCAGGTAATTCAATAGTAATTAAACCTACTTCCGAAACACCAATCGCTACTCTAGAATTAGGAGATTTAGCTAATAAAGTAGGCATACCAAAAGGTGTTATTAATATTTTAACAGGACCAGGTAGAGCAATGGGTAATGCTTTAGTGGAAAGCCCAATAACTAAAATGATAACAATGACTGGTTCTACACCAGTAGGACAATCAATTGCTCGTGCTGCAGCAGATAATTTAACTCATGTTCAATTAGAACTAGGAGGTAAAGCACCATTTATTGCATTTGCCGATGCAGATATTGATGCTGCTGTTGAATCAGCATTACATTCTCGTTTTGATAACTGCGGACAAGTTTGTACGTGTAACGAACGTATGTATATACACGAAGATATTTACGATGTATTCATGGAGAAATTCTTAGCTAAAGTTGCTGAGATCAAGGTGGGAGACCCAATGTTAGAAGAAACAGATATGGGGCCAAAAGTAAATGCTTCAGAATTAAAGCATATGGAACATCTAGTAGAGGTTTCTGTTAAAGAAGGTGCTACTATTGCTGCTGGAGGTAAAAAACCAGAAGGAAAGGAATTTGAAAAAGGTTACTGGTTTGA
The DNA here is from genome assembly GCF_008085455.1 of Seonamhaeicola marinus. Taxonomy (NCBI): domain Bacteria; kingdom Pseudomonadati; phylum Bacteroidota; class Flavobacteriia; order Flavobacteriales; family Flavobacteriaceae; genus Seonamhaeicola; species Seonamhaeicola marinus. The sequence continues at coordinate 185,760 of NZ_VSDQ01000409.1, read as the reverse complement.
ACCAACGGTTTTAACCAATGTTTCTCAAGATATGACTATTGTACATGAGGAATCTTTCGGACCAATATTACCGGTACTAAAGTTTAAAACTTTTGATGAAGTTATTGGGTATGCTAATGATTGTGAATACGGATTAGCAGCTATGGTATTTACCAATGATATGAATACCATCATGAAGTGTAACGATGAATTAGAGTATGGAGAAATCTATATAAATAGAGGTCATGGAGAGCAACATCAAGGGTTCCATAACGGGTATAAATTATCTGGTTCTGGAGGTGAAGATGGAAAATATGGCTTTGAGCAATATTTAGAAAAGAAAACATTTTACATAAAGCACACTGTTTAATTTAGTTTGTCAATGCAGGTTCGAGTTATAGCTATAATTCGAGCCTGTTTAGTTTTTAATGAAAAAAGTAGTAATCATTTGGGTATTGAGTATAACATGTAACATGTTCGCTCAAAAAGAGTTTAAGTGGTTTGACGAATCTATTGCTTTTGAAGCACGTGCAGATTTGTTAATTCAGGCTATGACACTAGACGAAAAGTGTAGTCAGTTTACGTCTAGCTCACCTGCTATTGAACGATTGGGCGTACCAGAATACGACTGGTGGAACGAATCGTTACATGGTGTTGCTAGAAATGGTAAGGCTACTATTTTTCCGCAAGGAATAGCTATGGGAGCCACTTTTAATCCTGGATTGATTAAACAAGTTGCTTCTGCTATAACCGATGAAGCTAGAGCTAAATTTCAGGTATCCCTATCAATAAATAATAGAGGGAAATATGCAGGTTTAACTTTTTGGTCTCCAAATGTAAACCTATTTAGAGATCCTCGCTGGGGCCGCGGGCAAGAAACCTATGGAGAAGACCCGTATTTAATGTCTAAAATAGGAGTAGCCTATGTTCAAGGAATTCAAGGAGATCATCCTAAATATTTAAAAGCCGCAGCTTGTGCTAAACATTTTGGGGTGCACTCCGGTCCAGAAGAATTACGTCATAGTTTCAACGCAATACCCTCTAAGTTAGATTTATATGAGACCTATTTCCCAGCTTTTGAAGCTCTGGTAACAGAGGGCAAAGTAGAAGGGGTCATGGGAGCTTACAATGCTGTTTTTGGTGAACCTGCAACATCAAGTATGTTCCTAATGGATGAGACCCTAAAGAAGAAATGGGGGTTTAATGGGTACATAGTATCAGATTGTGGCGCATTAGGAGATATTCTTAAAGGTCATAAAAAAGCTAAATCTGCCGAAGAAGCATCGGCTTTAGCATTGTTAGCAGGTGTAAACTTAAATTGCGGATGGGTTTATAAAAGTGGATTAAAAAAAGCTGTAGATAAAGGATTAATTAAAGAAGAATTAGTAGACCAACGTTTAAAACAATTGTATTTAACACGGTTTAAACTTGGCTTTTTTGATAAAATAGAAAGTAATCCATACAACAGTTTAGGAACGGAGGTTATTAACTCTCAAAAGCATAAAGATTTAGCTAGAAAAGTGGCACAACAATCTATTGTTTTACTTAAAAACGAAAATAATGTACTGCCACTAAAAAAAGATATTAAGTCATTGTATGTTACTGGGGCATTTTCGTCTTCAACTAATATTTTAATGGCCAACTATTATGGGATGTCTTCAGATTTAGTTACGGTTTTAGAAGGTGTAACAGAAAAGGTATCGTTAGGAACCTCTCTAAACTATAGACAAGGTGTGTTGCCCTTTACGGCAAACTTAAATCCTAAGAATTGGGCACCAAACGTTGCTAAAGAAGTAGAGGCTACAATTTTAGTGGCTGGTATTTCCAATGAAATTGAAGGAGAAGAAGTAGATGCTATAGCTTCAGAATCTAAAGGCGATAGAAAACATTTACGTTTACCACAAAGTCAGATAGACTATATTAAAGAAATAAACAAAAAGAAAAAAGGACCTTTAATTTTAGTAATAGGAACCGGTAGTGCGGTTTCTCTGGAAGAAGTGGAACCTTTGGTAGATGCTATTGTTTTAATGTGGTATCCTGGGGAGCAAGGCGGAAATGCTGTTGCAGATGTGTTGTTTGGAGATGTTTCTCCATCAGGACATTTGCCCGTAACATTTCCAAAGAATGTAGAACAATTACCTCCTTTTGTTGATTATAATATGAAAGGAAGAACCTATAAGTACATGGAAAAAGAGCCAATGTACCCATTTGGTTTTGGTTTAAGTTACGGAGAAACAAGTTTAGAAAACCCTATTGTTAATTCTAATAAACTAAAGAAGAATAAAGAAGATTTTGAGGTGTCTATAGACATTAGCAATAAAAGTAATTTGAATTTAGAAGATGTTGTACAAGCTTATTTAGTTCCAGAAGATACTAAAGGTTACCTGCCTTTTTATGCTTTGAAGGCATTCAAAAGAATTGCATTAAAGCCAGGAGAAAAGCAAAGTGTAAAATTTTTGATTTCTAATAAGAGCTTTTTTCAAACCAATTTAGACGGCGAAAAAGAATGGATAAAAGGCAACTACAAAATTGTAATTAGTAATGCCTTACCAAGTAAAAGAAGTAAAGATTTAGGAGCGGCTACACCTGTAGAGCTTCCCATAATATTAAGATAAAAATGAGTACAAAAATTTCAAAAGTAGATGCACGTTTATTTGAAGTGCCATTACCAGAGGTGATGTCTGATGCAAAACATGGAGATCATTATCATTTTGAGTTAGTCACAGTAACCATTACCCTCGAAGATGGAAGCGAGGGTACTGGTTACACGTATACTGGAGGAAAAGGAGGAAGAGCCATAAAAGCTATGGTAGATTATGATTTTGGTGTATTAGTTGGAAAGGATGGAACCGATATTGATGGTATTTATGATTTTCTAGAATGGCACATTCATTATGTTGGTAGAGGAGGTATAGCATCTTTTGCTATTTCTGCTGTAGATATAGCACTATGGGATATTAAATGTAAAAAAGCCGGTCTACCGTTATGGAAAATGGCAGGTGGTGTTGATAATACTTGTAAAGCGTATTGTGGTGGTATAGATTTAATGTATCCAATAGAAAAGTTATTGGGCAACATGCAAAACTACCTAGACAGAGGATATAAAGCTGTAAAAATTAAGATTGGAAGAGAAAATCTAGAAGAAGATTTAGAGCGAATTAAAGCAGTAAGAGAATTTGTTGGTCCAGATGTTAAGTTTATGGTAGATGCCAATTACTCCATGGATGTAGAAAAGGCTATTAAAGCAATAGAAGGATTTAAGCAATATGATATCACTTGGTTTGAAGAACCTATCATTCCTGATAATTATAAAGGTTTTGGAGAAATAGTTGATAGGACTGGTTTTCCTTTAGCTATGGGAGAAAATCTACATACTATTCATGAGTTTGAATATGCTATGGATCAGGCTAAATTATCTTTTGTACAACCAGATGCTTCAAATTGTGGAGGTGTAACGGGTTGGTTAGCTGCTGCAAGATTAGCAGATAAACATGGAGTTCCTGCATGTTCTCATGGTATGCAAGAGTTACATGTTAGCTTGGTGTCTGCACAACCAAATGCTGGTTGGCTAGAAGTACATAGTTTTCCAATAGATGAATATACAACAAGGCCTCTTGTAGTTGAAAACTACAGAGCAGTAGCGCCAGATTATCCTGGTGTTGGTGTGATTTTTAATTGGGAAAAATTAGCACCATTTGAGAAGAAATAAAAACTAAACTAAATTAAGACATATGAGTACTACTAAATCTAATTTTGGAGAATTCAATAATCAAAATATTGAGCTGTTTACCTTGTCAAATGATAAGGGTATGACTGTGAAAATAACTAATTATGGTGCAACTATTACATCCTTAAAAGTACCTGTAGATGATGAAATCCGTGAAGTGGCTTGTGGATTTGATACCCTAGAAGGTTATTTTGGAGAAGATTACAAGAATAATTCGCCTTACTTTGGATGCACGGTAGGACGTTACTGCTCGCAAATTAAGGATGCAAAATTTTCTTTAAATGGTGAGGAGTATAAGTTGGCAGATAATTGCGGACCAAACAACTTGCATGGTGGTGCCGTTGGTTATGATAAAAAAGTTTGGGTTGCTAAAGAAGTTGATGTTAATGGGGCTGCCGCTGCTCTCGAAATGACACTGGCTAGTGAAAGTTTAGAAGAAGGCTTTCCTGGAAATGTAGATGTAACGGTTGTATTTAGTATTACTAATGATAATGAATTACATATTAATTACAATGCAAAACCAGATGCCGATACGCCATTGTCTTTAACCAATCATACCTATTTTAATTTAAGTGGATTTTCTCAAAGTATAGAAAATCATACCGCTCAGGTAAATACAAATAAGCGTTTAGAAACTGATGATACTGGTGCCGCTACTGGAGTAATTTTGGATTTGGAAGGTAAAGCAGATGATTTAAGAAACCCTAAACGAATTGCCGATGTGCATCAAGCCATGGGCGATGGTTTTGAACACTTTTATGTGTTTGATAATGCAACATCAGATTTAATCCAAACAGCTTCAATTACAAACCCATCAAAAGATTTAACTTTAGATGTATTCACAACAGAACCTTGTATGTTGTTATATACAGGAAAGTATACTTCTGATGATTTAAAGCGTGAAGATGGAACACCGTTTGGAAAATACAGAGCATTTTGTTGTGAAACACACCGTTATCCAAATGGTCCGAACATTGAAAATTCACCAGGATCGATAACAAAAGCGGGTGATACTTTTGAAAGTACAACAATTTTCAAATTTAAATAAGAGAACAAATTATACTAACTAAAAACTAATTAATTATGATTACAGGTGTTTTATTTGCCATTTTAGCCGGTTTATTATTAGGGTTATATGCATTACCAGAAAAATTTACCAAAGATTATGCTTTTGAGAATACATGGAGTATGTTTTTTGCTATCAATACATTTGTAGTTCCAAACGTAGCTGCATTTTTATTAATTGATGGCTTTTCGGATATTTTAGGAGCCATACCATCAGATGTATTAATTGGTATGATTGTATCAAGTGTTGCTTGGGGTATTGGAGCCATGATGTGGGGTAAAGCAATTAATTATATTGGATTGTCTCTTGGGTTTTCAATATTTATTGGAACTATTATCTTGGTTGGTTCTCTAATACCATTCTTTGTAAACGGTGTTCCTGCAACCAATATATTCTTAACAATTCTTGCTGGTTTATTAGTCGTACTTGTTGGTGTTATGGCTAACGGTAGAGCAGGGATTATTCGTCAACAAGATGAAGAAGGAGATGAAGCCAACACTGAAAAGAAAAGTGGTTCTATGATAACAGGGATTCTTATTGCTGTTATTGGAGGATTATTGGCTACTGGATTTAGTTTTGCTAATTCTTATGGTGCTGAAATTATAGATCAAGCTTCTCAAGCACAAGGAAACCCTTCATGGAAAAGTGCCATTGCTGTAATGTATGTTATTTATATGGCAGGAGGTGTTGCCATTGCTATTTATTTTGCGCAGCAATTAACAGCTAAAAAATTATGGGGTAAGTTTAAAACACCACACTTAGGTAAAAACTTAATGTTAACAACCATTATGGGGATATTCAATTTTGCAGCTTCAGTAGTATTTGCATATGCAGCCTTCAAATTAGGAGAATTAGGAGGTAGTATTGGGTACGCAATCTTTAATACTGCTTGCGTTGTAACTGCTATTGTAAGTGGATTGATAACCAAAGAATGGGTAAAAGCTTCCGCGAAGGCTAAAAACTTTTTATACTTAGGTTTAACATGTATGGTCGTGGGTATCATTATTGTTGCCTATTCTAATAGTTTAGCAGCTTAAAGGGAGATATATTATGTCTTTAAAAGCGCGTTGATCATTTCAACGCGCTTTTTTTTGTTAAGCTTTTGTATAGTCGAAAATAAAGGCCAAAATAGGGTGTAAATAGGTCATTGCTCACTTGGTTTTGTCTTTTTTTTTAAGTTTGAAATAATGAATTTACCAGGAGTTAAAAGAATCATTTGTATTCTAATAAAAGTAAAATCTTATAAAAAGGAAGATGGGAATACTGTATTTTGCCGAAAACTAAAAAGAGTTACATGAGACTGATTAAACTATTCCCTTTAATTTTTACAATGGTTCTTTTTACAATAACCAGTTGTAAAAAAGAAACAGAAAAACAATATACAGATGTTATCTATAAGAAGCCTCCTTTGGTAAAGATTCCCAAGGTAGATTTTTTATCACCCGAAGAAAGTATCAAAACCATGTATTTACCTGAGGGGTATAGTATTGAATTGGTTGCCAGTGAACCCATGATTAATGAGCCCGTTGCTATGGAATGGGATGGTAATGGTAAGTTATATGTAGCAGAAATGCTAACATATATGCAAGATGTAGATGGTACTAATGAAAATGAACCTTGGAGTCGTGTCTCTGTATTAGAAGATACTAATGGAGATGGCAGAATGGATAAAAGTACGGTGTTTATTGATAGTTTAATATTGCCTAGAATAATTATGCCCTTAGATGATAGGGTAATTATTGGAGAAACCTATAACAGGCATATGTGGAGTTATAGAGATACAGATGGTGATAATGTGGCAGATGAAAAGATTAAACTATTGGATGCACCTAAACGAGATAATGGGAACTTAGAACATCAAACAGCAAGTATTCTTTGGAATATAGATAACTATATGTATTTGTCTAAAGGTTCTGTGCGCTATAGATTTACTCATAATAAAATTGAAACAGATACATTACTAGATGCCCCAAGTGGACAATGGGGACTTACTCAAGATGAAAGTGGACAAATGTATTATTCGAGTGCAGGAGGGGAGAATCCAGCTTTAGGATTTCAACGTCATCCGGCTTACGGAACACTTGAATTAGAAGGCCAAAAAGAAAAGAGTTTTGACTCCGTATGGCCCATTATTGGGACCCCAGATGTACAGGGAGGATTAAAACGTTTAAGAGAAGACGGTACTTTAAATCATTTTACGGCTAGTTGCGGACAAGCCATTTTTCTTGGAGATAAATTGCCTATGTACGGCGATTTATTTATCCCAGAACCCGTTGGAAGATTAATTAGACGTGCAAAAATTGATCGTGTAGACGGAAAAACAATTTTAAGTAATACTTATAAAGAAACAGAGTTTTTAGCCTCTACCGACGCTAATTTTAGACCTGTTGATATGAAAACCGGGCCAGATGGGTGTTTATACGTAGTGGATATGTATAGAGGCATTATTCAAGAGGGTAACTGGACTAGAAAAGGAAGTTTTTTAAGGCCAGTAATAGAAAAAATGGGCTTTGATAAAAATATTGGTAAAGGTAGAATTTATAGAATTGTTCATAACGAAATGACACCATCTAAACCAATTAAGCTTTTAGATAAAACGGCTGAAGAATTAATTCCGTTTTTAAGTCATGATAATGGTTGGTATCGTATCAACGCACAAAAATTAATCATATTAAAAGGAGATACATCTGTAGTTTCAAAATTAAAGGGTAGTGCTACTTCAGCTAAAAGTGCTTTAGGAAGATTACATGCGCTTTGGACTTTGGAAGGCTTAGATGCTATTACTGAAAGTATGGTTATTGAAGCTTTAAAAGATACTGACGATAGGGTTAAACAAGCTGCTTTACGATTAGGAGAACCTTTTATAAAACAAAACAATGAAACGGTTTCGGAGGCTATGGCAGCGTTAAAAGATGATGAAAATATTGATATACCACTTCAATTGATACATTCTTTTTCTACCCATAAAACACCAGAAACTAAGGCGGTAACTCAGCATATTATGGATAACCATTCAGAAAATAAAGTGATTGCTTTAGTTGGAGCAGAGGCTTTAAAAGAAGAACCTCCAATTTTAGAACAACTAAGAAAAAAGCATATTCTGCAAAGCAGTAGAGTTAAGAAAGCCATAATAGAGGGGTATAAGAATTACCAAAGTATTTGTGCGGCTTGTCACGGTAAGGATGGAAAAGGTATTGGTGATTTGGCACCGTCATTAGTGGGATCTCCTAGGGTAACTGGAAATCAGGAAATTGTTTCAAAAATTCTACTTAATGGACTTACAGGACCAATTGATGGAAAGGAATATTCTGGGGTTATGGTAGGTATGAAACATCAAGATGATAAATGGTTGGCAAGTGTATTAACTTATATAAGAACAGAACTAAATAATGCCAGACCTATTCCAGAATGGCGACTTAAAAACATCAAAAATAAAATAGGAGAAAGAGACTCGTATTGGACTATTGAAGAACTATATAAAAAGAAATAAATCATGTTTACAAAAAAGAACACCTTAGTTGTTTTACTAGCTTTAGCTTTTTTGTTTCAGCTATCTGAAGCTCAAAATGTAAAAGGCGAATTAAAAAAATGGCATAAAGTCACTTTAGATTTTGAAGGGCCAGAAACTTCAGAAGATGCTGAAGAAAATCCGTTTTTAAATTACAAATTAGATGTAACTTTTAAACATAGTAATTCTGGAAAATCATATGTTATTCCTGGGTATTTTGCAGCCGATGGAGATGCAGGAAATACAGGAGCAACCTCTGGAAATATATGGCGTGTCCATTTTTCTCCAGATGAGGTGGGTGAATGGACCTATAAAGTTCGATTTGTAAAGCATAAATGGGCGGCAGTTCGTGTATCCAAAAAGTTGAAACCTGCTGGTTTTATGGATGGTAAGGAAGGCAGCATTAATATCGCTGAAACAGATAAAACAGGACGCGATATGCGAGCTAAAGGACGTTTGGAATATGTTGGAGAACGTTATCTGAAATTTGCAGGAAATGGTGAATACTTTTTAAAGTGTGGTGCAGATGCACCTGAAAACTTTTTAGCTTATGAAGAGTTTGATGGAACCTTTCATAATGATGGTATTAAAGATGATTTGGTGAAATCTTGGGAAGCTCATGAGCAAGATTGGAAAGAAGGAGACCCAACATGGAAAGATGGTAAGGGGAAAGATTTAATTGGAGCAGTCAATTATTTAGCTTCAAAGGGCATGAATGTGTTTTCTTTTATAACCATGAATATTCAAGGTGATGATAAAAATGTATTCCCATATGTAGATTATAACACTTATGACAGATTTGATGTTTCTAAACTAGATCAATGGGAGACGGTTTTCTCTCATGGCGAAAAATTAGGAATGTTTCTTCATTTTAAGACCTTAGAAGCTGAAAATCAAGGGTTATTAGATAATGGTGGTGTTGGACTTTATACGAAGCTGTATTACCGAGAATTAATAGCGCGTTTTGGTCATCATTTGGCATTAAACTGGAATTTATGTGAGGAAACTGGAGATTGGCAAAACCCTCCAAGAACCTTTCCTGTAGATGTGCAAGGAAGGTTAACATTGGCGCATTATGTAAATGCAATAGATCCTTATAATCATCATATTGTTATCCATAATGGAAATTGGTTTACAGGTGTTTACGGGAAAAACAGCAAATTTACAGGGGCGTCTTTACAAACAAATAAGGCAGATTTTAGGAATGTACATAAAAGTGTATTAAGAATACTAAAAGAGGCTGAAGCAGAAGGGAAAACATGGGCTGTGGCTTGTGATGAACCTGGAGATGCCCAGCATTCTTTGGTTCCAGACAAAGACAACCCAGAACACAACGATGCCAGAAAGAATGGTTTATGGGGAGCAATGATGGCTGGTGCTTGGGGAACCGAGTGGTATTTTGGGTATAAACATGATCATTCAGACTTAACATGTCAAGACTATCGATCAAGAGATTTGTTTTGGGATCAAGGAAAAATATGTTTAGACTTTTTTAAGGATAATAAGGTGCCAGTTTGGGAAATGACTTCTAATGATGCCTTGGTGTCTTCTGAAGGGGATTATGTTTTAGCTAACGAAGGTAAAGATTACATTGTGTTTTTAAAGAATGGTGGCGAATCTACGCTTGATTTAAAAGATAATGCAGGAGAGTATACTGTCGTTTGGTATAACCCAAGAAAAGGAGGGAAACTTCAAAAAGGTAAGGTAAAAGCTATTAAAGGTTCAGGTAAGCAATCTTTAGGGCTACCTCCAAAAGATAAGGACAAAGATTGGGTAGTTTATGTGCAGAAGCAATAAATAAATCCAACCCAAAAAGAATCCCGTTATTAGTTTTAATAACGGGATTTTTTGTTTAGCAACACTAGTCTTTTTTAGCGACTAGAATATCATTTTCTGCATCCTTAATATGTTTTCGCCATGAAAATGCTTTATCAAATTGATTTGGCATTACAGGTACGTTGTAACGTTCCATTGCTTCGGTTAAACTTTTCCAGTGTTGTAACCCTTTTTCTAAGTGGTTAATTGCCTCGGTTTGTTGCGTTTTATCACCTTTTAATTTATACGTTTGTAAAGCAACTGCACCTTTAAGTTTAGATGCAAAATATAGTCCATAATGACCCCAAGCCTCAATATCACTTAGTTCAATCTGTAACAATTTATTTTCAGGGTGCTCTGCTTTTAACGCATTGGCTATTGCTATAGCTTCCTTGCTTTCTTTTTCTGCAATATCAGCCAATTCGATTGGAGTTATCTGAGCGTCTTCAAAATTACCGGCAACAAAATCTTTTATGTTTACATAACTTGAATCTAGAACCGGATGATTAATAAACTGTTCAATGTCTATAAATTTACCGCGTTTAGCTTTAAAACCTTCTGTATATAATGTTCCGTCAGATCTACCTTGAAAAAAGCTTGCCAAACGATTAGCATTCATAGAACCCAATTTCCAACCTTTTATTAATTCTGAGGCTTCTGTTATGTTGAATTTTTGTTTTAGCGCATCTTCAAAATAGGCGTCTGGAGTATCGGAATCATAAAGTAAATTTCCCCAAACTTTGTAGAATAGCCACTGTCTCTCAAAGGCATAATTCCATGTACGATGTTCTTCTTTGGTAATATAATCTTTTGCCGGAATATAAGTCTCCGAACCAATAATTGTTCCTCCAATATAATCCTGACTATTGTTATTTATAAAATCTCTAATAAAATCGGGTTGCGCCCAACGTAAAGCAAAGAAATCCTCATTTCTAACGGTGTAAACACCTTTGTAATTTTTAGGTTTAGGATTCCAATAGGTGTCTGTTAAGATACCACCATGTACAATACAAAGCTTTGGAGAAGAATGCCCATGAGACCAATTGAATTTAAAACCTAGGTACACATCGTTTTCTAATCCTATGTTTTCAATGGCTTCTCTGGTTAAAATTTCGGTAGATTTACTAACAGTGCCATGACTTGTTAAACCTGCGGATAAAGGAGCTCTGTAGAATAATTTCGCCTCTCTATCGGCGTCTTTTAAGGCTTTAACAAAAGTTCTATTAATCCAATCCCTGCGTTCTTCCGAAGTCATGCCTCCCATACGTTCTCCCAATGTAATACCAACTCCAGTTAGGTTTGGATATTCGTTTATGGTTTTGGTAACCATTTCTCTAGTGTATTCCTCAAGAAGTGCATTAGTTTCTCCTTCTCCCCAAAAAGTTCCAAAACCGCTGCCCTTTTTGTATTCTCCAATATTGTAAGCCTTACTAAATTCATCTGAAACAAATATGTTCCAGTTAAAAACATAGGTGTCTATTCCACGATCTTTAGCCATTTTAAAGATGCCTCTGTGGAAGGCTTGCCATTCTTTGAATTCTTCATCTGTAAAGGATTTAGATTTAGGAAACTTTTCAGATTCTACCATATACATATAGGGATGTAAATTCCATAATGAAAGTACATTGAACTTATTTTCTACCATCATATCGAGAAAAGATTCCCAAAATTTTAGGTCTTTACAGGTGTCATGATGAAGCGCAAGGTTTTCTCCTTTTCTATACGAATACCAGGGTAAATTAAATTTAATAGCCCTAAATCCGTAGTGTGCATTAACAGTTTTAGGGGTAAGTTCATGCCATGATTTTCCTATTCTTAACTGTTCCCTAATATGCTGTAAGCCATATAAAAAACCACGTGTATTATATGCCGATAGTGTAGATTGGCCTTCATTAATACTTAACTCAAAACTATCATTTTCTTTATCCTTGGCATTATTTTTAAATATTAATTGAGCTTCTGCAGAATTTTCAACTACGTTCATTGCTAAACCATAATTTTGAAGAGCTTCTTCAAGTTTTGTAATGCCGTATTGAATTTCAGACTTTGTGGTTTCATCAACAAAAATATTGATTGTTTTGGGTGTTTCCTTGCATGACAAAACAAGGAAAACTATCAATATAATAGTCCAGGGTTTAATGTTTTTAAGTTTAGTTTTCATTTTTATTAGTTTGTGGTTTTTATTTAGAATAGTCTATCACGTTTCCAGTTGTGCATGTAGGGAATGAATAACATACTTACTGACCAGTAATTACATTATCTACATCTATTACAATGCGTCTGTAATCAAATAAAGACGCAATTTTATTTGCATCTTTAACCTCTAAAATAAGATGGATTTGACTACCCACTGCACCAGTTGGAATACGTAATTTAGTTTTTGACGTATGCGCATTTTCAATATAAACTTCACCCGAATAGGTTCCCGCTTCTTGGTAAATCCACCAGTGATAATTCAACTGGTCTCCATCTGGATCTTTAGATGCAGTAGCATCAAGATCTATAATTTCTCCTGCATTAGCATTTAGCCTAATGATAGTATTAGAGACGTCTCCATTAAAGGCGGCAATAGGATGGTGGTTGGCTTCTTTAAAAGATTTCACACACCAGTCCATTCTACAAATTTGGTCATTGTACATGGCAGCTCTCCATCTCCAGATTGGCACATAATTGTTGTTGTATGTTTTACCAGTTTCTGGATTTTTCCAATGGTCACTAACTTCTCTGTAGGTGTAAAAGGGTGCCACTTTTATTTCATCTTCTTTTATGTCCTTGTGTCTGGACCAAAAATCTGGAGTTTTGCGCTTACTAAAGCGTCCACCCCAACCTCCCCAAGAAGGTTGGTTAATATCAAAAAGCCCCTTGTTAACTAATCCCATCCAAGGGATAGTTCCTCCACCTTCCATAAAGCCTACAACACCATCGCCCCAAGCATGAAACCTTCTCTCAGGATATAATTCACCTAAAGCACCATGGTCTGTCATAACATGTTTTTTAAGCCATTCTAGTTGTCCGTTCGTTGAATTATCAAATGGAGTCCAAAAGTTAGGCCCTAAATTTTTATTGGTAGGCCCGCCATAGGCATAGGTTTGGTAATTGCTACGTATCCAATGAATTTTTGGAAACTTGCTACATATCCAAGCACCAGCGTTATCTTGGGAACCATTCTCAAAGACACGGAGTTTAGCAATAAAACTGTCTAGCTCTTGCTTACTATGGGTAGCTTTATAGTCTACTAATGCCTGAGCCAAAGTATTTGAACCAGCATTAACCACAACCCATATTGGTCTGGAATCATCTTTTTCTACTGCTTTAATAATGAGATCAGAACCAGCACTGGAGTTGCCTACAGAAACATCTTTTATGCCATAACCCTTTTGTCCGGGGGCAACAATAGATTTTAAATAATTTGGTTCGGGCCATCCGCTAGAATGAAGTTTTAAATTATCTAAAACTTTAGCATAGGCATCAATAATACTAATGAACAATTCTGGATGCGTAACCCAGTTATACTCGCCAAGGTGAGAGCCAGGTCTTATGTATTTTCCAGTTACTGCTATAAGTCCTTCAATATCAAATTCATTAGAGCAGGTAATCATATGAATCATTTGTTGCATTTCGTCCGGTTCATTACCCATATCTGCCAATATGATTAACCTGTGTTTGTCGGTTAAATTAGTTGCGCTTTGGCCATAAATATTGATTCCTGTTATAAAGCTAAGAATCACAATTAGACTAAAATGTTTCATGCCTAGAATAGTTAATGGTTATTTCCATTCACTTAGTTCAAAGGCATTTAACCAAACTCCTTTGTTTCCTTTTCCATTGAAATTTATAGTAACAGGCGTACTTCCGTTAGCCGTAAACTCAATTATACTAACTCCTGGAGTTTCCCATTGCATTTCCTTACCTTCAGTTACTTTTCCATTAATGGACTTTTCACCAACTAAGGCCTCAGAGCTAATTACGATGTCTTTTTCGTAAGGAAGTTTATGTATGGTTACAGATTTTAATTTATCTCTATTAGGATCCATAGAATCTGAATTGCTGCTTGGAGCATGATGCCATGTTGTTAACTTATAAGTGCCTTTAGGAAGATTTTCAAAAACTAGGTTAACCCCTTTATCGTCAATAGCAATAATACCTTCGCCGTAAGCAAAACCGTATTTTCCAATAACATTCATTTCTCCCAACCAACGCACTACACCATCACTTGACCCTTTAGTAATTTTTGCCTTAACACCATTGAATGCCTTAAAACCATACGTATTATCTGCATTATCGGTTCCATACCAAGGCTGCCATCCAAATTGTAATAATTGATCAGGAGCGCCAAGGTCTACACGTTCCGTTTTAAAATCATAAATAGCTTTAGCATTTTTAACTACTTCATTGTTATTGTTTGCTATTAAGCTAACCGAACTAGTTGCTGATTTTAAACCTTTACACTTTGCAGTAACCGAAATAGTTCCGGTAGTATTCCCTGCTCTAATTAGGGCTGGAGCCATACCATATTCTGTGAACATGGGGTTAGCGTTAATATTAATGTCATCACCAATTACAGAAGCATCTCCTTTAACTGAAAATTTAATAAGATGGTTTGTGTTATGAACAGGAGTTCCATTTTTATCAACTACTGTTGCATATGCTACTAAAATGTCATTGCCATCAGCAATAAATTGTCTGTCTTTAGAGTCCAGATTTAATTCAATAGCGTATGGTTTTCCGGGAGTTTGCTTTGTAGTTTCTATTGTCTTGCCATCTGGAAATATCCCTTTAGCTGTTAACTTTCCTGATTTAAATTTAATGTTCTTAAAATGAAATGGAGCATGATCTAGCCCTTTATATATAGTGTCATTACTTGGTTTAATTTTTTCAATAAGCTGTCCATTTAATGATAATTCAACTTCGCTAGCATTACTATAAACGGTAAGCTCTTTGGTGTCTGGTACCCACTCTTCTTTAATGTTAATAAACGGTTCTTCTAGCAGTTCAGATTTGTACCATTCCAGATATGGTCTTGGATCTCTAAAGATGGTCATCATACCACTTCTGGTTCTGTCAATTTTATTATTAGCCTTAGGGTGTCTTGGGTGAAAGGTATAATAGGCATGCGCTGTCCAAGAAATTAGACCAACCATTAATGGGTCATTTTTAAAAGGAGCAACTGCATGCGCTCCACGCTCACCTTCCATGGCAAAAATAGGTTCACTTCTGTCCCATAAGAATGGACCATAGAGCATATTAGCATTAATATCTGTTAATCCTGAAGTTTGCCACCCCGTCCATCGAGCACCTTGAGATGCTGTTAAACGTATGGGGTCTTCTTGCTTAATTGTGTTATGTACTCGTGGAACGTAGCCTCTATGGTTTACACCAGCTCCCCACATAACAATAGATGGGTGGTTTCTATGGTTTCTTACCATAGTTCTTGCAGATGTTTCAAGGTTATCCCACCAAAGGCCTTCATCTGAAATTGAAATCCATGTAGGCGCCTCTTCATAAACTAAAATACCCAGTTCATCGCAGGCATCAATGAGAGCATCATCTTGCGGATAATGCGCCGTTCTCATAATATTCCAACCGTATTCCTTGAATTGCACCATATCTTTGTAATGCAAAGCATTTGGTAGAGCATCTCCTAAATAAGGATATTGCTGGTGACGGTTGGCACCTAATAGTTCAATAGGTTTTCCATTTAAAACAAACCCTCTAATAGGGTCTAGTTCAAATTTTCTTAAGCCAATTCTATTTTCAACAAAATCAACTTCTTTTCCATTAACAATAACCACAGAGTTTACTCTGTATAAATAAGGAGAATCAACGCCCCAAAAGTGAACGTTATCTTCTAAACTACCTATCTGATTAAACTGGTATTCTTGTCCGGGCCAAATATTGGCTTCTTCGCTTAATCTTAGAACAACAAGTCCATCTTTATCAATAACCCGTGTTAGTAATTTACATGTTGTAGATGCGCTGGTTTCGTTCTTTACAGCAGTTTTTACTGAGATGACTGCATTTTTATTAACAACATCAATAGTAGGCGTTGTTATATTAACACCAGAATTAAGAGTTTCCCAATTAAAGGTTACATGAATAGGGTTTGTTTCTACAAGGTAAACGTCTCTATAAAGACCACTAAATTTTACATAATCAAATGGACCTGGGTCTGGTGGAACCATTTCGTTACGTCTATTATCTACTAATAAAGTAATTTGATTGTCTGAACCTTTGTTTACATAATTGGTTATATCAAAATGAAATGGGGTGTAACCTCCAACTGCATGTTGCCCTACATGTTTTCCATTAACCCATAAGTCCGTTATCTGATGAGCACCTTCAAACTCTAGGAAGACTTTTTTATTAGAGTTTTCAACTTTTAAATTTTTTCTGTACCACCCAACCTCTCTATGGAATACAAGTTGTGTTTTTTCATCTTGAAGACCATCAAGCGTTAATGAAGTTAGTTTTAGGGTATGAGGAACATTAATGGTTTCCCATTTGGAGTCATCTAAATCTACAGAGTAGTTCTTAGCGTTTGGATCTCCTAAATGAAACTTCCAACCTTGGTTAATACTAATTTTTGTTCTGTCTGTGTCTGGAAACCCATAGGGTAAATTTTGGGCACAAATGTTTAATGTGAAAGAAAAGAGTAAAATAGCAATTGGTAGCAGCCGATTCATAGTGTTTAAAGTTTAGTTGATATATAAAATTCTGAAATTATATAAAGTTTATAGTTAACAAATGAACTGAAAAGTGAAACAAATGTTCTCTCTCCATCTTCTTAAATAATTTAAATCGTTTAAAATTATGCTAAAGTGCACTGATGCTTTTGTAAAATATGAGAATTTAGGGGTAATATCTGGTCATTATAAAAATGACGTGCGGAAGTATGCTTCCTAAATACATATATTTGATTTCGTGCACTGAATTTTGAGTATTGGTGCTGGAAAAAAGAATAAATAAGGCTAAAAACAAAAATGGTAGAGAAAGCTCAAACTAGAAAACGTTACAATATATTGGCAATGATATTTGTAACTGTTGTTATTAATTATTTAGACAGAACAAATATTTCGGTTGCGGCATTTGCGTTAAGAACTGATTTGGGAATTAATACAGAGCAAATGGGCTGGGTGTTTTCTGCATTTGGAATTTGTTACGCAGCACTGCAGATTCCTGGAGGTATTTTAGCGGATAAAATTAAATCTAGGGTTTTATATTCTATTATTTTAGTTTTTTGGTCTATAGCTACATTAGTACAAGGTTTTGTAAACTCACTAGCAGCTTTAATTGGTTTAAGAGCAAGCATAGGTGTTTTTGAAGCACCTTCATACCCCATTAACAATCTTGTAGTTAGTAGATGGTTTCCAGAAAAAGAAAGAGCATCGGCAATCGCTGTTTATACTTCAGGTCAGTTTTTAGGATTGGCGTTTTTAATGCCGGTTTTAACCTTAATTCAGGATGCTCTTGGGTGGAGAGGGTTGTTTATTGTTTCAGGTATTATTGGTATAGTTTGGGCTATAATATGGTACTTCTTTTATAGGGATCCTAGAGAGCATAAATCTATAAGCCAATCTGAATTAGAATATATTGAAGAAGGGGGAGGTTTAGTTGGCTCAAAAACCAAAGACAAAAAAGAAGTTAAGAAACTTACATGGGACGAGTTTAAACAAGCTTTTATATATAGAAAGCTTTGGGGGGTTTATATTGGACAAGTTTGTTTAGGGGCTATTACTTGGTTCTTTTTAACTTGGTTTCCAACCTATTTGGTTGAATTTAGAGGACTTGATTTTGTGAAATCAGGTTATTATGCGTCAGCTCCTTATTTAGCTGCGTTTTTAGGGATACTTTTATCTGGGTTTACATCAGATTATCTAACTAAAAAAGGATACTCAGCAGAAATTTCAAGAAAATCTCCAATGATTATAGGTATGTTAATGACTATGTTCATTTTAGGGGCTAATTATACAGATGACACCTTTTTTGTTATTCTATTTCTTGCTTTAGCTGGATTTGGAATGGGATTAGCAAGTATTGCATGGGTGTTTGTATCTTTAATAGCGCCGAAGGAAAATTTAGGACTAGTTGGAGGAGTATTTAATTGTATTGGAGGGCTGTCAGTTTTCGTACCTGCAATTATCGGTTACTTGGTGTCAGATGGTGATTTTAGTCCAGCCTTAGTATTTATAGCAATAGTATCATTAATTGGAGTACTGTCTTATATCTTTATTGTTGGTAAAGTAGAGCGCATTGTTCCAAAGAAATAAAAAACATAAAAATTGAAAATTTCAGCAGTTAAGACCTTTCCTGTAAACATAGGTTCAGGAAGTCAGTTGGTTATAAAAATAGAAACAGATTCTGGTATTCATGGTTGGGGAGCTTCTGGTTTATCTGGAAGAGAGTTGGCCGTAATAGGAGCAATAGAGCATTACAGGCCTTTGTTAATAGGTAGAAACCCAATGCAAATTGGAGCTATTTGGCAAGATTTATATAGAGGGCAGTATTTTGAAGGCGGACGAGTGTTAACAGCCGCAATTTCTGCAATAGATATAGCTTTACATGATATTAAAGGTAAAGCGTTAAATGTGCCTGTTTATGAATTGTTAGGAGGAAAACAGCGCGATTATGTTGAGTGTTTTGCTTCCGTTCGTTTTTCAACTTTTGATGAATTAATGGAGCAATCTAAGCGCATGGTAAGCGAAGGATGGAATATGTTGCGTTTAGCGCCTGCCGAATTTGAAGCTCAAGAAGATATTAGTCTATTTGAACCAAGAGATTCTATTGCTTTATTATCCGACTGGATGGTGAAACTTAGAAAGGAAGTTGGTTTTAAAGTTACTATTGGAATTGATTATCATACAAGGTTAACGCCTGCGGAGACCTATTCTTTTATGAAACGAATGCCAGAAGGAACTTTGGATTTTATTGAAGAGCCTATTAGAGACGAAAACCCAGAGGCTTATGAGAATCTCAGAAAAATGATTGATATTCCCTTTGCAATAGGTGAAGAGTTTTCGAGTAAATGGCAGTTTTTACCTTTTATAGAGCGCAATATTACCCAGTATGCAAGAATTGATGTTTGTAATGTTGGAGGAATTACAGAGTCCATGAAAGTGGCTTCTATGGCAGAAGCGCATTACATAGACTTAATGCCTCATAATCCGCTTGGGCCAATATGTACAGCGGCTACAATTCATGTAGCGGCTGCATGTTCTAATTTTAGTTGGTTAGAAGAAGTGAATACGGGAGCTCATGTGTTAACTAATGATCCAAATTATTACCCAGTACAACATAAGCTTGAAGGACCAAGATATCCTGTGCCTACAGGACCTGGCTTAGGGGTAGAATTCAATGAAGAATTAGCATTAAAAGAAGGTTTTAAACCAATTGAAATTCCGCGTTTAAAACGTAAAGACGGGTCTTTTACTAATTGGTAGATGTTTTCATGCATGAGTAGAAAAGAAATTTCAGAAGTAATAGCAAAAGAAAAATTAGTTGTTGTTATTCGTTTGCAAGATCAAAAGGACGTTGCAGGTGTAATTAATAGTCTAATTGAAGGAGGTATAAAGGTGTTAGAGGTAACGTCAAATACACCAGGTTTTGTTGAAGAAATTGCAAAAGCAAGAGCGTTGTACCCCGATGTGCTTATTGGAGCAGGAACCGTAATAAATACTAAGATAGCTCAAAAAGCAGTAGATGCAGGCGCTCAGTTTTTAGTAACACCTAATACAAATCCGAAAGTAATAGAGGTTGCGCATAGCAACAATATTCCAGTCTTAATGGGGGCATTAACGCCAACAGAAGTATGCGATGCAGCAGAGGCAAATGCAGATTTTGTGAAGTTGTTTCCAGCAGATATTATGGGAATACCTTATTTTAAATCAATTAAAGCACCACTTAGTCATACAAAACTTTTGGCTGTAGGAGGAATTGATTTAGAAACAGTAAAAGATTGGTTCCTAGGTGGCGCTGCTGGAATAGGCATTGCGGGAGCTTTAACTAGTAAGGTTTCATCTCAAGAAGATTTACTGGCTGTTAAAGAACGGGCTGCTCAATTTGTTGCTGAGGTAAAAAAGTATGGGTAATTTAACAATAGAACATATTGAATTGTTTACAGTCCCACCACGATGGTTGTTTTTAAAGATAACAACTAAAAGTGGTGTTTTTGGATGGGGAGAACCTATTGTTGAAGGAAAAGCAGATACAGTGGCTGCTTGTATACATGAGCTAAAACAGTATGTTATAGGTAAAGATGCTTCCAATATAGAGGATTTATGGCAAGTTTTGTATAGAGGTGGGTTTTATAGAGGAGGACCGATTTTAATGAGTGCAATCTCTGGAATAGACCAAGCTTTATGGGATATTAAAGGGAAAGCTTTAGGAGTACCGGTTCATGAATTATTGGGTGGAGCCGTTAGGCAAAAAATGAAAATGTATTGTTGGATTGGAGGAGATAACCCCGAAGTTGTTTTAGAACAAGCTCACGAAAAAGTGGCAGCTGGATTTAAGGCGGTTAAGATGAATGCTACAGGTGCCATGGAATGGGTGTCCTCTGTCAAAGATGTTAAAAAAGTAGCCCATAATATAAAGTTGCTTAGAGAGGAATTCGGATTTGATCTAGATATTGGTCTGGACTTTCATGGTCGTGTTCACAAACCAATGGTTAAACGACTTATAGATGAATTGTTACCATACAATCCTTTGTTTATTGAAGAACCTGTATTGCCAGAAAACAACGAAGCTTTAAAACACATTTATTCATATAGTAGTATTCCTATAGCAACTGGAGAGCGAATGTTTTCTAGATGGGATTTTAAAGATATATTGCATCAAGGCGTAGTAGATATAATTCAACCAGATTTAAGTCACGCTGGTGGTATTTCTGAAGTTAGAAGAATTGCTGCCATGGCCGAAGCATATGATATTACTATGGCACCACATTGTCCATTAGGCCCAATTGCCTTAGCATCCGCATTGCATGTAGATTTTGTATCTGCCAATGCTGTGATTCAAGAAAGTAGTATTGGAATACACTATAACAAAGGTTATGATATCTTAGATTATATGTTAAATCCAGAAGTATTTGATGTAAAAGAGGGGTATATAAACTTACTGTCCAAACCTGGTCTTGGGGTTGAAATTGATGAATATAAATTAAAAGAAGCAGTTAAGATTGGTCATAAATGGGCAAATCCAATTTGGAGACATGAAGATGGTAATTTTGCCGAGTGGTAATTTTTAAAAATAAACGTATGAGATTATTAGTTTTATTCGCAATTTTTTGTGTGTTAAGTTGTGCACCAAATGAAGAGTCTAAACAGCCAAATATTATTTTAATAATGGCAGACGATTTGGGCTTTGAGTGTATAGGAAGTTATGGAGGGACTTCTTATAAAACACCAAATATTGATAAGCTAGCGCAATCTGGTATACAATTTAATCAAGCTTACGCACAACCCTTATGTACAAACACTAGGGTGAAATTAATGACAGGTAAATACAATTTTAGAAATTGGACGGCCTTTGGAATTCTAGATCCAGAAGAAAAAACGTTTGGGCATTTAATGCAAGATGCTGGTTATAATACCTGTATAGTTGGTAAATGGCAATTGCAAAGTTATGACCCGCCAGGGTATCCAGGTTCGGAATATCGAAGAGATACGGGGATGAAAATTAGTGATGCCGGATTTGATAATTATTGCGGGTGGCACGTAGGACATACGGAAGAAAAAGGCTCTAGATTTGCGAACCCTACAATTTTTCAAGATGGTAAATTTTTGGAAGCTACAAATGGCAAATATGGACCAGATGTTTTTGTTAATTATTTAAACGATTTTGTAAACAAACAAAGCGATAAACCTTTCTTTGTATATTATCCAATGGCGCTTACTCATGACCCATTTTCTCCAACACCGGATAGTCAAATATGGAGTGATGAAGCCAGAAGATTAGACAATGAACCAAAATATTTTGGTGATATGGTTGCGTATGCCGATAAGCTAATAGGGAAAATTGTGGCTAATTTAGAAGCCCAAGGCTTAGAGGAAGAAACGCTCATTTTGTTTTATTCAGATAATGGTACACATCAAAAGATTTACTCGAAAATGGGAGATAAAGTGGTACAAGGTGGCAAAGGTCTAACCACTCAAGCCGGTATTAAAGTGCCATTTGTTGCTAGTTGGAAAGGGAAAATAGATAAAGGACAACAAACAGATAAGTTCATTGATGCCATAGATTTTTTACCAACCTTGTTAGATGTGGCTGGAGTTGAAATTCCTGAGGATTTTCAAACAGATGGAGAGAGCTTTTTACCTATTCTTAAAGGAAAAGAGCAAAAAAGAAGAGATTGGGTTTATATGAGTTACAACCCTAAGCCAGGAGCACATAAAGCCCACTTAAGTCCTGCAGAATTTGTTATGAATAAGCAGTATAAGCTTTATGGAGATGGACGTTTCTATAACTTTGAAAATGATGTATTGGAGGCAAATAGCATTTCGCCTAATACGGAAAAAGAAAAGCAAGTTAAAGAGCGCTTCCAAAGCATTATAGATTCGTTAAAAAAGTACCCAACAACAGGCAGTATTGAAAGATTAGCACCAGAGTTAGATAGTGTTGTCTCTAAACATGCAAGAATAGATTTAGTAGCAGAAGGGTTTAATTGGTCCGAAGGTCCTGTATGGCAGGCAAGAGGACAGAATTTGTACTTTTCTGATGTGCCTGAGAATAAAGTTTACAAGTGGAATGATTTAGACGGATTAAGTGTCTACATGTCTCCATCTGGATATTCAGGAGATAATCCAATTGGAGGAGAAAAAGGTTCCAACGGTTTAGCAATTGATGAAAATGGCGATTTAATACTTTGCCAACACGGTAATAGAGCGGTAAGTAAGTTGGTAAGTTTAAAAGATTCTATTAGTCCAGTATTTGAGCCCTTAGTTTCTACTTATAAGGGGAAAAAGTTTAATTCTCCTAATGACTTGTTTTACGATAAAGAAGGCAACTTGTATTTTACCGATCCTCCATATGGACTAGGAAAGAAGGGGGTTAGTGAGCTAGGGTTTAATGGGGTCTACTTTTTAAATAAAGAAGGAGATATTAAGTTGGTTGATAAAGATTTAGCCAGACCAAATGGCGTTGTGGTTTCTAATGATGGAAAAATTTTATACGTTGCTGAATCCAATATTCCTAAACCCTTAATATGGGCATATGATATTGTTTCGCCAGGCGTGGTAAAAAACAAACGCGTGTTTTTTAACCCAGGTGAGATCATTAAAAATAGCACGGCAAAACAAAATCCTGATGGCATTAAATTAGATCAGCATGGAAATATCTTCGTAGCCGCTGGTGACGGTATTCTTATAATTACGCCTGAAGGCAAACATATTGGTACCATAAATACAGGAAGAACAACTGGGAATTGCGTATTTAACGATGATTATAGATATTTGTTTATTACAGCAGATAATTATCTTTTAAGAGTCAATTTAAGACCTTACGCTAAATAATTTTGAATTCTAAAGAATGACAAAGATATTTCTTCTAATAGTTGTTGTGGTTTGTATCGCTTCTTGTGAAAAGGAAGTAGAGAACAAAATTACGTCATCAACATCATTTAAATCTTTAACAAAAGAAGAAACTGGAATTTCGTTTTCAAATAATATTGTTGAAAATGATAGTTTAAACTACTTTACCTTTCCATATATGTATATGGGAGGAGGCGTAGCGGTTGGAGATTTAAATAATGACGGATTAGATGATGTCTATTTCACTGGAAACATGGTAGAAAACAAACTATATATTAACAGAGGTAATATGCAGTTTGAAGATGTGTCAAATTCGGCAGGAGTTTCTGGAGATGAAAGATGGTATACAGGGGTAACCATGGCAGATGTTAATGCCGATGGGTGGTTAGATATTTATGTGTCTGTGTCTGGTTTATATGGCGAAACTAGAAATCAATTGTTTATAAATAATCAAGACGAAACATTTACAGAAAAAGCTGTAGAATATGGGCTTTCGGATGCTTCCTATTCCATTCAAGCTACATTTTTTGATTATGATAATGATGGCCTTTTAGATGTTTTTGTTGGCAACTATCCCCTAGTTCCCGTAAGCATGGGGAATAGGTTTTATTTCGACAAAATGCAGGACAATAAATTTGAAGATTCTGGACATTTATATAGAAATAATGGTAATAATACGTTTACTGATGTTACCATAGAAGCCGGAGTCCAAAATTTTGGAATGACCCTAGGTGTGTTGGCTTCAGATTTTAATAATGACGGATTTAAAGATTTGTATTTATCTAATGATTTTAATGTTCCAGACTACTTTTACATTAACAATGGAGATGGTACATTTAAAGAGGTTGTCAAGGAAACAACCGGGCATACTGCAATGTTTGGTATGGGAATAGATGCCGCAGATTTTAACAATGATAACTTATTGGACTTTGTACAATTAGATATGACCCCAGAAGATTACAAGCGTTCAAAGACCAATATGGCAAGTATGAGTCCAGAGACATTCTATGAAGCTGTAGATTTAGGAATGGGATATCAATATATGCAAAATACCTTGCAGGTAAATAATGGTATTGATGCCAATGGTTTACCTTCATTTAGTAATATTTCGAGGTTAGCAGGAATGGCAACTACAGACTGGAGTTGGGGCGTCTTATTTGCAGATTTTGATAATGATGGTTTAAAAGATGTGATTGTTACCAACGGTATGAAACGTGATGTTAATAACAATGACGTTAACGAAAAAACGAAAGTTCAAGGTTTTGCAGATTTAAATAAGGAAATAGATTATCGGCAATATCCAAGTACACCAATTGATAACTATGTGTTTAAAAATGAAGGGAATTACAAGTTTACGAAAGCAAATTCTAATTGGAACTTAACTTATAAAGGCTTTTCAAACGGTGTAGCTTATTCAGATTTTGATAATGATGGAGACTTAGATGTAATTATGAATAATTTAGGTGATGAAGCCTCTATTTTTAAAAATGAAACTAGTAATGAAGGTGCGCAGAATTACTTAAAAGTTAGTTTTGTTGGACCTGAAAATAACGCCTTTGGTATTGGAGCTAAGGTGTTTGTTAAGACTTCAAGCGGAGTACAATATCAAGAATTAACTTTAAGTAGAGGTTTTCAATCTAGTGTGGCTCCAGAGTTGCATTTTGGTTTAGGCAATTCTAAAGTAAAAGAGTTAAAGGTTACTTGGCCTAATGGAAGTGAACAAACTTTAGGAGAAGTTTCGGTTAATACTGAAATTAAGCTTCAGTTTAAGGAAGCAATAACTAAAACTAAAACTTCAGAAGAAAAAGCAAAGATATTTAATGATATCACTGAGGTTTCTAAGATAAATTTTATTCATAAAGAAGATAATTTTGATGATTTTCTAAAAGAACCTTTGCTTCCTCATAAAAATTCGGCATTTGGTCCAGCACTGGCAGTTGGAGATATTAACAATGATGGATTTGAGGATTTCTTTGTTGGAAACGCAACAGGAAATGCTGGTGTAATGTACATTCAAAAAGAGGATAAGACCTTTGAAGTTTATCATGGACCTTGGGAAAAAGATGCGCAATTTGAAGATACAGGTGCCATTTTGTTCGATGCTGATAATGATAATGACTTGGATTTGTATGTGGTTAACGGTGGTAATGATGCCAACAAGCAGATATCTTTTTACCAAGATAGATTATATATGAATACGCCTAATGGTTTTATAAAGACAAACCATAGTTTGCCCGAGATCTTCTCTAGTGGGAATATTGTAACTACTGAAGATTATGATAATGATGGTGATTTGGATTTATTCGTTGGAGGTAGAATAATTCCGGGAAAATACCCATTCCCAGCTAAAAGCTATATTTTAAGAAATGATGGGGGTAAAGATGAGAAGTTAAAATTTACCGATGTTACAAATAGCGTTTTACCCGACTTAAATGAAGCTGGTTTAGTGACTTCAGCACTTTGGGACGACTTTAATCAAGACGGAAAAAAGGATTTAATTATTACAGGAGAATGGATGCCAATTCGTTTTTTTGAAAATAAAGGGAGCTCATTCAAAGAAGTAACAAAAACTATTGGCTTTGAAGATACTTCAGGTTGGTGGTATAATCTTGAAAAGGCTGATGTTGATGGTGATGGAGATATGGATTATCTAGCTGGTAACCTTGGACTGAACTATAAGTACAAGGCTAAAAAGGATAAACCTTTTGAAGTTTATGCTAATGATTTTGACGAAAATGGAACTATGGACATTGTGCTTAGTTACCAAAAAAATGGTAAAATGTTGCCCCTAAGAGGAAGAGAGTGCTCTTCTCAGCAAGTGCCCGCTATAGCACGCCGTTTCCAAACATTCGAGTTGTTTGCCGAAGCATCTTTAGCTGATATTTATGGGCAAGCAATGTTAGATAAGTCCTTACATTATAAAGCCAATGTTTTTGAAAACTCTTGGGTTGAAAACCTTGGTAACGGTAATTTTAAACTGCATAAAATGCCTAATGAATTGCAGGTTACTTCACTAAATGCATTTCATACAATTAAAAACAACAACAACACTTTTATCTTGGCTGCGGGTAATTTGTTTAATGCCGAAGTAGAAACGCCAAGAAATGATGCTGGTGTTGGGGCACTTTTTCAAATTACAAAAGAGCAAAACGTACAATTAGTGCCAACTACAACTACAGGCTTGTTCGTTAAGGATGAAATTAGGAACATGCAAACCATTAAATTGGGAAATAATGACCAACTGGGAATTATATTCGCAGCAAACAATGGTCAATTGAAGCTGTTTCAGATAGCTCTTTAAATTTTTACCATTCCTTTCTTTTTATAATTCTGTCAGGTTTTTAATGATCTGTAGTACCAATCTGAACATTTGATAAAAACATGTTTCAATATTTGCTGATTTGTTGGTTTTACTGGGGTTTGAATCAATAATCCGTAATAATGAACATATTTTACCAAGCTAAAAAACACCAAATCAGTTTCTTTGGATTGAGCATTTAATGGGATAAATGTGTTTTGGAGTTTCTGATTTTAACGCACTAACAAAAATCATCTACTCTTTAATTCTTTTTAAACTATTAATTGACTTGTCAAACTAAATTAAATAACTAAAACTTCAAAACGCTTATGAAAGTATTACAATTACTTAAGAAGAGATTTCAGCACCGCGTTTTTATGTTTACAGTGTTATTGCTTGCCGGAGTGTCGGTTGGTTTTGCACAAAGCATAAATATAAGTGGTGTTGTTAGCGATGAATCAGGTCAACCATTAACGGGAGCAAACGTTTTGGTAAAGGGAACAACTACTGGTGCCCAAACCGACTTTGATGGAAATTATTCGCTATCTGCAGCAAGTGATGCTACACTTGTTGTAAGTTACCTTGGTTTTGTAACCAAAGAGGTAGCTGTGAACGGACAAACCACACTTAACATTACACTAACAGAAGATGCTAGTCAGTTAGATGAAATTGTTATTGTTGGTTATGGTACAACTAAAAAATCGGATTTAACAGGAGCAGTTGCTGTTGTAGGATCTGAGGATATTGAGAAATACACATATAATGATGCTTCACAGGCTTTACAAGGTCGTGTTGCTGGTGTAAGTGTACAAGCTCAAGGAGGTGCTCCAGGAGCTGGTTCTAACTTCCTTATTAGAGGGGCAACGTCGTTTGCTAACAATGAACCATTATTTGTAATCGATGGAATGATTACAGGGAGCATGAGTTCTATAGCTCCACAGGATATTGAATCTATTTCTGTATTAAAGGATGCTTCCGCATTAGCTATTTACGGTTCTCGAGCTGCAAATGGTGTTGTTATCATTACTACTAAAAAAGGTAGAGGTGGTAAAATAAATGTATCATTAGACACAAGCTACGGTGTTCAAAAGGTAATTAATACCTATGACTGGGCAAGTGCTTCTGAGTATGCTCAAATAGTGAATGATGCTAGAGACAATGATGGACAGGACAGATATCCTGGTTTAGATCAGTTTTTTGACCCTAGCTACAGCAACGATCTTTTTAAAGAATCTTTAAGAACTGCTGGAGTTAAGAATATAAACGTTAGAGTAACTGGAGGAGGAGAACATACTAATTATAGTGCTTCTTTTACTCAGTTTGAGCAAGAAGGTATTGTTAAATACTCAGATTTCAAGAGACAGACTTTAAGAACAAGAGTAGACTTAACAAGAGGAAAGTTCAAATTAGAGAATACTATTGGTTTAACTAGAACGGTAAACAATCCAAACAACTATTTTAACAAAGAAAGAAACTTAATTCCTGTAATTAGATTGAAAAATGATGCAGGAGATTGGAGTCTTTCAGACATTCCAGATAGAAATATTATAAATCCGAATACAGGAAGATTGTATGAGCCAGGACAGTTTTATGGTTCTAATAACAACCTTAATGCTCTTGGTATGGCTGCGTTACAAGATAGAACAAATACCCAAAATACGCTTTTAGGTAATATAGCTTTATCTTACGAAATTCTTGATGGCTTAACTTATAAAATCAACTTAGGTTTAGAGCACTGGAACCGTAATAACTACACGTTTACTCCTTTTGTGCCTGTTTTTGCTGAAAATGGAGGAAATGATACCCAATCTAGATTACAAGAAACAAATACTACGTTTTCATCTACTTTAGTAGAGCATACACTTAGTTATAATAAAACTTTTGCTGATAAACATACTATTGATCTTGTAGCAGGTTTTACAGAGCAAAAAAATCACTCTAGATCTTTAGGAGTTGATGCAAGAGATTTTCCAAACAATGATATTAGAGTAGCTTCTGCTGCAGAAACTTATATCAATGTGCCATCTAGAGATGTGACTTCGGCAATTCATTCATATTTAGGTCGTTTAAAGTATAACTTTGATGACAGATATTTATTAACTGCTTCGGTTCGTCAAGATAGATCGTCTTTATTCAAAGAAGGTTTAAGAGATGCAACATTCCCATCAGCAGCTTTTGGTTGGAACATTAGTAATGAGCCTTTTATGGAAGACTTTGATGCCTTAACTAATATTAAGTTTAGAGCTAGTTACGGTGAAGTAGGATCGAACAACGTTAGTGCTTATCAAACAGATGCAACTATTAGTTTCTTTAGTGAGTATATTACAGGTGAAGTTCAAGAGAGACAAACAGGATATGCGATTACTAGAATGGTTAACCCATTCATTAGTTGGGAAACTACAAAGACAACAAACTTTGGATTAGAGTTCGATGCTTTAGATAGTAGATTAAGTGTAACAATGGATTACTTTAATTCAAAAACAGAAGATATTCTTCTAAACTCATCTCCAGTGTTTTATTCTGGATTCGGAAATGAATTCCCTCAGAATATTGCTTCAATGGAAAACAAAGGTTTTGAATTTTTGGCAACCTATAGAGATAATTTTGGAGATTTAAGTTTTTCTGCTACAGCAAACTTCTCTATCATAGATAACGAGGTAACATCTTTAGGATCTACAGGTAGAATTGTTCAAGGGTCATTTACGTCTAATACAATTAACAGTATGGAAATTGTTCCTGGTCGTCCAATCAGTTCGTTCTACGGATGGGTTGTAGATGGTATTTACCAAACAGATGCCGAAGCAGCTGCTGCTAACGATCAAAAAGGAAATCCTGTTGCTGGAGACTTAAAGTTTAAAGATGTTGATGGTGATGGAGATATTGATGATGATGATCAAGTTGCATTAGGATCGGGTATTCCAGATTTTGAATATGGTCTTAACTTATCGGCTGAGTATAAGAATTGGGATTTAAATTTATTCTTTAACGGTGTTTCTGGAAACAAAATTTTAAATGGTACTAAGTACAGAGGTTATTTTGATACAGAAGGAAATTATTTTAAAGATAGATTAAACTCATGGACACCTTCTAATACGAATACTAATGTTCCTAGAAATACTAGATCAGATAATGGGTTTAACAGAAGAATGTCAGATTTCTATTTAGAAAATGGTGGATACTTCCGTTTAAGAAATGCTCAAATAGGGTATTCTCTTCCTAGCAATATTTTAGAGAAAGTGAAAATTTCTAAAGCTAGGATATATGCTTCGGCAACAAACCTATTTACGATTACAGATTATTCTGGATATTATCCAGAAGTTGGAAGAAACCAAAGAGGTTCTAATGGTAGACAAGTTATCA
Source organism: Seonamhaeicola marinus (assembly GCF_008085455.1). Classification (NCBI taxonomy): domain Bacteria; kingdom Pseudomonadati; phylum Bacteroidota; class Flavobacteriia; order Flavobacteriales; family Flavobacteriaceae; genus Seonamhaeicola; species Seonamhaeicola marinus. The sequence goes on along the minus strand of NZ_VSDQ01000409.1, from coordinate 155,484 downwards.
ATACAGGTATTGATGAGGGAGCTTATCCAACTCCAAGAACTTTCCAATTAGGTTTACAAGTGTCGTTTTAATGAAAAAAAATAGAATTATGAAAAAATTAAAAATAAAAATATCAATCACGGCACTTGCATTATTAGGTGTTGTTGGTATAGTGAACGTTAACTGTTCAGACGATGTTTTAAATCAGGTAAACCCTAACGAGTTATCTCCTGATACGTTTTGGCAAAGCGAAGATGATGCTGAAAAAGGAATCATTGGTGCCTATAGTCCGTTCACACATATTTGGTACTATACTAGATTTGAGATCTTCATCTCAGATTATAGAGATGATGTAGTAAATGGATATAACACTTCAGAAAGAACTGCAGTAGGATATTTTAGTGGAACATCAGATAGTAATGCTACACGCTGGTGTTGGCAAGCTATGTACCAGGGAGTTGCTAGAGCTAATGAAGCAATTAAGCACGTGCCAAATATTAATATGGATGCAACAAGAAGAGATAACATTCTTGGAGAAGCTTATTTTATTAGAGCATTCAACTATTTCAATTTATTAAATAGTTGGAGAAATGTACCTTTAATTACTGTTCCTACATCTGAGGTAGATTTATTTACGGTTACTCAAGCTAGTCCTGAAGAAGTATGGGCGCAAATTGAGTCAGATTTACAGCAAGCAAAAAGCTTACTACCTGATTCTTGGCCTTCTGCCCAAGTAGGTAGAGCTACAGCTGGAGCAGCAACAGGTTATTTAGGTAAAGCTTATTTATACCAAGGTAAATGGGCGGAAGCAAAAGCAGAGTTCCAAAGTGTAATGAGTAGTGGTAATTACCAACTTATGGATGATTATGCACATAACTTTACAGAAGAATTTGAAAACAACTCAGAATCTTTATTTGAAATTCAATTAGTTGCCGATGGTTTAGGTGGCTGGGGAGCAGATGCACCAAACAGAGGTAAAGGAGCTGCCTATCAACCAGATTTAGCACCTGCTGGATACACAGGGCAAGATGGTATGAGAGTTAACCAATGGGCTTTAGATTTATTCTTAGATGAACAAACTATTAATGGAGAAATAGATCCAAGAACATTTACAACATTCTTCTGGAATACAAATGAGACTACGGATTACCAAGGTAAAACATTAGAGTCTAGAACGTACTTAAATACATCTTATGCAGGGGCATATAATGCTACGGCTACAGAAATTTATGCGAATAAGTTCTTAGATTGGGAATTCAATGGTCATAGTGGTTCACAAGACGGTGGATGGCATGGATCTGGAAATAACTTAAGAATGATGCGTTACGCAGACGTACTTTTAATGTTTGCTGAAGCAGAGTTCCAACTTAACGGTTCAACTCAGGCTGCATTAGATGCTATTAACGAGGTTCGTGAAAGAGCAGATATGGCGCCACATGCTAGTATTACTTTACAGGATATTGAAGATGAGCGTGTAAAAGAGTTAACATTTGAGCGTTCAAGATATTTTGATTTATTACGTTGGGGTAGAGTAAAATCTAGAATCGTAGATAATCCAGATTTAAAATCTGAAAGCGCGGGTACAGCTGCATACAAGCCAGGAAGAGAGTATATTGCAATACCTCAGAATGACGTTGACAGAAACCCAAATCTAGATCAAAATGAAGGATATTAATAAATAGAGTTAGTCATATTCATATATTTTTAGAATTGTTTTAGTTTTTAAGACGGCTCAGAATACTAAGTGTTTTGAGTCGTTTTAATTTTTGTATTTTCTACATCTAAATAGTAATACTAGAACCAATAATTATTAACTTGAACAAACAAGTCATTGTTTTTGTAATAGATTAAAAAAGGATTGTAAATGAGAATAAAGTACCATCATTTGGCTTTAATTGCTTTTGTTTTGAGCTTCAATATAGTATTGGCCCAAAACAAAGGTTATTTTGAAAGAATAACTACAGATGAAGGTTTATCTCAGAGCGATGTTAATACAATTATTCAAGACGATGACGGGTTCATGTGGTTCGGTACACACGATGGATTAAACAGATACGATGGCTATTCCTTTAAGATTTTTAAACCCGATTTTAAGAAAAAGCAAAGTATACCTAGTAACTTAATATATACCCTTGAAAAAGATCAAAATGGTAACCTATGGATTGGAACAACCGGAGAAGGCTTGGTCTTTTTTGATCGGACAAAAGAGACTTTTGTAACCTATAAAACGGATAAAAAAGGGGGTAATGGATTAACTAGTAATAATATTGGTGAGCTTTATAGGGATAAAGAGAACAGACTTTGGATTGGTACAAGAAATGGTCTAAATATGCTCGATTTAAAGAATTTGAACGAGCCTCTTAAATTTAAACACTACAAATTAGAGCAGGATGATATTTTTATTAGTGGAAATAATCAATCCGTCAATACAATTTATGAAGATAGAAACGGGCTCATTTGGGTTGGTGGATATGCAGGGCTTTATAGATTGTCTAGAGAAAGTAACGGGGATGAATATCTGCGTCTTGCAAATAGAGATTTGGGCTTGCCCATTGCCGCCGTTAGAGAAATAAGAGAAATAAATGGAAAGCTTTTAGTTGCTACAAATGATGGTTTGTTCTTTCAGCGTGTTAAGGATAATACCCTGGTTTTTGAAAAGGTTATTGAAGGTTCTTTCAATAATATTTTAATTAATGATAATATTATTTGGGTAGGCACTAATAAAGGATTGTGGAGATTAAAAATGGATATGGCGAATGAAACCTTTAAAATTTTAAACACGTTTATTTACGATCCAAAAGATTTTAACAGTATAAGCAAGAATAATATCATGTCTTTGTACAGAGATAAGACAGGTATTATTTGGGCAGGTACAAATGGAGGAGGTGTAAACAAATATGATCCAAATAGAAAAGAATTTTTGCACATAAGAAAGACCCTAGACCCTAAAAGTTTAAGTTATGATAAGATTAGATCTTTCTTTGAAGACTCCAATAATACGTTATGGGTTGGTACCGAAGGAGGTGGTTTAAACAGGCTTAAATCAACTAAAGATTATAACGATTATAGTAAGTTTAATGACTTACTTAATGTTTACGCCATAAAAGAAATAAAGAAAGGCAATAAAAAGTTTTTATTATTTGGCGGACAGGGTATTCCGTCTATGTATGAACTTGAAATTACTAACCCAGATAACACAAGTTTTAAAAATATAAGTCCTATAAACGACTTTGATAATAGTATTTTTTCTCTTCTAGTTGATAGTAGAAATTATTTGTGGATTGGAACCTATAGTGGCGGATTATATCGCTGGATTTTAAATGAGGATAACAAAAGTTATGATAAACAACGGTTTACTTATGACTTAAATAATCCAACAAGTATTCCTGGAGATATTATTAGAAACATTAAAGAAGATAGTGAAGGAAATATTTGGGTGGGAACCAGTAGTGGTTTAGGAATGTTAACGGCAGAAGAAGCTTCGGAAAAAGTACCAAGGTTTAAAGTCTTTAAAAGAGGTGAAAATGAAAAAAACACGTTATCTCACAATTACATATTGTCTATTAATGAAGATGCCAACAAAAATATTTGGATAGGAACACTAGGAGGAGGGTTAAATAAACTTGAAAAACAAGAAAACGGGTATGTGGTTACAAAATGTTATTCGGAATCTAACGGATTGCCAAACAACGTTGTAAAAGGTGTATTAATTGATGAGAGTGAAAATCTTTGGGTATCCACTAACAAGGGAATATCTAAATTAAACTATAAAACCGAAGTGTTTAAAAACTTCGATGTAAATGATGGTCTGCAAAGTAACGAGTTTCAAGAGTTAGCATGTTTAAAAAGAAAAGATGGGGAATTTTTATTTGGAGGAGTTAATGGCTTTAACACTTTTTATCCTCAAAAGCTAAGAGAAAACACCTTTATTCCTGGAACTGTAATTACCAATTTATTAATTTCTAACAAAGCGGTAGAAGTGAGGGAGGAGGTAGACGGTAAGGTTATTCTAAACAATGTAGTTAGTAAAACAGCGTCTATAACACTAAAGCATTTTCAAAATAATTTGTCCTTTGACTTTGCTTCTCTGCATTATGTGGCGCCTCAAAAAAATAGTTTTGAGTATATATTAGAAGGATTTGATAAATCATGGCAAGGAACAAGTTCGGCAAAAAGGTACGCCTCTTATACGAATTTAGCTCCTGGAGACTATGTTTTTAAAGTAAAATCGTCGAATAATGATGGTCTATGGAACAATAATCCTGCGCAAATAAACATTCATATAACACCACCTTTTTGGTTAACCTGGTGGGCGTATGGAATCTATGGCCTATGTATATTAGGAGTGTTTTGGGGAATTCAGTCTTATTTTAATTTAAGATCTCAACAAAAGGCATCTTTAAGAATTCAAAAAGAAGTAGAAGAAGTTAACAGGCTAAAATTGCAGTTTTTTACGAATATTTCGCATGAATTTAAAACACCAATTACTTTAATATTAAATCCAATAGAGGAACTTTTAGAATCAGCAACTAATAGTGTTTCTGTTAAATCAAAATTAAAAATAGTACAAAGAAATGCCAATTCTTTATTGCGTTTGGTACATCAATTAATGGAATTTAGGAAGATTGAAGTAGGTGAGACTAAATTAGGAGCTACAAAAGCCAATATTGTTAGTTTTCTAAAAGAGATAACACTTTCCTTTAAGGCCTCTGCGAAAAAGAAGAATGTTAATCTTGATTTTAAAAGTGACTATTTTAAACTAGACGTTTGGTTTGATTGGGATAAGCTTGAGAAAATAATGAACAATTTAATTTTCAATGCTATAAAATTTACGCCAAGCACTGGTAATATAACAGTTAAAATAGTTAAGCCTTTAGAAGAAAGTCTTTTACCCATAGAGGACAGAGGAATGTCTGTGAAGTATTTACAAATTGAGGTACAAGATTCCGGAGAAGGAATAATCAAGGAAGAACTCCCATATGTTTTTCATAGGTTCTATCAGGTAAACAATGCTTCAAAACATGCAAATAAAGGATCGGGTATCGGTTTGGCCATTACCAAAGATTTGGTGGATTTACATTATGGAGATATTACAGTAGAATCTGCAGAAGGAGAAGGAAGTTGTTTTAAAATTAAACTTCCTTTGGGGAATGAACATTTATTGGAAGAAGAAATGGTTCGAATAAAGAATCCAGAACCTTTTATTGAAGTTGATGATTCAGAATTTATACTAGAGGAAGAGTTAAATGTTGAGGAAGATAAATCAAAATTATCTGTGCTCGTAGTAGATGATAACCCAGATATACGGCTTTTAGTTAAGGATGGACTTGCTAAGACATACAAAGTTTTTGAAGCGGAGAACGGTAATGAAGGTTTAAATAAGGCTTTAAAAGAAATGCCGGACTTAATTATTAGTGACATTTTAATGCCAGAAATGGATGGTATAGAGTTATGTGCTGCCCTAAAAGCAAATATTAGAACAAGCCACATACCTGTGGTTCTTTTAACCGCATTGAACTCTGTTGAACACAGAATAGAAGGTCTGGAGTCTGGTGCCGATGCCTATATTCCCAAGCCATTTAAAATGAGGTTATTATCAGTAAGGGTAGAGAAGCTAATTGAAAGTAGAAACCTAATGCGTAAGCGTTTTCAAACGGAAAAAGAAATAACTCCAGAAAAAGTAACCTTAAATTCTGTAGATGAGCAATTTTTAAGAGAAATCATGGATTTAATGGAGGCTAATATGAGTAACGAGTCGTATTGGGTAGATCAATTGGTAAAAGATATGAACACCAGTAGATCAACATTATTTAGAAAATTAAAAAAGCTAACAGGTCAGTCTCCTAATGATTTTATTAGAATTGTTAGGCTAAAAAGAGCCGCTCAACTCCTTGAACAAAACGAGCTAAACGTTGCACAAGTTAGTTATATGGTTGGTTTTTCAGATCCTGGCTATTTTGGAAAATGTTTCAGAAAGTTCTTTGGAGAATCGCCTTCAAAATTTGTCAAGAAAAAAATGTTAAATTAAAGAATTAAAAGTGGGTAGTTTTTAAAGTGTAACAGGTAATCTATGAGCATCAAAATAAAGATAAAGTACATTTCTATTCTGTTTTGTTTGGTATACACCATCATGGCTTTTGGTCAATCAAATACTTTAAAATTTGAACATTTTATTGACGATAAGGGCTTAACGCAAAATACTATATTAGATGTTGTACAAGATAGAGACGGGTTTTTATGGATAGGAACTGCTAATGGTCTTTACAAATATGATGGACAAAGATTTACAGTTTATAGAAGTAATATAGATGATTCCGAAGGACTCATCAATAATATGATAACAAAGTTGTTAGTTGATGCTAACAACGTCCTCTGGATTGGTACCGTTGGAGGTCTTTGTACTTTAGACCTAAACAACCAAACGTTTAAACATGCAGATGGCAATCTTTCATTTAAAGACATTACTGCAATTTATTCAGATAAAGATGACGGATCTATCTGGATAGGAACAAAGACATCTGGACTATACCATATTATAAAGCCCAATGCTCAAGAAGAAACCTTAGAGCACTTTTATTATCAGCCCTATCAATCTGATGTTATAAATAGTAATTCTGTTCTATCCGTTGCAAAGGATAAGCATAGTAATCTTTGGGTTGGTACCGAAAAGGGATTAAATAGAATGTATGCTCCTAAATCGGACGCTAAGAGTTTCGTCACGGTGCCAGGCTTTAATAATGCCGTAGATGCTATGTTTTTAACACGTTCAGGAAAGTTCGTTGTTGGTGAAAAGGGAACAGGTCTATGGAGTTTAGATAAACCCACCAGTGTACATGCATTAAACAAAGAGAGCTTTCATAATTATTCTTTAAACTTAGAAACATCTCAACAGAGTTATGGCAATATTAGTAATATTAAAGAAGATTTTGAGGGTAAACTTTGGATTGGTGTTTATGGTTACGGCTTGTACCACTTAAATATAGAAACAGGCAGTTTTAACTTCTATACGCCAAACGATACGTATGAAGAAACTCTAAGTAATAGACGTATTAAGACCATCTTGGTAGATAAAACTAACGTCCTTTGGGTAGGAACTGAGGTTGGTGGATTAAATAAATGTGATTTACAAAACAAAAACATTTACTTTTTAACGAGAAATAAACTTTCTGAGAATACACTAAGTAACGCTTCTGTAAATGCAATTCTTGAAGCCGATAACTGTCTTTGGATTGGTACTGAAAATGGGTTAAATCAGATTCAGTTTAAGGAGAATTACCAGTCGCCGAGTATTAAGCATTTCTTTTACGAAAGAATTAATGAGACAAGTGGGTTTACGAATCAACAAACCGTTAAATCAATTTTTAAAGATAGAGAAGGAACGTATTGGTTAGGCAAGGAATCTGTATACCAGATGCAGTTTAACAAGGAAAGTCAAAGGGTTTCACATGAGCAAACACCTATAAAGTTGCCCAATGTTTTTTCTATACTTCAGGATAAAGAAGGGGCTTTGTGGTTTGGGTCTTTCAGTGATGGATTAGTAAAATGGAAGAAAACCAAAAAGAATGGTAAGTATGATTTTACAAATGTTACCCATTACAAGTCCGATATAAACAATGAATTTAGTATCGGAAGCAATTTTATAAGTTGCTTGCTAGAAGATAGTAAAGGTAATATTTGGGTTGGAGGCCTTCAAGGAGGGATTAGCCTTCTTAAAAAAGGTAAAAGGCAAAATGAGGATAGATTTGTAACCTATTTTCATGAACCCAATAACCCCAAAAGCCTAAGTCATAATTCAGTGTTTTCTATTTATGAAGATAAAGATGGAAACTATTGGTTGGGAACTTTTGGAGGAGGACTCAATAAAATGACTTTGGATGAAAACGGAGATCCGGTTTTTGAACATTTCTTAGAAAAAGATGGCTTAGCAAATAATGCGGTATATGGTATTCTTGAAGATGAAAATGGCTATTTATGGATGAGTACAGATAATGGTATATCTCGCTTTAATCCTAAAGATAAAAGCTTTAAGAACTTTAAAAAAGGTGATGGTTTACAAAGTAATAACTTTAGAAAAAATGCCTATTACAAAAACAAACATGATTATTTGTTTTTTGGAGGACTAAAGGGGTTAAACATTTTTCATCCAGAAACGTTAACAGACAATGACATTCCCGCAGAACCAAAATTAACAGGGTTTAAAATAAAAAATGAACTTATTGAAATTGGCAAAACACATAATGGAAGAGTTATTTTAGAAGAAAAATCAGGAGCTGTTGATAGAATAACTAAGTTAGAACATCACGAAAATACATTAACTTTTGAGTTTGCAGCCTTACACTTTGCAGCCCCCGAAAAAAATAAATTCAAGTATCAGTTAGATGGTTTTGATGATAGCTGGCAAGATTCTAAAGGATTGTCTTTTGCGCATTATACGAACTTACCCTCTGGAAACTATTCTTTTAAAGTAAAGGCTTCTAATAATGATGGCGTATGGAATGAAGTTCCGGCAACGTTTAATTTCAGAATAGAGCCTCCTTTTTGGTATACTTGGTGGGCATATTCTATTTACATACTAGTATTATCTGCAATAATCTTTGCAATAATTTCATTTTTAAGCCTTCAGGAAAAAGAAAAAGCAGCCGTTAAAGTTCAAAAAGAAATTGAACAGGTAAATAGGTTAAAACTTCAATTTTTTACAAATATTTCTCATGAGTTTAAAACACCAATAACGCTAATTTTAAACCCTATAGAAGAGCTTCTAGAATCTATTGGAGATAATGCATTAGTGAAACCCAAGCTTCAAATTATTCAAAGAAATGCAAACTCATTATTAAGACTTGTGCATCAATTAATGGAGTTTAGAAAAATTGAAGTCGGAGAAACAAAATTAGCTGCAACTAAATCTAATGTGATAAGGTTTGTTAAAGAGATTACAAACTCGTTTAAAGCCTCAGCAAAGAAAAACGAAGTGTCTATTTCTTTCGAAAGTGAATTAAAGACTTTTGAAATATGGTTTGATTGGGACAAGCTCGAAAAAATACTGAATAACCTAATTTTTAACGCAATTAAATTTACAAATGCGGGAGGAGAGATAGAGGTTAGAGTATTAAAAACGGTAGATACCGATGTCATTGCAATTAATGATCAGCATCTAAAACTAAAATATTTAAGTATTGAAGTAGAGGATAATGGTGTAGGTATAAAGAAGGATGAATTACCATTTGTGTTTCACAGATTTTATCAGGTTAATCAAACACGAAAAAGAACTAGAAAGGGTTCTGGGATAGGACTAGCAATAACTAAAGATTTGGTAGAACTGCACCATGGGAAAATTGAAGTAGAATCTCAGCAAGGGGAAGGCACAAAGTTCACCATTAAATTACCGTTAGGAAAGGAACATTTATTACCAGAGGAAATTGTAGAACCCGCTGTTTCAGATTTAGTAACAAATTTTGATGTGGAATCAGAGGAATTGAATGGTGAATTAGGAATTAATGAAGAATTAACTGAAAACGATTTTGAAAATTCTGTTTTGGTGGTTGATGACAATCCTGATATTCGCCTTCTTATTAGAGAAGGGTTCTCTAAAGTTTATAAGGTCTTTGAAGCAGAAAACGGTAAAGAAGGTCTAAATGTGGCACTGAAAGAAATGCCAGATTTAATAGTTAGTGATATTTTAATGCCGGAAATGGATGGTATAGAGTTAACAAATGCACTCAAATCCAATATTAGAACAAGTCATATACCCATAATACTATTAACAGCACTAAATTCCGTTGAACATAGAATTGAAGGCTTAGAGTCTGGAGCAGATGCCTATATCCCGAAACCTTTTAAAATGAAATTACTTTCGGTTAGGGCAGAAAAGTTAATTGAATCCAGAGAATTAATGCGTAAGCGTTTTCAAACCGAAAAAGAACTAACACCAGAAAAGGTGACATTAAATTCTCTAGATGAGGAATTCTTAAAGAAAATTATGGATTTAATGGAAGCCAACATGGGGAATGATTCCTATTGGGTTGATAACTTAGTATCAGACATGAATACCAGTAGGTCTACTTTCTTTAGAAAATTAAAAAAGCTAACAGGGCAGTCACCAAATGACTTTATAAGAATGGTTCGTCTAAAAAGAGCAGCCCAATTACTAGAGCAGGACGAGTTAACCATTTCTCAAGTTAGCTATATGGTTGGATTTTCAGACCCTGGTTATTTTGGGAAGTGTTTTAGAAAGTTCTTTGGAGACTCTCCTTCAAATTATATCAAAAAAAAGGTCTAAACTTTACCGTGTTAAGGTGTAAAAACTAATTTGCCAATTTTTCTTTGGTTATTATAACTAATGTTGTAAAAATAAATACCAGGTGTTAGAGATGTGTTCGTGGCGTTTGGTTGCCAGCGTTTTGTCCATTTATTAAGGTCTTCTGGCTTGGTATCAACTATCTTTTCTATTCTAATACCATTTAACGTAAATATTTCAATGACAATTTCTGAAGTTTCTAATGAATTAGATTCAATGTGAAAATCAATAAAATTTGAAAAAGGATTTGGCATTGTGTTTACAGATAAGTTCGTAGGTAAGTCTTCTTGTATATCCTTTTCGCCTTCCTCTTCCTCTTCCTCTTCCTCAGTCGGAACGTAATTGTCTCCAAAGGTCATTCCTTGTTGTTCTGTTATGGTGATTTTTTGATTTGTAGCAATATTATAAATCACTTCTTTGGTTCCATTTGGCCAAGAAACAGATATGCTATCAATTTTTTTTGCCGTTCCCAACCCAAAGTGAACGGGCTTAATGCTTTGTCCCATAATAGAAGCACCATGATGAAATCTGTGAAGAGTATTATCTTTAACATAAGCCTTAACTTTTGAACCTACTGCATTTTTGTTTACAGTTGTACCTTTAAGGTTTATTTGCACCCAAGCGTTAGATTGCGCTGTTGTATTTTTGTATAAATAGGGCTTATCATTGGTGTTGCTTACTAAAATATCTAAATAACCATCGTTATTATAGTCAAACACTTCTGTAGACATGCCGTTAGCCATTCCATTGGCTTTTGATGCGTTAGACCAGTTCTCAAAGAAGTTTTCACCTTCGGTAAGTAGGTTTTTAAAAAACACGTTTTTGTAATGTAGGTCTTCATGCCCATTAACTACATATAAATCTTGATCACCGTCATTATCGGCATCAAAAAAATTGGTACCCCAGCCAAAATTACCGTTTCCGACCTTTTGCTGCAAGGTGGTGTTTTCAAAAATGTTGGTACTAGTGCCTTTAAACAAAGGATTAACAAGAGACTCAGCAATATTAGTTACATAGATATCAAAAATACCATCATTGTTGTAGTCTCCAATTGTAGAACCCATGCCGCAACCTTTGTTTTCTAAATTATAAGCTTTAGTAGCTTCAGTAAATGATGCTCCATTGTTATTTACATAAAATTTGCTCAACCCAAAGTCATTCACAACATATATGTCTAGCCAACCATCATTATTGGCATCAATAGGCAGACAGGACCAAGTTCTACTTGGGTCATTTAATCCAAGGGCATTATCGGTTAGGGTAAAAGTTCCATCGCCATTATTTTTATAGAGTTTGTTTTTAGTGTCTAGAAAATATAGGTAAAGGTCTAAAAAGCCATCATTATTAAAATCCCACCATAAGCCTCCAGCATTGTTGCAAGAAGCACATGATTCAATGTTTGACGTGGCAGTTATATTTTTAAAAGTACCATCTTGCATATTTTGGTATAATTCTGTGGTGTTTTGATTTGCAATTAAGAGATCTGGGTATTCGTCATTATTAAAATCGCCCCATGAAGCTCCTAAACTTAAACCCCAGTCGTTATTATATGCCTCTCTGGCTAATGGTCCCGAAAACTGAATGTCATCTTCAAGAGTACTGTTTCTGTTATTAAGTAGTCTGCTCCATGAGGTTCTATCTTTTGGGGTGGAAGCTTTATAGGCTACAATAAAGACATCTAGGTCTCCATCTAAATCATAATCTGCTACTGCATTGCCATAATTGGTATGAATATTATTAAAAACACTTAGGTTTTGCAAATCAAATTGTTGCCCAAAAACAGTAGTTGTTAGAGCGACTGAAAAGAATAGGGTTCGTAGTAATACTTTCATGTTTTAAAAATAGAACCTTTGCACTTTTAATAAGTGTCAAATAGATTCAAATGAAAGTCTATTTGGGGCATTTAGACTTAGTAGGCCAATAGTTGTAATTGGGCTTTATTATTTCCAATAATAACTGCATTTCTATTGCCAATTTTAAGAGATTTCATGTCCTTAGCGTCATTTGGTGCATAAAAACCGCTTTGATTTAAATGAATGGGATTGAACTGTCCCTTTCCATTTCCTTTTAGAAAAAGGCCAATACCAGCATCGTTTCTAGGCGTTTCTATCTCAGAACCATATAGATTTCCTGAAATTAAAATATCTAGTGCATTATCAGAATCAAAGTCTTTTATCAAAATATTGTTTATGCTAGATACTTGGGCCAAATTAGGTAGCTGATGCAAAACAAAATCTTTGCCATTAATGTTTTCGGCATAATATGATGAGAATGTAAAGGCTTTTAGGTTTAAGGCATTGTTTAAAGCATTGCCGTATATGTCACTTAGATTTGAATCTCCAAACGACTCAAAAGTTGGGAATTTCTCTTTTAAAGAAGGAATTTGTTCAATTGAACAAGACCTCCCTCTAATGGGGTATACCTGCCCATGATCATAATAACTAAGAATAATATCATTTGTACCATTCTTATCATGGTCATAACTATGAACTTGAAACGGTGCATTTCTGTTTGCTTTGTATTTATAGTTGAGTCCAAGATTACCAATAACTAGGTCATTATCTCCATCATTATCTACATCTGCACTTTCCACCTTGTAGTACCAACCATTGGAATTTTGTAAACCTTCAAAAGTAACCTCTTCAAAACCCTTATTGCCCTTATTTATAAAAGTTAAAATAGGGGTCCATTCACCAACAATAACCAAATCAAGACGTTTGTCTTTGTCTATGTCTACCCATTTAGCTGAGGTTATAAGGCCAATGTTATTTAAACTTGGCAACGTCGTATTGGTAACATCAACAAGAATTCCATTTTTATTTTCTAAAATTTTACTACTCGTTGGAAACGGATATTTTTGAGGCGTTAATCTGCCTCCAATAAAAAGGTCTATGTCACCATCATTATCATAATCTGCTTTTTCCACAATAGATCCACTAATTGTGTTTTTAGGTATTCGGTTATGCGATTTTGAAAAATTACCAATACCATCATTTAAGTATAATCTATCTGATAGCAATTTGCTGTTTTCTGAAAATTCATTACCTCCACTAACAACGTATAGGTCTAAATCACCGTCATTATCTATATCAAAAAAAGTGGAACCCATATCTTCATAATCCTTATCCTTTTGCCATTGTTGATTAGTTTTTTCAATGAAAGTTCCATCGGTATTTTGAAGAAATAATGAACTTGGGTTTCCTGCCGAACCACCTATGAAAATATCTTCAAGTTGATCGCCATTTACATCTCCAACAGAGATGTAAGGACCGAATTCGGACATTTTATGCGGTAGTAACACCTCTTTATTAAAATCGTTGTAATTGTTCTCAATATGACTATATGATAGCTTTGTGGCAGTTGTTATGTCTTTAAAAATTGTTTTATTTCTCTTAGGATTATTAGAGTTTTCAAGGTTTTTCGGAGTTAATACTAAGAGTTGATTGCTGTTTATATTTTCAAGAATAGTAGAGGTGATATTGGGCCAAATGATTTCAATTTTTTCAATTTTTTCAATGGCACCTAAACCAAAATGAACAATATCATCGCTTTTGGACATATAACCTCGGTTATTGGTAAGTTCTATCATTTGCCAAAGAGAATCATTTTTAAACAATTTAACTTTAGAACCGTATAAATTAGCGTTGTTAGGAGATTTAAGATGTACCTTTAAATAATTTCCTTTTTTTCTTTCAGAGGTATTATTTCTATATACAAAGGCCTCTTCATCAATATTACTTACTATTAAGTCTAAATCACCGTCTAAATCTAGGTCAGCATAACTTGCTCCATTAGATAAAGAAGCGTGGTTAAATCCCCATTCTTCTATTTTGTTTTCAAAAGTTAGATCACCGTTATTTTTATAGATGTAGTTGTTAAGTTTGTCTGTTGGGGCCATTTTAGCCAACTTAAGAACATCAATTAAATCTTGAAATTTTTTGTTTTGCTTTTTGGCTTCAACTTCAATACTATCAAGAATCTTTTTGTACTTGTTGTTTACATCACTAAAACGCATATTGCGCTTAATACCGTTAGTTACAAAGATGTCTTTGTACCCGTCATTGTCAAAGTCCGCCATTAAAGGCCCCCAACTCCAGTCGGTATTAGATACACCACCAATTTGAGCCAAATCGCTGAAAGTTGAATTGCCATTATTGTGCTGTAACGTGTTAAACATGTACTGGTAATGCCAACCATTGTTAACAATAGCCCAAAAGTCTTCCGGATTCATACCGCCCATATTAGTCTTTATACGTTTATGATCTTCTGCGACCATATCTACTACAAAAACGTCCAAAAAGCCATCATTATCATAATCTGCTATATCGCTTCCCATGCTAAAATTAGACATGTGCTTTAATGCCGATTGAGCAATGTTTTCAAAGGCGCCTTTAGTATTGTTTTTATAGATATAGTCTGGTTTGTCATAATCGTTGGTTACATATATGTCGGGCCAGTTGTTGTTAGTTAGATCTCCAATTGAGGCAGAAAGACCATGAGATAGGTTATTCGTTTTTGCAATTTTTGAGATTTCAACAAAGCCTTTATTGCCACCAAGATTTCTATAAAGTTTGTCACTGAATTTTGGGTTTCTATGTTTTAATGGTGATTTGCCAGAAGCCCTATTCCCATAACCAGGAGGTTGGTTAATAAGATATATGTCTGGTAAGCCGTCCTTATTGTAATCAAAGAAGTTAGCCTGAACAGAATTACCAGCATCATTAATCCTAAAGGTTTTGGCAGATTCAGTAAATGTTAAATCGCCATTGTTTAGAAACAGAAGGTTTTCTCCTGTTTGTTTTGCGTTCATACTTACTTTGCAAACATAGATGTCTTGGTAACCATCGGCATTTACATCTGCAAAAGTTACACCTGTAGACCATGAATTAAATGAAGCTATACCTGAGCTTTTTGAGATGTCTTCAAAAATTAAATCACCTTTATTTAAATAGAGTTTGTCTTCAACTTGATTACCGGAAAAGTAAATATCAGGTAAACCATCATTATTAATGTCTCCAATTGCCACCCCAGCACCAGTTACAAAGTTCTCATTTACAATATGATTTTCTAAACTAGTTTCCGTAAGCGTATTATTAAACTTTATTCTAGTATGGTCAGAATTTACCCTTGTAAAGTGTTTGTCCGTTTCTAAAAGTGGGTACGTATTCTTTTTTTTGGAGCAAGAATGAAAAAAAATAGCAATGCAAAAATACAGTATAAAAAGCCTAAAATTAAGGGATAAACACATACGGATTTCTTGTTCGTTTTAAGATGCTGTTAATTAAAATGAAGAATATATGTGAATTTAATAATTATTTACTTAAAAAATTCTCGATTTATAGTTTTAGGGTGCAATGATGGATTTTTACTCATATTTGAAGTATTTGTGCTCATTTGGAACTCACCTTAGTTATAATTTGCATCCTCATAAAAATTGTTTTGAGCGCTCTTACGCGAGGGACTTAAACTAAACAACTAATTATTAATTCATAACTAAACTTAAATTATGAGGAAAATTTATTTTATTAACTACTTATTAAGTGTATTTGAATTTAAGAAAAAGAGGCTTTCAACTTTACTCTTTTTTCTTTGTGGTTCAGCCTTAATTTACGGTCAATCATTAACTGTTAGTGGAACAGTAACAGATGACACAGATATTCCTTTGGCAGGAGCAAACATTATTGTTAAGGGAACATCTAAGGGAGCTGTAACAGATTTTGATGGTAATTATTCTATTTCTGTTAATCCTGGAGATGTACTAGTAGCGTCTTATACTGGGTTTCAAACAAAAGAAGTTACTGTTGGCTCTAGTACAACAATTAATATTAAACTATCGGAAGATGCAGAAGCATTAGATGAAGTTGTTTTAATTGGTTATGGTACAAGAAAGAAGACAGACATAGTAAGTGCTGTTAGTTCTGTTGATGAAGATTTTTTAGAAGCGCAACCATCGGCAGATGCAACAAGAGCCTTACAAGGTAGTGCCTCTGGTGTAACTGTAGTAGCTTCAGCAAGACCTGGTCAACAAGCTCAAATTAGAATTAGAGGTCTTGGAAGTATTAATGGAAACTCACCATTATTTATTGTAGATGGTGTAACTGGAGGAGCAGTGCCTCCACCAGATCAAATAGAATCTATGCAGGTTCTAAAAGATGCATCTTCAACTGCTATTTATGGAGCAAGAGGTGCTAGTGGTGTAATTCTTATTACTACAAAATCAGGTAGAAAGAATCAAGCTTTAAAATTTAACTTTAACGTAAGAACAGGTGTTGGTAAAAGTAATGCAAAGTATGACTTAGTTACTGACCCTAATTTAATTGGGCAGATGATTTGGTTAGAACAAACCAATGACGGTATTACACCGAGTCATGCTCATTTTACTTTTGATCCTAATGATATTACGGCAACAAGGTTTAATGATTACTTATTCCCTAATGGAGGTTCTTTTGGAGACCCGTCTACAGATCCTTCGCTTTATGAGGAAAGAAATTATCCTATTACGTTAACAAATCCTAACGGTACCGATTGGATGAAAGAAAGTTTTAGATCTGCATTGTTACAAGATTATAACTTATCTGTAACTGGTGGTTCTGAAAAAACAATCTACTCTTTTAATGCTAGTTTCTTTGACGAAGAAGGTGTTTTTAAACACAACTCTTTTAATAGATATGCATTTAGATCCAATGTAGAATCTGAAGTTACAGATTGGTTAACAATTGGGCAGCGCTTGGGTGCAACTTTAACAGAAAGTAAAGGTAATACTCCAGGTTTTAATGCTTACGTAGAAACAAGTCCGTTAATTCCAATTTTTGATGAAGGTGGAAATTATGCAGGAGGTGTTGTTGGTGGTAACTTAAATGATGGTCCAAATCCAGTTGGACATCTTTACCGTTCGAGAAAAGATTTAAGAAAGAACTTAAATCTAGTAGGTAATTTCTATGTAGAAGTTAAGCCGTTTAAAAACGTTACAGTTAAATCTCTTTTTGGTTATAACATGAACTGGTTTAGTAACCATGATCCAAGGTTTGGAGATCCAGAAAACACTAATGGTACGTTTGTAAATACATTGTCAGAAACACGTAGTAACAACTTGACATGGAACTTTACAAACACAGCAAGCTATGCTAAAACTTTTAATGATATACACAGTTTTGAATTACTTGCTGGTATGGAGTCTACAAAGTTTGATTTTGATTTAGTAACAGCAGGTAGAGCAGGGTTCATTTCTACTAGTGATGAATTCTTCTTCTTAAGTTCTGGTGCAGAAGCTGTAACTAATGGTTCAAACGCTGCAACTTGGTCATTATTCTCTTTGTTCTCAAGAGCATTCTATTCTTATAAAGACAAATATATGATTGAGGGAACAGTTCGTAGAGATGGATCGTCTAGATTCGGTGCTAATAATAGATATGGTGTCTTTCCTGCGGTATCAGCTGGATGGATGATTTCTGAAGAACCTTTTATGGCAGGTACTAGCGGTTGGTTAAACAGATTAAAGTTTAGAGCTGGTTGGGGTGAATCTGGAAATGACCAAATTGGAAATTACAACGGATTTACAACATTTGGATCTGGTTTAGGTAATTCTTACTACGGTATTGGAGGTAGCGATGGTACCATTTCTTTAGGGTACCAATCTACAGCTTTTGGAAATCCAGATGCTAAATGGGAAACTACGGAATCTACAAACTTTGGTATAGATGCAACGTTATTTGGAGGTTTAGATTTAAGCGTCGATTTATGGAAGAAGTCTACAAGAGATATGTTGTTTAGAACTACAATTCCTGCTATTGATGGACAGGCTACTGCACCATTTGTTAACGTAGGTACAATGGATAACAAAGGTCTTGATATTGAATTAAATTACAGAAAGACGGTAAGTGAAGACTTTAGTTATAGCATAGGTTTAAACATGTCTACTTATAAAAATGAGGTAACAAAGCTATCTGGTACAGAAGGAGATCAGCTTTTAGGAAGAAGTGAAAGAGGACAAAGATATACTAGGGCTATTACAGGTAGAGCTTTCCCAGAGTTCTATGGTTATGTTGTAGATGGAATTTTCCAAACACAAGCCGAGGCTGATGGACATCCTGCAAATGGAGATTATAATGAGCCAGGTAACTTAAAGATTAGAGACGTAAATGGAGATGGTGTAATTACTCCAGATGATAGAACTTGGATAGGTAATCCTCATCCAGATTTTACAGCTGGTTTAAACTTAGGAATTAACTACAAGAACTTTGACTTAACATCAATTTGGTATGCAAGTGTTGGAAATGATGTTGTAAACTATCATGATCGTTTTACACGTTGGGGATTATTCCAAGGGCCTAAGGCATCAGACAGATTGTTCCGTTCTTGGGGAAGCCCATATTTAGAAAACAATGCCGATGCTGTATTACCAAAAGCTTCTAGTACTACAAGTTTTGAGCAAAACACTAATTCTATGCATATAGAAGATGGTTCTTTCTTAAGAATGAAATCTATTCAATTAGGATATAATGTGCCAGATTCAGTTTTAGATAAGTTTGGGTTTTCAAGTTTACGTTTATACTTAATGGGAACTAACTTAATCACATTATTTGATACATATTCTGGTTTAGATGTTGAGGTTACTCCAGAAAATGAAATAAATAGAGGTTTTGATGAAGGTACATGGCCATCTCCAAAACAAATAATATTTGGTGTAAATATTGGTATTTAAAAGAAAAATAAATTATGAAAAGCGTATATTATAAAATAAGTCTTTTAGCCGTTGCGCTAATGACATTAATCTCTTGTAAGGAAGAGTTTTTAGAAGAGTTCCCAAAGGGGGTGGTTACCATAGAAACCCTATCGGATGAAGCTGGAGCAGATCTACTATTAATAGGAGCATATTCGGTTATAGATGGATATTCTCAAGGAGGTCCAGGTGGTGCTGGAGAAGCTTCTGCAACCAATTGGGTTTGGGGAGATGTACCTTCAGATGACATGCACAGAGGAGACCAAACTGGTGGTTGGAGTGCGATTAACCTAATTGAAAGGTACGAAGTAGACCCAACGAATCCTTGGTTAGAAGGATTATGGGCTGCTAACTATGATGGTGTAGCAAGAGCTAACGATGTATTAAGAGTACTTAGAAATGCTGGTGATGCTATACCAACAGATAGAGCAAATCAACTTGAAGCAGAGGCAAGATGGTTACGTGCATGGTTTCATTTTCAATTAAGATCCAAAATTGAAAGAGTACCATATGTAACAGAAGATGTTGTTGGTAGTGAAATACCAAATGATAGAGAAATTTGGGATGATATTGAAGCAGATTTACAATGGGGTATAGATAATAATATGGATGAAACTCCTAGTGATGTAGGTAGAGCTTCTCGTTGGGCGGCTAAAGCTTTAAAAGCAAGAGTACATTTATTTCAACAAGAATGGGCAGAAGCAAGACCTATTTTAGATGATATTATAAACAATGGACCATTTTCTTTAATGCCACATTTTTATGATAATCATGATGAGGAGAAGCAAAACAATGAAGAAAGTATATTCGAAGTTCAATATACTGTTAACGATGGAGCAGGTTTTGCAAATGCAGGAGCAGATCACAGGACATTATTCCCAAGAGGTGCAGACGTTGGTTTATGTTGTGCTTATAGTGCACCAACATTTGATTTATTTAATGCATTTAAAGTAGATGCTAATGGGTTACCTCTTTTAGATACATTTCAGGATAATTTATTATTAGAAGACTACGGGCTTTTAGATACTGAGGCTTTTACTCCAACTACAGAAACTTTAGATCCAAGAGTAGACTGGACTATTGGAAGAAGAGGTATTCCTTTCTTAGATTGGGGACCAATGAGTGGTGGTGACTGGATGCTAGATCAAGCAGGTATGGGGCCATTCCTTAATAAGAAGATCATGTTCTACAAGAGAAACTTTAGAGATATTTCTATTGCAACTCCAACATGGTCGGCTGGATTAAATGGTAACAACTGGAGACTGTTTAGATTAAGTCATGTAATTCTTTGGAGAGCAGAAGTAGCTGCTGAAGAAAATGATTTACCAACAGCAATGAATTTAGTAAATCAAATTAGAGAAAGAGCACAAGATGATATTGTTATGGGAAGAATTAGCAATACAACTTTTGCATCTGGAGACCCAATTGTAATTGATGAAAATCAACCTGCTGCGAATTATAATCTTGGATTGTATACATCATTCCCAGATAGAGATTACGCCTTAAAAGCGGTACGTCATGAAATGCGTTTAGAATTTGCCTTAGAAGGTATGCGTTTTCAAGACTTAGTAAGATGGGGGATAGATGGAGAAACTATTAGTAATTACTTGGATTCAGAGTTAGCTAACGGTAGATTAAACTGGATACAAGGTGCTACTTATCAAGCAGGAAAGAATGATCATTTCCCAATTCCACAATCACAAATAGATTTAAGACCAGACGTCTTAACACAAGACCCTAGTTATTAATAAAGAAACTCTAGCTTTTGATTATAGAGTTAGTTTTATTAAATTGTTTTAGTTTAGGAAGCGGCTCAAGTTCTTGGGCCGCTTAATGTTTAAGGTAATTCTTATTAAACACCATTTTTAAGTTGAGGTACTGGTTTCAAATAGTTTTCTTTTTTTTATTTAGCATGTCTTTATTTGGGCAATTGCCCGATTTAAAGTTTAAGCATTTTATAGACGAAAAAGGTTTTAACCAAAGTTCTGTGATGAAAGTCATTCAGGACGAGGAAGGTTATTTATGGATTGCAACGCCAAACGGGTTGTATAAGTATGATGGGCAAAGGTTTTCTGTTTACAGACATGAATCTAATAATCCAAATAGCTTAATAAATAATTCTGTCTATGAATTGGAGTTAGATCATCAAGGAAATATTCTAATAGGTACCGGTAAAGGGCTATGTAAATTCAACAGAATTACTCAGGAGTTTACAATCTTTCCAAAAGTATTAGAAGATGCACGTGTTACAGCAATTTATCCTGAAGAAGACGGTGGTCTATGGGTAGGCACATTGCATTCGGGCTTGTTTCATTTTGAAGGTTCAGATTTATTGGGAGAACAACCAAAAATATACGTTCACAAACCTAACCAAGACACAAGTTTAGATCATGATCAAATACATTCAATAACAAAAGACAAATGGGGAGCGCTATGGGTTGGTACAATTAGAGGTCTAAATAAACTTATTGAAGTTAATGGAAATAAAGAGTTCGTACGTTTCAAACATTTAGAGCAGAGCGTTAAAATGCTCTACACAGATAAAAAAGACAGACTATGGGTAAGTTTAGAAGATACTAGATTAATAAGAATAGATAATCCAAAAACGTTTAATAGTCCCAAAGAAAAGAATTTTAGAGAGTATTCATTTAACCTTGAAAATACAGATAATGATGAATACGGTGGAATTCTGTCTATGATTGAAATTTTAGAAGACCAAGTGCTTTTAGGAATTTATGGACACGGCTTATACCTTCTGAATACCGAAACTCATGCTTACAGTACCTATGTTCCAGATCCATCGGATGCTGAGAGTTTAAGTAGTAGTAATGTAGAAACTATCCTCTTAGATAAAACTAATGTTTTATGGGTTGGTACCGAAGAAGGAGGATTAAATAAGTCCGATTTAGAAAGAAAACCAATAGTTACACTTAGTGAAAACCCACTAACAAAGCAGTCCTTATCAAATTCGTCAATAAACGGTATAGCCAAAGACAAACACAGCAATATATGGGTGGCAACTCAAAATGGCCTTAATAAAATCAAATTTGTTAAAGATTCATATATTCAACCACATTTTCAGCATTATTATTTAGATAATGCTCTAGCTAATAGTGAATTAAGGATACAACAGCCTGTGTGGTCCGTACTCAAAGATCGAGGAGATTTTCTCTGGATGGGTACAACTAGAGGCGTAGTTTATGCAGATATAAGTAATGATGCCGAAAAATTAACCTTTCATATATCTCCTATTAATATGATGGAAGTATTTACTTCTATTCAAGATAGAGAAGGTGTACTGTGGTTTGGGTCGCTATTGGGAGGATTGGCTAAATGGGAAAAGAAAAGAAAGCCAAATAGTAATGAATTTGATTTTTCAAATGTTGAATCTTACTTGCCAGATAAAAATGATAAATATGGTATAAGTGGAAAAGAAGTAAGTTGCCTCTATGAAGATAGTAAAGGTAATATATGGATTGGAACTTTATTTGGAGGCTTGAACTTGCTAATAAGAGGCAAGGCAGGAGAAAAAGACAAATTTATAACCTACCAACATGATAAAAATAACCCCAATAGCCTTAGCCATAATTCAGTGTTTTCAATACATGAAGATAATCAAGGAAATTATTGGATTGGAACTTTTGGAGGGGGGCTAAATAAAATGACTCTTCCTAAAAATGGCATTGGTACTCCAGAATTTAAACATTATACGGAAGAAGATGGCTTAGCAAATAATGCGGTTTATGGTATTTTACAAGATGATAATCAAAACCTTTGGATAAGCACAGATAATGGCATATCCCTTTTTAATCCAATTTCAGAAGAATTTAAAAATTTGAGTAAGGATGATGGGTTACAGAGTAATAACTTTAGAATGAACGCTCATTTTAAAAATAAGGATGGTTATCTGTTTTTTGGAGGTTTAAGAGGCTTAAATATTTTTCATCCAGAAAACTTAAAAGAGAATGCTATACCGGCAAAATCAACCCTAACTGCTTTAAGAATTAAAAGTGAAGAAATTGAAGTTGGGAAAAAATACAATGGTAGAGTTATTCTAAATAAATCTATATCTAACCTTTACGAAGAAATAAGTTTAAAACATCACGAAAACACGCTTACCTTTGAATTTGCAGCGCTCCATTTCGCTGTACCTAAAAAAAACCAATTTAAGTATAAGCTAGAAGGCTTTGATAGTGAATGGATAGATTCTAAAGGTATGTCCTTTGCCCATTACACTAATTTATCCCCGAGAACTTACAATTTTAAAGTTAAAGCTTCAAATAACGATGGCGTTTGGAGTGATCAGGAGGCAAGTATTGCTATTAAAATTAATCCACCATTTTGGTTTACATATTGGGCTTACGCATTATATGTACTGTTAGTTGTTATGATTTTTTGGGCAGTTTTTGCGTTTTACCGCATGAAAACTCAAAAACAAGCATCATTAAAACTTCAAAAAGAAATAGAAGAAATTAACAAATTGAAATTACAGTTTTTTACTAATATTTCACATGATTTTAAAACACCTATTACCCTCATACTAAATCCTTTAGAAGAGGTGTTGGCATCTGTTAAAAGTAATGATGTACTAAAGTCTAAGTTAAAGATTATACAAAGGAATGCTGCATCTTTATTGCGATTGGTTAATCAATTAATGGAATTCAGAAAAATTGAGGTCGGAGAGACAAAGCTCGGTGCAACAAAAGCAAACATAATTAATTTCATAAGAGAAATAACATTCTCATTTAGAGCCTCTGCAAGAAAAAAGAAAGTTGAAATAGCCTTTGAAAGTCAGCTATATGATGAAAGCGTATGGTTCGATTGGGATAAACTGGAAAAGATACTTAACAATTTGATTTTTAACGCTATAAAGTTTACCCCAGAAGGAGGTAGAATCACTGTACGCGTTAAAAAACCTATGCATAGTGCAATGGATATAAAAGGAAGAGATATATCTGTTAACTACGTTCAGATTGAAGTAGAAGATAACGGAATTGGCATAAGTGAAGAGAAGCTTCCATATGTTTTCCATAGATTTTATCAAGTTAATCAGACCAATAAAAAGGACAAAAAAAATAAAGGAATTGGTGTTGGATTAGCTATTACGAAAGACTTGGTCGATTTACATCATGGAGAAATAAGTGTAGAGTCGAAAGAAGAAATAGGAACACGCTTTATCATAAAACTACCAATAGGAAATAGACATTTATTACCTGATGAAATTATTGAACTTCCTGTTTTTGAAAGGCTTACCGATGAGGATATTGATGAGAATGATAAACGCCTCGATGTCGGTGAAGAAGAATGGAATACTGAGGCTACGGAGAAAAATAAAATTCTTGTAGTTGATGATAACGAAGACATAAGAAACTTGGTTAAAGAAGGATTGTATAAAAAGTACAATATTATTGAGGCCAACAACGGAAAAGAAGCTCTTAACTTAGCACTAAAGGAATTACCAGATTTAGTAATAAGTGATGTGTTAATGCCAGAAATGGATGGTATTGAGTTTTGTTATACCCTAAAAACAAATATCCGAACAAGCCATATACCAGTCATCTTACTAACAGCTTTAAACTCGGTTGAACATAGAATAAAAGGAGTAGAGTCTGGAGCCGATGCCTATATACCTAAACCGTTTAATATTAAGTTATTGGAGGTAAGGACGAATAAATTGATTGAATCTAGAGAACTAATTAGAAAACGTTTTCAAACAGAAAAAGAGATTACACCAGAGAAGATTACCTTAAGTTCTTTAGATGAAGAATTCCTAAAGCGTATAATGGATTTTATGGAGGCTAATATGAATAACGAATTGTACTGGATAGATGAGTTAGCCCGAGATATGAATACCAGTAGATCTACCTTTTTTAGAAAACTAAAAAAATTAACAGGGCAATCTCCTAATGATTTTATGAGATTGGTTAGGCTAAAAAGAGCAGCGCAACTTTTAGAACAGAATAAATTCACCATTGCTCAAGTTAGTTATATGGTTGGTTTTAGTAACCCTAATTATTTTGGTAAATGTTTTAGAAAATTCTTTGGAGATACACCATCTAATTATGTTAAGAAAAATGTGCTTACCTAGTTAAACGGACAACCGTTTATTGTACTTTTACGTTTATAAAAACTTATTACACTTAGTTACAAATACGTTGAGTTCAGAAAACAAAACCATCTTTATTGTTTTATTCGTTATACTTTTTATTATGGCTTTTAGGTACGCCTTTAAGCTCTTAGAAATGGCATATGTAGTTAAGCGAAAAAAACCATTTTACATTCATTTTCATCTTTTTAAAAAGACACTTAATGAGAGACAGAAGTCAATTTTAAGAAATCAATTTACATTTTATAACAGACTGAGTGAAAGGCATAAACGCTTGTTTGATCATCGGGTAGCATCATTTATAAAGGATAAAGATTTTATTGGAAGACAAGGCATTGAAGTTTCGGATGAAATGGAAGTATTGATCTCGGCAACGGCTGTTATGCTAACCTTTGGTTTTAGAGACTTTTACATTGGATTAGTTTCTAGAATTGTGATTTATCCCAAGGCGTTTTATTCCAACTTGAACAATGAATACCATAAAGGTGAATTTAACCCAAAAATGAAAACATTGGTTTTATCATGGGAGGATTTTAAAGAAGGTTACGATATATCTAATGATAATCTAAATCTGGGTATTCATGAATTTACGCATGCCATTCATTTAAATAGTAAAAAAGAAGGAGATGTTAGTTCCATAATTTTTAGCACTTCATTCAAGGAATTATCGTTACTACTATCTCAAAACGAGGAACTGAGACAGGAATTAATAGCTTCTAACTATTTTAGAGCATATGCCTATACCAATCAATCTGAGTTTTTGGCTGTAATCATTGAGACTTTCATTGAAACTCCAAAACAATTTAAAAGTGAGTTTCCAAGCATTTATGTACTTGTAAAACAAATGCTAAATTTTCAAATACCAGGGTATTAGGAATAGGTATGATATTTATCATAAATTTTTAGTATTTACTTCAATAATTTTAAAGAACTAAGCTAAAAATGAAGTGTTATGATACGAAAGGCACCAATTTCTACAATAATGACGGAAAAGGTCATTACTGTAAACAAGACAGATGAAATAGAAAAAGCAGAACATTTATTTAAACATCACCACATTAGACATATTCCTGTTGTTGAAAAAGATGCTGTTGTTGGAATGTTAAGTTATACCGATTTACAAAGGTTAAGTTTTGCTGATATTACTAATGAAAATGAAGGAGATGTAGATGCTATGGTTTATAGTATGTTTAGTATCAGTCAGATTATGAAACGTAACGTGGTAAGTGTATCTCCAAGAAATTCTATAAAGGAAATTGCTGAGATTTTTGCCAAAAGAGAATTTCATGCCTTACCTGTAGTTGAAAATAATAAGTTGGTAGGTATTGTAACTACAACAGATTTAATAAACTATTTGTTAAAGCAATTTTAGCAAGAAAAAGGTAAGTTATGAGACATCATATTCCAGTTTCAACCATTATGACAGAAAGTGTGATAGCATTAACACGATCTGATGATTTAGAAAGAGCTGAAAAGCTATTTAATAAGCATAGAATTAAACATATGCCTGTTGTTACGGGAGAATCTGTTATAGGTATGTTAAGCTATACGGATTTGATGCGTATAAGCCTAGCTGAAATTTCGAATATAGACGAACATTCAATTGATTCGGTTGTGTACAACATGTTTACAATAGAGCAAGTTATGGTTAAGGATGTTGTAACTGTAAACAGTAAAACATCAATAAAGGAGGTGGCTAAAATATTGGCAGAAAGAGAATTTCATGCGCTACCAATAGTAGATGATAGTATACTTGTAGGTATCGTAACCACAACAGATTTACTGAACTATTTTATTAGTCAATTTTAAGAATTGGCTAAGGCCTTTAAATCCTTAATAGTTTCTATTTGGTTCTCACTTTTAAAAATATAGCTGCCTGCAACAAAAGTATCTGCACCAGCATCAACAAGGGCTTTTATGTTTTTGTTAGAAACACCGCCATCAATTTCAATTCGTGTTTCTAAACCTCTTTCATCTACCATTTTTCTAAGTTTTTTAACACGGTTATAGGTTATGTCTTCAAACTTTTGTCCTCCAAAACCAGGATTAATGGACATTAATAAAACCATATAACATTTTGGTAAAATATCTTCAAGAACGGAAACGGGAGTGGTTAAATTAAGAACTACACCAGCCTTACACCCTGCATTTTCTATTTGGGTTAAAGTTCTGTGTAAGTGAACAGTAGACTCGTAATGAACAGTAATGATATCTGCTCCTACTTTAGCAAATTCTTCGATATAACGTTCAGGCTTTTCTATCATTAAATGAACGTCAAGAGGTTTTTTTGCATGTTTTTTAATAGCTGCAATAACGGGCATACCGTATGAAATATTAGGAACAAAATGTCCGTCCATAACATCAATATGAAACCAATCGGCTTCACTATTGTTTACCATTTCAACATCTCTTTGAAGGTTTCCAAAATCGGCTGCTAGAATTGAAGGTGCTATTAATTTGCTCATGTTCTTAAAATTTTTGCAAATATAACTAAAGCCTATAAAGTAGACCTTTTTTTATTGGGTATTTAAAGTAATTAAAAAAATAAACCCCCGGTAATCAGCCGGGGGTTCTTTCATCAATCAAAAAACGAACAGTTATGTGTAACTGTTGTAGCGGTAATTTAGTAGTTATTTATTAACTATCCTAAATAAGTTTTCAATATTTTACTTCTAGACGTATGTTTTAATCTACGAATAGCTTTTTCCTTAATTTGTCTTACACGTTCGCGAGTTAAATCGAACGTCTCTCCAATTTCTTCAAGAGTCATTGGGTGTTGATTCCCTAAGCCAAAATATAATCTAATAACATCAGCTTCACGAGGTGTTAACGTTTCTAAAGCACGCTCAATCTCAGTACGTAAAGACTCATGTAATAATTCCTTATCAGGGTTTGGAGATTCACCACTATTTAAAACATCATATAAATTAGAATCTTCTCCTTCAACTAGTGGGGCATCCATACTCACATGACGACCCGAATTCTTCATAGATTCCTTAACATCATTAATTGTCATGTCTAACTCTTTTGCAATTTCTTCAGCAGAAGGAGGACGTTCATGACTTTGCTCTAAGAAGGCAAACGTTTTATTAATTTTATTAATTGAACCAATTTTATTTAATGGTAAACGTACAATTCTAGATTGTTCTGCCAAAGCTTGTAAGATAGATTGTCTAATCCACCAAACCGCATAAGATATAAATTTAAAACCACGAGTTTCATCAAAACGTTGTGCAGCTTTAATTAATCCTAGGTTACCTTCATTAATTAAATCAGGAAGTGTAAG
Organism: Seonamhaeicola marinus; assembly: GCF_008085455.1. NCBI lineage: Bacteria > Pseudomonadati > Bacteroidota > Flavobacteriia > Flavobacteriales > Flavobacteriaceae > Seonamhaeicola > Seonamhaeicola marinus. The sequence goes on along the minus strand of NZ_VSDQ01000409.1, from coordinate 127,100 downwards.
ACCTTGGTTTTGGTATTGCTTAGCCACAGATACTACGAAACGTAAATTAGCTTTTGTTAATTTCTCTAAAGCTATTTGATCTCCAGCTTTAATACGTTGTGCTAATTCTACTTCTTCGTCTGCTGTAATAAGGTCTACCTTACCAATTTCTTGCAAATATTTATCTAGCGAAGCGGTTTCTCTATTGGTAACCTGCTTCGTAATTTTAAGTTGTCTCATCTATAAATCTCCTGTAAATTAATTATGAATAATTTCGGTACTCAGTGTTTATACGTAAATAAGTCGAGTAATGTTACAAAAAGTTTCAAATTATTTTCAACTTTCTATAAAATTAGACACAGGATGGTTCAAAAAGTCACATAACTCATAGATGGTTTTGGGGTATATCCAATAAAATGTGGGGTTAAAAAAGACAAAACCTATCAAAACTAAATGTTTGATAGGTTTTAAAAAACTAACTCAAAACAATTTAACCTAATCTAATGCTTCAATGGTAATTAATCCATTAATTCTTAATTTCTTTCCAGAGTATCTTAAGTCTTTAAAAAAAGTCTTGGCATCTTCTTTTGCTTTTATTAACTCATTAATTCTATTCGTATCATACTCACATAAGTCATTTATATCACCTTCTTTTATAGACAGCCTTTTAATTTTATGATGGTTTATTTTTACATCTAACACTGCATTAATAATATCTGAGGCGTCAGAAATATTAAAAGTTCCATCAACAAGATCAATATTTTGTTGCTTAATTTTTGAGTTCACAATTGTTTCTACTGTTTTTTTCATAAGTATTTGATTTAAAAAGTATTTTGAATAATGCATAAGTAAAGCGGCATTCCAAGCGTTATGTTAAATGGGAATGTAATAGCTAAAGCCATAGGTATATAAATACTTGGATTAGCTTTTGGTACTGCAATTTTCATTGCAGCTGGTACTGCTATATATGAAGCACTTGCAGCCAATATTGCAAACAAAAGTCTATTACCAATGCTTGATACGAAAGAACCACTTGAAAATGCTACAATACTTCCATTTACAATTGGAATGATTAATGAAAAGACAAGCGCAAATTTGCCTTTTTTAATAAATTCATTTAGCTTTTTACCACTTGTTATACCCATATCTAAAAGGAATACAGCTAAAAACCCCTTGAAGATGTCTGTGGTAAATGGTTTTATGCCTTGTGCCTGACTTTCGCTTGCCAAAAAACCAATGGCTAAACTTCCAATAATTAATAAAACGCTGCCATTAAAAAGGGCGTGTTGCAAGACCGTTTTTAAAGGGATCTGTGTTTTTTTCTCATTGCCACTAAAAAGCATTATAAGTAGTAAGCCTATCATTATTGAAGGCGCTTCCATCAAGGCCATTACTGCGACCATATGGCCGCTAAAAACTATTTGTTCTAATTCTAAAAAGGAAATGGCTGTAACAAAGGTAACCGCACTCACAGAACCGTAAGCTGCTGCAATGGCACCGGCATTTTCTACGTTAAATTTTCTTCTTAAAATAAAATAGGAGTAAATCGGAACAGTTACGGCAAGAAAAATACCAAAAAGTAATGACCAAAGTATTTCCAAATCAAATTCACTATGGGCTAGTTCCTGACCACCTTTAAAACCAATAGCCAATAGAAGGTATAGAGAGATAAATTTGGAAGAATTCTCGGGGATTCTTAAGTCACTTTTTAGCTGTACAGCCGCAATGCCTAAAAAGAAAAACAATAATGCAGGGTTTGTTAAATTGTCTAATAGTAAGTGAAAATCCATATAAATTTTTAAGAACTTTTAATTTTTTGAGTGATTTTTATTTTTTGCAAATTTTACTATTTTAATTCATATATTTTTATTTATATTTATTATTGTGTTTATAAGATTTGTTTATGAATTATACTTTACATCAGCTTGAGATATTTTTAAAAACGGCACAATTACAGAGTGTTACTAAGGCTTCGGAGTCACTTTATCTTACACAACCAGCAGTTTCTATTCAGTTGAAAAAATTTCAAGAGCAGTTCAAAATTCCACTATTTGAGGTCGTTGGAAGGAAAATTTATATTACCGAATTTGGAGAAGAAATAGCAGTGGCAGCCGAGAATATTCTTAATGAAGTTAAAGCTATTAATTATAAGGCTTTATCTTATCAAGGTAAACTAGCAGGGAAGCTTAAAGTTGCTATTGTGTCTACTGCCAAATATGTTATGCCTTATTTTTTAGCCGATTTTATGAATGAAAATAAAGGTGTTGACCTTATAATGGACGTAACTAATAAGGCTGAAGTCGTAAGTGCATTAGAAAATAATGAAGTTGATTTTGCTATGGTTTCTACCATTCCAACGAATTTAAAAATTAATAGAATTGAATTAATGCAAAACAAATTATTTCTGGTAGCTGGCAGGAATTATAAATTTAAAGGTAAATACTTATCATATTCGGAGTTTAAAAAATTGCCCTTAATTTATAGAGAGCAAGGGTCAGCCACTAGATTAGCCATGGAAAAGTTCATTGATTCTAGAAAAATATCTACCTACAAAAAGATGGAATTAAAGTCTAATGAAGCTTTAAAACAAGCTGTAATTTCTGGTTTGGGATGCTCAATTATGCCGCTTATTGGTATTAAAAATGCCATTGCAAATGGTGAATTACAAATTATTCCTGTTAAAGAATTACCAATAACTACTAATTGGAACTTAATTTGGCTTAGCTCTAAAAATTTGTCCAATATAGCCAAATCCTTAATTGAGCATATTGAGACCAATAAAGAAGTTATAATCGATAGGCACTTTAATTGGTTGGGTAAATATTAGGTCTCACAAAGTGTTTGTTATAGCGTTCTACAGAACGGACATAGCATCCTCTAGAATAATTTTTTTTCGGATCATTTCAATTTTAGAATGGATTTTATTAAAAAATAAGGCTCTGTCCTTTTCTCCGGCTTTAGCCAGTAGTTTTGAATTAGACATTTGTTTTTGTAAGAAATCATACATTTGGTTACAGGTGTCCTCATGTTCTACTTTAAGGTAGGAGAGTACTGTAAACGGTACAAAAAAAGTCTTTTGAAAAGATGTGGTAACCATAAGGCTATTGGTTAACATATGCAAATCACATTTATATAATCTAAAGAAGTTTTTGTTTTTACTTCCCGAAATACTTTGATTAATCGTTTGTTTTTCGGTATGCTGAATAACGGCATCAATGTCATTACAGATTTTCAAGGCTATTTCTTTTGAAACCAATCCAGTTTCAAAGTAATATAATAATTGCTGTAGTGTGCCAGTTACGGTATTATCATTCCATAATTCTGTAATATTGATATTTTTATAAACTTCTCCTAAAGCGAAAGCACTATCTAAAAGCGACTTAGGAATTGTTTGCATCCATTCATCAAAAGTAATTTTACTAAGCGCCATTTCTTCATTTAAATCTTTTAACCAAACATACATTTTGTACCGAGTTAAATAACTATCAGTTAAAGTGTGAAATAAAGAAATATCTTTTCCAGACCAGATGAATTCGGTTGAGCGAAGTTTTGTTAAAGGCGCAAGGTTTTGAAGAGATACCTTAAACCACATTTCTAATGTCGTTTCATCTTTGGGCTCCGGAGGTAATTCAGTTAAAATAGTGTTTGTGTTTTCTAGCTCAAATAGTTTGTTAAGTGAAACTTTATAATGACGAGCTAGAATTACACTTTCCTCCAATGTGAGGTTTGTTTTTAGATTAATACGTCGGTAAGCCGCATCATATCCTATATCTAAAATACCTGCTACTTCCTCAATAAAGGAGTGATTGTTTGAGGATTTGCTTTTAAGTGTATCAAAAAAGTGTTTTTGCATTTTTTAAAAACAATAAATATAAAATGACTATTACTTTGTAAAAATTACAAAAAATAATTAGTCTTTTTAAGAGTTTGGCTAAATGGATATTAAATATTACAAAATAGATTTGAAAATACTATTCTAATCTATGTTTTATGAAAATGTTTTCAATTCGCAAAAAAGTAACTGTAATAGCCGTGTCTATTGCAGTTATCATTCAAAGTTGTACGGTTTATAAGGCAAAACCCATTTCTTTAAAAAGAGCTTCAGAAATAAAGGCCAAAGTAAAAGTGATAACTAATGCTGGTAATAGATATAAGTATAGAAATATTATATCCTATGATGGGAATTATTATGGAATACAGTTTAAAAGATCCAACAAAAAAGTACTGTTAAATGAAGAGGAAATAAAAAAGATAAAAGTAAAAGATAGTGTTATATCTGTTGTTGCAAATGTGTTACTAGGTTGTGCGGTTGTAATATCAATTTTTATAGTAGGGTATAATGGACCAGGATTAGGCGACGGCTTACAATTTCCTAATTGATTATTCCCGCTTTCATTATTGAGGTTTAATACAATTTTTGAATTGTTTTTCGGACTTAACGCAAAAATTAGTTTGGAAATAGGGTAACAAAAAAGCAACTCAGTTTATCTATTGGTGTAACATAAAAATATACAGCAATGATAACAATGAGTAACATATTTTCTAACCTGAATAAAAGTAAGTTAGTTAACACACTATTTTTTCTTTCTATAGTTTTGGCCTTCACGAGTTGTGAGGTGGAGGACACTTTAAATGAATTACAAACAAATACACCAGTATTTGATATAGAAACCTTTGAACAAAATTTAATCGATTATGTAGAAGCTGGTGGAGATAGTCCAATTGGTTGGGCTTATACAATAAGCAGAAATGGTAATTTGGAAAAATCTAATGCGTATGGTAAAGCTAGAAATGCTGCGGATGGTTCTATGGATTTTGCTTTAAACAAAGAAATAAATATAGCTAGTGTTTCTAAGTTTTATACTGCTATAGCCGTAATGCAGTTGCTAGAAGCTAACAATCTTACTATAGAAGATGATATTGTTGATTGGTTGCCAAATACTTGGGTTAAGGGCCCAGGAGTTAGCAATCTTAGTTTTAAAGACCTTTTAAAGCATGAGTCGGGGCTACAGAGTACTAACAATAATTTTGATACTACTTTAGGTTATCAAGGATTAAAAGATTGTATTGAAACTGGGGTAGTAAACGCAAAGACTAGAAATTATTTAAACGTAAATTTTGCCTTGTATAGAGTGTTAATTCCATCACTTTGGAGTAATTTAAATGGAAGTCCGGCTATTGATATTGAAAATGATGCCAACACACAGTTTATGTATTTATTATATATGCAAGAAAACATATTTGATAGATTGTCCCTACCATTAGTAGGTTGTTTCCCAGAAGATAGAACAGTTTCTACTTTATACTATAATGTTAATGATGGAAGTAATAACGGCGGACAATACTACGGAAGCTGGAATAACAAGTCAGGTGGCGGTGGTTATTTTATGACTACTTTAGAAATGGCAAAAGTAAATGCTTATTTTGAGCATACGGAGATTTTAGTTTCAAAAGAGCAAAGAGACGAAATGAAACTACACAGATTAGGTATGGATATCGCAGATCCTGCCGATGAAACTCACGGAAACTATTATGGTAAAGCTGGTTCAATAGGTACTAGTAGCGACCCTTCAATTTCTCAAGGAGTTAGAACGCAAATAGTAATGTTTCCAGGAACAGGAGTAGATTGTGTTGTTGTTATGAATTCACAGGGCGTTACTCTACAAGGAACCACTAGTTTAAGACAAATGATTTATGATGCTTATAATGCTTCTTGGGTTCAACCTTAAAATATAATAGAAAATATAAAAGCCGAAAGAGTCTTGTCTTTCGGCTTTTTATATTCTAAATAAAAGAAATTAATCTTCTTTTTTATGGTCTCTAGGTTTTCTATCGTCTCTACGATTATTACCTCTATTTCTGTTGTCACGACCACGATTATCTCTATTACGATTATTATCGCGTTTTGGTCTGTCTTCCCAACCTTCAGGTTTTGGTAAAATAGCTTTTCTAGATACTTTTTCTTTACGTGTTCTTTGATCAATACCAAAGTACTTAACATCAAACACATCTCCCATGTTTACAACATCAGATACATTTTCTGTGCGTTCCCAAGCTAATTCACTTACGTGTAAAAGCACTTCGTTTCCTGGGGCTTCAACATATTCTACAACAGCACCGAAGTCTAACATTTTAATAACTTTTACTTCGTAAACGCTACCAACTTCTGGTTTAAATGTTAAAGAATCTATTTTAGCTAGAACAGCATCTATACCTCCTTGGTCAGTACCTAATATTTCAACAATACCTTCTTCTGTAACAGGATCTTCATTAATAACAATAGTAGTACCAGTTTCTTTTTGTAATTCCTGAATTACTTTTCCTCCTGGACCAATAAATGCACCGATTAAATCATTTGGTAATTTAGCGGTAATCATTTTTGGAGCATGTGGTTTAACATCGGCATTTGATGTGGCAATGGTATCAGTTAATTTACCAAGAATATGCATACGTCCTTCTTTGGCTTGATTTAAGGCATTTACTAATATTTCATAGCTTAATCCCTTAATCTTAATATCCATTTGACAAGCTGTGATACCGTCTTCGGTACCCGTTACTTTAAAGTCCATATCTCCTAAGTGATCCTCATCACCTAAAATATCAGATAAAACAGCGTAACGTTCACCATCAGAAATTAATCCCATAGCAATACCAGAAACAGGCTTTTTAAGTTGTACACCGGCATCCATTATTGCCATAGTACCAGCACAAACCGTTGCCATAGAAGAGGAACCATTAGATTCTAGTACTTCAGATACAACTCTTACTGTATAAGGACAATCTTCTGGTACCATACGTTTTAACGCACGTTGCGCTAAGTTTCCGTGTCCAATCTCTCTTCTAGAAGTACCTCTTAAAGGTCTAGCTTCTCCTGTTGAGAAAGGAGGGAAGTTATAATGTAAATAGAAACGCTCTTCACCTTCTAAAGAAGGATTGTCTATCATATTAGCTTCGCGAGATGTTCCTAAAGTAACTGTTGCTAAAGCTTGAGTTTCTCCACGAGTAAAAATTGAAGAACCATGTGTAGATGGTAAATAATCTACTTCACACCAAATAGGTCTAATCTCAGTAGTTGCACGACCATCTAATCTAATACCTTCTTCAAGAACTAAGTTTCTCACAGCCTCTTTTTGTACTTTACTAAAGTATTTAGAAACTAAATCACCAACTTCTTCTAATTCTTCTTCAGAATATTCAGCTTTTAGGGCATCTTTTACTTCAGAAAATGCTAAACCTCTATCTTTTTTAGAAGATGCAGCCTTAGCAATTTCGTAACATTTATCATAAGCAAAAGCTTTTACTTTTTCAAGAACAGCTTCGTCTTCAGCTTCAGGTTCGTATGCTCTAGTTTCTTTAGCACCTACTTTAGCAACTAAACGTTTTTGAGCTTCAATTTGAACTTTAATAGCCTCGTGAGCAACTTTAATAGCCTCTACCATTTCCTCTTCAGAAATCTCACTCATTTCACCTTCAACCATCATTACTGAATCTTCAGAAGCACCAATTACCATATCAATATCAGATTGTTCTAATTGTGATAGGCTTGGGTTAATGATGAATTCACCATCTAAACGTGCTACTCTTACCTCAGAAATTGGAGTTTCAAAAGGAATGTCTGATAACTGAATTGCAGCAGAAGCAGCCAATCCTGCTAATGCATCTGGCATTACATCTTTATCTAAAGACATTAACTGAATCATCACTTGAGTTTCGGCATGGTAATCTTTAGGGAATAAAGGACGTAATACACGATCTACAATACGCATTACCAAAATTTCTTCTGTGCTAGGGCGTGCTTCACGCTTAAAGAATCCTCCTGGATATCTACCCGCAGCAGCAAATTTTTCTCTGTAGTCTACCGTTAAAGGTAAGAAATCTACATCTGCAGCATCATAATTAGATACTACAGTACATAGTAACATAGTGTTACCTGATTGCACAACAACACTACCATGAGCTTGTTTTGCTAGTTTTCCGGTTTCAATAGAAATTTCTCTACCGTCACCTAGGTCTATGACCTCTCTAAAAGTTTGTGGAATCATAAATTTTTTTAATTCTAATTAAACAATGGTCGTTGTGTTGTGGTTGTGGTTGTGTGCGACATAGAAATGTCTGTGACCAATGAAAAACTATAATTAGCTTCTTATTTTTTAGGGGTTTTAACTCTCCCTAAATAGAGCATTTATATTTTAAATATTCCTTAATTTCAACACCATAAATGCCAAGTGCTATAAGGTTTATTTGTAGAGTTAAATGTAACTCATGTAATTTTTAAAGCAAACAAAAAACCACGCTAAGTGCGTGGTCTTTCGTGTGATTATTTTCTTAATCCTAATTCTTTAACTATGGCACGATATCTTAAAATATCTTTCTTAGTTAAGTAATCTAATAACGCTCTACGCTTACCAACTAATTTTACTAGAGAACGCTCAGTGTTGTAATCTTTTCTGTTGTTCTTTAAGTGCTCAGTTAAGTGGTTAATTCTGTAAGTGAATAATGCGATTTGCGCTTCCGCAGTACCAGAATCGTTTTTACCTTTTCCGTGTTTTGCGAAAATTTCTTCTTTCTTTTCTTTTGATAAATACATGCTAATATTATTGTAAATGATTGTTATGTATATGAAAGACCATCTTTCAAGCGGCAAATATACGCTTTTTTATTTATTTGCAAACGCTTTAATTGAAAAGAAAAAGCGACCAAATTTGGTCGCTTTTAATTATGCTCTTAAAGGTTGATTTTGTATTAAATCTATATACTTATTAACCTTGTCTTTTAAGTCTTTTCTTAATGTTATAAAGTCTAAGAATCCATGTTCTAATAAGAATTCAGATGTTTGGAATCCTTCTGGTAAGTCTTGACCTGTAGTGTCTTTTACTACGCGAGGTCCGGCAAATCCAATTAAAGCTCCTGGTTCACTAATGTTTATATCTCCTAACATAGCAAATGATGCAGTTGTACCCCCAGTTGTTGGATCTGTACATAAAGATATATAAGGTAATTTAGCTTCTGCCAATTGGGCTAGCTTAACCGATGTTTTTGCTAATTGCATTAAAGATAATGCCGCCTCCATCATACGAGCTCCACCAGATTTCGAAATAACCATTAACGGTAATTCATTTTTTAGGGCATAATCTGCTGCACGTGCAATTTTTTCACCAACAACACTTCCCATAGATCCTCCAATAAAAGAAAAGTCCATACAAGCTACAACCAAATCTTTTCCTTTAGATTTTCCAACCGCTGTTCTTACAGCATCTTTTAATTTGGTTTTTTCTTGAGCTGCCTTTAAACGATCTGGATATTTTTTTGTGTCTTGAAATTTAAGAGGATCCTTAGATTCTAAATTAGCATCTAACTCTTTAAATTCATTATCATCAAAAAGTATTTGAAAATACTCTTTACTTCCTATTCTTACATGGTAACCATCTTCAGGACTTACATAAAAGTTTTGTTCTAATTCTTCAGTATCAACAATTTTTCCAGTTGGAGATTTGTACCAAAGACCTTTAGGAGTGTCTTTTTTTTCTTCAGTAGTAGTGGTTATACCTTTTGTCTTTCTTTTAAACCAAGCCATACTTTACACTATTAATTAGTTTGCAATGATACTATTATTTAATGAAATAGCAGTATTATATTTTGAGGTTTAGATGATTTGTTCCTGCTTTTCTTAATAGAATATCGCGGAAAGCATTTGTCTAAAGCCTGATGACAAAATTAAGCCTTTTTTTATTTTTGTGGTAACACACCAAGTTATTATTGCAATGCACGCATATAACTTTTTCGTATAATTAGGCACAAAAAAAAGACCCTGTTTGAACAGAGTCTTTTTTTTTATTGCTTAACACGTTTATTATAATGTGTTTACGTTGTTTAAGTCTTCGAAAGCTTTCTTTAAACGATCTACAAAAGTTTTTTCTCCTTCACGTAACCAAACACGTGGATCATAGAATTTTTTGTTAGGAACGTCATCTCCCTCAGGGTTACCTATTTGAGCTTTTAAATATTCTGATTTTTCACCCATATAATCACGGATTCCACTCATGAAAGCATATTGTAAATCCGTATCAATATTCATTTTAATAGCGCCATAGCTAATACTTTCTCTAATTTCCTCTACAGTAGAACCTGATCCACCATGGAATACAAAGTCTATATGATTATGACCTACACCATATTTCTCTGTGATGTATTCTTGAGAGTTCTTTAAGATTTTTGGAGTTAATTTTACATTTCCTGGTTTATATACCCCGTGTACATTACCAAAAGCAGCCGCAATTGTAAACTGATCACTTACTTTACTTAATTCTTCGTAAGCATATGCTACTTCTTCTGGTTGCGTGTATAATTTAGAATCATCAACGTCAGTGTTGTCAACACCATCTTCCTCACCTCCTGTAATTCCTAATTCAATCTCTAGAGTCATGTTCATTTTGCTCATGCGCTCTAAGTATTGTTTACAAATTTCAATATTCTCTTCAATTGGCTCCTCAGATAGATCAATCATATGAGAACTGAATAAAGATTTTCCAGTTTCTGCAAAATGTTTTTCACTAGCATCTAATAAACCATCAATCCAAGGTAATAACTTTTTAGCGCAGTGGTCTGTATGTAAGATTACTGGAACACCATAAGCTTCTGCCATTGTGTGAACATGTTTAGCACCAGCAATAGCACCTTGAATAGCACCTTTTTGATTTTCGTTTCCTAATCCTTTTCCTGCATTAAATTGAGCACCACCATTAGAAAATTGAATAATTACAGGAGCATTTAAAGCTGCAGCTGCTTCTAAAACACCATTTATAGCGTTAGAACCAATTACGTTAACAGCTGGTAAAGCAAATCCTTTTTCTTTTGCAAGTTTAAAGATTTCTTGCACCTCATATCCTGTAGCTACTCCAGGTTTAATATTGTGTCCCATTTTGTTTTAATTTAATTTGTAAATAATGGCATCAAAAGTAATTAATTTTTACAATATTACTTGTGGTTTTTTGTCATGATAGGAATAAAATAACACTAAAACGTTATAGTGAAAAGGGTAAAAAAAAGTTAAAAAGGGTAGTTTATACCTATGTTATATGCAGCATTTGAAAAGTTATAATCTCTAAACCACCTATTACCTTCGGGATACACTGGATTGTAAGTTTTAAATCCAACATCAAATCTAAAAACAAAGAAACTAAAGTCGTATCGGAGACCAAAACCTGAACCTATAGCAAGGTTTTTTAAAGATCTAAAGCCTGTGAATGTGGCATTGTCATCCTCCACATCATCTAGGACATTCCAAATATTTCCGGCATCTACAAAAAGTGCTCCATTAAGGTTTTCAAATACATTGAATCGCTGTTCTAGGTTAAATGCAAGTTTTAAATTGGCTTCATTAAACTCATTAGATGATTCAGTGCTTCCTGGACCTAAACGGTAGGCAGTCCAAGCCCTATTATCATTAGGTCCTCCTGCAAAGAAACTTTTCGAAAAAGGAATATTGCTAGAATTGCCGTAAGGTATAGCAATGCCAAAGAAGCTTCTCATGGCAAGAACATTTTTCTTTCCTAAATCCCAATGCTTAGTGTATTCAAATTCTGTTTTAGCGTATTGCGAATAGGCTACATCTAGTAAACGGTATCTACCATTTTCATCTTTTTTTAAACCTAGAAGTTTAGAGGTATTTGCCAGCAAATTTCCTGCAAATTCTATTTTAAACTTAAATATTGAAAAGTTTTCATCAAATAAGTTTGTTCTACCGTCATTTGTAAAACTAAATGCCGTTGATAAAATTAAGTTGTTTTCAGTAAGACGATCTCGTCGCTCTTTAATGCCATTTATGGTCTGTCTTTGATCGTTTGTTATCTCGGAAGGTGTTGGGTCAGCTAAGGCGTAATCTATGAATTCATTAGCTTCATTAACAGGGTTATCGGCATTCGGAATGTTTAAATCGTCTACAGTGTAGTCAACGTCTTTAGCAATGTTATTTAGAAGACTAAATGAGTTCTGATAAATATTAAAATATTTTTCAGGATTTAAATTTCTAACATATTGAACATTAAATAAATCTAATTTATTAGTCTTTCCATTACTTGGAAACCAGTTGTAATTAAAAGTTCCGCTAAGTGATTGCTTATCTAAACCAATATTAGTTTGGCTTGTAAGTGCTAAGCCAATTTTGGTATTGGGAGACATGTGTTTTGGTATGATGCGTTCTGTGTAAAAAGGGGAAAGTAGTCTTGGTATGGTTAGTTTTAAATCTACACCATACTCCAGAATATCAAAAAAGGCATCATCGTTGTTATCATCTTTGGAAGCTCCTAAAGAACCAAGAGCAGAAATTTGAAATGTTTCTGCACCTCTAAAGACATTTCGTATTAATAAACTCGGATTAACAGAAAAACCTACAGTCTGAATATTACTTTGAGAGATATCTGCACCTAAGCTTAGACTGAATTTTTTTAAGGGAGCAAGTCGTATTATACTTGAAAGTGAATTGTCTAAATTTTCAGCATACTCAATATTAGGGTATTTAAACGTTCGTAATTGATTTATATGTCTGTAAGTTAATGTACGATCTTTTTCTCGAAACAAATCTCCCGGTGTTATAAAAATAGCATCTGTAAGTGCTCGGGGTTTGTAACGCATTTTACCGAAACTATACAGATTGTAACCTCCAAATCTAATAGAGTCTTGAAAAGGTTGATTTCTTTTACTATACGAATAATCGGTTATGATATTGACTTCGCGAATGTCATAAATTTTAAAAGGTTCTCTTCGTATTGAATCTGGAGTTGTAATGGCTCTATCACTAATAAGAACATCAATATCTACATTTTGATCTTGAAGATTTTTTATAACATCAAAACTAATATTGTCTTGGGTAAAATGAAACACGCCAGAGTTTCTAAAAGCATTAGTTAAGCGTTCTCTTTCATTAATTAAGTGAATGTCTCTGTACTGTTCCCCCTTTTCTATGAAGCTCTCAGGTAGAGAAGCTTTATAAATTGAGTCGATAACTTCAGATCCAATAGTAGAATAAATAGAATCTATGATTTTTGGAGCTCCGGTAGTAACATTATACGTTACACTAGCTCGCTTATTATCGGTTTTATTTTCTTCAAAAGTAACTTCATTATCAAACCAACCATTAGCCTTGTAATAAAGCTCTAAATTTCTTTTACTTTTTTTCGTTTTTGCTGAATTTAAAACAACAGGAGCCTCACCAGTCTTTTTTAACCAATTATTAAACCCTACCGAAGTTTCTTTTAATTGATTAACCTGCTTTTTAGAAATGTTTTTTGTTAACCTTGCCCTACGTTTTGGTTTACTATCTAACCATACTTCGAAAAGCGAATCTCGATTAGGCCTAGCCAAGTTATAAATATGAAGTCTAAGAGGTACTCCTAATATTTTTCTATTAGGACTTTGGCTAATTAAATTGTTTATAGTTTCGGAACTTGTTTTCTTACCATTAACAATTACTTTGTTATTGGTAAGTAAATATTGGTCTTCGGCAACTCTTTTGGTAGATTCGCAACCCGTAAAACATTCAATAAAAACTATAAGTAATAATATTTTTGAAAAACGTTTTTTCAAATGAAAACAGTTAAATTAGGTTATGTTTTTTTAGTTTACGGAAATAGAGAGGTCTAAAAACCTGTTCAAAAATAAACTATTTCCAAATATTAATTCAATAATTTTGCTCTCGGATAAGCTTAACCAGATATTTTCATTTTCTTTATAAAATAATACCAATCTATTATAGTTTATATGCTCTCTAAAAGTCAGATAAAATTAATAACGAGTTTAAAGCAAAAAAAATATAGACAACAGCATGGTTTTTTTGTTGTTGAAGGTGTTAAAACAATAAAAGAACTTTTGCAATCTAGTGTGAAGCTTTACGCTTTATATACGACTGAAACCTTCAATATTGATGCCAAACGAGAATTTTTAATTTCAGAAGCTGAATTAAAAAAAATTAGCTTCTTAAAAACGCCAAACAAAGCCTTGGCAGTTTTTAATATACCCAAGGAGCACCCCATAGACACTTCGAAATTAATTGTAGCATTAGATAGTGTTAGAGATCCTGGAAATTTAGGAACTATAATAAGACTGTGTGATTGGTTTGGAGTAACAGATTTGGTCTGTAGTAAAGAAACGGTAGATTGTTTTAACCCCAAAGTAATTCAAGCCACCATGGGCTCAATTACACGAGTAAATATTAGTTATGTTGATTTAGTATCTTTTTTAAAGACTACTAAACCGCCTAAATATGGGGCATTTATGAATGGTGATAATGTCTATAAAACTACATTAGTAGATAACGGTATTCTAGTTATGGGGAATGAAGCTAATGGAATATCTAAGGCCGTTGAAGATTTAATAACAGATAAAATCTCTATACCTAGGTTTGGAGAACTTCAAGAAACTGAAAGTTTAAATGTAGCCACTGCAACGGCTATTCTTTTGAGTGAGTTTAGAAGAGGATAGTTTAGTTTATTGAAATGTGAAATTCACAAAAACACCTCTAGTTTTCATGCTAGTAATATTGCTTGTCCAAGGACTATTAGGATCTTCATCTCTTACTAATTCGTCGTTTAGTCCAAAGATACCCCTAATTGATGGTGTGAATTTAAAATTGTACAAATAGAGGTCAATACCAAAACCAAGTTCATAAAAGAAATTATTTTTTTTGGTCCTAAACTGTCCGTTCTTATTGTCTTCGGGGTTATTTTCGTTGCTAGAAAGGTTTAGAGCTGTTGAAACGCCACCGACTATAAACGGTTTAAAATTATTTATACGTTTTGTTGAAATCTTTAAAAGTAAAGGTACATGAATGTAAGTGGATTTTACTTCTCTAATAAAGTCATTGTCTCTTAGAGTAGTTGTATTGTCAAAATTATCGGCACCATAATACAGCTCTCTATTTGTAATAAATAATCCAGGTTCTAAACGTAAATCTAAAAAGCTATTAATTCTTAAATTACCAATTAAACCAACATTAAAACCAGGACTTCTTTTTACATAAATATCACGTAAATCTTCGTTATAATCAAAGTTGAAGTCATAATGACTAAAACCGAGGAAATACCCCCAACGTAATAAGTTATTATCTGTAGACCCCCTACCTTGATTGGCATCATAAGTTACTTTTTCTTTTTTAAATAACTGGGCATTAGTAACTTGTATTACTAGTAAAAATGCTATCAATAGAAAAAGTCGTTTCATTAGGAATTACTTAGATGATTTATAAATTGTTGCCACACCAAAGGTTTGCGGAAAATCTTCAACATTAATAAACCCAATTTTACGCAAAATATTGTTTAAAGCCTCACCATGAGGAAAAACAGAGGCAGATTCGCTTAAATATTTGTACGCACTTCGGTCTTTGGAGAAAATCTTACCTATAAGAGGTAAAATACTTTTAGTATAAATCTTATAACCCTGTTTGTAGGGAGCCTTGGTTGGTACAGAAGTTTCAAGAATTACAAATACACCATTAGGTTTTAAAACTCTTAAAATTTCTTTTAAACCATTTTCAAGGGTTTCAAAGTTCCTGATTCCGAAAGAAACAGTAATGGCATCAAACGTATTATCTTCAAAAGGCATGTTTTCACTATCACCTAAAACCATTTCAATTTTATCATTAAGACCTTTGCTTTTAATTTTTTCTTTACCAATTTCTAGCATTCCGCTGCTAATATCTAAACCTATGATTTTAGAAGCGTTAGTTTTTGCTAAATTAATGGCAAGGTCTCCAGTTCCGGTGGCAATATCTAAAATAGATTCTGGATTGGTAGCTCTAACAAGTTCAACTACTTTTTTTCTCCATTTAACATCAATACCAAAAGAAATAACACGATTTAAACCATCATAATCACCAGAAATGGTATCGAACATTTTGGTTACTTGTTCCTTTTTGCCTAAATCGCTGTCTTTGTAGGGTTTTATTTTTGACAAACCAATAATTTTTGGCAAACCTACACAATTTATCGCTACTATAAAAAACCTAAAATGAATACTTAAGTAAATATTATATTGGCATGAATTAACAACGCTCTATGTAATTTATACTATATTTGCCCTACTTTTTATGATAAATAGGAAATGAAAATAATAATTGCTGGAGCCGGAGAAGTAGGGTTTCATTTGGCTAAATTATTGTCTTACGAATCTCAGGAAATCACGTTAATAGACCCCAATAAAAAGAGTTTAGCCTATGCAAATTCTCAGTTAGATATTAGAGTTGTTAAAGGAGATGCAACCTCTATATCTGTTTTAAAAGAGGCTAGAGTAGAACAAACAGATTTATTTATTGCAGTTACATCTAGTGAGACTACTAACATTACCATAAGTGTTTTAGCTAAGCAGCTTGGGGCTCAAAAAACAATTGCCAGAATTTCTAATACGGAATTCATAAAATATAAAGATGAGGTTGGGTTTACCAAGTTTGGTATTGATGAACTTATTTCACCACAAGCACTTGCCGCAGCAGAAATTGAGTTGTCTTTAAAACAATCTTCTTTTAATGAAAATTATGAGTTTGAGGGTGGAGCCTTAACTATGGCAGGATTAACATTATCTAGTACGGCATCTTTTGTTGGTAAATCGGTAAAAGAGGCTGCGGATATTTTTCCAGAAATTCATTTTGTTCCTATTGCTATTCAGCGTTTTGGAACCCAGTATACGATTATCCCTAGAGGAGATACAAAGTTTAAAAGAGGAGATACCGTTGTTTTTATAACTTCAGAAGGAGGAGCAGATGAACTTTGCAGACTTACCGGAAAGGTAAATCGTGAGATTAAAAATGTGATGATTTTGGGAGGTTCTCCTATAGCTTTTAAAACTGCTAAAGATTTAAGTGAAAAAGGTTTAAATGTAAAGCTTTTAGAGGGAAATAGAGAGCGCGCTTTTGAAATAGCAGATGAACTAACCAAGGTTCTGGTAATAAATAGTGATGGAAGGAATGTTGATATGTTGGATGAAGAGAATATTAGCGAAATGGATGCTTTTGTTGCTGTTGGACCAAATTCTGAGGCTAACATAATGTCTTGTTTGGTGGCTAAATCTAAAGAAGTTAAAAAGACTATAGCTTTGGTTGAGAATATGGATTATTTTGATTTATCTCATTCTATAGGCATAGATACTTTAATAAATAAAAAGCTTTTAGCTGCAAACAATATTTTTAGATATATACGCAGGGGAGAAGTAGTAGCCATGACCAAGCTTAGTAATTTGAATGCCGAATTATTAGAATTTGAGGTTAAAGACACATCTGAGGTATGCTACAAAGCCATAAAAAATATCGATTTTCCAAGAACTGCTATTATAGGAGGCGTTATTAGAAATGGTAAAGGTATGATTGCTCTTGGTGATTTTGTTATTCAAAAAGGAGACCGTGTAGTTGTATGCTGTTTACTTAAGTCCATTAAACGTGTTGAAAAACTATTCCTTTAATGAAGCTTAATTATAAAATTATTTTTCACTTTATGGGGCTATTGCTGCTATTTAATGGTGGCTTTATGTTATTGGCTTCTTTGGTGAGTCTTTTGTACAAAGATGGTGTTACCCCTCAATTGTTTTTAGCAGGCATTATCACTTTGGTTATAGGGGGTGTAGTAATGTTTTTTACAAGAAAACATGAAAAGGAAATTAATAAAAGAGAAGGCTATATCGTTGTGGCCTTTGGTTGGGTAGTAATGTCGCTTTCAGGGACTTTGCCCTATGTATTTACTCAAAGTATTCCTGAGTTTACGAATGCCTTTTTTGAAACCATGTCTGGGTATACAACCACAGGGGCTTCTATATTAAATGATATTGAAGCTATGCCAAAAGGAATTCTCTTTTGGAGAAGTTTAACGCACTGGATTGGTGGTATGGGGATTATCGTTTTAGCCATAGCTATTTTACCTTTACTTGGAATTGGAGGAATGCAGCTTTTTGCCGCAGAAGCGCCTGGACCTAGTGGTGATAAGTTACATCCAAGAATAACAGATACAGCAAAAAGATTATGGCTTATATATTTTGGTTATACTGCAGCTGAAACTATTTTGTTAAGTGTTGCAGGAATGTCCTTTTTTGATGCCATTAACCATGCTTTATGTACGTTGTCTACAGGTGGTTTTTCAACGAAGAATGCTAGTGTTGCATATTGGAACTATTCACCACTCATTCAATACATTATTATAGCCTTTATGTTTTTAGCGGGAACTAATTTTGTATTGAGCTACTTTGCTTTTACAGGTAAAGTAAAAAAGATTTTAGCTGATGAAGAAGTTAAACTTTATTTTAAATTCATTACTGTTTTTACCGTTATTGCCGCTCTTATAATATATTTTAGGGCAGATGTAAGTGCCTCTTCTATTGATCATCCCATGGTACTAGGAAAGGCAGAAAGTGCATTTAGGCATGCGCTGTTTCAAGTTCTGGCAATAGTAACTACAACTGGATTTGTAACCGCAGATTATACGTTATGGACTCCGTTTTTAACAGTTTTCTTCTTTGGATTGATGTTTCTGGGAGGTTCTGCAGGAAGTACCTCTGGTGGTGTAAAGGTGGTTCGCCATTTAATTCTAATTAAAAACGGGTTTTTAGAGTTTAAGCGTACACTTCATCCTAACGCTATTGTTCCTGTACGTTACAATAATAGAGCAATTAATAGATTTATTGTGTTTAATGTATTGGCATTTTTTATTCTTTACATGCTGTCTTTTATTATAGGTGCACTGGTTTTTTCAATGTTCGATATAGATTTTGATTCAGCAATAGGTCTTTCTGCCTCTACTTTAGGGAACGTAGGACCTGCTTTGGGAGATTTTGGGCCGGTAAATAATTACGCTGCATTGCCTGCTTTAGCTAAATGGTGGGCTTCGTTTTTAATGCTTATTGGACGTTTAGAGCTGTTTACAGTATTAATTCTATTTACACCTTTCTTTTGGAGAAATAGGTAAAAAATACGCGGTTATACGTAACCTAACTTCTTAGCGCTTTTAACTAAATTAAAAGTGCCATTATCCTCGGAATCCAATAGCGTTTTTAGCTTAGTTTTTCTCACTTCTATTGCTCTTGTAGACAATGGTATAAACTTAGTAAGATCTTTGGTTTTTTCTCCCATTGACAAATGATACAGAATTTGTCTATCAAAATCATCTATAGTAAGCCCATTTACCGTTGTAGTGTTTGAAAGGGCTTGAATAGTTTTGCTGTAACTTTTTTTCCCATTAAGTATATTTACTATAGCTGTTTTTAAATCTTTAGACTCAATGTCGGATTTAATCATAAAACCTTCAGGGTTAATCTCACTGATAATACTTAGAACTCTAGCTTGGTCCGTTATACTGGTTAGAATTAATATTTTGGTATTTGGTGATTTTTCTCGGATAAGAAGCCCTAAATCCTCACCGCAAATAAACCTTTCATTTTCCGAGATTGGTAATTGTAAATCTAAAATTGCGATTCTATTTTTTGATGTGTTTATTTGCTTAACGGCGTCATCGCAATTATGGGCAAAGGATATGTTAAAATCAAATTCTTCAATCGTATTTATAATAGTTTCATAAGCCTGAGCTATAATTTTATGATCTTCAATAATTAAAAGCTTAGTATGTTTAGCGGCCATGAATATTTTTTTTAACAGTTTTGTAGTTAAATTTTTAACAATTGGATAAACAAAAATATATATTGTTTTAGTGTAAATTGATATAAGTGAAGAAAATATGTGGGAAAACCACAATGGATAAATGGATAAAACCCATTCCTTTGTGTCGGTTGTTTTAGATATTTTTTGGGCTTTAATTAATTTATCTAATAACAGAGAGAATTTAAAACCATCAATTTTTATTGATGGTTTTATTGTTTAATATATTGATTTTTAGAGTCTTATGTTTGGTTTGTAACAAAATTGAAGTTAATTCGTTGATATTGTATAAACTAAAAATAATCAACATTATGGAAACTTTAATTACAGAACAAGATTTTGAACCAGAAGGGATTTTAAACTCAACTTATAAACGTATTGTAAGAGTAAATCTTCGCAAAAACAATAAAAACTCTTTGTTTAGTATTAAACGACAAATTAAAAACAGACAATACTACTTAATCTCAGGTGTTGGTGTAATGCTAAAAGTAGGTCTGTTTGCTTCTCTTCTTATAGCTGTGTTTTCATAAATTTCTTTAGAGAGACATCTGTTAATGATGTTTTACAATAGAACTAAGAGTATCCACTTTCTTTTTTACCTGTTAGTGATCTTTTTGTAACACTTTTAAGTGTTTTACTACATATATGGTGTAGGGCTATGAATTTTGATTTAAATGAGCTTTGTGATTTATTCAAAGGCTAGCCTAGATTTTGACTTTATTCAATAAATAAAATTGAATGATTACGCTATACATTGGTTTAACTTAAAATAAATGAAATTATGGGTGGAGGTGGAGCAATGATGAGTGCAATAGCCTCATTAAAAAATAATAGAAATTTACTATCCAAGAAAGGGAAATTAAAAAACACTTTATCTGGGAGTAAAAATAAGGACAAATTAGTGCTTAAGGTCTCTGAAACAAGTCCCCATCAATTAAAGTTGATTAGGGAAAAAGTTATTCAGGAGAATAAAAGAATTAGAAATAAAAGACTAGTTGCTATCTCAATAATTATGGCAATTGTTATTGCTGTATTTCTATATTATGTATAAATAAAAAACCACTGTAACAACAGTGGCTTTTTATTTAAATAAGAATATATTTTTCTAGCTAACAGCAGCTTTTATTCTGCTAATAGCTTCCTTAATTTGTTCTTGAGATGCAGCATAAGAAATTCTAATACAATTAGGGTTTCCAAAAGCATCACCTGTTACGGTTGCTACTAAAGCCTCTTCTAACAGATATAAAGAGAAATCTGTAGCATTATTAATAGTTTTTCCTTTTAAGGTTTTTCCAAAGAAAGCAGACACATCTGGGAATACATAAAATGCACCATCAGGAGTATTTGTTTTAAACCCTTCAATGTCATTTAAAAGTCCTAGAATCATATCTCTACGCACGTTAAACTCATCAATCATATATTTAATACGAGATGGAGACTCGTTTAAAGCAGTTATAACAGCACGCTGCGCAATACAGTTAGCTCCACTGGTAGTTTGTCCTTGTAATTTATTACATGCTCTCGCAATTTTTTCAGGAGCGCCAATAAACCCAATACGCCATCCAGTCATGGCATAAGCTTTAGAAACACCATTTACAGTAATCGTGCGATCGTACATGTCTTCAAATTCTGCTATGCTAGTATGTCCTTTTCCGTAATTAATATGTTCGTAAATTTCATCAGAAACAACATAAATATCTGGGTATTTTGCTAAAACATTTACTAAAGCCTCTAATTCTTCCTTACTGTAAACAGATCCACTTGGATTACAAGGTGAACTAAACCACATCATTTTAGTATTTGGCGTAATGGCAGCTTCTAATTGTTCAGCAGTCATTTTAAAATCTGTGTCAATAGAAGTTTTTACTTCTACAGGAACACCTCCAAATAATTTTACGATATCAGAGTAGCTTACCCAATAAGGACAAGGTAATATAACTTCATCACCATCGTTCAGCATTACACCTGCTACATTAAATAGAGCTTGTTTAGCCCCAGTTGAAACTACAATCTGAGAAGGGGAATAGGTTAAATTGTTATCGCGCTTAAATTTCGTAATTATAGCGTCTTTTAAGTCGCCGTAGCCATCTACAGGAGTGTAGGAGTTATAACCTTCGTTAATTGCGTCTATAGCCGCGTCTTTTACAAAATCAGGTACCTTAAAATCAGGTTCGCCAAGGCTTAAACCAATGATATCTTTTCCTTCGCCTCTTAATTCTCTCGCTTTAGCTGCCATAGCTAAAGTTGCAGAGGTTGACATGCTCAAAATTCTGTCAGATAGTAAGTTCATTTTTAGTTAATAAGTGTTAGTGTAAGATATTTATTTGTTATGCAAAACTAGGTTTTTTACCTAGTTCTTTAAGTTGATTATAGTGCTCAGAAACGGCTTTCCAAAAGGTGTTGTACTCGTTATATGGTAGACTAAACTCCTGAGCTGTTTCTTTAACTATTTTAGCTATTTTTTTGTAGTGTATATGGCTAATGTTAGCAAATAAGTGATGTTCTACTTGTCTGTTTAAACCGCCGGTGTAAAACCCAACTAACCAACTTTTTGGAGAAAAGTTAGATGTTGTAAACAATTGGTGTATTGCCCATGTGTTTTTCATATTACCATCTTCATCTGGTAAAGGCATTTCTGTATTAGGCATAACATGAGCTAATTGGAAAATTACACTTAAAATAATTCCAGCGGTATAGTGCATAATTAAAAAGCCAATTAAAACTTCCCACCAAGCAAAACCTAAGAAAAGAGGTAAAACTATCCAAACAGCATAATAAACAATTTTTCCAATAATTAATTTGGTCCATTGTGTTGCCGGATTAGGAAACTTACCATAAGCCAGTTTTCTTTTTAGGTAGTTATAAGTTTGTGTAAAATCTGTTGTTATAGCCCAATTTGCTGTTAATAGACCATATAAGAAAAAGGCATAATACTTTTGGTATTTGTGAAATTTAAACCATTTAGCGTGCTTAGAAAACCTAATTACTCTACCCGCATCAATATCTTCATCATGTCCCTGAATATTAGTATATGTATGGTGTAGTACATTGTGCTGTACTTTCCAGTTATAGTCATTTCCAGCTAAGATATATATGCTGCTTCCCATTAGTTTATTAACCCATTTTTTACTTGAAAATGAACCATGGTTAGCATCATGCATAACATTCATTCCAACACCTGCCATTCCAATTCCAACGGTAATCATTAAAAGAATTTGAGCCCAAGCAGGGAGATCTCTTAGGGTGAACACAATAACAACAGGCGCAACAAATATTGCAAACATAATAATAGCCTTAGTGTAAAGTTTCCAGTTTCCTGTACGCTTTATGTTGTTTTCTTTAAAGTAGTTATTTACACGTTTGTTTAATGTTTTAAAAAACTTTGCAGAATCAACTCTTGAAAAAGTAAGGGCTTGTTTAGTCATACTATTAATTTTTTTCTAAATCGTTATAGCTCATTCCTATCGACCGGCAAAGATAGGTATAAACCAATTTAAGTAATAACGTTTTTTTGTAAAAAAGTGGATATGAAAACATATTTTTGTTGAAAATTTAACAGAATTATTCAACTATATAAGAAAATTCAATTTTTGTTTAAAAAGTAGAAGTTAATGGAATTAATCTTAAAATATTTCCCAAACCTTTCAGAAGATCAAATATCAAAGTTCGAAAAGTTAGAAGCTTTATATCAAGACTGGAATTTAAAAATAAATGTAGTTTCTAGAAAAGATATTGATGAGTTGTATTTACGTCATGTATTACATTCATTGGCTATTGCTAAGCTTATTTCGTTTAAAGAGGGGGCTAAAATAATGGATGTTGGTACTGGAGGTGGTTTTCCTGGAATTCCTTTAGCTATCATGTTTCCTGATTGTTCTTTTCATTTGGTTGATAGTATTGCCAAAAAATTAAAAGTGGTTAATGAGGTTGTGGACGGATTAGGTTTAACTAATGTAAAAACAACACATAGCAGGGTAGAGGAGATTAATGATACGTATGATTTTATTGTTAGTAGAGCAGTAGCAGCAATGCCTACTTTTGTTCATTGGGTAAAGGGTAAAGTTTCAAAAAAACAGAACCATGACATAAAAAATGGAATTTTGTATCTCAAAGGGGGCGATTTAACGGAAGAACTCAAGGATTATACTACAGCCAAAATTTATAATCTAACAGACTATTATTCCGAAGACTTTTTTGAAACTAAGAAATTAGTGCATTTGCCGCAAAAATTTAAAGTTTAGTTAGATGATGATATTAAATTCATTTTTAATGCTTTCATGTTTTCGTCAAAGAAATTGGGGTGATTTTCGTACCAATACGTGCCTTTAAAATTGTTTTTGTTATACAAAATGTATTGAATATTTAATAGGGCTTTGGCATGTTTTAAGTTTATTTCTGCATTTTGTGAATCATTAAGTTTGTAATATGACATCACCAGCCCAAGGTGAGAGTCGTAGTCATTTTTATCAAAACTTAAAGCGTTTTTAAAATTTCTAACAGCTTTTCTAGGTTTGTCCAGCAATAGATTAGAACAACCTAGGGCAAAATGCACAAAAGGGTTGTTGTTATCTAGAGCCTTAGACTTAAGAAACTGCCTATGAGCCTCTTCAAATTGTTTTCTCTCCATTAAGAACAAACCGCTTTCGTAATAACTATGAGCACTTGGATAAATTGAAGTTGCCCAATGGTAATTAGCATGTGCTTCTTTGTATTTTTTTAAGTATTTGAATGAATGGGCTTTAATTAAAAAAATATCTGGTAAGGTTAAAACAGCATTTTTAGGAGTGTATTCAATAACCTTGTTTATATGTTTTATAGTGCCGGTATAATCCCCTAGATCAAAAAGTAAGCAAGCCATATCGTACCTCGCTTTAAGGAATTTAGGACTTATAATACAAGCTTTTTTATAATCTTCTAAGGCATCTTCTAAATTACCCAAATCGTGTTGAGCCAACCCTCTTTGATGATAGGCATGCGAATGTAAAGAGTCTATGGCGATTACTTTGTTAAGAATCTCAATTCTTTTGGTTAAATCTTTAGTGGTAAAAGATTTAAGATATAATTCTTTGGTTTGGCTAAAAGCTAACACAAAAGAAAAACTAAGTAAAAGTAGCAGGCGGTATTTCATAGCTGAGAAATATCAAAAACTATGCCGATGTAAGAGAATTTGTATTTAAGGTTTTTGTTAAATTTTTTCCATTTCCGCTATATTATTAACGAAAAAGTAATATTGATTTTGATACCAATAGGTGTTCTCATAAACCTCTGGAGATGTCGAACTATTGTCGGTATTTATAATCTGTTTTGCCCTATCCAAATTTTCTTTAGCCTTAGGAAAATTGTTCATTTTGTAATAGGTGAGGGCTAAACCTAAATAGGCATCAAAGTCTAAAGAGTCTAATTTTAAAGCGTTTGAAAAATCTTCAATGGCATTTTCGTATTTTCCAAGTAATAGAAAAGAAGCGCCTCTATAAAAATGCGCAAAAGTATTGTTGTTGTTTAAACGTAATGATCTAGATAAATCTCTATTGGCCTTAGCATAATAATTAATATCCATATAAAAAACACCTCTATTATAATAAGTGTTTGCGTTTGGTGAAATATAGATAGCCAAAGAATAATCTGCTAAAGCTTTTTTGGGTAGATCTAATTCTTTATAACAAGATGCTCTTAACATGTAAACATTGGGGAAATTAGGCGCTATTTTCAATACGCTGTTAAAGTTCTCTATTGCCCCTCTATAATCTTCTAAATCATATTTTACACAAGCTAAACTGTAAAGTGCATCAATGAAGCCTGAATCTAATTCATAGGCCTTTTCATAATCATTTTTCGCCCCAACCAAATCCTTTAGGCTGAACCTTGAGTTTCCTCTATTAAAATAAGAGTCTGCATCGGGTTTGTTCAAAATGATTTTAGAATAATCTAGAATAGCTCCACTATAATCGCCAACATCATTTTTAGTTAGAGCACGCAAGAAGTAGGCGTCCAGGTGGTTTCCGTCTAGTTTTATAGCTTCGTTTAATAGCTTAATTTTCTCATCTAAATCAACAGTTCTAAGCGCTTTTCTGTACAATTTGTTAGCTTGACCAAAAGACAGGAAGGGTAGAATAACAATAAAAAGGAATAGAAGTTTTTTCATATGCAAACCAAACCACAAATAATATGCCGCAATTTTATTGGAAAGATAATTAAATTTTAAATGAAAACGGAATACGGTTTAAAGATATTATAGCAAGTTTAAGATATTGGCCTTCTTTTGTTTTAAATGTTCTTTTTCAAGTGTGTTATTCACCGTATTTATGGCAAGATCAATATTTGTAAGTGCATTTTTAAATTCATTAATAGCACAATAGTAATCGGATAAGGCTCCGTAAAATAGATAAACTCTAGATTCAAAGTCTAATGGAGAGAGTTGATCAAAATAGGTTTTTGCTTGTTTTAAATTGTTCTTTTGAAGACAAACAACTGCCATGGTTAATAGATTAGATGGCATTGGTTTTAGGGTATTAAGGCACTCGTACCAATATAAAATTTTATCCCAATTTGTATCGTTAAAGGTTTTGGAGCGAAGATGTTCTGATGCAATGGCAGCCTCATAATGGTAGCAGGATAAATTACTGGTATTAACAGCTTTGTTCATCATGGCATTTCCAAGTTTTATGAGTGGGAAATACCATGTGCTCCTATCTTGACTTTTTAAATCAAGAATTTTGTTTCCTGTATTTATTTTACTTTCTAATCTAGAAGAGTGAAAACACATTAAAGCACAAAGAGCATATACATCTGGAGTTCTTGTAAGCTCTTTTTTTAGCAGAAGTTGTGTTAACCTAAGTGCCTCTCCACATAATTCTTTTCTAATTAGTATTTCCTTTTTGTTAGAATGAAATCCTTCGTTAAATATTAAATACAGAACTTCCATAACGCTCTCTAAACGGTCTGGAAGTGACTTTCCTTGTGGTATTTTGAATTTTAATGCTTTGTTTTGTATGGTTTTACGCGCTCTAGATAAGCGTTTTTTTATAGTGTCTTCTTTAGTGAGTAAGGCTGAAGAAATCTCCTTAATACTGAAACCAGATACGGTTTTTAGTGCAAACGAAATACGGTCCCTAGGATCTAACTTGGGGTGGCAAGCTGTGAAAATCATGCGTAACTGAGCATCTTCAATTTCAGAATCTAAAAACAGTTCGTTTATGGCAATAGCGTTCGTTCCTTGATTGATGTTTGGAAGATGTTTTTGCTCTGTTTTTAACTTTCTAAAAATGTCAATTACTCTATTTTTTGCAGCTTGAGTTAACCATGCTTCGGGATTTTCAGGTTGTTTTTGTCGCCAAGAAATACTAGCCTTTATAAAGGTATCTTGAACGGCATCTTCAATTATCTCTAAATTGGATAAGCCAAAAATTCTTGTTAAAACAGAAACCATCTTTCCGCTATGATAGCGAAAAAGATGGTCTATGAGTTGGTTGTCCATTATTTGTCAAAAACCATAATTTCTCTAATTTCTACTGTACCACCTAAGTCGTAATCTGGGTAGTCCTCCGCAATTTTTTGTACTTCTTCAAAGTCTTTGGCTTCCACTAAATAGTAGCCTCCCACAATTTCTTTAACTTCAGCAGATGTTAAATCAGTTACTGTTCTGTCGGCACCGACCACACGTCTAATTTGAGGCGTTAGGGCATTACCTCCCCTAAGTACTCCTGCTTTTTCCATTTTGTCATTCCACCCAAACCATTTGCCCATTCTTGTTTGCAATTCTTCTGGAGATAAACCTAAATCAGTGTAATCCGCTCCAATAAAAATCATCATAAATTCTTTCATAATTCTAAAGTTTTTAAATGTTATACTATTAAGACGTGCGCAAAAAACAGAAAGGGGACACTTATTTCAAATTTAATTTAAAAAACAATGTAGGCCATCATTTAGAGGTTAATAAATCATTAGCGTCTATTGCTTTTCAGATTCTTTTAGAATCCATTTCATAAGTTCGGTTTTGTCTAGGGCATCCCAAGTAGATTGGGTGTTCTTTTTGGGAGAAGGGTTGTCTCCTGGATATAAAACAATGAGCTCTGTGTTTTTATTTCCTGCTAATTCCAGTTCTGCCAAAAAACTTACCATATCTGTGGCATTGTTTTCATAAAAGGTTCTAAATTGTTTTTTAAGCTTATATTTTATAGAAGGTTCAATATAGGCTCTTACAGCATAGTCTTTATAAAGCTTAATGTTGTTGTTCTTTTCACTAAAATAGCTATATGATGAGAAATCGTGATAATTTTCTGGAACGGTTTCTGGCGTGCCTTTTAAATGGGTTTCCAGCATATAGTTTATAAATTTGGGTTCCCAAAGGTTGATCCTATTAATTCTTATATCTCGTCTGTGTTGGTGCCATTTTCTTGTAAAATCCAAGGTGAAATTGCAAATAACAATACCTGTTATATTAAGTTGAAACTCAAAATTGCGTTCTTTCATAAATTTAATGTAGCGCATTGCTCTATGACCAACTAAACTTGCTCCTAGGAAGAAGACATTAGTATTTGGTAGTTTATATTTAAGAAAAACGTCTTCTATGATATGATGTGTTGAAGACATTGACGATTCGCTAAAATAAAAGTCGAATGGAATTTCTGATGAAACAGATAATACCGCAAAGCCTTCTTCTGAAGCTTGATTATACATTTGCTTTGCACTGTTATTTTTTTTGTCATAACCGGAATCTTCCAAAAAAATGAGCACACCTTTAACTTTTTGGTTTTCTGGAAGCATAAGTGTATAGCCACTTTGAATATACGGTAAAAGGTCATTGGGGTCTTTACCAATTCTAAGACTATCATTTTTTAATGGGTTATATTCTTCGGCCATTTCTTGCGAAAAAGACATGTTGTTTATTGAAACAAAGAATATGAGCAGTAATAGGTTAATATGTGTTTTCACAGGTGCTTGATTCTTTAAAATGGTGATTTTAGATACGAATTGATATATCTCTACTTATCATTATAAATAATACGCTTAACATCATTAGATAAGTTAAAACCTCTAAGGTTTTTTCTAATTATTTTTCCTTCTTTATCTATTAAAAATGTTGTTGGGTAAGAGTTAATGCCGTATTTAGCTTGTATTTCGGAATTAGAAATAGCATTTAAATAATTCAAATTATTGTCTTTGGCATATTGCTCTACTTTTTCTTTTGTATCCCTGCAAGCAACGCCTAAAATAACTAAATCTTGTTCTGGTATTTCTTCTCGCAGTTTCTTAATATTGGGAATTTCACCTCTACAAGGTGGGCACCAGGTTCCCCAAAAATCTAAAAACACATATTTGCCTTTAAAAGAATCTAATGTAACTGTTGTACCTTCTAAAGTAACAAGGTTGAAATTGGGAGCTTTTAAACCCTCTTTAACCGATAGACCTAGGAGTGTTTTTTTAATTCTTCCGTTTTTTACCTGACTGTAATTTGGGCAATCTTTAATGATTGAGTTTAGAATTTCCGAAGCCTTTTTCGGATTTGATCGTTTAATTCTATAGGCTTTTAAATATAGGATTTCACCTTTTACTTCATCATTTTTTGTGTCCTTAAGAATGTCTTCCAATAGATTATCAAAATACCCAAACGGAATGTTTAATTCTTCATTTATTAAATGTATTCTCATTGGAGATGAAACTCTAGCAATTCCTTGAATTAAAGATCTGGTAAGTACCAAATCGTTATAATCTATGCCATGTAGGAGAGAGGCTTGTTTTTTTAACAACGCAATACTCTCATCGTTGTTTTTAAGTTTGTTGTATTCATCTTTTTTCTTTGATTTATACAAAAGGTACTTTTTTAGTTCAATAGGTGATATTTTAAGGAGGTCGTACCTGTAGCTAGCAAATAGCCACGGAAAATCCTTTTTGTATGTTAACTCTAATAAGTCTAACTTATCTGAAACACTATTAAAACTATTTCTATAATTATATAATTTATCTAAACTTTTGGTTCTAGAATACGAACTAATAATAGAAGATTTTAATTGACGCAATTCTTTACAGACTGTATTGTATTTTGAATTATTGCCTTTTATTTTTATTTTATAATTGGAGCTCTCATGATTGTATAAAGCAGGATTGAAAATTATTTCATTTTCACCTTCATTTAAATAATTGTGAAAATCTGCCCAAGCCTCCGTTTTTGAAGCAACAGGTAACTGCGTGCTGTGTGTTTTTTCGTTTCTGTTTAGTAAAAAGTAGAATTCACCATAATCGTTATTTGTATTGTCAACTTTTAACTTCCAAACCTTTTCTGTTTCATCAAAAACCATACTTTGATGATTTTTCCAATGACTCCATTTATTAGATTTGCCAACCACCCTAACACTATCAATTTGTTTTGAAATTTTTACATTTTCTAGTTCAACATTTATTTCAACTTTAGAGTTTTCTTTCGGAATATAAATATGATATAATAAAATTTCAGATGAAGGATGCATAATAGCTATCATATATCTGCCAACATTGAGGTCTTCAATTTTAAAAATACCATTGATACTATTATAAAGTTTATCCATTTTAGAATAATAACCAGAACTATAGTTGTATCGTTCTAAGGAAATAGAGAATTCTGAACCTTTAATATCCTTATATGGTTTTATTTTTACTTTTAAATCGGCAGAAAAAACAAATGATGAGAAAAAAAGAAGGTAGATTAGTATAATGGTATGTTTCATTAGTTGGGTTGTAGTTTATAATAAATGTCTAACTAATATATAACGAAATTTTCTACATCAATATTTTTTTAAAATACTTTAACAAAAAAACGACCTCATTTCGAGGTCGTTTTCAATACGTTATAAGCTCAATTTTATCCTAAGAATGGATATCTATAATCTGTAGGTGTTACAAATGTTTCTTTTATTAATCTTGGAGATACCCAACGTAATAAGTTTTGCGCGCTACCAGCTTTATCATTTGTTCCAGATGCTCTGGCGCCACCAAACGGTTGTTGCCCCACAACGGCTCCAGTTGGTTTGTCGTTAATGTAGAAATTACCAGCACTGTTTTGTAAAAGGTTAGTAGCTTCTACAATAGCATACCTATCAGTAGAAATAACAGCACCAGTTAAGGCATATTCACTAGTTTCATCTACAAGTTTTAAAGTTTCTGTATAGGCATCGTCTTCATAAACATAAATTGTAACTACGGGACCAAATAATTCAGTACACATCGTAGTGTATTTCGGATCTTTAGTCACTAAAACGGTTGGTTCTATAAAGTAACCTTTACTTTTATCGTAATTTCCACCAGCAATAATAGCAACATCTTTATCTTCTTTTGCTTGGTCTATGTACTTGGCCAATTTATCAAAAGAACCTTCGTGAATAACAGCTGTAATAAAGTTGTTCATATCTTCTGGAGATCCCATTTTAAAGGATGTAAGATCGGCTAATAAATGGTTTTTAACTTCACCCCAAATGCTTTGGGCAACATACACCCTTGATGCAGCACTACATTTTTGACCTTGAAATTCAAAAGCGCCTCTAGAGATTGCAGTGGCCACTTGCTTAGGGTTTGCAGATTTATGAGCAATGATAAAATCTTTTCCACCAGTTTCCCCTACAATTCTTGGGTACGTTTTGTAGTTGTGTATGTTTGTTCCAATTTGTTTCCAAAGTTCCTTAAATATAAATGTAGAACCTGTGAAGTGTAGTCCAGAAAAATCCGGACTAGCTAAAACAGTATTTGTAATCATTACTGGGTCTCCAAATACAACATTAATAACTCCTGGAGGTACACCAGCTTCTTCAAATACATCCATAATCACTTTGGCAGAATATACCTGGCTATCACTTGGTTTCCATACAACAACATTACCCATTAAGGCCATACATGCTGGTAAGTTCCCCGCAATAGCGGTAAAGTTAAAAGGAGTAACTGCATATGTAAATCCTTCTAGTGGTCGGTATTCAACTCTGTTCCAAGCGTCACTCGTACTTTCAGGTTGTTCCATGTAAATGTCTGTCATGAACTGAACATTAAACCTTAAAAAGTCTATGAATTCACAAGCGGCATCAATTTCTGCTTGGTGAATGGTCTTAGATTGTGCAATCATAGTTGCAGCATTAATTTTTGCTCTATACGGACCAGCTATTAACTCTGCCGCTTTTAGGAATATAGCAGCACGTTGCTCCCAAGGTGTTTGGGACCATGTTTTTCTAGCCTCTAAGGCAGTACTAATGGCATCTTCAACATGAGATTGTTCCGCTAAATGGTAAGAACCAACAATATGTTGGTGGTCATGAGGAGGAGACATTGTTCTGGTGTTTCCAGTTTCAATATCTTTTCCATTTATGTAAAGTGGTACATTTACTTTACTATTAAACATGTCTTTATATGTCTGTAAAACAGCTTCACGCTCTGGAGAACCAGGAGCATAACCTTTTACGGGTTCATTAACCGCAACAGGAACATTAAAAAAGCCTTTTCCCATGATTTATGTGTTTTTGTTAAAAAATTTTCAATGAATTTGCTGCAAATTTAAAAATAATTAAATTATTAATTGCGAGTTAATTTGATAAAATGGCGTTAATTTTATCGTTTTAGAATGTTTTTGGTTTTAATGTATAATTATATAAGTTTTTAGGGTTTCAGGTTATTTTATTTAAATATAGAACTTCCTAAAGTATATTTTTTGTAAGTTGGCACTTTGTATTTAGACTACAAATGGCATGTGTACCGTAACGATAATTCCCAAAGAACATAATAGTTTTATACTAACCTCTAATAGAGATGAAGCACCAGATAGAGTGTCTTTATCTCCTGATTTTTATGCTGTAGATGGTGTTAAAGTATTATTCCCTAAAGATGAATTGTCTGGAGGAACATGGATTGGAGTTAGTGAAAAAAACAGACTAATTTGTGTACTAAATGGAGGTTTTATAGCCCACACAAGAAAACTGAACTATCGAAAAAGCAGAGGTATAGTGGCAAAAGATTTAATGATTGCTGATGATGTTTTAAAGACCATTAAATCATATGATTTTTCTGATATAGAACCTTTTACAATAGTTCTTGCAGATTGGAATGCTACTTTAAAGTTTTTTGAATTGGTTTGGGATGGTAGTGAAAAGCATCTTACCGAATTACCTTTAGAACCAAGAATATGGTCATCTTCAACTTTGTATGATGAAACAATGAAAACAGAAAGAGCAAAATGGTTTCAATTGTTCAAAGAGAAAAATGAATTAAATGGTAGCGCTATGCTATCCTTTCATAAAGGTGCTGGAGAATATAATTTAGATTACGGCGTGGTAATGGATAGAGGCTATGTAAAAACGACTAGTATAACTCAAGTTGAAAAAACAGGCAGCTCTGTACACATGGCTTATGAAAACCTTCAAGATGGCGTTGTTGCTAATCAAACATTTAATTTACCTCAAATAGTTAATGAATAATACAGGTATTATTTTAACATTGGCCTACCCGGAAACTATTGTAATGGTGGCAGATGAATGGTATTCCCCTTTTTTAAGATATCTTGGAGTTGGAAAAAAAGATTATTTAAGGGCAGGACATGCGGCTTTAGTACTAATTGATAAAGCAACAGGTGTTTTAGAATACCATGATTTTGGACGCTATATTACACCAGAGCCTACAGGCCGTGTTCGTGGAAGTGACACCGATAATGAACTGTATTTTCCTTTGAAAGCTGAAATAGAAAATGATGAGATAAAAAACTTAAATGATATTTTGGAGTTTTTAGGTACACATCCTAAACTTACGCATGGTGATGGTAAACTTGTAGCTTCGGTTTGTAATGCTGTTAATTATGAGAAGGCCAGAACACATATTACCACAATGCAAAACAAACATTTTATTAGGTATGCCGCTTTTATTAAGGATGCTTGTAATTGTGCACGGTTTGTAACGGATAGTTTAATTGCTTCGGTTACTGATGGTAAAATTAAAAAGCAACTTATAAAGTCAAAATGGTTTACACCGAGTACAGTTGGAAATGTATTGTTGGCTGATACTGAAAACTATGCTTTTGAAGTCTCTGAATCTGGTGAGATTAGTCAATTTAAAGGTTCTCAAAAAAGCGAAAACCTAAGGTGTTTTTTAGATAAACTTAAAGGGCATAAAGTAAATTTGGTTGGAACTCTTGAGCCAAAACCTGCCGCTGGAGTGCATGAAAATGCACAATGGCTCTCTGGAATTGCGGCTGGCGCTTGGTTTGAATTACATGAAACCAAAAGCAAGATGGAATACCGATTTAGACGTATTTCACCTTACGGAAATGTAGATTGTGATGCAATTTTTAAGTTAGAAAAAGAAGGTTTTGATTATAGTTCGGAGTATCGGTTTGTGCATTACTCTAATTGCAAATTTTTTCATGTAGAGCAAGATGGGGAGGTTTACAGGTTTGGTATAAAACTTTAAAAAAAACACCCAATACAATAGTATTGGGTGAGTGTTTTCACTAATAAGCTATTAATGAATTAATCTTGTGAGTTGTAAAACTGATTTAGTTCATTCCAAATAAAGTCAACAATGTCATTATAATTATCTCTAACTTCTGAATGAATTGTGTCTGGCACGTTAAAGTTACTAGGAGCTTTGGTGTTATAAATACCCATGTATGATGTGAGTCCGGCTAAAAAGTAAATAGTAGCTGTACCATGAGGGGCATCATCAACGTAGAGTTCAGAACTTGGTATGGTAGTATCAAGATGATTTTCAAATATTTTACTAATTATAGAACCTACTGGGATTAGTTTTACATGAGCATCTGGTCTAGATGACCTTATAAAGTCATAGTATTCTAACCACCAATCATGGAATTCACCCATAGTATGGTTGTTATAATTTGAAAATTGTTGAGCAGTGGCTGGAAATTGTTCATTAGTTAAAAAAGGTGCCATATCTGGCCAGTTTTCATATATGTAAAATTTCATGCCATCTTCTTCTTGGGTATTGGTCCAGTCCATTAGAATCTCTGTCTTTGTTAGTAAAGAATGATTGTTATCATTTGGGTCTGGGGTATTAGCAGGTCGCCATTGCATAAAATTTCCTGGAGTAATTAATATTGAGTTGAAATTGGCATCAGAAAAAGGGGCAAGATCAGAATCCCAAACAGAAGGTATAATTTCACTTCCCCAAGCAGAAATAGGGGGTAAAGAGCCAGCGTGTCCTCCTAGAAATCCCCATTGTCCGGTATATGTGAAACTCTGATTATTTTGTTGAGAAAGAAGGTAGATCCAGTAGCCAATTTTACCTTCATCTTTTCTAGGGGAATTTTCAATTTCAATATCTACCAAGCTATGGCCAAACATGTACATTCTGACAGCTTCATGATTATTTGATTGTTCATCATCGGTTTCTTCTTCTTCCTCCTCCTCGCTATTATCTGGGTCTGTTTGTTCTTGATTAGGGTCATCATCTTCTATCGGGTCCATGGTTTGCGAACAATTAAATAGTGTAGTAAATAGTAATAGGCACAAAAAAAAGTTTGTAATTTTCATAGGTTAAGATTTGTGGGTTTATATTTTACCAGTAGAACAGTTGTGATAAACCATTTCCTACCCTAACATTTAAAGATTTTAAGTTTTTTTTAATGTTTTTGTAATTCGTCGTAGTTATTGCCTTATTTGATATTTGAATGATAGTCTTTTCCTATTTCAGATATTTGAAAATCAAATGATTTAATATGTTTTTTATAAATTAATTTAAAAACTAAAAACGATAGTAGTCCACTAATGTAAAAAAGAGGAGGGTTAATTAGGGTCAGTAAATCCGAAATATAAATGTAACCATATCCATAATTTTCAGCAGCTTCTGTTTCTTCTGTAGCGGGGTAAAAAACATCTCCAATAAAGCTAACGCTATCTAATCCCAAAAAATATAACCAACCGGCAAAAAATCTGTAATAAATAAACATAAAGGAAAGGAAAACCCAAAATTTGATTAAAAGTATTTGAGGTAATTTAGGTTTAAGGATTTTTACTATTTGAATACCGATAGAGAAACTGTTGATTAAGGGAATCCAGTTTAGGAAGTAGAATTTGTTTTTACGTTTTTTATTAATAAAGGTAATAAATAAAATAGTTGAAAAAACAGATAGAAAACCAGTTACTGTAGATAGTATATTAAAGATAGCTTGGGCAGTTGGATAATAACCTAATTTTTCATCATCAGAGGGATATAGAAGACTTCCGCTACCATCATTATAATAGAAGTCCGAAGGCCATAAAAATGGTGTTTTCCAATATGCCCAATAATCTAATAAAGGGATATATACTATCAATAAAATAATGAAACAAACGTTAAGTATTTTTTCTAGTAAATTTTTGGCATATTTCACTACTACAATAGCTGAAAGAACATATAAACATAAAAGAAAAATTGGAATAAAAACTAATTCAAAATTATTGGTGGTAAATTGACCTTCCATCGGTGAAATTTCTTTCTTAAATTTTAAATAAAGATAATAATTAGCCTAAATCAAAATGTTTAATTTTAACTATAGTCGTTTGCTTTAAATAGAAGCTAGAGAAAAATCAAAGGAGCGAGAAGTTCACGAATTAATTTATAGCAAAAGGAGCACTAAGCTTAAATAATGGAATATCTACATTAAACTGTTTGGTAGTCGTAAAGTTAACCATGGTGTAATATCCTTGCATTGCTCCAAAAGGAGATGTGAGTAAGCAACCAGAAGTATACGTATGAGATTCTCCTGGTTTTAGCACAGGTTTTTTGCCAATAACACCTTCACCATCAACTGTTTCTTCATTGTTTAAAGAATCAAGAATTTCCCAATGGCGAGATTGTAATTGAACCGAATCTTTACTTTGATTTTCAATAGTAACCTTATAACCAAAAGCATATTGTATTTTATAGTTTCTATAAAATGAGCCTTCAAAAGTGGTTTCCACCGAAATTTTTATGCCTTTTGTTATTTGTTGTACCATGTTAAGGACTGATAAACATTAAGTTTAATGAGCAAATGTAATGATTTTTTAGAGTACGCTTCAAAAAACTAGGTGAAATGCCTCTTTTAATTGCTAATATTGATAGAGGTAGTTTCACCAAGACCAATGATTTTATCATAACGTCCGCCTAAATCTCTATAGTATACTAGTACCTTATAGTTGTTTTCCGTTTGATAAAAGTTACCGCTAATGGCTCCTTCGTTAAGTGTCCCATCACTAAGAGTTACGTATTTATAATTGTAAAATCCTTGTTTTAATAAAATGGAAGCCATATAAATACCTTTTGAGGCATCATATGTCATTTTATTGGTTTCATTAACAGCGTAGTTATTAAAGTTGCCATAAACAAATAGCGTGCTGTTGGTATCAAAATCACTGTTAGGTCTTAAAGAAAAATGAATCCAAACATAATCCGACTCAATACTAACATCCGCATTGTTAACATTTGTGATAAGATAATTTCCGTTAATATCAGGATTGTAAGTGTAGGGGAGATTACTACGTTGTAAATTAGTATAAAGGTAATTATGATATAAATCTTGCAAATCTATACGGTATACTCCCGTTGCTGCTGCTCTTACATCTTTGTTTTCAAAGTATAGGTATTCATTACCTCCCCAAAAGCTTGCTTCCTTATCGTACCTATAAATAAGTTGATTACCAACTGTATATTGAGGTTTTAAGTTTGAGATTGCTGTATTTAAATTGTTATTTTGGACTACCAGCGTGTTAACGGTTTGCATGGGGTTGTTTAATTGTATAGATTTTGGGTCTATTATTATTTCCACGCGTTGTTTTTCATTTATAAAATCAATGTCTCTAGAACGTTTCATACCAATACCAACATTAGCTTTGTCTTCATAAATCATGAATTTTCTTGAAAACACTAACTCGTCATAGCTATTGTAAATACTAACTAAATAGTTGCCAGATTTTTTTAAACGTCTTGTGAATTGATTGGGGATGCTAAGTTTGTAATGCGAATAAATTTGGAGCGTATTATATGAGTTTTCATAATCTCTTATGCGTTGATTATCAAAACCATCTAAATACTCTGATTTTGCCAAGATAGAGGGAGTCCAATCAAAATTACAATGTTGAATTTTATAATAATAATCTTCTTCATCACCATTTAAAGCATCAAATTCTAGAACAACTGGTTCTCCCAATCTAATAACTGGTAACTGTGTTACAGCGGTGTTGCCTTTAAAATTTATGGTCTTAATATATTCAGGCGGATTAACTTCTTTAAGCTGACAATTAGCAAGTTGCGTAATTAAGAAAATCCCCAAAAAATAAATGGTTTTATGTAACATGAAAATGCTGTTTGCTGTAAATATAATCAAATTTGATGCCTAACCGTATTTTCTTATTTAGAATTGGTATAAATAATAAAAGGTTAACGGTTTTCAATAAAAAATTGTGTTATTAATTCGTATTTTTGCCCCGATTTTTAGACAACTAATTTCAAAGAAAAAAATATGTCAAACGACATTCGCATTAAAAAAGGTCTAAACATAAACCTTAAGGGTGCAGCTGAAAAAACGTTAGATACGGCTATAGTAAGCAACTTTTGCACCATTAGACCTGAAGATTTCCACGGCATTATTCCTAAAATGATTTTAAAAGTTGGATCTAAAGTAGAAGCAGGAGGAACTGTTTTTTATGATAAATCTAACGAAAATGTAAAATTTGCTTCTCCAGTTTCTGGTGAGGTTACAGAGATTGTACGTGGTGAGAAGAGAAGAATTTTAGCAATTAAAATTCTGGCAGACAAAACACAATCTTACCAAGATAACGGTAAGTTTGATGTAGACTCAGCAAAGGCAGAAGATTTAAAAGCACACTTGTTAGCTTCAGGTTGCTGGCCATTTGTAAAACAACGTCCGTATGATGTTATAGCAAATCCAGACAAAGCTCCTAAGTCCATTTTTATTTCTGCTTACGCTAGTGCGCCATTGGCTGCAGATTTAGATTTTACATTGCAAGGTAAAGAGGCAGAATTGCAAGCAGCTGTTACAGCACTTGGAAAATTGACTGATGGTGCAGTGCATATTTCGGTTGGAAAGAATTCTAATTCGCCATTAGCATCAGTTTCTGGAGCAACAATTCATAAAGTATCTGGTCCGCATCCTTCTGGAAATGTAGGAACTCAGATAAACAAAATTGATCCTGTTAACAAAGGCGAGGTAGTTTGGACTGTTACTGCTCAAGACCTCGTAATAATAGGAGAGTTATTGTTAACTGGTAAATTTAACGCCGAACGTGTTGTCGCAATGGCAGGTTCTGCAGTTGAAGCGCCAAGATATTTTGTCACTAAAATAGGAAGTGAAATATCTACAATGATTTACGACAAAGGTGTTCCTAAAGGAGATAATGCAAGAATTATTTCTGGGAATGTTTTAAGCGGAAAAGAAGTAAAGCCAGACGGAGAACTAGATTATTACAGTAATGTAATAACAATTATTCCTGAGGGTGATGACTATGAATTATTTGGTTGGAATAAACCTGTTTTTAATAAAATTTCTACATCTAGAGCACTAACCTTCTCTTGGTTAAATCCAAAGAAAGAATACGATTTAGATACAAATACTAACGGTGAGCACAGAGCATTTGTAGTTACTGGAGGTTATGAAGAAGTTTTTCCTTTAGATATTTACCCATTACAAATCTTAAAGTCTTGTATGTATAAAGACTTAGATGAAATGGAAGCTTTAGGTATGTATGAGGTAGCACCGGAAGACTTTGCGTTAACAGAATTTATTTGTGTGTCTAAACAACCACACCAAAAAATAATTAGAGAAGGTTTAGACTTAATGCTTAAAGAAATTGGATAATTATTCATTGAGGAACGAAATGAAAAATAACACTTTATTCATTTATCGAAGTGAAATGAAAAATATTACAAGATGGGTTTAAAACAAAATTTACATAAATTAAAAAAGAAGTATGAAGGAACCAAAATGGCACCTTTGTTCAATGGTTTCCATACATTCTTATATACTCCAGATGAGGTAACTCATAATGGAACGCATATTAAATCTGTTGATGATTTAAAGCGTACAATGAATACGGTTATCATGGCTTTAATACCATGTTTAATCTTTGGAATGTTTAATGCAGGTTACCAACACTATGTCGCTTTAGGCGAAATTTCCGCAGTTTCTGGAGGTTTCTTTAGCCCTGAGTTTTGGACTTTAGATAACTTCTTAATAGGAGCAATGAAGGTTTTACCTTTAGTCATTGTTTCCTACGTTGTTGGTTTAGCCATAGAATTTATTTTCTGTATTATTAAAGGACACGAAATTGAAGAAGGTTACCTTGTAACTGGTATGTTAGTGCCTTTAATTGTACCTGTTGATACGCCAATTTGGATGTTAGTTGTAGCAGTTGCTTTTGGTGTTGTAATTGGTAAGGAAGTATTTGGTGGTACAGGAATGAATATTTTAAACCCTGCTTTAACAATTAGAGCATTTTTATTCTTTGCATATCCTACTTGGATGTCTGGAGATAAGGTTTGGGTTCATGGTGCTAAAGAAAGAGCAGAAGAAATTGCTGGAGGTGCTAATTTAGATGCTATTTCTGGTGAGACTATCTTAGGAGGCTTAGCTCAAAATAAAGGAACTTTAGGTTATGATTGGTTAGATATGTTCTACGGATTTATACCTGGTTCAATTGGTGAGACTTCTGCAATATTAATTTTAATTGGTGGTCTATTCTTAATCTTCACTAAAATTGGTAGTTGGAGAATCATGTTGTCTTCAGTATTAGGAGCATTAGCAATGGGACTTATCTTTAATGGTGTAGCAGACATTATGCCAGCTAAATTCTTAGGATTAGCTAGTACACCTTTCTGGCATCACTTATTAATAGGAGGTTTTGCTTTTGGTACGGTGTTCATGGCAACAGACCCTGTAACAGCGTCTCAAACAAATAAAGGAAAGTGGATTTACGGTTTCTTAGTTGGTTTTATCTCAATTATGATTCGCGTATTTAACCCAGCATATCCAGAAGGTGTAATGTTAGCAATTCTATTAATGAATGTGTTTGCACCAACAATAGACCATTATGTGGTTCAAGGAAATGTTAAGAAAAGAATGAAACGTTTAAAAGCTAAAACTGCTTAAGCCATGAGTAATAAAACAGATTCAAATTCATATACAATACTATTTGCCGTTGGTATGGTAGTAGTAGTAGGTGCGTTATTAGCGTTTGTGGCCTCATCTTTAAGACCAAAAATTGATGAGAATAAGCGTATTGAAAAGCAACAAAATATTCTTTACGCTATGGGCGTAAACGAAAATGACGAAAGCAGCGCAGTTTTTATTTCTGATGCTGAAGTAGGAGACGTCTTTAAAAAATATATTACTAAGCAGTTAGTAATTACAGAAGGGACAAATGCTGAAGAAAATAATGAAGCATACTTAATAGATGTAAAGAAAGAGCAATCTAACGCCAAAGACGGTAAAGAAAGAAAGTTACCTTTATTTGTTGGAGAGAAAGATGGTAAGAAATACTATGTTGCTCCAATTAGAGGTAAAGGTCTTTGGGATGCTGTTTGGGCTTATGTTGCCATGGATGAAAATATGGTAGTTCAAGGAGCTTATTTTGATCATAAAGGTGAAACAGCTGGTTTAGGGGCAAACATTAAAGAGCGTTTCTTTATGGATGACTTTATTGGAGAACATTTAAAAGATGCTTCTGGTAACTTTGTTGGAATTGCAATTTCTAAAAGTAATGGAGATCCTTTAAATAAAGAAAAAACAGATAATGAGGTAGATGCTATTGCTGGTGCAACAATTACAGGTGATGGTGTTGCAGCAATGATTAAGTCTGAGCTTAAGCTATATGTGCCTTATTTTAAATCATTAAAAAAATAATCTATGGGACTTTTATCAAAGAAAGATCAAAAATTAATTTTAGATCCTTTAGCAGACGATAACCCAATTACTATACAGGTACTTGGTATTTGTTCGGCATTAGCTATTACAGCGCAACTAAAAGCGTCTATTGTAATGACTATTTCGGTAATCTTTGTTTTAGGATTAGGAAACGTGGTAATTTCTTTAATTAGAAATATAATTCCATCGAAAATTAGAATTATTGTGCAGTTAACTG
This sequence comes from Seonamhaeicola marinus, assembly GCF_008085455.1. Taxonomy (NCBI): domain Bacteria; kingdom Pseudomonadati; phylum Bacteroidota; class Flavobacteriia; order Flavobacteriales; family Flavobacteriaceae; genus Seonamhaeicola; species Seonamhaeicola marinus. The sequence continues at coordinate 85,424 of NZ_VSDQ01000409.1, read as the reverse complement.
TAGTTGCCGCATTAGTAATTATAGTAGATCAGGTGTTAAAAGCTTTCTCCTATCAGTTGAGTAAAGAACTTGGTGCTTTTATCGGGTTAATTATTACAAACTGTATTATTATGGGACGTTTTGAAGCGTTTGCATTAGGAAACGGACCATGGAAATCATTCTTGGATGGTGTAGGTAACGCTTTAGGTTATGGTTTAATACTTATAATAGTTGGGTTCTTCAGAGAGCTATTAGGTTCAGGAACGTTACTTGGATTTAAAGTATTAGGAGACCCTATTGCTAAAACGGGATTATATGCTATTGGATACGAAAATAACGGGTTTATGTTATTAGCGCCAATGGCACTTATAGTTGTTGGTATCATTATTTGGGTGCAACGTTCAAGAAATAAAGCATTAATTGAAGATCATTAATCAGTAAACAGTTGGCAGTTACAGTTTACAGTAATTACTGCTAACTGAGACTGAGAACTGAAAACTAAAAAATATGGAACATTTAGAATTATTTTTTAAATCAATATTTATAGATAACATGGTATTTGCAACATTCCTTGGAATGTGTTCTTACCTAGCAGTATCTAAAAAAGTATCAACAGCAGTTGGTCTTGGAGCAGCTGTAATTTTTGTATTGTTAGTTACAGTACCTGTAAACTGGTTATTAGACCAATATATATTACAACCAGGAGCCTTAGGTAAATGGTTAGGAGAGGAGTATGCATCTTATGACTTAAGTTTCTTATCATTTATCATGTTTATTGCAACTATTGCAACTATGGTACAGTTAGTAGAAATTATTGTTGAAAAATTTGCACCTGCTTTATACAATTCACTAGGTATCTTTTTACCATTAATTGCTGTAAACTGTGCAATTTTAGGAGGATCTTTATTTATGCAATCTCGTGAGATTCCAACAATTAGTTTAGCTACAATTTATGGATTAGGATCTGGAATAGGATGGTTCTTAGCAATTTTAGCTATTGCCGCTATTCGTGAGAAGATAAGATATTCGCATGTACCAGCACCTTTAAGAGGTCTAGGAATTACATTTATCATTACTGGTTTAATGGCCATTGGTTTTATGAGTTTTGGTGGAATGCTTACTGGTGGTGACGATGAGAAAAAAGAAGAAAAAACAGCTAAGATAGAAGAGGAGAAGAAAGAAACAATTGAAGTAGCTGATAACACAATAAAAGTAGTAGAATAACATGATATTATTAGCTAGTACAACAGGAACAATTGTAGCAACAGTAGCTGCGTTTTTAGTTTTAACGCTTGCTTTAGTTGGGTTGTTATTATTTGTAAAACAAAAATTAGCACCGTCTGGTCCTGTAAAGATTAAGATTAACGGTGAAAAAGAAATTGAAGTGCCATCTGGAGGTAGTTTATTATCTACTTTAGGTAATGAAAAAATCTTCTTACCATCTGCTTGTGGAGGTGGTGGTACTTGTATTCAATGTGAATGTCATGTTCATGATGGTGGAGGTGAAGCTTTACCAACTGAGACACCACATTTCACTAGAAAGGAATTACAACATGGAGCACGTTTAGCTTGTCAAGTAAAAGTTAAACAAGATATGGATATCAGTATTCCAGAGGAGGTATTTGGTATCAAAAAGTGGGAAGCTGTTGTTGTTAGAAATTATAACGTAGCATCATTTATTAAGGAGTTTGTTGTTGAAATTCCTGAAGATATGGGTTACAAAGCAGGAGGGTATATTCAAATTGAAATTCCTCCATGTGAAATAAAATATTCAGATATTGATATTACTGCACACCCAGAAGAGCATGAAACTCCAGATAAGTTTCAAGCAGAATGGGACAAATTTGGTCTTTGGCCACTAGTAATGAAAAATACTGAAACGGTAGAGCGTGCTTACTCTATGGCTTCTTACCCAGCAGAAGGAAGAGAAATTATGCTTAATGTACGTATTGCTACGCCACCATGGGATCGTGCTAAAAATGGTTGGATGGATGTAAATCCTGGTGTTGCATCATCTTATATCTTTAACTTAAAGAAAGGTGATAAATGTACTATTTCTGGACCTTACGGTGAGTTCTTTATTAATGAAAGTGAAGCTGAAATGTTATACGTAGGTGGTGGAGCAGGTATGGCACCAATGCGTTCGCATTTATACCACTTATTCAAAACTTTAGAAACAGGTAGAACTGTTACCTATTGGTATGGTGGACGTTCTAAACGTGAGTTATTCTACCTAGAGCATTTCTATGAGTTAGAACGTAAGTTTGACAACTTTAAGTTCTTCTTGGCCTTGTCTGAGCCTTTAGAGGAAGATAACTGGAAAGTGAAAAAAGACATTAATGACGCAGAAGGAGATGGTTTTGTTGGATTTATACACAATTGTGTAATCGATAATTATTTAAATCATCATGAAGCACCAGAAGATATAGAATTATATTTCTGTGGACCTCCATTAATGAATAAGGCCGTTCAGAAAATGGGAGAAGATTTTGGTATCCCTGATGAGAATATTAGATTTGATGACTTTGGAGGATAAGCATCCAAGTGTCATGCTGAACTTATTTCAGCGTCTTAATAAAAACAAAAAATCAACTCAATTTGAGTTGGTTTTTTGTTTTAATGAACTATATAATCGAATGTTGTTTTTTTGTATTTAAATAACTTCTGGTAATCCATAACATTCGGAATATTATCTATTTCGCATAAAAGTGAAATAGTGGCTGATAAACCATTAAACAATATATCATTGTCCGTTGGGTTCTCAGGTCTTTTGTTAGTGTGATTCAACGGAATTTGAAACCCACAAGCCTTTAAAAACGTAGCTTCTATTTGTAGTAATTCTAAAGGTGAGTATCCATTGAATTTTCTTCCTAAGGTTTGGTGCACCTTTCCAACATAATTCAAACTTAAATTACCATGATCATCGGAAAGATATTTCCAGCTATCTGTATTATCTAAAATATTACCCACAGCACATTGTTTACAACATTCTGGGTTTAAGGTATTATTATGAAAAGCAGTGTATAGTTTTTTTATTGCAGCTTCAAAACGAGAAGAGGTTTCCATATCAATTTATTTTAACCTTAAATTACAAAAAGATTGATAATCAATCATTAATTTTAACTAAATCTTTAAATAATAAACATACGAACAGGTATATGTTGTGCGTTGTGACTCTATGAAAAAACTTGTTTTATCCATCCTTTTTGTAACTACGCTTGCCTTTATTGCATTCCAAATAAAACCAATTAAGGATACAACTAAAACTATTATTTCATCAGTTAAACCAGTTAGCCTAATTAATAGTGATGGCTTAACGATAAAAACAAGGGTACAAACTCCCAAGGGATTTAAACGTGTAACTTATCCAAAAGGATCTTTTCAAGAGTACTTAAGGAATTACAAATTGAAAGCCTATGGTAGCAAGATTATTAATTATGATGGTTCCGAATACTATTGGCAACGCGGTCATATTGGAATTTTGGATATTCCAGTACCCAAAAACGGATTGCAACAATGTGCCGATGCCCTAATTAGAGTTAGAAGTGAATATTTATGGGATACTAATAGAAAGGATGACATTGGATTTAATTTCACTAGTGGTCATTATTGCTCATGGATTAAATATGCTGAGGGCTACCGACCCAAAATTAATGGTAATAAAGTAAGTTTTCATAAAACAGCTAACAAAGATGATTCTAAAGCTAATTTTTATAGGTATTTAAACTTAATTTATACATATTCCGGTACTTTATCACTTTATCATGAGTTACCCAAAATAGGAGATGTTAAAAATCTTAGAATAGGAGATATGCTTATTATCGGGGGAAGCCCCGGACATATTGTTATTATTTGTGATGAATCCACCAATGAGAAAGGAGATAAGTTATATATGCTATTTCAAGGTAATACGCCAGCGCAGAGCGTTCATTTGGTAAAGAATTTAGAAGATCATACTATTTCACCTTGGTATCATTTAGAAAAAGGAGCAATTATTCCGGTTTCCAATTATACTTTTTATGATTCGAAATTTGTAAGGTTTAAGTAAAAGAAATTAAAAACCCCAACAATATTATGTTGGGGTTTTTAGTGTTGTTAATTTAATTTCCTAAAGCTGGTGCAGAATATTTAGGTGGCGTTATGGTCTTTTTCCCTCCTAATTGTTTCATAAGTTCCTTAATTCCTTTTTCTAGTTGAGGATCTTTACCTGCCGAAAGCGATTTTGCATCCTGTCTTACTTTAATATCAGGTGCAATCCCAACATTTTCACCAATCCATTTATTATTAATAGGGTCAAATACAGCATTGTCTGGAGCTGTTAGACTTCCACCATCAATAAGCCTATAATGAACCGAAGATTTTACTAGTCCTCCCCATGTGCGCATGCCAATAAGTTTTCCGGCTTCTTGCTGTCTAAAAACCCATGGAAAAAAATCACCACCAGAACCTGCCATTTCGTTTATAAGTAAAACTTTTGGTCCTAAAATACCAGCGGGTAATTTCATTGGTTTTCCATTTGGTACTTCATTTGTTATACCTGCTCTTAGGCTTCTAGTCATTAAATCGACCATATAATCATCAAGTAGACCTCCTCCATTAAAGCGTTCATCTATTACGGCACCTTCTTTATCTTGTTGTGCAAAATAGTAGCGGTTAAAAGAGACATAACCTCCACCTCCAGTATTTGGCACCCATATATATGCTAATCTACCATTGGATAACTTATCAACTAATCGTCTATTGTCCTCAACCCAAGTTCTTTGCCTCAAAGAGTTTTCGCTTCTTATAGGTTTTACAATTTCTTTCCAAGAGCCTTTAAATTCTGGTTTAGAATTTATATGAAGAACCGTTTGTTTGTTTACAGTTCCGTCTAACAATTCATAAATATCACTATTTGCATTTGTTTCCGTTCCGTTAATACCAACAATATAATAGCCTTCTTTAATGTTTAAGCCAGGTGCATCTAATGGCCCATTTAAGCCAGGATTCCAACTTTCTGAAGTGTATATGCGTTTAATTTTCCAGCTGCTATTATCTACAACTAAATCAGCTCCCAGGAGTCCAACTTGATTTCGCTCTACCTGAGGAAAATCGCCGCCACCAACAAAGCTATGACCTACAGATAGTTCTCCATTCACTTGGTCTAAAACATAGGTTAAATCGGCTCTATGTTTAATATAAGGAACTAATGGAGCATACCTCTTATAAACTGTTTTCCAATTACGCCCATGCATGTTTGGGTCGTAAAAATAATCACGCTCATATCTCCAGGCTTCTTCAAACATTTGACCCCATTCTTGCGCGTAATTCAGTTTCATGGAGAGCTTCATTTTGATATTTTTTCCTCCTTTTCCAGAAGCACCAGCTGCATTAATTTTTTTAAGGCTACCAGTAACGCGTGCTAGCATATGTTTACCATTATTTGTTACGGATACTTGACTAGCTCCAGATAGAAACTCTTTTGATTTTTGATCTTTTAGTGTGAATTTATGAATAACAGCACCTCTACTATTAGGAATAGCTTCTCCAATAAAAGCAGAGCCTTTTGGTCCGGCTATAATGAATCGGTAAGATCTAGAAGGCATTGGTAATGATAGGATTCTCCTATTTAGACCCTCAAAATCAATTGTGATCTTTTTACTTTTATCCGTTTTTTCCTTTTTAGGAGATTCCTCTTTCTTTTCTTTTTTCTTGTCCTTACTTGGTTCTTTCTTTTCTTTTACATCTTCTTCATCACTTTTTGGTTTAAACGGAGAGGGGTCTTTTGCATTCAAATTAACCACATAAGCTGCGTAATTAGGTCTAGTTGTCATTGAACTCGTATTTGCCCAACCTGAACTAAGAGCCACGTCTGTACTTGCAAGAAAATAGAATTGTTTCATGTTTAAATCCCAAGCAGGAGAAAAGGAATCCGCAAATTCATCTGTTATAGGTGTTGTGGTATCTTTTTCCAAAGAATAGAAATACAGTCTTCTAAAATTATTATTACTAGACTTGGCATAAGCAATCCAATTAGAGTCTGGAGACCACTTTAATTGAATAGAGTTTCGTTCTAAATTGTTATTACCAACATCGATGGTTTTAATTTTTTTAGTTTCTAGGGTTACAACTCTTAATCTAACATCGTCATCTACAAAAGCAATATGTTTACCATCTGGGGACCAAGAAGGATTCCAAGCCATTTTAGATTCACCTATACTAATACGTTCTTTTTTTGATAAACCATCTTGAGAAGACAGCATTAGAGCGTAACCTTTTTTGTCTTCATCAGAAAACCATGCAATTTTATCTCCTTTTGGAGACCAAATTGGAGCTCTATCAGCAGTTCCTGAGCTTTGAGTAATATTTCGTGAATCTCCAAATTCTACAGGAACAGTAAAAATTTCACCTCTTGATTCTGCAATAAGACGTTTTCCATTAGGTGATAAAGAAACATATCTCGATGATCTAGATACATCTTCCCATTTGGTTTGTGCCCAAGGAAAATCTCCAATAACACTAATGTTTAACTTAGAGGATTTATTGTTTTCTAAGTTAAGGATATGAAGATAACCATCTCTTTCGTAGATAATTTTATTATTGTCTTCGGAAATTGATTTAATATCGGAACCTTTAAATTTTGTAACCTGATTGAGAGCTTTGGTTTTCGTATTATAGGACCAAATATTTGAAACTAAATCTCTATCAGATAAAAAATAAATAAGATCGTTTACCCAAATTGGCTGAATATCAGTAGTGTTTACATGAGGCAAAAGCTCTTCTTCATTAGCGTCTAAATCAAGAATAAAAAGAGGTGTGTTTTGTCCTCCACGATATGCTCGCCATTCAGAGTCCCATCTGCTTATTTTATCAATAACTATTTTTTTTCCGTTTGAAGAGAAAGCACCGTCATAGGCCCACTGTTTCGATATTAGCTTTGAAGGACCTCCCTTGGCAGGCACTTTCCATAATCTATTGTAGGGTCTAGGGGCTGTTTCTCTACCACTAGCATAAAGTACATGCTTACCGTCATTAGTCCAACCTCTTACACTTGCTCCACTAGGGTGCCATGTAAGTCTTGTAGCTTCACCACCTTTGGTTGAAACTATGTATACCGACATGCTTCCTGCTCTGTTAGAGTTAAAGGCAATCCATTTTCCATCTGGAGAAAAGTGAGGATTAGACTCAATAGCTGCTGTACTTGTTATTCTTTTGGCTTCTTCTGATGTTAAGGAAGAAATCCAAATGTCTCCACCATAAGTAAACACAACTTGGTCGCCGCTTAAGTCAGGTTGTCTTAAGAGTCGTGTACCTTGCGAGAAAATAAAATTGGAACTTAGTGTTAAAAGGAATACTAGAAAAAGGTTTCTAGAGTTGAATAAAAATTTCATGTTTTGTAATTGATTGATTGAATAGTTGTTTTTATTAGGTATATGTGTAATAAACTATATTAGTAGACTACTAATAATGAAAACAGTTACAGTCATTTTAAAAAAAAGTAGCCCTAGTTCACAAGTTAAATATTTTTTTATCAGTTAATTACGAATGGTATAATATTGGCAAAATATTAACAAAGACATTAGAGTGAGCTAATTAGCTCTAAAATATCAAAGGGACAATAAACTTAAAAACTATAATTAAAAGTATTACAGATATTAAGTTTAGAATAACACCAACTCTAGCCATTTGACTTACGCGAATAAACCCACTGGCAAAAACTATTGCATTTGGAGGTGTTGCCATGGGGAGCATAAAGGCACAACTACTTGCCATTGTAACTGGAATTAATAAATATAAAACAGGAATATCTAAACCTATTGCTATTCCAGCAACTACTGGGGCTAAAACAGCAACAAGTGCCACATTACTCATAAGTTCTGTCATAAATAGCATTAAGAAAATTAATAGTGAAGCCATCAATAAGATACTAATATTACTATTAGCTATTGAAGTGGCTACCACATCAACAATGCCACTAGAGGACATCCCTTTGGCTAATGCTAGACCTCCTCCAAACAGAATTAAAATTCCCCAAGCCAAACTTTGAGTATCCTTCCAAACAAGAATAAATTCTCCCTTTTTTAAGTTAAACGGAATAGTGAAAAGTGCCAAAGCACCAAAAATACTTATCATAGTATCAGAAAGTCCAAGATTAGGTAACATGGAATTTATTAGCGATCTGAATATCCATAGAGAAACGGTAACAGCAAATATTACTAGGACATGTTTTTCTCTAGAAGTTATTTTTCCAAGTTTCTCCAGCTCTTCTTTAATAATATTTTCTGAAGCTTTGAATTGCAATCCTGTATTTGGAAATAACCATTTTACCATTACCAAATAGATTATGGTTATGAGAATAATTGAAAAAGGCAGTCCTAAAATCATCCAGTTAAGAAATGAAATTTCAATATTATATTCGTTTTCTAAAAGTCCAATCAAAACTGAATTCGGAGGTGTACCAATTACGGTGGCAATTCCACCAGCATTTGCCGAAAAGGCAATACCTAACATTACGCTCAAAGCAAAATTTTGATCTTTTTTTGTGAAACCATCTTCATCATTAATCAAAAGTTGAATTACAGATAAGGCAATAGGTAACATTACAACAGTGCTTGCCGTATTGCTAATCCACATACTCATGAAAGCTGTTGCAATCATAAAACCAAGAATAACATTATTAGGAGTGGTTCCTGTTCTTTTAATAATGCTTAGAGCAATTCTTTTGTGCAGATTTACTTTTTCTAGGGCTAACGCCAAAACAAAGCCTCCAAAGAATAAAAAGACTATCGGGCTCCCATAATTGGCTCCAACTTCGGCCATCGGCATTACTTTAAATAAAGGGAATAGGAGTAAGGGTAATAATGCAGTAACCGAAATTGCTACGGCTTCAGTTATCCACCAACAAACCATCCAAAAAGCCACTCCTAAAACTAGGTCGCCTTTTTCTGAAATTACTTCAAAAGATGTTATTTTAAACAGAATAAAAACTATTGGACCAAGGAATAATCCAATTTTCTTTGGTAAGTTGAATTTGTTCATTTAGTAAAGGTTACAACCATAAAAATAAACATTTTTGAACACTAGGTTTGCGAACTTTAAATACTATTTTTGCACTATGAGTAAAGCACTTACACCCCAAGAGCTACATAATTTAGCAATGAATCATGTTGGAAAGGATTTGGAGCAACGTGGTTTTGAATTTATTGCTATAAATAGCCAGTTAAAGAAACATCCGCAGTTTGTGTGTATGGATAAGAATAAACAATACTATTTTGTAATTGTTAAAGCTGTTTTACTACCAGATAATCCCAATAACTACGATGTAATTTGGATGGAAACTTTTAAAAAGCATGCCAGAGAAAAGGATGCTAAAGTTTTATATGCAGGTGTTGGTCTAGGAAATCCGAAAGGAGAGCAGCTTCCGCTTTATCTAAATGAAGACTATTTAATAGAATACAACGGTATACAGGTTGTTGAAACTAATTTAAATTAAATATGAAGAACGCCCTTTTCTTATGTTGTGTAATAGCATTTTTTTCGTGTGAAAAAGAGCTACAAAACACAAAGTTATCTGGTGCTGTTTTTGGGACCTCGTATAATTTTATATATCATTCTGACGTGAATTATCAAAAGGAATTTGATAGTTTGTTTTATGTGTTAAATAAGTCTTTATCTACCTACCAAACCAATTCTGATATTTCTAAAATTAATAAAAATGAAGAGGTTGAAATCGATGATCATTTTATAAAGGTATATGATACATCAAAGGAGATTTTTGAACGCACTGAAGGTGCTTTAGATCCTACAATAGGAAATGTTGTTAATGCTTGGAGTTTTGGTGCTGAAGAAGCTATGAAAGATATAGATAGTATTAAAATTGATAGTTTAATGCGTTATGTTGGTTTCAATAAAACCAAAAGAAAAGATAGAATAATAGAAAAGGAACATCCCAATATTTACTTCGAATTTAACGCCCTTGCAAAGGGTTATGGTGTGGATGTTATCTCTGAGTTTTTGGAAAAGAAAGGTGTTGAAAATTATTTGGTTGAGATAGGTGGAGAAATTAGAGCCAAGGGAAAAAACGTTGAAAAAAAATCGCCATGGAAAGTAGGTGTTGAACGACCTCATTTTGATGGAAATCAGTCAATTTTAAAAGCAATACGTATTAAGGATGCGGCTATGGCTACATCTGGGACCTATAGGAAGTTTAAAGTTGATAAAGATGGAAATAGGTATTCTCATATCATTGATACAAAAACGGGCTTTTCTAGCAAAACGAATTTGTTAAGTATCTCTGTTATTGCAGCGGATTGTATGACAGCCGATGCTTATGCAACAGCTTTTAAGACTATGGGAATTGAAAAGGTAAAGGCTTTTTTAAAAGAACACCCAGAATTAAAAGTGTTTTTAATTTTTGAGAATACCAATAAAGAATTTGAGACTTTGGCTTTAAATGGATTTCCAGAGTCTTAGAATTGATTGATTATTATAAGTAACCAGCCAATAACAAACAACAAACCACCAATTGGGGTAATAGGGCCTAAAAACCTAAGTTTTTTTCCTTTGGCATCAGATAAAACTAAACCGTATATACTGAAGGAAAACAATAAAATTCCTAATGTAAAGCACCAGTAAATTGCAGTTGAAGCAAATTTGATATTAAAGCCCAGAATCAATAATACAATGGCATGATACATTTGGTATTTTACTCCAGTTTCAAAACTTTTAAGTTGTTCCTCATTTAGTACCTTTTTCAAGGCATGAGCGCCAAAGGCTCCAAAAATTACTGAAAGCATGCCGTATATAGCTCCAGTTATTATAATTAGGTCTTGATTCATTTTATTTATGTACTAAAGGAATTATTTCACCTTTTGCTAGACAGTATTTCTTTATGTCTTCCTCTGTAAAATCCAGGGTGTAATCCACCTCCTCAACGTTAAAGCCTATACTACGTAATTTTTCAAAGTAGTCTCTACCGTAAACTCTAACATGATCATATTGTCCAAATATTTTTGCACGTTCCTTTTTATCAGTAATGCTATTATCTTCAAAAGTCTCAGCTCTATTTAAATCTTGAGGAATTTGAAAAACACCCCAACCACCAGGTTTCATAATTCTATAAAGTTCTTGCATGGCTTTAGTGTCATTTGGAATATGTTCCAAAACATGATTGCAGAAGATAACATCAAAAGCATTATCCTCAAAAGGTAGGTTACATATGTCCGCTTTAACATCAGCTAATGGAGAATTTAAATCGGTTGTGATATAATTTAAATTATGCATTTTTCTGAACCTTTTATAAAAAGCTTGCTCAGGAGCAAAGTGCAGTACTTTATTGGTAGATGAGAAGAAATCAGTTTCATTCTTCAAGTAAAGCCATAGTAGTCTGTGTCTTTCTAAAGATAGGGTTGAAGGCGATAACACATTTTCACGTTGATTTTCATATCCATATGATAAAAACGATTTAAAGCTTTTGCCATCAATAGGGTCTGTGAAATTGTTTCCTTTTAAAAAGAAAGCTATAATAGGTCTTATTAAATAGCTCAACCTAATTAGTAAAGGCCTAGGTATTAAGTTTAGAGCTATTTTAAAAAGGTTTTTCATTCTTAAAGAACTAAAGCCTTTTGTCTAAACTCATCTTCTTCATCGCTTTCAATCCCTAGAGCATCATATATATAAGCAAATGTTGAAAGAAGTTCAGGCTTGCCATCTACAAGAGCAACATCGTGTTCAAAATGAGCACTTGGTTTTTTATCTTGTGTGGTAATAGTCCAACCGTCTCTATGTTGTTTTATTCTATGCGTTCCCATATTAATCATAGGTTCAATAGCTACAACCATACCTTCCACAAATTTTTTACCTTTTCCACGCCTACCGTAATTAGGCATTTCAGGATCTTCATGCATTTTAGTGCCAAGTCCATGACCTACCAGCTCTCTAACAACACCATAACCATGAGCTTCGCAATAGTTTTGAATGGCATAACCAACGTCTCCAACTCTGTTATTGGCCTTAAACTCTCTTATACCTACGTAAAGCGATTCTTTGGTTACCTCCAGTAGTTTTTCTGTTTCTTTATCTATCTCGCCTACTGGAAAGGTATAGGCATGATCTCCGTAAAATCCGTTTTTTAAGGCGCCACAATCAATTGAAATAATATCACCTTCAACTAAAGGTGTGCCATTAGGAATGCCATGAACCACTTGTTCATTTGGGCTCATACATAGCGTGTTAGGAAAATCATATAAGCCTAAAAAACCAGGCTCTGCGCCATGATCTCTAATATGTTCTTCTGCAATTTTATCTAATTGTAGAGTTGTAACTCCAGGTTTAATTTCCTTAGCTAGTACGCCTAACGTTTTCGAAACTATTAGTGCGCTTTCGCGCATAAGTTCTATTTCTTCTCTAGTTTTTACTACTATCATGCTTCAAAAAATAAGTGCAAAGATACTAAAATACTTATGATTTATGAGTTAAGAAGAATTTAGCTTACTTACTTAAAAAGACCGAAAAAGCCCTTTTTCTTTTCAATTTTTGGAGGAGCGGTATTTGTAAGCTCTTGGTAAATCTCTCCCCAACCAGGAAATCCCCCAAAGTTTCTATCATCAATAAATAGATCGGCGTTTATTTTTCGGCTTACCTCGTTATGAAATTCTTCTTCTGGAAAACTATTGTTAACGGCGTAAAATTCTAGACCATTTTCTTTACAAAATTCAACAGCTTCATCCAGCTTTGTACCACATCTATAGGTCCACAGAATAAGCCTATGTCCTTTTTCCTGAAGCATTTTTAAGGTGTCAAATGCAAATAACTGCGGTTTACCAATTTTGGGATAGGCATCTTCAACGATGGTACCGTCAAAATCAACAGCGATTACTAACTGTTTTCCAAATTTCATTTATGTGTAGATTTGAATTTGTACAAAAGTACATTATTTTTTAATATGCTATTTATTAAGGAGTTACTGCGTAAAGTCTTTAAAAAAGCTAAAAAGTAAGCTGCTCTAATTCCTAACATAAAAAAGCCTACTTAAAAATAAGCAGGCTTTTAGTAAAGATTTATAATTTTTTAAATAAGAGAATGCTGTGTCATAGCTTCTGGTTGCTCAACTCCAATCAATTTAAGAATTGTAGGAGCCACATCACCTAGAACACCGCTTTGTATTTCTTTTAAATCATTGTCTATTAAGATAACGGGCACAGGATTTGTGGTATGCGCAGTATGAGGAGATCCATCTGGATTAATCATGGTTTCGCAATTACCATGGTCTGCAATTAATAAGGTTGTATAACCATTTTCTAAACCTGTTTCGATAACATCTTTAGCGCAAGCATCAACGGCTTCACAAGCTTTAATGGCAGCTTCCATAACACCTGTATGTCCAACCATATCGCCATTAGCAAAGTTTAAACACACAAAATCAGCTTCACCTTTTTGTAATTCCGGAACTAAAGCGTCACGTAATTCATAAGCGCTCATTTCAGGTTTTAAGTCATAAGTTGCAACCTTTGGTGAGTTTTTTAATATTCTAGATTCCCCTTCAAAAGGTGTTTCTTGCCCCCCTGAAAAGAAAAAGGTAACGTGTGGGTATTTTTCTGTCTCTGCAATCCTTATTTGCTTTTTCCCATTTTTGGCTAAAACTTCACCTAAGGTCTCTGAAATATTATCTTTATTAAAAATCACTTTAATACCTTCAAAATCATCACTGTAATTTGTAATGGTAACGTAATAAAGATCTAGTTTTTCAGTGTTATAATCAGGAAAGTCTTTCTGGTTTAGCATTTCTGTTAATTCACGACCTCTATCTGTTCTAAAGTTGTAAAAGATAACAACATCATCTTTTTGAACTTTAGCAACCGCTTCACCATTAGAATCAGTAACAATTAAAGGTTTAACAAATTCATCCGTTACGTCATTATCATAGTTAGCTTGTATAGCCTCTGAAGGATTTGTTGTTTTTTCTCCAACACCATTTACAATAGCATCATAGGCTAATTGCACGCGTTCCCAACGTTTGTCTCTATCCATAGCATAATAGCGTCCTGTAACCGTTGCAAGTTTGGTATTTGTGCCAGAAATATATTCTTCTAAATCTTCAATATAACCTTTTCCAGATTTAGGATCAACATCTCTACCGTCTGTAAACGCATGAACAAAAGAATTTACACCTGCTTTGTTAGCAGCATCAATAAATCCTTTTAAATGACTCGTATGCGCATGAACGCCTCCATCACTTAATAATCCTAAAAAGTGAACATTTTTATTATTGTCTGAAGCATATTTAAGTGCATCTATTAATACTTGTTCATCTTTTAAAGTATCTTTTTCAATAGCCAAATTAATCTTTGCTAAATCCTGATATACGATTCTTCCAGCACCAAGATTCATATGACCTACTTCACTATTTCCCATTTGCCCTTCAGGAAGTCCTACATGAAGACCGTCTGTTCTTAAGGTGGCATATGGATATTTAGTATAAAGAGAATCTATAAAATCAGTATTTGCATTATCTATTGCAGAAACTTTAGGATCTGGAGAATTTCCCCAACCATCAAGTATCATTAAGATGACTTTTTTGTTCATTTTTGTTAAATTTTTTTAGCAAGGCAAATATATGGAAGTTTGTTAAAATATTCAGTGTTTAAAACTCTGAAAATCCCTGTTTTTATAAGCTTTTACGGAAAATTTTTAAAGAAAACGTTTTCGTTAATGGTTTGTGAAATAAACGTTAAAAATCTGTTATAAAAATAATTTCATGTAACAAATTAAAAAAAATGTCGTCTCTTTAATATATCAAAAAGCGAATCATATTAATCAAACTTAAAATCTTTCATCATGAAAAAATCAATTATTACAACCGCGATTGCACTTTGTGTTTCAGTTATTTCTGTAAATGCCTTAAATTCAACACCTTCAATTACTACTGATAGTTCTTATGAGTATTTCTTTAAAGTGAATTCTTTTTGTGTTTCTATAGCTAAAGGGGATTTAGATACTGTAAAGAAATTAATCGAAAGAGGTGCAGACGTTAACGAAAGGTCTAACGGAATGACTCCAGCTATGTATGCTGCTAAATTTAATAGAGTAGATATCTTAAAATTACTAATTGACGAAGGTGCAAATTTAAAATTAAGATGTACTAGCAAGAATTATACAGCTGTTAAGTATGCTGAATTACATGGAGCAAAAGATGCTGCACAGTTAATTAAAGAAACGTTAAAGAAGAAAAAGAAAAAGTAATTATCATAAATTTTTAAATAATTATTTTGAGTTAGTCAGTTAAAAGCCTCGCATTGCGAGGCTTTTTAAATTTATTGACTTCTGTATTTTCTAATTGATTCTCTAATTTTGTCTATTCGATTTTCCGGATCAGGATGCGTACTTTGAAACTCTGGTCTTCTATTTGGACCAGCTGCAGCCTTCAAAATTTCCATGACACCGATCATTTCTTCGGGGTTATAGCCTGCATCAATCATAAATTTTACGCCTAAGTCGTCACTTTCCAATTCGTCTCCTCTTCCATTAGTTAGGAGTTTTTGTTGACCAATACCACTTACTAAACCGCCCATATCAGCACCAACAGATCCAGCAGTTGCTAAACCCTGCCAATACTCACTTTCTGCTATTCTTTCAGCACTGTGTCTACCTAATACATGTCCAATTTCATGTCCTAAAACACCTGCCAATTGATCTTCATTTTCCAATTTAGAGAACAAAGCATAGGTAATGAATATTTGGCCTCCTGGAAGTGCAAAAGCATTTATGGTTCTATCATCGTTTAACAAATGAAATTCATATCTGTAAGGTGTGTCTTTAGCAATACTACTATTTACCAGTTTATTACCAACGCTTTCAACTAAAGCTTGATATTGGGTGTTAGGATATAAACCTCCATGTTGTTGCGCCATTTGTGGTGCATTTTGAAGACCAATAGCAATTTCCTTGTCTGGTGTCATGGAAATAGTTTGAGTTCTTCCCGTATAAGGATTTACTTCCTGCTGATTACATCTTTTAATAAAGAAAAAAGCAGCAATAGCAAGACCAATTAACAGCCTGTATTTTAAATTTCTTCCTCTCATGTTAGTATAAATTAGGGTTTTAATTTACAAAATAAAGTTGTTCGTAATGTTAAATTTGGTTGTAAGTACTTTTTAGACCCTCTTTTAAGCAAAAGTCACTTATTTTTGATGTGTGGTAATTTGTACTAAAAAATTATAATAATGGCATATACTTTTGAAATTCTGGAAACAGAAAAAATAGAATTAGTTATTCCTTTAGTTTATAAATTAAATAATGGAAAAATTGATAAAGCTGTTTTAATGGAGCGCTTTTCTGATATGATAACTTATAATAATTACGAGTGTGCCGTAATATATGATGGCAGTAAACTAATTGGAGTTACTGGCTTATGGTTTTGTACAAGGCATTATTCTGGAAAAAGTGTGGAGCCAGATCATGTTTTTATAGATGAGAATTATAGAGGTAAAGGTCTAGGAAAGCAATTTTTTGAATGGATTTATAACTATGTGAAAGACAAGGGTTGTGAAGCTGTGGAGTTAAACACATATGTTTCTAATGCGGCATCTCATAAATTCTACTTTAACGAAGATTTTAAAATTTTAGGCTTTCATTT
Organism: Seonamhaeicola marinus; assembly: GCF_008085455.1. NCBI lineage: Bacteria > Pseudomonadati > Bacteroidota > Flavobacteriia > Flavobacteriales > Flavobacteriaceae > Seonamhaeicola > Seonamhaeicola marinus. The sequence goes on along the minus strand of NZ_VSDQ01000409.1, from coordinate 68,833 downwards.
TTTAAAAAAACTTAAAAAATAGTTGTGCGTTAAGAAATAGGTTTTATATTTGCAACCGCAAAAAGGCGGGAGTAGCTCAGTTGGTAGAGCGTCAGCCTTCCAAGCTGAATGTCGCCGGTTCGAACCCGGTCTCCCGCTCTTAAAAAGCTTCATCCAAAAAGATGAAGCTTTTTTATTTTAAAGCACTTAGTTCTGTATCTGATTCTACTTCATAAGCCGTTTTATTAGCTTCGAATATTCTAGCAGATAAATGTCCCTTTAAAAGAATTGATTCGCCTTCAACTCTTAACCAACTTCCTTCTCTTAAGCCTATGACTGGTGGTGTATTAAATTTGTGAAACTCTTTAATTCTAGTTTCTCTAGTTTCTCCCATATGCGTACTATTTGTATCAGGATCTAGGTAATGTGGATTTATATTAAATGGAACAAATTTTAAAGCATCAAAACTAGGCGGATAAATAATAGGCATATCGTTTGTGGTTTTTATAGTAAGTCCGCAAATGTTGCTCCCTGCACTGGTTCCTAAATATGGCGTGCCGTTTTCAACAGCAAGTTTTAATATTTCGATCAAGTTATTTTTGTAAAGCATTGTGGTAAGAACAAAAGTATTGCCTCCTCCCACAAAAATACCTTTAGCATTTTTTACCGCTTCAATTGGGTTTTCAAACGTCTGAATACCGTTCGCCTTAATATTTATTTTATCAAAGGCTTTTTGTACAATTGCAGTGTAGTCTTCATGAGAAATACCACTTGGTCTTGCATATGGGATAAATAAAATTTCTTCAGTATCTTTAAAGAACAAGGTTAGTTCATCTAAAATATATTCTAAATAACCACTACCATGTATTGTAGAAGTGCTAGCAATAATTAAGTTTTTCATTTGTATTGGTTTTAATGCGCTAACGAAATTAAAAAGTTACATTTTACTTAGTAGGTAAAAGTAGTTAAATGTGTGTTTTAACAAAAGTTTAAAACCAGAATTGAATTAAATTAGAATAATAAAACCGAACTTTAAATTCTAAACCGACTATATATGAAGCATTTTGTTTTTTTCTTAGGATTATTCTTTGCCATATCAAGTGCACAAGCCCAAATTATATCAAGAGTACAAGTACATGGAAAAATTTATGCAGATGCTAATGATATAGAAGGAATTACTATTTTCAATTCATCTTCTAATGTTGGCACTATTACTAATGATAAAGGAGAATTTACCATAGATGTAGCGGTTAACGATGTTATTAAAATTTCTGCTATTCAATTTGAAGCAATAACCATAACTGTTAATGAAGATGCTGTAAACTCAAGACATTTGGGTATTCATTTGGTAGAGCAAATTCATAAACTAGATGCCGTATTATTGAGATCTGGACTTACTGGAGATATAAATAAAGATATTGATAATGTAAGCTATTTAAAACCTATAATTCTAGATATGGGAAGTATGAATGTTGATTTTGAATACAATGATGATAAGGCTTTTGATGCCCAAGCTGTTCAGAATGATTTAAGATCTAGAATAAGTAAGGGTGAACTATACAACGGTTTTGATGTTAAGAAAATATCCAGGTTAATTTTTGGTAAAAGAAATAAGAAATATAAGAAACCAGAATACTATGTTGTAGAGCAACCCTTGGAACTTGTTGACGTGTATTCGCATGAATACATTAGTAAAATGTTTGAAATACCATTAGATCAAGTTGAAGATTTTGTTGCATATGTAGACACGCAGGATTTAGACGAAGAATTGCTTAAAAAGGATAATGAGATTAAATGTTTACAGTTCTTATATGAAAAGAGTAGGCAATTTTTAAAGGCTCAGAATGACAAGAAGTAAAATCCTCTTTTTGTTTTTTCTTGTGGCTGTAAAAACAAACTTTTTGTTTTCACAGACAGTTGAAATTTCCGGAAAGGTAATTAGCAAAACAGATTTAGAAAATATTCATGTCATAAATAAAACGGCACAGGTTTTTACAATTACTAATGCCAGAGGAGAATTTACAATTACTGCAAAAGTTAATGATACACTTCAGTTTTCTTCTATCCAGTTAGGAATAAAAAGTATTGTTGTAAATAAAGGTGCAATAATTTCTAAAAAAATGTTGGTGCCGTTAGATGAACAAATTAATGAATTAGAAGAAGTTGTTGTTGGTAAAGTACTTACTGGCAATTTATTGTCAGATATTGAAAATGCCGATACAGATAGGCCGATTAATTTTTATGATGTGGGAATTCCAGGGTATAAAGGTAAGATTGCAACGCAAAGTGAGCGAAGATTGTTTGAAGCTAATGGACAAAAAATAAAGTGGTATACGCCTTTAACGGGGGCTATTCCATTAAATCCAATTTTAAATGGTATTTCTGGAAGAACTAAATTACTTAAGGAAAGGGTTAAATTGGAAAATGACAAAAACCTAATTCGAAAAATAAAATCTGAATTTTCGGAAGGCTTTTTTAGTAATCATCAATTAGAGGATGACTTAAAAGATGATTTTTTCTTCTTTTGTCAAGAGGACATTAATTTTACAGATCGGTGTAAAGGAAAATCGGATTTAGAAATACTAGAGTTTCTTAATGAAAAGTATAAGCACTATATAAAAAATCTTCAATCCACAGATTAACCTTTTGGAACACTTTTTGAATTCCCAATTATAATTACTTTAGCAAAAAATAATATATGAAGCCATCTAAGCTCTTTATCTTTCTTTTAGTACTACCATTATTTGCATTTAATAGCTGGCACAAATACTATATAAGTGTAACGGAAATAAATTATGTTCAAGAAAAGCAATCTGTTCAAATAATAACTCGAATTTTTATAGATGATTTTGAAAATTTATTGAGAGAACGCTATGATGATTCGATAACATTAGATGAAGAAAATGAATCTGCTACTACGAATATGTATATTACTAGGTATTTATCTGATAAATTAAAGATTAAGATAAATGGTAATGCATCTGTTTTTAAATTTATTGGAAAGAAATACGATCTAGATGTTATGAAATGTTACATTGAAATTGAAAATGTAGAAGACATTAAATCTATGGAAATTAGTAATAAGGTTTTATTTGATATGTTCGACGATCAGCAGAATATCATAAAAACAAAAATATATTCCAAACAAAAAAGTTTTGTTCTAACCGCTCATGACACCAAAGGGGTGTTAAATTTTAATTAAAATAAGTTAAAACCATCTTAAAATACTTATTTTCGTTCAGTTTAAAATTAGAAAGCTATTTTTTGTTATAAATAGCAATGTAAAATTGTAATAATCTCTAAAATTTGAAAATGGAAAAACTTAGGTATTACCTTCTCTCTTTAATTTTGGTTTCTGGAGTAACCTTTGCTCAAGAAAATGAAACAGAAAAAGAAAAGGAAGAAGTTAAAACAGGACACACTAACACAAATAAGTTTAAACAATTATACGATGAGTTTTCATCGCCAAACATGTATAGAGCTGCTTCTGGAGCTCCTGGTAGTGCTTATTACCAACAGCAAGCAGACTATAAAATGAATATAGTCTTAGACGATAAAAACGCCAAAATTTCTGGTTTTGAAACTATTACATATACAAACAATTCCCCAGATGTTTTAAAATATTTATGGGTACAATTAGATCAAAATCAAAGAGCAAAAGATTCTAAATCTCCTTTAATAGAAACAAGCGGATTACAACCTGTAATGAGACCAGGTCAGTTCACTTCAAAATTTATCAAAACACCTTTAGAAAGAGGGTTTAACATTGAACAAGTTACTGATGCCAGTGGTAAACCTTTACCACATATGATTAACAGAACTATGATGCGTGTTGAGTTACCAAAACCAATGGCTACTGGTGATAAGTTTTCATTTTCTATTAAATGGTGGTATAACGTAAACAATCATGTTGAAGAGGGTGGACGTTCAGGGTTTGAGTATTTTGAAAAAGATGGAAATAGATCTTATGTAATTGCTCAATTTTATCCAAGAATGGCTGTGTACAGTGATGTTGAAGGTTGGCAAAATTCGCAGTTTTGGGGTCGTGATGAGTTCGCGTTACCATTTGGCGATTTTGAAGTAGATATTACAGTACCAGCAGACCATATTTTAGATGGTACAGGTGTATTAGTTAACCGTAAAGAGGTGTTTTCTAAAGAAATGATGAAGCGCTATGAAGCGGCTAAAAAATCTTATGACAAACCAGTTGTTATTGTTACACAAGAAGAAGCTGAAGCAGCTGAAAAAGGATTTTCGGATAAAACGAAGACCTGGAAATTAAGAGCTAAGAACGTACGTGATTTTGGTTTCGCAACTTCAAGAAAGTTTATTTGGGATATGATGGCTGTAAAAATTGGAGGTAAAGATGTTATGGCAGTGTCACTGTACCCTAAAGAAGGGAATCCTCTTTGGGAAGAGTGGTCTACTAAAGCAGTGGCTAGTACGCTAGAATCTTATTCTAGAATGACTTTCGATTATCCTTACCATAAGGCAATTTCTGTTCATGCAAAAAGACAAGGAATGGAGTATCCAATGATTTGTTGGAACTATGGTAGACCAAAAGAAGACGGTACTTATAACGATCGTACAAAATATGGTATGATGGGGGTTATTATACATGAAGTTGGGCATAACTTTTTCCCTATGATTGTAAATAGTGATGAGCGCCAATGGACATGGATGGATGAAGGTTTAAATACATTTATGCAATACGTTGCAGAACAAGATTTTGGTGAGAAATACCCAGAAGCCTTGTCGCCACAGCATGAAAACTTCCCTTCAGATAGAGGTCCTGCAAAATTAATAGTACCATACATGGGCGGAAATCAAGATTTTATTGCGCCTATTATGACCAAAGGGCTTAATACATACCAATTTGGTAACAACGCTTATGGTAAACCGGCAACTGCTCTTAATATTTTACGTGAAACTGTAATGGGACGCGAATTATTCGATTATGCATTTAAAGAGTATGCAAAGCGATGGATGTTTAAACACCCAACTCCAGAAGATTTCTTTAGAACAATGGAAGATGCTTCTGCATTTGATTTAGATTGGTACTGGAGAGGATGGTTCTATACTACCGATTGGGTGGATATAGGAGTGAAGGATGTTAAAAAATTCTATGTATCCTCAGAACCTAATAAATACGTAAGAGATATTGCTGCGGAAAGAGGGTTAAAGTTAGAAGATTTACCACCTTTAGTGTATTTGGTTGAAGAGGATAGTGAAGACTTTAAAGAAAACATGAAGACATCTTCTCTTTTTGATAACTCTACGCCAATTAAGGAATATATAATGGACAATTTTACTCCAGAAGAGCAAAAATCTATTAAATCGCCTAACTACTTTTATAATGTTACTTTTGAAAAACCAGGAGGTTTGGTAATGCCAATTATTGTAGAGTATACTTATGCAGATGGCTCTAAGAAAACGGAAACATATCCTGCGCAGATTTGGAGATTAAATGACAACGAGATTACTAAAGCTATTGCTTCAGATAAAGAAATAGTAAATATAGTTGTAGATCCTAAATTGGAGACTGCAGATGTAGATACTACGAACAACGCTTGGCCAAAGAAAGTTGAGGAAAGTGAATTTGACCAGTTCAAAAACAAAATAAAAGGTTAAGAAAATAACTTTAAAAATTAAGCCGACTTTTTTAAGTCGGCTTTTTTTATTCTATAAACTGTCACTATATTTGTTTCGTGATTTCAATGTCTACATTTTTATTTATAAGCGGCCCAGAAATAGTACTAATACTATTTGTTGTGGTTATGGTTTTTGGTGCCGATAAACTACCTGAAATTGCTCGTGGTTTAGGTAAAGGTATGCGTACTCTTAAAGACGCTACTAACGATATTAAGCATGAAATAACGAAAAGTGCAGAAGAGCATGGTATCGATACAGATGTTACCAAAGACGTTAAAAAAGAACTGGATAAAGTAAAAGATGATTTAGAAGATTTTACTGGTTCTATTAAGCGTAAGTTTTAGTCCGTTTTTGTAATTCATCGATTTTAATTTCCTTTTAAATGCTGTTTTATGTATTTCATCGAGGTTTTTGATGAATTTTTCAAACATGTTTTTGCATTTCATCGAATAACTAAATTTGGTTTCCTAAAGATTTGTTAGCTTAGATTTCCCAAATCTCTCAAATCATGTTAACAAGGTTATTTTTTTATTTCTTGTTACTGCCTCTTTTTCTATTTGCTAATGAAGATAGAGATGTAATAAAAGAAATAGACAGAATTAATACGATTTCTCAAAATCATTTTAATGAGCATAGGATTTTAGAATCTTTCAAGGGCTTTTTAAAATCTAAAAAACTGGCAGATTCTATTAGTGACTACTATGGAATTGCAATATCTAACTTTAACTTAGCCAAGATTCATTTTTTAATGAATAATCATGAAGATGCCAAAGCCTATTATAACAATACCTTAGAGGCGGCAAAACGCATTGATAATGACTATTTAATTGCTAATACGTATCTTAATCTTGCAGAAATTTATACCAGGGGATTAAAGTTCTCATTGGCTCAAGACTATTTGGAAAAGTCTATTAGTTTTTCTGAAGAAAAGAATTATCATACCAGTTCAGAAATAGAAGCATTAAGCAGGGTAGCCTTAAAGGCAAGAATAAACTTGTGTAAATTGAGTTTAGATGTTGGAGATTTAGAAGACGCATATATGTGTCTTTTAGTTTCTGAAAAGTACCTAGAAAATATTACTGATAGTTACTCTAAAAGTAGACATAACTATTTCTTTGGATTGTATTATGCCAAAAAGGACTTAAATAATTATGCCTGTAATAAATTTATTGAAGCCATTAAATTAGTTGATTCCGAAGAAGATAACTACGAGTTTCTAAGCGAATTATACAAAGATTTGTCTTTGGCTCAATCTAAATCAGGGAATTCTTCTAAGGCCTATTCTTCATTATTATTACACAATGTTTATAAGGATAAATTAATAAATCAGGAAAAGGTTCGGCAGGAAATTATCGTAAAGTCTAAATACCTTTTAGAAGACTACAAAAATGATATTAAGGAGGCTAATTTGGCCAAATTAGAACAAACAAAGATTGCAAATAAATTAAGAAAAGAAATTATTGCAATATTAATAATGTTAGTTCTGTTAGTGTTATCCCTAACATTTATTGGTTTAGGTTACATATCTAAGAAGAAGTTAACTAAGGCCTTAAAAGTTAGAAATTCAGAATTGGAAATTGCAAGAAATGAGGCTTTAAAATCTTCGGAGTTAAAATCTAAATTTATTTCTAATGTTACCCATGAATTGCGAACGCCTTTGTATGGTGTTGTTGGTATGACCTCACTTCTTTTAGAAAAAAGTAACTTAAAGAAAAAGGACAAAAAAAGACTTAAGTCCTTAAAATACTCAGGAGATTATCTTTTAAATCTTATCAATGATATTTTGCAAATTGGTAAAATTGAAGCTAAAGAGATCAAATTAAAAGAGAGTTCGGTTAATCTTAAATCGCTGTTTGAAAATATTATAAACTCGTTTCAGTCTAGAATAAAAGAAACTAATAATAAAATTAGTATTGAGATTGATAAAGAGGTGCCTAAATACATTCAATGTGATAAGGTTAGGTTATCTCAAATTATTTTTAACTTATTTGGGAACAGTATAAAATTTACGAAAAACGGGGTCATTAGTTTAAAAGTGAAATGTTTAAATAAAACTAATAATAATGTACGTTTGCTGTTTGAGGTAGAAGATAATGGTATAGGTATATCAAAAGATAAGTTTAAAACAATCTTTGATGTGTTTTCGCAATTAGACGAAAGTAATTTTGAGTATCAAGGAACTGGGTTAGGTCTGGCAATAACTAAAAATTTAATTGAGTTATTTGATAGTAAAATTGAAGTAGATAGTGAGGAAGGTAAAGGAACTGTGTTTAGGTTTGAAATTGAATTTGCTATTGATTTAGAACGAGTAGACAAAAAAGAGAAAAAGACAATAAGTAAAAGTTTAATCAATCAAAATAACTACCATATTCTTGTTGCCGAGGACAATAAAATTAATCAAGTAGTAACCAAAAACCTGCTTAGAAAACAGAATTATTCATGCACTATAGTTGGTAATGGTAAATTAGCTGTAGAAGAATTTTATAAAAATAGAGATAAGTACGATTTAATTTTAATGGATATTAACATGCCGGTTATGAACGGTAATGAAGCTACTGAAATGATTTATGAATTTGATAAAGATATTCCAATCATAGCTTTAACCGCTGCCGATATTGAGGAAGTAAAGACTAATTTTGAAGAAATAGGATATAAAGATATTATCATAAAGCCGTTTGATAACTACGAGTTTTTTCAAATAATTAATACTCAAATTCATAAACGTCTTCAAAGGAAAGCAAATGCAGAAGCACTTTCGAATGCCAGTTAGGCACTAGAGCTTTCTGCTAATAGTTAGGCCGTCTCTAATTGGTAAAATTACCGTTTCTAGTCTGGAATCTTCTTTGAGCAATTTATTGTAATCTAAAAGGGCTTTGGTAGAATGATCATCTTTTTTAAGCGTCTCAATAACTTTACCACTCCAAAGAACATTGTCGGACAAGATAATACCACCAGGGTTTAATTTATCAACAATTATGTTATAATAATTAGGATAATTGTCTTTATCGGCATCAATGAAAATAAGGTCAAAATTTAGTTCTAATTCAGGAATAATTTCAAGTGCGTTTCCTAAATGCTGAATAATTTGGTCGCCGTAATTAGACTTATCAAAATACTTTCTTTGGAAGTCAAATAGCTCTTCGTTGACATCAATGGTATGTAAAACACCACTACGTTGCATGCCTTCCGCTAAACATAATGCAGAGTATCCCGTATACGTTCCTATTTCAAGAATGTTTTTAGGGTTTATTAGTTTGGAAATAATACTTAGAACACGACCTTGATAATGTCCACTTAGCATTCTTGGTTGTAATATCTTTTGGTATGTTTCTCTATTGAGTTGTTGTAGTAATTCTGGTTCGTTTTCAGAATGAGCAACCACATAATCGTCTAATTCCTCAGGAATAAAATGCATTAGGATAAAATTCTATTAGTTAAGTTTTGTTTTTCTTGTTCATCATCACCGAACAGCCATTGCAATACATTGTTATACCAAATAGCGTCATACTCGTCTTGATTTAGAATCTTATGTTTCATAGCCAAATCTAAAATTTTACCCGGATATGAGGATTGCTTATCACTTTCCATTTCTCCAAGGGGGTATGGGTCATCTAGCCCCATCACTACTTGGGCAGAACCATGATTTCGGATTAATAATTCTAAACCTCCAGTATCATGAACCAAGGTGTCAAAGAAAATATTTTTATGTCCAACCGCTTTTCTTGGATGTTGCATACCCTCAAAAAGATCTGGTCTTCCATCAAAACCTTGTATACGTCTGCCTAAATTTATTTGAGATAATTGGCTGCCATGGGCAAAACAAGTACGCATGTTAGGATACTTTTCTTGATAACCATTTAAGGTTAAAAAGTGATAGGCATCGGCACATTGGGCCAACATCCAGATGAGGTGAAAACGCCAAGATGTATTTTCTAGTTTTATAAACTTCTCGCCATCATATGGATGAATTTCTACTGCTAGATTGTATTTATTTGCGAGTTCAAAAATAGGCTCGTTTTCCTCGTCATAGATACAACGCCAAGTACCAATGGTATCCATATAATGTGTTGGTAAGCAAAGTAAACGAAGTCCATGTTCTTCTACACAGCGCTCAATTTCCCAACAGGCACTCCTTAAAAAACCTGGATGCACAACAAAACCACAGGTAAACTTACTTGGGTTATCATGCTGAATTCTAGCATTAAAATCATTTTGAAAGCGTAAGGCGCGTTTCATTTCTTCAACACGAAGCCCATTTCCATAAAGCTGGGAAAGGTTAAGAACAACAGCATGGTCTATTTTGTTACGTTCCATCCATTCTAGTTTTTCGTGTAGGAAGAAGCTAGAGTCCGTTACTGGTCGCTTCCAGCCCTTTTGTAGCATGAATTTTTTGTCTTTATCAACCCAAAAAATACCTTTTTCACGCATATAATCTGGTATCTCTTCTGGATAGGGTAGCAAATGTGAGTGACCGTTTATTCTAAGTTTACGCTGTTTCATTACAATATATTATTGAATGGCTATAGTATTGATATCTTTTGTTTAAATGGATTACTTTGTCATTTTTTCTCGTAATGACGATTATTTAATTTATTCAGATGTTTTTTTTCGAGGAGGTTCCATAACTGTTCCACATTCCGAACATGTGCGTTTCTTTTCACTACTGTAAAACTTTTCAAAAATTACAGGCATATCAGTTTCGATATTATCCAATTTAAACTTCTTTCTGTAAAGAAGGTTATCGCAATTTTCACAATACCATTCCAGAGCGTCCTTCATTTTTTTAGAACGAGGATATTCAATGACTAAGCCAACGGTATCAGCCAATCTTTGAGGAGAATGTGGCACTTTAGCAGGAAGTAAATAAATTTCACCCTCTTTAATATGCACGTTTTCCGGTTTTCCGTCATTGATTATTTTTAGGACCATATCACCTTCAACCTGATAGAAAAACTCTGGAGTTTCATTGTAATGATAGTCTTTTCTGTTATTAGGCCCACCAACAACCATAACTATATATTCACCATCTTTCCAAACACACTTATTCCCAACAGGAGGTTTTAAGAGGTGTCTATTTTCATCAATCCACGCTTTAAAGTTTATAGGTTTTACTAATTTACTTTTACTCATAACAAGCCCCTCTTAATCTCCCTAAATGGGGAGAAACTCAAATCGGGTATTTGAGTTTTTTATTTTATAAATATTCTATATAAAGATAATATATCTTGTGTTAATATCCCCTCTCTTTTGACGGGTTAGGAAGGGCTTTTACAAACTTTTTGTTCTTCCTCCATCAACTGGAATGTTAATTCCGTTAATGTAAGATGCTTTATCACTTGCCAAAAAAACAATAGCATTGGCAACTTCGCTGGGGCTGGCAAAACGTTTAGCAGGAGTGCTATTTTTCATTGTCTCAACGACCTCCTCAACGGTAATGTTTTGCTGCTTAGCTTTGTTTTCAATAATTTCATGTAGACGTCCTGTTTCTGTAAAACCGGGCAATATATTATTAACTGTAATGCCAAAAGGAGCTACCTCTAAAGCTAGTGTTTTACTCCAGTTTCCAACAGCTCCTCTTGTAGTATTACTAACGCCTAAACCAGGAATAGGCTCTTTCACTGATGTAGAGATAACATTAACAATTCTACCAAACTCCTCTTTTTTCATAAATGGAATGGTGGCTTGTGCTAAAATATGGTTGCATTTGAGGTGCATGGTAAACGCACTTTCAAATTCTTCTATTGAAGCACTTAATAGGGCACCACCTTTAGGACCGCCTGTATTATTAATTACGATATGAAAGCCGTGATTGTTATTAATAAAATCTTGAATTTTTGTTTTTAAATCTCCTGGGTTTGAAAAATCGGCAACGATATAACTATGAGATCTCTGTTTTGGTAATTCCTCCAATACAGCCTTTAACTTTTGTTCATTTCTCGCCATAAGGGTAACGTTTACGCCTTCTTCCGCAAGGGCTATGGCTGTTGCTTTCCCAATTCCCTGTGTGCTGCCGCATACAAGCGCATATTTATTGTTTATGTTAAGGTTCATTTTCTTAAAGTTTTTAATGCTAATTAAATAAAAGTGTTGCTGTAGAATTAGAATTTGGATCCATAGTGTAAAATCAATATTTAATACAAATATTTTTTTGTTGGGTAAAAAAACGTAGCGCTTCAAAACCACCTTCACGACCAACACCACTTTCCTTTATTCCTCCAAAAGGAGTTCTTAAATCGCGTTGCATCCAGGTATTTACCCATACGATACCAGATTGTAATTGTTTACTCAGTATCATTGTTCGTTTTAAATTATTTGTCCATAGGGTTGCCGATAACCCATATTTAACATCGTTAGCTAGTTTTAGAGCTTGTTCTTCCGTTTCAAACGGCATTATTGTTACAATGGGACCAAAAATTTCTTCCTGATTAAGTTTACAATCGTTTGAAGATACCTCAATTATTGTGGGCTCAAAATAGTATCCGTTTTCATAATTTTCTAAAGAAACTTTATTACCTCCACAAAGGATAGTGTGTCCTTCGCTTTTGGCAATTTTAATATAACTTACTACTTTTTCCAGATGTGATTTAGAAACTAGTGCTCCAATAGTCGTTTTAGAGTCTGCTGGATGCCCAATAACCAGTTGTTTTGTTTTTTCAACAAAATCATTTTTAAATTTTGAAAAGATACTGGCTTCAACAAAAATTCTACTTCCGCACAGGCATATTTGACCTTGATTGGAAAATGAAGAACGCAAAGTAGTTTCAAGCATATTATCATAATCGCAATCCGCAAAAATGATGTTGGGGTTTTTTCCTCCTAATTCAAGGGATAGTTTTTTAAATAGGGGGGCAGCGATTCTAGCAATATGAGCACCTGTTGCCGTTCCTCCTGTAAAAGAAATTGCTTTAATTTCTGGATGTTCAATTATGGCTTGTCCTGCTACATTTCCTAAACCATGAACAATATTTAAAACGCCTTTAGGTAATCCAGCCTCGTTACAAATTTCTCCTAAAAGATAAGCTGTTAATGGTGTAACTTCACTTGGTTTAGCAACGACACAGTTCCCAGCAGCTAATGCAGGGGCAATTTTCCATGTAAACAAGTACAACGGTAAATTCCAAGGTGATATACAGCCCACAACGCCAATAGGTTGTCGCAATGTGTAGTTAATAGCGTTTAAACCGGGCATTTCATGGCTTTCACTGGCAAATTGAGTTATGGCATGACCAAAAAAACGAAAGTTATCTGCTGCTCTAGGAATGTCAACTGTTTTGGCTAAACTAATTGGTTTGCCATTATCTTTACTTTCTGCTTCTGCAAAACGTTGTAAATTAGATTCTAACAATTCGGAAATTCTGATAAGAATCTTGCTTCTTTCTTTTAACGTGGAGTTAGACCAGTATTGGAAAGCCGACTTAGCTGCATCATATGCCAATGCTATGTCTTCTTTTTTAGAATCAGGAATTTGTCCGTAAACTTCACCATTTGCCGGGCAATAGTTATCTAACCATACGTTTTGTATTGGGTCTACAAACTTTCCGTTAATGTAGTTTTTAATTAGTTCCATTTCTATTTGGCTACAATTAAGCCGCAATTAAGAATCACTCAATTTTTTATAGGCTGTAACTTTAATTTCTATTAATAAATCAGGATGTGGTAATTGATGTACTGCAACTGTTGTTCTAGTAGGGCCTGTTTCTTTATCAAAGAACTCTGCATAGGCTTTGTTATAGCCTGCAAAGTCATTCATGTTAACCAAAAAGGTAGTAACATCTACTACATCTTTTAGAGAAGCTCCTTCATTTGCTAAGTTCTTGTCTATATTTTTTAAAACTTCTCTGGTTTGAACTTCTATATCCAGTTTTTTAGTCCCCATATTGTCCAGCGTATCAGCTCCCGCAATTGTGTTATCTGGTCTTCTTGAGCTTGTGCCAGAGACATATATAAAATCGGCAACGCGTTTTGTATGAGGGTATGCACCTCTAGGTGTTACTTTTTTATCCATAATTATAGGCCTATTATTAACGTTATAAATAGAACGTATGCTTAGTTGAGTATGTAAGACTCGTTATATTTTTTTTTACCCTTGTTCTAAACAAGGAAGAAGGATGCTTTTTTATCTTAGCTTTGCAATAGTGTCTTCCTCAAGAATATTTTGCGTTTCCTCTTTTATCTTTTCTAAAACGGTTTTTAAATTTTCATTTAAAGAGATATTGCCATCCGAAAGCATGTTTAAAATTGCTTTATCTTGAGCTCTTCCTTTTAGCATTGCTTCCGAATAACTCAAATTTTCATTAAAAGTTACTAATGAGTATTTTGACGAATATTCCAGTGGAAATTCTTTTTCTAATGCCATCTCTAATTTACGCTTTTCCTGAAAAATAGGATTGGCAACATGATCTCTCATTTCGAAATAATTATCTATGGCCAAATCTGCAATGGCATCGGTGTCTTTTTTGCGCTTTGTTTCGTAAGCTTTTAAAGTCTCTTCCCAATTATCGAGTTTAAGGTCTAAGATCTGGTCAAATTCAACAACATCTTCAAAACTAGCATTCATGCCTTGACCGTAAAACGGTACTATGGCATGTGCTGCATCTCCCATTAACAATGTATTTCCTTTGAAGTGCCAAGGAGAACATTTAACCGTTCCTAAAGGCGATGTAGGGTTGTTATTAAAATCTTCTAATAGGTTCGGCATTTGTGCTAATGCATCTGGGAATTCTTTTTGAAAAAATTCAAGTACCTTTTTATCCGTATCTAAATTGTTGAAATTATACTTCCCATCCGCATAGCTTAGAAATAGTGTTACCGTAAAGCTTCCATCTAAATTTGGAAGTGCAATTAGCATAAAACTCCCACGTGGCCATATATGTAAGGCGTTTTTATGTATTCTAAAACTGCCATCTCCTTTGGGTAAAATACTTAATTCTTTATAACCATGAGAGAGGTAGTTCTGAGAAAAACTAAACAGAAACTTTTTACCTAAGTAATAGCTCTTTCTTAAAACAGATCCCGCACCGTCGGTACCTATGATCAAATCGGCGTCTTCTATAAATTCAGATTTGGATGTGTAATCTTTAAATAGGGCGGTGGTTTTTTCAAAATCTACAGAAAGACATTTTTTGTTGAAATGAATGTTAACGTTTTCATGTTGTTCTGCTTCATCTAATAATAAAGCGTTTAAATCTCCGCGCGAAATGGAATTGATATACTCATGTTCTCTACCGCTATAATTAGATAAGAAGGTATTGCCCTTGGTATCATGGATCATTCGTCCATTCATTGGAATACAAAGTGCTTTTACTTTGTTTTCTAGTCCAACTAATTTCATGGCTTTGATTCCTCTGTTAGAAAATGCCAGATTTATTGAACGTCCTGCACTGATATCTACTTTACGTAAGTCTGGACGTTTTTCATAAACCGAAACATTAAATCCTCTTTGGGCAAGTCTTAACGCTAATAGGGAGCCGCATAAACCTGCTCCAATTATTAGTATGTTTTGTTGTTTTTCTTTCATTTTTGTCATCCTGAACTTGTTTCAGGATCTTAGTTTATTGTTTATGCCTAAGTAGATTTTATGGCATTAATTTAATATTTTTTTGAGCTTCTGAATTTCTTCATAACTAAGTCTAAAACTTCTTAAGCTTAAAGATTTTGCCTTGTTTTCAGAGTTTTCAAATTTAATATTATCATTATTTGAATTAAATTCAATATTTGAGAAATTATTATATTTCGAATTTAGTACTAATCGGTTTTTTACTAGGCATACAATTCTCTTATTTGTAATTAAGAAATAGTCCTTGTCTTTGTTTAGGATAAAATACAATAATCCAATCAAAGAATTGTCGATAAAACCGCGTTCTGAGGCTTTTTTTAAGAAAAACTTTTGTTCTTCCTTTTCTAGAATAGAATTAATATACTTAAAACTATTCATTCAAAATAGTTTTCAATTTTTCGACCAACACGTACACATCCTCAAACGAATTATAAAGAGGTACTGGTGCGCACCTTATAACATCGGGTTCTCTCCAGTCTGTAATGACACCAGCTTCTGTTAATTTATGATGCAACGTTTTATCTGCATTTTTTACTTGAATGGATAATTGGCACCCACGTTCTTCCGGATGTTTTGGAGTAATTATTCTAATTATATCATCGCCTAATTCTTTTAATAAAAATTCGAAATACCCCGTAAGTTGTTTAGATTTTTCAACTAAAGCATCAATACCTACTTCATGAAAAATGTCTAAAGAAGCTTTTATTGCTGCCATTGATAAAATTGGCGGATTACTTAATTGCCAGCCTTCTGCACCTGGTAGCTGATCAAATTCATCTCGCATAGTAAAACGTGTTGCCTTATTGTGGCTCCACCAGCCTGTAAATCTATTTAAGTCTTTGTTATGCGCATGTCTTTCATGTACAAAACAACCTGCTAAACTCCCAGGTCCAGAGTTTAAATACTTATAGGTACACCAAACAGCAAAATCGGCTCCAGAGTCGTGTAAATTCAGTTTTACATTGCCAGCGCCATGAGCGCAATCAAAACCTACTTTGCATCCATGTTTATGGCCAAGTTCTGTAATCCGTTTTAAATTAAAATATTGTCCTGTGTAGTAATTAATCCCTCCAATCATAATCAGAGCAATCTCATCACCTTGTGTATCAAGAATTGCTTCTAAGTCTTCATATCGCAATAGCTCTTCATTGTCTCTTGGTTGCCAAAGTATAAGCCCTTCGTTATGATCAAATCCGTGGTGACGTAATTGTGATTCTACGGCATATTTATCAGAAGGAAACGCGTCACTTTCAATTAAAATTTTGTAACGCGTTTTAGTAGGTTTATAAAAGGAAACCATCATTAAATGAAGATTAGTAGTAAGGGTGTTCATTACTACAACTTCAATAGGCTTAGCGCCCACCACTTTGGCCATGCTTTCGGTTAAAAACTCATGATAGGGTAACCATGGGTTTTTAGCTTCAAAATGTCCTTCTACACCTAAAGCAGCCCAATCGGTTAATTCCTGATTTATATAGTGCTTTGTAGATTTTGGTTGTAGACCCAAAGAATTTCCGGTCATATAAATAAGATTGTTTCCGTGCTTGTCTTTGGGAATATAAAATTGATCTTTATAAGGTTTTAATACGTCTTTTTTATCTTGTTCTAGCGCAAAATCTAGCCCTAACATATATACTGGCAATGTGAAAAGTTTATCGGTTTCTAACAAAAATAAGAATTATAAAAATGACCTTATTATCAAATTCGAAGATAATTTTAAAGTGATTTTTTTGTATTTTTAGTAAAAACAAAAGGTATGGCAAAAACAAAAGAATATTCTAATGGTGAAGTTACAGTTGTATGGAAGCCTGAGATTTGTACACACTCAGCTATCTGTGCTAAAGGCCTTCCTGAGGTTTTTCAGCCAAGAGAGCGACCATGGGTAAAGGTAGATGCGGCTTCAACAGAGGTAATTGTTAATCAAGTTAAAAAATGCCCTTCTGGAGCATTAAGCTATTATATGAATGCATAGAAGTGCTTAAAACCTAATTTAAATGTAAAGGAAAAGGGCTTTAACCATTGGTTAAAGCCCTTTTCATATATATAGGCGCAAATGCGGAAAATTATTTTTTATTTTATATACGGTTTTGGTCGGACAAAAGATGTTTTCTTTACAACTAAAACCTATTTTTTTTCTTCAATAATTAATATGCAAATGCTATGCCAAAATTTATTCTAAAGTAACCTTTATTTCAGATAGTTTTACAATTGGTTTTCCATTTTCCCTTGTATGATCTGTTGCAATTTTTATCCCGTTGAAATCTTGAAGGTTTTCGAAGGTGTTAATTAGGTTAGGTTCTGGGCTATTCCCTCTTCTAAATATCCATTCTTTAATTATATAGTCATCATTATAAAAAATATCATAGGCATCTCCAGGTGTGTAACCTCCTTCATTGGAGTAGGTTATGGTTATTTTATGCATTGTAGTTTTAGCAACAGGAGCAGTAGCTTCAATAGGCTCTGAAATACTAGCTGAAGTATCCCAAACTAATTGAAACGGAATTAGTAGCCAAAACTTATCATTAATAAATGCTTGATCAGCTTTATAAGACGTTGTATCAACAGATTTAGTGTTATAGGCAATAGTATCGGTATCTGTAGTAAGTTTTACATCATTTGTTTTTGGGTTCCAGTTCCAAAGGCGTTTTTTTCCAAATCTAAACTGTATTTCAGAAACTTTATCCCAGTTTTGGAAGCCATGGGCATTGGCGATTTTTTCGGCTACTGTTAGCTGAGGTTCTGAGATAACTTTACGCTCTTTTTGTTTACAAGAAAAGGAAAGTGCTAATAGGCTTAAGATTAGTATGGTTTTTTTCATATTTTTAAAATTTTAGTAAAGATAAGATTTAGTAATGAGTAAAAATGAAACCTATTTTAAAACTAACAAAGCAACTTGGAATGAAAAGGTAAAAGTACATTCTAAAAGCGAGATGTATGATTTGGAGGCTTTTAAAAATGGAAAATCTTCATTAATGCCTTATGAACTAAATGCCTTAGGTGATGTAAAAGGTAAGTCCTTATTACATTTACAATGCCATTTTGGACAAGATACTCTAAGTTGGAGTAGGTTAGGTGCTAAATGTACAGGTGTAGATTTGAGTGATGAAGGTATAAGTCTAGCTAAATCTTTAAACACTGAATTAAAGCTTAATGCTGAATTTGTGTGTTGTAATGTTTTAGATACGTCCCAATTTGTAAATGACACCTTCGATATTGTGTTTACAAGTTATGGTGTTATTGGATGGTTACCCGATTTAAAACCTTGGGGGAAAATGATTGCTGAAAGGCTAAAAAACGGTGGTGCTTTTTATATGGTTGAGTTTCATCCAATAGTATGGATGTTCGATTATTTAGAAGGAAAACCTTTAATGCGATATGGGTATATGCAAGATGAGGTTATATATGAAGAATATGAAGGCACGTATGCCGATGAAAATTCAAGTATGATTAGTAAAGAATACGCTTGGAATCATGGTATGGGCGAAATAATAACAGCTTTAACGGATGCCGGCTTACATATTGATTATTTAAAAGAACATAATGAAAGTCCCTATAATGTATTGCCAGATTTAACTAAAAATAGTAGAGGCATGTACGAGACAAAAGATAAACTTTATCCACTTATTTTTGAATTAAAGGCAACTAAAGTTTAAAAAAACAAAAAACACCCTACTAAATGTGTTATACTAATACTTAATAAAGCCATTTCTTTCCTAATTGTGTTTAGATTTATTCCTAAGGTTGAATAGTTTTTATAATATTGTCCTCAATTTTCGTTAGGAGAAATTATTCGGCCTAACAATTAGCCTATTTTATGAGATTAAATAACTTTCATGCCCATTTTGTAAAGGTTTTGTTTCTTGGTTTTGTAGTGATTAACTTTTTTAACCTATCATGTAAACCAAAAGAATTTGAAGAACCTTTTATTGCTCTAGATGACTATCATGTTGAAGAAGGATTCAATCTTGAAGTTGTAGCTTCAGAACCATTTATTGAAGCTCCAGTAGCTATGGATTTTGACAATAAAGGAAGAATGTGGGTTGTTGAAATGAAAGGGTATATGAGAACATTAAGTGGCGCTGGTGATGATTTACCAAACGGCACGATTTCAATTTTAGAAGATTTGGATAACGACGGCGTTACAGATCATGCTAAGGTGTTTTTAGATAGTTTGATTTTACCGAGAGCCATAGCGCATGTATACGGAGGCCTGTTATACGCAGAACCACCAAATTTATGGTTTGTAGATATTGAAAACGACAAACCAAAAAATAGAGTTTTAGTTGATTCTCTATATTCTGATGGGGGCAATGTTGAGCATCAACCCAATGGATTGCTTATGCACATTGATAATTGGATTTATAATGCTAAATCTAATTTTAGGTATCAAAGAAAACAGAATAAATGGATAAAAGAACCAACCTCTTTTAGAGGGCAATGGGGCATTAGTAAGGATAATTTTGGAAGGTTGTATTATAATACCAATTCAGTGCAATTATTAGGCGATTATGTTCTTCCTAATACACTTATTGAGAATAAATTCTATAGACCTAAAGCAGGTTTAAACAAAAAGCTAACACCAACTCAAAGAGTTTACCCTTTACACGCTACCTCTGTTAATAGAGGTTATGTAAAAGGTGTTTTGGATGCCGATAGTATGTTGGTTAATGTAACTTCTGCCTGTGGACCATTAATTTATAGAGGGGATACCTTTCCTTCAGAATTTAATGAAAATGCCTTTGTTTGTGCTCCCGAAGCGAATATTGTAAAACGCAATATTTTATCTTTTGAAGCAGACAAAGTAACGGGACATCAAGCTAAAGCTAACCAAGAATTTATAGCTGCAACCGAAGAGGGGTTTCGTCCTGTAAATCTTAATAATGGGCCAGATGGAAATTTGTTTGTTGTAGATATGCATAGAGGTATCATACAAGATAAAGCATTTATGACACCATATTTGTATGACGCCTTAGAGCGGAAAAAAATGGACACCCTAATTGGTATGGGACGCATTTTAAAGGTTACTAGAAATGGTGTTACTAAAGTTTCTCAAAGCATTGATTTAGACGCCTTGAATACAACAGAATTAGTAGAATTACTTAAAGATAATAATGGCTGGTTAAGAGATAGAGGGCAACAATTGCTCATTCAAAGGGATGATAAGAAGTCAATTTCTAAATTAAAAGAACTACTTAAGACTTCCCAGAAAGAAGTTACACAGATGCATGTGCTTCATACCTTAAATGGATTAAATACCTTGACCTTTGAAGACATAAAAGCCTTGCTTTTAAATAGTGGCAATACAAAAACGAAATGTCATGCTCTTGTACTAGCTCAGGAATTTGCAACTAAAGAAAACGTGTCTATTTTTAAAACGGTATTGGAACATCTGATTAAGGAAAATAATCCTGAGGTTGATTTGTACGTGTTAAGTTCATTACAAAATTGGATGCAACTAGATACTAGTTCTTTCTTTCCATTAGTTTACCAATTATCGTCAAAATACAAAGAGAAAAAATTGTATCAAGAGGCATTAGTAAGTAGTCTTGGTGGTTTAGAATTGGATTACTTAGCGTTTTTAAAGGATAAAGAAACCTTGGTTTTAAAACCTATTTTAGACAATGTTGTTTTAAACAGAAAAAACAAAAAGCAAAATTATATTTATACCAGAAAAACCAATGGAACGGACTCAAGAACGGCTGGCTATAAAATTTACAAAAACATCTGTGCAACGTGTCATGGTATTGATGGAGAAGGTATTGAAAGTCTAGCGCCTCCGTTATTAAAGTCCGATTACATTACAGAAAATTCAGAGAAAAGACTAGCTCTAGTATTACTGCATGGGTTGTCTGGTCCTGTTCATGTAAATGGAAAACGTTATGAGTTAAATACAACCATGCCAGGATTGGCTAATAATGCAGATTTTACAGATAAAGATATCTTAGATATTATTAGATATTTAAAAAGTGCTTTTGCAGGAACTACTGAAAAAATTACTATTGATGAGTTAAAGATGCTGAGGAATCTTAAACCTAAAGATGGTACAGTGTTTACTGAAAAAGAATTGCACGAGCTAACTCAATAGAAACCTAGTTTTTAATCAGAAAATAATTAGGCATGTCTTCTTTAGATATACTGCCAAAAGTTTTCCCGTTAAAGGTCGCATTGGGATCAATTTTAAAGGTCATCGTTTTTTTAGTGGCAAAACCAGAAATAATTTTTTCTTCGGAATTGATGTTATTGTTGCCTTTTATTTTTAAAAAGCCTTTGCCATAACCAATTGCAATAGCGTGTTGCTTACTATGAGTAATGGTGTTTCCATCTAAGGTAATATTGCTTGAGCCAAAATCAATTTTCTCATCATTAGGGATTTTACGCCCATTGCCATGACCTGTGTAACCTGTTGAAAAAATAATAATAGCGTTTCCAACATCGTTTTTCATGGTGTTGTTTTTTATGAGCACATCTCTTGTGTCATGTTCAATATGAATAGCCTGAGAATATTTTTGTAAACCACCGTCCATTCTGGAATTGTTTTTTATAATAGCATTCCTTGTATTAGCAAGGGCTATATTAAAGCGTTCTGCAACGTAGAATATACAATCATCGATTACAATATTGGAATGGTCTATTAAATTGGTATCGGCAAATGCGTTGTCTATACTTATTTGATGATCACCACCTTCAAAAGTACATTGCCTAACTAAGAAGTCTTTTAGGACAACAGAATCAAAGGTCTGCAAACTAAATTTGCAGTCTTTAAAATAGGTGTTTTCAACATTTACATGGGTAAAGTCACCTCTGAAATCTACACCAGTGTACCTGCTGTTTAAAAAATAACATGCCTTTATAGTTATGTTAGAAAATACGTTTCCTTTAGTCTCAATTCTAAGTAAGTTGACAGCGTTTTCGAAACGGAGATTTTCGAAATGTGTGTTGCTAGCCTTTAGTAAAACTAAGTTGCCTTTTTTTTCGGTTTTATAAAGTCTGAATTTTTGATTTTTAGAACGGTTTTTCCCCTTAAAAGTGATACCCTCTTTAGTAATAACAAAAGGTTTATCGCCATTCTTAAATTCAACATCTAAATCGACTAAAATAACATCTCCAGATTGCGCTTGTTTGTAAGCTTTATAGAGTTTTTCCGAAGACGTTCCTTTAAATGAAGATACTTTTATGGTTTTAGCTTGAGCAGTAATACTGCCTATAATTAATAAAATAGAGGCTAAAAGCTTTAGCGTTGCATGCATACTTTAATTTTTATGTCAAAATTAAATACTAAGCGTCATATTAGATGTTACGTTTGAGTTTATGTTTAAGACAAATGATTTTTTTGAAGAGAAATAGGAGGGGTTGGGGAGTTTGTTTAGTGATTTGTGTATTGCATATTGGGACGCGCCCCAGGGAGAGCCATTGTTAGGACACGTTATTTATTCCAGTTATTAATTGTTTTATTTACAAATTCGGAGATATGCTTCGAATCGCTATTCTTGAAAGTTAGAATATATTTCTTTGCTTTAATCCCTTTTAATTTTGATAATGCTATTAGATAGTAATAACAGTTTCCATCACTTCCTTCTCTTTCTTTTTCACTTATCTCAATAATTCGGTCAATTGAACTTTTATCATTCAAGCTTGCAAGTCCAATAGATGCATTTCTGTTCATTGAAAAACCCGAATCTTCATTGTAGATAACATCTTTGAAAATTCCTTTATGTTCTTCTCTTGGAAAATTAGACAAATATTCAATCGCAGTTCTTTTCCATTCAGAGCTTTTATATGTATTGTAAATATCTACATAAACAGTTTGAAGTGAATCGACATTATTATTGACTAGGATTTCCGTAATGGGTGAGACGCGTTTTCCTGGTTTTTTAAGTAATTCGACAAGCTTCGCTATTACTGTTTTGGATTTAGTGTTTCTTAATGCATCTACAGTCCAATATCGAACAGATGAATCCTCGTTGTCCATGTAGTTCAGAAATATTTCTTCTGAAATAGAATCTTCTCGATTTTCAAGAACTCTAATTAATTCTTTTTGAATAGTTAGATGTTTTGTCGTTTTCAAAGCAGTTTGAATATCACTCAACAAATCATCAGAAAATAAAAGAGGCTTTCTTAAAGTATTGAAATAGTATTTTTCAGGGATTTCTCTGCTTGAAATAAGATTAAGCCAATATTTGACACTTTCAGGGTTCTTTGATTTTAAAAATCCATTTAAAATGTCTTTGTTGACAGTTTCTTCGGAATTAGCAAGTTCTTTTAAATAGTCTACATCTTCTTTTGTAGGACTATTTGCTAATGCTTCGATAGCAATAGCACGAGTTTTTGTACTGTCTAACAAAGGAATAAAAGTTTCCTTTAGATTTCCCATTTGTAATTCTTTTACAGAATATATTGCATAGCCTTTTTTGTTATAGTCCCAATTCTTTACAGCATCGAGTAATAGTTGTTCAGTTTTTTCATTCTTTCCAGTTTTTGAAAGTAATTGTGCGGAGAGAACTTTGGCTTTTAAATTCGTATTATTTATTCTGCTGTAAGCTGTATTTTGAAGGGAGTCCTTGTTTAGCTGGAAATACATAGGAATCATATGACTATCTCCAAAATTCTCGTTCTCAATTAAGAAGTCAAAAAGAGGCGTTGTATGATTTGTTTGTAAATACATTAGCGCCATTCCACACCAAATTAGGTTTCCTTTAGTTTTTTCTGTTTTCAATTTTTCTAAAAGTACCTTTTCGAAACTTTTATCCCCAGCTCCTGCAATTACGAGGTAAGAAAGCAACCTATGGTTTGGATTGTCTGAATTTAGTAAAGTTGTGATACTGTTTTTATAATCATCAGTATTTTTAAATTCCGAAAGCGGATATTGGACTATTTGTTCGTTTTTTATACTTGCAGTTAGTTGAGTTATGTCACTATGAGGCGTTAGTAAATTAGAATAAGTTCTAAACATTTTATTCAAATCGGATTCGCCAAATTCTGTTTCTGTAGCATTTATAAAATCCCTTTTAAAATCGTCAATATTCTGTCCGAATGAAGCGATTGAAATTAAAAATGTCACTAAAATTATGATGAGTTTCTTCATTACGTTCTAATGTACTCTAATGATCTTATGTACATAAACAATTGTATACTATTTATATCCAGCTACAACGAATGTAGTTGAAAATATTTACAAAACAAAGAAAGGTACTACAAAAAAGGCTTAGTATACACTAAGCCTTCAATCTAAGTTCTAACAGGAATCATGTTAGACGTGTCAACAGGAAAGCTGTCGTATTTGTTATAGAGCTTTAAGTATTTTTCTGGATTAATGGGGACTTCGCCTAAGGTTTCATGAAGGCCTCTAAAGAAACCCTCTCTTTTTTGCGAAGGATTAAACAATAGGGTAAGTTCTACCTCTTCATTAGTGTCATTTTTAAAACCGTGAGGTGTAAATCGTGGTACGTAAGCTATAGTTCCAGCTTTAGCGGTGTATTCTTTATCTGCTACTTGAATGGTAAGCGTACCTTTATCTACAATAAAAGTCTCGTCCATAAATCTATGATAATGCAATTTTGCTCCAATAGCCATTGGCGCCAGTTTAATTTTGTAAACCCCAAGTTCATCGTTAGAAAGTTCACTGGTTACTTTAAATGTTAAAGAGAGTCCATTCATAGAGAACGTTTCTCCCTCATTAGGTTGCAATATTGTTGCGTTATCTTCTAATTGATCGTTAAAATAATCGGGTGTCATAAGGCAAAACTTTTAAAGGTGTTTAAAATATTATCTTGTTGAATCTTTAAATTGTTTTCTGAAATATCTGGATGAGCGGTACCTTCTAGAGAGAACAAAGCTTTTAACTCAATACCAAGAAAGCCCAAAATAGTTTTTAAATACGGTTCTTGAAAATCTAAGGATTCCATAGGTGTACCTTTATAAACAGCGCCTTTTGTTGTGATGGCATAGGCAGATTTGTCTTTTAACAACCCTACATAACTACCATCAGTATCAACTTTAAAAGTTACTCCAGAGCGTATTACATGATCTAAGTAAGCCTTTAATTTTGACGGAACATTTAAATTGTAGAGCGGACTACTAATTAAGATATCATCTGCAGATTTTAGTTCTGCAATTAACGCGTTTGAAAATGCGAGTGCTGTTTTATGCGTTTCAGAAATGTCATTTTCTGGTATGTAAAAGGCGGTTACTGTTTCTTGACTTAAATGAGGCATGTTTTGTTTGGTAAGGTCTCTGTGTATTACGTTGCCATTTGGGTTGACTTCCTTCCATTGTTTTACAAAGAAATCTGCTAAAGTTTTAGACTGAGAGCCTTCAGTCCTTAGACTAGAGTCTATTCTTAAAAGTGTTTTCATCTTGTATTTGTTTTGTTCAAGAGTAAAACAAATAGACGTTTAAAAATGTGACTAATTTTAATTAAGAAATGCGTTTTATTTTTTCAGGGTCTAAAATGGCATATATATTTTTAATGACTTGATTCTGAATTTCAAAAACTTGACAAGCCACAAGTTTATTGCCAGAATAGAATAATAACGCAGGTTGAAAATTTATTCTTGAAACTTTAATACGTTGCTTAGATTGGAAGGTTTTAAAGACGTAAAACAATAGATCTGATGTTTCTTTTTTACCGAGCGTCTGTTTTTTAACCACTTTAATTGATGCGCCTCCATCTGCAACTAGAGATACGTCTTTTGACAGTAATTGTTCTAGTTTTTTAGCATCACCATTTTTTATGATTTCAATATAATTGCCCATAAAATTGGTATAATCTGGAATTACATTGGCATCTCTATTAATGTTTTGCGTTTCTAATTTTTGTTTAGCCCTACTAAGTAGTTTTCTTGAGTTTTCTATAGAAATTTTAAAAATGTCAGCAATCTCTTTATGAGAATAGTCAAAACCATTTTTTAAAATGAAAACGGCACGTTCTTTTGCATTTAGTTTTTCTAATAGTATTAGAAGTGAATAGGATAAGGCTTCCGTTTTACTTATATCTTTATCTGCATTTTCGGTTGAAATTGGTTCTGGTAACCAAATGCCATACCTAGTATTTTTATTGCGTTTTCTTTTTAGGTTGATGGCACTATTTATGACTGAGCGAATAAGATATCCTGTTTTGTTTTGAATATCTTTTTCTTGTAGTGATAGCGATTTTACAATAACATCCTGAACGATGTCTTTAGCATCATCAACCGAACCTAAGATGTTATAGGCGTATGGAAATAGTTTCTTTTGATAGTTTTCCAATGTTTATAATTTAAGATTTAAATTATAACAAACAAGATATGGAAAACGTGACAAGATTTTAAGATTTAATGTTTCGTTTTAGAAATTTCCTAAGGAACTTAAATGTAATTCTGTTATTAGTTACAGTTTAAGGCATACGAATCATCAGAATCTTTAATCCAATTATCGGGTATATCATTTAACTGCGTCTGATTTACTTTAATACAGGTCAAAGGGTTCTCGGAGGACTTAAAAGATATCAAACGCGTTATACCACTAATATCAATGTGAGCAAGAAGATTATCGGAAAAAAACAAAGTGCCTAAATTTAAGTTGTTACTAACATCTAAACTTGTTAATTGATTCTTATCACAATACAATTCTTTGAGTAAAACGTTGTTACTTATATCTAAACTTGTAAGTTGATTGTCAAAACAAAACAGATGTGTTAAAGCGGTATTGTTACTTATGTCTAGACTTGTAAGTAAATTGTCGCCACATCCAAGTGTAGTTAGTAGAGGGTTATGGGTAACATCCAATTCTGTTAATTCATTTTGCGCACAAGTAAGCCAATATAATTCGGGGTTATTAGATACATCTAAACTAGAAATACCGTTTGGGGAACATGATAAAACGCTAAGCAAAGTGTTTTTGGTTACGTCTAACTGCGTTAAAAGATTGTCTCCACATCCTAAATTTGATAAATCAGTGTTTAAACTCACGTCTAAATTTGTTAGTTGGTTACCTGCAACAGCTAAAACACTTAGGGCAGTATTAGAATTCACATCTAATTTGGCTAATTGATTGTAACTACAATTTAGCCATGTTAAACTTAAATTAAGACTTACATCTAAACTGGGTATGCTATTAAAACTACAATCAATTTTAGTTAAGGCAGTATTCTTTGTTACGTCTAAATACGTTAGTTTATTGTCATTACAGATTAAGTGGGTCAACGCCGTAAAATCTTCAATGCCTCTTAAATCGCCTATGTCCAGAAACGCTAAGTTCATTTCCGTGACATCCTTAATGTTTTCGGTTAAAACATAATTGTCTAAAACATCATCAAAACCTAATTCAATTAATTTAGTCTCAAAATTATCATCAGGGACAAAAGTTGTTTGTAAATCGGGCTTGTTGTTGGCAGAATCATCTTCATTACAGCTATAAGTGCTAATTAATAAGACTGAAAGTATTAAATATTTAAGATGAAAAGGACGAAATGGTTTCATGAAACACTTAATAATTTAGTTAGTGGCTTTTGCAGGTATTGTTAAAGTTTATCTTTCAATATAGGTGAAAAATTTTACAAAACAAAATAGCAATGCTCACTATTCCAGCCGTTTATTCTGAATGGGAAAACTAAAGTAATGGATTAAGGCGTTTCGTTTTGAAGTGTATTTTCGATACTCCTCTTATGTTTTAAAAGTAAATTTCCATTATTGTTGTTGCTGTTGCTGCTGTTGGATGAACTCCAAGTTTTGGCGGTAGCTGTTTTTTTCAGTATTTCTTATTTGGGCCTTTGACTTTTCGGCATCTGTTGTTGGGCTAATAACTATAGTACCATTAGTTTTGGTAGTGCTTACATGTACTTTTACAAAAAGACTATCTGTAACACTACCTTTATATACGCCTTTAACAGGAGTACAATCTTTATAATTTCTACCTACGGCCAATTTTACGTGGAATTCTGAAGCTATTAAATTATTAGTGGGGTCTAAACCTAGCCAACCGTAGTAAGGAATATACACTTCAATCCAAGCATGGGTGGCACCTTCACCTCGGGTTTTAGAATCACTTGGGCAAATATACCCGCTAACGTATCGGGCTGGAATACCTGCCATTCTAACCATTTGCAACAGTATATTTGTAAAGTCTTGACAAACCCCTGCTTTAAGCTCCCAAACAAGATCCAGTTTAGAATCTACATTGGTAATACCCTGAATATATTTGAAATTGGTATATATGAATTCGCAAAATTCTAATGCTAGTTTATATGGTGAAATATTGGTTTTGTCTTTGGATTGGATTAGGTCTAATATTTCAGGAGTACCATCAAAAGTGATGTATTTAAAGTAATCTATAAACTGGGTGTCCTCTCTTAATGAATCTAAAAGGTCCCACTGGTTTTCTGGTGTAGCCGTGTCCTCTGGAAATTGAACTGGGTGTGTAATAACTTCAATATCCGATTCAATAGAAAGAAAGTTATGAGGCTCAACCAACATAAAAGTGCCGACCATATTCCCAAAAAAATCTTGATAGGAGTTCACATTTGGACTGCCATTAATTGTTATTCTTTGGGAGGTTACTTTTTGATATTCGTTGTTAAATGGATATAGTCTAATTTGGTTAGCACCATCAATAACGGTTCCACTGTAATTATATTTGGTGATGTGTTTTATGTAAAATAAAGCCATTAACTTAAGTGCTTTGGGTAGAAAAATACACGTTGTTTATACTCATTGAAATATCTCTAATGTCGCCTTTTATGCTTTCAATAAAATTTTCTAATCCTTGAGCGTTAATATTATCTGTTGTCGTGTATTTTATAGTACTTTCCAGTTTACCTAATAAAAACTCTAAATCGTTTTTTACAAGCTCATTGGTAAGTATGAGATGATTAATATGTCTGCTTAATTTGTTAATGCAATAATACAGGGATTTTGGAAATAATTGCTCTTTAAAAATAACCTGAATGATCATGTCTGATTGAAATATAGGCTTATATTTCTTGGTATAAAGCTGATAGGCTCCAACCGAATGTAGCAGATTTTTCCAATGAAAACTTCGTTCTAGGCTATCGGAGGTCTTTGCAATTTTCTTGAGTTTTATAGAAGTAATATCTGAAATTTGAATAACCCGTTCCAAAAACTTACCAACATCCATAAAATAATAGGCTGGTCCACGCTCTTGGGTAATATCTATATTTCCATAATATAACAACTGATACATAAGAAGTTGATCCAGAAAAAAGACGGGGTCATTTTGCTTTAAATCTCTTCTAGTCCTTGAGTCATTGAGATAGAGGTAATAACTGTTTATGGCAAACCAGATTTCCCTGGGTATATGCTCTTGAACACTTCGTGCATTTTCTCTAGACTTTGTGACTAAATTGGTAATGGAGTTAGGGTTGTCATTATCAAAAACCATATACTCAATACAGCCAATTGTGTCTTTATAATCTACACTACTATTTGGGTCACCGTAATTGGTTATTATAGGTTTCCAAGAAAACATATCTGGAGAATCTTGATATGCCGAATAGTTTGTTTTTAAAAGGCTTAAAATGTTATAACCGCGTTCCATATAACGGTTCATCCAAATCAGATTATTTGCTACTCTACTTAACATGATTTTATTTTATTACCCAAGTATCCTTACTACCACCACCCTGAGAACTATTTACAACTAAAGACCCTTTTTTTAGCGCTACTCTGGTTAAACCACCAGGACAGATTTCAATACCATCTGGTCCGTAAACGGCAAAAGGTCTCAAGTCAATACATCTTGGGGTTAACTGTCCGTCTATAAAACAAGGGGTTGTAGATAATTTGAGTATAGGTTGTGCTATAAAAGCGGAAGGGTTTTTGTCTACATTTTTTAAATAATCGCTAATTTCTTCATCAGTTGCTTCATGCCCCATCAGCATACCATAACCACCGCTACCATCGGTTTTCTTAATGACCATTTTAGATATATTCTTCTTAACATACTCCAAATCTTCAGGTCTTCCCAATTGGTAGGTCTCTATATTTTTTAGAATGGGTTCCTCGTTGAGGTAATACCTTATCATATCGGGAACATAAGTGTAAACGGCCTTATCATCGGCAATTCCAGTTCCAGGTGCATTGACTATAGTTACATTCCCCTTTCTATAAGCAGACATGATTCCTGCTACACCCAAAACACTATTAGCGTTAAATTCCATAGGGTCTAAGAAGTCATCATCTACTCTTCTATAAATAACATCTACACGTTTTAGCCCAAAGGTGGTTTTCATATAAACTATATGATCCTTAACAACTAAATCTGAGCCTTCAACCAGTTCTATGCCCATTAATCTGGCCAAAGTGGTATGCTCAAAATAGGCCGAGTTGTAAATTCCGGGTGTTAGTAAAACGACATTAGGATTATCCTGGTTGCTACACAAGCGTAACTTTTCATAAAGGATATTCGGATAGTCGGATACCGAAAGTACACTGCACTTTGGCAAAATACCAGGGAAAATTCGTTTGGAAATTTCACGATTCTCTAGCATATAGCTTACGCCAGAAGGTGTTCTTAAATTGTCTTCTAGAACATAAAATTCGCCATCAGTATTTCTAATTAAATCCACACCAGTGATGTGTACATAGATGTCAAAAGGAGGTGTTACACCTTTCATCTCCCTAAGAAAGTAGGGACAATCATAAATTAATTTAGCAGGTATTATCTCATCTTTAAGGATAAATTGCTCGTTGTAGATATCTTTAATAAAGAGATTCAACGCGGTAATGCGTTGTTTAATACCATCCTCAATTTTTTTCCATTCTTCTGAAGTGATAATCCTTGGAATGATATCGAAGGGGAAAATTTTCTCAATACCTTTTGAGTCGTTATAGACAGTAAAGGTTACTCCTTCTTTTATAAATAATTGTTTAGATAGTTCCTCCTTTTTCGAAAGTTCTTCGATAGAGGTATTGTTTAAATAATTACTTATTGTTTCGTACTGCCTTCTTAACTTTAGGTCTTTGGTATACATTTCATCCCAAGTGCCAGAAGATAAGTCGTATGAGGAAGCGATTAGTGAATTATGCATACTTTATCCTTTGAGAGTCATTCAACCAAATTTAATTATTGTTGAATTATTTTCAAAGAATATTGATTTTGTATGAATAATAATTATCAATATGCGTAAATATGTAAATATTTTGTATGTATTTAATAATTTACGTTTGAGAAATTATGATTTTATCATTTTTTTAATAGAATTTCTTTGGATTAAACTGAAAATAAGGACTTAATGAGCCGTCTTAAGTAATTCTTTAGGGAATTTAGCTTTAAATCGATTTAATCTTGGTATTGAAATTCGTCTTATATAGGGATGATCTGGATGAAGACGTTCAAAATTTTGGTGATAGTCTTCGGCAATCCAAAATTTTTGAAACGGGTATACTTCAGCAGCAATTTCTGCATCAAGCTGTTTCGCTAAGGCTTCTTTTTTCTTAAGAATAATAGCTTTTTGTTCATCATTTTGATAAAAAATAATTGAGCGATATTGAGAGCCCTTATCAGGTCCCTGACCATTAACTTGGGTTGGGTTTTGAGAGGCAAAGTATACATCAACCAGCGTTTCAAAGCTTACAACCTTAGGGTCGTATATAATTTCTACAGCTTCGGCATGTCCTGTACGCCCTGTATTACTTGCTTCGTAAGTAGGTCTTTTGGTATGTCCACCAGAATACCCAGAGATAGATTCTTTAACACCTTTAACACTTTCATAAACGGCTTCTACACACCAAAAACATCCACTGGCAAAATAGGCTTTTGCTAAACCATTTTCTAAAGGAACCTCTATGGGTTTCGCATCAAGAACTTTGGCTTTTTGTTTTTTTGTTTGCGCTGAATTTTGACAACTGAAAAAAAGCGCTAAGGCTAAAAGTGTTATTACTTGCTTCATAAGATATTTTTTTAATAAGACGTATAAAATTACAAAACCTTAACGGGAGATGTAAATAAAAAAAGCCTTCACAACGTGAAGGCTTTCAGTATATATTATTTTAATGGATTTAAAGTTTAGCAAACATTTTTTCCATTTTAGCTTTTTGTTCTTCAGCTAAAACAGCGTCAACTAAAATTCTTCCACTATGTTCATCTGTAATTACTTTTTTTCTTGAAGCAATTTCCACTTGAATTTGAGGTGGAATAGTGAAGAAAGATCCTCCAGAAGCACCTCTTTCAATAGGTACAACTGCTAAACCATTTTTTACACTGCCTCTAATTCTTTCGTAAGCAGAAACTAAACGATCTTCAATTTGAGTCTTGTAAGCCTCAGATTTTTCTATTAAAGCTTGTTCTTCTTTTTCAGTTTCAGCTAAAATATCATTTAATTCACCTTTTTTGTGTTTTAAATGTGATTCACGTTCTTTTAAACGTTCTTTAGTTTCAGAAATAACTTGTTTTTTCTGTTCAATTTGTACTTTGAATTCTTTAATATGCTTTTCAGCCAATTGAATTTCTAATTCTTGAAACTCAATTTCTTTAGATAAAGAGTTGTATTCTCTGTTATTTCTAACATTTTTTTGCTGCTCGTTATATTTTTTAATTAGAGCTTTAGACTCTTCAATTAAATTTTTCTTAGAACTAATATCATTGTCTATTACCTCTAAACTAGCAACAAGTTTTTCTAATCTTATGTTTAGTCCAGCTACTTCATCTTCTAAATCACGAACTTCTAAAGGAAGTTCTCCACGTACATTTCTAATTTCGTCTATACGAGAATCTATTAGTTGTAAATCGTATAAAGCTCTTAAACGCTCTTCTACAGTTACTTCTTTCTTTTTAGCCATACTTTAAAAATACTTAACAGGATTGGTGTTGGTGTTTGATAAAACGACTGCAAAATTAGTGATTTTTTTTGTAAGATACGTTACTAAAAGGTTTTTTGTGAACTGTTCGCTTTCATAATGTCCTACATCTGCTAGTAATATTTGGTTTTCGGCAGTAAAAAAATCATGATATTTAAGATCTGCAGTAACAAATACGTCTGCCCCCGCAGCCTTTGCGGCATTTATAGCAAAACTACCAGAACCACCTAATACAGCTACTTTTTTTACGGTTTTATTCAGTAATTTAGAATGTCTCACACAGTCCGTTTGCATAGATGTTTTTAAATGAGATAGAAAATCGGTTTCGTTCATGTCCTTTTCGAATTCACCAATCATGCCCATGCCAATATCCTTATTTTTATTTTCGATAGTTATTACCTCATAAGCAACTTCTTCATAACTATGTGCGTTTAATAAGGTATTAATTACCTGTGCTTCTAGGTGTTTAGCAAAGATTACAGAAATTTGCGTTTCTTCTTCACTATGCATTGTACCCTTTTCTCCTAAAGTAGGATTGGCATTGTCATTACCTTGGTATGTACCTAGACCATCTGTATTAAAACTACAATTACTATAATTTCCAATATGTCCTGCGCCGGCATCAAATAAAGCTGCTCTTAAATCTTCCGCTTCATTTTTTGGAACATAAGTGGTAAGCTTTTTTATAGTTTGCGATTGCGGCATTAAGATCTTTTTATTGGTCAATCCTATTGTATTGCAAATCATATCGTTTACACCTTGAATTGCATTGTCTAAAGCGGTATGTATGGCATAAATGGCTATATTATGTTTTATAGCTTTGAGAACCACACGCTCTACATATGATTTACCAGTAATTTTTTTCAAACCTTTAAAAATAATAGGGTGGAAGCTAACAATAAGATTACATTCCTTTTCAATAGCCTCGTCTACAACGGTTTCTAAAGTATCTAGAGTAACAAGAACACCTGTTAGCACCTCATTTTTATCACCTACTAAGAGTCCAACGTTATCAAAGTCTTCTGCATATGCTAAGGGAGCAAGTGCTTCTAGATGATTAATGACATCTTGAATAATCATATTTATTTTTGCGATTTGATTATTAAACAAATATAAAATATTTACTTTGCCTTGGTAAAACATCTCATGATAAACTTAATAGATGAGTACTTGCAGCGATTGTAGTGTTGCATTGAACTTGTAATAGTTGAGAAACAGTAAATACATGACATTATTTAGATATATAGCATTTCCTTTTGTGCCATTTTATTATCTAGCCACTTGGGTTAGGAATAGATTGTATGATAATGGTATTAAAAAGTCTTTGTCTTATGAATTTCCTGTTATTTGTGTTGGAAACCTAAGTGTTGGCGGGACGGGAAAAACGCCAATGATTGAATTTTTAGTTAATGCTTTAAAAGATGACTATAAATTAGCAACATTGAGCAGAGGTTACAAGCGTAAAACAACAGGTTTTCAATTGGCAAATGACAAAAGTGATGCTGAAAGTATTGGAGATGAACCTTTTCAGTTTTATTCAAAATTTAAAGAAGCTATTCAAGTAGCTGTTGATGCAGATAGAAATAATGGCATTAAAAACTTAATGTCTCTTAAGAATTCTCCTGAAGTGATTTTGTTAGATGATGCCTTTCAGCATAGAAAGGTAAAGGCTGGATTTTATATTCTGTTAACCACTTATAATAACCCGTACTGTGATGATATTCTTCTACCGACAGGAGATTTAAGGGAGCCAAGAAAGGGCGCCAAAAGAGCTGATGTTATTATAGTTACAAAATGTCCTGATACTATTAGTGAAGTTGAAAAAGAGACTTTAAGACAAAAACTAAAGCCAGAGAAATATCAAGATGTATTTTTTAGTTCTATTAGTTATGCTGACAAGGTGTACTCTCAAAAAGACGCTATGGCGCTAGAAGGGTTAAGGGAGTTTACTTTAGTTACGGGAATAGCAAATGCCATGCCTTTGGTAAACTTCTTAAAGGCTAAAGGATTAAAGTTTCGGCATTTGAATTATAAAGATCATCACGATTTTTCTAATTTGGAGATAGAAAGCCTAAATAAAGAAGCTTTGATAATTACTACCGAAAAGGACTTTATGCGTTTAAAACAATATGAAGTTTTAAAGTCTAAGCTTTACTATTTACCTATTGAGGTTAACATAGATAGGGAAGCAGTTTTTAATGATTTGATAAAAGCCTATTTAACTAAGCACTAGCTGTTCTATCTTGTTTTGGAGCTAAGGCATTATACAGTTTTTTCTCAAACTCTTCTTGCTTAAAAGGTTTCGGAATGATATCTGTGAAACCAGCTTCTTCAAATTCATGCATTTTATCTTCAATGGTAACAGCTGTAAGCGCAAATATGGTTAATTCTTTATCAAAAGATCTAACACGTTTTGTGGCTTCTATACCACTAATACCTGGCATATGAATATCCATTAAAATGAGATTGTAGCCATTAGTTTTAATCATTTCTACGGCATCTGTACCATTATCTATGATATCACATTTAAGTCCCATTTTAGTCAAAATCTTTTTGGTAATCATTTGGTTGATTTTGTTGTCTTCAACCACCAAGATTTTAACATTAGTAAGGTCTAACTCCGTATTTTCCTTATCAAAGTAACTCGATTTTTTCTCTTTGGCTTCTTTCTCACCAGTGAATTCTAATGGTATGTCAAAGAAGAAGGTTGTTCCCACTTCTAACTTACTTTTTACATGAATTTCGCCTTTTAAAATATCTATTAAACCTTTTACAATAGATAGACCTAATCCCGTACCACCATATTTTCTGTTGATTTGAATTGAACCTTGATTGAAACTTTCAAACATGTTATCCTGTTTCTCTTGGCTAATTCCAATTCCATTATCTTCAACTTCAAACCTTAAGGTATACATTTTATCCTTAATTTCCATTTGGTATACTCTTATCCATATATCACCATCTTTAGTGAATTTGATAGAGTTACCAATTAAGTTAATTAGGATTTGCGAGATTTTAATTTGATCCGCGATAAAGTTTTCAGGAAGATTTTTATCGTATTCAAAATGAATTTTTACGTTATTATCTTCTGCCGAATTATTAAGCGCTAGAATAATATTATTAATCTTCTTTCTTAGATTAAATGGTTCTGGCTCTAATTCAACTTTATTAGCTTCAATTTTATTTATTTGAAGGATATCATTAATGAATGTTAATAGATAATCTCCAGAGAATTTTAAAGATTTTAAATGCTGAATTTGCTCTGGCTTAGGGTTTTCTTCTAAAAGCATATTACTTAAACCTGTAACAGCATATAGGGGCGTTCTTAACTCATGAGTTACAGTAGATAAAAAGTTAGCTTTAGTTTTTGAAGCAAGTTCTGCTTTTTCTTTAGCAATAATAAGTTCTCCATTCTTTTTATGAAGCATATTATTGGTTTTCAATCTTATATTATTGTTCTTATATAAAGATAATGTTAAAAGGGAAAGAATAGTAATAAGCGCAACGCTTAAAATTGTTATCAGATTTCTTACACCATCGTCTTCTTCTTCAGCTTTAGCTTGCTCTTTCAATTTCTCATTTTCTGCTATGGTTGTTTGCAAAAGGTCTTGAGTTTCTTGATCTTTTGTAGAGCTAAACCTTGTTAAGTCTCTAATAGAATCTTTTAATTTTACATGGCTTTTTAAATAGTTTCTAGATAACTGATAATTCCCAATATTGTTATGAAGATTACTAGACATTAAGTAGCCTTCATTAAGTATGGCCATGAAGTTATTAGCTTTGGCTATTCGTAGTCCTTCATTAGAAAGCTCAACAGCTTTTTCGTTATCTCCTAATTTGTTATACACAAAGGCATGAGTTAACAGACCTTCACTTTGTATTTTTAGTAATTCGGATTTTTTTGCATAGGCTGTAGATTGTTCTAGCACCGACCTAGCTTCTCTGTATTTTTTTAATAGGATATACGTTTTTCCCTCAAGTAACAACGTTTCAGCAATACCTTTATCGACACTTTCTTGTTCGTATAGGTTTTTAGAAGATTTTAAATAGTCCAACGCCTGGAAGTAATCTCCTTTACTAATGAAAACTTCACCTAAAGTTCTATAGGCATCTGCTAAATGAGCATCGTCCTTAATTTCACTTAATATTTTTATAGCTTTATTTAAAGTGTTAAAGGCGTTATCTTTTTCCTCTATTATAAGTTGTAGTTTACCTTTAAGTGTATAAATAATACCTAGATTTTTCTTCAAGTCATTCTCCTCAGCAATTCTAAGCGCTTCATCTAAATTTCTTTGAGCTTCCTGGTAGTTAAACTTTTCTAGGTAGTTAGCAAACTGTTCAATGCGACCATTAATGTTGCTTTGAACTATTTCGGGATCATCGTTCATGCCCTTTTGCGCCCAAGTAAAGGCACTAAAAAGGAAGATAAAAACGAGAGTATATAGTTTGGTTTGGGACATTTTGGTTCAATCTTGTCAACAAATATAAACATTTTATCGACAAAAAGTGCTTTTTGTCCGATTAATTGCATATTAAATCAATAATTCTCTGAGAATATCCCGTTTCATTATCATACCATCCTATAATTTTCACCATATTATTAATTACCGATGTCATTTGAGAATCAAAAACGCATGAATGTGTATTCCCAATGATATCTATGGATACTATTGGGTCTTCGGTATACTCTAAAATACCTTTATAATTAGTTTCTGAGGCAGTTTTGAATGCATTATTAATGTCTTCAATAGAAACGCTTCTTTTTACATTAAAGGTAATGTCGGTTAAGGAGCCATTTATAACTGGTACTCTAATACCACACCCACCAATTACATTGGATAAATCTGGAAAAATTTTTGTCAAAGCCTTGGCGGCTCCTGTTGTAGTGGGGACGATAGATTGTCCTGCAGCCCTAGATCGTCTTAAATCTCTATGAGGTTGATCGTGAAGACTTTGATCTGTTGTATACGAATGCACTGTTGTTATATAGGCTTGATCGATGCCACATAATTCATTGACAACATCTATCATTGGAGCGGCATTATTAGTAGTACATGATGCGTTAGAAATTATAGTTTCGCTACCATCTAACTGATGGTCATTAACACCTAGTACTATGGTTTTGATGTCATCTTCAATGGGAGGAACACTTAAGATTACTTTTTTTGCACCATTTTTTAAATGATATTGAAGTTCTGAAGATAATTTGAATTTTCCCGTAGATTCAATTACATAATCTACTCCAAAAGGCGTCCAATCAATGTGTTTTGGGTGCTGTTCTCTTAATAGGGCAATTTTTTCATCATTAACTATGATGTTGTTTTCCTCTGATGATACAGCGCCATTAAAAAGCCCGTGAATACTATCATACTTAAGCAAGTGACTAAGAGTTTTGGCATCGGCTAAGTCATTGATAGCAACAACTTTTATGTTTTTGTAATTTTGAAGTAATCTAAAAACACGTCTTCCTATTCTACCAAAACCATTTATGGCTACAGTAATCATGTTCTAATGAATATGTTTTTGAGCTCTATAAGATGAACGCACTAAGGCACTACTTTCTACATGCCTGAAACCAAGACCAAGTCCTACTTCTTCAAATTCTTTAAACTCATCGGGAGTAATGAATCGTTTTACGGGAAGGTGTTTCTTGGAAGGTTGTAAATATTGCCCAATGGTAACCACATCTACATCATTTTCTTTTAGGTCATGTAGTGTCTCTATGACTTCTTCTTTAGTTTCTCCTAAACCAAGCATAATTCCAGACTTGGTACGTCTTTGACCTGCCTGTTTTAAATATTTTAAAACTCCCATACTTCTGTCATATTGCGCTTGTATCCGCACTTCTCTGGTAAGACGTCTTACAGTTTCAATATTATGTGATACCACTTCTGGTGCTACATCTACAATTCTATCAATATGTTGTTCTATACCTTGAAAGTCTGGTATTAAGGTTTCTAATGTCGTTTCCGGGTTCATGCGTCTTACGGCTTTCACAGTCTCAGACCACATAATACTTCCCATATCTTTTAAGTCATCTCTATCTACACTGGTTAATACCGCATGTTTGATTTTCATAATCTTAATGGAGCGCGCAACTTTTTCTGGTTCATCCCAGTCCACAGATTCTGGTCTCCCAGTTTTTACACCACAGAAGCCGCAAGATCTTGTACAAATGTTACCTAAAATCATAAAGGTTGCCGTTCCTTCTCCCCAGCATTCTCCCATATTAGGGCAACTACCAGATGTGCATATTGTATTAAGTTTATACTTATCTACTAAACCTCTTAACTCGGTGTATTTTTTTCCTGTTGGAAGTTTTACACGAAGCCATTTTGGTTTAGGTTTTCTTTCTGGTAATATATTAGATGAAATTTCTTTTTGCATAGTCAAAAAATGAAAAGCAAAGATACAAAGTATTCTTTATAAAGTAGTGAGATACCAAACACTAAAACCAACTAGAAAAGTTATGCCGCACCAACTTAAAATCTTCATGTTTTTGTTAGGGTGCCATTCTTTTGGTGTATGCTTTCCTGATATTAGTTTAAAATTTATATAGGCAAAAAACGGCGCTGTTATAAATGAAAGAATCGTAGCAATTCTTATAAGTAACCCCATTTCTGAGGCAAGAAATAAAAAGATTAAAATGGTACCGAAAAATAAAACGACAATCCAAAAGCTATATTTAGAAAATGTGTTTTTGTTAAAAAGCAATTCACTTGCTTTAGCCATTGTTCTTGGAGAAGCATCTAATGTTGTTAAGGTGGTACTAAACATAGTGGTAAAAGCAGCTATGGCAATTATAATATAAGCCCAATCTCCTAAGCTTTGTTTGTACATATTAATTAACTGACCTGCAAATTTACCTGCAGAATTGCTAAATGTTTCACCGCTGTTAAACATTACTAAAGCCCCTAAAAGCAAAAAGCCAATTCCCAAGATAATCGTACTGATATAGCCAATATTGAAATCAAATAATGCCGATTTATAGTTCTTGTTTTCTTGTTTTTTCTCTACAGCCCAAAGTGAATGCCAAACAGCAACATCTAAAGGTGCAGGCATCCAGCCCATAAAAGCAATTAAAAAAGTAATTTCTAATGTGTTTTTTGGTAAGATTTGTGAAAATGAAAGTGGTGCTTCGTTATTACCAAATGCAAAACTCACAGCAATAATTGTACTAATAGTAAGGGTAATTATTATGAGCTTCATTAGTCTATCTAAGAGGTTATATTTACCAATAATGAGAAGCAATACGCAAACCAATGAAATAACAATTGTCCAGGATTCTATACTTGTAATGGTTCTGTTACCTACGGTGAAGGGCGCAATATTTCCAAATAAATTAGAAGCTAAACCGGCCGTAACAATAGTAACAGCCGTTTGGATGGTAAACATCGTGCCAATACTCAACACATAGTATATGCCCAAAATGCCTTTGCCAAGTTTTTTGTAGCCATCAATTAAACTTTCTCCTGTGGCCGCTACATATCTTGGGCCGTACTGAAAAAATGGATATTTAAATAAATTTACAAGTAATAATGCCCAGAGGAGACCTAAACCAAAATCGGCACCAGCCCTAGTAGATTGAACAAGATGAGATACTCCAATGGCGGCGCCAGCAAATAACAGACCTGGACCTAAATGTTTTAGTTTAGTAATCAAAAATTGATGCTGTTTTAGTTCTAAATTTACTTCTTATGATGCTAAGATGTAAATTGTCAATGTAATAATATTCTAAGACTTTAGTAACATCTCGTTTGCCTTTTCCTCTTTGAGTAATTACAATGTTATCTATTGTAATTAAACTTCTGGGTTCTGTTTCAGAGCTAAAAACGGAAATTTTGGAATGCCTTAAACCATCACCTCTTTTTAAGTTTAATATCGCCTCAGATGGATTTTGGAGTAACTCTTCAACAAAACTCTTTTTATAAACTACACGTTCAAAGTCAAAATCTAAAAGCTCTTTTTTAAACCATTTATTATCTTTTTCAGAAAAAGGAATAGTTTCAAAATTTAAATAATGCTTAACAGCTATATAGATGATTATAGCAGCTTCACCTAACCAAATGGCCCATAATAAAACGCCTTTAAGTGTTGTTCCGTTTGAAGCACCAATAGACCATAGACCAACGTTACTAATATCTATCATTGTAGAAACAAAAATATCGGGTCTTATTAATAGGTTGAAGAAAAAATCCCATTCTTTAAATAGGAGCGCAGGATCTAGTTCATCGAAAGAAATAATAAAGATATAGCTTATCCATTGAAAGTAGATTGCTAATAGAGCTAATATAATGGTTATAACTATAGATTTTTTTCGATTTCTTATTTTAAAAATCATATTGAAGGCTCTACTGGTATAGCATACTATAAAACCGTAGGCAGCAACAATTAAAAAATTTAGATAGATAAAGGAAAGGTTTGCAATTAGAAGGCTGTAAAAGAAACTACAAAAAAGTAGTATTATGGCGCCGGAAAGAATAGAAAGTGATATGCTTAGGGGAGAAGCAATGCCTGATTCTTTATAGTAAAGATTTAGGGTACTCATAGTTTATTTACTTTCCTGAATAATATCGGCTAGTAGCTTTTTTGCTCTTAAAAGCTTTACCTTAATATTATTAATAGGCTCATTAAGTTCGGCTGAGATTTCTTTATAGCTTAACTCTTGAAAGTAGCGAAGGTTTATTACTTTTTGATAATGAGGTTTAAGCTTCTTAATATCTCTTAGTAGTTTTGCTAAGTGCTGCTCTGTAATGAGTTTGTCCTCGGCTGAAGGTGATTCATCTAAAATTTGATAAACCGATTTGTCATCATTTGAGATAACTTGGGTTATAGATTTTTTCTCTTTTCTTAATAAGTCTATATGGATGTTTTTAGAAATGGTGATTAGCCATGTTCCAAATTTATAGTTTTCGTCAAAAGTTTCAATTCTATCAAAGGCTCTCGAAAACGTTTGTATGGCAATATCTTCAGCATCATTTTCATTTTCAATGCGTCTTAGCTGAAAGCCATAAACATCATCCCAAAAGGTATCTAGTAAGAAGTTAAAAGCTTTTTGGTCGTTGGATTTAGCGCGCTTAATGGCTTCGTTTATTTCCAATGGTTAGGTTTTGAAATAAGATTGTTTATAAATATAGTTAATTGAATGATAACTAAAAAGACTTCTAAGACAGGAAGTAAATAAACAAGATCTTTTTCATGTAATTTTTTTGCAGAATAGTTGTAAACGATAATCTGAAGTATTGTTTTAAAGAGGAATATGCCTAATACTATTTGCCAATTAAATGTAGTTACAAACAAAATAGTAGCAAGTAGCCAAAACAAAAAGTTACAAGAGTAAATTAAGCTTAATAAAAACTTATGAATGAACTTATAATGCTTAGCAGTAGATACATGCCTTCTCTTTTGTATAAACCAAGATTTAAATGTTGTTTTGGGGATGGAACTGGTAAAGCTTTCTTCCGAAAAACTAAGGGCAGTATTCTTTTTTGTCGCGATTTGATTTATAAATAAATCATCATCCCCAGAACGCACTTTCATATGGTTTACGTAACCGTTAGCTTTATAAAACGCTTCTTTGGTATAAGCCAAGTTTCTACCAACACCCATATAGGGGAGACCTATTTTGGCAAAAGAGAAATATTGAATAGCAGTTACTAAAGTTTCAAATCTTATAAGTTTGTTTAAAAATGACTTTTTGATTTTTTGATAAGATCCATAACCCAAAACAATGGAAATCTCATTGTTGAAGTGGGAAGTCATTTCACTAATCCAAGAATTTGACACAGGCTTGCAATCGGCATCTGTAAAAAGCAAGTAATCATGAGTTGAAGCCTTAATTCCTAGTGTTAGCGCATATTTTTTATTGCCCCAAAAAGCTTCAACATTTTTTACATCAACAATTTTAATGTTATCGTGTTGTTTTGCAAATTGTTCCATAATTTCTGGTGTATCATCATACGAGGCATCATTAATTAAGACTACTTCAAAATTTGGGTAATCTTGATGAAGTATTGAAGGCAAAAAACTTTTTAAATTTTTGGCTTCATTCTTTGCGCAGATAATAATAGAAACAGGAACTTTTTTACTAGGTTTTTTTTCAATTTTGGAAAAAGAAAACCTACCAAAGAAAAAGGTGTAAAATATAACTTGAATAAAGACTACAGCAATAAATGCATAGTAAACTATTTCAAGTAAAATCATATGATGTTAAGAGTGTTGTGGTTCACTACAATCGGCGTATTGATCTGGAGTTCTTCCACAAAAGCCACAATTTTCGCCTTCTTTATTTAAGGCAGGGTTTTGGCTAGCACAGGTACCAGCAAACTTACCATCTTTTTTTGCCCAAATTTTTATAGCTATTCCAGCAATAGCAACGGCTAAAAACGCAACTGTAATTAAAAAAAGTTTCATCTTAAAATTTTATACAAAGGTAACACTTTTATAGATTTTAGATTTAAATATTAAAAATAAAATAAATGTGACAAAAAAATAATATTGGTGTCGTACTTTTAATTGAAAATCAGAATACTAACTAATTAAATTGAAAATTATGAAAAAATTATTTGCAGAGTTTTTTGGAACATTTTGGCTCGTTTTTGGTGGTTGTGGTAGTGCAATATTCGCAGCTGGTTATCCTGATCTGGGTATTGGTTTTGTTGGCGTTTCTTTAGCTTTTGGTCTTACTGTATTAACTATGGCTTATGCTGTAGGTCATATTTCTGGAGGGCATTTTAATCCTGCGGTTTCTTTTGGATTATGGGCAGGTGGAAAATTTAGTGCTAAAGATTTATTAGGTTATATTGTTGCACAGTTAATAGGGGCCATTACAGCTGCTGGAGCCTTATATGTAATAATTTCGAATAAAGCTGATTTTACTTCTGTTGGTGGATTTGCAGCTAATGGTTTTGGTGATTTATCACCAGACGGTTATTCCATGACAGCAGCTTTGATAGCTGAGTTTTTATTAACAGCGTTCTTTTTATTGATTATATTAGGAAGTACTAATGAAAGAGCTCCAAAAGGTTTTGCTCCGATTGCCATTGGTTTAGGTTTAACCTTAATTCATTTAATTAGTA
The DNA here is from genome assembly GCF_008085455.1 of Seonamhaeicola marinus. Lineage (NCBI taxonomy): Bacteria > Pseudomonadati > Bacteroidota > Flavobacteriia > Flavobacteriales > Flavobacteriaceae > Seonamhaeicola > Seonamhaeicola marinus. Next base: position 24,779 of record NZ_VSDQ01000409.1, on the reverse strand, counting down.
TTCCAATTACGAACACCTCTGTTAACCCTGCTAGGTCTACAAGTCAGGCATTGTTTGCAGAAGGAGAATTTGTTTCACAATTATGGCTGTTTTGGTTGGCTCCAATAGCTGGAGCTATAGTTGCAGGTTTTATACATAAAACATTATTTGATAAAGAATAAGTGTTTATGCTTTAAAAAAGTAAAGCCTCATTTTAATTTAAAATGAGGCTTTTGTTTTAAGTGTTATACTATATTACTGAAGGCTTACTTCAGCAACTTTATTTTCTAAAGAGGCAATGTCATTTCCTCCTTTTGGCTCAATTGTAATGTTTAATGCTAGCGCATTTTCAGTGTATGGAATAGATCTTAACTGTCTGTCAGCTTCATTAAGTACGCCTAAATTTATCATTTCCCCTTTCATCTCAGCCCAAATTTGATAGCATTGTTCTTCGGGCAATTCTGGTAAAGAGACTACATCTATCATCGATGTCTTTTCTTTAGGGTTAATATAGGCTACAGTTTTTAAATCTTTAGCTCTGTCATTACCATTAATGATGTACTTAGCAGTTTCTGGGTTGTTAAGCTTCATTAATTGACGCATTACTTCATCTAGAGTTTTTCTGTTTTCAGCAATGTCATCACGTAAATCAAAAATTTCTTCATCAACTACAACAGTATCGCCTTGTAGTTTTTGATTTTCACTGTAAAAGTAAACGGAGGTTGCAGCAAAAAATAGAGCAGCAACGCTTGCTGCGATACTAAACTTATACCATTTTTTGTATCTATTAGTATCAGCAATTTTTATTACTGGCGCATCATCTAATTCATCTAGAATGTTATCTAGAAGATTTTTAGGAGCTTCAATAGCATTACTTTTTGCTACAATTTCTAAATTGTACTGTAATGTGTTATACGTATTCTGTACTTCGGGGTATTTGGCAATATAAGTTTCCACCATTTCCGTTTCGCCAGAAGTAGTTTCACCTATTAGATATTTTTCTAAAAGGCCAGAATTTAAGAATGTGGTAATCTTATCATTCATGACTTTATTGGTTTTGCGGATCGTAAATCTTTTTTAACTCACGTAATCCTATTTTTAATCTCGATTTTATAGTACCTAGCGGAATATTTAATTCATCACTAGCTTCTTGTTGTGTCATGCCCTCAAAAAATAGGGCGTTAATAACAATCTGATATTTTTCATCAAGTGTTTTAAGGTGTTTTCTAATATCTAAAACGTCTTGATTAATACTATCAGCTGTAAAAGTATATACGGTAGAAGTCTCGATTTGGACTTCTTTTCCGCTTTTATTTTTTTGCGATCTAACTTTATCTATAGCTGTATTATAGGCAATTCTATAAAGCCATGTAAATAATTTTGCTTTAGCTGGATCGTATTTTTTGGCGTATCTCCATATTTTAACAAAACATTCTTGAAGTACATCTTGGGCAGTCTCGTCGTCTGTAATGACCTTTTTTATAACACCAAATAGCGCGTCGGCGTAGTTTTCGTAAAGCAAAGAAATGGCTTTTTTATCTGCTTTTTGCAGTAGGGCAACGATTTCTTTTTCAATTGATGTTATCAAGGTTAATTAGTTTATAAGCCAGTTAGTTATTCCAAATTTAGACATTTCTTTTAGATTAGAGTAAGTTTACTTCAGCTTCAATATGGATATTGAATAATCTAAAAATCGTTTTCTGTATTAATTTTGAAAGCTTTAAAATATCTTCTCCTTTGGCATTACCATAATTTACCAAAACTAATGCTTGTTTTTTATGAACGCCATATGCACCAAAACGTTTACCCTTGAAACCAGCTTTTTCAATTAGCCAACCAGCAGGAACTTTTACCTCTGCATCTGAAACTGGGTAACTCGGTATATCTTCAAAGTTATCTTTTAAGCTTTCAAATAAGGTTTTGCTTATTACCGGATTTTTAAAGAAGCTTCCACTGTTTCCAATATCTTTTGGGTCTGGTAATTTACTTTGGCGAATAGCAATTACAGCTTTAGAAATATCTTGAATAGAGGGTGTATTAACCCCCATTTCATTTAGTTGAGATGTAATAGCGCCGTAATTAGTGTTTAATAGGTGTTTCTCCTTAGTTAATTTAAAAGTCACGCTAGTTATAACGCGTTTTCCTTTTTCTTCTTGTTTAAAAATGGAATTTCTATATCCAAAATTACAGTCCTTTTTATCGAAGACTTTTTCTGTTTGATTTTCAATAGAAACGGTTTCACAAGACACAAATACATCTTTTAGCTCAACACCATAAGCCCCAATGTTTTGAATAGGAGCAGTGCCAACATTTCCCGGAATTAAAGACATGTTTTCAATCCCTCCATAATTATTAGCTAAACACCAAAGCACGAATTCGTGCCAGTTCTCACCCGCAGCTGCTTTTACGAAAACATGATTGTGATCTTCCGAAATAACTGCGATTCCTTTAAGGTTTAGGTGAATAACAAGTCCGTCAAAATCCTTTGTCAGCAACATATTGCTTCCGCCTCCTAAAAGTAATTTATTAGGGTAATTAGAAGAATTAAGAACCTTTTTTAGTTCAGAAACATTAGAAATAGAAACAAAATGCTTAGCCTTAACATCAATACCAAATGTATTGTAAGGCTTTAAAGATGTATTTTGTTCAATGTGCACTAGTCTTTGTAAACTTTTAAGGCTTCCTTGATTATGTTAGCCGCTTTAACCAAGCTTTCTTTATTAAGTACGTAAGCAATCCGTATTTGGTTTTTTCCTATACCTTCGGAAGAATAAAAACCACTAGCCGGTGCTACCATAACAGTTTCATTATCAAGGTGAAAATGCTCTAATAACCATTGTGCAAAATTATCTGCATTCTTAATAGGTAATTCAGCAATACAATAAAAAGCGCCCTTAGGAGTAACTACTTTTACCCCTTCAATTTTATTTAATTCCGCTATTAAAGTATCTCGTCTTGTAATGTAGATGTCCTTTATTTCTTCAAAATAACTCGATGGTGTTTCCAAAGCCGCTTCACTCGCAATTTGTGCATATGTTGGAGGGCTTAATCTTGCTTGAGCAAATTTTAAAACAGTATGTCTAATGGTCTCGTTTCTAGTAACCAAGCAACCAACTCTTGCTCCACACATACTATAACGTTTGGAAACTGAATCTATCATAATGGTATGTTCATCCAGTCCATCCAATTCCAAAATAGAAAAATGGGAATGGCCATCGTAAGTAAACTCACGATAAACTTCATCAGAAATTAGAAAAAGATCATGACGTTTTACAATATCAGCCAATTGTCTTATTTCTTCTTCAGAATATAAACATCCCGTTGGATTCCCCGGATTACAAATCATTATAGCCTTTGTTCTAGGGGTAATTAATTTTTCAAATTCCTCTATAGCTGGTAAAGCAAAATTATCTTCGATGCTCGAAATAATAGGAACAACTTTAACACTAGCAGCTGTTGCAAAAGCAATATAATTGGCATAGAAGGGTTCACAGATGATTACTTCGTCATCAACATCCATAATGCTACCAAAAATAAAGGCAATGGCTTCGCTTGCTCCAGTAGTAACAACGATATCTTTATTTGAAACAGAAATGTTATGCTTGCTGTAATAATTAGCCAGCTTATTTCTGTAAGTCTCGGAGCCTTCTGAACGCGAATAGGACAAAATCTCAACATCATTCTCTTTCACCGCTTTTAATGCCACCTCAGGAGTCTTAATATCGGGTTGTCCAATATTTAAATGGTAAATATGCTTACCGTTTTTCACAGCTTGTTCTGCAAACGGTACCAATTTCCTAATAGGTGATTCTGGCATTAATTGCCCTTTTTTAGATATTGTTGGCATCTAATTTTAATTTAGTGTGCAAAAATGAGAAAATTATCTTAAAGTTTTTTTAAAAAAAACGCTTAACTGGTAAGCATTATCAAAAGATTTGTAAATTCATCTAAATGATACATATCTTTTAATGAAAAAGTTTAAATTTTTCTTTTTTCTATGTTTTTGTTGGCTTAATTCAATATCTGCACAGAACAAATTCATCTTTCAAAATAAAAAACAATCGGATAAGATAAACTTCAAACTCATTAATAACCTCATGGTTATTCCTGTTGAAGTAAATGGTGTAGAGCTTTCATTTATTTTAGATACCGGAGTTAGTAAACCAATTATATTTAATTTTTTAAATGTATCGGATACTCTAAAAATAAAAAATACAGAAACCATATACATTAGAGGTCTTGGAGATGGCGAAGCTATAGAAGCACTACGATCTAGAAATAACATTTTTAAAATAGGAGATGCCATAAAATTACGGCAAGATTTATATGCAGTTTATGGTTTAGATATAAATTTTGGACCCAGATTAGGGATACCAATTCACGGTATTATAGGATTAGATTTGTTTAAAGATTTTATTGTTGAGATTAATTATGCTGCTAAATATTTGGAGTTACATGACCCCAATACCTATAAATATCGGCGTTGTAAAAACTGTGAAGCCTTTAGGTTGGAGTTTTATAATGATAAACCTTATTTGAATGCCCATGTTAAATTGAGAGAAAAGAAAATACCAATTAAGCTTTTAATTGATAGCGGAGGTAGTGATAGTTTGTGGTTGTTCGAAGATGATTCGTTAGGGATTAACTCTGGGGATCGGTTTTTTAATGATTTTTTAGGTCATGGATTAAGTGGTAGCGTCTATGGTAAGCGAGGCAAAGTTGCGTCTTTTTACTTAAAAAGTTTTGAGCTTAAAAAAGCCAATGTGGCTTACCCTGATTCTACGTCTATTGTATTTGCAAAGAAAATTAAGGATAGAAATGGCAGTATAGCCGGAAATATATTAAAACGTTTTAACGTAATTATGGACTACCCAAACTCTTTAATAACACTACGGAAAAACTCAAATTTTAGAGAACGTTTCAGTTATAATAAAAGTGGTATTGAAATAGCTCATAATGGTGTACGCTTTGTTAAAGAATATGAACCAGCCAAGTATAGAACACTAGGCAATGAGGAGAGTAGTTTAAATAGAAATGGTGTAAGTGTAGTATTGAATAGAAGGTATAAAATGACCTTAAAACCTGCTTATGCCATAGTAGAATTACGAGAGGGATCTCCAGCACATAGAGCAGGCTTAGAAAAAGGAGATGTAATATTGAGTGTAAACGGAAAGTCTACGCACCAATTAACACTTCAGCAAATAATGGTTATGTTTTATGGTAATACGGGAAAGTTAATTAAACTTAAGGTAGAACGAGGAAATAAAGTCCTAGGTTGTAGTTTTAAACTGGAGAGCTTATTGTAAAAAATAAAAAAAGGTCTAAACAATTGTTTAGACCTTTTTTTATTTTTTTAAGTACTGTTACTGCTGAACTATACTTTTAGATTTTTTTTCTAGAATACTCGCTTTGTTAGCATTAGAATCTACAACTAAACCTTTTATCTTTAAACCAATAGTCGGTCTTTCTGCATTAGAAATTACCGTAATTGTTTTTCTAATTGGGTTTACTCTATTCGTATCATACTTAACTTTAATCTCACCAGTTTTACCAGGCATAATTGGTTCTTTAGGCCAATTAGGAACTGTACATCCACAAGATGATCTAACATTACTTATAATAAGAGGAGCTTCTCCGTTATTTGTAAATTCAAACACGCGCACACCATTTGATCCTTTTTCAATAGTGCCGTAATCTATAGTTTCAGCTTTAAATTTAATTTTTGCTTTTTTCTCTTGTGCGTTAATAGATAAACTTATTAACCCGATAAATAAAATTGTAATTAATTGTTTCATTACGTTATTACTTTTTTAATTCTTGGTAAACATAGCTACTTTTTCCATAATCTGCAAAAATAACAGATGAAATGCATGTATGTTAACATATTTGACTTAGTTAAAGGTACGTATAACTTTTTCAGGTGACTTTAAAAAATCGTTAAAATATTAAGCTTCCAAATGAGCGCAATAGTTTTCACAGAAAAAGAAATATAAGTACTTTTGCAAACTATAAGTCAAAAACTGTTCCAAAGTATGCAAATTCCTTCTAAATATAATGCTAATAAGGTAGAGACTAAGTGGTATGATTACTGGATGAAACATAACTATTTTCATTCAACGCCAGATGAAAGAGAACCTTATACAATTGTAATTCCACCACCAAATGTAACTGGGGTTTTACATATGGGGCATATGCTTAATAATACAATTCAAGATGTATTAATTAGAAGAGCGCGTTTACAGGGTAAAAATGCATGTTGGGTACCTGGTACAGACCATGCTTCTATTGCTACAGAAGCTAAAGTTGTAGCTAAATTAAAGGAGCAGGGTATAGACAAAAACGATTTGTCTAGAGATGAATTTCTTAAACATGCTTGGGATTGGACGCACGAATATGGAGGTGTTATTCTTGAGCAATTGAAGAAATTAGGATGTTCATGTGATTGGGAACGTACCAAATTCACCATGGACGATGATATGAGTGAAGCGGTTATTAAAGTGTTTGTTGATTTGTACAACAAGGGCTTGATTTACCGTGGGTATCGTATGGTAAACTGGGATCCTGAGGCAAAAACAACCCTTTCTGATGAAGAAGTAGAATACATTGATAAGCAAGGGAAGTTATACCATATTAATTATAAAATTGAAGGTTCTGAAGAGGTATTAACAATAGCTACCACGCGTCCTGAAACTATTTTAGGAGATACAGCTATTTGTATCAACCCTACAGATGAACGTCATTTTAACTTAAAAGGAAAAAAAGCTATTGTACCAATATGCAACCGTGTAATTCCTATTATAGAAGATGAGTATGTTGATGTGGAGTTTGGTACAGGGTGTTTAAAAGTAACGCCAGCGCATGATGAAAATGATAAAGTTTTAGGAGATAAACATCAACTAGAAGTTATTGATATCTTTAATGAAGATGCTACTTTAAATAGTTATGGTTTACATTACGAAGGTAAAGACCGCTTTGAGGTTAGAAAAGCCATTGTAAAAGAACTAGAGGAATTAGGACTAATTTCTAAAATTGAAGACCATAATAACCGCGTGGGTATTTCTGAAAGAACTAAAGCTATTATAGAGCCAAGGTTGTCAGACCAATGGTTTTTGAAGATGGAAGATTTAGTAAAACCTGCTATAAAAGCGGTTTTAGGAGAAGATAATGATATTCAATTATTTCCTAAAAAGTTTGAAAATACCTATCGCCACTGGATGGAAAACATTCGCGATTGGAATATTTCACGTCAGTTGTTATGGGGACAACAAATTCCTGCATACTACTATGGTGACGGAAAAGAGGATTTTGTTGTTGCTGAGTCTATTGACGAGGCTGTTAAACTAGCACAGGAGAAAACTTCTAATTCTGAGCTTAAAGCTTCTGACTTAAAACAAGAAACTGACGCTCTAGATACATGGTTCTCATCATGGTTATGGCCAATGAGTGTATTTGATGGTATTAGAAACCCCGAAAACGACGATATCAAATACTATTACCCAACCAATGATTTGGTAACAGGACCAGATATTCTGTTCTTCTGGGTTGCTCGTATGATTATTGCGGGTTACGAGTATAAGGATGCTAAACCTTTTAAGAATGTATATTTAACAGGTTTAGTTAGAGATAAGCAACGTCGTAAGATGAGTAAGTCTTTAGGTAATTCACCTGATGCTTTAAAACTAATTGAAGAATACGGTGCTGGTGGTGTACGTGTTGGTCTATTATTAAGTGCGGCAGCTGGAAACGACTTATTATTTGACGAAGCACTTTGTCAGCAAGGAAAGGGTTTAGGAAACAAAATTTGGAGTGCCTTTTATTTAACAACCTTATGGGAAGTGTCTGAGACTATTAAGCAGCCTCAATCTAGTAAAATTGCCTTAGAATGGTATGAAGCTAAGTTTCAGAAGGCATTAGTAGAAATTGAAGACCATTTTAGTAAATACCGCTTAAGTGATGCTATAATGGCTATTTACAAATTAATTTATGATGATTTCTGCGGATGGTTACTAGAAATTGTAAAACCTGCGTATCAACAACCAATTGACGCTACAACATATAATGGAGTTATCAAGTTGTTAGAAGATAACTTAAAGATATTACATCCGTTTATGCCATTTATTACTGAAGAAATTTGGCAATTAATAGCAGAAAGAACTCCAGAAGAAGCTCTAATAGTAGCGAAATGGCCAGAATTAAGGTCTGCTAGTGAAGATTTAATTGCTGAATTTGATTTTGCAGCCGACGTGATTTCTGGTATAAGAACCATTAGAAAAGAAAAGAATATTGCCTTTAAAGATGCTATTGCATTTTCAGTTATTAATAACGAAAATGTAGCAAATACCTTTGATAAGGTTATAAAGAAACTGGGTAATCTTGAAGGTATTGCATACGTTTCTGAAGCTATTGATGGTGCTTTAACTTACCGTGTAAAATCTAATGAGTATTTTATACCAATGGCTGGTGCTATTGATGTTGAAGCTGAAATAAAAAAGCTAACAGAAGAGTTAAACTATACCGAAGGTTTCCTTAAGTCTGTACAAAAGAAGTTATCTAACGAGCGTTTTGTAAACAATGCACCAGAACAGGTTGTGGCCAGTGAAAAGAAAAAGGAATCTGACGCTTTAGCTAAGATTGAAACGTTAAAGGCTAGTTTAGCAAGTTTGGGATAAGCTCACAATTCACAATTCAAAAGGGATTTTGGAATGCTAATCCTTTCGTTTAGATGCTCTCCATTGGCGTAGTTTCTTCTGAGCCGGAATTTCCACATAATTGTAGGTTATATAGGATGATGCTACGATTAAACTAAAGAGTATTAAGAACCATAAAGTTCTTTGTGCTAAGTCAGGTGTTGTTGTGGTGGAAGGTATAAAGTATAAATCTATCCACATTACCCATGTATATATCCAGAAAAGATGGATTAAATAAATGGAGTATGAAATATTGCCAATAAAAATTAACGGTTTCGTATTTAGTAGTTTATGCGGTAGGCCTTTGTTAAGCGCTGCGCAAAGAATAAGCACTGCAAAAAGAGGGATGATGATAACATCATATAAGCCAAAATGCAACACTAAAATAGAGCTGACTAATATTACAAAGAAAAGCCAATCTTTGGTCCATATCGTTTCTTTATAGATAAGATATTTGTAAGCTTGGTACACAACAATACCAACAGTAAATCCAAAAACACATCTAAGCGTGCCCAATGCGTAAAACTCATCAAGGGTAAATTTTGGATTTTGACTTGTAATGAAAATGTATCCTAACAAGGATAGTATTACCGAAATAATTCGCAATACCATGTTGCCCTTATTTAATAGTGGTATGAGTATAATGGCTAATATGTATGTCCACCATTCTGCAGCAATAGACCAAGAGCCTACGTTCCAAACAGGACGATCAACAATACCACTGGTTTGTAAGAAGAACAAATGATAAAGGAAATCGGGTAAAGATCTTGTCCACAACCATTTTTTTTCTGCGTATTCCGGAAATAACCATAACAATACGATTATTTGCAATACAAAGAGTAGCATTATAAAAACATGCAAAGGGTAAAGTCGTGAGAATCTCGCCCATAAATAGTTCTTTACCGTTGTTTTGGTTCTATGTTCTAGCTTTTCGCTATATACATGACAGATTACGAATCCGCTTAGAATAAAGAAAAAATCTACCCATACATAGCCGTTATTAATTATAGAAGAATATTCTAAATCAATTAATCTAGGAAACCCACGTAACATTAACCAAATGTCGAAATGAAAAAACACGACCAGAATTGCAGCAATTCCTCTTAAAGGTGTAAGTGAAGGAATATATCTAGTTAGTCGTTGTTTCATGGTCTTGCCGTTGTTAGAAAGAAAATCAATCAGGTTTAAAGTGCTTTATTATAAACACTGAAAATAAATCAATATGAACGACAAAAGAGTTGAACAAGTTCAATATGGGATGAGATTAAAGTTTTTAAGGTTAGTTTGGGGTGGTTTTGTTTAACGGTAACTCATAAGAATAGTAGCGGATTTTTACGCACTTACCATTCCGTTTGGTACTGTCTTTTGATTTATAAATTTTACTTACGTTTTAGCGATTAAACCGCTTTTATTTTTCTACAATGTTGTGCGTTGCATTTTTTAATCGCTCGTGCTCCAACCGTGCTCAATTCCATTCCAACCGTAATGTTTATTGTGATATTGTTCCATAGCTGCTTTAAATTGAGCAATAATTAATACAGCGTCACTATTGGTTGGTAAACTTTCTTCATCAAGTAAATCAAGAAACTCAACAGTTGGGTCATCTTTCAAAATTGTCTTGACTTTACTTAATATTCTGTTAGTCATTTTTACCTTAAGTGCATTTAGAGCACCATCTTGTTTTTTCTTTGATAATTCTTTAATCTCTTCATAGACAGAGTCTAAAATTGGTGATAGCATATCAAATTGTTCTGCATTTGCTTTTGTTGGTTTACCAGTTGTTGGAAATTTCTTTTTACTCATTTATTTTTCTTTAATAATTTTAGGCATTACTGTTCTAATATCAGATAGCTTTCCATTAACTATCCAAAACCAATGTTGAGGATAAGAATCTTGTTTTTTGACGTTATCTGACCTTAATTTCTCAAAGCAATTTATATATTGAGTTAACATCATTGCAACATCACTATTTGTTGGCATATCCTCATCTTCAAAAATTTCAAAGTCATTAAATGGTCTATAACTACTACCAAGCAACTTATTCGCATCAACAAGTATCTGATTCACAAACTTTAATTTGAACTTATTCAAAGCATCGTTTTGAGATTTTTTAGATAGTACACTTATTTCATTATGTAAACCTTGTAATTGAGCTTGCAATTTTTCAAAAGTATCTACTTCTTGTTTTGTCATATTCTGTTTTTTAAGCTGGACAACTTCTTGTAAATTCTACATATTTTCGTTTAATAACTTCTATAGGAAGTCGTTGTTTACTCTCATAAACCTCACACATTAGTTTTAAATCTGTGTCATCTAATACAAGAATGCATCTTCTTTGACCTGCCCATAAATCAATAGTATTTTTAAATATACTTTTAGGAACCTTATTTCGTGTGAAAATAATTCCAAATCGACCAAACTGTTCAGTTAGGTATCTGTTTAACTGATTTATATGTTCTCTTTTTACTTCTTTGACATTTTTTAATTCTATCACAAGCTGTTTAGAATCATACGTATCATATATGTCGGCTAAAAAGTCAAAGGACCGATTATTATAAAAAATTAAATCTCTTATTTGAGTTCCAGAATCGATTCTACTTTGCTCTTTTGCAAAATCTAAATGGGGATACAACATAGAAGACATTATTTGTACCATTAAATCTTCGTATTTCATATCAGCATTATCTGTTTTTCCAGTTGGTAACTTTAAAATAGTATTCTGTTTTCTTTTTACAGATAAAACTGGAATTTGGGTGAAAAGTGGGTCGTTAGTTAGCTTTTTATTGTCTTGTTCTTTTAAGGAAATATAGGAACTAACCAAGTTGTAATTATTCCTATTGAAATCAAGAATTTGAACACGTTTTAATTTACCATCGTACTCCTTCTCGATATCTTTTATATAGTAATTATTGAAATAATCTTCATAGTTAATCCAAGGAACGAATTTTAACCATCTTTTTGGTGTTAGAATTATTGGTTGCCCATTCTCAGGATTAATAGGAAGATAGGTTTCCTCGATTTTTATTTTTTGAGATTTGTAATCATAAATAGGAATTGAACATTTCTCAATAGGGATTTTGTGTTTTTGACATTGGTCAATAGTGAAATCAACAAGAAATGATTTGATAAGACAACAACTAATATCACTTACTCTATCCTTTGATACATTATCTACTAGTAACTGTATTTCTTCAAAATGTTGAAATCCTTGTTTGTTAATTTGAGGAATTGATTTGAAAAGGTTTAATATTTCATTTGCTGTTTTTACCCCTATTTTTTTTCCTTGTCTTGTTTTCGAATTTCCTAAACCAATTTCATTACATTCTGACAATTCAATTAATATTTCTCTAGCTTGTTGTTCATTTCCCTTTACAAATAAGTGCCCTAATTGATTGAATGAATTAACAATTGAAGTGTGCAAAGAATTATCCTGTTGGGATTTGATTTTCCACATTAAAAAAGGGTCAACATATAGTGGAATATCTTCATCCAAGAACGGAATTGCAAAATCAACTTCCTCTTGTAAAAAAGGAAGATTATGATAGTCATTTAATCTTGGTCTTATTATTGCCATTCAGTTTTCAAGGTTACGCACAACATCTCTTGTATGTTGCGTTTGCCTGCCGAAGGCGGCATATGCAATATACAAACTGTTGTATACAGTTTTATTTGTTTTTTTTCCAAAATTCCCACCACTTGTTTCCATTATCTTTTAGATGGTCTGAGTTTTTAGAATCGTTCAGTTTTATTTCTTGTTCAATTTTTGAAACCTCTTCTAATCCAATTTTTTTCTCCAAAATGTCTTTTGAAAAAGCTTTGATTTCTTGGTGCGGATCGCCCATAGCTTCTTTTAAAAGTTCAATAGATTCGTCATTAGAACAGTACCTTAATCCTCTAGTGGCGTGGTATCTTATTGGAGCTAGTTCATCTTGTTTTGGATCGTAGTTCCTGGTGTCTAAACTTTGGATTCCAATATTTATTAAACGTTTTATCTCTGGAATTGCTTCATCTTTACTTAATTTAGCTAAGGTCTCGACAGCTAAACCGACAGTAATAATTCTATTTCTCTTAAAAGGATTTTTTCCTTTTGGTTGGGTAAAAGGATCAAAATTGGAAATTCTCTTAAGCGAAGGAATAGCTCTTTTTTCCTCCAACTTCCCAACTTGGGTTATTACTTCTTCATCCAATCCTCTTCCAATAGGATATTCATTAATTGGAATTTCTTCTATTTTTCGCAAAAGTTCAATTAGTGAATCTCTAGTATATTTATTATCAGGAGATTCAACAAGAATTTCTCTGTCATCTCCTGAATATACTGGACCAAGAGGTGTTTCTATTCTATTTGGGTTATGATGAGGATGGTTAATACAATATGTATAAAATGGATCATCTATTTCTAGGTTTCGGATCTGACAGACTACAGTTCCTTCTTTAGTTGACCCATGATAACCCGGTTCTCCTTCATTTTTTGAATTGAACCAACAGGTTCCACAACAATCTGATCCTCCATTTGGCATATTACATTATTTTTTCGAATTGTATACAACGTATGTATATGATTACTAAGGTAATCATATATCTACTATAGAAGCACTAAAATAGTAAATATTTTATGTCAGAAAAATTGTTAAGGGCTACATTCGTGTATATTTTTGTTAGTTGGGCAACATTAGACTTAAGCGTTGCTTTATATGTCTTATATCTGCGACATTTTCTAACAAATGAGTAAGTCACTATGCCTTAACCTATATGGTGTCACACGATCTTTAATATCAGCTTTTTTGACCGTATCAATCGTAATGCAAAGCCAAAGCTCTACTTCAACCGTAAAACAAGTTTAGCACAAATGAACTTTACTGGTGGCTAAATGAACGTAGTTGAAAAATTCTATTTTTTAAGCTCAGCAAAAACATCAGTACTCACCCAATAGATATCTTGGTTACTGGTATAAAAAAAGTATTTGCCGTCTTTGGTTACAAAAGGACAGTATTCATAGTTTGAAGTATTTATTGTATTGCCCATATTTACAGATGGTGTCCATGTGCCATCTGAATTTTTAAAGCTTATATATAAATCACCACGCCCAAAACCATTATTTCTTTCAGAACAGAAAATAATATAAGATTCATCGGGTGCTATGAATACATCGGCTTCATAAGCATCAGTATTTATGGCGTTACCAAGTTTAACAGGCTTTTGAAATTCGCCGTTATTATTTTTAGAGTAGTAGATATCATGTAGGGCATTATCTTTTTCAGAATGCCCATTAGAAGAAAAATACATGGTACCGCTATTTGTAAAAGACATATAATATTCGTTTCCACTTGTATTGATGTTTGTACCTGCGTTAATAGGTTGAGACCATCCGTTTTCTTGTTTTTCAATGTACCAGATGTCTATATCTTTAGGTTTGCCAGTACCGTTTAAAGTATGACTAGAGATAAAGTAAAGCCTCTTTTCATCTGGAGATAAAAAAGGATCGTTATAGCCGTAACGTTCATGAGACAATAAAACCTCAGGTTTACTCCAGACACCATTAATTAGTTTAGTGTGTCTTATTTCATTTCTGCCACCCATATCTACGGCAAAATAAAACGCAGTGCCCTCAGCATTAAAGCAACAGCTAAATTCCTGCTCTTCGGTAGAGATAAAATTAGGGGCAAAAAGTTGAGGGGTCAAACCAGGATCAGGCTGTCCCAAATATGTCCCTTTGAGTTCATATGTTCTAACCTTTGTTCTATCTGCTCCTAAAGACACTAGGAGTTTTGAAGCCTCGGTTAAGTTCATCCTTTTCGCAATCTCTAGCGCGGTACTCCCGCGTTTATTGGTAGCGTTAATATCTACACCATGGTTTACTAATTTTGTGATAAAGGTTGTACGATTCATTAAGGTAGCCTTTTCTAATAAAGAACCTCCATATTCACCAACCCAAAGCTTATTTGGCTGCAGTTCAACCAACCTATCAAAAAAGTCCGCTACATCATAATGAACGGCTACATGTAACGGCGTTCTCTTCTGCTTGTTTTCCATATTAACATCTAAACCTTTTTGAATTAGATAATCAAATATTTCCTTTTGTTTACAACCTACAGACCAATGAAGTAATGACATGCCGTTGTTGTCTTTAATCTCAATGGGATTATGTTGTAGGAGACTGTCTAATCGTTTCATTTTTCCTTGGCAGACCGTTCTAAAAATATCTTGTCCGAAAGAAGCGGATATAGATAATAAGAATAAAATTGACAGTGTTTGATAGCGAAATTTCATTTTAAGAAGATTGGTTAATTTGATTGACGATGAATAACTTAAGTACGGATTTTTTCTGATTATATTGTTATTTCAATTAAATTTCCTTCCAGATCTTCAATGACACTTTCATAGTAGCCATCTCCTGTGGTTCTAGGTTCACCAACAATTTTATGTCCGCTTTCCCTAATTTTTTCAGTTAGAACATCTACATTTTCCCTGCTTCCAACCGAAATTGCAAAATGAGCAAAACCTAAAGGAGTAGTATTCAGAATTTCCGAAACATCTGGTCGATGCATAAGTTCTATTCTTGCTCCATTTTTAAAAGATAAAAAGTAAGAACTGAATTGTTTTTTAGGATTATAATACTTCTCGTTAGAATTTAAATCAAAAAACTTAAGATAGAAGTTTTTCATGGCTTCAATATCTCTAGTCCAAATAGCTATATGTTCAATGGTCATAGGTTGGTATCATTTAAAGATAAACCCAATAATTTAGTTGAAATAGCATTTAATTCTGAAGGTGTAGAAGAGAAGTGGTAGACTCTATGCCAATGCGAGGTTGTTGCGTTAGGCCGTAATTCCTTTAAAGGTGCATTACTTTCCAGTTCATAAAAATCTGAGCCATTATTATAAATGGGAATGGCTTCGCCTTTATAAGGTTTATCCTGAATACTAACATAAGAATTAGAATATAACGTGTCTTGTTCTTTCTTATACTGAATAATGGTGAGTCTATGATTAGTTTTGGAATAACACCCGTAAATAGAAGGAGCGTATTGCGGAGGTACACCAATTTTACTTCGGTATTGTCCATCGCCTTTAAATAACACGGCATTGTTTTTTACAACAAACCTTGTACTGTCTAATGCTGCTAAATACGTTAAAACATCTTGTTTCCTACCATTGTTTTTAAGAGGAATGATAATCACAGAATCATCGCCGGGATACATGCCAGCACTCCACAATCCTGCTAAACCTTTATCTTTTGTCCAAGCTATGGTGTCAAGGTTTTTTAATTGATGTTCAGTTTCAAAAGCAACAAATTTGGTGGCGCTTGAAACATTTATGTTTAAATTATTCTGAATGGTCTCTTTAGACAGGTTAGATATTTTTCGGTTAACTTCAAGGTTAAACGTTGTGCCAATAAAATTAGTGAGATGCATCTTTTTTGATAACTTCACGTAATTAGGTGTTGTTTGAACTACTTGATATGGTTCCGCCTCCATGGTGGCAGGTACCTTCCAGTTGTCGTCATGAATTGGTGCTAATTGCTGAAAATAAAAAGAAAATTGCGAGCCTAATGGTCCGATCCATAGGCGTTCTTCTCCACCGATACTTTTAGTTGAATCTTTCAGAGCAATTTCGTTGATCCAACCATTGCTCATACCGTTTAGGTTGTTGTAAGTTGAGGTTAAAATGCGTCCTTGATGATAGGGCGAAACCAGAATTCTAGAGTTACCCTCATTTGAAACTAGTTCAATAACCTCATGTTGGTTTTCAACAAGGTTTAAATAATAGTTGTAATTTTTTTTTGAAGAATTTGAACAGCCCAAACATAAAAAACAAAGAAGTGAAATAGAGATTAAATGTTTCATATAAAGGCTTATTAGAGGTTATTCTCGGTATAAAAAATATTTGTTAACCAAATCTATATATTTCTCTTTGGCTTCAGCTTCAGTAAGGCTTTTAGCCTGAAATAGTGCATTGGTTTTAAATGCATTTATCAATGCTTCTCTACTTCTTGGTCTACCATAATCGTTGGTAGCTTTTTTGTAGTAAGCATATAGTTTTAGGAGCGTGTCTGCAGGAAAAGGTTCTTTGTGAGCATTTACCCTTGCAACCGCTTCTGTAAATTGTTTATCTAATTCTTCGTTAGTCATTATTTTTGGGCTATCACAGTTTCCCCGCCTCTAACTTTCTGATTTAATTCTACTTTAATATTGGTATCTAATGGTAAAAATAAATCTACTCTAGATCCAAATTTAATAAAGCCAGCATCAGCTCCTTGTATGGCTTTGTCATCAACCTTAGCATAATTAACAATGCGTTTAGCTAAAGCTCCAGCTATTTGTCTATAAAGAACTTTACCATAAGATTGATTTTCTACAACAATAGTAGTACGCTCATTTTCCTCACTGGCTTTAGGGTGCCATGCTACTAAATATTTGCCTGGGTGATATTTACTAAATAATACATTACCGCCAATTGGGTAACGTGTAACATGCACATTAATTGGAGACATAAATACACTAACCTGTAGGCGTTTTTCTTTGAAATATTCTTTCTCAAAAACTTCTTCAATAACCACAACTTTACCATCTACAGGCGATATAACCTGCTCTTCATTTAAAATCGTACGTCTTTTTGGGTTTCTGAAAAATTGTAAAATTAATACAAGAAATACAAGTAAGGTAAGCATGATTAGCATTCGTAACCAAGCAATGGAAACAAAATAATCCGTTAATAGTGTTCCTGCAATTACAATTAAGAATGTTATTAATATGATTTTATGCCCTTCTTTATGAAACATAATTTAGTAAACTTAAAAATGAATAAATAAATGGTGCTGCAAATATAATACTATCTAGTCTATCAAGTAAGCCTCCATGACCAGGCATAATAACACCACTGTCTTTTACACCAGCTTGCCTCTTAAATTTTGACTCTATTAGATCGCCCAGTGTGCCGAAAACACTAATAATTATACTCAAAACAAGCCAGTGGGTAAAATTTAAAGTATGTGTAAAATTGGCAATAAAATAACTGGCTACACAAGCAAAAAAGAGTCCACCCAGAAAACCTTCAACAGTTTTTTTAGGTGAAATTTTTTCGAACAACTTCTGTTTGCCAAAGTTTTTTCCAACTAAATACGCAAAGGTGTCATTAACCCAAATAAGTATAAAAGAGCCCAGTAAGATGTTGGCGTTATTAGAATCTTGATAGTTGCCAATTAAGACCATAAAGACAAACGCACTTGATAAATAAAAGGTGGTAAGTATAAATCTTTTGGTGGCAAAAAGAGGAATGGTTTTTTCTGAGAATAAATCTTTAATAAGAAACAACTCTACAAAGATGGTAATGACCATTAGAATTTGAATGGCCTCATCTAAACCAAAATTGGTATTTAAAACTAATTTCCAGTAAACAAAGACAAAGTATAAGATTACAAAGATTATATAAGGGATAAAACTCTTTAGCTGAATAAGCTTTTTAAATTCCGCAAGTGAGACTAAACCGAAGATAAAGAATAGAATAATTAAAGCGTGTTCATTTTGAAAACAACCAATTAAAATTAAAATATAGAGTAGTCCAGAAAGACTCCTTATAAGTGTTTCTTTCATTTATAAATCTTCTAAAAGGAGTAGGTATAAATTTTTAGCGCTACTGCCGTAACTTAAAAAGTCATTGTTGTCGTCAGATTTGAAATGCTTTATGGTAGTAATATTTGTTGGTATTTTTTCTCTGTTTTTTGACTTTATACCTCGTAAACCTTCACCAATGTTTTCAACAATTTGACTAGTAGTTGCAAAAACAACAAAACTTAAAGGAAGTTCGGGTAGTTTTTTCTCAAAGATTTGTTTTGAGGATATTAACAATGAACCATCATTTGCAATTAAGTTTTCGCAAGTTGTTAGGAAAAATGCAGATTCACTTATCAGTTTAGAAGGTGTTAGGTCAGAATTTTTAAACTTACTTTTTAAGTTTTCATCAAGAAGTAAGACTTTGTCATTATTCCATTGATTTTCGGCAATAATGTTTTCTAAATTCTGATAAACTTCATTTAAATCTTCGCAATACAAGAACTTTCCACCATTAGCTTTAAAGTTTATGGTAAACTTTTCATCTATTGGCAGCTTAATTTCAGGCATGTATTTGCCTCTTTCTTGGGATTTTAGTTCCTCTGTTGGCTTTTCTGATTTAGAACCAAAAAGTTTTCTAAAAAGACTCATTTAAGTAGCTGCTATTAACCCGTTCTTGTTGTCGAATATCAAATATAAAAAATCTTAAATTAACCTTAAGGTTAATTTAAGATTTTTACTAAAAGCTTAACAAAATAAGCTGATTTTGGATTATTTTTCTGAATCTTCTATCGATTCAGTTTTATCAGCTTGTTCCGTTTCTGTATTTTCTTCAGTAGATGCTTCGCCAAAATCTCGCTTACCAAAAATTCTTTCTAGGTTGTCTTTAAAGATAACTTCTTTATCTAAAAGTTCTTCGGCAAGTTCAGTAAGCTTGTCTTTGTTTTCCTCTAAAAGTTTAATAGCTCTTTGGTACTGCTCTTCAATGATATCTGAAATCTCTTTGTCAATTAATTCAGCAGTTTGTTCACTATAAGGTTTAGTGAAACCATATTCGCTTTGACCAGAAGAATCGTAATACGTTAAATTACCAATTTTATCACTTAATCCGTATACGGTAACCATAGCTCTTGCTTGTTTAGTAACCTTTTCTAAGTCACTAAGTGCACCAGTAGATATTTTGTCGAAAATCACTTTTTCTGCTGCTCTACCACCTAAAGTTGCACACATTTCATCTAGCATTTGCTCAGGACGAACAATTAAACGTTCTTCTGGCAAATACCAAGCAGCTCCTAAAGAACGCCCTCTTGGAACAATGGTAACTTTTACAAGGGGTGCAGCATGTTCTAACATCCAACTTACAGTAGCGTGGCCTGCTTCGTGATAAGCAACTGCTTTTTTCTCACTAGGCGTTATGATTTTGTTTTTCTTTTCTAAACCACCAATAATTCTATCTACAGCATCAAGGAAATCTTGTTTATCTACTTCCTTTTTACCATTTCTTGCAGCAATTAAAGCTGCTTCATTACATACATTAGCAATATCGGCTCCAGAAAAACCTGGTGTTTGCTTAGATAAGAAATCGGTGTCTAACCCTTTAGCTTTTTTAAGAGGTCTTAGGTGTACCTCAAAAATTTCTTTACGCTCACGCAGGTCTGGTAAGTCTACATATATCTGTCTGTCAAATCTACCTGCACGCATTAAGGCTTTATCAAGAATATCTGCTCTGTTGGTTGCAGCAAGTACTATAACATTAGTATTTGTGCCAAAACCATCCATTTCGGTTAGTAGCTGATTTAATGTGTTTTCACGTTCATCATTACTTCCAGACATGGCATTTTTACCTCTGGCTCTACCAATAGCATCAATTTCATCAATAAAAATGATTGATGGTGATTTCTCTTTTGCTTGCTTAAACAAGTCTCTAACACGAGAGGCACCAACCCCAACAAACATTTCAACGAAATCAGATCCAGATAAAGAGAAGAAAGGTACTTTAGCTTCACCTGCAACGGCTTTTGCTAAAAGTGTCTTACCAGTACCAGGAGGACCTACTAATAAAGCTCCTTTTGGTATTTTACCACCAAGTGTAGTGTATTTCTCTGGGAACTTTAAGAAGTCTACAATTTCTTGTACTTCTTCTTTTGCTCCTTCTAATCCAGCCACATCTTTAAAGGAAGTTTTTACCTCTGTATTTTGATCAAAAAGTTTTGCTTTAGATTTACCAATGTTAAAAATTTGTCCACCAGCACCGCCACCAGCGCCTCCAGACATTCTACGCATTATAAAAATCCATACACCTATAAGTATAATAAAAGGGAGTATTCCTATTAAAATATTACCTAGGGTATCTGTTTCCGTATCAAATTCAACGATAGGCTTAGTATCTAAATCTTCAATGATTTCATTTAACTTGTTTTCAAAGTTTTGAAGGTCACCGAATTCAAATTTATAATTTGGTAAAGCACTTACAGAGGGAATAAAGGGTTGCTGTTTTGAATTCTTATGAATTTCTTTTGATTCAGCATCTTTGGTAAGGTATACTCTTGCAACTCTGGTATTCTTTACGATATCTACTTTTGCAACATCTCCATTTTCTAAATATTTAAAAAAGTCTGATGTAGTTGTTTTAGATCCGCTATTAGAACTATCGCCTCCAAAAAGTTGAAACCCTAAAAATAGGGCAATTAGAATACCGTATATCCAATACGGGCTAAACTTAGGTTTTTTGTCTTTTATATTTTTTTTGTCGTTTGCCATCTATTTTTAATAACTAGTTTCTATTACTGTTGTTTTTGCATCTCCCCAAAGACTTTCAATATCATAATATTCTCTAACATGTTTTTGAAATACATGTACAACAACATTAACATAATCTATCAAAACCCATTCTGCATTATCTTCACCTTCGGTATGCCAAGGTTTGTCTTTAAGTTCTTTACTTACTTTTTTTTGTATGGAATTAACTATGGCATTAACTTGTGTATTAGAAGTACCTTCACAAATTATAAAGTAGTCACAAACAGTATTATCAATTTCTCTTAAATCTAAAATATTTATTTCTTTCCCTTTAACATCCTCAATACCACTTAAAATTACAGATATTAGTTGGTCTGCGCTTATTTTTTCTTTCGCCATTAAATTTATTTAATTTGTACAAAGTTATTATTTTTTTAGTTCTTTGAGCTTTAAAAAAATCATAAGATTTTTAAAGCGGCTAATAACTTATTCATATGTCTATAATCAAACTTGATGCCACCGATTCTACAAATAGCTTTTTACGTGGGTTAATTAGTGAAGAAACTGTGGCAGACCTTACAGCTGTAATGGCTAAAAAACAGACTAATGGTAGAGGGCAAATGGGAACTGTTTGGAATAGCGAAGCTAGTAAAAACCTTACGTTTAGTGTGTTTAAGAACTTAGAAGATGTACAAATAGAATTTCCATTTTATATAAGTATAGCCACTTCTTTGGCACTTTTAAAAACACTTTCTTTTTTTTCTATTCCGAAACTAAAAGTAAAATGGCCAAACGACATTTTGTCAGAAGACAAGAAAATCTGTGGTATTCTTATTGAAAATGTCATAAAAAATAACAAAATCACGGCATCGATAATTGGTATCGGGTTAAACGTAAATCAGACAAATTTTAAAGATTTACCAAAAGCGTCTTCTCTTAGAATTATTTCTGGGAGGTTGTTCGATTTAGAAGAAGTTGCGCAACAAATTATAAGTAACTTAAGATATTATTTTAACCTTTTAAACTCAGGGGATCTGGCACTTTTAAAAGAGGAATACCTTAACTATTTATTTAGAAAAAATAAACCTTCAACATTCAAAAATGCTGAAGGTAATTTATTTTCTGGTTTTATAACTGATGTCTCGGACTCTGGAAATTTAGTTGTATTACTAGAGGATGCGATTGTACAAGAATTCGATTTAAAGGAAATTCAGTTACTCTATTAGATGGCTTTAGGAATGCTTGTAGCTAGAGTTTCTATAAACTTACTAATAGGACCTTTAATCATCATAGACATCATTGGATTGAAGTCGCCTGAAAATTGTAGTTGTACTTCACTAGAACCATCTCCTGTATCAACAATGTTTCCAGTAAGAGCAAAGTCTAATTTACCACCGGCTGCTCCTAAGACAATTTTGTTAGGTGCATTTACCTCTTTTTTCTTTAGTATGATTTCTGGCATTCCCTTAAGGGCAAATAGAAATTTGTCTTCCTCTAAGACTTCAAATTTACTAATGTTTTCAGGCATTAAAGATTCAAAATTCTTAACATCAGATAAAAAGTTAAATACCTCTTCTGGTGATTTCTCAACGTTTATTTTTGGAGATTCTAAATTCATTTAAATAATTTTTATTTCAGACTTAGTATATCAAATAGCGTTCCATTCACTAGGATTGATATTCCATTCAGAAAGTGTCTTTAACTGATCTTCTGTAATGTAGTTCGTATCAAGGGCTTGTTTCAGTAAACTGTCATAATTACTTAACGTTTGTAGTTCTATATGCTCCTCCTCGAAATTTTTGGCAGCAATTTCAAAGCCATAGGTAAAAATAGCAATCATACCTTTAACATTGATTTCGGCATCTTTTAATGCTCTAACTGCATTTAAACTACTTTTTCCGGTACTAATTAAATCCTCTACCACAACGACATTTTGTCCCTTGTCAATAAAACCTTCTATTTGGTTTTTTCGTCCATGCCCTTTGGCGTCAGGTCTAACATAAATGAATGGAAGACCTAGGTATTCTGCAACTAACATTCCAATTCCAATAGCTCCCGTTGCAACACCTGCAATAGCGTCAGGTTTACCAAAGTGTCTATCTATTTGTTTAGCCATGGTTTCTCTAACGTAGTTACGTATTGGGGGGAATGATAAAATAATGCGATTGTCACAGTAAATAGGAGATTTCCATCCTGATGCCCAGGTAAAAGGTTCTTTTGGACTAAGTTTTATAGCATTAACTTGCAATAGAACTTCTGCGGTTTTTTTGGCTGTATTTTCATTAAAAATCATGGGTCAAAAATACGGATTAATTTAAATTTATGTAAGAGGAAGCTTATTAATAAAAATATTTTTTTCAACAATAATCTGTACATGTAAAAAAAAGATATTTTTACTATTTTACAAATCACAAATGTTAATTGGAGTATATGTATAAAGTATTTGTTGGAGACAAACCTATTGTACTAACAACTAAGGTAGAACAAGAGACAAATTTTAAAAACTATTTAATAGACACAGTAAATATAGGAAAGGTTATTAAAGAGCTGTCTAATACCAAATTGGAAGAGGTAAGGTTAATCCATAAAAAGGAAGATAAACTGCTTCCCAAGTTTTTAAAAATGCTTCCCAATGTTGTGGCAGGAGGAGGAAAGGTCTATAATAATGAAGGGGCGGTATTGTTTATCTATAGAAATGATAAGTGGGATTTACCCAAAGGAAAAGCGGAAAAAAGTGAAACTATTGAAGAAACATCCATTAGGGAAGTAGAAGAGGAAACAGGAGTAACTGGATTAAAAATTACTAAACCCTTAGAAACAACATATCATATTTTTAAACGCAACGGAAAGCACAAAATAAAAGTGACCTATTGGTTTGAAATGGAAACAGATTTTTGTGGAGAACTGTTTCCTCAGGAAAACGAAGGGATAACCAAAGTAGCATGGTTAAATAAAAAGGAGGCTACTGAAGCTTTAATAAATTCTTATGCTAATATTAGAATATTGGTTTAATGTAAAGGAAGTCTAAATAATTAATTTGTAGGTTTTTATGTAGAAAAAGTAGGTTTAAGGGATAAATTTTCGACGAACGGTATGATTTTTTTGTTTAACAAAAAATTAAAAATGTTAAACAAAATGTTATTTTGTTTAATTTTACACATGAATAATTAAACAAAAAATCATGGAAGCAGCACTACATCAACTAAACCCCAAATTTAGACACCTTCTTACTTCATTGTTTTTGTTATTAGCAGTTCAGGTATTTGCAGATACGAATTGCGGTGAAATTAATAGTTTTGAGCTTACTAATGGTCATGAGACCGTCAGTTTAATGAATAACAATAGTTATATTTTATCCGATTTACCATCAGGATTTTATATAAAAACTAATGTTAGTGGAAATATTAAAAGTGTTAAGTACACTGTTGAAAATTTAGACACAGGAAAGGTCTATAGAATTACAGAAAATATAACGCCATATACATTTCCTGCTGGGAATAATGCATGGCATTATGGAACTGGTAATTTTCGTATTACAGCCAAAGCCTTTAAATATTACTTGGGAATTGGAGAATGTGATTCAAAGACCATCTACTTTTCTTTTAAACCGCCTTGTGAA
>NZ_VSDQ01000409.1:0-94 GCF_008085455.1 Seonamhaeicola marinus | reverse complement strand
TAAACGAATGTAGTGCCGATGCTGGTACCTTAACAGCCGATACAGATACTGTGGTATTAGCCAATGGCGAAGCAAAACTAAGCGCTACACCATC
>NZ_VSDQ01000106.1:282-533 GCF_008085455.1 Seonamhaeicola marinus | reverse complement strand
ATTGTAAAACGAAAAGAAGACGATTTCAACCCAAGCTTAAGAACAGGCACTATAGAATTAGAAACATCAGCTTTAGAAATTCTAAACCTTTCAAAAACCTTACCTTTTGAAATAAAACGCGCTTTAAAAACTAATGAAACCACACGTTTTCAGTATAAATTTCTAGACCACAGAAATCAAGATGTACACCGCGTTATTAGAAACCGCCACAAGGTTATAAAATTAATACGCGATGTTTTAGATGCACAAGA
>NZ_VSDQ01000106.1:0-178 GCF_008085455.1 Seonamhaeicola marinus | reverse complement strand
TATTTCCAAATTGCACGTTGTTTTAGAGACGAAGATTCTCGCGGTGATCGCCAACCAGAATTCACCCAATTAGATATTGAAATGGCTTATGCCAGCATGCAACAAATTATAGATTTGAACACCAAAATGTTCAATGATATTGTTACTAAAATTTATGGTAAAAAATGGATTTTAAAAC
>NZ_VSDQ01000913.1:0-932 GCF_008085455.1 Seonamhaeicola marinus | reverse complement strand
GTAATTTGTAATACAGCACTTAGGTTATCACCTTCATCAGATAGCATGTTTCTAAACTCTACATCTTCTAAAAAGGTAGCTGTTTTATTAAAATGCGTGGTAACATCATCTGCTGTAGATTCGCCTTCTTTATAAAATTCATAAAGCACCTCTAAATCTTCAATTTGCGATTTTAAGGTTTTGTAATCTTCAACCCATTTTTTCTTAACCCTGAGCGATTTCATTACAATTTCAGCTTCTTTGGGGTTGTCCCAAAAATTAGGGTCGAAGGTTTTTTCTTCTTCGTTTTGTATTTCAATTAATTTCCTATCTATGTCAAAGATAGTGCCTTAGTTTGTCAAGGCGGGTATTAAGATCTTTAATTTGATCTGAAGTAATCATAATTTGAATATTTTGAACAAAAATATAATTAATACCTAACAGGAAAAAACTTTAGATATTTTTTTAGTTTTATCTTTTTAAATTTCTCAGAGTAATGAAAATAGACTTAAGAAGTGATACTGTTACCAAACCAAGCGCCCAAATGCTTGATGCTATGATGCAAGCTACTGTGGGCGATGATGTTTTTGGAGAAGATGAAACCATAAACCTCTTAGAACAAAAGGTAGCCCGTATGTTTGGTAAAGATAAGGCTTTGTTTTTTCCAAGTGGCACTATGGCAAATCAAACAGCTATAAAATTACATACACAACCAGGTAACCAAGTTATTTGTGATGCATATGCACATATTTATAATTATGAGTCTGGTGGTGTGGCTTTTAACAGTGGTGTGTCTTGTAAACTATTAGATGGTAATAATGGCCGATTTACAGCTAAACAGGTTGAAGCCGCTATAAACCCTACAGATTATTGGTATGCTGAAACACGTTTGGTAGCTTTAGAAAATACAACCAATAAAGGTGGTGGTGCTTGTTGGGATTTTAGTGAAATTG
>NZ_VSDQ01000676.1:249-426 GCF_008085455.1 Seonamhaeicola marinus | reverse complement strand
TTTTAAGTTTTTCTTTTTTTGGGTAGGTAAATTTCAATGGTTTTGTTTTAACAAAAATCAAAGGTAGCAAATTATAAAATGACATACTTTTAAAAAAACAAAAGCGATTCATATTAAGAATCGCTTTCAAAATTTAAAATATTTTAAAGTACAAACTACTTAGTATTATTTTTTCTA
>NZ_VSDQ01000676.1:0-178 GCF_008085455.1 Seonamhaeicola marinus | reverse complement strand
TTTAATAGATTTTGATGTGTTAAAAGTATATGTTGGATACGCCCAAGCCCAATCTGCAATTATAGTTGCTGTTGTTGGTTTTTCACCACGCATCATTTGTAATGGTATATAAAAGTTTTCGGTAGTATCATCAGTATATGTTACGGTTACATCTATAGGCATTGGCATTACACCAAAA
>NZ_VSDQ01000597.1:0-333 GCF_008085455.1 Seonamhaeicola marinus | reverse complement strand
ATCACTGTTAAACTTAAAACAGTTTTACAAATTAATAAATAAGACTAAAAAAATGCCAAACGGTATTCTTTTATTACTAGGCTTCCCTTTTTACATGATTACGTATCCTTTTTTAAATGTAAAAATTAAGGAAGACTTAAGGATTTATTGTTTAGAATCTTTAAAATAAGCAATATCTTTGCTAAATGATAGCAGAAACTATGACACACAACCAAAAGCAATTTAAGCTTAACTCTATACATGAAGCCATTGAAGATATAAGAAATGGCAAAGTTATTATTGTTGTTGATGATGAAAACAGAGAAAATGAAGGCGATTTTTTAGCGGCTGCCG
>NZ_VSDQ01000903.1:0-710 GCF_008085455.1 Seonamhaeicola marinus | reverse complement strand
AAAGCTGAAATTGATGATATTGATCACTTATCTAACCGTCGTGTACGTACAGTTGGTGAGCAATTATCACAACAGTTTGGTGTTGGTTTAGCACGTATGGCACGTACCATTCGTGAGCGTATGAACGTTCGTGATAATGAAGTGTTTACACCAATTGATTTAATTAACGCGAAAACATTATCTTCAGTAATTAATTCATTTTTTGGTACAAACCAGTTATCTCAATTCATGGATCAAACAAATCCATTAGCTGAGATTACTCACAAGCGTCGTTTATCAGCTTTAGGTCCAGGTGGTCTTTCTCGTGAAAGAGCTGGTTTTGAGGTTCGAGACGTTCACTATACACACTATGGGCGTTTATGTCCTATTGAAACACCAGAGGGACCAAACATTGGTCTTATCTCGTCACTTTCGGTATATGCTAAAGTAAATTCAATGGGATTCATTGAAACACCTTATAGAAAAGTATCTGAAGGTGTTGTAGATATTAAAAATGAACCAACATATTTAAGTGCTGAAGAAGAAGAAGAGAGATTAATTGCGCAAGCTACTGTAAATGTAGATGACGATGGTAAAATATTACACGATAAGGTAATTGCTAGAATGGAAGGTGATTTCCCAGTAATTGACCCATCTGAATTACATTATACCGATGTTGCACCAAACCAAATTTCGTCAATTTCAGCATCGTTAATCCCATTCTTAGAGCA
>NZ_VSDQ01000208.1:223-452 GCF_008085455.1 Seonamhaeicola marinus | reverse complement strand
AATTTTAGACCCTGTAATAAAAGCAACCGCGGGTTTCGATTTTCATACTACCGAAAATCAAGATATTTTAAATACCATTTGGCAAAAATGCTACTTAATTACACCTAATTATGATGAAATACAAATGCTGTATCCAGATAAAAATATTGAAGATACCATAGCGCATATAGCAAGTAAAACCAATGTTTACTTAAAAGGCGGCCACCGAACCGATAAAAAAGGAACTGAC
>NZ_VSDQ01000208.1:0-175 GCF_008085455.1 Seonamhaeicola marinus | reverse complement strand
ATAGTACCACATGTAAAAACTGTTTACAATAAACATGGTAGTGGTTGTGTGCTATCATCAGCCTTAGCTTCTCAAATTTGTTTGGGTTTGCCATTAGATGAAGCAGCTGTTGCATCAAAAATATACATTGAGCGGTTTTTAAATTCCAGCCAATCACTTTTAGGTGTTCACAATA
>NZ_VSDQ01000710.1:0-692 GCF_008085455.1 Seonamhaeicola marinus | reverse complement strand
CAAAACGTGTTTCGTTGTGTTTAATAGTTTGAATACTATGCGCCAACACATCTAAATTAAATATATTAGCTGCTAGTACACTAGCTATTGCGCCAACACCTTTTAGTTTATTTTTATGTATTCTATCAGCAACTTCGGCAGTGTCTTTATCTTCTACCAATTTAATATGCGGATGATTTTTAAAAAACTCTTTGCACTGTAGCAATGCCATTGGGTGCGAGTATACTTCTTTAATATCAATTATAGTTTGCCCTGGCAATGCCATTAAATTATGCTGAATATCTAAATAATGCTCTCCAACAACATGCAAATTATAATTATCAATTAATGCATAGTTGGGTATTATTGAACCTGCTATAGAGTTTTCTAAAGCCATTATAGCCGCATCACATTCTTTAGTAATTAGGGCTTCAACAACTCTATCAAAGGTTAAGCACTCAATTAGGTTTACGTTTTCATCAAAAAACTGTTGAGAAACAATGTGATGAAAAGATCCTTTAACTCCTTGTATTGCTACTGATTTTATCATAAAAAAAAGTCTCGATTTTCACCGAGACTTATACTTTAATTTATTATTTAAATTTATACATACAATGTCTCGTTCCTTTTGCTAAAAAAGAAATAATAAAAACCAAAATATGTATAAACTGCTGTTGTTCTCATAATTATGTGGCTAAAGTAAATAATATTTT
>NZ_VSDQ01000801.1:0-427 GCF_008085455.1 Seonamhaeicola marinus | reverse complement strand
CTTATTGGCATATTTAATATTAAATCTAGATACTGATTTACTTTATTTTTTAATTCTTTTCTTAAAGTAATAAAATCTAAAAAACCATGTTCTAACAAAAACTCTGAAGTTTGGAAACCTTCAGGTAAATCTTGTCCGGTAGTATCTTTTACAACACGTGGGCCTGCAAAACCAATTAAAGCACCAGGTTCACTAATATTAATGTCTCCCAACATAGCAAATGATGCTGTTGTGCCACCAGTTGTAGGATCTGTACACAATGAAATATATGGTATTTTGGCATCAGCTAATTGCGCTAGTTTTACTGATGTTTTAGCTAATTGCATTAATGATAATGCGGCTTCCATCATTCTTGCACCGCCAGATTTTGAAATAATCATTAATGGTACGTTGTTTTTTAATGAGTAATCTGCTGCACGTGCTATTT
>NZ_VSDQ01000302.1:0-330 GCF_008085455.1 Seonamhaeicola marinus | reverse complement strand
GATATGATACGCATACAATGTGCGTTTGTTGATACACCCGAAGTTGAAAAAATAACCGATTTTATTGGTGCCCAAAAAGCATATCCTGATGCGTATTTATTACCAGAATATGTTGGTGAAGAAAGTGGCACAAGTATTGATATAGATATTGCAGATAGAGATAAATTATTTAAAGATGCTGCCATAGTTATTGTAACAGCACAACAAGGATCGGCCTCTTTATTACAACGAAAATTAAAATTAGGATATAACAGAGCAGGCAGATTAATTGATCAGTTAGAAGCTGCTGGTATTGTTGGCCCCTTTGAAGGCAGTAAAGCAAGACAAGTT
>NZ_VSDQ01000478.1:0-376 GCF_008085455.1 Seonamhaeicola marinus | reverse complement strand
GTCTATTGGTTCTCTTGTAATTACAGAGTCTACTACTATTTCTTTTGAAATTTTTTTTCGTTTTGATTTTTTTTCTTTTTCTTCTTGAGCTACCAATGAAAAACAAAACAAAAAGGCTAGTACACTTACTATTAAGGATTTATTTAGCACCTTCAATTAATTTTTTAATACGATTAAAGTCTTCTTCTGAATGAAACGGAATGGTTATTTTTCCTTTACCATTTTTAGAAACTTTAACGTCTATTTTGTGTCCAAAGTATTCAGAAAACACATTAATGCCTTTTTTAATGAACTTAGGTGTGTTTTCTTCGTTAGTTTTTTCTTTGGATGGTACTGTAACCTCGTTAGTTGCGTTATAATTTTTAATTAAGGTTTC
>NZ_VSDQ01000427.1:0-1176 GCF_008085455.1 Seonamhaeicola marinus | reverse complement strand
GTTTTCGCCAGGGGCACCATGAATGGCATTAAAAACACAATTAAACTTTAATGTTGTGTTGTTAACAGTGGTGGTAAAATTATTTTTATCAATAGGAAATTCATTATCATTAGCATCAACATACACCCATTTATCTTTAAAAATATGAATGCGGTAGGCGTTATATTTGTCTTTGTTTAATGTGTTGTAAACAACGTTTCCGCTTTTTAATGAGATTTGATATTCACTAGAATATCCGCCCATAATAATGGCAATATTTTTTTTCATTTAAGTAAGTTAAGTGTACGTCTAAAACTAGTAATATGTCGTATTTAATTTTATAAGCTAAAATATCATATAAATTGCAAAAGAAAAAGCAGTTCTGTTTTTATATATTTGCGTATTCAAAATTCTGTTCATGAGTATCATTAAATTTTTAGTAAGTAAAGCTTTTTTTAAGCAAGTATTATTAGCTGTAGTAGCTGTAGTTGTGTTATGTTACATTATGTTGTTATGGTTAAAAAGCTATACAAATCATGGCGATTTTGAAACAGTACCAGATTTAAAAGGAAAATCTATAAGTGTGGCTCAAATGGAGTTGAAAGACAATGATTTGGTAATGCAAATACAAGATTCGTCTAATTACAATCCAGATTATCCAAAGTTTTCAGTTATAGAGCAAGATCCGGTAGCCGGTGCTCAAGTAAAAGAAAACAGAAAAATATATATTACTTTAAATCCTTCGGGCTACAGAAAAATTGAAGTGCCAGATTTAAGAGAGCGTACTTTTAGGCAAGCAAAACCAAATTTAGAAGCTTTAGAGTTTGTTGTTGGAAAAATTACTTATGAAGACAACATTGGTAAAGATTTGGTTTTGAAAATGTATTATAAAGGCGATTTACTAAAGCCAGGTGATAAATTGCCAAAAACCTCAGTAATAGATTTGGTTTTAGGTAATGGTAACAGACCAAGCAATTAGTTTTTAATGGAAGATTACACACCACAGTTACCTGAAGACGATAACTTACATGAACATTATGCATTTACTGTTGGTAAAGGGCAAACACCTTTGCGCGTAGATAAATACTTGATGAATTTTATTGAAAATGCTACCCGAAACAAAATTCAAGCAGCGGCAAAAAACGGTAATATTTTTGTAAACGGATTACCTGTAAAATCAAATTACAAGGTAAAGCC
>NZ_VSDQ01000283.1:0-446 GCF_008085455.1 Seonamhaeicola marinus | reverse complement strand
TTAGCAAACTGAAAACTTCAATAAAATCATTGATGTTTTTAATGCTTACGTAATCTTCAGGTTTTAAGTTATTGGTTAAGGTTTTTGCAACAAATGATGGTTCATTTATGGCGTTGTTTATAGAAACAAAGGTTTCAGAGCGTAACGCATCTGCAGTAAAAAATTTAGCATCTTGCGGTAGTACCCCACCTTTAATTAAAATACGCTCTACAGCATAAGGTAGTGCACTTGTATCAACATGTATGGTGTTAATAGCATCTTTTATGTTTACAAAAGGTAAGTCTGGCTCAGAGATAAAGCGGTAATCTGCCTCAAACTCTTTTTTACGCATGGTTTTAGTTTGCTTTAAATCGGCATCAAATAAAACGGTTGTTTGGTCTGGTCTAAACTTTTTATGCTCTAAAAAGTAGTTGAGTTGTTTGCCAACTTCTTCAATTAAAGCTTCT
>NZ_VSDQ01000152.1:549-791 GCF_008085455.1 Seonamhaeicola marinus | reverse complement strand
TGTTTTTAATTATACTTTGGAAATCACAAACAAAAACACATTATTTAATACTTCACAACATTTTAAAATTTATTTTATTAGTAGGTGTTTTTAGTATTTTATTAATTGATGTAGGTGTTATTTTGAATAGAATTTAGAGCTGTTTTAAGGTGTTGAAACAGTTTTTTTAATGGCTTCTAATCAAATATAAATCAGTTGATAAAAAATCGAAAATCACAATTTAAAGCATATCTTTGTCAAAA
>NZ_VSDQ01000152.1:0-531 GCF_008085455.1 Seonamhaeicola marinus | reverse complement strand
GCCAAAACCCAAACCACAGGTAAAAAATAATAGTAATAGTACAGATATTAGGTTAAATAAATACATTGCTAATGCGGGTATTTGTTCACGTAGAGAAGCTGATGTACACATTGCCACAGGTTTAGTTACCGTAAATGGAAAAGTGGTAACTGAAATGGGTTATAAAGTAAAACCAACTGATGAAGTGCGTTATGATGGTTCTAGAATTAGCCCAGAGCAAAAAGCGTATGTGCTTTTAAATAAACCAAAAGGATTTGCTACCACCACTAGTGAGGGTAAAGGAAGAACAGTTATGGATTTGGTAGCAAACGCCACATCATCTCGTATTAAACCTATTGGTCGTTTAGGGCGAAACTCAAAAGGATTATTACTCTTTACAAACGATAAAGATATTGAAGACAAATTTAAAAGTTCAAAAAAAGGCGTGCCACGTTTATTTCATATTGAACTAGATAAAAATTTGAAATTAGAAGATTTAAAGAAAATTCAAAACGGTTTCAAAATTCAAGATAAATTAATTTCTGTTGAAGA
>NZ_VSDQ01000924.1:0-505 GCF_008085455.1 Seonamhaeicola marinus | reverse complement strand
TTTAGATAGTGATTCTAATGAATTAAAAATTTCAGTTGAAAAAGCTGAAGAATCTGCAGAGTCATAAACATAAATAAAATAACTCACACAAAAAGAGCTAACTATTTAAGTTAGCTCTTTTTTTATTCTATTAAATTGGCACAGCATAATCATGCTTTATCTCACCCATTACAAAGGTACTATGTGCACTACCTATATTTTTTATGCTGCCTAGGTGGTCTAAAACAAAATTTTGATACTCCTTCATATCATACACCATAATTTTTAATAAAAAATCATAATCACCAGAAATATTATAACACTCTACAACTTCTTTTAGCGCCATTATATCTTTAACAAATTGGCGCCCTATGGTGCGTGTATGTTCTTTTAAAGTAACATTACAAAATACAACTAAGCCTTTATTTAATTTCTCTGCGTTTAAAATAGCAGCGTACTTTTTTATAAATCCGTTTTTTTCTAATTTCTTAACACGTTCAAAAACCGGGGTTGCAGATAAGTTTAC
>NZ_VSDQ01000512.1:568-680 GCF_008085455.1 Seonamhaeicola marinus | reverse complement strand
CGTCTAAAAAACGCTGTTTATGGTCTTTTATATATGTTTTTATTGTATTCATAAAATGATTTTTAAGAATCAAATGTATAAAAAAGAATGTTTTTTTACTTAAGAAGTTTGC
>NZ_VSDQ01000512.1:0-540 GCF_008085455.1 Seonamhaeicola marinus | reverse complement strand
GAGTCTCTCCGCCTGTACAACGAGAAAGCCTTTCAGGAAACTGAAAGGCTTTTTTTATGTGTAAAAAACCCAACGTAAACAGTTTCGTGTTTTTTCATGAAATTATTGTGTTTTTGCCACCTCAACTAATTAAAGATTATATATTTGCAAAAAATATTTTTATAGCTAATAAAACTTGATTCTTTTCAAATTTAAGTTAGTTAAAAACAAATTAATACGAGTTAGTAAATAGTAAATTAACCATACATTAAAATGAATAAACAAATAGACCAGCAAGCGGCCGATAATATAAGAGCTTTAGCTGTAGCAATGGTAGAAAAAGCAAATTCAGGACACCCAGGAGGCCCAATGGGCGGTGCAGATTTTATGCACATACTGTACTCTGAGTTTTTTAACTATGATCCAACAGATATGACTTGGCCATTTAGAGACCGTTTTTTTATGGATGCGGGTCATTTATCTACTTTAATGTATGCACAATATTACCTTTTAGGTAACTATAAAAAAGAAGATATTGCTAATTTCAGACAATGGGGTTCT
>NZ_VSDQ01000340.1:0-387 GCF_008085455.1 Seonamhaeicola marinus | reverse complement strand
CATTTGCGTACCTGTATTTTCACAGCGTCCGCCATTAATAGCTAATAATAATGTTTTAGCTAAGTTAGTACGTGCACCAAAAAACTGAATTTGTTTTCCTAAGGCTTGGTATGATACGCAGCAAGCAATACCGTAATCATCAGATCCTCTTAAAGTGCGCATCATATCATCATTTTCAAATTGAATTGACGATGTGTCAATAGCTACTTTAGCANTCTGGCGAAGGCCCTAAATTATAAAGTGTATTTAAAAAACGGAATGATGTTTTTGTAACCTTGGTTCTGCCATCTTCAAACATACCTCCAATAGCTTCGGTAACCCAAGTAGGATCTCCGGCAAAAATTTCATCGTAGGCTGCCATACGTAAGTGGCGCACCATACGTAATT
>NZ_VSDQ01000504.1:0-668 GCF_008085455.1 Seonamhaeicola marinus | reverse complement strand
GTGGTGTATGTTTATAATTTTATTTGTGTATTTATCAATTAATTTAGCCGATACAATTTGCATGTAACGTGCCAAAACAATAAAATCAATATTATGTTCTTCTAATAATTTTAGTTGGTCATCTTCGGCTTTCGCTTTAGTGTCTTTTGTTACAGGAATGTGGTAAAACGGAATATTAAAATTATCAGCAATAGTTTTTAACGTATTATGATTGCTAATAATAAAAGGGATTTCTAAATTAAGCTCACCAGAATTGTAACGTCCTAATAAATCATATAAACAATGATCGTATTTTGATATAAACAAGGCCATTTTAGGCTTCTTTTCCGAAGAATATATACGCCATTTCATATCAAAATTATCAGCTAAAACATTTTTAAAGGCGTCTTTAAAAGCATTTGTAGAAAAAGCTTCCGATGTAAACTCGCTCTCTAAACGCATAAAAAATATATTTTGTTCCCTATCAACATGCTGGTCTATATAAACAATATTCCCGTTTTGTTGGGCAATAAAATTGGTTACAGAGGCAATAATATTAGGTTTATCATTACAATGTATTAAAATGGTAATCTTATTCATAAGGCATAAAATATATAAACGCCAGTAAAATTATATTAAAATTGAACTAATGCTATTTAAAATTATATTTTTTGAAAATAATTTGAAAT
>NZ_VSDQ01000310.1:0-555 GCF_008085455.1 Seonamhaeicola marinus | reverse complement strand
ACCATTCCTTTTTCTTGAATTGGCATAGCAGCTAAACTTACTAACATATCACCTTCTTCTAAATAACCTTTTTCACAAGCCATTTTATTTACATCTTCAATAGTTTCATCAGTACTTACAAACCTATCATAATAAAAAGCCCTTACACCCCAAAGTAAACTTAAACGCGTTAATATACGCTTGTTTGAAGTAAATACTAAAATATGACATGATGGCCTCCAAGCTGAAATTTGAAACGCTGTATAACCACTATTTGTTAATGTTGAAATTGCTTTCGCATCAATTTCATTAGCCATATTAGCGGCGTGATAACATATAGATTTTGTTATATATCGGTTTGTTCGAATATGCGGTGGTAATTGTGGTACTTGAATTAATGGCGAATCTTCAACACTTGTTAAAATGCTAGCCATTTGCCTAATTACTTGTACAGGATATTTACCAACCGATGTTTCACCAGATAGCATTACGGCATCTGCACCATCCATAACTGAGTTTGCAACATCATTCACCTCTGCTCTAGTTGGTGTTAAACTAGAAATCATGGTTTCCATC
>NZ_VSDQ01000351.1:0-692 GCF_008085455.1 Seonamhaeicola marinus | reverse complement strand
TTATAACCCAAAATTTTGGGAAGGCTACAATGTTATTGAACCTAACAAAGCCATAAAAGATTTTAAGAGCATTGAGTAGTTT
Organism: Seonamhaeicola marinus; assembly: GCF_008085455.1. Lineage (NCBI taxonomy): Bacteria > Pseudomonadati > Bacteroidota > Flavobacteriia > Flavobacteriales > Flavobacteriaceae > Seonamhaeicola > Seonamhaeicola marinus. The sequence goes on along the minus strand of NZ_VSDQ01000351.1, from coordinate 610 downwards.
ACTAATACTTTTCGAATAAAAAGACCCTATTATTTTTGTTTAGGTATTTGCTTTTTTACGTTTTCAGGCATTGGACCTCTTAAATGAATTACAAGACCATTAAGAAAGTTTCTTAAAATTTGATCGCCACATTCCATATACTTAGGATGATCTTCTCGCCTGAAAAAAGCACTTAACTCACTTTTAGAAACTCTAAAATCTACAAGCGATAAAATTTTAATAATATCATCATCGCGTAATTGTAATGCAACTCGTAATTTTTTTAAGACATCGTTATTAGTCATAATATTTCTTTTCACGATTTAAACAAAAGTTAAATCGTTGTTTTTAAATATTTGGTAAATGTAAGTAAAACAACGCTGCCTTTAAACAACATCTTTTAGTTAACTAGAATAAAATAGAAGAATTTAAGCTTTAATAAGAAACGAATTGTTTACTTATTTCTGCCCATTTCATTAGGGTATAAACTTGGTAAATTATCACTTTGCCAAACCTTTTTACTATCAATATCCATGGCTGATAGTTTACCTTTAAAAGCGGCTCCGGTATCTACATTCCATATATTAGCAGCATTCATAGGTTTTTCTATATTAAAATTGGTTGTTGGTGT
>NZ_VSDQ01000621.1:0-474 GCF_008085455.1 Seonamhaeicola marinus | reverse complement strand
CTTTAAATGTTGTGCAAAATTTTTAAGCTGCATGGGTGTAAAGGCACAAAAATCATAATCTTTTTTAAGGTCTATTCTTGGTGCTACCGATGGTTCAACCATATCTAATTCTAAGCCCAAAATAATAGCCCTAACAATCATCATTTTTCCTGCTATAAAGTTTGAAGGTAAGCAGTTTAATAGCTTCTTTCCAGGTGTTAAATTAAAAAAATCGCCTGTGGCAATGGCAGAGTTTACCATGGCCTGCTTTTTAATTTGCAACTTTTTAGGTTTACCTGTAGAGCCAGAGGTTTGCACCTCAATGTAGTCTTTATTATCTAACCAATCTAGTAAAAAAACACCTAATTCACGTTGATACGGCACCCCTTCTTTTGTAAAACTGTAGGCTACCTCCATGAGGTCTTCAAATGAATAATGATAGTTGTTTAACTTAAACCTTAAGTGTACGTTTGTGTAAGTAGGAATCATTGTGTT
>NZ_VSDQ01000739.1:0-388 GCF_008085455.1 Seonamhaeicola marinus | reverse complement strand
TATAAATGGTGTTAATTTTGATGATAATTATTCCATTTCAAAACTAAATGTAAACTATACTACCAAATTGCGTGATTTATCATGGAAAGTAAATGGTGGTTTTGAGCATCAAATGTATAATTGGTATGGTGTTGCACCAACATTTACAACAACAGCTATTAATAATAGTATTGATGAAAAACATACCTTTTATAACGCATATTTTGGTGGCGATATTAATTTTGAAGATACATACATAAATTCAGCCGGATTTATTTTTAGGCGTTTTGGTGATAACCAAGGATCTGGCGAAAATCGTTTTATAGCCAATGCAAAAATTGATATTCCTATGAATAGAGAAGAAATTTCAACAACCTTTAAAGTTGATTATATAAAAGGCGATTTTGAT
>NZ_VSDQ01000564.1:0-519 GCF_008085455.1 Seonamhaeicola marinus | reverse complement strand
GATAAAATAAAAGAAATTGGTGGTGAAAACCCTGCAGATATTATGGCTGATATTAAAGTAGCCGACGAAACTGTGTACCACAGACACACAGTAAAAAGTGGTGAAACTTTAGGCAAAATAGCTAAGCATTACTACAAAGATGCCATGAAATACAAAGAAATTTTTGAAGCTAACTCTGATATTTTAAAAAACCCAGATGTAATTCACCCAGACCAAGAATTAATTATACCCAACCTATAATAAAGTACTTTTATTGTACATAAAAAAACATTAGTTTTACTAAAGTGCGTGTTTTGAAAGTATTTTTAAGCACGCATTTTTCATTCCTAAAACTCCTATTAAAGAAAACTAAAAAACTAAATTATTTATGATTAAAAAAATTACATACCTATTCCTATTACTACCTTTTACTTTAATAGCACAGCAAAAAATAGAAATAAAAGGTATTATTTTAGATGAATTTAATGAACCCGTACCCTTTGTGGCTGTTGGTATTGTAGAAAAATACATAGGAACAGC
>NZ_VSDQ01000672.1:0-553 GCF_008085455.1 Seonamhaeicola marinus | reverse complement strand
AGCACTTGTGCCACATTCTTACAATCAAACACAAGTACAAGACGCCTCACATTTATTAGTAATTTGTATAAAAGAACACGTTTTAAAAGAAGACGTAAACGCCTTTTTCAACAACATAAAAACCATTAGAAACACCCCCGAAGAAATACTAGCACCCTACCGAGAAAACCTAACAAGCATGTTGCAAAACATGACCTTAGAGCAGCAACAACAATGGTCTAAAAACCAAGCCTACATAGCCCTTGGTAATTTAATGACCGTTTGCGCCGTAGAAGGTATAGATGCCTGCCCCATGGAAGGTTTCAACCCAACAGCCTATAACCAAGCCCTAAACCTCAAAGAAAAAGGCCTAAAATCAGTATTATTATTACCCGTAGGGCACAGAGCCGATGACGATATGTTTGCAAACTTTGAAAAAGTAAGAATGACATTAAACGAAACCATAATAGAACTATAAAATATTAGGGCGTTACCCACAAGGGGTCGGGCTTTACGTTGCAATCTTTTTTAGCTTTAAGGCTAAAAAAGGATTTCCACTACAATCCCTAACGCA
>NZ_VSDQ01000101.1:0-862 GCF_008085455.1 Seonamhaeicola marinus | reverse complement strand
CCTGGCAATACCATTTCTTTAATAGACGCTTGTGTTGATATAGCTACACATTTATCATATTCTGCAACACCATTGGCGGCATCAAAAATCTTTCTATCTGCTTCGGTAGCTTTACTCATATCAGAATCATACTTACGCATTACCTCTAAAGCTGCTTTTAAAGCTGGTATATCTCTAAACTGACGACGAACCTCTTCAATCATAGCCATGGCAGCTCTACCAACCGCATTCATTGATAAGGCTGAAAACACAAATGGCAACATACCTCCTATTAATAAACCTGCCATAATATCTGGTCTAGATACATCAATAGACGCTACACCTGCAGTTTCCATAAACGCAGCAAACAGAGCCAATGCTGTTAATGCTGCCGATGCTATTGCAAACCCTTTACCAATAGCCGCTGTAGTGTTACCTACTGCATCTAACTTATCAGTACGTTCTCTAACTTCAGGATCTAACTCTGCCATTTCAGCAATACCTCCTGCGTTATCAGAAATTGGTCCGTAAGCATCTACTGCTAATTGAATACCTGTATTGGCTAACATACCTACGGCAGCAATTGCAATACCGTATAAGCCTGCAAAATGGTGCGACACTAAAATTGCCGCAGCTATTAAAAGAATTGGGAACATTGTAGACATCATACCTACACCTAAACCAGAAATGATATTGGTAGCTGCACCAGTTTCAGATTGTTTTACAATAGAATTTACTGGTTTTGTGCCAGTACCTGTATAATATTCGGTTACTTTTCCAACAGCTAAACCAGCCACTAAACCAGCCAATGTTGCGTAAAATACACCCATTGCTCCAAATGGTAATCCTTCAACTTCTGCAGGAATAAAATTTGTTATTAAAA
>NZ_VSDQ01000515.1:0-443 GCF_008085455.1 Seonamhaeicola marinus | reverse complement strand
AATTTAATACTATAAATCAAACATCTGCAAAACCCAGTGGTTATAGCAATTACACTAACGTATCAACAGATGTAAACAGAAACGACACGTATAATTTAACCGTAAGAGTTAACACCGATGGTGATTTTACCACTAACACACGTGTGTGGATAGATTGGAACCAAAACTGTAGTTTTGATGATGCTGGCGAAACATACAATTTAGGCGATGCAACCAATGTAGCTAATGGTGCAACCCAAAACAGTAGCCTACCTATTTTAGTGCCTAATAACGCTGTAATAGGCAATACAATTATGCGTGTATCTACTAAATTTAAAGATGATGGTTTGCCAACAACTTGTGAAAATGGTTTTGATGGTGAAGTTGAAGATTACACCATTAATATTGTTGGCTCAAGTGATTCGTATGATACATCAATTACGTTAGTTAACTTTAATACTATT
>NZ_VSDQ01000639.1:0-580 GCF_008085455.1 Seonamhaeicola marinus | reverse complement strand
ACTGTACAAAAAAGCGATTTCTTTTTCTTAAAAGGTACAATTACTAGTATTTTAAGCAGGTTAGGCTTATCAAGATACAAAGTATCGCCAGTTAAAAACGATGTTTTTAGTGAAGGCATTAGCTTATCTTTAGGTAAAAATAAGCTTGTTGATTTTGGTTTAGTTAATAAAAAAATATTAAAGCATTTTGGTATTTCTCAAAATGTTTTATTTGCAGATTTTAGTTGGGACACTGTTTTAGACATGATTAAACACAATAGTGTTAAGTTTAAAGATATACCTAAATACCCAGCTGTAAGAAGAGATTTTGCATTATTATTAGATGATGCTGTAACATTTGAAGAAATTGATAGAATAGCTTCGCAAACGGAAAAACAACTACTTAAAGATGTTGATTTGTTTGATGTATACCAAGGAAAAAATCTTCCTGAAGGCAAAAAAAGTTATGCAGTAAGTTTTACTCTTCAAGATGAAAACAAAACACTTACAGACAAGCAAATTGATAAAATAATGAACAAACTACAAGTTAATTTTGAAAAACAACTTGGTGCAGAATTAAGATAAATACTTATGCAATTAA
>NZ_VSDQ01000332.1:0-96385 GCF_008085455.1 Seonamhaeicola marinus | reverse complement strand
GGTTCCAATAAAAATGATTAACAAGAGAAAGAGAATATACTTTAAAATTTTCATCTTTTGGTGTTTGAGTCATTAGTTACCCAAAGATAGTTTATTTTTCACTTTAGTTAATAAATTGTTTATTAATCCCTTGATTTGATGTCTAATTTGTTTAAAATAAGTGTATTTTTGTTTTAAATAGTAATTGTTTGAGTTGAAATTGGAGGTATTTGGAATAAAATATCAACTTTTAAAAATAAAACGAAAACATTGTTTAAGTATTCGTCTTTAATGCAAGAGTTTAAACTTGTAGAATACTAATTGAGATAGAATAGAATTAGCCAAAGATAAATTCTAAGGCAGAAAACGAAGTGTCTCTACCCGAAACATTTGAAAGGCAAATGCCTTAAAGTAATAAAAACTTTAACTAGTTACCTAAGGTAACATAGTAATTAGTTGATTTTCCGATAAAACAGACTCTTTTCAGGGGTCTGTTTTTTTATTGACACTAAATACTAATAACAGTAGATTAATTGCCAGTAGAATTGAGATTACTAAAAGTGTTTTCATTTTTAATTATAGATTGATAGCTGTTAAATAGATGTACGGGTCAAAAAAAGGTTGCGTAAAAAACGTCTTTATTTATATAACAGTTATAAACTTTTTTTTCCTACCAGTACGTATTTGTTAGATACCGCAAAGTTATAGTAGCCATATAACTATAAAGCAAAAAAAGACCTTAGAATTTCTAAGGTCTTTTTATTAATTTTAGAATTATTGATTTACTTGATTTTATATTTGAAGTATAATCTATCAATGTTTATTTTATTATCTTTTGTATTTTATTTGGAGTTTTAAGTATGTATACTCCAGATTTTAAATTAATTAAACTATTTTTTTCTTCGATTTCAGAACTAACAATGGTTGATTTTACTAATTTACCATCAAAACTGTAAACATTTAAGCTATATGGCTTGTAATTGTTAGAGGGATTTTTGAAAGTTTCTAGTTCTTTTTCCTTAGTTGATAGTTGCTTGTTACCCCAGGTCCAGCCAACATAAGTATTGATATATTCAACAGGAAATGAATATGTACTCTCTTTAGTGTTACCATTTTTACTATAGTGTTGTAGATTAATTATGAATATATATCGACCATAACTTAAGTTATTAGCAACAGATTCTCCAAAAAGTTTAATTCTAAAGTCTTTACTTCGATCAGGTTCAATCAAAGCATAAGAATTTATGATATACTCTTCGGGGAATTTGAAATCATCACTTGAAATTTTGTTGTCTTTCGATATATAAAAGTTTATTTTTATTAGCTCATTACCTACAGCATTGCCATCACCAATATTTTTTATTCTAAGTTTTGTAAAATCAAAAAAACCATCGTCAAATCTACTTAGAATTGGGGGATTGTTACTTGAACGAGCATATCCTAATTCGTAATGTCCCCAAGCAGGTGCAGCTAGAGTAGATTTTTCATCTACTATTAAAGCCGGATAACCTGGACAGCCATGATTAATAGAACTATTAGTATACTCATACCTACATTCGTCTTCTCCATTCAGAATACCATCTGAATCTGAATCATTTTGACAGCGAATAAATCTTTGACTGAAATATGTTCTTCTCGAACCAAAAGTTTTCCGACCTATTAAATTAATAGTTGTTGTTTTCGGATTGTTTATAGTACCGAAAGAGTAAATTCCCGGTCGTTTTCTTCCCAAATTTATCTTGTTCTTAAGAGTTCCTTCACTGTAAAAGTAAAGATAATAAGAAATACGTTTGATGTTCGTGAGGGGATTTTGTAGTCTAAATTAAACGATGTCAAACATCCGTCTGAATTATAATTTTTTTTAGAAATTATGAACTCATATTGCGCATTCAGATTGTTAGTAAAAAAGCAAAGTAAGAATGAAATTAGTGTACTTTTTAAGATTTTCATTAAATAGTTTTTATTGATTATTTTTACTACAAATGTAGGTTTAAAATAGTTAAAAACTACAATTAAAGAAAGAATTTTAAATTATAAAAGTAGGAAATTATATATTTACTTAAAAAAGAACTTAATAGCGGCAATAAGAAGAATAAAAGCAATAAAAGCAATAAGAATCCAAATACTACCGGAGTAGAAGCGTTTGTGCAATTTTAAGTCTTTGCGATACGTAAAACCGATAATAACAGCAAAGACAATAAAAAATAAAACTCCAAATACAATTTGACCTTTACTAAACATATAATTACTTTTATGCAAACTTAATTAATATTGATGAGATTCCCGCCTTACTGAAACAAGTTCAGCACAAGTTATGGAATGACAAAACGAGATATATGAAAGATAAAATAGAAGCTGTTAAAGCATTTCATACCGCATTTAAAATTGGACATAGAGAAACTCCAAAAGCAGATTTAGGAAATGAAAAAAATATGTTACGCTATAAATTAATGCGAGAGGAAAATGAAGAGTACTTAGATGCTGCCAACGATGGCGATTTAGTAGAAGTAGCAGATGCTTTAGGAGATATGCTTTATATTTTATGTGGTACCATAATAGAGCATGGTTTACAATACAAAATAGAAGAAGTTTTTGAAGAAATACAACGTAGTAATATGAGTAAGTTGGGCGAAGATGGCGAACCGATTTACCGAGAAGATGGAAAGGTACTTAAGGGACCAAACTATTTTAAACCGAATATAGAAGCTATTTTAAATAAATAGAAAACCTATTAATTAGCTTCTTTCATTGCATGATGTCTTAATCTATAATTCTTTGGGGTTTCATTGAGAATAGATTTAAAGTCTTTATTAAAATGACTCTGATCGTGATAACCACAAGAAATTGCAATGGTAGCTAAATCTTTATCTGAGTTTCTAAGCATATTACATGCAAGATGTAATCTAACTTTTTTCAAGTAGGCTATAGGAGATATTTGAAAGTCTTCTTTAAAGTGTCTTAGTAGTGATGTTTTAGACATTAATGCTATCTCACATAAATCGTCTAATGCAATTTTTTTATCTATGTTTTCTTGCATATATTTTAAAACGCTCATTAGCTTTTCGTTTTTAAAACTAAATTCTCCGTGCTCATTTAATTTAGAAGTTACTCCTATCAATCCAATAACGTTATTTTGATCATCAAATATTGGATATTTAGAAGTTTTTAACCAGTACGTTTTAAAATCAATAAACGGTACCATCTCTATTTTATCAATTATTGGCTTTCCTTCGTTTAGCACATAAAAATCATCTTTAGTAATAGATTTTGCAAAATGGGATGGTAGAAAGTCAAAATCATTCTTTCCTAAAACTGCAGATTTTTTATCAACTGCATAAATAGAAAGCATATATGAATTAAGGCTAATAATCTTTCCGTCTTTGTCTTTAGCAAAAAAGCCTAAATTGGTACGTTCAAATAGTTTTTGAGTAAAATCTATAGAATTAATTTTCTTATTTATTACCTCATCATAATTCATTATGTGGATATTTTTTACTTTTTATTACCCCACAAGATACTAGTTATTGTAGGTCTAAAAAATGAGATTGGTTATATTTTACAATAAAAAGATAATTTGTTTATATAAAAAATACACCTCAAAAAGTAACTTTGAAAAGTGATTGATTTTTTAGGCGTACTCCATTGGAAATTAGGAAGTTTTTTAAAATATTAGTGTTTATAATAACAGTGCTTTTAACTGGAAAATCGCATGCCAAAAAGTTTAGTTATAATGAAAACAAGTTAGGCGGTAATTTTAAATTGATTTTCTTTTGTTCCAGTAAATCAAAAGCCGATAAGATTGCAAATGATACTTACCTATATATAGATGTTTTAAATTCTATTTTAAGCAATTATTCCAGTGCAAGCGAAATAAGTCATTTAAACACTAAAAAGATATATAAAACCCCTTCTAATGAATTACTGGAGCTTTTAAATGATGCCCAATTGGCATACAATAAGACCAATGGTTATTTTGATATTTCGATTCAGCCTTTAATAGAATTTTGGAATAAGGCTGAAAGAATAAATAAAATTCCAACAGAAAGAAATTTGAAAAAACAGGCATCTAAAATTGGACTGAATAAGGTTTTGAATGTAACACAAAATCATTTAACGCTTAAAGGGAAGGGCAAGCTTCAATTAGGAGGTATAGCTAAGGGGTATATTATAGATAAGGTGTATAAGTATATAAAAGACAGAGGTGTTAGTTCATTTTTAATTGAAGCAGCAGGAGATATAAGAGTTTTTGGTGCGCCAGAAAATAAAAAATATTGGAAAGTAGGTATATCTTCTAAAAACCAAAGTAGTTATACAATTAGTTTAAAATCAGGACAAGCCGTTGCAACTTCTGGTAACACTTACCGCTACAGAGTAATTAAAGGAAAGAAGTTCTCTCATATAATAAATCCTAAAAACGGGTTACCTGTAACACACAATCTAAGTGCATCGGTTATTGCAGATAATGCTACAACGGCAGATTATTTAGCGTCTACATTCAATATATTGACTAGTAAAACTGAAATTCAAGAGATATTGAATAATCATAAAGACACAGAGGTACTAATATTTAATACCCAAGGTGTCTTCTTTAAAACAGAACAATTTTTCAACTAAACCAAATAAGAACGTTAATGATAATAAGAAAATTGAAAATTTTAGGACTATTACTCGTAATAGGGGTATATGGTCAAGCACAAATAAAATATAGTCTTTCGGAAGAAAGTAAAATGAAAATAGATGGCTCGTCTACGGTAAGCGACTGGTCTGTTGATGTGTTAGAGCCATCGGGTACTTTTATTATGGACAAGGCAATTAAAATTGAAGAGGGAGCTGCGCTATATACCACTTTAGAATTTAGTTTTCCAGTTGAGAAAATGGAAAGCGGCCGGGGACCAATAATGAATTCTAAAATAAAAAAAGCTTTAAAAAGTGCTGAAAACCCAAATGTAATTTATAACTCTACCGAAAACAAAATTACATCTGTAACAGACGATAGTTTTGTTCTGGAATCAAAAGGTACTATTAAGTTGGCTGGAATAGAAAAACCATTAGAAGTTACTTTTAATGGCACTTTTAATTCTAGCTTAAGTACCATTTCTTTTAAGGGTAGTAAGGGCGTTACGTTTTCTATGTTCGATATTGTTAAACCAACGGCCTTTTTTGGCAAACTACAAACTAAAGACGATTTGAATGTAACATTCAACGTGAGTTTTACTAAATAAGTTAATTGCTAATTCAATTTGTATGAAATTTTTAAACATTATAATTTTTGCTATTCTTTTATCTGTTAAAGGAATTGCTCAAGAAGAATTTAAAGCCTATACACAAAACATAGAAGGAACTGATGTTTCTTTTAAACTAGTACCAATTGAAGGCGGGACTTTCATGATTGGAGCCTCAAAAAAGGATAAGAAAAAAGAGCTTGATGAGCTACCACAAAAACAAGTAGAAGTGAGTTCTTTTTGGATGGGAGTTTATGAGGTAACCCATAAAGAGTTTCTGTTATTTACAGATGCAACAAGAGATATATTGGCTAATGGGGAACCTAATCCTGAAGTCATTTCAAGACCTTCAAGTCCATATGAAGATCCTTCTAAAGGATTAGGAGACGAAGATATGAAACCTACCGTAGGACTAACACAATACAACGCTTTGTCCTATTGCAGATGGTTGTACAAGAGAACTGGGGTTTTCTATAGATTACCTACAGAGGCCGAATGGGAGTATGCCGCGAGAGCAGGAACAGAAACACCATATTTCTTTGGTAAAAAGAAAAAGGACTTAGCCGAATACGCTTGGTATTCCGAAAATGCTAATGGTCAATTGCATATAGTAGGGCAGAAAAAACCAAACACCTACGGATTATATGACATTTATGGTAATGTGTCCGAATGGTGTTTAGACCAGTATTACCAAGATTTTTATACTAAAATTAAAGATGGTGAGACCGATCCAAGAGGTTTTCCCGATGCTTTGTACCCGAGATCCGTTAGGGGAGGTTCGTTTATAGATGATGCAGAGGAATGTAGAAGTTCAAATAGAATAACGTCTACAGACGACTGGAAAGCTAGAGACCCACAATTACCAAAAAGTTTCTGGTGGAACACAGATTCAGAATTTGTTGGCTTTAGATTAGTAAGACCATTAAAACAACCAACCAAAGAAGAAGCAGAACTATTTTTCTCTTCTATGTTAGAATAAGCAACTAAATTAAAATAACACATATAATTATTATGGAACGAAGAAATTTTATAAAAAATTCTGCTTTAGCAGGAGCAGGATTATTAACTTCTACAGGAGTTATGGCCAGCGGTTTTGGATTTAATAGCGGTTCTGCTGATGCATTAAAAATAGCCTATATTGGATGCGGAGGACGTGGTGCCAGAGCTGTTAAAGCTGCTCTAGATTTGGACATTCCTACGGAACTTGTTTCTATGTGCGACCTGTTCAAAGATAAAATAGATCACAGAGAAAAAGTTTTATTGAATAATGTAAAGGATAAATCTAGAATTAAAGTAACTGAAGATACCAAGTTTACGGGGTTTCAGGGGTATAAAGAGGCCATTGCTTTAGCAGATGTAGTCTTCATAACTACTCCAGCAGCCTTTAAACCAAAAATTTTAGAAGAATCCATAAAGCAAAATAAACATGTCTTTATGGAAAAACCAGTGTGTGTAGATTCAGTTGGTTTTAAACAAGTTATGGCTGCTGCGGCTTTAGCTAAACAAAAGAAGTTATTTGTTGCTGGTGGACTACAGAGAAGATATTCAACAGGGTACCAAGCCGTAGTTAATGAGCTTCATGATGGTGCTATTGGAGATATTTTATCTGCTGAATGTTATTGGATGGGTGGACCAATAGGCGATTTAACAAGACCAAGAAAAGAGCATTGGACCGAAATGGAATTTCAAAATAGGCATTGGAGATCTTTTTCTTGGGTAAGTGGAGGAAACGTTGAAGAATATCACGTTCATAACTTAGATATAGTGAATTGGGTTTTACAAGAAGCACACCCGCAGTCTGTACTTGCCATGGGAGGTAAATCTCCTGGTAAAGACTTTTCTGGTTCTCTTGGAGGTTTTGATAGTTTAACCTCAAACTTCAAATACAAAAATGGAGTTTCTGTTCATAGTTACAGTAGAAATATTCCTAACTGTAAAAATAAAAATGGAGAGTATTTTTATGGAACTAAAGGTAAATGTATAATTGCTGGTAATGCTACCATATACAATCATAAAGGGAAAGAAATTTTTAAGGCTAGTAGCAAGGAACATGGTAAGTTTCATGGTGCCCATGATATGGTACAAAAAACACTTATGGAAAGTATATACCATGGTAAAGAATATTTTAATGACGGATTTTATGCAGCCCAATCTTCAATGACTGGAGCTTTTGGAAGAATGTCTGGTTGGTCTGGAAAAGAAATGAAATGGGATAAAGCTATAGAATCTCAAGTAGCATTGTTTAATTATACCGATGCTACAGATATGAATTCTACACCTCCTATTTTACCAGATGAATTTGGAAATTATCCAGTTCCAACTCCAGGTAAAACAGTTGTAATGTAAATTGTAATATTAGGAATTAAAAAAACGAGGAGTAATTTTACTCCTCGTTTTTTTATCATATTATGCGTATCACCTTCCTTAAGGGAAGGTATAGGCTACACTTTAAAACGCCATCCAAAGGAATCGTCTACTTTATTAGTCTGAATGTCTGTTATGCGTTTCTTTAAGAAATTAGCATAGGTTTCATCTAATTTAGGTAAATCGTAATCAGTACCCTTATATCCAAACCCGGCAATCGGAGAAACAACAGCTGCAGTTCCTGCACCAAACATCTCTTTTAATGTACCATTTTTGGCAGCTTCAACGACTTCTGCAACGGTTAATTTTCTAACCTCAACTTTAATACCTTCAGATTCCGCAAGTTCAATTATACTCTTACGTGTTATACCGTCAAGAATTCTATCACTTGTTGGTCCTGTTATTAAAGTATCGTTTATTCTAACAAAGATGTTCATAGCACCAGCTTCTTCGATATACTCGTGGGTGTTATCGTCTGTCCAAATAACTTGTTGATACCCTTTGGCTTTGGCTAATTGAGTTGGATAAAATTGACCAGCATAGTTTCCTCCTGCCTTTGCAAAACCAACACCACCGTTAGCGGAACGCGAATATTTTTCTTCAATAAGTACTTTTACCTCACCAGAAAAATAGGAACCTGATGGTGCAGTACAAATTATAAATTTATATTCATCTGCTGGAGAAGCATGAAACCCTTCACCTGAAGCAAATACAAATGGGCGGATGTATAAAGAACTTCCATCGTTTGTTGGAATCCAATCTTTATCTAGCTCTAATAAAGCTTTTAATCCTTCCATGAAATACGCTTCTGGTAATTCTGGAATAGCTAAACGTTTTGATGAAATATTTAATCGTTTACAATTATCTAAAGGACGAAACAACCAGACATTTTTATCTGCATCTTTATATGCTTTCATGCCTTCAAAGACCGACTGTCCGTAATGGAAAATCTTTGCAGAAGGGTCTAGTGTTATTGGCTGGTAAGGCATTATTTTAGGAGCTTGCCATTTACCATCCTTATAATCACATACCAACATATGGTCAGAAAACACACTTCCAAATTTCAAATTATCAAAGTCTACTTCATTAATCTTAGAAGACTCTGTTTTAATAATCTCAATGTCATTGATTATTGTGCTCATAAGTCTGTAGTTTTATAGGGCAAAGTTAAATAAAAGGTTTTTAAAAAAGAGGTATCTTTACATAAATCATTTAAAATTGAAATATTCATATTATGAGGTTATTTATTGCTTTATTTATTAGTGTGTTAGTGTTAAATTCTTGCAAAAAGAAAGCAGAACAAGAAGAAAATGTAAATATTGAAACTCCGGAAATAGTATATGCTTCCTTTGGAAAAGAAATTATTTCTGATGATGCCGTGGCTTTTTCTTCTATGTTAAATCATTATAAAGACATGAATGTTGGCGATAGTATAAATTCTAAAATGACAGCTACTGTGAAAAAGGTTTGTCAAGCTAAAGGCTGTTGGATGACTTTAGATTTAGGAGAGGGAAAAGAGGCTATGGTAAAGTTTAAAGATTATGGTTTTTTTGTACCTAAAGATATAGCTGGTAAACAAGTTGTTGTAAACGGAAAGGCGTATGTAAAAGAAGTTCCAGTTGACGAGCTAAAGCATTATGCAGAAGACGCTGGTAAGTCTAAAGATGAAATTGATGCAATTACAGAATCAAAGAAAACATTTTCTTTTGAAGCCGATGGTGTTTTAGTAGCGGAATAAGATTGAAACGAGAAATTATTATTACAGCAGATGGTTCATCAACCATCCATATTCCTGAGTGGAATGAACAATACCATTCTAAACATGGTGCAATTCAAGAAGCATATCATGTATTTATAAAGCATGGTTTACATTATATATTTAATTCAGAGCACTCCGGCTCTGCTCAGGACGAACTACACGAAGAATCTCTAAATACATTATCTATACTTGAAATAGGTTTTGGTACGGGGTTAAATGCTCTAATAACGTATGTGGAATCAGGAAAGTTAAAAATCCCAATAAACTATGTTGGGGTTGAAGGTTATCCTGTTTCCAGTGAAGAGATTACTAAACTAAATTATGCTGATGAATTAAATGTTGAAGCATCCGTTTTTAAGGAATTGCACTATTCAACTTGGGAAGAAGAATATCAAATCTCAGATACATTTACTTTAACCAAACAAGAAAAGTTTTTTGATGAGATTGAAGACAAGGAGCAATTTAATCTTATATATTTTGATGCTTTTGGAGCTAGAGTTCAACCAGAGTTGTGGACAGAGGCCATTTTTAAAAAAATGTTTGAAGCATTAAAAGATGACGGTGTTTTGGTGACATATTCGGCAAAAGGTAGTGTCCGAAGAGCTATGCAATCCGTTGGATTTATGGTTGAAAAGCTCCCTGGTCCTCCAGGAAAACGTGAAATGTTACGTGGACGTAAGGGAGGGTGACATTCAGCGACCACAAAAGACAGGTATGTGTTATGAGCTAAATGTTGCGTGGGCGAAAGAAAGAGGAATGTTTTACGCATTAAGTATTAATCAATAATAATTGATCCATAGGCAATTTGAAATTGTTAAACCTAACTTAAATAACTTTTGAAACGTTTTTGCATTTTGTAACTTTATTATATGAGGATATTAATTACAGGAGCAACAGGTTTGGTAGGCCAGCAAATCGTTAAGATTTGTCATGAGAAGGGTATTGCAGTAAATTACCTCACTACCAACAAAGCTAAGATTAAGACTTTAGATAATTATCATGGCTTTTATTGGAATACTTCAAAGGAGGAAATAGACAAAAGCTGTTTTAAAAATGTAGATGCAATAATTCATTTAGCAGGAGCTTCAGTTTCTAACCGATGGACTCCAGAATACAAGGAAGAAATTTTATCTAGCAGAACTAAGACTACGGCATTATTGGTTAATGCTTTAAAAGGGGAATCACATACTATTAAGCAAGTTGTTTCTGCTAGTGGCATTAGTATTTATCCAGATTCTTTGGTGAATTATTATGATGAGAGTTCTAAGGCAACCAATACTTCTTTTTTAGGAGATGTGGTAAAAGCATGGGAAGACTCGGTTAATAGTTTTAATGTTCTGAATATTTCGGTGTCTAAAATTAGAATTGGTTTGGTGTTATCTGAAAAGGGAGGGGCTTTACCTCAAATGTCTAAACCCATAAAATATGGTGTTGGAGCTGCTTTTGGAAGTGGTAAACAATGGCAGTCTTGGATACACCTTGAAGACCTTGCTAATATGTTCTTGTATGTAATTGAAAATAACTTGGTAGGTGTTTACAATGGTGTATCTCCAAACCCAGTATCAAACAAGGAGGTTACCCGAACCATAGCAAAAGTTTTGAAAAGGCCCTTGTTCTTGCCTAACATACCAAAGTTCTTTATGAAATTAGTTTTAGGTGAAATGCATCAGATTTTATTTGATAGTCAACGCGTAAGTTCCAAGAAAATAGAGGATAAAGGATTTTATTTTAAATACCACCATTTACAACCAGCATTGGAAAACCTACTTTAGGTTTAATTGCCTTAAACCCTCATAAACAATAATACTAACGGCATTTGCAAGATTTAGACTCCTTACTTTATTACTATAAAGCGGAATCCTATAAAGCTTGTTTTTATATTTTTCAGTGATATGCTTAGGTAGTCCAACAGATTCTTTTCCGAAAATTAAAAACATATTTTCTTCAAAAGGAATTTCCCAATGTAGCTCAGTACCATGGCTCGATAAAAAGGCTAATTTTTTATCGGAATGTTGTTTAAAAAAGGCTTCAATATTGTCATAATAAATTACATCTAAATGTGGCCAATAATCCAAGCCAGCACGTTTTAATTTAGCATCATCAATGTCAAAACCTAACGGTTTTACCAAATGCAGTTTTGAGCCTGAAGCTAGTGTTAATCTACCTATATTGCCAGTGTTATTTGGGATTTCGGGTTCGAATAAAACAATGTTTAAAGACATAATAGTTTATTTCTTAGAAAATAAGGTAGATACGTTTACAATTAGATATGCCAACAATTTAGAAAAAAAAGATAAAGAGACAATTATTAAAAAGTGTTCATCAAATATGGGGAAAATGTTTCTAGTGTCTTTAAAAATTAAGTGTTTAAATACATAAAAGGAAATACAAAAAATAAATAAAGATAAAAGGCAGAACCATATATCATGTATTTTGTTTTTTTTGAGTTTTTCTATGTAGAGTAAAATTAAAATTGAAAATAGAGAAGGTAAATTATAAACGCACAATAGCGCGAATAAAAGTAGCCAAGCTTTACAATTATGAAAAACAAAGGTATATAGACTTGTAAAGCTTATTAGATATAAGATACCATACAATACTATTTTATCACTTTTTGTCAATTTAAAATTGAGTCAACAAACTTATCAATTGTTTCAACCCCTTCCTTAGTTACATGTTTTACAAATGCACTTCCAATAATAGCACCTTTGGCATATTTTGTAGCTGCCGTAAAAGTCTCATTGTTACTTATTCCAAAACCAACAATTTGAGGGTTTTTAAGGTTTAGATTATTTATACGTTCAAAATACTGTGTTTGTTCGTCACCAAAACCAGATTTAGCTCCAGTTGTACTAGCACTACTTACCATATAAATGAATCCGTTAGAAACAGAATCAATAAAACGAATACGTTCATCACTAGTTTGCGGAGTAATTAGGAATACGTTAATTAGGCCATATTTTTCAAAAGTAGCTTGATATTCTTCATGGTAAACATCGACTGGTAGATCTGGAATAATTAGGCCATCAATTCCTATTTCCTGGCATTTTTTACAGAAGTCTTCAACACCGTATTGTAACATAGGGTTAAAATATCCCATTATAATTAGCGGAATTGAAACAGAAGCTCTAATATCTTTTAATTGATTAAAAAGTACTTCAGTCGTCATACCATTTTTTAAAGCTTGGGTTGAACTGTCTTGAATGGTTGGTCCGTCTGCTAAAGGATCACTAAATGGCAAGCCAATTTCAATTAAATCTACACCATTTTTTTCTAAGTCTTGAATGGTTTTAACCGTGTCATCAATATTTGGATAACCTGCTGTAAAATATATTGAGAGTAGTTTTTTGTCTTCTTGTAACTTTTGATTAATTCTGTTCATGTTGAATGCCTATTTTTTTCATTTCCGCGAAGGCGGAAATCTATTTAAATGTATTCTGAAAGGTCTTTCCAATCTGGGTTCAAACTATTTATTAAACTGATTTTCCATTCCCTATTCCATTTCTTTAATTGTCTTTCTCTTTTAATAGAGTTGTTAACGTATTTGGTTGTTTCAAAATAAACTAACTTAGTTACGTTATATTTTCCTGTAAAAGATTTTGAATTATTATTTCTATGTTGATTTAACCGTTCTTTTAGTTGTTTTGTTCTTCCGATATATAAAACCGTATTGTTTGTATTTGTTAATATGTATACATAATGAATATCCATAGTTTTTAAGAGATTTCCGATTTCTCGGAAATGAAAAACAACTAAAACCTATATCCTAAAATAATCTATATAATTCTGTAAATCCTTATCTCCGCGTCCTGACAAACTCATAACAACAACGTCATCTGGTTTAAATTGTTTTTGTTCAAAAATAGCCAGTGCGTGTGAACTTTCAATAGCAGGAATTATACCTTCTAATTCACATAGCTCTAATCCCGCTTTCATAGCTTCATCATCGGTTATTGATAAGAACTCGGCTCTACCTGTTTTACATAAATGTGCATGCATTGGCCCTACACCAGGATAATCTAATCCTGCAGAAATAGAGTAGGGCTCAGTAATTTGTCCGTCGTTAGTTTGCATTAATAAGGTTTTACAACCATGAATAATACCCTCTTTTCCAAGTACAGAAGTTGCTGCACTTTCTCCTGAATCTACACCTAGACCAGCAGCCTCAACGGCAATAATTTTTACGTCTTCTTCATGTAAAAAGTGGTAATATGTTCCGGCAGCATTACTTCCACCGCCAATACAAGCGGCAACATAATCTGGGTTTTCTCTGCCTTCTTGTTCTTTTAATTGCCATTTAATTTCCTCCGAAATAACCGATTGAAACCTTGTTACCATATCTGGGTATGGATGCGGACCTATTGCAGAACCAATAATGTAATGTGTGTTTACAGGATTGTTAATCCAGTCTCTAATAGCTTCATTTGTAGCATCTTTTAGTGTACGACTGCCAGATAAGGCAGGAACAACTTTTGCGCCAAGCATTTTCATGCGTGCCACATTAGGAGCCTGACGTGCTATGTCAATTTCTCCCATGTAAACGATACACTCAAGTCCCATTAAAGCACAAACTGTAGCCGTTGCAACACCATGTTGACCTGCGCCAGTTTCTGCAATAATACGTTTTTTACCTAGGCGTTTTGCCATGAGTATTTGACCAATGGTATTATTAATTTTATGTGCCCCTGTGTGATTTAGATCTTCACGTTTTAAATATATTTTGGTATTGTATTTTTCAGAAAGACGCTTAGCAAAATATAAAGGTGAAGGTCTACCTACATAATCTTTTAGTAGTTTGTCAAATTCATTTTTAAAGTCTGGCTCGGCCATTACTTTTAAATAGTTTTGACGCAACTCTTCTACGTTAGGGTAAAGCATTTCAGGAATATAGGCACCACCAAAGTCGCCGTAATAACCTTTGTCGTCTACATTATAATTCTCTTGCATAGTTTTATTACTCAATTTGTTTTGAAACTCTTTTATAATAGCAACATTTTTTAAACCTGGTGCTATCTCAAATTTGCTATTTATATCTAAAGCATAACAATATTTTGAAGCTTCACTTTCTTTAAATTTTTTAATATCAGACACTTGATCTAAACCAATACCGCCGCTTAAAAAGAAAGGCTTTGTTGAAGGGTAGTCGTTAAGTAGACTCCAATCAAAAGTATAGCCGTTACCTCCAGGTAATTTTCCTTTGGTATCAAATAAGTAGTAATCACAAACGTTTTCAAACTCCTTTAAAACTTCAAAGTTAAATCCATCTTTTACAGAAAATACTTTAATAACTTCAATAGGTTTAGATAGTAGCTTTGTTGTTCTTAGCATGTTGCAATAAAACGGTGATTCTTCACCATGAAGTTGAACTGCATCTAGTTTGAACTTATTGACTTGTTCTATAACAGTGTTTAGATCTTCATTTACGAAAACTCCAGTTTTTTTGATACTTTCCGGAAGTTCTGGTATTTTGGTATCAAAATGCCTTGGAGATTTTTCATAAAATATAAAACCAAGATAATCCGGTTGCAAAGCAGCAACTTGTTCCATATTATCTTGATATTTCATTCCGCAAACTTTTAGTTTCATCTTTGTGTCATTTCGACATGAGCGAAGCGATTGAGAAATCTCCTTATGAGATGTCTCACACACGTTCGACATGATATTATTTTTCTAATTCTTTAATAAATTCTTTTGCACTCACACCTGGGTTGTCCGTTTTCATAAAGTTCTCACCAATTAAGAACCCTTTGTAACCATAGGGCTGAAGTTCTTTAATAGCACTTACATTACTAATACCACTTTCAGACACCTTAACAAAATCATCTGGTATCATACTGCTTAATGATTTACTGGTTTCTAAACTTACCTCAAAGGTTTTTAAATTTCTATTATTTACACCAAGCATATCCAAACTTGGCATTACAGATTTATGTAGCTCTTCTTCATTATGGATTTCTAGAAGTACATTAAGGTTTAGACTTTGCGCAAATTCCGAATATTGCTTAATCTCTTCTCTGGTTAAAATAGCGGCAATTAAAAGGATAACATCTGCACCATATGCCTTGGCTTCTAGAATTTGATACTCGTCAATAATAAATTCTTTTCTTAAAAGAGGTAGGTTACAACTTGCTCTAGCAGTTAATAAATCATCTAAGGATCCTCCAAAATATTTACCATCTGTTAAAACCGACATACCACACACCCCTGCATCTTCATATCCAGAAGCAACATCTTGAGTGTTTAAACTATTGTTGATTATTGATTTTGAAGGCGAACGTCTTTTGTGTTCAGCTATAATTCCAGAAGTACTATTTTTTAATTTATGAGCTAAGGAAATGGTATCTCTTGAAAACAATACTGATTGTTCTAACTGAGATGTTGGAATTAAGTTTTTCCTTAAGTCGACGTCTTTGCGTTTATCTATTACTATTTTGTCTAGTATATTCATTTTTCAGTCTTCATTTTTCAGTCTTCAGTCTTCAGTCAGCAACTTTACCGCCAATTGAAAACCGTTTAAAGCAGACTATTTTTTACTAAGTTCTATCAATTTATCTAAACTTGCTTTTGCTTTACCAGAGAATAAAGATGTTTTTGCTAATTCAAACCCTTCTTTATGCGATATCTGTTTTGAAGTTGCTATTGCCAAACCTGCATTAGCGCAAACTACATTGTTTTGAGCTTCCGTTCCTTTTCCACTGATAATATCAACAAATATTTTGGCAGCATCTTCAACAGTATCCCCACCATAAATAGCTTTTTGCTTTACCTTTGTTAACCCTAAGTCTTCTGGAGAAAATAGTTTTTCAGAATTATTTGAGACTATTTTGGCTTTACCTGTTAGAGAGATTTCATCATAACCATCTAAAGCATAAACGATACTATAATTTTTATCTGTGTTTTGATACAAGAAACTATAAAGGCGCAACACTTCTAAGTTAAAGACACCTAATGATTGACTTTTTGGAAAAGATGGGTTTACCATAGGACCTAACATGTTGAAAAAGGTTTTTACACCCAGTTCTCTACGAATTGGGGCTACGTTTTTCATAGCAGGGTGGAATAAAGGAGCATGTAATATGCAAATACCTGCTTTATCTAAACAGCGTCTTAAAAAATCTTCATCGTTAGAAAATTTCACTCCTAAATTTTCCATAACGTTTGATGAGCCAGAAGTTGATGAAACACCATAATTTCCATGCTTTGAAACGTTCACCCCAGCACCTGCGGTTATAAAAGAAGATAAGGTTGAAATGTTAAAGGTATTTTTACCGTCGCCACCAGTACCAACAATATCAATAGCATTAAAATCGCTTAAGTCAACCCTAATACAAAGTTCAAGAAGTGCGTCTCTGAAACCTTGTAATTCTTCAATGGTAATACTTCTCATCATATAAACCGATAAGAAACAGGCAATTTGGCTTGGGTTATACATATCGTTAGAAATGTTTACTATAACCTGTTTTGCTTCTTCGGTTGAGATTGTTTCGTGGTTTATTAATCTGTTTAGTATATCTTTCATCCTCTCCCTAACCCTCTCCAGAGGAGAGGGAATTTGTTAGTTTCTTAAATTTTTACTTGTTTCGTTTTCAACATTTTTATAGCTCCTTTTGGGGTATTAGCTATTCACCCAATTTTCTAATATCTTTTTTCCATCTGGAGTTAAAACCGATTCAGGATGGTATTGAACGCCTTTAACATCGTATTCTTTATGACGTAAAGACATTACTTGACCATTTTCGTCAAAAGAAGTGGCTTCTAAACTTTCTGGTAAATTGGCATTAACAACCCATGAATGGTAACGTCCAACCTCGATCTCTTTGTCTAGGTCTTTAAAAATGATTTCGTCATCTACACTTATTTCAACCTTAGTAGCAACACCATGATAAACTTCGTCTAAGTTCACTAAAGAACCACCAAAAACTTCACCAATAGCTTGTTGGCCAAGACATACCCCTAAAATACTTTTTGAAGGTGCATATGTTTTGATAATAGCTTTTAACAAACCTGCTTCATCGGGAATTCCAGGACCCGGAGATAATACAATTTTATCAAACGGTTCAACATCTTCAAGTTCTAACTTGTCATTTCTATAAACTGTAACATCACAGTTTAAATCTTCTAGATAATGAACTAGATTATAAGTAAAACTATCGTAATTATCTATAACTAATACTTTCTTCATCCTTACTAAATATCTTTGGCTAATTGAATAGCTTTATTTAACGCTCCTAACTTATTAAATACTTCTTGTCTTTCGCTTTCAGGGTTTGATTTAGAAACCAATCCAGCGCCCGCCTGCCAATTCAGTTTATAATCTTTACTTAAAAAGGTTCTAATCATAATGGCATGATTAAAGTTACCTTCAAAATCCATAAAACCTATAGCGCCACCATAAAAGCCTCTACTTGTTTTTTCATATTGCTCAATAAGTTGCATAGCTCTATGTTTTGGAGCACCACTTAAGGTTCCCGCAGGAAATGTATCTGCAACAACTTGCATTGTAGAAGTCGTATCATGCTTTTGTCCTGTAACTTTACTAACCAAATGAATTACATGAGAAAAGAATTGTACTTCTCTATAGGTTTCAACCTGTACATTGCTACCATGACGAGACAGATCATTTCTGGCTAAATCAACGAGCATAACATGTTCAGCATTTTCCTTATCGTCTTTAACCAACTTATCTGCTAGAACTTCATCTTTTTCATAATCGCCTGTTCTCTTGTAAGTTCCGGCGATTGGGTGAATTTCAGCTAAACCATCAGTTACTATTAATTGTGCTTCTGGTGAACTTCCAAAGATTTTAAAATCACCATAATCAAAATAAAATAGGTAAGGAGACGGATTTATACTCCTAAGTGCTCTGTATACATTAAAGTCATCACCAGTAAATTCTTGAGAAAAACTTCTGGATAACACTAATTGAAAAACATCGCCCCTTGCACAATGCTTTTTAGCGTAATCTACATGCTGTAAAAATTCCTCATCAGTTAGGTTAGAAGTGATGTCTCCTTTTGAATCGAAATTATACGAAGCAAAATTTTGAACATTAATAAGAGTATCAATAGCATCAACATTACTCTCAACACCTTCAGGGCAGTGTGAAAAAATGTAGGCCTCACTCTTAAAATGATTAATAGCTATGATGTTTTGGTAAACGGCATAATAAACATCTGGTATGTCTACCGAGTTTTCCTTTTTACCTATGTCTATGTCCTCAAAATACCGTACTGCATCATAAGCAGTATAACCAAAAATCCCATTATTAATAAACTTGAAATTTTCTTCACTAGACACATTAAATTGTTTTGTGAATTTATAAATTTCATCAACTACATTTACCTCGTTAGAAATGTTTAATTCTGAAGTACTGCCATCCGGAAATGTTTGCGAAATTACTTCGTTTTCAACTTTAATAGAGGCAATTGGATTAAAACATATATAAGAGAAATTCTTATGGTTTCTGTGGTAATCACCACTTTCTAACAAAATGCTGTTTGGGTATTTGTCCCTAATTTTATAATACACCGTAACGGGAGTAATGGTATCCGTTAAGATTTTTTTATAATGCGTAAAAAGGTTAATTTTTTTCATTTGTTATTACATAAAAAAGGCCTGTCGTGAATGACAAGCCTTTATGATATTTTAGATTTAAATATACTAGGGTTTTACTTCACGAATGTTAAGTTTCTGAAGCGCCACCACCAAGTAGTATTTAAATTTGTGTTCATTATATTGTTTATTAACGAGTCAAATATAAAAATGAAAATATTATTTACCAACCCTTTGCAATATTTTTTATTTAAAAGATTGTTAAACTACATTTAGTTCAATGATCTTATCATTATTTTTATACTTATGAAAATAAAATTACTATTTGTTGCAGTTTTAATAATATTAAGTTGCAATGACAAAAAGAAGGAATCTGCTTTAGAGATTTATGATTTTGAAGGGTTAAAACCTTTTCTGAATAAAAAGGACGATAAAGTTCATGTGGTAAACTTTTGGGCAACTTGGTGCGGGCCATGTGTTAAGGAGCTGCCCCATTTTGAAGAATTGCATTCAAAATATAA
Source organism: Seonamhaeicola marinus (assembly GCF_008085455.1). Classification (NCBI taxonomy): domain Bacteria; kingdom Pseudomonadati; phylum Bacteroidota; class Flavobacteriia; order Flavobacteriales; family Flavobacteriaceae; genus Seonamhaeicola; species Seonamhaeicola marinus. The sequence goes on along the minus strand of NZ_VSDQ01000332.1, from coordinate 76,988 downwards.
AGGAGGAGATGTTGAAGTGTTATTAGTAAGCTTAGATTTTCCGCACCAGTTTGAAACTAAATTAAAACCATTTATAAAAGAAAGGAATTTAGACCCAAAGGTTATCGTTTTGGATGATGTAGATTCTAACAGTTGGATTCCTAAAATTAGTAAAGATTGGTCTGGTTCTATACCCGCTACCATTATTTATAAAAATGACAAACGAAGCTTTTATGAAAAATCGTTTACCTATGAGGAGTTAGAAAAAGAATTAAACAAATTTTTAAACTAAAATAAAATGAGCAAAACAATCAAATTACTTATAGTTACTGTTATGGTTGTATCTGTAGCAGCTTTTACTATTCCAAAAGAAAATGTAGTTGAGGGTTATAAAATAGGTGATATAGCCGAAGATTTTTCATTAAAAAATATTGATGGAAAAATGATTTCACTTTCAGATTACAAAGACGCCAAGGGCTTCATAGTTACGTTTACATGCAACACATGCCCTTATGCCGTTATGTATGAAGATAGAATTATAGATTTAGATAAGAAGTATGCCTCAAAAGGGTATCCGGTTATTGCCATAATGCCTAATAATATAGCTGTAAAACCAGGAGATAATTTAGAATCTATGAAACAAAGAGCGGAAAACAAAGGCTTTACTTTTCCGTATTTAATTGATGCTAAACAAGAAGTGTATCCTAAATTTGGAGCTACTAAAACACCACATGTTTTTGTTTTGGAAAAGACGAAAAAAGGAATGGTTGTGGAGTATATAGGTGCAATAGACAATAATTATAAAGATGCGAGCTCGGTAACAACAAAGTATGTTGAGGACGCTGTTGATGCTCTTTTAGATGGTAAAGAGGTACCTCAAAAAGAAACCAGAGCTATAGGGTGTTCTATTAAAGTCTAATCTATTTAATAAAAATAAGATATAACGGAATCTGAAGTGTAATGCTTCAGATTTTTTTCGTCTATATCTATAGAAATACTAAGTTTGTATTCAAATTAATTCATATTTATTTCAATGGAAGATTTAACACAAGAAGAATGGGCAGAACAGCTGGCTAATGATGATAACGCAGTTATATTAGATGTTAGAACAGATGCCGAGGTTGCTGAAGGAATAATACCAAATGCCATTCACATAGACTTTTATTTAGGAGACGAGTTTGTTGATAAAGTTGATGAACTTGATAAGCATAAAAATTACTATGTTTATTGTAGGTCGGGAAATAGAAGCGGACAGGCTTGTCATATAATGGAAGAGCTAGGTTTCGAGAACGCCTATAACCTAGAAGGAGGTATGCTAGATTGGTCTGGTGATGTTGTTGATATGGAATAGCATGAGAAAGCTTTTAGTACTATTTGGAGCTGTTCTTAGCTTAACGCTTATTGGTTGTGAGACTAATGCTCAAAACGGTTTTAAAGATTTGTCATCCGAAGAACTGTCTGAAGTACTTCAAAATAAAATGGTTCAGTTAATAGACGTTAGAACACCTAAAGAATATACTGCTGAGCATATCAAAACATCAATAAATATTAACTTTTTTGCGGCAACGTTTCCAAAAGAAATTGAAGCCTTAGATAAAGAAAAACCAGTTTATGTATATTGCAGATCCGGTAAAAGAAGCGTGAAAAGTATAGCGTTGTTTAAGGAAGCTGGGTTTAAAGAAATCTATAATTTAAAGGGTGGAATTTTGGACTGGAAGTCTAAGGAATTTGAAGTAGAAAAAGTTAAAAACTAAAGGTCTTGTTTCTAAAAAGAATCCAAAATATACTTTAACCTCTTTTTTAAGTACTTCACCTTTTTTATTTTAATCTTAGTTATGCTTTTTATTTATTTGGTATAAAATTGTAAGTCATTTTAATGCTAAAGTGTTTAAAATGAAAAAGTTCGAGTGTTAACTAAATTAATAGCTTAAAAAATTATGGATAACGGTTATATTATTTTGGGGATAATCGCCTTGTTGTTTGTATGCATGTATGGTTTTGCTTATTTTTCTGTAGCCATGGAAAAAATGAAACAAAAACGTGCAGAAAAAATTCAATCTGAAAGGAATGAAATAAAGAAACAACAACGCATTAAAAACCAACAAATAAGAGACGAAAAATTACGTAAGTTCAACGAAAGAAAAGAAGAAATTCAAAGAGAGCTTATGTTACTAGAAAAAATGAAACAAAAACAGAGTCAGAAAGTGGTATAACACTTTTCACTTAATAAAAATTTAACCCATATATAGCTATATGGGTTTTTTTAAATATGAATATTAAGTTTTATTGTATATTAACTGGTGAAAAGCGGTTAATATTTATATTTTAGCAGCCCAAAATCTATCAAAATTGACTTAATAAAAACGATTATTTTTAAGAAATAGCGTTTAGTTTTATGGTTAGAAATATCTACATATTGGTACTTACATTACTATTGTGTTCAAATCTTTTTGGACAAGATGTTAGTATACCCACACGTTTTTCTCAAGAAGGTACTTTGTTCAGAAACATAGATAAAAGTGTAAATGAATTAACACGTCCAATTACGGATTTTAAAGAAAATCAAAAGTGTACTGTTATTGCTTATTTAGGAAATGATAATTACAAGATCCAATATAAAGATTGGACAGGATTGGTAACTATTGAAGATCTTGTGTTAAACGATGAAATTGAAGATTTATATTTTGAGTTCCAAGACCAAGAAAGAGAACGTAGGCGTAAAGAAGAAGAAGAACGGAAAAAGCGTATTTATCAGATTGTAAATAAGGATAAAATTGAAAAGGAAAAACGTTTAAAAGACTCCATAGCTAAAGTAGAAGAAGCGGAACGCAAACGTATTGCCTTTGAGAAAGAAGAGGCAAGAAAACGTGCAGAGGCATTAAAAGAACAACGTCGTTTAGATTCTATAGCTAACGTAGAAGAAGCCGAACGCCAGCGTATCGCCTTTGAGAAAGAATAGGCAAGAAAACGTGCAGAAGCGTTAAACGAACAACGTCGCTTAGCCTCTATACCCAAAGCAGACGCAGCGGAACGCCAACGTATTGCCTTTGAGAAAGAAGAGGCAAGAAAACGTGCAGAAGCGTTAAAAGAACAACGTCGCTTAGATTCTATAGCTAAAGTAGAAGAAGCCGAACGCAAACGTATCGCCTTTGAGAAAGAGGAGGCAAGAAAACGTGCAGAGGCATTAAAAGAACAACGTCGCTTAGATTCTATAGCTATAGTAGAAGAAGCCGAACGTCAACGTATCGCCTTTGAGAAAGAAGAGGCAAGAAAACGCGCAGAGGCTTTAAAGGAGCAACGTCGTTTAGATTCTATAGCTAAAGTAGAAGAAGCCGAACGCCAACGCATTGCCTTTGAGAAAGAAGAGGCAAGAAAACGTGCAGAGGCATTAAAAGAACAACGTCGTTTAGATTCCATAGCTAAAGTAGAAGAAGCCGAACGCCAGCGTATTGCTTTTGAGAAAGAAGAGGCAAGAAAACGTGCAGAAGCGTTAAAAGAACAACGTCGTTTAGATTCTATAGCTAAAGTAGAAGAAGCTGAACGCCAGCGTATTGCTTTTGAGAAAGAAGAGGCAAGAAAACGTGCAGAAGCGTTAAAAGAACAACGTCGTTTAGATTCTATAGCTAAAGTAGAAGAAGCTGAACGCCAGCGTATTGCTTTTGAGAAAGAAGAGGCAAGAAAACGCGCGGAAGCTTTAAGGGAGCAACGTCGCTTAGATTCTATAGCCAAAGTGGAGGAAGCGGAACGCCAATGTATTGCCTTCGAGAAAGATGAGGCAAGAAAACGCGCGGAGGCTTTAAAAGAACAACGTCGCTTAGATTCCATAGCCAAAGTGGAGGAAGCGGAACGCCAACGTATTGCCTTCGAGAAAGAAGAGGCAAGAAAACGCGCGGAGGCTTTAAAAGAACAACGTCGCTTAGATTCTATAGCCAAAGTAGAAGAAGCCGAACGCAAACGTATCGCCTTTGAGAAAGAACAAGCTAGAAAACGAGTAGAGGCTTTAAAGGAGCAAAAGCGATTGGACTCCATTGCAAAAGCTCAGGAGGTTGAACGTAGACGTATAGCTCTAGAGAAAAAGCAAGCAAAAGAACGTGAAGAGGCTTTAAAGAAAGAACAACGCCGTTTAGATTCTATAGCCGAGGCCTTAGATTATGAACGCAGGCGCATCGCTTTTGAAAAAGCTCAAGAAGAAAAACGTAAAAGGGCTCTAAGGGAACAAAAGCGATTAGATTCAATAGCCAAAGCTAACGCAAAGCCCGTTCTGAATGAGGAAGAATTAGCATATAGAAATAAGTGTCATTATCAAATAAATGAATACGATTCTTTTTCACGAACAAGGATAATCCGAACTGAACCTTATAATATTAATAAAAACTTAACTATCGAATTGTATAAACAAGGCAGTAAGTTAGATGTCTTTATTAATTCTTCGGTAGATCTTGGCTGTGTGAGTTACTTATCAAATAACAGATCTAGTGTAAAAGTAACTTTAGAGAATAACAGATCCGTAACTTTTTATCATTATTGGGATGTGGAATGTGGCGAGTATTTGTTTAAAGGAAGATTAAAACAATCTCACATCACAATATTAAAGCAATCACCAATTAAATCAGTTTTACTAAAGGGTACAAAAGGAACTTTAGAAATAGACAATATAGAATACAAAGCATTCTTTATGGATAAGTTAAAATGTATTGAATAGTTTAAAATTTAAGGGCTATCCACATATTTTAGAGGAATATACCATACTTTTATCAATGTAATTCCCTAAACAATGTTCTTTATTTGTATTTAATTTAGCACCAAAAGTTTGCTGAATTGTTTAGTTATTTCATCATAGATAATAAAAACTTAAAGGTTAATAACAGTTTAACCAAAGTTCTAGAAGACCTTCCAGAGTTTAAATGCGCTGGTATTGGTCACGATTATCTGTCTTCCATGAATGATATTCTTAAAGAATCTCCAGACCTAATTTTTATTAATATTGACTCCGAAGATTCCATTGATCCGTTTGATTTTGCTAAAGAAGTAAATGAGTATTTAAATGATAATACTGAGTTTATTGCCATTTCAGCAACAAAAGATCGGACCTATGAGTCCATAAAAACAGGTTTTTTTGATTACCTGTTAATGCCAACTACAGATTTAGACATAAGAAAAACGGTTCTTAGGTTTAAAAAAAAACGCCCTACCAAATCTAGCCGTATCTGTCTCAAATCCTATAAAGATTATCGCTACTTAAATACCGACGAAATACTGTTTTTAAGGGCTGATAATAACACTACAGATTTTCATATGGCCGATGGCAGTGTCGTCAATTCATTTAAGACATTAAAAACCTATCAAACCATTTTACCTAAAAATTTTTTAAGGGTACATAAGAGTTATATAATAAACTCAAATTTTGTTTCTAGAATCAACTATGGTAATTTAAAATGTTCATTTAAGAAATACAGTCAAAAAGTACCGTTTACAAAATTTTATAAGAAAAATGTAGACCACATGCTAAATTCTATAGCTGCATTACAAGCAGTATAGGCTATACGCTTGTAAAAATTCATCAATTCCCATTCTACTTAAACCTTTAGTGTAATTGCACAACAGGATTTTGTATGTTCTAATCTCCAATAGTTTATATCTAAAATGTATTTAAAACTTTAGGGTAAAATCCTAAAAGAGACTTTTACCAGATTCACAAGGTAATTTCACTCTTAAAAATACCCCTTTCACTCCCAAAAACACCCCTTTTACTAAAGGCTTTCGTATTCTCTTTGTAGGTGCTTTCAATCATTGTAAATTTGTATAACAGAAATTTCTTTACTAGTTATTTAAGGTTTAACCTTTTTATTTTAAACTAGTTACATGCGCGCATTTCGAGTTACAGCTAGCATCTGGCTCATTTAACCGATGTCTAAATTTAAAACGAAATGTTATGAAACTATTACGTTCATTTATTGCCCTTTTACTAATTGCTATGGTAAGTTTTTCTTGTACTAAACAAGATCTTAATGAAGAAGAAACATTAACCAATGATACCGAGGTATTTGCCACTGGTGGAGATAACGGAGGAAAAGAAGATCCACCACCTCCAGGACAAGGAAGTTAGTTAAAATTAAAATAGCTCTAAACTTTGGTTTAGAGCTATTTTTTTTAGCTTTATCAGAATTTAAAAAATACAAATGCAAAATTTTTTCTATAGATTATTATCTATCTTGCTAATTCTATTTTGTACAGTTAATTGTTCTCAGGACAAAATTCAATCTACTCCAACTCAAACGAAGCAGGTTACGGATAGTATAGAGTATTATGTTAAGCAATACAAGACTTCTAAATCTTTCGATAAAGGAAGAGATTATCTTACAAAAGCACATAAGTTATGTCGGCATCTTAATGACTCTACTAGGTTTAATTGTTTATTAAGTATTTCTAACTTAATCTATAAAAAGGATACTGTTTTATTCAAAAAGATGAATGCTGAAAAGTTAACATTAGCAGTCAAACTTAAGGATACCTTAAAAATTGGTTTAACCGAATACATGTACGGGTACTACTATTTAAATACACAGAGAGATTTGGATACCGCCTATTATTTTTACAATAAGGCCAGTAAACTTTTTAAAAAAATAGATCATAAGAGATTGTTAGGTCGTAGCTATTTTGATATGGCTCAAATACGTAGTGATTTTAATGATAATACAGGAACTGAAAAATTGACTTTTCAAGCTTTAAAAGAATTTGAAATGTTAGAAGAATTGCCATTTAAGTTTCTTTATAATTGTCATAATCATTTGGGTAGTAATTTTGCAGGACTCAAGGAGTTTGATAAAGCTTTAATACATTATGATAAAGCTTTAATTTATGCTAGCAAGACGGATGATAAAACCCTTGCAGGCACAATTTATAATAATATAGGTTTAGTTCACAAGGAGAAAAAAGATTATGTAAAGGCAATAGAGTATTATAAAAAAGGTTTGGATTATAAACCTTTAAAGTATGAATACCCTAAACTTTATGCTACGTTAAAAAGTAACTTGGCCTACAATAAGCTAAAAACTTATGATACTTTGGGAGTATATGAAAATCTTATAGAAGCGCTTAAAATTAGAGACAGTTTAAAAATTTACAAAGGAATTTCTTCGAGTTATCAGCATTTGGCGGAGTACTGTGCCTATAATAAAGATACATTAAAAGCTATTCAGTATGCGAATCTTGCTGAAGAAGTAGCTCGTAATGCTGAAGGTAATGTAGACAGATTTAGATCTTTGAAATTACTCTCGATTTTAGATAAAAAGAACGCGGATGATTATTTGAAGACGTATATAGATTTAACGGATAAAATTCATGCAGAAGAACGTAAAGTAAGAAACAAGTTTACCAGAATAGAATACGAAACAGATGCTTATATAGAAGAAACGGAACGCTTAACTACACAAAATATATTAATTTCTGTTATTGGCGGTATTTTTGTTGTACTCTTAGGCTTACTATATTTTATACGTCAGCAACGGGCAAAAAACAAAGAATTATTGTTTGAACAAGAACAACAGAGGGCTAATGAAGAGATTTATATTTTAATGCAAAAACAGCAGACCAACTTAGAAGAAGGACGTACCCAAGAACGGCATAGAATATCTGAAGAATTGCATGATGGTGTTTTGGGTAAATTGTTTGGTGCTAGGGTAGGCATGGGCTTTTTAGATTTAACAGGAGACCAAGAGGATGTAAATGAGTACAAATCTTACTTAGGTGAATTACAAGGTATAGAGAAAGAAATAAGAGATATTTCTCATGCGCTTAAAAATAATATTCTAAAGTCCGATACAGGTTTTATAGATATTATTGAAGATTATGTAGCGGGACAGCTTAAAGTGCATCATTTAAATTATGACATCGAAAAAAATAAAAATATTAATTGGTCTAATATTGATGATAAACTAAAGGTAGCCTTATATAGAATCATTCAAGAAGCTATTCAAAATATAGTTAAACATGCCAATGCTAATAATGTTAGTATAGCTTTCACTAAAACCGAAAAAACATTACATTTGAGTATTAAAGATGATGGCAAAGGGTTCATTAATCTTAAACATAAAAAGGGTATTGGGCTTAAAAACATGGAAAATAGAGTGTTAAAGCTTAATGGAGGTTTTAATGTTGAATCTAAACCCAACCAAGGTACCATAATTAAAGTTTCAGTTTCAACGTAGTATTGCACATGTCTAAAGTATTTAATGTATTAATTGTAGATGATCATCCTTTAATCGTAAAAGCCTATCAAAGCGCCGTAAAACATGTCGGTAAAAGACAAGAGTTTGATTTTAAAATTGATACTGCCAATAATTGTGATTCGGCTAATGCTTTAATTCAGCAGTATATAGGTGCAGAAGGATTAGACCTCGTGTTTTTAGATATTAGTTTACCGCCTTCAGAAGATGGAAAGATTATTTCGGGAGAAGATTTAGGGATGCTTATAAGAGAGGTTTTACCCGAAGCTAAGATTGTTGTTTCTACTACCTACACAAAAAATGTAAGATTAAATAGCATTTTAAAAAGTATAGACCCTGATGGGTTCTTAATTAAAAACGATTTAACACCTGAAGTTCTAACTGAAGCTATTGAAAGTGTTTTAGAAGAACCACCATATTATTGCAAAACAGTCTTAAAGTTTTTACGTAAAAAATCTACCAATGATTTTGTTTTGGATAGAACAGATAGACAAATGCTTTTTGAGCTATCTAAAGGAGCAAAAATGAAAGATCTTCCGGGTATTTTAAATCTTTCTATAGCTGCTATAGAGAGAAGAAAACGTATTCTTAAGGAAGAATTTAATGTAGAAAGTAAAGGCGATAGAGAGCTACTACAAGCAGCAGAAGATTCTGGTTTTATATAATTTCTTATATAAAAAAAAAGCTCCGGACCTCTCAACGTCCAGAGCTTTTGCATATTCTCGCCCTAATAATTATAATAATTAATTAATAGCTACTGTAAAATTAGTACTAAGAAGCTTAGAGTGTTTAGGGTTTTACCTTGGTATTTTAAAGGTGTTTACATTTTGTTTTTAATGTTTTGTAGTTTTGTGTAAGAATAATTCCTTTAAAAAAAAGAGGACAAACTTTATAAAAATAAAATTGTCCTCTTTTTTTGTGGAGTCGGAGGGACTCGAACCCTCGTCCAAACAAGTAACCAAAGAGCTTTCTACACGTTTAGTCTTTACTTAATTTTAGGTAATAAGCTGGCTAAAAACTACCCACTTAAAACTTAGCTTCTAAATCTCGGTACTACATCAAAGCACTGTAATACCTTAGTTTATATTTACGATGCCTCTAAAAAGAACGCCATAAACTAGGGCTTTCCGGAGACATTTAGCTTGCGCACCTTGTGCGCCGAGGCTTGAACTTACTATAATTCAGTTATTAAGCAGCTAAAGCGTAGTTATTTTCGCCGTTTAAAGTTTGATTTAGCCTTTTAGGTGTTTCAAAATCATTACACCACGTGCTTACTGTTCAATTAATCTCGCTGTCAAAACCAGTCGACCCCTTAATTAAATTCATTCTGAACACACTTTAGGATACTTTAAAACAATATAATTCATTTCAAGTTCCTAATGCGGGCAGCAAAGGTATCAAAAACTTTCAAATTCGTTTTAAATACCTTAAGGTTAAATCAAAAATTATTCCATAAAAGCTCTATTGTTAGAGAAACAATAATATCCCACAGTCAAAAATGTTCCGAATAAAAGTGTGAATAACCAAGCCTCAGCATTTTGATTAGGATGAAAGATAATCTGAATTATATCTTTAAATAGGTTTATTGGTTTCTGGATAATTTCCCAGGAATTATATCTTAAAAACCTTCCCAAATACACGCCAAAACTAGATAGAAATAAAATACAAAGGGTTAGTGATTTTGGAAACTTAATATTAAACCGATGGCTAAGTATTTCTTTTATGTCTATTAATGAATAATAGAATAGTATTAATCCATTAAAAGCAAAAGAACTTATTACCAAAACATCTAACCAAAGTAATTTAGAATCCCCATTATTTAAATGCAATAAATCTGTTACTATATAAGGGGCATTGGGTAGAAAAAGCAGCCAAACCAAACACCATAGTAAGACCATTAATTTGTTAAGTTTGGGAGTACTTATCAAATAAGTGGAAATGATAAATGGGATGACTGCTAGAAACAGATTCCAAACTAAAAACAAGTAAATAAAGGAATGTGTAATTCTTATTTTAATCATTAGCAGAACTAAGCTAAAAGCGATTGAAACACTTAATAGTGCAAATGTTTTGAACTGACTAAAAACCAATTTTTTAATATGTGTCATTCTTTAGAATTTTCGATAATTAATATGGTTAAAATACCTAGTGTATAGGCAACTAGATCTGTTGTTTGAAACGTAGTTCCAAGTATGATTCTTATGATGTTATTTTGGATGTTTAAATAATCTAAGACGTTAAAAAGTTGCAGGAATTCTATAATAAATGAAAAGACAAGTACGCCAATAGCTATTAAATTAGAATACCCTTCTATAAATATTTTTATAAAACAATAGAGTAAGATAACTACTAAATAGTCTCCTAAAGTGTGTCTAATGAATCCGGTTTTTATAAAACAAGCAATACTTACTTCGGTTAGAAATAATAAAAAGGTTAAAAGTTTATAGTTTTTACTAAGACTGAGTATCATGATATTAGAGTGATTTTGTTTAAACCAAATAGCCTTTTAGTTGCTATAACGCTGTCTAAAGTTTTAAAATTAGAAACATCCATATAGATGTTGTTTTCAGGAACACCAAATTCTATTAAGTCATTCTTTAAATCATTGTTTGTCGTATTACAATTAATAAGGATGAGTTCAATTTTTTTTGATTTAAATAGGCTCAGAGTAGTTTCAAGAATGTGTTTATAGTAAAGGTTAATTTTACCTGATATTATATACTTTTCTATGTTAGATACTACGCCAATTTTATTTTTAGGAATTTGTGAAATACAATCATATTGTTGACCAAAATTGATGCAGTGCACTAATGATTTTAACTTGCTCATGTATTTAGTTTTTGGTTGTACTGCCTTACGCTATGATATTTTTATTTTCTTACCCAAATATTTAGGTTGAACATTAAATAACACATCAAAAGAAGCCTTAGTTTTTGCTAAGTATTCCCTAAGTCTAGTTTTGTAAGAATATTTGCCATGAGTATCTTTTGCATTAAAAGCAATGGCCTTTATATTTTTATGTTTAGCTATGTAAAGAGCTCTCTCATTATGAAATTGTTGGGAGATTATGGTAACCGAATTTAGTTGAAAGACCTCTTTTGCTCTTACTACAGAATCAAGTGTTCTAAATCCTGCATAATCCAGAAATATTTTGTGTTCGGGAATACCTTTTTTTATGAGATCATTTTTAAAGTCTGTAGGTTCATCGTAATCTTTTCTACCATTATCTCCACTTACTAAAATGAACTCTATTTTACCTGAATTAAATAAATCTATAGCAGCTTGCAATCTATATTTATAGTAGAGGTTTATATGGCCACTTGACGTGAATTTACCTGCTCCTAAAACTAAGCCCACCTTATTTTTGGGAATATGCGATATATCATCATAGATTAAATTTTTGGTTTGATAAACAATCCAATTGTTTATTACGAAAACATAAACGATTGTTATGATCAAGCCCCTAAATAGAAGTTTTTTTAGTTTCATGTTTTGTTGTTTTTGTGTTCGATTTTGTAAACCATATCCATGCTTGTAAGGATGTGAAAAATGCGGAAAACCAAAAGAAATAGACTTCAGTAACTAAAATAAACCCATATAGGCATATGCTAAAACTTGTGATTGCGTAATATGGAAAATACCTTTTAAAGACAACTTCATTATCTCTGTTTGCTTTATCGGAATTCCAGAAAAATGGCAAAATTGTAAGTATAATAACTATAGAACAAGAAATACCAATAGGAAGCATTGAAAGAGGAATACCAGCAAGCATTAATGTATCAAAACCTTGATCACTAATAATTATGGACCAAAATATGATGGTTGCCAATAATGTTGATTTAAAAATGGTTTTGCTAACGTACATTCTCCTACTGCAATTTGAAGTTATCATAATTAAATTCCTGCCAATTATTACGTTTTAATTGCTGTATGTACTTGTTGTATTTGTTTTCAATTTTGCGCACTTTTTCTTCATCTAAGTTTATGTTCTCGCAATGTTCTTTTAATACAAAAACATTATTATTAGATAAATTAATTAGGTAGTTAAAGTCTATAGACTTGGCAAAGTTTAAGTTGTAATGCGTAATATGAGCATCCCAATTAATAGTACAAGAGATAACAAGAATGGCAAAAGCAGTAATGGTATTAACTCTTAATAAGTACCAAAGGTTTTTAATGTTCTTAACTTTTATGGCAGTGGTGGTTAAGCCAATTACGGTAAGTAGTAAATACATTAAAACTCCAATTCTCTTATAAGTAAAACCAAAGTAGTAAATGTACTGACAGTCTTTAATAGCAGTATTGATTACCAGGATCAGATTTAAAACTATCCATATATAAGCAAGCATTTTTAGATGTGTATTCTCCTTATAAAAGTTGAGGTTGCCTCTAAAGAAGTATAGTATTATGGCTATGGCCATTACAATTGAAGCAATTAGAGCATTAATGCCGCTATGAACCTGATTTGAGTAAACCGAAGCTCTGAGGTCTTTGGTAGAAAGTAAAAAGGTAAAATCTGTAATTAAAAAGAAGAGGATAAGTAGATTTAATAGCGCTATTAATACAACCCCTAATTGGTTCTCTTTTTTAAGAGTTGTTAGTAGTAGTTCGTGCTTTTGAGTAAGATTATTATTTGTGTTTTTATCTAAAGAGGTTGCAGGATCCACCTTTACCGGTTTTGAAATGTTATAAAGCAGATAATAGCCAAAAAAGGATAATAGAATCCATTGAAAATTAATAAAACCAAAGTCAATTTTATTAATTAAATCGTTGAAAACAGGATTTCCTTTTCTGTAAAGACTAATAAAGATTGTAATAACAGCCAACGGAATACCAATTATTTTAATCCATTGCACGTAATCAATATCTTTTTTAGGTTTTACGCGATCTTCCGTTTTGTCTATAGCAAAATTTCTGTGGAAAAAACCCGCAACAAAAGTGTAAAACCCATTCAACCAATTCACATAAATAGATGTATTCAATTCCGAAACGTGGCCAACAAGGGTAAGAAAGGATAAAATATTAGCTATTAGCGCTAGGTTTGAATTAAAAAAGAAAAAGCTAATGGCAGATATAACATAGAGTAAACTATAGGCAACGGTGCTTTTTCGTTTAAAGGCTTTTAAGTTGTAGGTAATTAATACGGCTAAGGTGATAAGGCAAAAAAAGGTGATGTTTAATCCGAGACTTTGCTCATAGAAAAGAGTACTAAATAATATACTCCCAATAATTAATGTTACTTTTTTCATATTACATGGTTTTAAAGTACTTTGAAATACAAAGTAAAATTGTAAAAAAATTTATGACTGATTCTTTATTATTTTTTCCAATGCTTCAATATGTTTTTTAAACTCTCTTTTTCCAAGAGCTGTGGTAGAGTAGCGGGTATTCGGTTTTCTTCCAATAAATTGTTTTTCTACTTTTATATATTCTGCCTTTTCTAGAGCTTTTGTATGACTAGCTAAGTTACCATCTGTTGCTCCTAAAAGCTCTTTCAGCATATTAAAATCGGCATACTCATTTACCATTAAAATAGACATAATACCCAGTCGTATTCTATGATCAAATAGTTTATTTATGTTAGTAATAATACTCACGTCAACTAATTCTTAAAAGTTCAAAGTTACTGAAAACTGTTACTAAAAAGCCTAGAACTATTTTCTATCATATTTAAAATGCATCCATGTGCCGTAAACAATATGCATGACCCCAAATCCTAGCACCCAAAGCCAAAATCCGTAACCGGGTTCATAGGCTCCAATTAAACCTAGAATAATCTGAATATAACCAAGGTATTTTATGTCGCCAATGCTATATTTAGAGGCATTTACTAGGGCTAAACCGTAGAAGATTAACATTAATCCACCAGATTGTCCATATTTGCCTTGAGTAAGAATAATTAAAATGTATAAACCGCCAACTGCAAGAGGAACTAAAAAGTTAAATACCAGTCTTTTGGAAGTGCTATCCCAAATTTTTGCGCCTTGTTTTTTCGCTTTTCTGGTGGTTAACAAAATGCCTGTAGCTACACTAAGTAATCCGACCATTACTAATGTAAATAAACAGGATTCAAATACCCAACCGTGAAAGTACATTATACCATTGCTGTATTGAGTAACTAAATAGTACGCAATACTAGCGCCAATTAAAGCATAAGTTCCAGCCAATATTCCGGATAGACCGCTTAGGGAGATAAACCTAGAAGATTTATTCATTAAATCTTTAATCTCGCTTATATCTTTTAAATAATCTTTAGACTCCATATAAAGTACTTTGAAATACAAAGTAAATAAATATTTTTTAAAATCACTTCATAAAATTTTGTTAAGTTTGATTTGAACAAGGAATGCCTTAAAGAATTGAAACCTGTAGACGAGTACTTTTTTAATCAAAAAGAGCCTTATCAATCCATTATGCTCTATGTAAGACGCGTAATTTTAAACACACTTCCGGAAGTAACCGAGCGTTATACGCATAGAATACCTTTTTACAATATTAATAAGAAACCCTTAATCTATCTTAATATCTTAAAAGGAAAAGATTATGTTGATGTTGCTTTTGTTCATGGTATTCTTCTGGAAAAGGAATTTCCCATATTACGAAACGACAGAAACGGCAAACAAGTAAGATCTGTTCAATTAAAATCTATTGAAGATTTGAACCAAGAAAACTTTGAGGAATTACTATACGCTGCTTCAGAATTAGTGAAAAAATCCAAAAGACCTTGGCACATGTAATTTTACTGTTTTGGTTTAAATAACCTAAAGTGCGCTCCAAAAACAATGTTTCTTTGAAGAAAGAAAAAATGATGCTTAGCCTTGTTTGCAGGATCACTTGTTGTCTTAGAATTTAGCATATTAATATATCCTCCTTTTAATTCACTTTGTACAAAAAAGTGCTTAAGAAAGGTAATGTTTAAACCTACTTTAGCAGAAGCGCCAAAACCAGAAACTGAGAATTTATCATTTTTTTCTCTTCCTAAGAATGTTGCATTGGTTCTAGGGAATAAAACTCCTGCGCCAACTCCTACAATAGAATTAAAATAGACGGTTTTCGGATTAGTTTTAATAAACTTTAAATGGTCATTTCTATTTAATTCTAAATTTATATAGTTAAGTCCATCGGTATATTCAAATTGTAAAAAATCATCTTCAACAGTAATGGTTTCATTGTTATAGGTGCCATCAAAAGTACTACCATCGCTAATATGCCCGTTAATAGTAACATCTTGGGGTCTATCTACCACATATTTCATATGATCAAAGCCAAAAGAAATACTATAATTATCATTTAAAAAGTACCCAATTCTAAAATTGGTCTGTGGAATTGTCATTCTACCCGGATTCAAATGTTCCTTAAACCCGAATTTATCCTGTGGATTATCATGAGCAGAAACATTATACAAAGTAAAATTATGATCAGGACCACTAAAAGTAATATCACTTTTGGTGTAATCTGCTCTATTCCATCCCCAATAAAGATAGAACTTGCCTTTTTTTGAAGGATTATATTCTGTTGTAGGATTATCTTGAGAAAATGATAAGCTTGTAAAAAACAATAAACTTAGTAGGCTTAAAAATTTAATATTCATGAATTTGGAATATGTGTTTTGAGAAAATATTTGCAAATGAACGGATAATAGTCATTATGGACTACTAATTCCTCTTAAATAATAGTTAAATTAAAGGCTTTGAACAGTTTTTCTAATGGCAACTAGATTGGAAAGTAATTGTTCTAAATTATCAAGATGAAGCATATTAGCACCATCACTCTTAGCATTAGCTGGATCAAAATGGGTTTCAATAAATAAGCCATCTACATTATTAACAACACCCGCTCTTGCAATAGTTTCAATCATGTCCGGTCTTCCACCAGTAACTCCTGCGGATTGATTTGGTTGTTGTAAAGAATGCGTAACATCTAAAACAGTTGGCGCATATTGGCGCATTGTTGGAATCCCTCTAAAATCTACTATCATATCTTGATATCCGAACATAGTACCTCGATCCGTTATCCAAGCCTTATCACTACCCGAATCTTTTACTTTTTGAACGGCATGTTTCATAGCCTCTGGGCTCATAAATTGTCCTTTTTTTAAGTTAACAACTTTTCCAGTTTTAGCAGCAGCTACCACCAAATCTGTTTGTCTAACTAAAAATGCGGGTATTTGCAAAACATCAACAAATTGAGCAGCAAAAGCAGCATCAGAAACTTCATGAATATCAGTTACCGTAGGAATATCAAATGTAGTAGAAACTTTCTTCAATATTTTTAATGCTTGCTCATCTCCAATACCAGTAAAGCTATCAATTCTACTGCGATTTGCTTTCTTAAAACTCCCCTTAAATACATAAGGAATTTCAAGTTTGTCGGTTATCTTAACAACTTTTTCGGCTATTCTAAGTGCCATGTCTTCACCTTCTACAGCACAAGGGCCACAAAGTAAAAAGAAGTTGTTGGAATTAGTATGCTTAAGCTTTGGAATATCTTGAAGGTTCATTATGATTATTTGATAATTTTTAAAGGCACAAAGATACTACTTTACATCCTAATATTTTTGGTTAAAATGTTCTACATATTTACAGGAAAAGGACAATAAACATTCCAAGGATAGGATATAGCATACATGCCCATGTTTACTAGAAAAAATGAATGGACAAAATAATGTTATATATCCATTATTATTGAGTAACTTTGCACGCTGAAAATCAAGGCTAGGTATGAAAAAAATTAAAAACATCGCTATTATTGCGCACGTAGACCACGGTAAAACAACTTTGGTTGATAAGATTATGTATCACTGTCAGTTATTCCGTGAAAACGAAAATACTGGTGATTTAATTCTAGATAATAACGACTTAGAACGTGAACGTGGTATTACAATTACCTCAAAAAACGTTTCGGTAACATACAAAGACACCAAAATTAATATTATTGATACTCCTGGTCACGCCGATTTTGGAGGAGAGGTAGAGCGTGTTTTAAACATGGCAGACGGTGTTTTATTATTAGTAGATGCTTTTGAAGGGCCAATGCCACAAACTCGTTTTGTATTACAGAAAGCAATTGATTTAGGTTTAAAACCTTGCGTGGTTGTTAATAAAGTTGACAAAGAAAACTGTACTCCAGATGAAGTACATGAGAAGGTGTTTGATTTAATGTTTGAATTAGGAGCAGAAGAGTGGCAATTAGATTTTCCAACAGTATATGGTTCTGCAAAGAATAACTGGATGAGTGAAGATTGGCAGAAACCTACAGAAAATATAGAACCATTGTTAGAGATGGTTATTGATCATATACCAGAGCCAAAAATTGATGAAGGTACAACTCAAATGTTAATTACATCTTTAGATTTTTCATCCTTCACTGGAAGAATTGCTATTGGGAGATTAACCAGAGGAGAACTAAAAGCTGGTCAAAATATCTCTTTAGTTAAAAGAGATGGTAGTGTAGTAAAATCTAGAATTAAGGAATTGCATACGTTTGAGGGCTTAGGAAGAAAGAAAGTTGAAGAAGTACAGGCTGGAGATATTTGTGCATTAGTAGGTCTTGAAGGATTTGAAATTGGTGATACGGTAGCGGATTTCGAGAATCCAGAAGGTTTAAAAACTATTGCCATTGATGAACCAACAATGAGTATGTTGTTTACAATCAATGATTCGCCTTTCTTTGGAAAAGATGGTAAATATGTTACTTCTCGTCATATTAAAGAACGATTAACAAAGGAACTTGAAAAGAATTTAGCATTAAGGGTTGAAGATACCGATAGCGCAGATAAGTTCATGGTTTTTGGTAGAGGTGTATTGCACTTATCTGTCTTAATTGAAACAATGCGTAGAGAAGGTTACGAGTTACAGATAGGTCAGCCACAAGTAATCATTAAAGAAATTGATGGTGTTAAATGTGAACCAGTTGAAGAGATGACTATAGATTTACCAGAAGAAGTTTCGGGTAAAGCTATTGAAATGGTGACTTTACGTAAAGGAGAAATGCTTAGTATGGAAGCTAAAGGAGACAGAATGGTTTGTGAATTTATAGTACCATCTAGGGGTATTATAGGTTTAAGAAATCAGTTATTAACTGCAACTGCTGGAGAAGCTATTATGGCGCATAGATTTAAAGAGTTTCAACCTTTAAAAGGAGGTATTCCAGAAAGACAAAACGGAAGTTTGGTATCTATGGAAAATGGTACAGCTATTCCTTATTCAATTGATAAATTACAAGAAAGAGGAAAGTTTTTTATCGATCCGGGAGAAGATATATATGAAGGTCAGGTAATTGGAGAGAATTCCAGAGGAGATGATATGACTGTTAATGTTACAAAAACTAAGAAGTTAAGTAATGTTCGTTCTGCTGGAGCAGATGATAAAGCTAAAATTGTACCAGCTATTAAATTTTCTTTAGAAGAAGCTTTAGAATATATTCAAAAAGATGAATATGTTGAGGTTACGCCAAATCACTTAAGATTAAGAAAAATTTTACTAAAAGAAGTAGAACGTAAACGTAATAAATCTATTTAATGGATTTATTTGGTATATCAATAACAGAATGGATTGGCTATGTTGCTATGGCCACCGTTCTGTTATCTTTTTTAATGAAATCTGTAACAAAACTTAGACTAGTCAATTTATTAGGATGTCTGTTTTTTGTGGTTTACGGTATTTTATTAACTCCAATTTCTAAGCCAATAATTATTACAAATACCGCTATTCTCTGTATAAATATTTACTATTTGCTTAAAAAGGTTAAATAAGGATTTTGTTTTACACTTTATCTATAAAACCCAAAATGTAAGTATAAACGTATATTGATTTTGTATATTTGACGTTGTTGGTATACCCTCAAAATGCTATTATCAAAAAGGAGAAAAAAAATATCAATTGAAAAAGCTAATTGATTACATAAATAAAAACGTTTTAGTTAATGTAGCCTCATTACAAATTGTTTCTGTTGTAACTAGGATTATTGCTGGACTATTAACATCCAAGGCCATAGCAATTTATATTGGAGCAGAAGGAATGGCTTTAATTGGTAACTTTCAAAACTTTGTAAGTTCTCTTCAAAATATTTCAGTTATAGGTTCTTATAAAGGAGCTGTAAGATATATTTCTAAATTTAAGGAAGATATAGAAGAGCTTAGTAAAACAATTTCCACTGTTTTTTATGCTGGTTTTATTGCTACTGTAATTGTTTCTGTAGCATGTTACTTTAATGCAGAGCATATTAAAGATATTATCTTTCCTAGTTACAATAATTATACGTTAGCAATAAAAGTCTTTGCAATTGTACTTCCTTTTTATGCTTTAAATATGTTCTCTTTTTCTATAATGAATGGATTTTCGAAGTATAAAATCCTGATCATTATAAACATCATAGGTCAAATCTTAAGCGTATCTATTGCTTTATTATTAATATACCAAGAAAAATTAAAAGGAGCGTTAATTTCTGTGGCAATTGCCGAATCATTAATATTCCTTATAACACTTGTTGGTATAACAAACAGGAGAAGTTTAGTACCACTCATAAAGGCACATAAGGTAAGCTTAAGTTTCCTAAAAAAATTAGCACCGTATTCCACAATGGCATTGTTTTCAGCTATTATATTGCCTTTGGTAGCAATTGCAATTAGAACATACATTATAGAAAATATTGGTTATAAAGATGCTGGGTATTGGGAGGCTATGACGCGTATTTCCAAGTACTATTTAATGTTTGTAACCTCTTTAATGACGCTTTATATTTTACCTAGGTTTTCTGAAATTACGAGTAAAACAGAGTTTAAAAAGGAAGTTTTTGCGTTTTATAGAACAGTAATGCCCTTTCTAGCAATTGGGCTACTTCTAATCTACTTTTTAAAGCATATTATTGTTTTAGTTATTTTTACGGATGAATTTCTGCCAGTTGAAGATTTGTTCTTTTGGCAAGTGCTAGGAGACTTTATTAAAGTACATTCTATGGTAATTGCATTTCAGTTTATAGCTAAAAAAATGTTCTGGCATTATATTATTACCGAAGCGTTATTAATTGTTATACTGTATTACAGTAGCATCTATTTCTTAAATTACTTTGAAGATGTAATAGGTGCTGTATTTGCTCATTTTGTTAGCTATTTAGTATATTACATCATTATTTTAAGTATTTTTTGGACTTCCTTGTTTGGTTCCAAAGAAGACGTAATTAAATAAATGTGGATAATAAAGAAACTAACCATCTTTTTTTAAAAGTATTCTCATATAATAGTATTGTTGTTGTTGGTAAGCTAATTACTTCTTTTGTAGTTTCTAAGGTTAGCGCCATTTATCTTGGACCGTCTGGTTATGCCATTGTTGGAAATTTTAAAAATGTTCTTCAAGGTCTTCTAGGAATTACCTCAACAGGTTTTCAAAGCGGAGTTGTTAAATATGTAACAGAAAATAAGAACGATAAGGAGAAATTAAATATACTTATTTCCTCTGTTTTATTTCTTACCGTAATAATATCTTTTGTTGTTGGAATATTAATCTATTTATTCTCTGAGCAATTAACCGTTTATGTTTTAAAAGAACCTACCTACATCTATGTTTTTGAGTGGTTGGCTTTTTTTTTGCCACTTGTTTCATTAAACTTTATTACTATTTATATTGCTAATGGATTACAAAAAATTAGATTATACACATTAATTATTACTCTATCTAATGTTGTTAATGCACTAGGGTCATTTTTTTTAATTTATTATTTTAATTTGAAAGGAGCTTTAATGGCTAGTTTAATTGTTCCATCATTATCCTTTTTGCTTGGATTTATTTTTAAGGAGATTCGCGAAATATATTCGGTGTTTTATAAATACTACAAAGATATTTCAATAACGTTTATTAAATCAATTTCTACTTACTTGTTTATGGCTATTTATTCATCTATTTTAATTAGTCTTTCTTACATATTAATTCGAAATAAAATCATTGAATCTATAAATACTTTTAACGCTGGGTTATGGGAAGCAATGAATAAAATATCAACGTTTTATATGATGTTTTTTTCATCATTATTTACACTTTACTTATTACCGGAGTTAACAAATAATAAGACCGTAAAAGGGTATTATCAAATAATGAAACATTATTTTAAATATATACTTCCAATAATGCTTGTTTTGTTCACTGGGTTATATATATTTCGGGTTTATGTAATTAAAATAGTACTAACTAATGAATTTGAATACGTAAAACACTTCTTTTTATTACAATTTGTTGGAGATTTTATCAAAATTCTTGCTTTTTCCATAGCTTATCAGTTTCATGCAAAGAAAATGGTAAAGTTCTACTTAATTTCAGATTTTATACTTTATGGAACTTTTTACATTTTTAGCACTTTTTTAATAAATGATTTTAACTTACAAGGAATCTATTATGCATATATTTTAAGTGCATTATTGTATTTTTTATCTGTCGTTCTATTTGTTTCTAGGAACAATCAAAAATATTTGGTAACGCATGTCTTATGATTTCAAAAATTTACTGCTTTTAAGTATTCCTTTAATACTTAAGTATATCTTTTTATTATTATTAGTTGATATTTATTTCATAGAGATAGGTGATGTTAAAGAAGATATTTTGTTTTTTACTGTAATTGTAGCTTTGTTTTCAATGCTTAAATTCATGCGAAAACAATTGTTTTATGACGTATTGACTTTCAGTTATTTGTTATATTTTATACTAGAGACAACATCGTATATTGCAGTTTCTTCTAACTTTTCTTCTTCATACATGTTTTTATTATTAGAATCTAACAAGGAGGAGCTAACAGAATTTTCAAGTTCTTATTTAAATGAGGCTATAATCATTTTTGCTTCCATTATTTTGGGGGCTTTTTTTGTTGTTAGACGCGCAAGGATTAATGCCAAATATATAAGAAAGAATTACATAAAAGTTACAGTTGTCCTTTTTGTTGTTGGCTTTTTAAAGTATACAGGTTTAATAGAAAACAATGCTTATCATAATATAGTAAGAGGTGCATACGGATACATTAATTTAAAAAATAATGTTAGTTATAATGAAAATGTATTGGCAAAGGACATTAATATATCATCTAGTAATGAGGTGTTAGTTGTTGCATTAGGAGAATCTACTACTAGCAAACATATGCAAGTCTATGGTTATGATGAAGAAACTACCCCTTTTTTAAATAGGATTAAGGATAGTTTGTTTTTATACTCTAATGTTATTTCAACAGATGTTATTACTACCAAGGTAGTACCAAAAATTTTAACGTCTTTGGATAACGGTACCAACAACAATGAAGATTTGGTTACCAATATTATTGAAGTTTTTAATATAGCGGGATTTGATACATATTGGCTATCAAATCAGAGACCTATTGGATTTTTTGATAATAGAGTTACAGAAATGGCTTCTGTATCAAAAAACATTAAGTTTTTAAATCATGCCCATGAGGTAAAAACAATCAGTTATGATGAAGTTTTAATACCAGCTTTAAAAGCGGCTTTAAGCAAACCAGGTAAGAAAGTTATTTTTTTAAGGTTAATAGGTACGCACTTTGACTATAATAAACGATATCCTGAGGAATTTTCTAAATTTATTGTTAGTAGTAAAGCAACTAAAAAAGAGCGGGTCATTAGTTATTATAATAATGCTGTAGCTTATAATGACTATGTTGTTTATTCTTTTATTAAAGAGCTTAAAAAGAAACGAATTAAAAGCATGCTGTTGTATTTATCAGACCATGGTGAAAATGTTTATCACGGTAACGATTTTTTTGGAAGATCCGAAAATAGTTTAACTAAAAGTATGTTTCAAATTCCTTTTTTGGTATGGACTTCAAAGGATTTTGAGTTTCCTAATGATTTTGAATATGTTCCAAATAGGGCCTTTATGACCGATCATACTTATGAAAGTTTAGGTCATATGTTTGGAGTTAAATATAAGGATATGGACGAATCTAAAAGTATCTTTAGTAAATCCTTTAAAAAACGAAAAAGAAAGGTTGTAAATGATATAGACTACGACTCTTATTTTTTAAATGTAAATGAATAAGAAAATTTGCTTATTAACAACAAGTTTAAGTTCTGGAGGTGCTGAAAAAATGGTGGCCAATATGTCTATTGCCTTAAGTAAGGCAGGTTACGATATTACTATTTTTTCAATGAAAGATGAAATACATTATAAGTACAAAGGTAATCTATATAATTTTGGTCTGGATAAATCTAATTTAGGTAAAGCTAAGGCGTTTTTTAAATTTAGAACTTTTTTTAGAACAGGTAAATTTGATTTTATTATAGATCATAGGCTAAGGGATAATTTTTGTAAAGAGATTCTTTTTTCAAAGTTTATTTTTAATAGATGTAAGGTTATTTATTGTGTCCATAGTTATAGACTAAAATATTATTTTCCTTTTCGCGTATCTTTCCTGGCTAAATTTCAGCATGTTAAAAAGAGAATATTTGTTTCAGTTAGTAGGGAGATTAAAGACCGTATTAAACGAGATTTAAATATTGATAGTATAACTATCCACAATTTTTTAAATTTTGAATATTCTTCTTCTGTAGAAAATTCTAATGAAAGAAGTAAACAGGCTTATATTCTCGGGATAGGAAGACTTACAGAAACAAAACAATTTGATGTTTTGATAAATTGCTATGAAGCATCTGATCTTATTGAAAGGAATATTAAACTTTTAATATTAGGTAATGGACCATGCCGAAATCAGTTAGTTAATTTAGTGAAAGAAAAAAAACTAGAATCTTTTGTCGAAATTTTGCGGTTTAGAAAAGATCCTATTCCTTTAAT
Organism: Seonamhaeicola marinus; assembly: GCF_008085455.1. Taxonomy (NCBI): domain Bacteria; kingdom Pseudomonadati; phylum Bacteroidota; class Flavobacteriia; order Flavobacteriales; family Flavobacteriaceae; genus Seonamhaeicola; species Seonamhaeicola marinus. The sequence goes on along the minus strand of NZ_VSDQ01000332.1, from coordinate 53,002 downwards.
TAAAGACGCAAAAGCTTTAGTTTTATCAAGCAAAGTGGAAGGGTTTCCAATGGTTTTATTAGAAGCTCTAGCTTTAAATGTACCCGTAGTTTCTTTTAATTGTAAAAGTGGTCCTTCGGAAATAATACATAATGGTGTTAATGGTATTCTTGTTGAAGATCAGAACAAAGAAAAATTTGTAGAGGCTCTTAACAAACTGCTTGATAAGGATTTTTATGATGGTCTTAAAAATAATACTTGGGTAGGTTTGGAATCTTTTTCTGAGGAAACAATACTTTATCAATGGGAAAAACTTTTTACCCAGATGTAAAATGTCTTTAAAAAATAAAATATTGATGTAGGTGTATAATATTTTAAACCTTGTATAACAGTGAGATTGGTAGGAGAAATTTTTTCACTATAGAACTTAACCAATTTATAATTTAATTCCATTTTATACAGAACAACAAGTTTAAAATGCACAAAATCTATATATTTTTTTAAATCTTTATTTTGATTGTTTTTTAAATATACCTCATAATCTGGAATGACTCTATTGCTATTTTTGTTTGGAGCAGTTAGTTGATTTTGTATGCCTACTCGATATAGCATTTTTGCTTCTTGATAATATACCAAATTATATTTGCTAAAACACTTTATAAAATATTCATCGCCCTCTCCGTAAGTTATAGATTCATTAAAATATCCTATGTCTAAGACAAGATCCTTTTTTACAACCAAAGAACTTGGGCCAAAGATATTTTTACATATCTTAAAATAATTTGTGATTAGTTTTTCATTACTAGGGTTGTAGGAGAAAGAATTTAGATCACTATGCTTTCTTGAAGTAAACTCCCTAAGATTAGTGGCGAATATAGATTCGCTTTTATGTTTTTGAATTAAGTTGTACTGGGTTTGAAGGTAATCATGCATCCATAAATCATCGGCATCTAAAAAAGCAATATAGTTAGCTTTTGCTTTTTTTATTCCAGCATTTCTTGCAGCAGATAATCCTAGGTTTTTCTGTTGAATTATTTTAATTCTTGTGTCCTTAAATTCTTGTGCAACTTTAAGACTGTTATCTGTAGAACCATCATTAATGATTATTAGTTCAAAGTTGTTAAAAGTTTGATTTAATACACTATTTAATGTTGTTTCAACAAAATCTTCTTTATTGTAAAGAGGAATAACTACAGAAAAAAAAGGATTCATAATTTAAACTTTTAGACTGTAATAACACATGATGGTGAGTTTATATACTTGCAGAAGGAATATAGACGGTTTTTTACCTAATAAGTTTTTTTTAATTAGTGGACTTATTGTAAGATGAATGACATACATTAAATAAACTAGTTTAGATTTCTTAAAAAAAGTATACCATTTTAGTAAATCATTTGAATGCTGTGAAAACTTTTCTTCATTACTTAATTTCATTAGCGTTTTTACAGCTTGTTCCGTTTTATTTAAAAATATAGAGCTTTTTTCTAACCCTAAATGATATACTTCATTATTAAGATGTAGTATTTTAATTTTAGTTTGTTTAAGTAAGGCCCCAAAATAGTTGTCTAATCCGTAGTTATTAAATAGCATATTAGAATTAGTTTTCAAGAAAACTTCTTTGGTAATAAACATATTACCTGAGATTATTACTTTGTAAGGTTCTTTATTTCTAATAGTTTCATCGATCTCTTCTCTAGATTTTCCATATTTCCATCTTAGGATAGCATTATTATCTGGTCTTATTTTATCATAAAAAAAACCACCAAGTATAACATCATAACCCTTGCCTATTTGTGTAATATAATTGGAAATGTAATTTTTAGATTTAGGAATAGTATCAGCGTCAATAAATAGTAAATGGTTGTATATGGCTTTTTCTGCTAGTAAATTTCTAATAGAGCTTCTACCAATATTTTGAGTATTGGCTTTAAAAGTGCAATTTTTTAATTTATTAATTTCTTCGTTAACGTTGTTTGTTGGGGAGTTAGAACCATCGTCTAAACAAATAATTTCATACTCAATATTTACTTCATTAGACTGTCTATGTAATTCTTTAACTAATGTAGTTACATCATAATTATATATAGGAATTAATATTGAAAGCATAAATTAACGTTTCTTCTGCACCACCTCATAAACCTCATTATTATCACATTTTAAGGTTTTGCTTGGGTATTTCAGAAGTAAGGCATAATCATGTGTAGCCATTAAAATGGTATTGCCGTTTTTGTTGATATCCTGTAGAACTTCCATAACTTCAACACTTGTTTGCGGGTCTAAGTTTCCTGTAGGTTCATCAGCAAGTATAAGTTCAGGATTATTAAGCAAAGCTCTTGCAATAGCAATACGCTGTTGTTCACCACCAGATAACTCATGCGGAAATTTAAAGCCTTTAGTTTTCATGTCAACCTTATCCAAGACCTCTTCTATCCGCGTATTCATTTTGTCTTTATCTTTCCAACCTGTAGCTTTTAAAACAAAAAGAAGGTTGTCGTTAATTGTTCTATCGGTTAGTAATTTAAAATCTTGAAAAACCACCCCTAATTTACGTCTTAAAAAAGGAATGTCTTTTTCTTTTAAGGTTTTTAAATCGTATTCAACAATACTGCCGTCGCCTTCTTTTAGTGGTAAATCACCATAAAGGGTTTTCATAAAACTACTTTTTCCTGTACCTGTTTTACCTATTAAATACACAAATTCACCCTTGTTGATTTCAACATTAACATTAGATAAAACCAAATTATCTTTTTGGTAAATAGAAGCGTTTTGTAATTGTAAAATTGGGTTCGACATAAAATAGAAACGTAGTTTTAAGTTTGGTAAATGTATTATTAAAAACTTTAAAGTTCAAAGTTTAGTGTTCAAAATCTTAAGATTCTTCAGTAGGATTTTTAGATGTTTTTTAACATTTAATAAGTCGGTTTATAATTATGGCACGATTATTTCGTTATAGGGGGTATATTAAATTATATTTGATATTAAATTAAAAAACGAATAGTCAATGACTAAAAAAAGTATCGTTTCCCTCTTTGTAGCTATAGGGTTTAGTCTTCACCTAATAGCTCAGCAATCTGCCGCATATACCAGTAATATGGTTGATTACCAAAAGGCTTTATCGCTTTATAATAATCAACAATACTTGGCGGCGCAATCTATGTTTGGGAATGTAAAGAAAACAGCGAAGGAAGAAATTTTACTATCTAATTGTGATTACTATATGGCTAATTGTGCGGTTAGATTAAATCAGCATAACGCCGATCAAATGGTTGAGGATTTTGTAAAAGAATACCCAACCAGTACAAAACGAAATACAGCCTTTGTAGATGTTGCCGATTATTACTTTGAAAACTCAAAATACCCACATGCCAGAAAATGGTATGCCAAAGTAAATGAAGACGCTTTAGGTAGAGCTGAAAAAGAAAAATTCTATTTTAATAATGGCTACACTGCATTTGTAACTAAACAATACAGAGATGCTAAGAAGTATTTATCTAGGGTAGAAAATTCTCAAGAGTTTGGCTCTCAGGCAAAATATTATATAGGTTTTATGGCTTATGAGGGAGATGACTATGATAGAGCCAATGAGTATTTTGAGCAAGTTGAAGACCAAGAAAGGTACAAAGAAAAACTATCTTACTATCAAGCAGATCTAAACTTCAAATTAGGAAACTTTAAAAAAGCAATAGAATTAGCAAAGCAACGTCTAGCCAGTAGTGATGATGATGAGATTTCAGAATTATCTAAAATTATTGGAGAGAGTTACTTCAATTTGGAAGAATATGAAGCGGCAATTCCATACTTAACTGCTTATAAAGGAAAAAAGGGAAAGCGAGATAGAACTGCCAAATGGAGTAATACCGATTACTATCAATTGGGATATGCGTACTACAAACAGAAAGATTATGAAAAAGCCATTTCTGAATTCAATAAAATAATAGGTGGTAATAATTCTATTGCCCAAAATGCATATTATCATTTAGGAGAAAGTTATGTTCATGTAAGTAAGAAGCAAGAGGCTTTAAATGCGTTTAGGTTAGCTTCTCAAATGGACTTCGATAAAAAAATCCAAGAAGATGCATGGTTAAACTACGCTAAAATTAGTTATGAAATTGGGAACCCTTATGAGCCAGCACCTCAAGTTTTAGCTGGTTATTTAGATAAATATCCAGAGACCAGTTATAAAGAAGAAATTGAAACGTTGTTAATAGATTCTTATATCACTTCAAAGAATTACAAAGAAGCACTTAAGTTGTTAGAAGGTAAAAAGAGTTTTGAAAATAAAGTAGCATATCAAAAAGTGGCATTCTATAGAGGTATTGAGTTATACAATGAAAATCAATATTTAGAAGCCGAAAATTTGTTCGATTTATCTTTAAAAGAGCAACAAGATGAAAACTATACGGCAAGAGCAACATTCTGGAAAGCCGAGGCAGATTATAACCTCACTAATTTTGAAGATGCTTTAATTGGTTTTAAACAATTTGAGCAATGGATGACAAATACTCCAGAAAAAGAAAATCTAGATTACAATTTGGCTTACACCTATTTTAAGTTGAAGAATTATGCAAAAGCTATAGATTATTTCAATCAATTTATAGCTAATAGAAAAGATGATAAGGTTAGGTTGAATGATGCCTATTTACGTTTAGGAGATGTCAATTTTGTTACCAGTAACTATACAGCAGCTATAAATGCTTATAACAATGCCATTAAAGTAGGTGAGATTGGAGCAGATTATCCGGCATTTCAAAAAGCTATTAGTGTCGGATATTTAGGAAAAGCCAATAAGAAGATTAAAGAGTTAGAACAGTTTATTAACGATTATACTTCATCAAAGTTACGAGATGACGCCATGTATGAACTTGGTAATTCATATGTAAAAACAGGTGAAACAGATAAGGCCATAAAAATGTACGATAGATTAAATGCCGAGTATAAGGCAAGCTCTTTTGTACCAAAAGCTTTGTTACGCCAAGGGCTGGTGTTTTACAATGCAAGTGAAAATGAAAGAGCACTTGGTAAGTTTAAAAATGTGGCTAAAAGTTATCCTGGAACTCCTGAGTCTATTCAAGCTGTATCTACTGCCAAATTAATTTATATTGATATGGGGAGGGTAGATGATTATGCGCGCTGGGTAAAAACCTTAGATTATGTTGAGGTAACAGATTCTGAGTTAGATAATGCCACTTATACCGCAGCAGAAAAGCAATACTTAGACGGAAATACAGAAAAAGCTATTAGACAATTTAATGGTTATGTAAATGACTTTCCAAACGGATTACACATTCTACAAGCACATTTCTATTTAGGACAGTTATATTACAAAAAGAATTTAGTAGCTAATGCAGCACCACATTACAAATACATTGTAGACGCTTCGCAAAGCGAATATACAGAAGAAGCTCTATCACGTTTGTCACAATATTATTTAGAAGAAAAAGATTGGTTAAGAGCTATTCCTACTTTAAAACGTTTAGAGAATGAAGCTAACTTTCCTCAAAATGTGGTATTTGCTCAATCTAACTTAATGAAAGCAAATTATCAATTAAACAATTATGATGAAGCGGTGTCTTATGCCGAAAAAGTATTAGCAAGCTCCAAAATTGATAACAAGATTAAGAGTGATGCATTAATAATCATTGCCCGTTCCGCTATTAAGACTGGAGATGAAGTTAAAGCGAAGTCTGCCTATGCAAAGGTTGAAAAGGTAGCACAGGGAGAAACTGCTGCAGAGGCACTTTATTATAATGCCTATTTTAAAAATAAAGAGGGTAAGTTTCAATCTTCTAACAATGCTGTTCAGAAGTTGGCTAAAGACTATTCGGGATATAAATATTACAGTGCAAAAGGTTTAGTTGTTATGGCTAAGAACTTTTATGCTCTAGATGATGCTTTTCAAGCTACTTATATACTAGAAAGTGTTATTGAAAACTTTTCAGAATTTAATGATGTTGTTGAAGAAGCAAAAGAAGAACTAAGTAAAATAAAAGTTGAAGAGTCTAAAACAAACTCATCTATTCAACCAGAGTAATACAGTTATCAGTATGCAGAATTCAGTTCTCAGTAGGCAGTCTCAGTTAGCAGATAGATTAATTAAATCTTTAAAAAGGTTGAATTCTTTGCATCTTAGTGACTCTATGATAGAGTATTTTACTGAATAAAGAAGAGGCAACTCAATAAAAAATAGTCAATTATCATTAGAAAATTATAAAATATGCGCAAGCACATAAAACATATATTAAGTTTTGTATTACTGTTAAGTGTTATAGTAATGCATTCACAGAATAGAGATAAAGATACAATCAATACAGGTGTAATAGATGTTGTTAAACCTTATACACCATCAATTTCAGACGCTTTTAAAGTAAAAGAAATCCCTACTTTAGAAGATGAAACTACAGAAAATAAAAAGGAAGTTAAGTACAATATTTTTTCGTTCCCTGTAGCATCAACCTTTACACCTGCAAAAGGAAAAGCAGCTGTTGTAGAGAAACGCAAACCTGTTAAGTTATTTGATAATTATGCAACTGTAGGTGTTGGAACCTACACTACAATTTTGGGTGAAGTATATTTAAATCATGCTATTAATAGAAATGAAAGCGTTGGTGGTTATATAAGTCATAATTCTTCTGCTGGAGGAATAGAAGGTGTGTCTTTTGATGATAACTATTCTATATCAAAAATTAATGCCAATTATGCTACAAAATTAAGAGATTTATCATGGAATGTAGAGGCGGGATTTGTTAGTCAAAAATACAATTGGTATGGCGTGCCACAACCTTTTGATACAAATGCTATTAATGACAATATAGATGAGGAACACACATTTTATGATGCTCATTTTGGTGGCGATATAAAATTTGAAGACACCTATATAAATTCAGGAAGTTTCTTTTTTAGACGTTTTGGTGATAACCAAGGTAGCGGAGAGAACAGGTTTTTAGTAAATACAAAAATTGATATTCCAGTCAATAGAGAAGAGATTTCAACCATATTCACTTTCGATTATATAAACGGTACTTTTGATAGAAGTTATGAGGTAGATGAAGAGTTTAAGTACGGTAATTTTATAGTAAGTGCTGCACCAACCTACGAAATGAAGCAAGATGACCTAACCGTTAATGTGGGTATTACAACATCGTTTTTAAGAGATTCTGAAGCCAAGAAAAACAAGTTTTACATATTCCCTAACGTTACTGCAACTTATAGGTTAGTTAATGATGTATTAATTGCCTATGGAGGCATTGGAGGAGAGCTAATTCAGAATTCGTACTATGGTTTTGCATCAGAAAACCCATTTGTATCTCCAACTTTGGCTGTAATGCCAACAGACCAACAATACAATGTGCATATTGGTTTAAAAGGAAAGCTATCCAGTAACATGAGTTACAACATTAGTGGACTTTATAGAGCCAATAGAAATAAAGCATTGTTTAAAAACAATAGTATTACTTTAATGACAGATCAGGCCTATTCTTACGGGAACTCTTTTGGTATTGTTTATGATGATGTAAGTACTTTTGGAGTAGCTGGTGAAATAAATGTAGATGTAAATAGAAATTTTAAACTAGGGATAAAAGCAGAGTATTTTGGTTATTCAACCGATGTTGAAGATGAAGCCTGGAACTTACCAGATTTCAATGGTTCGTTATTTATGGACTACCAAATTAATGAACATTGGTTTACAGGAGCTAATTTGTTTTATGTAGGAGAAAGAAAGGATCAATTCTTTTTAAACGATGGTATCGCAATTACATCGCCATTTACAGTAACATTGGAAAGCTATTTTGATGCCAATGCACATTTAGGCTATCATATTAATGACCAAATTTCTGTATTTGCTAAGGCTAATAACATAGCAAATAACGACTACCAACGTTGGCAAAACTATCCAGTTCAAGGCATTCAGTTTTTAGCAGGAGCTACGTTTAAGTTTGATTTCTAAATAATCTTATTTGTCATTCTCGCGAAGGCGGGAATCTAAGCTAACATGATTCAAGGTATTTTAGAACTTATAGCAGATTTTTGGCTTGACATAGCCGATTATAAGCACGAAAAGAAAGTTGGTAAAAAAGAAAAGAAAGATGGTATTAAAAGACCATTGGAAAAATATTTTTTACAACCTAGTACTAAAACTACTTTTTTAGCCTTAATTGTTTTTGGTTTAGGGTTCGTTTTGTTTTTTATTTATCAGAAAAGGGTAATCTATCCGAAAAATACAAAAGAAGAAATTCAACAAATAACGGAATGGATTGAAATGTGGTATGATAAATATGAATCTTATCCTAAAAGTCTGAAGGAAGCAATAGGTACCAATCCTATGAGACAGGATTGGTATAGGGATGCATGGGGTAGGGAATATAAATATTCTTTAATGAATGGAATGTTTAAAATTGTATCTGCAGGAAAGGATGGAGAATTTGGCACTAAAGATGATGTAAACTTAAAATAGCTAACTCAATCTGGCCAAATAATCAAAATGCTCGCCTTCTAAGACTAACTTGCATTTTAAACCAACAGTTTCACAAGCTAGTTTTAAGGTGTCAAAATCAAGATAAAGCCATTTCATAGGGACTTCCTTTTCGCCTTTGTAACTAATAAAATAATCTAATTCACCATAATAATTGGCATTCATATCTTGCCAAAAGCCACCATCTTCGTCTTCATACATGTATTTAATATCCGAAGAATCAATAAGAATTTGTCCGTTAGGTTTTAGGAGGCTTTTTAGGTGCTTTAAATATTTAGAAACCTGTTGCAACTCTTGAAAAATACCTGTCCCATTCATTAGTAGTAGAACAGTATCAAAGGTTTCCGTTTCCTCTAATATACCTAATACTGCAGCATTTAAAACGCCACGTTCCTTAGCAACTTCTATAGCTCCTTCAGAAATATCAATAGCTTTAACATAAAGGCCTTTTTCCTGCAAATACAAGCTATGACTCCCTGAGCCACAACCAACATCTAAAACATTACCCTTAGCAAGTTGTAATGCTTGCTGTTCTATTTTGGGCATTTCGGTAAAGTCCCTAAATAAGTAGGGAAGCGGTAAAACATCTTCCTCTGAAATACTTGTTGCGGTAATTATATCTTCAGAATAATTTCCATTTTGATAATCTAGTAAAGCTTTTCCAAATATGTCTTGCATAATTAATATTCGCTCATTCTCGCAAAGGCGGGAATCGATTTTTTGTCATGCTGAACTAGTTTCAGCATCTCGTTTATAATAGGTCTTGTTGTCATTGCGAGGACGAAGGACATGGCAATCTCTTCCTTGAAATTGTTTACCTCTGTCAGTTCGAGTGATTTCATTTTTCTGAAATCGTATCGACCACTTGTCATTATAAATTAAGTCTAAACTTCTCTATAAATAATTCTTGGATGCTTCTGCTTTGCCCACTACCCAAGAATATCACATAAAGTGACATCTTTATAATTTAATAAATGTCTAAATTAGCACCATGCAAGACATCATAGATAATCTTCCAAAGCAGGCCAAAGATAAGCATAACGAGAACAAGAAGTTCTTTCAGAAATTAAAAAAGAAGGCTCCAAAGAATTTAGACTATATCATGCAAGATTTGCATGAAGATGAATTTGAACGAACCGATTGCTTAAAGTGTGCTAACTGTTGTAAAACCACTGGGCCGTTGTTTACAAATAAAGATATAGAGCGTATATCGAAATTTTTAAGACTAAAGCCACAACAATTCATTGCGCAATATTTGCGAGTAGATGAAGAAAATGATTATGTCTTACAAAGTGTTCCTTGTACGTTTTTAGGAGTGGATAATTATTGCTCTATTTACGATGTGCGACCAAAAGCTTGTAGAGAGTTTCCACATACCGACAGAAAAAAGTTTCAGCAAATAGCTAATCTTACACTTAAAAACGTAGCTATTTGTCCAGCGGCCTATAATATTGTTGAAGCCATGAAAAAGGCAATTAACTCTTAAAAATTGGTTCTTAAAGTTCAAAAATTGAGCTAATGTGTTCAAAATAAAATAGTTGCGTTTTAAAAGACATTTGTTGTCTAAGTGGTTGATAATTAGAGGTAAAATGCTATAGAATTTAAAACTCTAGCATTATGACCAGCAAACCATACCTTCATAATTTAACAGCTTTACGGGGTATAGCCGCTATTTTGGTAGCCGTACTTCATTTTCACTTTTTCTTAGGGCCAATAATGCCTTATAAGAATGCTCCTGTTATAGATAAACTATACTTAATGGTAGATTTATTCTTCATTTTAAGCGGATTCATAATGTGCTATGTTTATGAAGGTAGTTTTAAAATTGGTGTTAAAAAGCAAAACTACAAGAACTTTTTAATTGCCCGATTAGCTAGAATTTATCCTCTACACGTTTTAACATTATTAGCGGAAGTTTTCATTTTTCTATTCATCTTGAGTATAGGCAAGTTTGATTTTTTACCGCTACCAAAGCAGAATATGTTTAATCTAAACGCTATACCAACTAACTTAACATTTTTGCACACTGTTGGGTTTCATGATTTCGCCTCATGGAATTCGCCTTCATGGAGTTTAGGTGCAGAATGGTGGGCGTACATATTGTTTCCATTTCTATTTATCTTTTTTAGGAAATTAAAGAATACCAATTGGATAGTAGGTTTAATAATGGCAATTGGCGGATGGTTATGTATCGAATTTATTCTTGCCGGTATGGAGCCATTTATGCATTTTCCTCCAAACCCTGAGAAACGTACTTTAAATGTTATTTGGCATTACGGAACCATTCGGGGTATTGTTGGTTTTGTTGCCGGAATGGTCGTTTGGCAGATGTATAACAAATCAAAGTTTAAAGAGGTATTGGCAAATGGTTGGGTGTTGTTAATATTCACTTTACTCTCAATTCTATCGATGCAATTTAGCTGGTACGATACGGTTACTGTAGTTTGTTTTTCTGTAATTATATTATCGATAGCCTATGGAAGTTTTAGAATTAACAAGTTTTTCAGTTTTAAACCTCTAAGGCTATTAGGAGATTGGTCGTTTTCAATTTATCTATGGCATATGATACTTATTAATTTGGTTCGGTTATACTTCTTTTGTCAACTAACTGAACCAGCCAAAAAGTTTCTCTTACGTCCTTGGCAAGGTGAACCTGCCTATGTAATTCTATTGTTGTTGTTAGTTTTTCTGCTTCTTACAAGTTTGGTGGGGTGGTTGTCTTTTAAATATATAGAAACACCTACACGCCAATGGATAAAGAAAAAGTATTCGAAATAAGTTCATCATCTCAATCAAAAATAAATGCAAAAACCATATTTACATAACCTAACCTCATTACGAGGCATAGCGGCAATTTTAGTTGCCATATTACACTTTCATTTTTTTATGACGCCTGTAGCTTCAGGTAATACTGCACATGTAATAGATAAGTTTTATTTAATGGTTGATCTATTTTTTATTTTAAGTGGTTTTATAATGTGCTACGTTTATAATGATAGTTTTATTAATGGGATTGAAAAACGAAGTTATAAGAACTTCTTAATTGCGAGATTAGCCAGAATTTACCCTTTGCACGTAGTAACCATTGGAGCAGAAGTACTTGTGTTTTTAAGCTTACTTAGTAAAGTTGGTTATGATAATCTCGGACCTTTTAAACAACACCTTTATAGGCTAGATGGTATTCTGGTTCAATTAGGTTTTTTACAAACAGTTGGTATTTTTAATTTTGATACCTGGAATGCTCCAGCATGGAGTTTAAGTGCTGAGTGGTGGGCCTACGTATTGTTTCCTTTCTTATTTATAGTTTTTTCTAAGCTGAAAGGTTTTAAACAATTCTTACCAATTGTTATAGCTATAATAGGTTGGATATTGATTGAGTTTGTATTGTCAGCCAAAGAACCCTTTATGGACTTTCCATTAAACCCGAATAAAAGAACATTAGATGTTAATTGGCATTATGGCACTTTAAGAGGAATAGTCGGATTTATATGCGGTATGGGGATTTGGCTCGTTTTTGAAAAATTGAAATTTAAACCTGTTTTAGGAAACGGGTGGACTTTGGTTGTAACTGGTACATTAGTAATTATTTCTATGATGTTGGGATGGTACGATGTAATTAGTGTCTTTCTCTTGGGAACGATAATTTTAATTTCAGCTTATGGGAGTAAAAATATGGATAGATTTTATGCGTTTCCAATTTTGACTAAATTGGGTAATTGGTCATTTTCGATTTATATATGGCATAATGTAATTATTCATGTAATATTAATTCCTTTTAATAATGTTGGTACTAACCCCAAAAAAGCGTTTCAAACATACACTCAAGATATACCCTCGTTTTTGTCGTTAATAGCTTTTCTTCTAATTACAAGTTTGGTAGGTTGGTTGTCTTTTAAATTTATTGAAAGGCCTACGCGTCAATGGATTAAGCGTAGGTTTAGTAGTTAAAACAAATGTTATGCATGCATAGTTTATTAAAGAGTTGTATATTTAATGAAAACTAAATAAGACCATGCAAGAATTTTTAAACTATTTTGAAAATATACCTTCACTTCATAGAAGTATCATTTTGATTGGTGGATTAACCTTATTTTGGTTGATAGAAAGTGCTGTTCCGTTGTTTAAGTTCAATTATAGAAAATGGAAACACGCATGGCCGAATATATTTTTTACACTAACAACCGTGGTTATAAATTTTGTTTTGGCTTTTCTTTTATTAAAATCGGCCGACTGGGTTACTGAAAACGACTTCGGAATTATAAATTGGCTACCAGAAATGTCTCTTGGACTATACATATTTCTCGGTGTACTATTGTTAGACTTTTTCGGAGCCTATTTAGCCCATTTAGTAGAACATAAAATTGGAGCGCTCTGGATGGTACATTTGGTACATCACACAGATCATAATGTAGATACGACTACAGCTAACCGACATCACCCTATTGAAAGTGTCATACGATTTACTTTTACGCTTTTAGGCGTTATCATTGTTGGTGCTCCTATTGGTATTGTAATGCTCTATCAATCTTTGTCGTTAGTATTTTCCCAATTTAACCATGCAAACATAAAGCTCCCAAAAACAATAGATAAGACCATAAGTTATCTTTTGGTTTCTCCCGATATGCATAAAGTGCATCACCATTTTAGATTGCCTTATACAGATTCTAATTACGGAAATATTTTCTCTGTTTGGGATAGGTTATTAGGAACTTACCTAGAATACGATCGAGAAAAATTGGTGTATGGTGTAGATGTATTTCCAGATGAAGAAAAAAATGGAAAGATTACAGAGCTTTTAAAACAACCTTTTCAGAAGTATGAAAGGCCAACTGAAACACCAGAGATTTAAATTACATTGGCATAATTAATGATGGTTTGCATGATTATTAATTTATAGTGAATGGAGGCTTTTAAAAGTTTTTTGAATATTGTTATTTTACTGGGAGCTTTACAAGGTTTTATCTCAAGCATATTACTTTTTAAGTATAAACATAATAGGTCTAATAAGTTTCTAGCTTGGATAATTCTATTTATTTCTTTAGCCTGTTTAGATGTGTATCTATTTCAAGCTATTGATAATGACGTTCAATCAACGACATATCACCTAATAAGGGCCATATTACCATTGGGTATTTATATGCCAATATTTCCTCTAGTTTATTTCTATACGAAGTCCTTGTTTAATACTGAGTTTAAACTTAATAAATCTCATAAAATTCAGTTGTATACTGTTTTATTCGACATTGTGCCTTACCTAGTAGCTCTAGTATATGTGGTTGGCGTATTGATGAAAAGTATAAGTTCGCAAAATAGTGATGGTTATGGAAATTTTATTTACATCTGGAATACCTATGGCGATATTCCTAGGTGGTTATCCCTTATGTTTTATTTGCGGTTAACTTATAAAGAGATAAGTGCCAATAACGATTCTAAAGTATACAAAGCTACAATAAGTTGGGTGAGGCAGTTGTTTAAAGCATTTTTGATGTTTTCAATACTTTGGTTATTCTATTTAATACCTTATGTTATACCTTCTGCATCAGAACAACTAGTAAAGGTACTAGGCTGGTTTCCTATTTATATCCCACTCTCAGTTTTAGTTTATTGGTTAGGAATAAAAGGATATATAATAGGAACTAAAGTAAATGCGCATAGAGCACCGAAGACAAAACTAGAACCACATATAATTGAAAAAACAGTGCTGAAATTGAACAATGCGATGCAAAACGATAAACTGTATCTTGATGCGTCGTTAAAATTAAATGATATCGTAGCATACGTGAAAATTCCTCAAAAAACTATTTCAGCCGTGTTAAATCAACACCTTCAAAAAAGCTTCAACGAATATGTAAATGAGTATAGAATTGAAGAAGTGAAATCAAAATTAATAAACCCCGATTTTGACCATTTAACCATAACCGGCGTTGCACTAGAAAGTGGTTTCAATTCTCAAGCAACTTTTCAACGTACTTTTAAGAAAATTGTGAAACAATCTCCCAAAGCTTTCAGGTTAAATTGTACTAATACCAGTATAAACAGTTCTCAAATCTAGATTTGAGTAGACCGGAGTACTCATAAATTTTTCATTTGTAGAAAATAAATAAAATTCTAAAAATGAAACAAACTGCTTATATCGTATTAATACTAGCCTTTGGTTTAACAAGTATTATTAATGGTCAATCTAACAAAAAGATAAAGAAAGGAATTGAAAAATATCTAGCCAAAAAAATTAACAAAAATGAGCAGGGAGCATCTGTTTTAATTGGGAAAAAAGGAAAGATTTTATACAGCAAAGGATTTGGCTTAGCCAATCAAGAATGGCATACACCAATCACTAATGAAACTGTTTTTCAAATAGGGTCATTAACAAAACCAATTACGGCATTGTGTATTTTACAGTTAGTAGAAAAAGGGAAATTATCTCTTGAGGATAGCATTCAAAAGTTTATACCCTATTTTCCTTCAAAGGATTATACTATAACCATAGAACACCTATTAACACATACATCTGGAATAAAAGAATATCTAAGTTTAAACCATCAAAACCCTTTTATTTTACGAAGTGATTTGGAGTCAACTGAAATTATTATTTTTTTCAAAGATGAACCTTTGAACTTTATGCCGGGAACAAAATTTTCGTATTCAAATTCTGGTTATTTTTTGTTGGGAGTTATAATTGAGAAAGTTTCAAAACTTTCATATGCTTCTTATGTGAAACAAAATATTTTTGAGGCATGTGGAATGAAAAATTCATTTTATGGTAATAATTTTAAAATTATTCCAAATCGTGCAACCTCATATGTCAAAGATAATGGAGAATTAAAAAAAGGCGATTATTGGAGTATGTCAATTCCTTATGCCGCTGGTGCGCTACTTTCTACCACCGAAGATTTATTTAAATGGCAGCAAGCCGTATTCAATAATAAGCTATTAAGCAAAGAATGGGTTACTAAGGCAATTACAAAATATGAATATAGTAATGGTATTATTTCTAATTATGGATATGGGTGGTTTTTAGATTTTATTGATATTAACGGAAGTAAAACTATTGCACATAGCGGTGGCATATCCGAATTTAATTCGTTGTTTTTGTATTTACCAGAGGAAGATATCCAAGTTATTGTTTTATCTAACTATGGGGATACAGATGTTAATACAATTGCTATAGATTTAGCAAAACTAGCAAGTGGTAACGAATTAGCATCATTTCAGTTAAATAAAGAGTTAAAAGAAAGTTATAAGGGAACATATGAATCTATTATAGATGGGGAAAAGAAAACCATCCAGATATATGAATTAGAGAATAAGTTAGTATTAGATACTGTTGAGTGGAAACTTGAAATGGTTCCGCTTACAAATACTAAATTTCAAATGAGGAATGCAAGACCAATTATCACTGTGGAATTTATTAAAGACATTCTTGGAAATATAAAGTTTATATCAAAACAAAAAGAACAGCTATATGAGTGGAAGAAAATAGATTAAAAAATAATTGTTGAAGAAGAATTACTTAGATTTTGGTCTTTATTGGTCAGATATTCTAAAACCTGATTCATTAAAAATTTATTGTATTTAAAAACTCATTTGTTGTTTAAATCGTTGATAATTAAGGTTATACTTGATTGTGAATTTAAACCCTCTAATTATGAAAAGCAATTTATTTTTTGTTGGCATGTTATGTCTTTTAATGATTGGTTTTCAGTTGAAAACTGAAGCTCAAGAAGTCGGAGACTATAACTTTTTAAAAGAACGTTTAGAAAATACAAAGGCAATTACTATTAAAGTAATAGAAGCCATGCCCGAAAGCCTATATATGTATAAACCAACTGATGACCTTAGAACATATAAAGCTTTAGTATCTCACATTGTATACTCTATTGAGTGGAATATAGCATTATTGAAAAATGAGCCCATTAAATGGCAACCTGGAGATGAAAATCGTTTTTCAAAGCAAGAGCTTATTGAATACGCAAATGAAGAATTTGACAATCTTATTCAATTTATGACCTCCACTAAAGCTTCTCCCGAGTTAACAGAAAAAGTAATAGATGTTTTAAATCATAATGCGCATCATAGAGGACAACTTATGATCTACCTAAGATTAAAAGGTATAACACCACCAAATTAAATATAGCATGAAGTCATTCAGATACGTTTTAATCGTCATTATCTCAACTATTAGCAATGCTAATGTATGTGCACAAGATTCAAAATTTCTTGCCCATTTAGTAGATTCACTTCCAAAAGGGAAACCCATATTGGTCAATTTTCAAATAAAAAAAGGGTTTATGGCAACAGAGCGTATAGCCATTTCTAAAAACGGAAAGCAAATCTATTACGGTGTTAGAAATGGCTACGGAACTTTGGGAAAGCATGATGCAAAAGCTCATATCATGAAAATTAATTATACAGAAGGGGCTTGGGGTGCACCTCAAAAAGTTTTCGCAGATAGTGCAGGAGCACCAGCGTTTTCCAAAAATGAAAAAACACTGTATTTTCAATATGATGACACACTTCTCGTAAAAGGATTGTATACTAATAAAACTAAGCTAGGGTGGCAAACGCCTAAACAGTTTAATCCTTCAATTAGAAAATCACATTATTTTCAATCACCTAAAAAAAACAGTTACTATTATACAGCAGGTATTAATAAAGCTGAAAGTGTACAAGATGTATTCCAAGTAATTACATCAAAAAAAGACACCATTATTAATCGTTTAGGCTTTAATATAAAAGGAGAATGGGCAGATTTTTATATGTCACCAAATGAGGACTTTTTAATACTGCTATTTGGTAAAGAAAATAAAGGAGGCAATTATAAATTCTATGGAAATTCTAATTTATTTATATCTTTCAAAAGAAAAAATAATACATGGACCAAACCATTAAACTTAGGTAAGGAAGTCCACAGTATTTCTAAATGGAATTGGGGACCCTATGTTACAAGAGATAAAGAGTATTTATTCTTTTCAAGCTGGGGGAAAACTGTTGGTACGTATATGATAGATTTTAAACCTATTTATAATAAATTGAAAATTGAAGCATTAAAGGAATGAAGCATTTTTCTGTTGTAGCTAGTTTAGTTTTTTTGATACTTTTTATGAATTGCAAAGACAATAATACTATTGATATTCAAGGCCATCGCGGATGCCGAGGGTTAATGCCAGAAAATACTATTGAAGCTTTTAGAAAAGCCATTGATTTGGGAGTTCATACTTTGGAATTAGATGTAGTTGTTTCAAAAGACAATATGGTTGTTGTTTCACATGAACCTTTTATGAATCATGAAATGTGTTTAGCTCCAGATGGAACTGAAATAACTGAAGCCGAAGAGAAACAATACAATGTTTATCAAATGACGTTTAATGATCTTAAAGAGTTCGATTGTGGTACAAAAGTTCATCCAAGATTTCCTGAACAAGAAAAGTTAAAAACCTATAAACCATCTTTAGATAAGGTTTTTAAAATGTCTTTAGCAAAGAACCCTGATATTAAATTCAATATTGAGTTAAAATCGAAACCAGAATACGATGAAATTTATACTCCAAAGCCTGAAGAATTTGTAGGGTTGGTTTTGGATATAATCAACAAAAATGATGTTTTTAATCAGGTTAACTTACAGAGTTTTGACCTAAGAACTTTAGAAGAGATAAAAAAGCAAGCTCCAAAAATGGAAGTAGCTTTACTAATTGATGAAGATGAAGATATTTGGAACAAAATGACTAAGATGTCTTACCTACCTGAAATTATTAGTCCATATTATAAACTATTGGATGCTAAAAAAGTAAGAAACCTAAAGGCAGAAGGTTTTAAGGTTATCCCTTGGACCATTAATAAGGTTGAAGATTTACAACTTATGATGGATTTTAAAGTTGATGGTATTATTACCGATTATCCTGATAGATTAATTAAACTAATAGAATAGTGTCATGTCATCAAGAAGGAAGAACGACTACAGAAGCTATGCTAACTTCAATTATAAAAGGTATATTAATCATAAATCAAATACTTTTTCCTAACAAGTTTAAAAGCTTCTAAGTCTTTCTGCCATGTTGCTTTGATATCTGTTTCAGACATTCCAGATTCAATTTGTTTTTGAAGCGTTGTGGTTCCGGCATGCTTTGTAAAATTATCTGTATTAAAGAATTTAGATTTGTCGGTTGCATTTTGGTAAGCTTTAATAACCCATTTTAAGGTCATTTCTCCCTTAACCATTTCACTCCTTAAATCCTCACCATAACATAATTTATTTTGTTGCTTAGGGTATTTAGCTCCAAAATTGGAAACAGGGGTATATGTAAACAACATAGTTTCCTTATTTAGAAATGGCGCTCCATAACGTTGAAACTGAAACTCCGTACCTCTGCCAGCATTAATGTTGGTGCCTTCAAATAAACCTAAGCTTGGGTATAATTCAATAGATTTATCATTAGGTAAATTAGGAGAAGGGCGTTGAGGTAAACTGTATGGTGTTTGGTGTCCGTAATTTTTAACAGGAATAATTTCAAGCTTACATTGAATACCATTTTTTAACCATTTTTCTCCATTTATCATTTTTCCATATTCTCCTATGGTCATACCATGAACTAAAGGGATAGTATGCATTCCAAGAAAGCTTTTGTGTTTGGCCTTTAAAGTAGGACCATCAATATAGTGTCCGTTTGGGTTGGGTCTATCTAAAATAACAACAGGAATATTGGCTTCTGCACAGGCTTCCATAACATAGTGTAACGTAGAAATATAAGTATAAAAACGCACGCCAACATCTTGAATATCAAAAACAACAATATCTAAATCGCTAAGCTGTTCTTGAGTTGGTTTTTTGTTTTTTCCGTGAAGAGAGAAAATGGGTAAATTAGTTTTGGTATCAAAACCATCTTTAACATGTTCTCCGGCATCAGCGCTTCCTCTAAAACCATGTTCTGGAGCAAATACTTTTTTAATATTTACATGCAATGATAATAGAGAATCTACAAGGTGCGTATTACTGTCTTTTTTAGAGGTGTTTAGTGACGAAGTAATCTCTTCTTTGAATATTACACTGGTCTGATTAGCTACAACACCAACACGTTTTCCTTTTAAAACAGGTAAATAAAGTTCAGTTCGATTTGAAGCAATAACCAGAGTACTGTCATTCTGAACGACGTTGAGAATCTCACTTTCGGTCTTATGTATCCCATCGTTCTTCTTCTTAGAGTTTCCACAAGAAATAAGTATAATAACAAATAATAAAACTGTATTTTTGACAAGAGTTAACCGCATTATATAAATTGAATTACGAGTATTTTATAGCTAAACGCATTATTAGTAGTAAAGCGTATAAAAGTAGTGTTTCGGCCCCAATAATAAAAATTGGTATTGCTGCTATAGCTATAGGTATTGTTGTAATGATGATTGCTATTGCCACAGGTGTTGGGTTACAACAAAAGATTAGAGATAAGGTTGTTGCTTTTAATGGGCACGTTATTATTTCAAATTACGATAGCAATAATACAGATGAGAGTATTACTCCAATTTCTAATGAACAAGATTTCTATCCGGAGTTCAACACAGTTGAAGGCATCGACCATATCCAAGCGGTAGCCTCTAAATATGGTGTTGTAAGAACTGAAAAGGATTTTGAAGGAACATATTTAAAAGGTGTAGGAGGAGATTATAACTGGAAATACTTTAAAGAATTTTTGGTTGAAGGTGAATTACTGGATTATACTCCAAAAAGAAACGAAGATGTTCTGATATCTCAATACCTAGCCAATAGATTGGCACTTAAGCTTAATGAAACTTTTCAAATGGTGTTCTTTAAAAATGATACAGAAAAGGTTCCAAACATCATAACGTACAAAATAAAGGGAATTTATAATTCGGGTTTTCAAGATTTTGATGCCAATTACATTATAGGAGATATTCGCCATATTCAACGTATTAATAGGTGGAAAAAGAATGAGGTTGGTAACTTTGAAGTTTTTATAGAAGATTATGATGAATTAGACATAAAAGGAGAAGAGATTCACAACAGTGTACCATCCAAACTTTATGGGCAAACGATAACGAATAAATACCGATCAATTTTCGACTGGATTAAAATTTTTGACACCAATATTTACGGTATTATTGGTATGATGATACTCGTAGCTGGAATTAATATGATTACGGCATTGCTGGTTCTAATTCTTGAACGTACTCAAATGATTGGAATTTTAAAAGCTTTAGGTAGTAATAATTTCAGCATTAGAAAGGTGTTTTTGTACAACGCATCTTACCTAATTCTTCTTGGTTTGTTTTGGGGGAACCTTATAGGTTTGGCCTTGTTATTTGCTCAAAAATACCTTAAACTTTTTACCTTAGATCCAACGGTTTATTACGTTACAGAGGCTCCAGTATATATAAGCTTAGGTTATGTTCTAGCATTAAATTTGGGAACACTTGTATTGTGCTTGCTAATGCTTTTAATTCCTTCTTATGTAATAACTAAGATTTCGCCAGTAAGAGCTATTAGGTTCGATTAGTTGGCTATTCCCCTTCAATATCACTAATATGATGCTCTAAGGCTTTAACAGATATCTGAATTTCAACAATTAACAAAGATAAAGAGGCAATTAACAGAAGTAGGGCTGCTCCAAATACCCAGATAGCAATGGTATTTTGGTCTACATAAATTAAAAACATAGTAAGAACACATAACAGCAAACTGGTAATACCTAAGATTTGCATAGAACGGGTAAGGTAGAGTCTTTGTTTAATATTTTTAATTTGAGCAATTATAATGCTATCTTTATTCTGCTTGTATTTATCATGTAAATTTCTAATTACAGCTGCATAAGCTAAGAATCTATTAGTATATGCCAACATGATAAGCGATATGGCCGAAAATAGTAGGGCAGGTGTGGTTAATGTTAGTGCTTCCATTAATGTAAATTAATTACAAAATTACAAATAACTACCACATTAATACTTTTATAAATGAAAAAGAGAGACCCAATATATTGAGTCCCTCCTTTTACTAAACTTAAACATAAAAATCTAAAAAACTAATTTTTTTTCCAGTAAGCGCTCATAAGTTTCATTTTTTCCTTACCCACTATGGCTCTTATTTTTTTTGAAGACGTTTGTTTAACCTCTTTTATCTTTTCTTTTTCTATAGCTTTATCTAGTTTTTGCTTTTTAATAGCCTTTATACTGGCTACTTTTTCCTTTTGAATAGCTAAAACCTTAGTAGACTCTGCTTTGTCTAATTTGGCATATGCAATAGCACCTTTAATGGTTTTCTTTTCCTGAGCATCTACAGCTAGGGCCAGAAATAAGGCAAAAACTAATAGCATTAATTTTTTCATAATCTAGTATTGTTTTGTTTTAGACAAAGTTATTGGTACTTGTTTGTTTGGAAGTTCAGATATGAGTTTTAAAACATAGTAAATGATTCGGTTTTTATTTTTTGTAAGATTTTTCTATATTCGAGGCATGCAGGAAGACTTTTTACATTACATATGGAAACATAAAAAGATTGATTTTGGTGAACTTAAAACCACAAACAATGAAGACCTTATTATCAATTCGGTAGGTACCTATAATACCAATTCTGGACCAGATTTTTTTAATTCGAAGATTAAAATAGGAAATCAATTATGGGCAGGAAATGTTGAGATACATGTAAAATCATCAGATTGGTTTCTACATAATCATGAAACTGATATGAATTATGATAATGTAATTTTACATGTGGTTTGGGAGGAAGATACAGAGGTTTTTAGAAAGGATAATACAGTTCTACCTACCTTGGAATTAAACTCATTGGTTAAGCCCAACACCTTAGAAAATTATCGCAACCTTTTTTCAAAAGGAAATAAGTGGATTAATTGTGAAAATGATTTTAACTCCATTAGTCCGTTTCTAATGAATAATTGGTTGGAGCGTCTATACTTTGAGCGTCTAGAAAGAAAATCTGGAGCTATGGATACTATGCTGAAATCTTCAAAGAATAACTGGGAAGCGGTTTTGTTTAAAATGCTTTTAAAAAACTTTGGACTTAAAGTGAATGGCAATGCGTTTGGCAGTTTAGGAAATTCTATTGATTTTTCAATTGTTAGAAAAGTACAATCCAATCACCTTTCGTTAGAAGCACTATTATTTGGCCAAATGGGGTTGTTGGAAAATAGTATTGAAAATGCCTATTATATGGAACTTTCCAAAGAATATAAATTTTTAAAACAGAAGTTCGGTTTGGATAACACAAATGTTATTCCTGCTCAATTTTTTAGATTAAGACCCTTAAATTTTCCAACAATAAGACTATCTCAGCTAGCTTGCTTGTATAACAAACACCAAAATTTATTCTCTAAAATAATTGAAACTTCTACCATTGAAGACTTTTATGACTTGTTAAACGTGGGTACATCCAATTTTTGGAATACTCATTATACATTTCAGAAAGAATCTAAAGCGCGTGTAAAGATGCTGTCTAAGTCATTTATAGACTTACTTTTAATAAATACCGTGTTACCGTTAAAATTTAGTTATAACAAGCAAAATGGTATTTCAGACGATTCAATTCTGATAGATATGGCTAATGCTATTAAACCTGAGAAGAATAATGTTATTTCCGCATTTAATAGGTTAAAAGATGTGGCAAACACATCATTACATTCACAGGCTTTAATTCAGCTTAAATCGGAGTATTGTAATAAACATAGATGTTTACAATGTGCAATTGGTAATTCAATTTTAAATAAATAAACTTTTAAACTTGTAAAGTAAAGATTAACTTGCAGCATGAATGTTTATAAACCATTATATTTTTTTCAAAAGCATGGTTATTACGTATGCCAACGTATAGCAGACCGTTTGGGTATAAGGGCAAAGGTAGTGAGGTTATCCTTTATGTATTTAACTTTTGTTACTGTAGGATTTGGTTTTGCTCTATATTTATTCTTGGCGTTTTGGATGCGTATTAAAGACAGAATTTATACAAAACGTTCATCGGTTTTTGATTTATAATATATGAATCCATTAGTAAAACTCTTCCGTTCAAAAATTTACGCAGCTTTCACTTTATTGGGTGTTTTATTGCTAATAGGGGTGGTGGGCTATAAATTTATTTCAGGGTATACATGGGTAAATGCCTTATACATGACGGTTATTACCATGACCACAGTTGGTTTTGGTGAAGTAGAACCCTTAGACGAACAATCTAAAATATTTACGGTATTTTTAATTTTAGCAAGTGTTGTTATAGTCGGTTATGCTATTTCTATTATTACCGAATATATATTAAGTAAAAATGACGTTGAAGAATTAAAACATAAAAAGATGCAGAAACAAATAGATAGTTTTAAAAACCATGTTGTTATTTGTGGTTACGGTAGAAACGGTAAGCAAGCTGCTAGAAAGTTAATGGCGCATAATAAATCTTTTGTTGTTATTGAGAAAAGTAAGGAAATGGAAGAACGTTTAAGGTTAGATGGGGTTCCTTATGTCATTGGAAATGCCAATGAAGATGAGACTTTGCTTTTAGCGGGGGTTGATAGAGCGTCTAGTTTTATTTCTGCATTGCCTAATGATGCGGACAATTTATTTGTAGTACTTTCTACAAGACAGATTAACAAAAATATAAATATAATAAGCAGAGCATCGCAAGAGTCATCTTATAATAAACTTAAGTTTGCCGGAGCCAACAATGTTATTTTACCAGATATGATAGGAGGGGATCATATGGCATCTTTAGTAGTTGTACCAGGATTAATGGAATTCATTGATAATCTTTCTATTGTAGGGGAATCCAATATTAATATTGAAGAAGTTGCGGTAGAAAAATTATATAAATCCAAAAAGCCAAAAACCATAAAGGATTTAGACTTTAGAAAAATTACAGGTTGTAATATAATTGGATACAAAAATGCTAACGGAGAATATACTGTTAATCCTGAAGCAGGTACCATTTTAGAAGCTAATTCTAAAATAATTGTTTTGGGAAGACCAGAGCAAATAGAGGAATTAAATTCCGCCTTTGATATCGATATTGAAAACAGTTAAATGTTTAATTCAATTTTATCAAATCAATAATTTTTAGCATATTGCTGACTTTAATAACGATTTTTCAATAAAATCTGACTAATTTCTAACTAATTCAAATATCTTATGAAGAAATATCTTCTATTAATAACTTCATTTATAATTCCATATGTAACATTTGCGCAAGAAACTGCTGAAAAAGGTTTAGATCAACGTATTGACGAAGGGTTTAAACCTTTTTCTGATTTTTTTAGTAATGTAATATTTTTTGAAATAGGAGGTACGCCTTTCGTATTAATGCTACTAGTGGGAAGTGCCGCATTTTTTACGATTTATTTTGGTTTCCCAAACATTAGATTTTTCGGTAAAGCTATTAACGTAGTAAGAGGTAAATATGATGATGTAGATCATGCCACAGTAGAGCCAGCATATGGAGATTCTACCCCAGGAGGAGATGCAATTGAAACTATTAGAGATGAAAGTAAAGAAGGAGAGGTAAGTCATTTTCAAGCATTGGCTACAGCAGTATCAGGAACAGTTGGTAATGGTAATATTGCCGGTGTTGCATTGGCAATTGCCCTTGGAGGACCTGGAGCAACATTCTGGATGATTGTTTGTGGTTTGTTAGGTATGTCTACAAAATTTGTAGAATGTACTCTAGGTGTACAATATAGAGACGTTGGCGAAGATGGTACGGTTTACGGCGGACCAATGTATTACATATCAAAAGGCTTAAAGGATAAAGGATTTAAAACCTTAGGTAAAATAGCAGCAATTTTCTTTGCCATATTTTGTATTGGAGGATCTTTTGGAGGAGGTAATGCGGCACAATCTAATCAGGCAACAGTAGTTCTTAAGGAACTAATGGGATTAGAAAGTTCTAGTGCTGGAGCCTTAATTGGTTTGGTATTAGCTGTTCTAGTTGGTATCATCATTATAGGAGGTATTAAGCGTATTGCTTCGGTAACAGAGAAAGTAGTTCCATTTATGGCTGTACTTTATATTGTGGCTTGTTTATATATTATTTTAACTAACATATCATTTGTGGATGATGCTTTTGGCTTAATAATTTCCGAAGCATTTAACCCTACAGCTATTGGAGTAGGAAGTGTTATTGGTGTATTATTAGTCGGATTTCAAAGAGCTGCATTTTCAAATGAGGCTGGAGCAGGATCTGCATCTATTGCGCACTCTGCTGTAAAAACAAAGTATTCAGCTTCTGAAGGATTAGTAGCATTATTAGAGCCTTTTATCGATACGGTAGTGATTTGTACAATGACAGCACTAGTTATTATAATTTTTAACTCTGGAGGAATCTTCGATTATGGAGGTGTTGCTGGTATGATTGAGCAAGCCGACGGAACTTTTAGTGCAGTTGTTGACGGTATAACGTATACAGACGTAAAAGGAAAAGTTTTAATTAATGGAGAATTAAAAGAAGGTGCGGGAATTACCGCTTCTGCCTTTGCTGAATATATTCCTTTTTCTAATGTGTTCTTAACTATAGCTGTTGTTTTATTTGCTGTTTCAACTATGATTTCTTGGTCTTACTACGGATTACAATCTTGGAAGTTTTTGTTTGGTAGAGGTAAGACTGCAGATTTAGTTTACAAGTTATTATTCTTATTATTTATCATAATTGGAGCAGCTGCAAGTATGAACTCTATTTGGGCGTTTTCGGATGCAATGATTTTTGCAATGGTATTCCCTAATATGATTGGTCTTTATTTCTTATTCCCAGTTGTGAAAAAACAACTTAGAAGGTATTTAGACGCAATTAAAGCAGCTAAAGCTTAAAATAAATACAAAACAAAATGAAGTCCCATTTCATGTTTACTAAAAAGCAACGAAATGGGATTTTTTTATTGGTGGTTTTAATTCTTATTTTACAAACCATTTATTTTTTAATTGATTTTTCTTCGACCGAAATAATTGTAAATGAGCAAAAATTAGCTCAATTTAATAAAGAGATTGATTCGCTAAGGAATATTGAGATTGAATCCAGAAAACCCAAGATGTTTCCCTTTAACCCTAATTACATAACAGATTATAAAGGAGCTGTTTTGGGCATGTCAACTAAAGAAATAGATAGATTGTTTGCCTACAGAGCAAAAGGTAAATGGATAAATTCATCACTGCAGTTTCAGGAAGTTACAAAGGTTTCTGATTCACTTTTAAGTCGTATTTCCCCTTATTTTAAATTTCCAGATTTCCGTGAAAAAAACAAAGCTAAACGTGCAGCGAATAATTTAAAATCAGCCCAACCCAAAACTTACAGTCAAAAATTAGATCTTAATAAAGCAACAGCGCAACAATTACAAATTGTAAACGGAGTTGGAAAAGTGCTATCACAAAGAATAATTAGGTTTAGAAATACATTTATAGGAGGTTTTATTGCCGATGTACAATTAAAGGATGTTTATGGATTAACACCAGAGCTAATTGAACTTATCTTAAGCGATTTTACAGTTAACACACCTCGTAGTGTAAAAAAGATAAATTTAAACGAAGCCACTGTTGAAGAGTTAGTTACCATACAACATATAGATTATGACCTAGCAGCCAATATAATAGAGGAAAGAGTGTTAAGAGAAGGCATTAATTCTATGACCGAATTATCAAAAGTAAAAGGCTTTCCAATAAATAAAATAGAGATAATTGAATTATATTTGTGCTTCCATTAAAAAAAAGAGCAAATGAATAGTATGTACTTCACTGAAGAACATAACCTTTTTAGAGAAAGCCTAAAAGATTTTTTAAATAAAGAAGTAGTTCCCAACATTGAAGAATGGGAAAAAACAGGAACAATAGATAAGTCTATATGGAAGAAATTCGGAGATATGGGCTTTTTAGGTATAAGTTACCCTGAAACGTATGGAGGTCTTAACTTAGACATGTTCTATATGGTTATACTTCTTGAGGAACTACAAAAGATAAATTCTGGAGGTTTTGCAGCAGCAGTTTGGGCACATATGTATTTGGCTATGACGCACCTTAATGCAGAAGGAGATGAAGCCATAAAACAAAACTATTTAGAACCAAGTATTTCAGGTGATAAATTAGGTTGTTTATGCATTACAGAACCTTTTGGTGGTAGTGATGTTGCAGGAATGAGAACAACAGCTGTTAAAGACGGAGATACATACGTAATTAATGGTTCCAAGACATTTATTACTAATGGTGTTTATAGTGACTATTTAGTTGTGGCAGCAAAAACAACCCCAGAAATAGGTAATAAAGGAATAAGCATATTTGTTATAGATAGAGAAACACCTGGGGTTTCTGCTACTAAGTTAGATAAACTTGGTTGGAGAGCTTCGGATACTGGTGAAATTGCTTTTGATAACGTTCGAATTCCTGTATCGAACTTAATGGGTGAAGAAAACAAAGGGTTTTCATATATAGTTCAGCATTTTGGTCTTGAGAGGTTAATTATGGGAGTTAATGCCCATGCTCGAGCTGAGTATGCTCTTGACTATGCCAAACAATATATGTCCGAAAGAATGGCTTTCGGAAAATCCATAGATAACTTTCAAGCATTAAGGCATAAGCTTTCAGATCTTTACACCGAAATGGAGTTTTGTAAAGAGTTTAACTATTCGGTTGCATATAAGCTAAATAAAGGTCATTATGTTGTAAAAGAAGCAACTATGTCAAAGCTTAAATCTACTCAAATGGCAGATGACGTTATATATCATTGCCTGCAATTTTTAGGAGGTTATGGCTATATGGAAGATTATCCAATGGCAAGATTATTAAGAGACAGTAGATTAGGTCCTATTGGAGGAGGAACTTCAGAAATACTTCGTGAAATTATTGCTAAGATTGTAATTGACGGTAAAGACTATAAGCCAGTTACTTAATCTATATTTTAGGTTAAAGAACAAAGTACAGAGAAGTAGATGCTGCTTTCATTTAAGTTAGGCTAAAGAAAAGCGGAAATCTAATTCGCCATATTCACTATGTTTTTAGGCCAAGGATCAGGGAATTGTTCTCCCATTTCATAATGGATTATTTCTTCTTCCGTTAAGAAACATGATTTAAGAGCTTCAGTAAATCTATCAACCTGAGTTTTATCACCAATAACGGTAAGATGACAGTGGCGATCTCCAAACCTTCCAGCTTCTTCAGCTATTTTTTCTTCCAGTAGTTTTATTTCGTGCTCAAGAAGACCATTATTTTCATCTTCTAAAATTCCAGAACGCCAATAGCCAATTAATTCAAGATTAATACTACCAGCAGCTTGGTTCCAGAGAAGTGAAATTTTATCACGACTAGCTAACCAAAAAAAGCCTTTACTTCTGTAAATTCTTTTGTCAAGATATTGGTGGCATACATCCCATAACCTTTGAGGATGAAAAGGTCTATGGTCTTTTATTACGCGCGTGGCCATATTGTATGGGCGGTCACCATAAGACTCAGAAGCTAATACTGGTCTCAACTCATTTGTTAATTGTTCAACTCGGTTAAAATCATATTCGGGTAGTTCTAACATTTGATCAATAGATAAGTTTCCAAATACAACAGCTAAGATTGAAACATAAGGGTTTATTGGTTGAATATGTTGCGCTATCTCAGATAACTTCTCTTGTTTAATTCGATCTGATTTGGTCAGTATTAAGTGACTACAAAACATAATTTGCTCAACTAACAAGTTTACCATGTCTCGCTTATTGTTACTTAAATTTTGCTGCATTTTAGGAATAAGTGTTTTACCATAATCGTAATCGTGGGCTAACATCAAACTATCTACTAATGTAAATACACCAGTTAGGATTAAGTGCTTTTGCGTTTTAAAGAATTCAATTAAAGGCATCGGGTGACAACTTCCAGACGTTTCAATAATTATTAAATCCGGTTGGTGATTAGATAAAAGCGTATTTAATGCTAAATCTAGTTTTTCCAAACCTATTTTACTACTAAGCACGCAAGAATGAATAGATTGCATAATACTATCGTTATCTTCAACAATATCGGTATTGGCAATTAACTCTCCATCTACATCAAGTTCGCTCATGTCATTAACAATAGCACAAACTGGTAAAGCTTTCTTTTTTGATTGAGCAAGAAGCTTTCTAAACAATGTAGTTTTACCAGAACCGAGGAAACCATTTAAAATAATGACTCTTGGTTTAATCCTTGAATTAGCAGTTTTTTGTTTTGTATTGTCCAAGACGCTTTAATTTGAAGTTAATACGAAAAAGTCTAATTTCCCAAATAGTAGTAGGAGTAGACTTTTTATGATGTCGCAAAATTAATTGAAAACTTCAACAATATCAAAGTGTCTTATTGTTGATTTTATTGGGTAAAAATCAGAAGAAAATAAAATTTATTGATTGTTCAATTACAAATAAAAAATATTATATATTTGCACTCCAAAATTTTAAAAGAGAGGAGGTTAAGACACTATGTTAGTAATTCCAATTAAAGAAGGAGAAAATATAGATAGAGCTTTAAAGCGCTATAAGAGAAAGTTTGATAAAACTGGAACCAAAAGAGCGTTACAAACACGTAAGCAGTATACAAAGCCTTCTATTGCACGTAGAGCGCAATTACAAAAGGCGCAATATGTTCAGCAATTAAGAGATGCAGAAAACATTTAATAGAAGTTCTGTTTTAAAATATAAATCCCACTTATTAGGTGGGATTTTTTTGTTTATATATTTTATCTAAGTAAGAACTTGGTTCTTTTAGTTTCGGTTCTACTCAATTAAAACTTTGCACATTTAAGTTTTAAAAATTAAATTTATAGAATGTCCTTACAATCATTTATAGATTATTTGCTTCTAGAAAAAAACTATTCTGAACTTACCGTTAATGCGTATAAGAGAGACTTAGAAAAATTTAGTGAATTTGTGAAATCTGAATTTCAAACTTCTAATACAACCAAAGCTAATTATTCTCAGATAAGAAGTTGGATTGTTTTTATGGTGGAGGATGGTTTAACAAATAAGAGTATAAATAGGAAGATCTCTTCTTTAAATTCGTATTACAAGTTTCTTTTACGTGTTGGAGATATAGAAGTAAACCCGTTGGCAAAGCATAAAGCTTTAAAAACTTCAAAAAAAGTTCAAGTTCCTTTTTCTGAAGATGAAATAATAAGAGTTCTAAATAACTTTTACGATGAAACAAATTTTGAAAGTTTAAGAGATAAGTTAATAATAGAGTTATTCTACTCAACGGGTATAAGGAGAATAGAATTAGTAAATCTTAAGCTATCAAGTTTAGATCTTCCCAATAAAACGTTAAAAGTTCTAGGTAAAAGAAATAAGGAGAGAATTGTACCGTTGTTAAAGTCTGTACAAGATACCATTGGTAAATACTTGGTTTTAAGAAGTGAGCTGGGGTACATTGAGGATAAGGACTATTTATTCCTCACTAAAAAAGGATTTAAAATATATGAAACACTTGTTTATAGAATAATAAATAGTTATTTTAGTAGGGCATCTTCTAAAGTTAAAAGAAGTCCTCATATATTAAGACATTCTTTTGCAACTCATTTACTAAACCAAGGTGCCGATATTAATGCTGTAAAAGAACTTTTGGGACATTCAAGTTTGGCCGCCACACAAATATATACTCATAATAGTATAGCCGAATTAAAAAAAGTGCATATAAGGGCGCACCCTCGAAGTAAAAAATAGCAGCTCTAATTTATTGTCTAACCAAAAAATATAAATTATGAAAGTAAACACGCAATCTGTTAATTTCAATGCAGACAAAAAACTATTGGATTTTATTCAAAAGAGAATGGATAAGTTAGATATGTTTTATGATAAAGTCATTAGTTCAGATGTTTATTTAAAATTAGAAAATACTAGTGATAAAGAGAACAAAGTATTTGAAGCAAGAGTTAGTGTTCCTGGAGATAGTTTTATTGTGAAAAAGCAATGTAAGACCTTTGAAGAAGGTGCGGATATGGCAGCTTCATCATTAGAAAGACAATTAAAGAAACGTAAAGAAAAATTAAGAGCTCATATGTAGCAAATAATTAATTAAAATTTTTTAAAAAATGTTTTGAATAATGAAATAATTCAATACATTTGCAGTCCGTTAGAAATAGCGGATTTTTTTTATGCGTAAAAATGTATAAAAAACGCCGATATAGCTCAGCTGGCTAGAGCAGCTGATTTGTAATCAGCAGGTCGTGGGTTCGAGTCCCTCTATCGGCTCTAAATAATTAAAGAGCGTTCTTTAAAATACTGAAAAAATTAAATTGGGAAGATACTCAAGCGGCCAACGAGGACAGACTGTAAATCTGTTGGTTTTTACCTTCGCAGGTTCGAATCCTGCTCTTCCCACTTTTAAATTTTGAATTCAAAAATGAATTCAAAATAATGCGGGAGTAGCTCAGTTGGTAGAGCGTCAGCCTTCCAAGCTGAATGTCGCCGGTTCGAACCCGGTCTCCCGCTCAAAACTATTTACGAGTTACGATGTACGAATTACAAATCGTAAATCAAAAATCGGCAATCGTAAATGAATTGCCGGTGTAGCTCAGGGGTAGAGCGTTTCCTTGGTAAGGAAGAGGTCACGGGTTCAAATCCCGTCATTGGCTCTAGTATTAAAATTGATTAGAATACACTAATATTATTATATAACTAAGATTAAATTATTTTAACATGGCAAAAGGAACTTTTGATCGTTCAAAACCACACTTAAATATAGGTACTATTGGACACGTAGATCACGGTAAAACAACTTTAACAGCTGCTATTACTAAAGTATTAGCTGATGCAGGTTTATCTGAGGCTAAAGACTTCGATCAGATCGATAATGCTCCAGAAGAGAAAGAAAGAGGTATTACAATTAATACATCTCACGTTGAGTATCAAACAGCTAACCGTCACTACGCGCACGTTGACTGTCCAGGTCACGCCGATTACGTAAAGAACATGGTAACTGGTGCTGCTCAAATGGATGGTGCTATCTTAGTTGTAGCTGCAACAGATGGTCCAATGCCACAAACTCGTGAGCACATCTTATTAGGTCGTCAGGTAGGTATTCCACGTATCGTTGTTTTCTTAAACAAAGTTGATATGGTTGATGATGAGGAGCTTTTAGAGCTTGTTGATATGGAGGTTAGAGATTTATTATCTTTCTACGAGTATGATGGAGATAATGGACCTGTAATTTCTGGTTCTGCTTTAGGTGCACTTAACGGTGAGAAAAAATGGGTAGATACAGTATTAGAATTAATGGAAGCTTGTGATAACTGGATCGAAGAGCCAGTACGTGATATGGATAAGCCTTTCTTAATGCCAATTGAGGATGTATTCTCTATTACTGGTCGTGGTACTGTAGCAACTGGTAGAATTGAAACTGGTATTGCTCAAACTGGTGATCCTGTTGAAATTATCGGTATGGGTGCTGAGAAGTTAACTTCTACTATTACAGGTATTGAGATGTTCCGTCAAATATTAGATAGAGGAGAAGCTGGTGATAACGCTGGTATCTTATTAAGAGGTATTGAGAAAACTCAAATCTCTAGAGGTATGGTAATTACTAAGCCAGGTTCTGTTACTCCACACCAAAAATTCAAAGCTGAGGTTTATATCCTTAAGAAAGAAGAAGGTGGACGTCACACGCCATTCCATAACAACTACCGTCCTCAGTTCTACGTAAGAACAACTGACGTAACTGGTAACATTGGTTTACCTGATGGAGTTGAGATGGTTATGCCTGGAGACAACTTAACTATTACTGTTGATTTAATTCAACCAATTGCAATGAACGTTGGTTTACGTTTCGCAATCCGTGAAGGTGGTAGAACAGTTGGAGCTGGTCAGGTAACTGAAATTTTAGACTAAGACAGTTTAATATATTAATAAGTGAAGGTATTCCTTTTATTGGAATACCTTGACTTATATTTACGGGTTTAGCTCAGTTGGTAGAGCACTGGTCTCCAAAACCAGGTGTCGTGAGTTCGAGTCTCGCAACCCGTGCAAATAAAATTATAAATGGCAGGATTTGTAAATTATATAAAAGAATCATTTAACGAACTAAAATCTAACGTAAGTTGGCCTACGTGGGCTGAGGCTCAGAATTTAACAGTTTTAGTAGCTGTTTTTTCTATTATTTTTTCCTTGGCAATATATGGGGTTGATGTGGTTTTTAGTAAAGTAGTGGGTTATTACTTTGATTTAATTAAATAGTTAAGTGTAAGTTTATGTCTGAAGTAAGTGAAAAAAAATGGTATGTTGTTAGGGCTGTAAGTGGTCAAGAAAACAAAATCAAAACCTATATAGAGAATGAAATAGCTCGTTTAGGTATGCAGGATTATGTTGACCAAGTATTAGTGCCTACAGAGAAGGTTATTCAGATAAGAAACGGGAAGAAAATAAGCAAAGAAAAAGTTTATTTTCCTGGTTATATAATGATTCAAGCTAATTTATCAGGAGAGGTTCCTCATATAATTAAGGGTATAACAAACGTTATAGGCTTTTTAGGAGAAACTAAGGGAGGAGACCCTGTGCCTTTAAGACAGTCTGAAGTTAATAGAATGTTAGGTAAAGTTGATGAGTTATCTGTTGAAGAAACAACTAATGTTGCTATTCCTTATACCAAAGGAGAAACAGTTAAAGTTATTGATGGTCCGTTTAATGGATTTGATGGTACCATTGAAAAAATTAACGAAGAAAAGCGTAAGCTTGAGGTAATGGTTAAGATTTTCGGAAGAAAAACACCATTAGAATTAAGTTATATGCAAGTAGAAAAAGTATAATAATTGTTACACTATAAGATAGGTTCTTTTTGCTTCCAACTATAAAGAATACTATCACATATTAAATTATTAAAAATGGCAAAAGAGTTAAGTAAAGTAGTTAAGCTACAAGTTAGGGGAGGTGCTGCGAATCCTTCGCCACCGGTTGGACCCGCTCTAGGTGCTGCTGGGGTTAACATCATGGAGTTCTGTAAGCAATTTAATGCTAGAACTCAGGATAAAGCTGGAAAAGTTTTACCTGTTGTTATCTCGGTTTATAAAGACAAATCTTTTGATTTTGTTATTAAAACCCCTCCAGCTGCAGTACAATTATTAGAAGCGGCCAAGGTGAAAAAGGGTTCAGGAGAACCAAACAGAAAAAAAGTAGCGAAAGTTTCTTGGGATCAAATCAGAACTATAGCAGAAGACAAAATGCAAGATTTAAATGCATTTACTGTTGAATCGGCTATGAAAATGGTTGCTGGTACAGCAAGATCTATGGGGATCACTGTAACAGGGCAATTCCCTAATTAATCTTTAAAACATTAAATATGGCAAGATTAACAAAAAAGCAAAAGGAAGCTCAAGCGAAAATTGAGAAAGGAAGACTTTATTCTGTAGATGAGGCTTCTGCATTAATTAAAGAAATTACCAATACTAAATTTGATGCATCAGTTGATATTGCTGTACGTTTAGGAGTTGACCCTAGAAAAGCAAATCAAATGGTTAGAGGTGTTGTTTCATTACCTCATGGTACTGGTAAAGATGTAAAAGTATTAGCATTAGTAACACCAGATAAAGAAGCAGAAGCTAAAGAAGCTGGTGCTGATTTTGTTGGTTTACAAGAATACCTTGATAAAATTAAAGGTGGTTGGACTGACGTAGATGTTATTATTACAATGCCAAGTGTAATGGGTAAATTAGGTCCTTTAGGACGTGTATTAGGTCCTCGTGGTTTAATGCCTAACCCAAAAACTGGTACTGTAACTATGGATATTGCTAAGGCTGTTAGTGAAGTAAAAGCTGGTAAAATTGACTTTAAAGTTGATAAGACTGGTATTGTTCACGCTGCTATTGGTAAAGCATCTTTTAGTGCTGATAAAATTGCGGGTAACGCAAATGAATTATTACAAACATTAATAAAACTTAAGCCAACTGCGGCAAAGGGAACTTATGTGAAGAGTATTTTTATGTCTTCTACAATGAGCCCTAGTGTTGCTGTTGATCCTAAGATTGGTTAATATAATTAGTTAAAACTTTTATTATGACAAGAGAAGAAAAATCACAAGTAATTGAGGAGTTAACTGGTGAATTAGCAAATAATGCTAATATCTATTTAACTGATATTTCTGGATTAAACGCAGGAACTACCTCAGACTTACGTCGTGCTGCTTTTAAAGCAAACGTAAAAATGGCTGTGGTTAAAAATACATTACTTGAAAAAGCAATGGAAGCTTCAGACAAAGATTTTGGAGACCTTCCTTCTGTATTAAAAGGTAATACATCTGTGATGTATTCAGAGACAGGTAATGCACCAGCTAAGTTAATTAAAAACTTCCGTAAAAAATCGGAGAAGCCTTTATTAAAAGGAGCTTTTATTGAGGAGGCAATTTACATTGGTGATGATCAGTTAGACGCATTAGTGGATATCAAGTCTAGAGAAGAATTGATTGGTGAGATTATTACATTATTACAATCTCCTGCTAAAAATGTTGTTTCAGCGCTTCAATCAAGTGGTGGAAAACTGGCTGGTATTATTAAAACACTATCTGAGAAAGAAGGATAGTATTTGGCAAGTACGCACTTATTACAATTATATTTAAATTAAAAAATTATTAAAACGATAGAAAAATGGCAGATTTAAAAGATTTCGCAGAACAATTAGTTAACTTAACAGTAAAAGAAGTTAATGAATTAGCTACTATATTAAAAGATGAGTACGGTATTGAGCCTGCTGCTGCAGCTGTAGCTGTTGCTGCTGGTGGAGGTGCTGCTGGTGGTGGTGAAGCTGCTGAAGAAAAAACTGAATTTGACGTAATCCTTAAAGCGGCAGGTGGTTCTAAATTAGCTGTTGTAAAATTAGTTAAAGAATTAACTGGTTTAGGCTTAAAAGAAGCTAAAGGATTAGTTGATGATGCACCAAGCGCAATTAAAGAAGGTGTATCTAAAGATGAAGCTGAAGGCTTAAAATCTTCTTTAGAAGAGGCTGGAGCTGAGGTTGAGCTTAAGTAAGCAATATAACCTAAGAACATAAAGGTTTAGGTCTAGAGAGTAGCTCTCCAAGACCTAAACCATTTTGCGTATATAAAGAGTACATAACTCTATCATAATTTTTTTTAATCAAAATTCCGTTCATTGATGTTGTCAACACAAGCTGAAAGATTAAATTTCTCGTCTATTGTAAATAGAACAGAATACCCAGATTTCTTGGATATTCAAATCAAATCCTTCCAGGATTTTTTCCAATTAGAAACAAAATCGGAAGAGCGAGGAGACGAAGGGCTTTATAATACCTTCATGGAAAACTTTCCAATTACAGATTCTCGTAATCAATTTGTTTTAGAATTTTTAGATTACTTCATAGATCCGCCTAGATATGCCATAGATGAGTGTATTGAGAGAGGACTAACATACAGTGTTCCCCTAAAAGCTAGATTAAAATTATACTGTACAGATCCAGAACATGAGGATTTCGAAACTATCGTTCAGGATGTATATTTAGGAACAATTCCTTATATGACACCTAGTGGTACTTTCGTTATCAATGGTGCAGAACGTGTAGTAGTTTCTCAGTTACACCGTTCTCCTGGTGTATTCTTTGGACAGTCATTTCACGCTAATGGAACAAAACTTTACTCAGCTAGGGTAATTCCATTTAAAGGGTCTTGGATTGAGTTTGCTACAGACATTAATCAAGTAATGTATGCTTATATCGATAGAAAAAAGAAGTTACCAGTAACTACACTTTTTAGAGCAATCGGTTTTGAGCGAGATAAAGATATTTTAGAAATTTTTGATTTAGCTGAAGAGGTTAAAGTATCAAAAACGGGATTAAAAAAATATTTAGGTAGAAAATTAGCAGCTCGTGTACTTAACACGTGGCATGAGGATTTTGTAGATGAAGATACTGGAGAGGTTGTTTCAATAGAGCGTAATGAAATTGTGCTTGATCGTGATACAATACTTGATAAAGAAAATATAGAAGAGATTATTGGAGCAGAAGTAAAAACTATTCTTTTACATAAAGAAACTTCTGAGCAAGGTGATTATGCTATTATTCATAATACACTTCAAAAAGATCCAACTAACTCTGAAAAAGAGGCTGTTGAACATATTTATAGACAGTTACGTAATGCAGAACCGCCAGATGAGGAAACTGCACGTGGAATAATTGATAAATTATTCTTCTCAGATCAACGTTATTCATTAGGAGAAGTTGGTCGTTATAGAATGAACAAAAAATTAGGTCTTGATATTGGAATGGATAAGCAAGTACTTACCAAAGAAGATATCATTACCATTATTAAATATTTAATTGAGCTTATTAATTCTAAAGCTGAGATTGATGATATAGATCACTTATCTAACCGTCGTGTACGTACAGTTGGAGAGCAGTTATCTTCTCAGTTTGGTGTTGGTTTAGCGCGTATGGCTCGTACAATTCGTGAACGTATGAACGTTCGTGATAACGAAGTGTTTACACCAATTGATTTGATTAATGCCAAGACATTATCTTCGGTTATTAATTCTTTCTTTGGAACAAATCAGTTGTCTCAATTTATGGATCAAACAAATCCATTAGCAGAGATAACGCATAAACGTCGTTTATCTGCCTTAGGTCCTGGTGGTCTTTCTCGTGAAAGAGCTGGTTTTGAGGTACGTGATGTACACTATACACACTACGGAAGACTTTGTCCAATTGAAACTCCTGAGGGACCGAATATTGGATTAATTTCTTCTCTTTCAGTTTATGCTAAGGTAAATTCAATGGGATTCATTGAAACACCATATAGAAAAGTTGAAGAAGGAGTTGTAGACATTAAAAATGAGCCAACATACCTAAGTGCAGAAGAAGAGGAAGAGAAATTAATTGCTCAAGCTACTGTAGAAGTAGATGGAGATGGTAAAATCTTACATGATAAGGTAATTGCAAGAATGGAAGGTGATTTCCCAGTGATTGATCCAAACGAATTGCATTACACCGATGTAGCGCCTAATCAAATTTCATCTATTTCGGCATCGTTAATTCCATTCTTAGAGCATGATGATGCCAACCGTGCATTAATGGGATCTAACATGATGCGTCAGGCTGTACCATTATTAAGAGTTGATGCTCCAATTGTAGGAACTGGTCTAGAAAGACAAGTTGCTAAAGATTCAAGAGTATTAATTAATGCTGAAGGAGAAGGAGAAGTATTATATGTTGATGCTAACGAGATTCAAATAAGATATGATAGAACTGAGGATGAAGCTAAAGTAAGTTTTGACTCAGATGTTAAGTCTTATCCATTAATAAAATTTAGAAAAACAAACCAAGGAACGTCTATCAACCTTAAACCAATTGTTGTTAAAGGAGATAGAGTTACTAAAGGACAAGTTTTATGTGAAGGTTATGCTACTCAAAAAGGTGAGTTAGCACTTGGTAGAAACATGAAGGTTGCCTTTATGCCTTGGAAAGGATATAACTTTGAGGATGCAATTGTAATTTCTGAAAAGGTTGTACGCGAAGATATATTTACATCTATTCATATTGATGAATATTCTTTAGAAGTTAGAGATACGAAATTAGGTAACGAAGAGTTAACTAACGATATTCCTAACGTTTCTGAAGAGGCTACAAAAGACCTAGATGAAAATGGTATGATTCGCGTTGGTGCAGAAGTTAAACCAGGAGATATCTTAATTGGTAAGATTACTCCAAAAGGTGAATCTGACCCAACTCCTGAGGAAAAATTATTACGCGCTATTTTTGGTGATAAAGCTGGTGATGTAAAAGATGCATCATTAAAAGCTTCGCCATCATTAAATGGTGTTGTAATTGATAAAAAATTATTCGCAAGAGCTGTAAAAGATAAGCGTAAGAGAGCACAAGACAAAGACGATATCTTAGCTTTAGAAGCAGAATATGATAGAAAATTTGATGAGTTAAAAGATGTTTTAGTAGACAAGTTATTTAACATTGTTAATGGTAAAACTGCTCAAGGGATATTTAACGATTTAGGGGAAGAAGTTTTACCAAAAGGTAAAAAATTCACTTTAAAAATGTTAAATGCTGTTGATGATTATGCACATTTAGTTTCTGGAAAATGGACTACTGATGATCATACAAATGCACTTGTTGCCGATTTAATTCACAACTATAAAATTAAAGAGAACGATTTACAAGGTTCTTTAAGACGTGAGAAGTTCACAATTTCTGTTGGAGATGAATTACCAGCTGGAATCATTAAACTTGCTAAAGTTTACATTGCTAAGAAACGTAAACTTAAAGTAGGTGATAAAATGGCAGGACGTCACGGAAACAAAGGTATTGTTGCAAGAATCGTTCGTCAAGAGGATATGCCATTCTTAGAGGACGGAACACCAGTGGATATTGTATTAAATCCGTTAGGGGTACCTTCTCGTATGAACATTGGTCAGATATATGAAACTGTTTTAGGTTGGGCAGGTCAAAATTTAGGTAGAAAGTTTGCTACTCCAATTTTTGATGGTGCAACATTAGATCAAATAAATGAGTTAACAGATGAAGCAGGAGTACCTCGCTTCGGACATACTCACTTATATGATGGTGGAACAGGAGAACGTTTCGATCAAGCGGCTACTGTAGGTGTTATTTACATGTTGAAATTAGGACACATGGTAGATGACAAGATGCACGCTCGTTCTATTGGACCTTACTCGTTAATTACGCAACAACCATTAGGTGGTAAAGCACAGTTTGGTGGTCAGCGTTTTGGTGAGATGGAAGTATGGGCACTTGAGGCATATGGAGCATCAAGTACTTTACGAGAAATATTAACTGTAAAATCTGATGATGTAATTGGTAGAGCTAAAACATACGAAAGTATTGTTAAAGGTGAACCAATGCCAGATCCAGGATTACCAGAGTCATTCAATGTATTAATGCATGAATTAAAAGGTTTAGGATTAGACATTAGATTAGAAGAGTAAAAATAGTTTGCAGTCACAGTATACAGTTTAGATGAACTGAATACTGAGACTGAGACTGAAAACTTAAGAAAATGGCAAGAAAACAAGATAAAAATACAGTTAAGAGATTTAATAAAATCTCAATTGGTTTAGCATCGCCAGAGTCTATTTTAGCAGAATCTAGAGGTGAAGTTTTAAAACCAGAAACTATTAATTACCGTACACATAAACCAGAACGTGATGGTTTATTTTGTGAGCGTATTTTTGGTCCTGTTAAGGATTATGAGTGTGCTTGTGGTAAGTATAAACGTATTAGATATAAAGGTATCGTTTGTGACCGTTGTGGAGTTGAAGTAACTGAAAAGAAAGTTAGAAGAGATAGAGTTGGTCATATTAATTTAGTTGTACCAGTTGCACATATTTGGTACTTCCGTTCTTTACCAAATAAAATAGGTTATTTATTAGGGTTACCGTCTAAGAAATTGGATATGATTATTTACTACGAACGTTACGTAGTAATTCAGCCAGGTAATGCTAAAAATGAAGAAGGAGAACCATTACAGAAAATGGACTTCTTAACTGAAGAGGAGTATTTAAATATTCTTGAATCACTTCCTCAAGACAATCAATATTTAGACGATTCGGATCCAGAGAAATTCATTGCTAAAATGGGTGCTGAATGTTTAATTGAGTTATTAGCTAGAATTGATTTAGAATCTTTATCATACGAATTACGTCATAAAGCAAATACTGAAACGTCTAAGCAACGTAAAACTGAAGCTTTAAAACGTTTACAAGTTGTTGAGGCATTAAAGGAATCTAACAAGAATAGAGAGAATCGTCCTGAGTGGATGATTATGAAGGTTATTCCAGTAATTCCACCTGAATTACGTCCGTTAGTACCTTTAGATGGTGGTCGTTTTGCTACTTCAGATTTAAATGATTTATACCGTAGAGTTATTATTAGAAACAACCGTCTTAAAAGACTTGTTGAAATTAAAGCTCCTGAGGTAATTTTACGTAATGAAAAACGTATGTTACAAGAATCTGTAGATTCATTATTTGATAACACACGTAAATCTTCAGCAGTAAAAACCGATTCTAACAG
Organism: Seonamhaeicola marinus; assembly: GCF_008085455.1. Lineage (NCBI taxonomy): Bacteria > Pseudomonadati > Bacteroidota > Flavobacteriia > Flavobacteriales > Flavobacteriaceae > Seonamhaeicola > Seonamhaeicola marinus. The sequence goes on along the minus strand of NZ_VSDQ01000332.1, from coordinate 11,590 downwards.
ACCGTTAAAATCATTATCAGATTCATTAAAAGGTAAGCAAGGACGTTTCCGTCAAAACTTACTTGGTAAACGTGTTGATTACTCTGCACGTTCTGTAATTGTTGTTGGTCCAGAATTAAAATTATACGAATGTGGATTGCCAAAGAATATGGCAGCAGAACTTTACAAGCCTTTTGTAATTAGAAAACTAATTGAAAGAGGTATTGTAAAAACTGTAAAATCTGCAAAGAAAATTATTGATAAAAGAGAGCCAGTAGTTTGGGATATCTTGGAAAATGTTCTTAAAGGACATCCTGTATTACTAAACCGTGCTCCTACATTACATAGATTAGGTATTCAAGCCTTCCAACCAAAATTAATTGAGGGGAAAGCAATCCAGTTACACCCACTAGTGTGTACTGCATTTAACGCAGATTTTGATGGTGACCAGATGGCAGTTCACTTGCCATTAGGTCCAGAAGCTATTTTGGAATGTCAATTATTAATGTTGGCATCACATAATATCTTAAATCCAGCAAATGGTTCGCCAGTTGCGGTACCATCACAGGATATGGTACTTGGTCTTTATTATATGACTAAAGAGCGTAAGTCTACTCCAGATTTAGAAATTAAAGGAGAAGGTTTAACATTCTATTCTCCAGAAGAAGTAGAAATTGCTTTTAATGAGAAGCGAGTAGACCTAAATGCTGCTATCAAAGTTAGAACGTTAGATATTAATGAAGACGGTAAGTTAGATAGAATGATTCTTGACACTACTGTAGGACGTGTATTATTTAACCAACATGTACCACAAGCAGCAGGATATATTAATCAGGTATTAACTAAAAAGTCTTTAAGAGATATTATTGGTAACATCCTTAAAGCTACATCTGTTCCTGAAACAGCAGATTTCTTAGATTCTATTAGAACTTTAGGATTTAACTTTGCATTTAAAGGCGGTTTATCATTCAGTTTAGGTGATATCATTATTCCTCAGGAAAAGCAAGGAATGATTGATAAAGCAAATGGCTTAGTTGATGGTATTATGGGTAACTATAATATGGGACTTATAACCAATAACGAGCGTTATAATCAGGTAATTGATATTTGGACGTCTACCAATGCTGAGTTAACAGAGTTATCTATGAAACGTATCCGTGAGGATCAACAAGGATTTAACTCGGTATTCATGATGCTTGATTCTGGAGCTCGTGGATCTAAAGAGCAGATTCGTCAGTTAACAGGTATGCGTGGATTAATGGCAAAACCTAAAAAATCTAATGCAGGTGGTGGTGAGATTATTGAAAATCCGATCCTTTCTAACTTTAAAGAGGGGCTTTCAATTTTAGAATACTTTATTTCTACTCACGGTGCTCGTAAAGGTCTTGCGGATACCGCTCTTAAGACAGCGGATGCTGGATACTTAACACGTCGTTTAGTAGATGTATCTCAAGATGTTATTATTAACACTGAAGATTGTGGTACATTAAGAGGAGTATTAGTAGAACCATTAAAGAAAAACGATGAAGTTGTTGAAACTTTAGAAGCTAGAATTGTAGGACGTGTTTCTTTAAATGATGTATACAATCCTTTAACAGATGAATTATTGGTAGCTGCTGGAGATCTTATTGAAGATGATATAGCTAAGTCTATTGAAGACTCGCCAATTGAGAGTATAGAAGTTCGTTCGCCGTTAACATGTGAGGCGCTAAGAGGAATTTGTGCGAAATGTTATGGACGTAACCTTGCAACAGGTAAAATGGTTCAACTTGGTGAAGCCGTTGGAGTAGTTGCTGCACAGTCAATTGGTGAACCTGGTACACAGTTAACGCTTCGTACGTTCCACGTAGGTGGTATTGCGGGTAACATCTCTGAAGATAACAAGTTAGCTGTTAAGTTTGATGGTATAGCAGAGATTGAAGATTTAAAAACTGTAAAAGGTCAAGATAACGAAGGAAATGATGTTGAAATCGTTATTTCTAGAACTTCTGAAATTAAATTAGTAGATGAGAAAACAGGAATTACGTTAAGTACTAATAACATTCCTTATGGTTCTCACTTAATGATTAAGAACGGACAGAAATTAACTAAAGGCGATGTTGTTTGTACTTGGGATCCATATAATGGTGTTATTATTTCAGAATTTGCTGGAAAAATTAAGTATGAGAACATTGAACAAGGTATCACTTATCAAGTAGAGATTGATGAGCAAACTGGCTTCCAAGAAAAAGTAATTTCAGAATCTAGAAATAAGAAACTAATTCCAACAATTCATATTGAGGATGCTAGTGGTGAAACCATACGTTCATACAACTTACCAGTTGGAGCGCACTTAATGATAGATGATGGAGAAAAAATTAATGTTGGTAAAGTATTAGTTAAAATACCAAGAAAATCTGCTAAGGCAGGGGATATTACAGGAGGTCTTCCACGTGTAACGGAGTTATTTGAAGCACGTAACCCATCTAACCCAGCTGTTGTAAGTGAGATTGATGGAGTTGTATCTTTCGGAAAAATAAAGCGTGGTAATCGTGAGATTATTGTAGAATCTAAAGTTGGAGAGATTAAAAAATACTTAGTGAAGTTATCTAATCAGATTCTTGTTCAAGAAAATGATTATGTAAAAGCTGGTATGCCTTTATCTGATGGTTCTATTACGCCAAATGATATCTTAAATATTAAAGGACCTTCAGCTGTTCAACAATACTTAGTAAATGAAGTACAAGAAGTATATCGTTTACAAGGTGTAAAGATTAATGATAAGCACTTTGAAGTAGTTGTTAGACAAATGATGCGTAAAGTAAGAATTATAGACTCTGGTGATACTATTTTCTTAGAAGATCAATTAGTTCATAAAGCAGATTTCATTAAAGAAAATGATGATATCTTCGGAATGAAAGTAATTGAGGATGCTGGAGATTCAACTAATCTTAAAGCTGGACAGATTGTAACACCGAGAGAATTAAGAGATGAGAATTCAATCTTAAGAAGAGAAGATAAGAAGCTTGTTGTAGCAAGAGATGCGCAACCAGCTACTGCCACTCCAATACTACAAGGTATTACGAGGGCTTCGCTTCAAACTAAATCATTTATTTCGGCAGCTTCGTTCCAGGAAACAACTAAGGTTCTTAATGAAGCAGCAGTTGCAGGAAAAGTAGATTCTTTAGAAGGACTTAAAGAAAATGTTATTGTTGGTCATAGAATACCAGCAGGAACAGGTATGAGAAAGTATTCTAATATCATAGTAGGTTCTAAAGAAGAGTTTGATGAAATGATGCAGGTAAAGCAAGAGTTGAATTACAACTAAAATGTATCACTCCCAACGGAGGAGGGAATCTATAAAAACAAAAGCCTTCATGTATTTTACTTGAAGGCTTTTTTTAGTATTAAACTCCAGCAAGGTTTTTAGAACCTTGTGGGTGTAGTAAAACAATTAATAAATAGGACTTCCACTTTCTTGGAAGTGAAAAATAGAATTTTCAATGGCTGACGAAAACGACAAACCAAAACAAGGACAAATAAATATAGAATTAGATGAAAAGGTTGCTGAAGGGACTTATTCTAACTTAGCAATCATAAATCATTCTGTCTCAGAATTTGTGGTAGATTTTATAAACATCATGCCTGGTGTTCCAAAAAATAAGGTGAAATCTAGAATTATTTTAACACCACAACATGCTAAACGATTATTAAAGGCACTAGCTGATAACGTTAATAAATTTGAAAATGCTCATGGGGAAATTAAAGATTATGAGCAACCTCCAATACCTCTTAATTTTGGACCTACAGGAGAAGCATAATGTTATCCTATTATATTAATGATTTATTATAATTAAGTCTTATAGTAATCGTACTGTTTAAACGAAGTTTAAGCAAGTTAAATACTTCATTGATGTCTTATGATAATCCATTAGTATTTATGCTTTAGAACTTATAATTTAAGGGATTTTAACTTTTTAGGACTTCATTACAAAGAAAACAAAAGCGCTTTAGATATTTCTAAAGCGCTTTAATCTTTTAATATTATTCTTTAACATTAGGCGACATCTTTTTGCTTTAGAAAATACTTTAAAGCTCCAGATGGACATCTTTCAATTTGTTCAACTATTCTATCCGTATCCGTGTTATCTAAATTCACCCATGGAATTATAGAATCACTAAATACTTCAGAAAGTTCTTTTGCGCAGATTCCAGATAAAGTACATTTACAAGGATCATAGGTAACAACAATATCTCCATTGCTGAATTCATTGGCTTTAACTTCCATAAGTAGGTAATTTTGGTTGACTAATTGGGTTTTAATCCGATTAAATGTATTAAAACATCGATTAAAAACAAATTTTAAATCGGTTTATTCGATGAAATACAACAACCTTAATTGTATTCTGATGTAAAGTGGAACTTAATACTTGGGTATTTTTGCTGCGTCATTTGTAGTGAGAACATGGAGTCCGCAAGAAAAACTAGTTGGTCCTGCTTATCTTTAGCTAAGAATCTCTGTTTAACTTGTTTAAATTCCTTGAATTCATCATTTTTCTCATCTTCAGGTTCTACCCAACATGCTTTTGCAACATTTAAATTTTCATAAGTACATTTGGCTCCGTACTCGTGTTCTAACCTATATTGAATTACTTCATATTGAAGCGCACCAACCGTTCCTATAACTTTACGACCGTTAAGTTCTAATGTAAAAAGTTGCGCCACACCTTCGTCCATTAGCTGGTCGATACCTTTAGCAAGTTGCTTAGATTTTAACGGATCGGCATTATTAATATATCTAAAATGTTCTGGAGAAAAGCTTGGGACTCCTTTGTAATTTAGTACTTCCCCTTCTGTTAATGTATCTCCTATTTTGAAGCTTCCTGTATCTTGCAAACCTACGATATCACCAGGATATGAGATATCTACAATCTCTTTTTTTTCAGCAAAAAATGCATTTGGGCTAGAAAATTTTAGTTTTTTATTATTTCTAACATGTAAGTAAGGCGTGTTTCGTTTAAATTCACCAGAAACAATTTTTACGAAAGCTAATCTGTTTCTATGATTAGGATCCATATTGGCATGAATTTTAAAAACGAAACCTGTAAATTTCTTTTCGTCTGGATCAACTAAACGCGTATCACTTTGTTTGGATCTTGGTGTGGGTGCAATTTCAATAAAGCAATCTAACAACTCTCTAACACCAAAATTATTTAATGCCGAGCCAAAAAAGACAGGCTGCAATTCACCATTTTTATAGGCATCTTTATCAAAGTCCGGATAAATACCTTGAACTAACTCAATTTCTTCCCTTAAGGTGTTAGCAGCATCTTCTCCAACAAGTTTATCTAATTCATCAGACGCCAAATCCGAAATTTCAATAGTTTCTTCTATATCTTTTCTACTATCACCGCTAAAGAGATTAACATTTTTTTCCCAGATATTATAGATCCCTTTAAACTCATATCCCATACCAATAGGAAAGCTTAAAGGTGTTACTTTTAAACCTAACTTTTGCTCCACTTCATCTAATAAATCGAATGCATCTTTACCCTCTCTATCTAATTTGTTAATGAATACTATCATAGGTATGTTACGCATTCTACATACTTCAACAAGCTTTTCAGTCTGCTCCTCAACACCTTTTGCTACGTCAATAACTACTATAACACTATCTACAGCCGTAAGCGTTCTAAAAGTATCTTCAGCGAAATCTTTATGACCAGGGGTATCGAGAATATTAATTTTTATACCATTGTATTCAAACGCCAAAACCGAAGTTGCTACAGAGATACCACGCTGACGTTCAATCTCCATAAAGTCACTTGTTGCGCCTTTTTTAATCTTATTACTCTTAACAGCACCTGCTTCTTGAATTGCGCCACCAAATAACAGTAGTTTTTCTGTTAAAGTGGTTTTACCAGCATCTGGGTGAGATATAATACCAAAGGTTCTTCTGCGATTGATTTCTTCTAAAAAACTCATTTTAATTCTTCACATTTAGGTAGCTGCAAAAGTAATTATTTTAAGGAGTTTAGTATGGCATTTAATAATCTTTCTTCTTCAAATGGTTTTTCTAAGATGTCGTTAAATAGTTCTCCTTTATGCTGAAGTAAATTAGCGTTAATTATTTGGCTTGTAATTAGAACTATTGGCGTTTTACTTTTTTGCTTATTATCCATTCTCCGAATAGTTTTTGCTGTTTCAACACCATCAAGAAAATGAATTTTATAATCCATTAAAATAACATCATAATGTACGTTATTAACAGATTTAACTGCATCGAAGCCGTTATCTACTATGTCTAAGAAGAATTTTTTCGTTTTAGCTAAAGTTTTAAATATACTTAGTTGATGAGTAGCATTATCTTCAACAAGAAGTATGTTTGGTTTTCTATTACCTTTAGGTTGAAATTTTTTAATAGATATGTTTTGTCTTTCTTCTTTTTTTATGGGTAATGTTTTAACCTTTATAACAACCGTGAATGTAGAACCTTTATTTGGTTCACTGTTAACATAGATTTCTCCATTCATTAGGTCAATTATTTCTTTTACTATAGATAGTCCCAACCCTATACCTTCTATAGTATTGGTGTTTTCTAGTCGATCAAAACGTTTAAAAATAGCATCGTAGTCTTCTTCTTTTATTCCAGGACCAGTATCTTTTACGACAACCGATATACTTGCGTTTTGAGCTCTATAGTATAGTTGTTTTATTTCTAAACTAATAGAACCTTCTTTTGTAAATTTAAGAGCATTGTCCAGTAAATTTTGGATAACTTGAGCTATTCTTGTTTCATCACTTTCTATAATAACTGGTATGGATTCGTCTATGTTTGTTATAAATTCTAGAGCTTTATTTTTGCATTTATGACTATAGTGTGCCGAAATCTTATCAATTAAGCTGCGAAAGTTAAACTCAGAGTTTTTAATTTCTAATTTGCCTTTTTCTATTTTAGAAAGGTCTAAAATATCATTAATGATAGATTTTAGATGAATACTTGAATTAATAATTAAGTTTAAATAATCTTCTTGTTCCTCTTTTAGGTTAGTATCCTTTAACAAATTCGTAAAAGAAATGATACTTGCAATTGGACTTTTCACCTCATGACTAAAATTGGAAATAAACTTATTTTTAAAGGCTTCTTGTTCACGTAAAAGTTTATTCTTCAGAATTAGGGATTCTGACAGAATAGAGGTCTCATTTCTCGACTGAACCAAACTTTGAAAAGATTCATAATGCTTTGAAAAATCTGTAATTATAACCAAAAATAAATTATCGTTAATTACTTTAACTTCGATGTCGCATGTAAATGTTTTAGAATTAAGCTCCAAATGAACACATGTAAAATCCAATAAAGTTTCAGCAGAAAATAAAGCTATGATACTTTTAAAAAATGGATGAATTTCACCTAAATTGAAACCTTGTTTAGCAACAAACAGTTTGTTATCACTTTCTTTTATAATGCCATTAACATCTGTAGTAATGAATTGAATACGTAGAACTTTATATTTCTGTTTTAAATCCGTTAAATGCATTCTATTGTTATAAGAAGTAAATTATTCTTCCAGAATTAGTTCTTTGGCTATATCTAAAAAAATAGTGTTTATGTTTTCACCTGTCTTGGCACTACCCAGATATTGTTTAGAACCCATTAATTTTTCGTATGCTTCTCGCTCTTCTGCATCAAAAAGGTCTACTTTATTGCCAACAACTTTTATTAATGAATTTGAAAACATAAGTTTTAGTTTATTAACATTTTCTTCTAGATTAACATATGTAATTGGGCGGGTAACGTCATAAACATATATAAAGGAGTCGGTTCCTAATAAATAAGAGGTATTAACAAGGTCTATATTATCTGTACCTTCTAAATCCCAAATAATTAATGAACAAATACCGCCGCTTTTAAGAGAAATTTCTTTTTTTAAAATATGAACTCCAATGGTCACCTTATAATCGGTTGAAAATTCATTAGTAATAAATTGCCTAACAATTGAAGATTTACCAACACCAAAATGCCCAAGTAAAACAATTTTTTTAGATGTTATCATCCTTAAAATATTTAGCTAATTTTTCAGAAAGATTTGTGTTAGGGTTTTTATTGGTTAAATGTTTTTCTGCGAAAGAATAAAGCTTAGTTTCTAATTTATTTTTATAAATATTGTCTGAAACACCATGTAAAACAACAGCCACATAAAAGGATCCGAAATTTTGAAGATGTATATTGTAAGTGCCATATTCTATAGATTCCAGATCTTCTTGATCTAATTTTAAAGCTTCTTCTACAAAACTTTTAATGGCAGTAAGCATCGCAGAAAGAACCTCTTTATCTATTGTGTTTGTTTTAGAAAAGTTTGCTAACAAAATTCCTGATTCCTTATTTATTATGAATACTTCCTGAATTTCCGTTAGGGCTAAATCATTAATGACTAAGCTTTCTTCTTTAATACCACTAAACTTAGCTTTGAATTTTCTAGACCAATTTTTAAAAGAAAAACTTTTTTGTAGTTGTTGAGTAATTTTTTCAGATAAAACCTTAAACTCTCTTTTAATGTACTTTTTTATCATTTTACCAATAATCGGATATAGCGCGTCAACAACCCGGTCTTTGGAGTTTTCTATTTCATTTTTTAACGATTTCGTTATTGTAGGGCCAAGTTTTTTAGGAATTTCTTTAGAATAGGCATTTAGCTTATCATCAATTATTGGGTTTATTTTTTTAGAAAGCTTTTCTTGTTTTTCAATGATACTTTCCAATTCTTTAATACGAGATTGTAAAGAATTAACTAAAGTTCTATCATCGGTTAACAGTAATTCTTTTAAAAGAATAAGTTTTTTTTCCTCCCCCATGTGGTATAGAATTACTCACTTATTTTAGAGCCTAATTTAATAAGTAAATCACCTAAATCTTTTCTGTTGACCTTTTTTCTATTTAGGTCTTCAATTTTATTTTCAATAGAATCACTAAGACCTGTTAGTCTAATATTTAAATCAGTACTTAAATTATCTATAACGCGCTTAAGCTCTATTTCTGTAGTTGATATCAGATTTTCTAAAGCAACCTTTTTTTCTAGAATATCGTTTTTTATAGCTTCAAATTCATTATCATATTCAACTATATTTTCACCAAAAATTAAATTTTTTATGGTCTCTATTTTGGAATTACTGTTTTCTTTTACCTGCTTGTTTTGTTTGTTGGCTTCCGACATATGTATTTTTCTTTATCGCGAAGTTAAAAAAAAGTAAGAATATATAAACAAAGTGCATTTCATCTAATATTTGTGTAGTTTATCGGTGTTTTTGAAAATAATTGCTTAATGATAGTTGCGAATATAAAATAGCACTAGCTTTAATTGTACATAAAGTATGTGTGAATATATATGTAATTATTGATATATATAATAAGAAAAAAATGTAAATAATTTTGTCTTTTTTGTGTTTTGTCGTTCGTGTTTTGTTTTTAAACGATTTTCTTCATTTCAAAGAAGCAGAATTAATTAAACCCAAATGACATGAAAGAAAATTATTTTTTGAAATTTATCAAACATAGCATAAATACAAAGTTGATTTTGTTAGCGGTATTTTTAGGGGTTTTTTGTTCGCAAAAAATAGTCGCTCAATGCTACGGACCTCCAGGAGATTGTGATAATGATGGTATTCCAGATTCCCTAGATTTAGATGATGATAATGATGGCATTCTTGATGCAATTGAATTCCAAGGAGAAGATGTAAATTGCCCTAAGGGGTTGTTTCAAGTAATATCGCAGGTAACTGGTTCTACAATTTACAGAGGTCAATTGAAAATATATGATACAACGTCGGCTTCATACATAAGCATTGGAGTTCCTGCGGGTTTTAGGTACAATGCTATGGGATTCCATGAAGGGATGTTTTACGCCTTAGTCCAAATAGATGGTACAGACCCTTCTCCAGTTACTGACTCGTCCGGTGACCCTGTAGCTAATGGAGATATTATAACAATACATCCTAAAACGGGTGAAACCAATAGAATTACGACAGCTTCTACTGGAAGTGTGCTTACAGCGGGAACGGTACTTAATGGTGGCTTTTATTACGGTAATCAAACTAACATACATAGATATGATATTGCCACAGGAACAAGTGCTAGGGTTATTTTTGATACTGATAACACTTCTGAATTCAATGTTCTTGATTATGTCATTGTAGATGATATTATGTATGGGTTAAAAAGGCATACATCTTCAGGAGTACCAGATTTAGTTGATGTTGTAACTATTGATTTAAATGCACCCTCACCGAAAACAGCAAATGTAACAACAATTACAGAGCCTACAGGATATACCTCAGGAGGATTTGGAGCTGCCTTTTTACAAGATGATGGTGCTGGAAATAAAAGAATATTTTTTGGTGCTAACAATGATGGTTTAATTGTAGAACTATTAGACTATACAACTGGAACACCTAGTTTTGGAGCTCCTTTTATGTCTGAAGTTACTAGGGAAAATGATGGGGCTGCTTGTAGTGATGCCCAGTTAGGACCAGCAGATACAGATAATGATGGAGTACCAAATTTTCAAGATCTTGATAGCGATAATGATGGATGTTTAGATGCTATTGAAGGTGCTGGAAACTACAATCATTCAGATTTGACGAGTACAGGTAATTTAACAGATACCGATGAAGGTACTGTAGATAACGATATACTAAATATAGGAACAATTGGTGTGCCTAATAATGGCGGAGATCAATCTCAAAACACCACAGTTGCTGTAACAGGAAGTGATGTAATAGCTTCAGTTGTGATTTTACCTACTCCAGCAGAGGTCTGTTTAGGGGAAAGTATAACTTTAACAGCTTCACCAACAGGTCTTAGGGTTACAGATTTTGGTGCCACTGGAGCCACTTCAGATGATACAACTATACCAATACCAACAGGTGATTATATCTATAGGTGGTATATTGGAATAAGTACCACGCCTTTAACAGATTCATCTCCATACAGTGGGACTAACACTGCGAGTTTAACCATTTCATCAGCTACGCTTGCACTATCAGGAAACAATTATCGCGTAGAAGTAACAACTAATAATAATAGTTGTCCTGAAGAAGATACAGTTGAGTTAACGGTTAATGTCTTACCATTAGCACCAGTTGCAAATGCTCAAAGTTTTTGTTGGGGAGAAAACCCAACAATAGCAGATCTTATAGCAGCAGGAACAAATTTACAATGGTATACCACTGCCTCAGGAGGAAGTCCTTTGTTAACATCACATAATTTAGTTGATGCTACAACGTATTATGTAAGTCAAACAGATGGTAATTCTTGTGAAAGTCCAAGAACTGCTGTAGGCGTAACAGTTTTAGCTGACTGTGATGGTGATGGCGTAACAGATGAGGATGAAATTACACCGCCAGATGGTGAACCAGCAACCGATTGGAACGATCCATGTGATTTTACCGCATCAGATATTACACTAGCTGTAACAGCAGTTACTGATTGTGATGGTGATGGCGTAACAAACCTAGACGCGGTAGATCCAGATGGTGATGGTACACAAGGATCTGGTGATACAGATTGGAACGATCCATGTGACTTTACCGCATCCGATATTACACTAGCTGTAACAGCAGTTACTGATTGTGATGG
>NZ_VSDQ01000035.1:0-378 GCF_008085455.1 Seonamhaeicola marinus | reverse complement strand
TCTTTAGTTTCTTTACCGTCTTTATCAGTAATTGTTGCTGGTTCGTGCTCAGGATCGTTAATTTCCTTAGTACCAAATTTAATTGGTACAGGCATAAATTTGTTGTATTTATTTAAAAGTTCACGAATGCGCGATTCTTCAAGAAATTCTGTAGAATCTTCAGCAATATGAAGGATGATTTCAGTACCTCTTTCAGTTTTATCGGCAGCTTCTAGAGTGAATTCAGGCGATCCATCACAAGTCCAATGTGCAGCAGGTTCATCTTTAAATGATTTTGTTATAATTTCAACCTTTTCGGCTACCATAAACGCAGAGTAGAATCCTAATCCAAAATGACCGATAATACCAGAATCTTTAGCAGAATCTTTGTATTTATCT
>NZ_VSDQ01000545.1:0-426 GCF_008085455.1 Seonamhaeicola marinus | reverse complement strand
CTAAAATGTAATTTCAGTAAAAAATATTATAGCATTTTTGCTTTATAAATAATTTGAAAGCCTTCAATTTATCAAATTGGTAATAATTGAAGGCTTTCGCAATTTTCATACTCAATTTTGAACTAAAATTAAGTATAATTACTTAGTTTTGTTTTAAAATACTTAGATATGAAAAAAATCATTGTAGTTGGTAACGGTATGGTTGGTTATAAATTTTGTGAAAAATTTGTAGCTCAAGAAAATGCTGAAAATTTTAAAATCATCATTTTTGGTGAAGAACCAAGACCTGCTTATGATAGAGTTCACTTAAGCGAATTTTTTGAAAATCAAAACGCTAAGGCCTTAGAAATGGCACCAGCAACATGGTATGCAGATAATGGTATTGAATTAATAACCGGTGAACGTGTTGCCGATATTAATAGAACC
>NZ_VSDQ01000808.1:0-987 GCF_008085455.1 Seonamhaeicola marinus | reverse complement strand
AGTTTGAAAGTGTTGAAAATTTTAATTGCTTTCTCCAACGTTCTTTCATTTGCTTTTTGTTTTTTACAAAATCATCTTTATCATAATCTGTATCAAAACTTTCATTTATGGTATAATCAAATGGTTCACTTAAAACTTGATTATAAATTTCTTTTGCTTCACGAATTCTTGTAATTAAACGCTCGTGTGTTTCATTAAAAAATGTAACATCAGTAGCTTTTAACTGGTCATCTAGCTGTAATTTATATTTTTCAAAATCCTTAATGTCAGACTCATAGAAGTAGCGTTTAAAAGGATCTAAAGTTTCAATATAATCATCAAAAAGTTCTTGAGAAAAGTTATCATCCATTGCAATAGGATCATAATGCCCTCGCTCTAAAACAAAGGTTATTATTTGTACCAGTAATTTATCTTTATCTGGATTATCAAATGTTTTGGTTGTAAAACTGCATGAAGCAAAGGCCAACAACAGTAATAACGATAGAACTTTATAATTCCTTTTCATAATTTTTTTCATCAGTTAATGTTTAAATAGTTCTATTATACAATAGTAATATTTCACTAAAATAAAGAAAAAACTATGCCAATAACTGCAAAATGGCCTAATTTTTTGTTAAACCGAAGAAAATGCCTGTTTCCTAATGAAATTATGTATTTTAGCACATGTTATTTACATTCTATTCATGACAAAAAAACCGCTTATACTTGTAACAAATGATGATGGCATAAACGCCCCCGGAATTAGAACCTTAATTAGTGTTATGAATACCATTGGCGATGTTGTGGTAGTTGCACCCGATAGCCCACAAAGCGGCATGGGACACGCTATTACAGTTGATGCCACACTATATGTTAACAAAGTTACTTTTGATGACGGACCACAAAAAGAATACAGCTGCTCTGGCACACCCGCAGATTGTGTAAAACTTGCCAATAGAGAATTGCTTACCCGGAAACCAGACCTTTGTGTTTCAGGTATTAATCACG
>NZ_VSDQ01000116.1:0-346 GCF_008085455.1 Seonamhaeicola marinus | reverse complement strand
ATTGGTGTTGGTTTTGATTTTGGTTTACGTAACAACAAACAAGAGGCATTAAACTATGCTTTAGCACAAGACCCTGCAACAGCAACTGGTTTTGATGATGTTGATAACGATTTACAAACTTACTGGACACTTGGTTTAAGCTACAAGTTTTAAAACATTTTAAATAAATTAACCAAAAACCTCTTAATTAGTTAAGAGGTTTTTTTAATTTTAAACTATTCATTTGATAAAGTACTAAACATTGAAACCCCAAAACGAAGACCTAAAAATTGCTGATTACAGAATTAGAAAACTTATTGGTTTTTTAGGTTTATTTCTTCCTTTTTTACTTTATTTTACTGAAGGT
>NZ_VSDQ01000403.1:0-746 GCF_008085455.1 Seonamhaeicola marinus | reverse complement strand
GCTAGTTTTTTGCACGTTTAAAAAGTTTACAAAAATACCTTGGGCTGTTTCGGGTCTTAGGTATAAATCCATAGCATTTTCGGCAGAAGCACCAAGTTTGGTACCAAACATAAGGTTAAACTGTTTTACGTCTGTCCAGTTTTTGCTTCCAGTTAATGGGTCTGCTATTTCTAATTCTTCTATTAAGGCTTTAACATCGGCTAAATCTTCGTTTTCTAAAGACTTTGCCATTCTAGATAGCGTGGTATCAATTTTTTCTTGATAACCTAAAACTCTAGCATTAGTTGTTACAAATTCTTCTTTATTAAAGGCTTCACCAAAACGCTTTGCGGCTTTAGCTACTTCTTTATCTATTTTTGCTTCAATTTTAGCACAATAATCTTCTATTAAAACATCAGCTCTGTAACGTTTTTTAGAATCTTTATTATCAATTAATGGGTCATTAAAGGCATCAACATGTCCTGAGGCTTTCCAAGTGGTTGGGTGCATAAAAATGGCAGCGTCAATGCCTACAATATTTTCATGCATTTGCACCATGGCTTTCCACCAATAGTCACGTATGTTTTTCTTAAGTTCAGCACCGTTTTGTGCATAGTCATAAACTGCGCTTAAACCATCATAAATTTCGCTACTTTGAAATACATACCCGTACTCCTTTGCATGCGATATAACCTTCTTAAATTTATCGTCTTGATTTGCCATAGCTGCAAAAATATAAAACCGACAATTAACTATTACAGTTCTTT
>NZ_VSDQ01000786.1:443-795 GCF_008085455.1 Seonamhaeicola marinus | reverse complement strand
AATATGTTCTTTAGAGGTTCTTAATTCTAAACGAGTGGCTAAAATGAGTTCTTTTAATTTTTCAAAATAGGTTCTTGCTTTGCCTTGCCTAGATAAACGAATTACTTGCTGTGTAATAGTGCTACCACCACGTTTTATGGTGCCAGATTTTAGGTTGTTTTTTAAGGCCTTAAATATTGAGATAGGATTAAAGCCTGGGTGTTTATAAAAATATGCGTCTTCAAACTGAATAATACAGGCTTTAAATTTGTGCGGAATACTATCGCTATGCGGAAAGCGCCATTGACCATCACTGGCTATTTTTGCGCCAATAAGTGTGTTGTTAGAACTGGTTATTACTGTTGAGGTTGGT
>NZ_VSDQ01000786.1:212-393 GCF_008085455.1 Seonamhaeicola marinus | reverse complement strand
TTTGTATGTATTATTATTTAGGGTGTTACTAAGCAATTTATTTTATAAACTGCTTCAGTTTTTAATTTCTGGTAACAATAATTAATTATTAGCACCCCATTGGTACATTAAAAGCAATTGTTTTTTCAATAGTTTCATCAAACATGGTAGTAAAAATAACTTTAAAATATATTTTACTAAC
>NZ_VSDQ01000786.1:0-162 GCF_008085455.1 Seonamhaeicola marinus | reverse complement strand
TATGGTTTCAAAAACACCGGCTTTTTTAGCTTTTAAAGGTTCCCAAGCAGAGTAGAAATGCTTCCAATCGGTTAAATCGCAGTGAGGTCCTTCGGCCTGAATAGAAATACTATTTTCATGACGCTGAAATACTTTTATGCTTTTGTATTTTGAATGATGCCT
>NZ_VSDQ01000280.1:0-412 GCF_008085455.1 Seonamhaeicola marinus | reverse complement strand
AACCAGGAAACGTTAAATTAACACCAAAAATCTTAAAAAACTCACAAGAATACATCGCTGAAAAATATGGTGTTGGCCACAACCATATAGACTTTGTTTTCCACGGTGGCTCAGGTTCAACTGTTGAAGAAATTAGAGAAAGTATTAGCTACGGTGCTATTAAAATGAATATTGATACTGATTTACAATATGCGTTTATGACTGGCATTAGAGATTACATGGGTACAAAAGCTGAATATTTAAAAGCTCAAATAGGAAACCCTGACGGTGATGATGTACCTAACAAAAAATATTATGATCCGCGTGTTTGGTTACGCGAAGGCGAAAAAACGTTTGTAGAGCGTTTAAAGAAAGCTTTTGAAGACTTAAACAATGTAAACACGTTATAATTAACGTAATACAAAATAAAAAA
>NZ_VSDQ01000558.1:0-417 GCF_008085455.1 Seonamhaeicola marinus | reverse complement strand
TCAATGGTTTTGATGGAACCATTGAAAAAGTTAACGAAGAAAAGCGTAAGCTTGAAGTAATGGTGAAAATTTTTGGTAGAAAAACACCATTAGAATTAAGTTATATGCAGGTAGAAAAAGTATAATAATTGTTACACTAAATAGATACACAATCTTTAGCTTCCAAACTTTTAAGATTTGGTATCAAAATAAATTATTAAAAATGGCAAAAGAGTTAAGTAAAGTAGTTAAGCTACAAGTTAGGGGAGGTGCAGCGAATCCTTCGCCACCGGTTGGACCCGCTCTAGGTGCTGCTGGTGTTAATATCATGGAGTTCTGTAAGCAGTTTAATGCAAGAACCCAAGATAAAGCTGGTAAAGTATTACCAGTTGTTATATCGGTTTATAAAGACAAATCTTTTGATTTTGTTATTAAAAC
>NZ_VSDQ01000771.1:0-352 GCF_008085455.1 Seonamhaeicola marinus | reverse complement strand
TTTAATATTGGCTAAAGCTTCTTTTAAGATATTTAGGTTTCGTTTTTGAATTTGTAAAAACTCTGGTAAACGCTGTACTTGTGCTAAACCAACGGCTGCATGCAGCTCTGAAATTCTGAAATTATAACCTAAAAAAGGATGTGTTTCTGCGCCGCGATCATTCCCTATGTGGTCATGCCCATGATCACTGTAATGATCGGCGTTTAAATAATATTGTTCATTATTGGTTATTACGGCTCCGCCTTCGCCACAGGTTATGGTTTTTACAAAATCGAAAGAGAAACAGCCTAAGTGCCCAATGCTACCTAGTGGTTTACCCTTGTAGGTTCCACCAATGGCTTGACAAGCATCT
>NZ_VSDQ01000128.1:195-376 GCF_008085455.1 Seonamhaeicola marinus | reverse complement strand
TCATGACGTCTTCCAGATTTTTCTAAAACAAAAAACTCTTTGTTTACCGTTACAATTCTAGTATCACTTTCTTTAATGATATTTTGAATTTGAGGCTCATCAAACAATAATTCAGACTTAATTTTGAACATACATGATTCCGTAAATATGGTTTCATGATCGTCATGGTAATAAGCCTTTA
>NZ_VSDQ01000128.1:0-143 GCF_008085455.1 Seonamhaeicola marinus | reverse complement strand
AAATCTATTTACATTTTCAATCTCAGACTGAGATGTGGTTAAACTTTCAATATTTATTGTTCTACGTTGAAAAATTGCAGAAATACGATTCAACAATCCAATGTTGTTTTCAGTATAAACCGATATCGTGTATGTTTTTATTT
>NZ_VSDQ01000617.1:201-395 GCF_008085455.1 Seonamhaeicola marinus | reverse complement strand
ACCATTATATACAATGGAAACATATTGAACCCGATTTTGTTGTTGATGTAACAGGTTTTATTGATAAAAAAATGGAAGCCGTTTTAGCTTATAAAACACAGTTTTTTGATGCTAAAAGTAAAGAACCAGAAACACCTATTTCTAGTAAAAACTTTACAGATAGTGTTAAATATAGAGCCAGAGATTTAGGCCGA
>NZ_VSDQ01000617.1:0-159 GCF_008085455.1 Seonamhaeicola marinus | reverse complement strand
ATAGTTTATTCGATTTAAAATAATTTAAAATATTTTATTTAAAATATTAAAAAACGTTTTGTAGTAAAAGTGAAATGAATTACATTTGCACTCGCATTACAAAAATGCTTTTTAACACGGTGGTTGTAGCTCAGTTGGTTAGAGCGCCTGATTGTGGTT
>NZ_VSDQ01000824.1:245-423 GCF_008085455.1 Seonamhaeicola marinus | reverse complement strand
TGTGGGGGATCCCCCTCTCAGGGCCCCTACCTATCGTTGCCTTGGTGTGCCGTTACCACACCAACTAGCTAATAGGACGCATACTCATCTTGTACCGTAACCTTTAATTATTTCATCATGCGAATCTATAATGCTATGGGGTGTTAATCTTCATTTCTAAAGGCTATCCCCCAGTACA
>NZ_VSDQ01000824.1:0-158 GCF_008085455.1 Seonamhaeicola marinus | reverse complement strand
TAATAGAATCTTCAGTACTCAAAATGGTTTATTCTCTTGTTATATACTAACCGTTTCCAGTTAATATTTACGCTGTCAATTTCAATATGTTTATGAACTTTATTTCTTCTCTAAATGTCGTTTCCTCGTTTAGCGGGTGCAAATATAAAACCCTTTTT
>NZ_VSDQ01000023.1:0-482 GCF_008085455.1 Seonamhaeicola marinus | reverse complement strand
CCAGCTTCGAATACTGTGAATAACCCTGTTGGGCCTGCTCCAATTATTATTATATCTGTTTTAATCATTTCTCTGAATCTTTGTTTTCAATTATTCCTTTGGTGAATTCATTAAGTTTTTCAACTTTTTCTTCAAAATCCCCTTTTATTGTTTTTCTATATTCATTTAAATTTTTCACAAGATCATCAATGTTTTCAGGAATGACTTCCTCAAAAAACTGTCGTAATCTTTTTGCCATTGTTGGCGATTTCCCATTGGTACTTATTGCCACTTTAACGTTGCCTTTGGTAACAATACCACCCATGTAAAAATCGCAATAGGGCGGGTTATCTGCTACGTTTACCAATTTAGCTTCTGCCCTACAATCTTTATACACTTGTACATTTACCTCTGGAACATCGGTAGTAGCAACTACCATGTGTTGCCCTTGTAAATAGTCTTTTTTATAAACATCATTTATTAGTGTAACATTACCTTTTTTT
>NZ_VSDQ01000843.1:238-367 GCF_008085455.1 Seonamhaeicola marinus | reverse complement strand
ATGACAAGAGAGCAAAAAGATAATTTGTTTGTTTTGGTAAAATCATTATCTAAGTCAGAAAAAAGACAATTTAAACTTTATGTTGGCCGATTGGGGGTGAATGAAGACTCAAAATTTTTGTTATTATTT
>NZ_VSDQ01000843.1:0-158 GCF_008085455.1 Seonamhaeicola marinus | reverse complement strand
AAACCTAAAAGCGCATTTATACAAGCAAATACTAATAAGTTTAAGGTTAAACCCATCACACCAAGATGCACGCATACAAATACGCGAACAGCTTGATTTTGCTACTATTTTATACCATAAAGGGCTTTATAAACAAAGTTTAAAAATATTAGAAAAAG
>NZ_VSDQ01000442.1:239-580 GCF_008085455.1 Seonamhaeicola marinus | reverse complement strand
GTGTAATTTCATTAAACGAGTTTCGCTACAACCCTAACTTAGCAGTTGGTGATAAAGTAGAAGTATTAATTGATGTACGTGAAGATGCTACAGGTCAATTAGTATTATCTCACAGAAAAGCAAGAGTAATTAAAGCATGGGACCGCGTAAATGCAGCACATGACTCTGGTGAAATTGTTAACGGTTTTGTAAAATGCAGAACTAAAGGTGGTATGATTGTAGATGTATTTGGCATTGAAGCATTCTTACCAGGATCTCAAATTGATGTGAAGCCAATTAGAGATTACGATCAGTACGTAAACAAAACAATGGAATTCAAGGTTGTAAAAATTAACCACGAA
>NZ_VSDQ01000442.1:0-158 GCF_008085455.1 Seonamhaeicola marinus | reverse complement strand
ATTACAGACCTTTCTTGGTCTAGAATTAACCACCCTAACGAAATTGTTGAGTTAGACCAAAAACTTAATGTTGTAATTCTTGATTTTGATGAAGATAAATCTAGAATCCAATTAGGTTTAAAACAATTAAGCAAACACCCTTGGGAAGCATTAGCTGA
>NZ_VSDQ01000868.1:0-1091 GCF_008085455.1 Seonamhaeicola marinus | reverse complement strand
TTTGAATTTAGAAAAGCAAGAAAAATGAAACGTTGGTCTGCCATGAGTAAAGCCTTTACACGTATTGGTAAAGATATTGTAATGGCTGTTAAAGAAGGTGGCCCAGACCCAGATAGTAATTCCCGTTTACGTGCAGTTATACAGAATGCTAAATCTGTAAACATGCCAAAAGATAATATAGAACGTGCTATAAAACGAGCTAGTGATAAAAGCCAAGGCGATTACAAAGAAGTGCTTTTTGAAGGTTACGCGCAACACGGTATTGCTATTTTAGTTGAAACGGCTACTGATAATAATACAAGAACCGTAGCTAACGTACGTAGTTATTTTAATAAATGCGATGGAAGCTTAGGTACATCGGGTTCTGTTGTTTTCATGTTCGATCATACTTGTAATTTTAAAGTGAAAGGTGAAAATTTAGATTTAGAAGAATTAGAATTAGAATTGATTGATTTTGGTGTTGAAGAAATTTTTGAAGACACCGATGAAGATGCCGATGGAAACGAAGTAACTAGCGTAATGATTTACGCACCTTTTGAAAGTTTTGGTAAAATTCAAGCTTATTTAGAAGAAAATAATATCGAAATTTTATCTTCAGGTTTTGAGCGTATACCGCAGGTAACAAAAAAATTAAATGAAGAACAAGTTGCCGATGTTGAAAAATTATTAGAAAAACTAGAAGAAGATGATGATGTACAAAACGTATATCATACCATGGAAGAATCTGCTTAATAATACTTCAATATTAAATTATGGAAACAGCTTTACCACCCAATAAAACTATTAAATGGGGAATTATTGGCTGTGGTAATGTTACAGAAATTAAAAGCGGACCACCTTATAAACTAACCGAAGGTTTTGATTTAATTGCTGTAATGCGTCGTGATGAAGCTAAAGTAAAAGACTACGCTAAGCGTCATCAAATAAAAAAGTATTACACCAATGCAGAGGCGTTAATTAATGATACGGATGTTGATGCCGTTTATATAGCAACACCTCCTGATACACACAAATTTTATGCACTAAAAGTTGCTAAAGCAGGCAAAATTTGTTGTATTGAAAAACCAATGACACCATCATATAAAGATAGT
>NZ_VSDQ01000455.1:0-848 GCF_008085455.1 Seonamhaeicola marinus | reverse complement strand
AAGATGCTCATAAAACTGAAGAAGAACACACACACGAGCATACCCACAATGATACACATGAACATGAAGAGCATCATAACATCGAAAAACATTCAGATAATCATGAAGAAGATCATGCGCATGAAAACAAGCAAATTACAGCTTTATTAGTAACCTTTAGAAACCCTATGGGCTTACTAACTTTACCCAGAAAAATAAACGACACTAGCAATTTACAAGCTGCTTTACCTAAATATGAATTAGATAGATTATATGAATTTACAAGTATAGGTTTTAAAACCATTACCTGGATAGCCTATTTAATTTTAATAATTTCTGGCATCACAATTTTTATAAACTTATATAAAATGGTAAAAGAACGCGCTTATGATTTGGCCTTATTACGCAGTTATGGTGCTAGTAATTTTCAGCTAATTAAAATGGTTTTTTATGAGGGTTTTATAGCCGCATTTTTAGCATTTATTCTTGGGCTAACTATTGTTAAAATTGGCACTTATGCCCTAATTAAATTTAGTAACTTAGGCATGAAAGCACACATTATTCAACCATTAAACATACAAGATGGTATACAAATTGCGGTATTAGTTTTTATAATGGTAACTTTGTCTATAGCGTTTGCTATTTACCCCATTTTAAAAATGAATATTTCAACTATTTTAAGTAATGAAAAATAAAATATTAATTGGCTTANTTGGCAAAAGTTACATTTGAAGAGAAATTTTTACCTGCTTATGATGAAGCTTTTTTAGTACCAACGTTTTCAAACACTTTAAAAGCTTTAGAAGGAAAATATGTTACCATTAAGGGATATTTTTTAAATATTGCTCCAGAAGAAAAAATATATATAC
>NZ_VSDQ01000269.1:0-518 GCF_008085455.1 Seonamhaeicola marinus | reverse complement strand
AACCCTTATGAAGCTTTAAAAGGTTTAACAAGAACAAATGAAGCTATAAATAAAGACTCTATTTCAAATTTTATTGATACTTTAGAGGTAAACAATACAATAAAAGACGAATTAAAACGTATTACACCAAGTAACTATACGGGAATTTAATATTTAATTTATGCTAAGCGACAAACAATCAATACTACTATGCGGATTTATTGCTGTAGTTTTTTTTGTTGCTGGCATGCTAGATGCGCTTAATAATTTTATTGTTTTAACTTTATTAACCTTAGCATTTTTAGCCATTGTACTTAATTTAATAACCGCAAAATCTTTTGTTAAAAAAGACGATGAACAATTACATAAAAAAGAATAAAAAAAGGTTTACCTAATTTGGTAAACCTTTTTTGTTTTTCAAGCTAGATTACCTACTTGAAAAAATTCATAATATTTTCAATTTGTGCACCATCAAAATCTGCATTTTGTAAACTATTAATTAGCACACCTATTTTTTCAGGATTCATATCATTACCTAA
>NZ_VSDQ01000887.1:221-765 GCF_008085455.1 Seonamhaeicola marinus | reverse complement strand
GATCGGTGCCTTTTGGCAATGACACGTATGCTTTGCCAAACTTAACATAAGGACCAAAACGGCCGTTATTAACCTGTACTTCTTCGCCTTCGTATTCTCCTAAAGTTTTAGGCAATTGAAACAAATCCATAGCCTCTTCATAGGTTATGGTTGTTAATTGTTGGTCTGGGCTAAGACTAGCAAATTGTGGTTTTTCTTCTTCATCAACAGTTCCTATTTGTACCATTGGCCCAAATTTACCCAAACGCACACTTACTTGCCTGCCTGTTTTAGGATCTGTTCCTAAAATACGCTCACCAGATTCTCTATCAGCATTTTCTTTTACATCTTCAACTTTAGGATGGAAATCTTTCCAAAATGATTTCATCATTTTTTGCCAATCTTCTTTTCCTTCAGCAATATCATCAAAATCTTCTTCAACTTTAGCGGTGAAATTATAATCTAATATTTGGTTGAAATGATTCACCAAAAAATCTGTTACAATCATACCAATATCTGTTGGAACAAGTTTTCCTTTATCTGAGCCTACTTTTTCGGTTAAAGT
>NZ_VSDQ01000887.1:0-156 GCF_008085455.1 Seonamhaeicola marinus | reverse complement strand
ACCGTTCCTTTTTCAACATAATTTCTATTTTGAATAGTTGAAATTGTTGGTGCATAAGTTGATGGACGCCCAATACCTAACTCTTCTAACTTTTTTACTAATGAAGCCTCGGTATATCGTGCTGGCGGACGCGTATAACGCTCTGTTGCTGTAATG
>NZ_VSDQ01000537.1:348-870 GCF_008085455.1 Seonamhaeicola marinus | reverse complement strand
GTGCTGCAATTGTGTATGAAGAAAAAGATTTTGATAAATTACTACGTAACGGTTTAGAAATTTCGCCTATTCACGAAGTAATGATTGATAAAGCCTTATTAGGCTGGAAAGAGTACGAGCTTGAGTTGTTAAGAGATTCAAATGGTAATGTAGTTATTATTTGTTCTATTGAAAACATGGACCCAATGGGAATTCATACAGGAGATTCTATTACAGTAGCGCCTGCAATGACTTTAAGTGATAGAACGTACCAAAAAATGCGTGATATGGCCATACACATGATGCGTAGTATTGGCGATTTTGCAGGTGGTTGTAACGTACAATTTGCAGTTTCTCCAGATGAAAACGAAGATATTATTGCTATTGAAATTAACCCACGTGTTTCACGCTCATCTGCCTTAGCAAGTAAAGCAACCGGATATCCAATTGCTAAAATTGCGGCTAAATTGGCGTTAGGGTATAGTTTAGATGAATTGAGTAATCAAATTACAAAATCTACATCGGCTTTATTTGAGCCTACTC
>NZ_VSDQ01000537.1:0-156 GCF_008085455.1 Seonamhaeicola marinus | reverse complement strand
GTTCTTTCCAAGAAGCGCTTCACAAAGCAACACAATCTTTAGAAATTAAACGTAATGGTTTAGGTGCCGATGGTAAAGAAAATACCAATTACGAACAAATAATTGAAAAATTAACACACGCTTCTTGGGATCGAGTTTTCATAATTTATGATGCCA
>NZ_VSDQ01000015.1:0-958 GCF_008085455.1 Seonamhaeicola marinus | reverse complement strand
TTACGTTTCATTACGGCACTATACCATCGTGAAAATTGATGTACAGGATGTAACCGTAAATCGGGCTTGCCGTCATTAATTATAAATTTTGCATTGGTTTTTTCGGTAGTTGAAGCCAAATGTAATGATTGCTGAAACGGAAATCCGGTAGTTTTAGAGTATTCATAGGCATTATCAATATTACGTTGGGCAGCAGCCTTAATAGGCGTGTTGTTTTGTTTAGGCACTAATACAAACGTACCTTTGTTTGGTATAATTTCTACCCAACCTTGTGATGCCAACTCATCATAAACAGCCACGGCGGTATTGCGGTGTATTTTTAATAAATTACTAAAGGTACGTGTTCCGGGTAATACGGTGCCTTTTAATAAATACCCGCGCTGAATGGCATTTATAATTTGTTGTGCAATTTGAATGTAAACAGGGTTAGTGCTTGTTTTTTCAATTGTTATTAACTGTTCTAAAATATTTACAACCGGACTATTCATTGTTTTAAAACTGGACTATAATAATCGTCCGGAAAGTTACGAATTTTGCACCGCTTTTTTAATTATCAATTTTAATACATGAAAACAACAGTAGTTTTTACAGCATTTTTAGCATTATTAACGGTAACTGGTTTTGCACAACAAACACCGCAAGATCAAAAACTTGATACCGTTTTAATTGCTTCAACCAGAATAGATTTACCTTTTAAAGAAAATTCTAGAACCATAGAAGTTATTACAGCAACGCATATAAAAAACAGTGCCGCAACAACAGTAGCAGAATTATTACAGCAAGTAGCAGGGGTTGATATTCGCCGAAGAGGTACCGCTGGTAGTCAAGCAGATTTATACATTCGCGGCGGTAGTTTTGATCAAACCTTGTTGTTAATAGACGGCATAAAAATGGACGATGCTCAAACAGGGCACCACACCATGAATGCTGCATTACCCATAGAAGTTATTGAGCGTAT
>NZ_VSDQ01000678.1:226-345 GCF_008085455.1 Seonamhaeicola marinus | reverse complement strand
TTGTGTTGGTGTTAATGGCATTTGCAAAAGCTTCTAACTCATCTAAAATGGCATTGTTTTCAGTAATTTTAGGGTTGTCAAAATATATTTGTTTTTTTACGCCTTCGGCATTTTGAAGT
>NZ_VSDQ01000678.1:0-155 GCF_008085455.1 Seonamhaeicola marinus | reverse complement strand
TGATATATAGGCGTCTTTTTGAAAGAAACGTGCTTTACGCATTTTTTTAAGCGAAATTCTACTAGCTGTTAGGTTAGCAACGCAACCGTTTTCAAACTCTAAACGCGCATTGGCAATATCGGGTGTATCACTAATTACTGAAACGCCACTTGCTG
>NZ_VSDQ01000580.1:0-1221 GCF_008085455.1 Seonamhaeicola marinus | reverse complement strand
ACCATCATAAGCCACACATATTTTTTTAGCTTTTTTTGATAATAATTTATTTGTTATTCCTGGATACGAATTTTGCTCTTGTATTAAACTAGGAATACCCTTAGATGCAGCCGCATACAATAACGGACCACTAGCAAAACCACCCGTACCAATAGCCACGTGAGGTTTAAATTGCTTTATTATTTTTTTAGCTTTTAAAACACTGCTAACGACCTTAAAAGGAAACGATAGGTTTTTTAATGTTAACTTGCGCTGTATACCCGAAATCCATAAACCTTCAATATTATAACCTGCTTGTGGTACTTTTTCCATTTCCATTCTATCTTTTGCGCCAACAAACAAAAATTCCGCATTAGGAAAACGCATTTTTAACTCATTAGCAATTGCTATTGCAGGATAAATATGCCCACCTGTACCTCCTCCAGATAATATGATTTTATAATTACTCATTAAATAGTTTCAGATAAAATTTCTAATGGGTTTTCTTCTATATTTTCTTCTTTTTCTTTTATTTCTTCGCGTTTAGCACTAACACTTAAAATAATACCAAGTGCTAAACAAGTCATCCAGATAGAGGTTCCTCCACTACTAATTAATGGTAGTGTTTGCCCTGTTACCGGAAACAACTCTACAGCCACAGCCATATTTATTAATGCCTGAAACACTATTGGCAAACCAACACCTAGCACTAATAATTTACCAAACACAGTATCGGCTTTTTGTGCAGCTATTACTATTCTAAACAATAACCACATATATAAAACCATAACAAACAAACCGCCTATTAACCCATACTCTTCAATAATAATGGCAAAAATGAAGTCTGATGATGATTGTGGTAAAAAGTTTTTCTGCCTACTTTTTCCTGGGCCAACACCATTAATACCTCCTGAGGCTATAGCTATTTTTGCTTTTTCAATTTGATAATCTGCTTCTGTATCTTCTGCATTAGAAAAACTCTCAATTCTGCTCATCCAAGTATCAACCCTGTTTGGCATAGCATCAGGAAATGCTTTTGCAACCAGAATAAACATTGTTAACATTAACAAACCACTACCAATAATAACAGCCAAATATCTTAAAGGATAACCACCTAAAAATACCAACACAATAACCATTAAAAATATAATGGCTGTTGTTGAAAAATTTGACGGTAATATTAACGCTAACACTAAAAATGCAGGCAGCCAAAGTGGCAATACAGACTCTTTAAAGGTTATT
>NZ_VSDQ01000354.1:0-350 GCF_008085455.1 Seonamhaeicola marinus | reverse complement strand
GCTCTGTGGCGTAAACCAAAGCGTTGCGGTATGTTTTTTTCATTATTAACAGGCAAAATAACACGGGTGGCTTTAACAATATTGTTGCTTACAATTATAGCGCCATCATGTAACGGGCTGTTTTTAAAAAAAATACTTTCAATAATAGGTTGGGTAACTTTAATATTCATTTCATCACCCGATGAGGTTAAAAAATCTAAGTTATTATTGCGTTCAAAAACAATTAAAGCACCGGTTTTAGACATAGACATTTTATTACAAGCCGATACAATGGCATCAACATCAGTAGTACTTGTAGCATCGGTTTTTAAAAACTTAAAACGTTGCAAAAACTTAAACCTATGGCCAAA
>NZ_VSDQ01000774.1:0-597 GCF_008085455.1 Seonamhaeicola marinus | reverse complement strand
TAAAAAGAAAAAAGCCAACCGCTTTAAACCTGTAGTAAAATATTTTGGCCCATTTACTTTAAATAAAGGTGAAAAAAAATCGCATACCATAAAAATGCCAAATTATATTGGTGCTGTTAGAACCATGGTTGTAGCTGGAAACCACACCAAAGAAGCCTACGGAAGTACTGATAAAACTGTACAAGTTAAAAAGCCATTAATGGTATTAGCAACACTACCGCGTAAGTTAAGCCCTGGCGAAAAAGTTACTTTACCTGTAACCGTTTTTGCTATGGAACCTAAAGTTAAAAACGTAAATATTAGCCTAAAATTAAGCAATGGCATTACAATTGAAGGCGAAAAAACACAACGACTAAGTTTTGCTAAACCAGATGAAAAAATGGCTTACTTCACTTTAGATGTTAGTAAAGCCAAAGGCATTAATACTATTGAAGTAATTGCTAATGGCAATGGTGAAACTTCAACCTATAAAGTAGAACTTGATGTTATTAACCCTAATCCGTTTACATCTAAAACATTAGATAAAACCATAACCGCCAATGCTTCAGAAACTGTTAATTTTGAAACTTTTGGTGTTAACGGAACAAATTCAGCTAC
>NZ_VSDQ01000200.1:0-293 GCF_008085455.1 Seonamhaeicola marinus | reverse complement strand
GCAATCTTGATAAACGATTAATTATGGAACCAAAGAAAAATTCTAAAGCAAATGTAGGACGTAATAGTTCTCTTTATTTCTTAATAGGTTTGGCATTGATGCTGTTTTTAACAAATTATGCCATTAATTATAAAACCTATGACAAATCAAATATTGACATTGGTCAATTAGATATGGATGAGGAGTTGGAAGAAGAAATTCCAATCACAGAGCAAATTCAAACGCCTCCACCTCCACCACCTCCACCAGCAGCTCCTGAGGTTATAGAGATTGTGGAAGATGAAGAAGAGGTA
>NZ_VSDQ01000178.1:0-819 GCF_008085455.1 Seonamhaeicola marinus | reverse complement strand
GAAGATTACAGAGAGTGGACCTATGAAAACCACCGAAAAGGTTTTGCACTAGTAACACCAACAAAATGGCGTACAACCAGTGGTTTTGAAACTGTATCACGTTTTTGTTTTATAAACCCTGATACTACTGAAGCTGATATTGAGGCTATTTTAAATTCAATGGTTTAAAACCCGTTAATAACCTTTTTCAAAAAAAAATAAATTAGTAAAAGTATTTATAAAAACCTTTTTATTTTTGCGCATGCAACATGACAAGGTACTTATTTTAGACTTCGGTTCGCAATACACACAGCTTATTGCGCGTAGGGTTAGGGAACTCAACATTTATTCCGAAATTCATCCATTTAACAAAATTCCGTCTAACATTAAAGCGTATAAGGCTGTTATACTTTCTGGTAGCCCAAACTCAGTAAGAGGTGAAGATGTTTTACATCCAGATTTATCTGAAATTCGCGGCAAAAAGCCATTACTAGCTGTTTGTTACGGCGCACAATATTTGGCACATTTTTCAGGAGGCGAAGTAGCGCCTTCAAACACCAGAGAGTATGGGCGTGCAAATTTATCGTTTATAAAAGATAACGAACCATTTTTTGCCCATATAAACACAGGTAGCCAAGTATGGATGAGCCATTCTGATACTATTAAAACACTACCAACAAATGGTGTTTTAATAGCAAGCACGCACGATGTTGAAAATGCAGCTTACAGAATTGATAATGAAGAAACTTATGCCATTCAGTTCCACCCAGAAGTATATCATTCCACAGATGGTAAACAATTATTAGAAAACTTTTTAGTAAATATTGCAGGCATAGAACA
>NZ_VSDQ01000421.1:0-344 GCF_008085455.1 Seonamhaeicola marinus | reverse complement strand
GAAGCCATTTTTTTAACAGCTTTTCTAATAGTAACAAAGTTTGTTAACATACCACCTGGCCATCTTTCAGTAATGTAAGGCATGTTAATAGCGCTAGCTTTTTCAGCAACAATATCTTTTGCTTGCTTTTTTGTAGCAACAAATAATATTTTACGTCCTGAAGCAGCAATTTTTGCTAATGCAGCGTTTGCTTCTTCAATTTTAGCTGCGGTTTTGTAAAGGTTTATAATATGGATACCGTTACGCTCCATGTATACGTAAGGCGCCATATTTGGGTCCCACTTACGTGTAAGGTGTCCAAAATGTACACCTGCTTCAAGTAATTCTTTTACTTCTACTGCCAT
>NZ_VSDQ01000036.1:0-521 GCF_008085455.1 Seonamhaeicola marinus | reverse complement strand
GTATTGATATTAGCCAAACTATAGCAGTAGGTGATGGGGCTAATGATTTGCCAATGCTTAACCTTGCTGGTTTAGGTATTGCGTTTCATGCAAAACCAAAAGTAAAAGATAATGCACAAAGCTCAATATCAAGTATAGGTTTAGATGGTGTGCTGTATCTTTTAGGCTACCACGATAGGCATATCGATTTAATAGAGTAACCCAAAACGTGGTTAATTTCTTATTTATAAAACTATCTTAAAGTCTTTTTATCTTGTTGCTAAAAGTAGTATTTTGGCATGATTATTAGTGTAAATAAAACAAAGCTAATAAGCCAAAACATACATGTATGCGTCAAATCTTTCTATATAGTTTTTACTTATTTATTTTCAGTGCATTATATGCACAAAATACACCAAACCCATTATTAACAAATGATGCCGAAGCCCAAAAAAAATGGGTTGATAGTATTTATAACAGCATGTCTTTAAAAGAAAAAGTAGGGCAGTTGTTTATGGTGCAAGTAATGTCTAACCAAAGTT
>NZ_VSDQ01000834.1:0-370 GCF_008085455.1 Seonamhaeicola marinus | reverse complement strand
ACCACAGTTTTCTATACTTATAGCTAATTACAATAATGGACATTTTTTTAAAGATTGTTATAAAAGCATTGTAGCTCAAACCTATAGTAAATGGGAAGCTGTTATTGTTGATGATGCTTCAAAGGATGATTCTATTGAAATTATAAATGATCTGATAAAAGGCGATGATAGGTTTAAATTATATTTAAATAAAACCAATAAAGGTTGTGGTTATACTAAACATAAGTGTGCCACACTAGCACAAGGAGACATAATGGGTTTTTTAGATCCAGATGATGCCTTGGTTCCAGAAGCTATAGCGCTTATGGTTAACACACACCTTAAAAATAAAGATGTTGCTATTGTAACCTCAAAATATGAGTTTGTAGAT
>NZ_VSDQ01000524.1:217-376 GCF_008085455.1 Seonamhaeicola marinus | reverse complement strand
AATCCTATGGCATTTTTAGCAGAACAGGCTAACGGAAAAGCTAGTGATGGTTTTACTAGAATTATGGATATTGAACCTACAGAACTACACCAGCGTGTACCGTTTATTTGTGGTAGCAAAAATATGGTAGATAAAGCCGAAGCATTTATGCTTAAAGCC
>NZ_VSDQ01000524.1:0-152 GCF_008085455.1 Seonamhaeicola marinus | reverse complement strand
CGTGTTTTAGGGTTTAAAAAATCAAATTTTAATTTGGTAACACGGTAATGCTTAAACTCATGTTTTTTGCTAAAATTTACCTGTGTTTTCAGTGTGTCTAGTTGTTGTTTATAGGCAAATAACCAAGTGCCTTTTTCTAGTGTGTTTAATTT
>NZ_VSDQ01000416.1:236-374 GCF_008085455.1 Seonamhaeicola marinus | reverse complement strand
CACTATAGCTCAAGTTGAAAAAATACATAAGCAACTGCTAGCAAAAGACAAATAACCTGCTATTTTAACATTTTTGTTAAGGTAAGGTTAAAACATAAGTGTACTACATGTTAAAATGTTAATTTTGGTTTGATGAGC
>NZ_VSDQ01000416.1:0-135 GCF_008085455.1 Seonamhaeicola marinus | reverse complement strand
AAACACCTTAGAGGAAACCGAAATTGCTGAGTATTATGACAGATATCAAAGCCTGCCTAAAGAAGATAAAACCGATTCTGTTGCTGTTTCTCAGCTATTAATTTATCAACAAAACAATAGCACCAAAGAAACGCT
>NZ_VSDQ01000123.1:0-559 GCF_008085455.1 Seonamhaeicola marinus | reverse complement strand
AGCCAACTTCTTTGGCTTCAACCTCAATTGGGTTTTCTTCACGTAAATCTCTTAATGCTTCATAATCTTTATGGCGGTATAACGCATTATCATCAATAGTTACTTTAGCATCAACTGCTAAAATTTTGTTATCACTAGTTTTTAAAACAGGATTTATTTCGAATAATGAAGAATCAGACTTTACATAAGCCGTATAAAGCGCCATTACAAATTTGGTCATTTCTTTAAAAGCTGTACCGCTTAAACCTAAGTTAAAGGCAATACGTCTTGCTTGGAAAGGCAATAAACCAACAGCAGGATCAATTTCTTCAGTAAAAATTAAATGTGGGGTTTCTTCGGCCACAGTTTCAATATCCATACCACCTTCAGTAGAATACATTATCATATTTCTACCTGTACCTCTATTTAATAAAACAGACATGTAATACTCTTCTGTTTCACTTTCGCCTGGGTAATAAACATCTTCAGCAACTAGTACTTGGTGCACTTTTTTTCCTTCAGCAGATGTTTGCGGGGTTATAAGGTTCATTCCTATTATTTGGCCAGCTAATGTTTCAAC
>NZ_VSDQ01000240.1:281-402 GCF_008085455.1 Seonamhaeicola marinus | reverse complement strand
AATGGAAATTCTGAATTTGAACTTTATAGTGATTTAGACTCTCCTGAGGTTTTCTATTTGTATTTAGATAAAAATAGTAAAGAAGAAGATAGAATTACATTTTTTGCTGATAAAGGCGTTA
>NZ_VSDQ01000240.1:0-151 GCF_008085455.1 Seonamhaeicola marinus | reverse complement strand
TTGAAGCTCAAAAAGCTGGAGATACGGCTAAACTTAATGACATAGAGAAGCAATATAAAAACACTATAAAACGAAAATATTTATATACTGTAAATTTTGCTATAAACAATAAAGATAGTGAAGTTGCGCCGTATTTAGCTTTAACTGAAAT
>NZ_VSDQ01000169.1:0-293 GCF_008085455.1 Seonamhaeicola marinus | reverse complement strand
GCTTCACGTTCTATATCTAATAAATATTGTTCGCTTACTAAGGTTGGTTCCGATAAATCTCCTCCAGCCATAACATAAGCTAATTTATTAGCTATTTTTTGGTCGTGTTCACTAATGTAATTACTGTCTTCCATAGAATCTGTTCCTACTAAGAACATACCTAAAGCTTGTTTACCAAGAACTTTTACATCTGTACGTTTTACAGGTTGTGTGTAGCCAGCATCAGCCATTAATTTTGCATACGCTTTTGCAGTCGCAATTTGTCTGTCTTTATTAACTACAACAACATCTTT
>NZ_VSDQ01000491.1:0-1028 GCF_008085455.1 Seonamhaeicola marinus | reverse complement strand
CATGCCGCACCCCGATATTGAAACAACCGAAGACCACAAAAACGGTTTAAATAACGGCATTCAACCCATTTATCCTTCTACCGAAAAACTAACAAATAAAGGTATTAGCAATAGGGTTGTTAGTAAAGTTGTACAGCAATTATTTTTAGAAACCAAAGGGCGTTTTACAGAAACGCTTTCAAATGAACTCATTTCAGATGTAAAACTTATAAGTAAAAGTGAAGCGCTTTTAAACATTCATTTTCCTAAAAATCAAGAGCTATTAGCAAAAGCACAATTACGTTTAAAATTTGAAGAGTTGTTTTTTATTCAACTACAACTCATTATTAAAAACTTAATTCATAAAACAAAAATTAAAGGGTTTACCTTTAATAAAGTTGGCACATATTTTAATACCTTTTTTAATAACCATTTACCTTTTGAATTAACCAATGCGCAAAAACGTGTTTTAAAAGAAATTAGAGCAGATTTAGGAAGCAATGCACAAATGAATAGGCTACTGCAAGGTGATGTTGGTTCAGGCAAAACTATTGTAGCATTTATGTGCATGCTTATGGCCATAGATAATGGTTTTCAGGCCTGTTTAATGGCACCTACTGAAATTTTGTCAGTTCAACACTATAACGGCTTATTAGAATGGTGTAAAAAACTGAATATCAACATAGAAATACTCACGGGCTCAACAAAAACTTCAAATAGAAAAACCATACACAAAGACCTAGAAAGCGGTGATTTACAAATATTAATAGGCACACATGCGCTCTTAGAAGATAAGGTTAAATTTAAAAATTTAGGACTCGCTATTATTGATGAACAACACCGCTTTGGAGTAGCACAAAGAAAAAAACTTTGGGATAAAGGCATATCAAACCCGCCTCATATTTTAGTTATGACCGCTACGCCAATTCCACGCACCTTGGCCATGTCTGTTTACGGTGATTTAGATATTTCTGTTATAGACGAATTACCTCCAGGGAGACAAGCCATTAAAACCGTACACAGATTTGATAAAAACCGCCTTAATGTTT
>NZ_VSDQ01000897.1:0-880 GCF_008085455.1 Seonamhaeicola marinus | reverse complement strand
CGCCCTATAATTTTGAGCGTAAACAAACCAATTCTCCCACTATTGAGGTAGATAGAAGTTTTAATCCCTTTGTTGCTGATGACAGGCCAGTAAAAGCTCCATCACCAGTTTCAACATCACCTTCAAAAAGTTATTCTTATAAAAAAGAGTCTACAAGTAATTGGGAAAGTTTGTATGTTGGTTTAGAGTCTAAAAGCAATAACGAATCACAAGAATTTAGCGAAGTTCATTTTGAAAGTGACCAAACTACAGCATCTATTTTTAATGATGAAAAAGAAGTAGAGCAAACCCATACAACCTATCAGCTTCACAACAAATATATTGTAAGTACCATAAAATCGGGCATGTTGTTAATAGACCAACACCGTGCTCATCAACGTATATTATATGAAGATTTCTTAAAAAATATGACAATAAAGGAAGCTATTAGTCAGCAATTACTATTTCCTTTAGAGTTACATTTTTCAGTAAAAGAAATTGAAATTTTAAAACAGTTAAAAGAAGATTTAGAGCACACAGGTTTTGTGTTTTCTAGTGTTTTAAATGAGTCTGTAGAAATTACAGGCGTGCCTGTTAGTGTGCCAGAAAGCGAAGTGTCAATCATTTTAGAGCAGCTTATTAGCGATGTTGAAAATGAAGTGCCCGATGCGCATTTTAGCGCCACTGATTTATTAGCAAAATCTATGGCAAAAAGTTTAGCTATTAAAACAGGGCAGAGTTTAAAAAAAGATGAACAAGAACATTTGGTAAATAAGCTTTTTGCTTGCAAAGAACCTAATGTTACACCAACTAACAAAACAACATTTATAACCATGAGTGTTGATGAGTTAGATAAAAAATTTATTTAAAATATGATGCGAATTTCAGAAACCGTTAAACA
>NZ_VSDQ01000779.1:0-392 GCF_008085455.1 Seonamhaeicola marinus | reverse complement strand
AATTACAACATTTATTCTATCTAAAATAACTGTTTGTTTGGTTAAGGTATCTCTACGCGCAACTTCAACAGTTCCATCTTCTAAATCTTTTGGTCCTACTGCAATTCGTAAAGGCACACCTTGTAACTCATGTTGGGCAAATTTAGCGCCTGGTCTTAAAGTATCACGTTTATCAAACTTAACAGATATATTTCGTTCTCTTAAGTCACTAATTATATCTTCAGCTACTTTACTTATAGCTTCAAATTGCTCTTCATTTTTATATATAGGAACAATTACAACTTGATAAGGTGCTAAATTTGGAGGTAAAACCAGGCCATTATCATCACTATGCGTCATAATAAGCGCTCCCATTAAGCGTGTTGAAACACCCCAAGAAGTTGCCCATACGT
>NZ_VSDQ01000147.1:0-295 GCF_008085455.1 Seonamhaeicola marinus | reverse complement strand
GAACACTTTATAATACCTATTCATTTTTTAGTTTATATACAAATCTTGATAAATTTAACTACGCCGAAGCTGATATTCCGTTAGCTGAAAGACCAGAATTAGATAGGTGGATTTTATCAGAATTACACACCTTAATTAAAAAGGTTGATGCATTTTATGCTGATTATGAACCAACCAAGGCAGCCAGAGCTATTTCAGATTTTACACAAGATTACTTAAGTAACTGGTTTGTACGTTTAAGTAGAAGACGTTTTTGGAAAGGCGATTACCAAACCGATAAAATATCGGCATATCA
>NZ_VSDQ01000461.1:465-925 GCF_008085455.1 Seonamhaeicola marinus | reverse complement strand
AAAAGAATTATTTACGGCACTTGTTGGTGATGTTTTGGATCAAATGGGCTACGAACACCAATTTTTATCTCCAAATCTAAAACCTGTAGAAAAAACAATGGTGGTTATTGGTAGAGCTATGCCCGCTTTAGAAGCAGATGTTTTTGCAGAATCTGTAAAAGGCTCTAAAAATCCCCTTATGGAAAAACCATTTGGCCTTATGTTTGAAGCTTTAGACAGTTTGAAAAAGAATGAAGTATACATCTGCACAGGGTCTTCTTTTAATTATGCTTTATGGGGCGGATTAATGAGTACACGCGCTATGAAATTAGAAGCTAATGGCGCTGTAGTAAACGGTTACTCTAGAGATACTAATGAAATTGAAAAGTTAAAATTCCCTACAATTTCTGCTGGTACTTACGCACAAGACCAAGGCCCTAGAGGGAAAGTTATTGACTACGGAGTACCTATTGAAATTAAT
>NZ_VSDQ01000461.1:0-408 GCF_008085455.1 Seonamhaeicola marinus | reverse complement strand
CCTCAAGAAGTAGAGAAAGAAGCTTTTGAAAGAGCAATAGGCAAAGCCAGAGGCGAGCAACTTGTTAAAAAAGCCTTAGAGGAAGGCATGAGCACTGTAGAGGCTTATAACAAGTTTGGAATCATGTAAGCACATACATAATTAAAACACTTTTAATATTTATTTTATAAATTAAAAAAAATATGCTAATATAAAATACTTATAACACTAAAATTATAGGTTTTTATATTAGCATGTTTATTAGTGACCGCGAAGGGATTCGAACCCCCAACCCTCAGAGCCGAAATCTGATATTCTATCCAGTTGAACTACGCAGCCTTTATATTGTTTAAGCTAATTTAGCTTTTACTATGTTTGATATAGTTTTCCCATCGGCTTGTCCTGCCAATTCTTTACTAACTACCCCCA
>NZ_VSDQ01000153.1:0-702 GCF_008085455.1 Seonamhaeicola marinus | reverse complement strand
TTATCAATTTCATCTAAAACAAACACAGGGTTTGATGTGCCTGCCTTTTTTAAACTTTGA
This sequence comes from Seonamhaeicola marinus, assembly GCF_008085455.1. Lineage (NCBI taxonomy): Bacteria > Pseudomonadati > Bacteroidota > Flavobacteriia > Flavobacteriales > Flavobacteriaceae > Seonamhaeicola > Seonamhaeicola marinus. Next base: position 642 of record NZ_VSDQ01000153.1, on the reverse strand, counting down.
ATGATACGCCCGGGCATTGCACCTATATATGTTTTTCTATGTCCTCTAATTTCAGCTTCATCACGCAAACCTCCCAAAGAAATTCTAACATACTCACGCCCTAAAGCTTCGGCAATAGATTTTCCTAAGGATGTTTTACCAACTCCTGGAGGACCATAAAGACATAAAATTGGCGATTTCATATCATTTCGTAGCTTTAAAACCGCTAAATATTCAATAATGCGTTTTTTTACATCATCTAAACCATAATGATCTCTGTCTAGTATCTTTTTAGCACGTTTTAAATCGAATTTATCTTTGCTAAATTCATTCCAAGGTAGATCTAAAAACAATTCTAAATAATTGCGTTGAATTGAATACTCTGCTACCTGCGGATTCATACGCTGTAATTTAGCTATTTCCTTTTCAAAGTGTTTAGCTACTTTTTCATCCCAATGTTTTTCTTGGGCTTTAGCTTTCATTTCTTCAATTTCTTCATCATGACTTACACCGCCTAATTCTTCTTGAATAGTTTTAATTTGTTGGTGTAAGAAATACTCGCGCTGCTGCTGGCTCATATCCATTTGAACCTTAGACTGAATATCATTTTTAAGCTCTAGCCTTTGGTACTCTACATTCATATGCTTTAATGTAGCTAAGGCT
>NZ_VSDQ01000488.1:0-457 GCF_008085455.1 Seonamhaeicola marinus | reverse complement strand
TTAATTAAGTTGAGGTATCAGCAATAATTTTCCACGCACCATCAATTTTTTTAAATACAAGCATAAAAATACCATCGGCATTACCAACATCGCGTTTTATATGGTATTCGCCTAAAACATAGTAAGCGCCTTCAGTAATTTTAGTAATGGCGTTAATTCTAAAATTCAACTTACCTGTGTGTTCTTTAGTTGGGTAAGCTTTTAAGTACCTTTCTAATGTGTTTTCCCAACCTTGAGTAATACCATTGGCACTATAAAAAGCTAGTGAGTCACTTTTCCAGTAGCCTTCCATATATTCTTCAATATTATCTTTAGACCAAGCAAGCCTTTGTGCTTTTAAAACGGCTTGTATATCTTTTATGTCTTTTTCTTCAGAATTTTGCGCTGTAGCAATAAAAGTGGTAGCCAAAAATAGTGATAAAATAAGTGTAAGTTTCTTCATTGTAAATGTTTATAA
>NZ_VSDQ01000711.1:0-789 GCF_008085455.1 Seonamhaeicola marinus | reverse complement strand
GATGCTTTTGAAGGCCCTATGCCACAAACACGTTTTGTATTACAAAAAGCTATTGATTTGGGGTTAAAACCATGTGTGGTTGTTAATAAAGTTGATAAAGAAAACTGTACACCAGAAGAGGTGCATGAAAAGGTGTTTGATTTAATGTTTGAATTGGGTGCAGAAGAGTGGCAGTTAGATTTTCCAACGGTTTATGGTTCTGCAAAAAACAATTGGATGAGTGATGATTGGAAAAATCCAACTGAAAATATTGAACCGCTTTTAGAAATGGTAATTGAACATATTCCTGAGCCAAAAATAGCTGAAGGTTCTACGCAAATGCTAATTACATCATTAGATTTTTCTAGCTTTACAGGAAGAATTGCCATAGGTAGGTTAACAAGAGGTACTTTAAAAGCAGGACAAAACATATCATTAGTTAAACGCGATGGTAGTATTGTTAAATCTAAAATTAAAGAATTACACGTTTTTGAAGGCTTAGGGCGTATAAAAGTAGATGAAGTACAAGCTGGAGATATTTGTGCTATAGTAGGTTTAGAAGGTTTTGAGATAGGAGATACTGTAGCCGATTTTGAAAACCCTGAAGGCTTAAAAACTATTGCTATTGATGAGCCAACAATGAGTATGTTATTTACTATTAACGATTCGCCATTCTTTGGTAAAGACGGTAAATACGTAACTTCACGCCATATTAAAGATAGATTAACCAAAGAATTAGAAAAAAACTTAGCATTACGTGTGCAAGATACTGATAGTGCCGATAAGTTTATGGTATTTGGTCGTGGTGTA
>NZ_VSDQ01000045.1:0-895 GCF_008085455.1 Seonamhaeicola marinus | reverse complement strand
AATTAGAAATTTTTAGAGGACTTTGGAAATTCAAGTCTAACACACAAAAAATTTGGGGTGTATTAGCATTCTTATCTTTTGTAACAGCTATTGAGGTTGTATTAGGTATTTATAAGCCTGATGTATTAATGGGAAGCATTTTAGGTATGAAAGGCCTTAACTGGATCTTTATTATCTTAACCATTGTAAAAGCTTATTACATAGCCTGGGATTTTATGCACTTACGTGATGAAACCAAAGGCTTAAGACGCGTAATTGTATGGACAGGTGTTTTCTTAATACTTTACTTAACCTTCATTTTATTACAAGAAGGTGGTTACGTATTCAAAGTTTATGACGAAGGTTTTATAAAAAGAGATTTTTAATAAAACAAACCATTAACATTCAAGCTATAGCCACAGAGCAAAGTATTGAATGCTAAATGTTAAAATATATAATAAAAGGTGGTTATAATAACCACCTTTTTTATTTTTGTATAAATATATTTTCAACCCAAAAAAACAGGCAATGAATTTAAAAAAAGTAGGCAGATACACTATTTTGGGTGTTTTATTTTTTCTTCCAGTAACCTTTTTATTGCTACTATATCCTGCAACACACAATTATAATCCGTTAGATATTGTAAACGAAAATGTTATTGAAATAAGCAATTTTTCATCAACTAAAGAAACGCATGTAACATTAAAAGATAACATTACCGTTTTAGGGTTTTTAGGCAATAAACCAATGCTTAAAACTACCACAGCTTCAAACTTAAAAGAATTAGTTTACGATAAGTTTAAAGGGTTTAAAAAATTTCAAATAGTAATAGTTTTACCAAACGGAACAGAAGAACAAGCTGAGCAACTTAAAAAAGAAATAAGCCAATATGAAGATTTAAAATATTGGCATTTTG
>NZ_VSDQ01000006.1:0-6182 GCF_008085455.1 Seonamhaeicola marinus | reverse complement strand
CCATTTATGTTGCAGTGCAACCAAATGATTATGCATTCTCTAGAAGCAAAACCATAAAAGCCCCTGTATCTTTACTTTTTAATGAGGTTAATGATTTTAAGAATTGGCCTAATTTTTCACCATGGATAGAACAAGAACCAGATGCCAAATTAACTTATGGAGATAAAACTTCGGGAGTTGATGGTACTTATGGATGGAATGGCGAGATACTAGGTGAAGGTAATATGAAAACTATAGCTGTTGAAGATAATACATCTATTGCTCAAAAAATTCAGTTTATTAAGCCTTTTGAGTCCGAATCCAATATCAATTGGACGTTTGAAACTACCGATGAAGGCACAAAAGTAACCTGGGGTATGGATGGTGAATTGGACTTCATGACCAAATTTGCATTAATGTTTGCAGGTTCTATTGAAGAAAGTACGGGTCCTGATTTTGAACGCGGCTTGTTTAAATTAGATAGTGTAGTAACCGCAAGTATGAAAAAGTTCTCTGTAAATATTGATGGTGAAACAGAATATGGTGGTGGGTTTTACATGTACAAAACCACATCTGCCACTGGAACTAACATTAGCCAAGTTATGGGCAAACAATATGGTGAAATTATGAGTTATATGGCTAAAAATAATATTGTTTCTAATGGCATGCCTTTTACAATTTATAATGAGATGAATACTGAGAATGGGAATATTATTATGAGTAATGCCATACCAATATTAAATAAAGTTAAAGTTGAAAAAGATAGTGAGGTACTTTGTGGTTTTATTCCAAAAATTAAAGTGTTAAAAACGACATTAAAAGGAAACTACACCAACTTGCCTAAGGCCTGGGAAGCAACAATGAAACATATAGCAGAAAGTGGATTAGTACAAGCAGATATGCCTCCTTTCGAAATTTACACTAATGACCCGGGTGACTTTCCGAATCCGGCAGATTGGGTAACTGAAATTTATATTCCTTTAAAATAAATTATGAACTTTGTCATGCTGAACATGTTTCAGCATCTCAAATACATTTTTAAACGAGATCCTGAAACAAGTTCAGGGTGGCACAAAATATAATTAATGAAACAGCTTTTATTGGTCTTTGTTGGTGGTGGTTTTGGTAGTGTACTGCGTTATCTTATTGGCAAGCAATTTAATACAGATAGTTTTAATTTCGCATGGGGTACTTTTTGTGTTAACTTAATAGGCAGCTTTGTTATTGGTTTTATCTTTGGATATATTTTGATAAAAAACAAAATATCCAATGAGGTATTTGTTTTCTTAGTTGGTGGCTTTTGTGGTGGCTTTACCACTTTCTCTACTTTTGCTAATGAAAGTTTGTCTTATTTACGCTCTGGTCAAACTAGATTATTTCTACTCTATGTATTATCCAGTATAATCTTAGGCTTATTTTGTGTTTGGTTTGGGTATTTTGTTTCAACTAAATTTATATAAAGAGGACAACTTATGACTACAACCCAAGTTTTTATAGAACTTCTCATAACTGGATTTGGCACCTTAGCATGGATTATTCTAATTATTTTGGGAATAAACGGATTCGATTTTAGTTTTTTATTACAGGAAGAAATGCCATCTATTCTTTTGCTTCCAATAACAGGTTTAGCTTACATATTAGGTATTATAGTTGATAGAATTGGATTTCAAATATTTAAGAAAAAAGAAAGAAAAAATATAAAAAAGATATTTTCAGAAGAGGATAATAATGACAGCATTAAACTTAAGGTGGTATACATTATTCAAAAATCGGATCATTTAAAATCCGCCATTGATTATAACCGAAGTAGACTTCGCTTAGCAAGATCTTGGATAATCAATTTCCTAATGATTACGGTTTCTCTATTACTTTATTGTTTGGTTAATTTAGATAAAAGACCAATTGTTTTTTTATCGCTAAGTATATTTAGTCTTATTTTTTGCTTTTTATCTTTCTACACCTGGAGTAAACTATCTTCGGACTACTATAAAAACATTAAATCGAGTTACGAAAGTCTTAAAAGTCTTTAAAAACTCTCAAAAAATCAATGCTTCTCAAAAGCCTTAACCCCAGCTTCTATTCTAACTCTTAAATAATTCTGTCTTGGTACTACAGGGCACGAATATCTTTCGCTGTAAGCACAATAAGGGTTATAGGCTTCGTTAAAATTAATAACCATAGTATCTCCTTCTGGTATTCTAGCATCTATATAGCGTCCGCCTCCATAAGTTTCAACACCATTGGTTTCATCTAAAAAAGGTAAAAACAGGTAATCTTCATAACCTTCCTTTTGTATCAGTTCCTGATTTTGGTATATATCTAATTTTAAATCTTTTCCTTTTAATGTAAAAGACAATTCTCCATATTTAACATACTCTGGACGTCTGTTAGTGGTAGTTTTCATCTTAAAAGATATTTCATTAGGTGTTCTTTTAAACCTAGCTGAGACCACATAGGAAGAATCTACTTTAAAAAAGTCTAATCCTGTAAACTTCTTTCGGTCTTTATCGGTTAAAGGAGATTCGGTAACATCTTTAAACTTGGCATTTTGAGCTCTCTGATATTCGGTTTCACCTTTAATTGGCGTTTTATCTTGCCCGCAGGAAATCAAAGAAACAAATAGCAAAATTAGGGTTACATTTTTCATGAATAAAAAAATTTCTTTCATTCAAATGTACAACATAAGAAAATTTTATCTAGCTTTGAAGCATCAAATAATTATAATGATGAGACATTACGTCGCAATTTGTAGAAAGCAATGGATGATTTCCTTAACCAAAAAGGAAACATGTCGGGCTTGTTATATATTGTGATGATATTAATATAAGATATTGCAATGTTAAAAAGTCCGACTTCACAGTCGGACTTTTTATTTTTAGTTGAATTTCAACTGTTTAATTAAACCAATTTTATTTATGACTTAGTAAAAAAAGAAATCATGAAGACACTAATTAACAATTACGTAAACACTTTTAAAGGACTTTCTAGAGAAGTATGGTGGTTAGCGCTCATTACCTTAATCAATAGAGCCGGTACCATGGTCATTCCGTTTTTATCCTTATATCTAACCAAAAGCTTAGGCTTTACCGTTAGTAACGTCGCATGGATAATGAGTGCCTTTGGTTTGGGTTCGGTAGTGGGTTCATGGCTTGGTGGCAAATTAACAGACCAAATTGGTTATTACAAAGTAATGACCTACAGTTTGCTTAGTACTGGTATTTTATTCATTGCTTTGCAATTTCTAACTAGTTTTACAGCATTCTGTATTGGTATCTTTTTAGTTATGCTAGTAGCAGACACCTTTAGACCCGCAATGTTCGTAGCTCTAAGCGCATACAGTAAACCTGAAAACAAGACGCGTTCTGTTACGCTTATTCGATTAGCTATTAACCTTGGTTTTTCTGCAGGTCCTGCTGTTGGCGGATTAATCATTACAACTCTTGGTTATAGCGGTTTGTTTTGGGTAGATGGTATTACATGTATTGTTGCAACCTTGGTTTTAATAAATGTGTTAAACCCAAAAACCACAAAACAACTTGATGAGGTAAAAGTTGAAAACCCGGAATCTGCATACGGAGATAAGGCTTTTTTAATTTTCCTATTTGCAATGATGTTCTTTGGTATTGTATTTTTACAATACTTCTCAACAATGCCCATTTATTATAAAGATGTTCATTTGTTAACTGAATTTGAAATAGGTATACTGCTCGGTATGAACGGTTTCTTAATTTTTGTTTTTGAAATGCCATTAATAAAATGGTTAGAGAACACAAAGTTTACTAAAACGAGCTTAATGCTTTTTGGAGCTGTTTTAACTGGCTTAAGTTTTGTTATACTCAACTTTACGAATTGGGTTGGCGTACTCGTAATTGGAATGCTTTTAATGACTTTTGGAGAAATGATAGCCTTTCCGTTTTCAAATGCTTTTGCCATGGATAGAGCCAAAAAAGGAAATCAAGGTGAATATATGGCATTATATTCTATAGCTTTTTCTATTGCACATATTTTTGGACATAATATGGGCTTACAGCTAATTGGTAAAATAGGATTTGACAATACTTGGTTTATAATTACTGCCTTAGCTGGATTATGTGTTTTTCTTTTATTTACATTGAAACAGTATTTGAAATATAAAAAGAAAAAAAAAGAACCTGCGATGGTTGAAGAAGAAGATATACTATGGATTTAAATCAAGTAACAATACCATCTGTTGATGTTGCTAAAGCAACTGAATTTTACAAAACTTTGGGATTGCATCTTATAGTAGATGCTCTCCCGAGGTATGTAAGGTTCGAATGTCCAGATGGAAACAGCACCTTTTCTATTCATAAAGTTAATGAATTACCTAAAGGAGAGGGTATCACCATATATTTTGAAGATGATAATTTAGATGAACTTGTTGAAAAACTTCAGAAAAAAGGTATTGTGTTTTCTCAATTACCAGAAGATAAATCGTTTTTATGGAGAGAGGCGCACCTCTTTGATTTGGACAACAATAAAATTATTTTGTTTTATGGCGGAAAGAATAGAAAAAATCCGCCTTGGAGAGTGAATTAAATATCCTTGCAATTCTTAACTTAGGTTTTTCTTAGCCTTATATTTATAGAACATTAAATAAAGTAAATTTATAATGGAAGTGTGGAATAAACTCCCTGTATTTAAAAAAGCTATTGAAATACAAAAGCTAGTTGGTCATATTATTGAAGCTGTTGAGCAAACTGATATTGATTTTAAAGACGATATCCAAGCCGAAATGATTGGAAGTAATCTAAGTTATTTAAGAGAAAATGCCATGATTATTCCAGCCAAAATCGCAGGGGTTGCCAATGAAGACATGTTATATGACATTAGAATGGAAAACGCAACTATTATACGAAAATCGGCAAAAGAATTAATAACTGATGCCAGAGGAATTCAAATACATGGGTTTAAAGACATTGAATATCTGGATTTATTAAGAAAAGAAGTTGATGAGTTTAGAGTGTTATTTGCTGAATGGGTGAAGACCTTTGATTGTTGGAATTACGTTATTGATAGATGGGGCCTTTTTAATCCTCCGGGAGTGAACTACGATGATATAGATCCTGATGATGATATACCAAGTGATCAAAATGATGAAATTAACCTTTAATTAAGGACTATGAGATTCCTCCTCGTACCTCGTTCGGAATGACAATCTTTTGATAGTTATTTTAAAGGTTTTAACTCATTTTGTTTTACCACATCAGATAAAACAATTTGAGTTTTACTTTCTCCGTAGATAATGAGTTGATCTATAAAAGCTTCAAGATGCTTTTGGTTTTTTAGAACTACTTCCATTACTATGTTTTCGTCTCCAGTAATGCGATAACAGTTTACCACTTCATCAAAGGTTTTAACTTTTTCTAAGAAGGGCTTAAGTTTCCCCATAAAAGCCCTTAATGTGATTATAGCCTTTAATTGATAGCCTAGTTCAAATGGATTTACCGCCGTTTTATAACCTTCAATTACACCAAGATCTTCCATCTTTTTAATACGTTCTGAAACAGCTGGAGAACTTATTCCAACCTGTCTTCCAATTTCGGCATTAGAAAGTCTGGCATTTTGCTGTAAACACCTAAGAATCTTAATATTAAGCTCGTCAATTTTCATTTAAAGATTTTAAACCTTAAAAACATGCTTTCTAAAGCAAAAATAACAATTTACTTTAAATATTAAAGTTGAAAATGAAATCTTGTGAGTAATTTTGAACAAATTGTAGTGAAAAAGAGAATCATGTTACACAATACCCCACCAAACCTATCGGAATTACCGGTTTACAGAAAAGCCCAAGAGATTTTTGCGCTTTCTCAAAGTATTTCTACCTACTTAAAAGAAGACTTAGCTCCTCTAAATGAAGATGGTACAGAAGACTCTAATATTTATTTCACTGGTGATATTGTGCAACAATCTATCTCTTTAGCTCCTGAAATTGCTAGTGCCGAATTAGAACGTAATTCAGAAAGAAAGTATAAACACCTTGCTTCACTTAGACAATTAACTAATTTGCTTTATAGAAACTCTTATAGATTAGAAAGATCTAGTAGTAATGGTAAGGACTTTTTACCAATTTTAAGAAATGAACTAAGAAAGTTTAAGAAGCTACAACGCAATTGGATGTTAACCCTTTAGTTTTTTGTTTCTTGTAACAACTGTCCACTTTATAAATTTCCTTATAGAAGATC
>NZ_VSDQ01000132.1:0-1256 GCF_008085455.1 Seonamhaeicola marinus | reverse complement strand
AAAAAAACTAAGTTGCATATCATTTTCAACAGCTGTTACTTTATCTGTTAACTCTTCACTAGAATGTGATTGCTCTAATTTCTTTAAAATTTTATTGGCTTTGTGCAGTACTTGTTGTGGCATGCCTGCCATTTTAGCTACATGAATACCAAAACTATGCGCACTACCACCTTCTACTAACTTTCTTAAAAACAACACATTATCTTCCAACTCTTTTACTGATACATTGAAGTTTTTTATACGTTCAAAAGTATCTGTCATTTCATTAAGCTCATGGTAATGGGTTGCAAATAATGTTTTTGCTTTGGCAGGATGCTCATGTAAATATTCACTTATTGCCCAAGCTATTGATATACCATCATAGGTACTTGTACCTCGCCCAATTTCATCTAAAAGTACCAAACTTCTTTCAGACATGTTATTTAAAATAGAAGCGGTTTCATTCATTTCAACCATAAAGGTAGATTCTCCCATAGAAATATTATCACTGGCACCAACTCGTGTAAATATTTTATCAATAACCCCTATTCTAGCTGTATCGGCAGGCACAAAACTTCCTATTTGTGCCAATAAAACAATAAGCGCTGTTTGCCTTAAAATGGCCGATTTACCAGACATGTTTGGCCCTGTTATCATTATTATTTGCTGTACAGTTCTATCTAAAAACACATCGTTAGCTATGTACGCTTCGCCTAGAGGCAATTGTTTTTCAATAACAGGATGACGTCCGTTTTTAATTTCTAAATCAAATGATTCATCAATTGTTGGGTACACGTAATTATTTTCATTTGCTAATTGTGCAAAACCACAAAGACAATCTAATTGGCCAATTAAATGGGCGTTTTGTTGCACTGCTTTTATGTATTGCCCCATCCAAACCACTAAATCTGCAAATAATTGTTGTTCTATGGCTTGTATTTTATCTTCAGCGCCTAAAATTTTAGCCTCATACTCTTTTAGTTCTTCGGTAATATAGCGCTCTGCACTTACTAAGGTTTGTTTTCTAACCCAATCTGCTGGTACTTTATCTTTGTGTGTATTACGTACTTCAATATAATACCCAAAAACATTATTTGATGCTATTTTTAGTGACGGAATACCTGTACGTTCACTTTCGCGTTGCAGCATATCATCTAAATAATTTTTTCCAGATTGTGATAAGCTTCTTAATTCATCTAGCTCTGATGAAAAACCCGCTGCAATAGTATTTCCCTTAAGTACATTTACTGGAGCATCTTCATTTAAGGTTTCTTTAA
>NZ_VSDQ01000804.1:0-1229 GCF_008085455.1 Seonamhaeicola marinus | reverse complement strand
CAAAGGCCCAAAAAAAATAATCCATACCGCCTACCCTTTCAGGAAGCAATTTATAATTACATATTATTGCTATTTTCTTTGTATTTAAAGCCATGAAACTAAACTATTAACCAATTGTTTATTAGTTTCTTTTAAAGGAATTCCTACTTGTTGATTAATAAATGCCTTTCTGTTTTTAAAATCTACTTTGCCCGATAAACATTGAGAAATAGCTTTTATTAATGCTGTTTCATTTTTCACAACCTTACTAGCCTTACTATTAACTAAATGCTGAATATGTTCATAATTTAAAAAACGCTGATCATTATACAATCCATTATCTTCATTTCCAAATACAGGGTTTATAACAGGCTTATCAAACATCATAAAATCTAAACTCATAGTAGAAAGCATGTTAATATTTAAGTCTGAATACTCTAACAAAGCTCTTAACTGTTTTACATCATCAACTGAAGGAATTCTTTGAGACCATGCTTCTTGATGATTAGGTCTTACCTGTTTCCATTTTGGAAAATTCCATGTTATAAAAGCATATTCTTCAACTAATTTTTTAAATCTTACTGGGTCTTCAGCAGGTGATGTTCTAACAATAAAATTAATTGGTTCTATATCGCCTGCATCAATAGCATTAGCTATTATTTCAATATAAAGCTCATCATTTTTACTGGTTGAAATATCACCGCAACTAAAACAAATGGTTTTTAATTTCGGATTCAAATCAAAATCCTTAAAAAATTCAGATGCTTGCATCTTATAAACATCCATTACATAAGGCACAAATTGAGGCGTTCCAACTACTTTAATAGTATTTTCCTTTATAGATTTATAAAATTTCAACAAATCACGCTTCATTAAATCACTCCAAACCAAGTAATAATTAAAGTTTGAAGCCATACGCCCTTTTGAAGCTAAATTATCCCAACTAAAAATAAACGCTGCTGTTTTTATGTGTTTTTTTTGGGCAGCGTATACCAAAGGCGCTATATATGGCGGCCGTTGGTGTGTAAAGAACATAATATCTAGTTGTTCTTCCTCTAAAATAGAGATATATTGTTTAGTTGTATCATGATTTCTAAATGTAAAATTTTGTAGCTTTTGAAACTGTTGAATGGTAGTTTCTGAATGAAATAAAGCGGTTAGCTTATAAATAAAACGGGTGGCATACCCGCGTGTTGTTTTTAATTTTGAATGGTTGGCTTTTAAATTATCTAAAATTCCAAAGTTATTTT
>NZ_VSDQ01000489.1:0-1191 GCF_008085455.1 Seonamhaeicola marinus | reverse complement strand
TGTAAATATTAAATTTACCTTCGTATGATTGCTGATCAAAATCTATGGCTCTAATTTTATACACTACATGATCAAAATCATGGGTTGGTGTAATTACGTAATTATATGAGCGCATATCACCTAACAACCTAATCATACATCGCTCATTAAATTTAACAAACTCTTTTGCTATTTGTGCTTTTTCAGATTTGCTACAATTAGGCAATATGGTTTTTATAAAAACATCACCAGGTATGCCAGAAATATGCTCTTCAATTAAGGTATTTTTATACACCAAAAAGTTTAAGTTTGATGGTGATAGCATATGCTCTAACTCTAAACCGTAAACTCTGGATGCATCGGCTTTTTTAACGTAGAAGTAGGTAAAATTATCATTTAAAACATTTCGTATTTTTATTCTGAAGGGTTTTGAATTTCCGAAGGTGCAAAAATCTATAGCATCAACTTTTAAAAATGGGTGTGCATCTTCATTACCATCAGAATGTAAAATAGCATATACCTTTTTTAAAGACATTTCAATTTCTTCCCTTTCATAATCGTTATAATACACACGTACCCAAAGCGTATCATTATCATCTTTGTCATACACAACAATAGAACCTTGAAAACGCAATAAATCATCATAAAAAATGGGTATTTCACTATTTCTATTATACTCAGCAAGGTAATTACTAAGTTTTTCGCTTATGGTGTAAGACGGTTTCTTTTTTGATATTTTTAAATCCTCCATACGTGTAAAGTTACTAATTTTAAAGGTTTTTTAGTATGTATGTAACAAAATATAAACAGGCTCGTCTTACCCATATAACTAACCATTGCTAAGTTACTAGCAAAAAAGTTTTACTATTTTGGAATCTATTCTTACTATTAACAATCTTACCAAAAAATTTGGCCAATTAACCGCTGTAAACAACCTTTCATTTACTATAAAAAAAGGTAACGTTTATGGTATTTTAGGACCAAACGGAAGCGGAAAATCTACCACTCTAGGCATTGTTTTAAATGTGGTAAATAAAACATCGGGCAATTTCCATTGGTTTGATGGTAACACAACAACACATAATGCTTTAAAAAAGGTTGGTGCTATTATTGAGCGCCCTAACTTTTACCCGTACATGTCTGGGTATGAAAACTTAAAACTAGTATGCAAAATTAAAGGTGTTAATTATAGTAAAATTGACGAAAAACTTG
>NZ_VSDQ01000644.1:0-441 GCF_008085455.1 Seonamhaeicola marinus | reverse complement strand
AGCAGATAATCCTCTGCTTTTTATGGTTTCGGCAATAATAAAAGAAGATAACAACTCGCCAAAACTCACTAATTTATCGGATGTTTTAGGTGATAATTCATTTATTAAAAAAATACCATCTAATAAGTTTTTAAGCGCACTAAGTTGTGTTTCAACATAAGCAATGACCGCTTCATTATTTTCTGGAATTAACTCATTAACTATTGCTATATGTGTTTGCTTAATGGTATTAAAAACGTCGGTAAAGTCTGCTTCTTTATTTTGTGCTTTTTTACCAGCTAATAATAATTTATCGGTTATGCCACCAACAGCAGATACAACGCATGCAACAGCGCTGTTTTTTGAGGTGTTTTCTAAAATGTTTATTACGTTATTTATGTTTTTTGAAGAACCTACAGATGTTCCTCCAAATTTTAAAACCTTCATTTTTTAATGAATTGA
>NZ_VSDQ01000568.1:0-1072 GCF_008085455.1 Seonamhaeicola marinus | reverse complement strand
TAGCAGCTGTTGGTTGTTATGCACAGTTAAAACCACAAGCGCTAGCCGATGTTAATGGAGTAGATTTGGTACTTGGTGCTACTGAAAAATTTAAAATTACAGATTACTTAAATGATTTGAGTAAAAACGATTTTGGCGAAGTACATTCATGTGAAATTGAAGAAGCCGATTTTTACGTTGGTTCATATTCTATAGGCGATAGAACACGTGCTTTTTTAAAAGTGCAAGATGGATGCGATTATAAGTGTACCTATTGTACAATTCCGTTAGCACGTGGTATTTCACGAAGTGATACTATGGAAAATGTACTTAAAAATGCACGAGAAATTTCTGCTAAAAATATTAAAGAAATTGTGCTAACAGGTGTAAATATTGGCGATTATGGTAAAGGTGAATTTGGTAATAAAAAACACGAACACACTTTTTTAGATTTAGTAACTAAACTTGATGAAGTTGAAGGTATTGAACGTTTACGCATATCATCAATTGAACCTAATTTGTTAAAAAATGAAACTATTGATTTAGTTGCAAAGTCCAGAGCATTTGTTCCGCATTTTCATGTACCATTACAAAGCGGAAGTAATCACATATTAAAAAAAATGAAGCGAAGGTACATGCGCGAATTATATGTAGATAGGGTTGCAAAAATAAAAGAAGTTATGCCCCATGCCTGTATTGGTGTAGATGTTATTGTAGGTTTTCCGGGTGAAACAGATGACCATTTTTTAGAGACATATAATTTTTTAAATGCATTAGATATTTCATACTTACACGTGTTTACCTATTCTGAACGTGATAATACTGAAGCTGCTACTATGGATGGCGTTGTGCCAAATAACATACGCAGTAAGCGTAGTAAAATGTTGCGTGGTTTATCGGTTAAAAAACGCAGAGCATTTTATGAAAGTCAAATAGGTACTAACAGAACAGTGCTTTTTGAAAGCGAAAATAAAGAAGGATATATTCACGGATTTACAGAAAACTATGTGAAAGTGAAAACACCATGGAATCCTGCTTTGGTAAATACTTTACACCAAGTTGAATTAACCGAAATTGATGAAGATGGTTTAGT
>NZ_VSDQ01000579.1:0-1062 GCF_008085455.1 Seonamhaeicola marinus | reverse complement strand
ACATGGTGCAGGGCATAGTCTACCTGTAAACTCTGGGAAGTTGTTTGTAGAGTGTAATATCCATGAAGCTTTTTGCCATTCACCTTGATGAACCATGTGGTTAAAATCTGGAATTAAATTTCCTAGCGGACAACCACTATGGCAAAACGGAATACCGCAGTCCATACAACGCGACCCTTGTTTTGTAATTTCTTCCTCAGATAACGGAACAGTAAATTCTTTGTAATGTTTTACACGCTCATCTACTGGCTTGTAAGCTTCGTCTTGTCTTTCAAATTCTTTAAATCCTGTTGCTTTTCCCATGACTATGCAATTGTTAATTCTTCAACCATTGGTTCTTCGTTAGCTATTCTTTCTAAAGCTACTTTATATTCTTTTGGCATTACTTTTACAAACTTAGCTAAGTAATCATTCCAGTTTGCTAAAATGTCTTTACCTTTATTACTGTTTGTGTATGCTACGTGGTTTGTAATAAGTTGTTTCAATTCTGCTTCATCAGCTTCAGTAATTGGATCAAAATCAATAGTTTCTTCATTACATAAACCATTTGTAAATTGATTGGCTTCATTTAAAACAAAAGCATAACCACCACTCATACCTGCGGCAAAGTTTCTACCTGTTTTGCCAAGTACTACTATTTTACCGCCTGTCATGTATTCACAACAGTGGTCTCCAACACCTTCAACAACTGCAGTTGCTCCAGAGTTACGTACAGCAAAACGCTCACCAGCAATACCGTTAATGTAGGCTTCACCTTGTACGGCGCCAAATAAACACACATTACCAACAATAATATTTTCTTCGGCAACAAAATTAGCTTTAGTTGGTTTTTTAACAATTAGTTTAGCACCCGATAAGCCTTTACCAAGGTAATCATTTGTGTTTCCTTCTAATTTAAATGTTAAACCATGCGCACCAAAAGCACCAAAACTTTGTCCTGCAGAACCGGTAAAGTTTATATTTAACGTGTCTTCAGGTAAGCCTAAATGGCCATAAATTTTAGAAATTTCGTTACTTACAATAGCACCAACAGTTCTGTTAATGTTGCTTATTTTGTATGAT
>NZ_VSDQ01000404.1:0-1044 GCF_008085455.1 Seonamhaeicola marinus | reverse complement strand
TTAATTTCTTTTAAGTTAACGCCTAAGCGTAAATCTATGCCGTTTTTACGAATTTCTTCATTAATCATTTGGCTTTCACCGTTGGGTAAAACACCATTCCAAAAGCTATCTTCACGTACTAAAAATGTAACAGGAATATGGCGAGAATGTAACATTTCGGCTAGTTCAATACCAATAAGTCCGCCACCAACAATAACAGCTCTTTTGCAAATGTTGTTGTTAGGAGCATAGGCTTCTAAACGTTCTAAATCTTGTTTGTGGTACAAGCCCATAACGCCTTTTAAATCTTGCCCAGGCCAACCAAATTTATTGGGTTTGCTGCCTGTAGCAATTATAAGTTTATCATAATTCATTTGTTCTTTGTTAGAAAAATGAAGCGTTTTTGATGCGGTTTCAACCCTTTCTACAAATCCTTTTTTAAGTTCAATGCGGTTTTTTTTCCAAAACCAAGGCTCGTAAGGTTGTGTATGTTCAAATTTCATATGCCCCATATAAACATACATAAGTGCTGTACGAGAAAAAAAATAATCTGTTTCGGCAGAGATAATGGTTATTTTTTTGTTAGAAAGTTTTCTAATATGTCTGGCAGCCGTAACCCCAGAAATACCATTGCCAATTATTACAATGTGCTCCATTTTTTTTGAATTATGAGAATTGAGTCGAAACTAAAGATAAGAACTTAATACGGACTTTGAATTTAGAATGGTTTCAAATTACCCTTTGTTTGTAAGGTGTTTGCGTTTATTAAGACGCTAATTTTTTTTCGGGTTTTGTAAGTTAGCTAACATTTTGTTCGACTTACCAGTTGTTACTTTGTCAAAAAAATAAATTTCAAAACATGAAAAAAATACTAATTATAGCACTATTAATGGTAGGTGTAAAAGGAACAGCGCAAACAGCTAATAGCTTTTTTGAAACTGCCAATACATTTTTTAAAACCTATATAAGTAATGGTAAAGTTGCTTATGATAAATTACACAAAAACCCAGAAGATTTAAATAAGGTTATTGCATTAGCACAGGCAGTAAACGTAACTAAAAATAA
>NZ_VSDQ01000285.1:0-1033 GCF_008085455.1 Seonamhaeicola marinus | reverse complement strand
TAATTACCATGGCGTATTATTAAAATGGGGTTTACGTTACGTATTTTAAGTATTTCATGAACCTCACCATTAAAAACGGCACGTGCGGTGGCGCCTTTTTCGGTTGAAATACGCACGCCGTTACTGTTTATTGTTAAAGACCTATCTATTGGTGATGGTTGGCTACCGTAACGCAGACTAACTACACCACGCTCTACTGGCCAAGGTAGTTTGCCTTTATTGGCTACAAAGTTTGAGGCTAACTTTTTTTCTTCGGGTGTGAGTGCAAAACTTTTAGAGCTGGCTGCTTTACCTGCTACTTTGTTAGATTTTGCTATGGCTGCCTTTATAATTTTGTCTATTTCGGCATCAATTCGTGCAGCTTCACGTTCTTTTTGACGTATTTGTGCGGTGTATTTTGATAAGTTTTTTCTAATAGATTGCATTAAATTTTCATGCAATGTACGTTCTGCTTCTAATGTTTTTTGTGTAACTCTATTTTCGGCAATTAGTTTGTTTTTTTCTTCTTTTTGCTTTATTAAATTGGTGTTTAGGCTTTGTAACTCTTCGGTTTTAGCTTTTATTTCTTCACCCTGTTGTTTTTGGTGATTGGTGTATTGCTTTAAGTATTGTAACCTTTTATAGGCTTGTTTAAAGTTATTTGAAGAGAGTAAAAACATTATGCGACTGTGTTGATTTTTACTTTTGTATGATTTTACAATCATAGACGCATAGTCTTCTTTAAGCTGTTTTAACTCGTCTCTTAAATTTGTTATTTTTTTTTGATTACTGTTTATTTCGTGTGTTATATAATTGGCTTGTTGGTTGGTAACTTTAATTAAATTATCTAATACGCTAATTTTATAACTAAAAGCCTCAATTTGTGAAAGTTCAGATTTTTCTTTTGATTTATTTTGGGCTCTTAACTGTGTTATTTTTTGTATTTCGCGACGTAATTCTTGACGTCTGGTTTCAAGTTCTTTACGTTTATTATTTTGCGAAAACGCTCCTATACCGCACAACAAAATGCTTAGTAAAATAACTAATTTATAAA
>NZ_VSDQ01000129.1:0-996 GCF_008085455.1 Seonamhaeicola marinus | reverse complement strand
CAATTACATCAATTTCTACAGTAGCAAAAGCACAACCACAAAATTCTTCTGAAAAAAATGAAGTATCAAAAGAAATAGAAGCTTTAAAAGCTGAAATAGAAAGCTTAAAAACTTCAAAAAAACAAGTAGCAGAAGTTAATACGCCCACTCAAACACCAACAGAAACACCAAAAGTTACAACAAAAGTAGAGCAACAACCAACCAGTAATGTTTTATATGCACAAGCTATTGAAAATGGCTTTCAGTTAGTTGATAGCTCACCTAAAGTAGTTTATAAAATTAAGGCCACAGGTTTAAATAATGTGTATTTAGTTGAAAACACATCGGCTATTTTATACAAAAAAGAAAGCGTTTGGGTTTTAGAGTATTACCAAAATAGCCAGTTAAAACAGGAAACACTTAACATTAAATTTTAATTTTTTAATAATTGTATTTGTCTTTCCAGCGTTGTTTTAAAAATTCACGGTGCGCGTTTTCGCGTGCATTATTTCCGGGTTTATAAAATGTAGTGTTTTTTATTTCATTTGGTAAAAATTCTTGTTCGGCAAAATTGTTTTCGTAATTATGTGCGTATTTGTAGTTTTCGCCATAACCAAGTTCTTTCATAAGTTTTGTTGGGGCATTTCTAATAGTTAAAGGCACACTTAAATCACCAGTTTCGCGTACTTTTTGTTGCGCTTCGTTTATAGCCATATACGCTGCGTTACTTTTAGGTGAGCAAGCTAAATATGTGGCGCATTGACTTAAAATAATACGAGATTCAGGAAACCCAATAGTTGAAACCGCTTGAAACGTGTTATTAGCAATAACCAAAGCCGTAGGGTTGGCATTACCTATATCTTCACTAGCCGAAATTAGCAAACGGCGTGCAATAAACTTTATATCTTCGCCGCCTTCAATCATTCTAGCTAGCCAATACACAGCGCCATTGGGATCACTACCTCTAATAGACTTAATAAAAGCCGAAATAATATCATAATGCTGCTCACCAGTTTT
>NZ_VSDQ01000426.1:0-980 GCF_008085455.1 Seonamhaeicola marinus | reverse complement strand
AATTTTCTTTTGAAGTTTTCTTGCTTCTTCTTCATCAAACTGTTCTTGAGCTCTTTCAACAAGAGACACAACATCTCCCATGCCTAATATTCTATCGGCCATACGTGAAGGATGGAACACATCAATAGCTTCCATTTTTTCACCTGTACCAATAAATTTAATGGGTTTATTTACAACAGATTTAATTGAAATTGCTGCACCACCACGTGTATCACCATCTAATTTGGTAAGTATAACACCATCAAAATTTAATACATCATTAAATGCTTTTGCTGTGTTAACGGCATCTTGCCCCGTCATAGAATCTACCACAAACAAGGTTTCTTGTGGCTGGATGGCTTTATGAATGTTTGATATTTCAGTCATCATAGCTTCATCAACGGCTAAACGACCTGCGGTATCAATAATGACTACATTATGCCCGTTAGATTTTGCATGTGCTATTGCTGCTTGCGAAATTGCTACAGGATCATTATTTCCTCTATCGCTAAAAACCTCAACACCTATTTGATCTCCAACAACATGTAACTGATCTATTGCTGCAGGACGATACACATCACAAGCTACTAATAACGGTTTTTTAGTTTTTTTATTTTTAAGATAGTTTGCTAGTTTACCCGAAAAGGTAGTTTTACCAGAACCCTGTAAACCAGACATTAAAATTACGCTTGGTGTAGCTGATAAATTAATACCTGCTGCATCACCACCCATAAGTTGTGTTAACTCATCTTTTACAATTTTAACCATTAATTGCCCTGGTTGTAATGTAGTTAATACATCTTGCCCAAGTGCTTTTTCTTTTACCTTGTTGGTAAAATCTTTGGCTATTTTAAAGTTAACATCGGCATCTAATAAAGCGCGTCTTACTTCTTTTAGGGTTTCAGCAACATTTACTTCGGTTATACTTCCGTGCCCCTTTAATACGTGTAAAGCTTTATCTAATTTATCACTTAAATTATTAAACATAATTTTCTTTAAAT
>NZ_VSDQ01000068.1:0-968 GCF_008085455.1 Seonamhaeicola marinus | reverse complement strand
ATTTTTGTTTTTCCTTTAATGGCTTTTTCTAAAGGTGTAAGTTCCATTTTACTATCTAACAAACCAACCATGTAATTAGTTTTACCTTCAAGTAAAGACTCTACTGCTTTTACGCCCATACGGCTTGCTAAAACTCTATCAAAACATGATGGTGCTCCGCCACGTTGCATATGCCCTAAAACAGATACGCGTACATCATATCCTTCCATATTTTGGTCTACATATTCTTTTAATTCAAATATGTTTTTTCCAATTTTATCACCTTCGGCAACTACAACAATACTTGATGTTTTACCAGATTTTCTGCTTTTGTTAAGTGAATCTACAAGTCTGTCTAATCCTAAATCTTCTTCAGGAATTAAAATTTCTTCGGCACCACCAGCAATACCAGCATTTAGTGCTATATGGCCTACATCACGCCCCATAACTTCAATAAAAAATAATCTGTTATGCGAACTTGCTGTGTCTCTAATTTTATCAATGGCATCAACAACGGTATTTAAAGCGGTATCAAAACCTAAGGTATGTGTTGTACCGTAAATATCATTATCAATTGTTCCTGGTATTCCTATTACTGGAAATCCAAACTCTTGGTTAAACACTAAACCTCCTGTAAAAGAACCATCACCACCAATAACTACTAAGGCATCAATGTTATGTTTTAACAGGTTTTTATGTGCTTTTTCTCTTCCTTCTTTAGTACGGAACTCTTGTGAGCGTGCAGATTTTAAAAACGTACCTCCTTTGTTAATTATACCTTTAACACTACGCGCATCTAAGGCAGTGAACTCGTCATCAATCATACCTTGGTATCCTTGGTAGATACCAATACATTCTACATCATGGTAGGCACATGTTCTAACCACAGAACGTATAGCTGCATTCATTCCAGGTGAATCTCCTCCAGAAGTTAAAACTGCTATTTTTTTAATTCTATTTGGCATATACTTTATTTGTATTTGCTTGTA
>NZ_VSDQ01000108.1:0-932 GCF_008085455.1 Seonamhaeicola marinus | reverse complement strand
AAAAGATTTTAAAATTATGTCTAATACAATTGAAAGAGTAAAGTGTTTAATAATAGGTTCAGGGCCTGCGGGGTATACAGCAGCAATATATGCAGCTAGAGCAAATATGAACCCTGTTTTATATCAAGGTACACAACCAGGAGGGCAATTAACAACTACTAATGAGGTTGAAAATTTTCCAGGTTACCCAGAAGGTGTTACAGGGCCTGAAATGATGCTGCAATTACAAGCGCAAGCTAGACGTTTTGAAGCTGATATTCGTGATGGTTGGGCTACTAAAGTAGATTTTTCAGGTGATGTACATAAAGTGTGGATTAATGATGAAAAGGAAATACATGCCGATACTGTTATTATTTCAACAGGTGCATCAGCAAAATACTTAGGTTTAGAGTCTGAACAAAAATACCTAAAATTAGGTGGAGGCGTTTCAGCATGTGCTGTTTGTGATGGTTTTTTCTATAGAAATCAAGATGTTGTAATTGTTGGAGCAGGAGATTCTGCTTGTGAAGAAGCACATTACCTTTCTAAGCTTTGTAAGAAAGTGACCATGTTAGTAAGGCGTGATGAATTTAGAGCATCAAAAATTATGGCTGAACGTGTTAAAAACACAGAAAATATTGAAATTTTATTTAACACTGAAACCGATGAGGTTTTAGGTGATGGTCAGTTAGTAAACGGTGTACGCGTTTTCAATAATCAAACACAAGAAAAACACGTAATACCTGCAACAGGATTTTTTGTAGCTATAGGGCATAAACCTAATACAGATATTTTTAAAGATTATATAGATTTAGATGAAACAGGTTATATTATTAATGTGCCAGGAACATCTAAAACCAACGTACAAGGTGTGTTTGTTTCAGGTGATGCCGCAGATCATGTATACAGACAAGCCATTACTGCAGCAGGTACAGGTTGTATGGCAGCATTAG
>NZ_VSDQ01000468.1:0-914 GCF_008085455.1 Seonamhaeicola marinus | reverse complement strand
ACTGTTAAGTTTCATTCTGGTATTTTTGAAGGTAAAACTACAGGAACACCCATTGGTTTTGTTATAGAAAACACCAACCAAAAGTCGCATGACTATTCGCATATAAAAGATAGTTACAGGCCAAGTCATGCCGATTATGTGTACGATAAAAAATATGGTTTTAGAGATTACCGTGGTGGCGGACGCAGTTCTGCACGCGAAACCGCTTGTAGAGTAGTAGCAGGTGCCATAGCAAAACAATTACTTAAAGGTATTGAAATAACAGCCTACGTATCTGGTGTTGGTACCATGAAATTAAATAAGCCACACACTGCGCTAAATTTAGCAAACGCTGAAGAAAATATTGTACGTTGCCCAGACCCTGAAATGGCTAAACAAATGGAAAGCTACATAAAAGAGGTGCGAAGTAAAGGAGATACCGTAGGCGGTATTGTTAGCTGTGTTATTAAAAATGTACCAGTTGGTTTAGGCGAACCTGTTTTTGATAAATTACATGCCGAATTAGGTAAAGCTATGCTATCAATAAACGCCGTAAAAGGATTTGAATACGGTAGTGGTTTTCACGGAAGCACCATGTATGGCAGTGAGCATAATGATGCTTTTAATAACGATGGAAGCACAAAAACAAACTATTCAGGTGGTATACAAGGCGGTATAAGCAATGGTATGGATATTTATTTTAATGTAGCCTTTAAACCAGTAGCCACATTAATTCAAAAATATGAAACTATTGATAAACATGGCAAAACGGTTGAAATGCAAGGAAAAGGACGTCATGATCCCTGTGTTGTTCCACGTGCAGTACCTATTGTAGAGGCTATGGCAGCTTTAGTTTTAGCAGATTACTACTTAATAAATAAAATGCACACCCAATAGGTCTTACTTTTTCAGGTTAACATATTCTTATACACATT
>NZ_VSDQ01000688.1:0-914 GCF_008085455.1 Seonamhaeicola marinus | reverse complement strand
ATCCGATAAAAATTATGAAAATCAACCCGTAAAATATCTTGTTTTTCATATGTGCTACAACGGTTAAGGCTAGGCTTTGTGCGGGAAGAAAATCGGCCAGATTTTCGAACACGGACTAAGCCGAAGCTTTTTGTTTGGATTTGTTTTTTTGATTTCACAAAGCCAAATCAACAAGATTTGGCGACCTAGTAAATATACACAAAAGTTTGAAGTAAGCACAAAACCCGCATGAAGTTTAGCCAGTGTTGGGTTACGTTTTTTCGAACCATTTTATTATAGATTTTTCAATATCTACACAACTCTTATAAATTGATTCAAAATTTTTCAAACCAATTTTTTCTTTACCTCTTATTTCTCCATGAAAATATATTTCATTCCCTTTATATGATTCAGGATATCTCAACAACTGATAATAACTATCTACGTTACTGTTATTACTTTCAAAAAATGAAGAAAAACTATTTTCGTTGTTTAAAACTTTATCTATCGAATGTATTATTTCAGGAATAAAACTCTTTTTATTTTCTTTAATTATTTCAAAGTAACTAGTTAAACTATGTGTTTTTTTCGATGTTGGAAATTTATTTATTTCTTGTAAAAGACCTTTCATGCAAAGTTCTAATCCGTGATAAAAGTTATATAGTATAGGAACTCCTACATTAAAATCATTCCATTTAGTTTTTTGATAATATTCTTCATGGGATTCTTCATCTGTTTGATTAGGATCATATTTAGACATTATTAGCTTTTTATTTTCTTGCTTTTTCATTTCATTAATAGCTTCTTTTGTTAGAGTCCAAAATTGATATGATAGTCCAAGATAATTAGCTTTTTTCATAATTTAATTTTCGGAATTTTTGCAAAATGTTACCCAACGTGTTTGTATATGGTTTGTTGCGTGGTTTAAGCACTAA
>NZ_VSDQ01000821.1:0-914 GCF_008085455.1 Seonamhaeicola marinus | reverse complement strand
TTAGAAAACGCCTATTTAAACGCGGCGCATTTTAATTTGGCACATAATGAAGACGCTATAAGTTATTTTGAAGCCGATGGTTATAACATAGATAGCCTTATACCGCTTGTAAAAGATGAATTATATAAGCTAAATGAGGTAAAAGGCCAACATCCTATTGTGCCTTATGGTTCTAGTGAAGGCCGAAAAATGATGATTAACACCGTGAAAATGCTTAACCATAAATGGATTATTGCCGATTTTTCAGATGGCGAATTCTGGGGCGAAGTATTTTTAACCTACCAAATAAACAACAATCATACGGTTACGTTTACCTTGGTAGAATCGTTTTTGTATCCTTTTGATTAAGGTGTTGTAGCTTTATAAGCCACGCCTTTTTGTTTTTTAGTTTCGCCTACGTATGAATATTCAAAAGTGTACGAACTATCAGTTGTTGTTAGTATTTTTAAGTGCACATCTTTTTTTTCAGCCATACTTTTAGGGTTAATGGTTTTAAAAATAACTTCACAATCATTAATCCAACGCAGTTTGGTAGAATCTACATGGTTGTTATAGGTTTCAATTTGTAAGGTATCGGTTCTTGTAAAGGTAGATTTGTACAGCGTACCATCTATAGTAATTTCACTGTAAAACGTGCCTGTTTTGTAATCAGTACATTGTCTTTCTACCTGATAACAATTAAAAAGCAACACAAAAAGGCTCATATATATAAAACGCATACGTAATATTTAAAATGCAAACTTATACTAATTTTGAAAGTTTTTAAAACTTCCATCGGTATAAAAAATTACAATGCGTTCAATAGCTTTTGTATTGTCTGTATTATGGTGTAATGCCTCTTGTAAAGGTAACGGGGCTTTTGGTGTTGTGTCTTCGTTTTTTGGTGGCGGCATCTGTTGCGTATTAGTATCATT
>NZ_VSDQ01000547.1:0-911 GCF_008085455.1 Seonamhaeicola marinus | reverse complement strand
AGTGCTTTATGATGAAAACAACCAGAGCCCGTATAAATTATTGGTTAATTTTCCTAATGATAGAAGTTTTATACTATCAACAATAATAGGTATGATTTTACTATCAATAGTATTTACATCTATTATTGTAGTAGCTTATACAAGTGCACTATATCAGTTAATTAAACAACGAAAAATATCTGAAATAAAAACAGATTTCATTAATAACATGACGCATGAGTTTAAAACACCTATAGCAACCATAAATTTAGCTCTAGATGCCATAAGAAACCCAGCAATTATTGATGATAAAGATAAAGTGAAGCGTTATTTATCTATGATAAAAGAAGAAAACAAACGCATGCACGCCCAAGTTGAAAACGTATTAAGAATATCTAAACTAGAAAAAAATGAACTAAACATAAGTAAGGAACGCGTTAAATTGCACGACTTAGTTGAAGATGCTATAACCCATGTTGAACTTATTGTTGAAGACAGGCAAGGTTATATAAAACCATTTTTAAATGCCAGTAAAACATCGGTTTTAGCTAATGAAACGCACTTTACAAATGTTATAGTTAACATTTTAGATAACGCAATAAAATACTCACCCAATGCGCCCGAAATTGAGGTTTATACTGAAAACATTGGTAACAATGTACTCTTAAAAATAACCGATCATGGTAGCGGTATGAGTAAAACAGCAGTAAAGCATGTGTTTGAAAAATTTTATAGAGAAAGCACAGGCAACATACATAATGTAAAAGGACATGGTTTGGGTTTAGCCTACGTTAAACGTATAGTTGATGATCACCAAGGCTATGTTTCAGTAGAAAGTGAAAAAGGAAAAGGAAGCACATTTACAATTAAGCTTCCGTTAATATCATAAAAATATGGAAGAACTAAAAAAACGAATCTTATTAGTTGAAGAC
>NZ_VSDQ01000039.1:0-905 GCF_008085455.1 Seonamhaeicola marinus | reverse complement strand
CGTTGGCAATAATTATGAAGAAACGATATTTATACTTAATTATAATTTTGCTATTTAATGGTTTGACGTTTGCTCAAGACTCATTAGAAGTAAAAAAGCTGTACAATAAAATTGAATCCTTAGAGTATAAAATAGATTCGATTTCAAACAATACAAATTACTTAAAACATTCGGGAGAAATATCAATAAAATCAGGAAATGAACAAAAATTATGGGAATTTCTATTTCCATCCATTATTGCTTTGACTGTCGGTTTATTTGCATTATTCGGAACAATTTATACTGGAAAAAAACAAAGAAAACTTTCTGAAAATCAATTATCTGAACAGCTTAAACAAGCAAAAAACACAGTTGAAGAGCAAATAAAATCATCAAAAGAAATTCTTGAATTACAAATAAAATCAGCTGACAAAAACGCTGAATTAGAATTTAGACAAAATGTTCTTTCGAATAATCGTCAGAATTGGATTAACGAACTTAGAGCTTTAATATGTGATATAACCGCTTTAATAAATGTTAGTGCTCTCAAAAAGACATTGAGTTATGAGGAACTAAGAAATCTTAAGTCTTTAATTACTAAGGTTGAACTAATGCTCAACCCTAAGAAAGATTCTGAATTTATAAAAGCTTTAAATAAATTGAATAATGCTCTATTGAAAGTAGTTACTGAAGAAATTGAATATAGTGAAATTGGAACCTATGAAACAAAAGTTTTAGACTTCACTAAGAAAACTTTAAAAACCGAGTGGGAAAGAGTAAAAAAAGGAGAGTAACTATTGCCAACACCGTATATAATTTATTGCTAGTTCAAGCCTAATTACGAAAATCCTTACGGATTTTCTATTCCGTTTTTATTTGCTAGCTTTAGTGCTTAAACCACGCAACAAACCATATACAAACACGTT
>NZ_VSDQ01000234.1:0-879 GCF_008085455.1 Seonamhaeicola marinus | reverse complement strand
GCTAAAGTTGATGAAATAGCAGAGCGTATTTTAACTTTAGGTGAAACACCTTTACATACTTTTGAAGATTATACTGCAGCTGCTAAAGTGCCTGTAGGTAAAAATATTTCGGAAGATGTTAAAGCTGTTAGATTAATAGTAGATTCTTTAAAAGAATTATTAGAAATAGAAAGAAATATACTTGAAAAAGCAGGTGATGCAAATGATGAAGGAACAAATAGTATGATGAGTGATTTTATTACCGAACAAGAAAAAACCGTGTGGATGATGAAAGCATGGTTAAACGAAGACGTATAACATATAGCATAATTAAAATTTTATTGATAGTTAGTTTAGTTTTAAAAAGCCCTTTTAACTTTTAAGTAAAAGGGCTTTTTATAGTAATCCTCTAGCTTTTATTTCTAAGTATTTGTTTATGGTGTCTATAGTTAAATTCTCTGGTGTAGTAAGAATGGAGTAAATACCGTATTTTTTTAACTCATTTACAATTAGGCGCTTTTCAAAAGCAAACTTTTCGGCAATTACTTTATCATAAGCTTGTTGAACAGTTTCGGCTTTGTTGTGTATTAAGCTGTTAAGTTCTGTGTTTTTAAAAAATATAACTACTAATAAATGGCTTTTTGCAATACCTTTTAAATATGGTAATTGCCTATGTAGGCCATCTAAAGTTTCAAAATTTGTATATAATAAAATTAAACTTCGGTGTGTTATATTACGTTTAATATCGGCATACAAACGCCCAAAATCACTTTCAAAAAAATTAGTATTAACGTTATAAAGCGCTTCTAAAATTAAATTCATTTGCGAGGTTCTTCGCTCTGCAACAACTCTGTTTTCTACTTTTTTTGAGAACGAAAAAATACCTGCTTTATCTTGTTT
>NZ_VSDQ01000205.1:0-871 GCF_008085455.1 Seonamhaeicola marinus | reverse complement strand
AGTGATGCTTCCCCTTTTATTGAATACACAAAAGATGCTATTTATTTAGAAGATGAAGAAATGGCTATTTTAAGATTTCATAAAGGCATTAAAATAAGAAAAATAAAAGATGATTCTTTAGTAGATCCTTATATTCAAAAACTTCAATTAAACCTAGAAGAAATTGAAAAGGGTGGTTATGAACACTTCATGCTAAAAGAAATCCATGAACAACCTAAAGCTATACAAGACACTTACAGAGGTAGACTTTTAAGAGATCAAGCTATTATAAAAATGGCTGGTGTTGAAGATAATATGAAAAAATTCTTGAACGCTAACAGAATTATAATAGTAGCCTGTGGTACGTCATGGCATGCTGGTTTAGTTGCCGAATATATTTTTGAAGACTTAGCAAGAATACCTGTTGAAGTTGAATACGCTTCAGAATTTAGATACAGAAACCCGGTTATTACTGAAAATGATGTTTTAATAGCTATTTCGCAATCTGGTGAAACTGCCGATACACTTGCTGCCATTAAGTTAGCAAAATCTAAAGGCGCCTTTGTTTTTGGTGTTTGTAATGTTGTAGGTTCATCTATAGCTAGAGAAACTCATGCCGGAGCATATACGCATGCCGGACCTGAAATTGGTGTTGCATCAACTAAAGCCTTCACAACACAAATAACAGTTCTTACTTTAATGGCTTTAAGATTAGCCAGAGCAAAAGGCACTATTAGCAGCTCTGATTACCGTCATCATTTACTGGAACTAGAAATGATACCAAGCAAAGTTGAAGAAGCTTTAAAATCTGACGCGCATATAAAATACATTGCTGATATTTATAAAGAAGCTACTAACTGTTTATACTTAGGCCGTGGTTATAACTTTCCAG
>NZ_VSDQ01000669.1:0-869 GCF_008085455.1 Seonamhaeicola marinus | reverse complement strand
CAGTTGATGCGTTTTCGCAACAATGGAATGCTTCAAAATATGTCTTTTCTGAAACTAAATCGGGTTTTGGTGTAAGTTACACGCCGTATTTAAGTAAACTAGTAAATGATATTTTCTTAGGGAATTTAACCTATTTTAACCGTTTAGATGAGCGTAGCGCTTTTGGGGTTAGTTTGCGTTATTTCTCGTTAGGAGATATTGAGTTTATTGATAGGCCTGAAGATCCGGCTAGAATTCAAAGGCCAAATGAATTATCTTTAGATGCATCTTACGCCTTAAGATTAAGTGATCAATTTGCTATGTCTGTAGCTATGCGTTATTTACGTTCAGATTTACGTTTGCAAGTTGATGGTCAAGATGTGTCAGCAGCAAGTACCTTTGGTGTTGATATTTCAGGATACTATCAAAGTGAAGAAGAAGCCTATGCCGATTTTAATGGGCGTTGGCGTGGTGGTTTTGCAATTCAAAATATAGGGCCAAAATATAAATATGATGATGGTGGAATTGAAAACTTTCAGCCTACAAATTTACGATTAGGAGGTGGTTTCGATTTTATTTTCGATGATTACAACAAAGTAGCAGTTACTGCCGAAATAACTAAACTATTAGTGCCAACACCTCCAAGATATGGTTTTGTTGATGCTGATGATGATGGAGAGTTTGATAGAGGAGACGAAGAAGTAGTTATAGTTGAAGGTCAAGATCCAGATGTAAGCTTCCTGTCGGGTATGTTTCAATCATTTGGTGATGCACCAGGAGGTTTTAGTGAAGAACTAAAAGAATTTACTTGGGCTTTAGGAGCAGAGTATGTGTACCAAGACTCATTTGCGTTTAGAGCAGGTTATTTTAATGAAGCCGAAGAAAAAGGT
>NZ_VSDQ01000437.1:0-851 GCF_008085455.1 Seonamhaeicola marinus | reverse complement strand
AGATACCGCTGCCGTATCAGTAGTTGGCGGAGATTTTCCTCAAGAATATTTAGATTTATTATCAAACAGAAACATCAATCTTCAAGGCGTAGAAATTGTTAAAGAAGGTAAAACCTTTTTCTGGAGTGGACGTTATCATAACGACATGAACTCTAGAGACACTTTAGTTACAGAACTAAATACCTTAGCAGATTTTAACCCTGTGGTTCCTAGTGAATATAAAGATGCTAATGTGGTAATGTTAGGTAATTTACATCCAATCGTCCAATCTAGTGTGCTAGATCAAATGACAAGTAAACCAGATTTGGTAATTTTAGATACCATGAATTTTTGGATGGATTCTGCATTACAAGATTTACACAACGTAATAAAACGCGTTGATGTTATAACCATAAATGATGAAGAAGCAAGACAATTAACTGGAGAGTATAGCTTAGTTGTGGCTGCAAGAAAAATTCATGAAATGGGCCCTAAATACGTAGTTATAAAAAAAGGAGAACACGGTGCATTGCTATTTCATAATGAAAACGTGTTTTTTGCACCAGCATTACCATTAGAAGAAGTGTTTGACCCAACAGGAGCAGGCGATACGTTTGCTGGCGGTTTTGCAGGTTACCTTGCTAAAACAAACGATTTTTCTTTTGAAAACATGAAAAACGCTATTATTTACGGCTCAACACTGGCCTCGTTTTGTGTTGAAAAATTTGGAACAGAGCGCATGGTTAATTTATCAAACGAAGAAGTACATAAACGATTACTGCAATTTAAGCAACTAACGCAGTTTGAAATAGAATTATCATAACACTTCGCGCTCAATTTTTGAGCGCGTTTTTAATTTAAAATAAATTTCA
>NZ_VSDQ01000557.1:0-830 GCF_008085455.1 Seonamhaeicola marinus | reverse complement strand
TAACGTTTATAGTACCGTGGTCTGTTGTTAAAATAAGTTTAAACCCTAATTGTTGCGCTTGCTGTATCATATCTAATAAAGGCGAATTTTTAAACCAACTTTGGGTTAAAGACCTGTAAGCTTTATCATTTGAAGCTAATTCTTTTACAACTTCCATTTCGGTTTTAGCATGCGATAGCATGTCAACAAAATTGTAAACTACCACCGTTAAATCGTTGTTTTTTAAAGCACTGAAGTTTTCTGCTAGTTTTTTTCCGTTTTTTAAATTGGTTATTTTGTGGTATTCATAGTTTAAGTTGTTTAAACCTAGACGTTTCATTTGTGCGTTTAAAAAATCGGCTTCATGTAGGTTTTTGCCTCCATCATCGGTGTCATTTTTCCAAAATTGCGGAAACAAGGTTTCCATATCACTTGGCATTAAACCTGAAAAAATGGCATTTCGCGCATATTGTGTTGCTGATGGTAAAATGCTAAAAAAGGCGTCTTCTTTTTCTTTTTTGTAATAGTTACTTATTATGGGTTCAAATGCTTTCCATTGGTCGTACCGTAAATTGTCAATAACCAACAATAATGTAGGTTGTTTGGGGGTTATTTCGGGCACTACTTTCTCTTTAAATAATGTGTGAGACATTACGGGGGCATTAGTATTAGCCTCAAACCATTTGGGGTAGTTTTTCTCTATAAATTTACCAAATTGTATGTTGGCTTCGTTTTTTTGAGATTCTAAAATTTCAAACATTCCGGTGTCTTCAATATCTTCTAATTGAATTTCCCAGTAAATTAGCTTTCGGTATAATTCCACCCATTCATCATAGGTGTTAACCATGGCC
>NZ_VSDQ01000219.1:0-825 GCF_008085455.1 Seonamhaeicola marinus | reverse complement strand
TAATTTGCCCACGTTTTTCTATACAAAGGCTCATTACATTACCAACAAAATCGGCTTTAGTTATTATGGTTGCTTTAATATAAGGTTCTTCAACACGGTCTAGGGTTGAAGGATCGGGTAAATCACTTGGGTTGTTTACAATAATAATATCGTCTGGTTGTTTTTTGGTGTAAGCGTGGTATGATACGTTGGGAACGGTTGTAATTACCGTCATGTCAAACTCACGTTCAAGGCGTTCTTGAATAATTTCCATATGAAGCATGCCTAAAAAACCACAACGGAAACCAAAGCCTAAAGCGGCTGAACTTTCAGGAGCAAAAATTAATGAGGCATCATTTAACTGAAGTTTTTCCATTGAAGCTCTTAGCTCTTCATAATCTTCAGTATCAACGGGGTAAATACCAGCAAAAACCATTGGTTTTACATCTTCAAAACCAGAAATGGCATTTTTTGTTGGTTCTTTAGAATCGGTAATAGTATCACCAACTTTAACTTCGCGTGCATCTTTTATGCCGGTAATAAGGTAACCAACATCGCCTGCTTTAATTTCTTTTTTTGGTAATTGTTTAAGTTTTAGGGTACCAACTTCATCAGCAAAATACTTTTTATTGGTAGCAATAAATTTTATTTCTTGCCCTTTTTTTATAGAGCCATTAATAACCCTAAAGTAGGTTTCTACGCCTCTAAAGGGGTTGTAAACAGAATCAAAAATTAAAGCCTGTAAAGGCTCATCTGGGTTTCCTTTTGGTGCAGGAATACGATTAATAACCGCAGCTAAAACGTTTTCAATACCAAAACCAGTTTTACCACTGGCGTGTATAACAT
>NZ_VSDQ01000615.1:0-822 GCF_008085455.1 Seonamhaeicola marinus | reverse complement strand
CAGCTGTTGATCAAGCCGAAACCGATCAAGAGCTAGCGTTTAAAATTAATGCACTGGGGCCAAAATACTTAGCCTTGGCCTGTAAAGCGAGTAATGCCGTTTTAATTCATATATCAACTGATTTTGTGTTTGATGGTTGCAAAACCAGTCCTTATACCGAAACCGATACTCCTAACCCCATTAATGCGTATGGACGAACTAAGTTACAGGGCGAAAATTCTATAGTACAAACAACAGAGCAGTATATTATTATTCGTACTTCTTGGTTGTATTCGGAATATGGTCATAATTTTATGAAAACCATGCTGCGCCTATCTAAAACCCGTAGCGAAATAAGTGTGGTTAATGATCAGGTAGGAAGCCCAACATATGCAGGCGATTTGGCTACAGCAATTTTAAAGATTATAGATAGCAAAACTATCCAATATGGATTGTACCATTACAGTAATACAGTCGAAACCAGTTGGTATGATTTTGCCAAAACCATATTTAAGTTTGCTAATAAAGATGTAAAAGTAAATCCTATTGCTTCGGCTCATTACCCTACATTAGCTAAACGCCCTAATTACAGTGTTTTACAAAGCGAAAAATTGTTAGAACAGTTTAATATTAAAGCTTCACGGTGGGAAAGTCATTTAAAAAAGGTTTTGGAAGGGCTAACATAGTATCACTAAGGCAGCTCTAAAACCTGAGTTTTGCCGTTTAACAAGGAGTAAGTTGTAGAATTATAAAACATGTTTTATAAGTTTTAAAGCATATTTAACTCAGATTGAAAATAATTTATTAAAGTTGTTAACCTTGTAAAGCTTTGGAATTATGTTA
>NZ_VSDQ01000058.1:0-821 GCF_008085455.1 Seonamhaeicola marinus | reverse complement strand
TTTAAACAAAAGTATACACAAGAAAATATGCTAGGTTTTGAACTGTCAGCCACATTTTGGCATTTCGTTGATATACTATGGGTTTACCTACTATTGTTCTTATATTTTGTTGGATAGTAAAATAATATAATTATCAAAAAAAATAGTAGAACACAAAAAATACTCAAACTGATAATTATCATAGTTTAAAATTTGAAGCTTATATTTCGTAAAAAAGAATAATTGATTATTTTTGTGCAACTTTATAAAATAACAACCATTACTTATGAGTACTACAGTTGTAAATGTTGAAACCGAAGGAAAAACCTGGGGTGGAGGAAATGAACCGTTAAAGGCAAGTTACGGTAAAATGATGATGTGGTTTTTCATCGTTTCTGATGCATTGACATTTTCAGGCTTTTTAGCAGCCTATGGATTTTCAAGATTTAAATTTATTGATTCATGGCCAATAGCCGATGAAGTATTTACCCACGTACCATTTTTACATGGGCAAGAGCTACCAATGATTTATGTGGCTTTTATGACGTTTATACTTATAATGTCATCAGTAACAATGGTATTAGCTGTTGATGCTGGTCATCATTTAAATAAAGCAAAAGTTACAATTTACATGTTTTTAACCATTATTGGTGGTTTAATATTTGTAGGATCGCAAGCATGGGAATGGGCAACATTTATCAAAGGAGATTACGGTGCCATTCAAACAAAAGGAGGTAACATTTTACAATTTGTAGATACTGAAGGGCACAGAGTAGCGCTAAAAGATTTTGTAGTTGCAAATGCCGATGCAGATAGAACTCAACACGAAAGAGATAACGGAC
>NZ_VSDQ01000092.1:0-805 GCF_008085455.1 Seonamhaeicola marinus | reverse complement strand
GTATCTAATTGCAGTGTTAGCATGTCATGATTACTCATACCGCTTGCATTTTTTACTAACTGGTTAATATGCAAATCTACCTCCATTGTAGGCTGAAAACGTTCTTTAGCTTTCACTTTAGGCTGTTTTTTGCGTTTTTTTTCTTCTTTTTCAGAAACTACAGCATGCAAGCTTTTGTGCGAAAAAATAGATGTTTTTAAAGCAGCAGGTTGTTCTTTTACCAAAGCACTTGCCTCAAAATTTAATAAAAAACCATCTTCTGTTTCAACAGTAATTGTTGTACCAGAAATGTTTGTAACAATACCCGATAAATTTTCATCTAAAACAGAAACTGTATCGCCTTTTTTAAAATTCATTTAATCAGTTGTATTATCAAATTCATTATTATTTTTTTTGCTTGGTATGGTTGCAGATATACGGTAAATACCAAGCATAAGTACAATTATACCTATTATAAGCAAATATACATTTTGTGTTTTGCTGTTGTTGGCATACAAAGCAATAATAGCGCCTAAAAGCGTTAAAAAATAGTTAAAGCATTTCATTTTAAATATTAATCAAAATTAACTCAAATTATAAGCAATTACACATCAAAATAAAGTAATTTTTATTATTATGATTTTTTTTGTATTTTAGAGTCATTCATTTAGCCCCAAAATATGAAAAATTTTATCACACTTGCAAGCTCTTTGCTTTTTGTTTCCCTTGTTTTTGCACAAGATTTGTACGTTGGAAATAACACTGAATTGTATGCACTTGATGTGCCTATTTTTGTAACTAATGACATTAGGTTAGAGTCTGCCTC
>NZ_VSDQ01000573.1:0-803 GCF_008085455.1 Seonamhaeicola marinus | reverse complement strand
GTAGCCAAAGGTTTGCATCAACATTAGGTAATCCATCTCAATACCAATTACCAGAAAGCACACCAACTTTGGCAACCTTAAATGCGCAGGTAACAAAAGTGTTTTCTCCTAAATTTGAAGTATATTTAGGTGGCGAAAACATAACAAATGTAAGGCAATCAAATCCTGTTTTAGGAGCTAATGACCCTTTTGGAGCAAATTTTGATACCACATTTGTATACGGCCCAATTTTTGGAAGCATGTATTATGCTGGGTTGAGGTTTAAAATTAAATAGTAGCTATCATTCTAATGAAGGAGTGAATTAAATAAAATAAATAATTTAAATAGATTTTCGCTTCCGCGGAAATGAAAAAAATAAAATAATCATGAAAAAAATATTAACACTAGCATTAATGCTAACCGCAACAATAACATTTTCACAAAATAAAAATGCAAGAGCCAGTTTAGAGGTTGATGGCGTTTGTATGATGTGTAAAAGCCGCATAGAAAAAGCAAGTTTAAACACAAAAGGTGTAAAATCTGCTTTATGGAATGTGAAAACGCACGAACTTAAATTAATTTTTGACGAACGAAAAACCAATCTAGATACTATTCAGGCAAATATTTTAGCTGTTGGACATGATGTTAAAGATAAAAAAGCTACAGATGAGGCTTACAATTCAGTACATCCCTGTTGTAAATATCGAGATGAAGAAGTAAAAGACGCTCATTAATTATAAATTAAAAACACAACAAATTTTTATGGATAGTATTTCGGTATTTTGGTTTAGAAGAGATTTAAGATTACACGATAATACGGCAT
>NZ_VSDQ01000444.1:0-802 GCF_008085455.1 Seonamhaeicola marinus | reverse complement strand
AAACAATACCTTCTTTATTGTTTACAGCAATGGCTTCAATTTCTTTTTTACCACTAAACTCACCAAACTTTCTAACCAAATTTGCGTGCACACCTACACTATCAGTAGTTAATTCATACTGATACAAATATGCTTTTTTAGGACCTGTTTTTCTACCTACAATGGCATATAACTTGTTAGTTTTTTCAGATTTATATAGTGCTATACCCATTGGTAAATTAGTTTCGGGTAGTGTAGCATCTGTAAAAACTTTAAAACCACCTTTATCTAAAGGTTTCATATCTGGAACTGAAAATAAACGTATTTGTTTACGCTCTCTTTCGGTAAATGCTATAACATCTACTTGAGTGGAATCGTTTATTTGAAAGCCGTAAGCAACATCAACGTTATTTGGTCGTTTTAAACCCCTAATAGTTTTATTTTCAACTACTTTACCATTCAGGTTAAAAGCGTAAATAGCGCCTTCAGTGTTTTTATCGGTGCCAAAAACAATACTTTTAGATGTATCGTTTTTGTTTATCCAAATTGCGGGGTCATCAGTATCATGCAATGTCTTTTCCGTAATAACATTAGGCGCTATTACAGGCAACTTTTTCCCGCATGATACAATTAGTAACCCTACAATTAATATTATAAACTTATGCATTTAAAAGAGCTAGTTTTTTGGTTTAAAAATATCATATTTTAAACCAAACGTAAGGCGTCTTCCGTAATACTCTGCTTGCATAGTTCTATTTTTCACACCTTGAAAATAACGTAATGGTTGATCTGTAATGTTATTAACATCAACATATAAACGTAA
>NZ_VSDQ01000852.1:29678-125180 GCF_008085455.1 Seonamhaeicola marinus | reverse complement strand
GGTATTGTAACTAGTAATGGTTTATGTGCTAGCTTAGATGTGGCAGGCGCACCAATTATGGTTGAAGAAAGTGAAGCATGTCAAGCAGATTCGGGAACAATGTATTCACGTTACCCAATAAGTTGTTTTGATGGATCTACTACCATAACCGCTAAAGCTTATGATCAAGCATATATCCCAAATGGTTATCAACAAATATTTGTTTTAACAGAAGGTTTTTCATTGACAATATTAGATGTATCTAGTGAACCAACCTTTACCGTTGACAATTCTGGTTTCTTTAGAATTCATAGTCTAGTTTACAATCCAGACACTTTAGACTTAAGTGTAGTTCAGTTTGGTGTTACTACGGGTTACGATGTTGTGAATTTAGTTACTAATAATAACATATGTGCGTCTCTTGATGTACATGGCGCCATTAATATAGTTATCCGTTCAAGATATTTTTGTAAATATTTAGGAGATCTTTTTAACAACAGATCATATGGTGTAACTCTTGCTGAATTACCTAGTAACTTGAACGCCATACTTAGTAATGAAGATATAGCTGATAATAGAAGTCTTGAAATGAGATTATATCCTAATCCAATTAATGACGTTATTAGTATCAAATTTAAAGCGTCTTCAAATGAAGAGATTCAATATAATATTACTGATTTAGGAGGTAGGCAAGTACAATCTGGTAAATTGGAGTTCTTAAGGAGCGATGTAGGTAAAATAAATGCAAGTCAATTAGTGAATGGTGTTTATTTATTAAGATTAAACTCTCAATTTAGCCAAATAACAAAAAGGATTGTTGTGAATAAGTAGAAATATAACTTTATAGAGATAAAAAGGGAGTGGTTTTACATCACTCTCTTTTTTTTTGAATACTATTAAAAATCAGTTTTTTAACTAATAATGCATACCTTATTTACCTTAAAACTTAAATGAATAGCTTGTTATTTTTAGTCTTTTTGTTTTTAAAATCGAATTAAATGACTAACTTAGTTCTATAAGCTATGAACTTATAATTGCTATTAAAAGCCTTTTTTTGAAGTTGGTTGTAATTTTTAAATTTTAAAATTTTGTTTATTGAAAAGTTATAAACTAACATTTGGTAGCATTATTAAGCTTGAAAATAACCTAGCAGAGGTTATTGTTGATGAGGGTATTGAAATGGATGAAAATTCAGTTCAAGAATTTCATGATTTTTTACTTCAAAACTTAACAGTTCCTTTTTCACTTTTAATTAATAGAAAGAACTCTTATAGCTATACATTTAAAGCTCAAAGACTAATTGGCAAGCTAGAAGAGATTAAGGCAATTGCTGTTGTTATTGCTACCAGTGGTGCACTCATGTCTACAGAAACACTTATTAATCTTAATAAGGATAGCGATTGGAATATCTATGTCTTTCAAAAAAGAGATAAGGCTTTAGAGTGGTTGGCTCAGCAGCAGATATGTGTCTGAACTAAAACGTTTTAGTGTTTGAGACTTCTGAAATGTGGTAAATAACTTGTTGCTTGGGTTATTAACCTTAAATTTGCACTTTCTAAAATTCAGGTATGACAGAGTTTATTCGTAAGAGAGCAAAAAATGCTAAAAACGATATTTTAAGTGGAGCAACGGTAGCATTGGCTTTAGTTCCAGAGGCTGTAGCTTTTGCTTTTGTGGCAGGGGTAGATCCTTTAGTTGGACTATATGCAGCATTCATGATTGGATTAATTACTTCTATTTTTGGAGGACGTCCAGGTATGATTAGTGGTGCAACAGGAGCACTTGCTGTTGTAATGGTTGCTTTGGTTGCAGAGGGAAATGCAATGGGAGCACCAGAAGATAACTTAGGTCTTTATTATCTGTTTGCCACGGTAATTTTAATGGGGATAATTCAAATTCTTGCTGGAGTTTTTAAACTTGGTAAGTTTGTTAGATTAATACCGCACCCGGTTATGATGGGGTTTGTTAATGGTTTAGCAATTGTAATTTTCTTAGCCCAGTTAAAGATGTTTAGAGATGCTGAGGGGAAATTTTTTACTGGATCTGAATTGTGGACAATGGTCGGACTCGTAGCATTAACCATGGGAATAATGTTTGTTTTACCAAAAATAAAAGCTACCAAAAAATTACCAGAGGCTTTAATTGGTATTCTAGTTGTATCGGCTATTGTAATCTTTGGGAATTTAGATGTTGCTACAGTTGGAAGCTTTATTAGAGATGGAGGAGGAGAAGGTTTAAAAGGAGGCTTGCCACAGTTTCAATTAGATATTTTTAGTAAGGTACCTTTTAATATGCAAACCCTTACATTTATTGGACCATACGCTGTAATTCTTGCGGCAATAGGATTAATAGAGTCATTAATGACTTTAAACTTAGTTGATGAATTAACGGAGACTAGAGGTAATGCCAATAGAGAATGTATGGCTCAAGGAGGTGCCAATATTATTACTGGATTGTTCGGTGGAATGGGAGGTTGTGCTATGATTGGTCAATCTATTATCAACATTAAAGGCGGTGGTAGAGGAAGATTGTCTGGTATTGTGGCTGCAGTTTTACTATTAATATTTATTTTATTTGCTTCTGCTTACATAGAACAAATTCCAATTGCGGCTTTAGTTGGAGTTATGTTTATGGTTGTTGTCGGAACATTTGCTTGGAGTAGTTTTAGAATTCTAAGAAAAATACCTGTTAGTGATGCCATTGTTCTAATAGCAGTATCATTAATTACTGTATGGAAAGATTTAGCAGTAGCAGTAATTGCTGGTGTTATTATTAGTGCCTTAGTATTCTCTTGGGAAAATGCAAAACGTATTAGAGCACGTAAGCGTATGAGAGAAGATGGTACTAAGGTTTACGAAATTTGGGGGCCATTATTTTTCGGATCTATTAAGGCATTTAATGAAAAATTTGATGTTAAAAATGACCCTGAAAATGTTGAAGTTGATTTTGTAGAATCACGTGTAAGTGATCATTCAGGTATCGAGGCTATTTTTAATTTAGTGAATAAGTATGAAGCAGAAGGGAAGTCTATAAAATTGAAACACCTGAGTGAAGATAGTAAGGTATTGTTATATAAATCTAGTCCTAAGTTTAGAGAGGTTATAGTAGAAGATGTAGATGATCCAAGATACCATTTGGCTGAAAATCCTGAAGCTTTTACAAAAGGACTTTCTGAGTATAATTTATAGGTTTTGTTTTTTAGATGTTAATCTAAAGCTGCTTTTCCTGTTTTGTGCGCTTTATGAGCTGCTAAAACTTAATTTTCAAATAGCTCAAAAGTAAAATCAAGCAAAGCGGTATCTCCACTTTTACCATGTCCTGGAATAACAAGTTCTAGTTCAGGAAAAGTACGTTTTATGTTTGAAATGGTGTTAGACCATTCATTAACATTAGCATCGCCCAAATAGCCTTTTCCTGCACCTATACTTTTAACTAAACAACCACCAAAAAGGGTAGCCTCATTGGGTAAATACCCTACTACGTTGTCTTTTGTATGGCCTTCACCAAAAAATCTAATGATGACTTGGTTTTTACCTACTTTAATTTTTTTTACGGAATTAAAACTCTTTTTAGGGATTTCTAAACTATCCCTTTGAGCCAGTTTTATAGTTAGTTCATTGGCATACGAAGGAATATCTTTTTTATGAAACGATGCTAAACCAGCTAAGCAATCATTATGAAAATGAGTAGGAACAACAGCTACTATTTTTTTATTCATAGTTTCTTGAATCCAATGAATTAGAACGTCAGATACTTCGTTACTAACGGGAGTATCAAAAACAATAGCTTCGTCTTTAGAGAAGTAAATCATACCATTGCAACCTACCATTCCAAAACTTCTAGTCTTTAAAAAGGAAATATGTTGAAACACATTAGGTTTTAACTCTTTAATCTTTAATTTATCCGATTTAAAAACTACATTTTGAGAAAACAACAATAGATTTCCAAAATACAGTGTAAAAAGTAAGAATAGAAAAGGGCGTTTCAAAAGTTGTAAAAGTTATGTTTTCACTCTAACGCTGTCTGGCACCAATTTAGTATAATCGCCATTATTTCTAATGACGTCACGGACGATAGAAGACGAAATATATGATGTGTCTGCAGCCGTTAATAAAAACACTGTTTCAATTGGGGCTAAGTCTCTATTGGTATGAGCAATGGCTTTTTCAAATTCAAAATCAGCCGGATTTCGTAAACCCCTAAAAATAAAATCAACACCTATTTCTTTGCAGAAGTCAACCGTTAAGCCTTCATAAGTCACAACCTTTACTTTAGGTTCATGAGCAAAAGCTTTTTCAATAAAAGCCTTACGTTCTTCTAAAGTGAACATGTATTTTTTATCTGAATTAATACCTATGGCAACAATAAGCTCATCAAAAAGTTTTACACCTCTTGATATGATATCATAATGACCTAAAGTAAGCGGATCAAAAGATCCAGGAAATATTGCTCGTTTCATTGAAAACTTCATTTTTGTCATTCCCGCGCAGGCGGGAATCTATTTAATTTACGACGGATTCCGCATCAAGTGCGGAATGACAAATCAATCAAATATAACACTAAAAAGTGATAATGTTAATGTAATTTACTTCATTGCTTCCTCAATAGCATTATCAAATAAATCTTCTAAAGCAATACCAGCTGCAGCTGCTTGTTGCGGTAAAATACTTTCTTTGGTTAAGCCAGGAACCGTATTCATCTCAAGCATATAAGGTTCACCATCCTTAAATATATATTCACTTCTAGAAAACCCAGTCATTTTTAAAATTTCATATACTTTTTTTGCAACAGCATTTACTTTTTGCTCTTGGTCAGGGGTTAATCTAGCTGGTGTTATTTCTTGTGACTTACCAAGATATTTAGCCTCATAATCAAAAAAGTCATTTTCACTAACAATTTCTGTTATTGGTAAGACTTTAGTTTCGCCTTTATATTTAATGACTCCAACAGATACTTCGGTACCATCTAAAAACGATTCAATAATAATTTCATCATCTTCTTTAAAGGCTATATCTATGGCGTTTTGTAGTTCATCTTGTTTATGAACTTTAGATACTCCAAAGCTACTACCAGCTTTATTTGCTTTTACAAAACATGGTAAACCAACCTTTTTTATAATAGCATTTTCATCTATGGTATCTCCAAGATTTAAATAGTAAGATTCTGCTGTTTTAATACCATACGGTTTCAAAATGCTGAGACAGTCACGTTTATTAAAGGTTACCGAGGCTTGATACATGGCACAACTTGTATGTGGTATTCCTAACAATTCAAAATACCCTTGCATAAACCCATCTTCACCAGGAGAACCATGTATAGCATTAAATACGCAATCAAAAGTTGTTTTGGAACCATTTACTTCTATGGAAAAGTCATTTTTGTCAACAGGAAACTCGTGATCATTAGTGTCAACATAGACCCATTTATCTTTGAAAATATGGATACGGTAAGCATTATATTTTTCCTTGTTTAATGTTTCAAAAACTACATTTCCACTAGTTAAAGAAATTTTATACTCACTAGAGTAGCCA
Source organism: Seonamhaeicola marinus (assembly GCF_008085455.1). Lineage (NCBI taxonomy): Bacteria > Pseudomonadati > Bacteroidota > Flavobacteriia > Flavobacteriales > Flavobacteriaceae > Seonamhaeicola > Seonamhaeicola marinus. Next base: position 119,670 of record NZ_VSDQ01000852.1, on the reverse strand, counting down.
CCCATAATGATGGCAATATTTTTCTTCATTATCGTTTTATTAATTTGTAGGTGGTCTAAAAGCCAACTATGATACGTATTTTATAGAAACCAATTGAAAATTCAAAATATGGTATGAGTTCAAGACTAGAAGAAATCAACCGTAGTTTGAAATCAAAAGAAATACAACTTTATGATCGTTTTTTCAATGGTTTCTTTGTAAAGCTAAAATATCATATATATAGCAAAAGAAAAAGCAGTTCTGTTTTTATATATTTGCCTTATTCAAAATTCTACTTATGAGCCTTATTAAATTTTTAGTTAGTAAAACTTTTTTCAAACAAATAGCACTGGCTATTGCAGCAGTTGTTGTTATGTGCATATTGCTATTATGGGTTTTAAATGGGTATACAAACCATGGTGATTTTGAAACTGTTCCAGATTTAAAAGGAAAATCTATAAGTGTTGCTCAAGTAGAGTTGAAGGATAATAATTTGGTCATGCAAATTCAAGATTCTGCTAATTTTAATCCAGATTATCCAAGGTTTTCTGTTATTGAGCAAGAACCAATTGCAGGGTCTCAGGTAAAAGAAAATAGAAAGATATATTTAACACTTAACCCTTCTGGCTATAGAAAAGTGGAGGTGCCAGATTTAAGAGAACGTACCTTTAGACAAGCAAAACCAAATTTAGAAGCACTTGAGTTTAGAGTAGGAAAGATTACGTATGAAGACAATATTGGTAAGGATCTGGTTTTAAAAATGTATCATAAAGGAAACTTAATAAAACCAGGTGATAAACTTTCAAAGACTTCAGTGATAGACTTAGTTCTTGGTAATGGAAATAGACCAAGAAAATAAAGGGTTTTAATGGACGATTACACACCACAACTTCCGGAAGAAGACAATTTATATGAGCACCATTCATTTACCGTAGGTAAGGGGCAAGCGCCTTTACGTATTGATAAATATTTGATGAACTTTATAGAAAATGCTACGCGAAATAAAATTCAAGCAGCTGCTAAAGAAGGGAATATATTTGTTAATGGTACTCCTGTAAAGGCCAATTATAAGGTAAAACCTGATGAAGAGATAAAGGTAATGTTTGCGCATCCAACCTATGAAGGGCTTTTGGTAGGTGAAGATATTGCTATTGATGTAGTTTATGAAGATGATGAACTATTGGTAGTTAATAAACCAGCAGGTATGGTGGTGCATCCAGGGCATGGTAATTACTCAGGGACACTTATAAATGCACTTATTTATAGATTTGATAATTTACCAAATAACTCTAGTGATAGACCAGGATTAGTACACAGAATAGATAAAGATACCAGCGGTCTTTTAGTTGTTGCTAAAACGGAAAATGCGATGACACACTTGGCGGCTCAATTTGCCGAAAAAACAAGTGAACGTGAGTATGTGGCGTTAGTTTGGGGTAATATTGAAGAAGATGAAGGTACTGTTGAAGGTAATATAGGTAGGCATCCTAAAAACAGATTACAGAATACAGTATTTTTAGGAGAGGAAGCAGACAAAGGAAAACCAGCTGTAACACATTATAAAGTAATAGAACGTTTGGGATATGTTACTCTTGTGTCATGTAAACTAGAAACAGGTAGAACGCATCAAATTCGTGTGCATATGAAACATATTGGGCATACCTTATTCAATGATGAACGCTATGGAGGTGAAAAAATATTAAAAGGTACTACATTCACAAAGTATAAGCAATTTGTAGAGAACTGTTTTAAAGTGCTGCCTAGGCAGGCGCTTCATGCTAAAACATTAGGTTTTGAGCACCCAAAGACAGGTGAGTTTATGCGCTTTACTTCAGAAATTCCGGAGGATATTCAGAAATGTATTGAAAAATGGCGGGGATATTCTAAACACCAAGAAATTTAATTGGGCGTTCCCTTTTAGGTCAGGCTTTCACTACTCGCTCTTCCTTCGTCAGGAGCTCAAACATACCGTTCAATCCTTAACGCAGACGTAATTGAGTTGTACCGCTGTCACTTCGAGTGATTCTGAGGTACGAAGAATTGTATCGAGAAGTACTTTTATAATCCTACTATAATTATAACATCCGTTTTCAGTTGTTCTCGATACAATGCTCCTATGGTCGCATCACTCGAACTGACAGAGATTATGTTTATTTTCACTTTGTCACTTCGAGAGATTCCGAAGTATGAGGAATTGTATCGAGAAGTAATCTAGCATCCCCAAAGAGTTCTTAATTGGTAAAAGGATGAACAGATTTGAATATGGTTTTTCTGTATTCATGAGGCGTCATGTTCATATATTTCTTGAATTGCCTATGAAAAAAAGACATGTTCTCATAACCGCATTTAAAACTAATGTCCGATAGCTTATCATTGGTTTCTTGAAGTAGAATACACGTCTTACGAATTCTAAACTCGTTTAAGTAATTCGTAAAAGAGCGGTTAAATTGTTTTTTAAAAAACTTGCAAAAAGCGCCAACCGATAAATGCGTAATATCTGCAACATCTTCTAGAATAATTCGTTTTTGGTAGTTCTCCTCAAGATAATCTAAAATAGCTTTAGTCCTAAAGTCGGTCTTTTCGGAATATTGAAATTCGTTTCCTTCAACAGAAAGTAATTCAATAGTTTCACAATTAGATAAATCGCAAAGTATATCTAGAAACCTAATTAGCTTTTTTTCAGGACTTAAAGCTAGTAGCTCGTTTAGTCTATTACCAATGGAAGACGCAAATTCAGAATTCCTAAACTTAATACCAGAAGAAGCTATGTCTAACATCTTCTTTATGGCTTTTAGTTCTTTATTGGTGTTTAAAAAGTCCTGTAATGCAATAGCCTCCCATTGTATACAAACCGATTGAACACCATCATTATAACCTTTTTCGTTAATCCAACAATGGGGCGTATTGGTACCTACTAAGACTAAATCACCGGGGAAAAAATTATCAATGTTATTTCCAATATGCCGTATACCACTTCCTTTTAATATATAGGTAAGTTCATAATCAGCATGATAGTGCCAGGGCGCGGTAAAATGGTCATCTTCAAATAAAAAAGCAAGAATGGAGCTATCAATATCATGTGTAATATGTTCCAATTGTGGCTTCATTTGTGCATGTTTTTTAAATACTATTTCAAATATAATCAAAATAGTACATGTTTTGATGAATTCTAGATTTAAAAAAAGTGCATTTCACTTGTAATTTTGGAGTAATAAAAAGTTACAATTATGAAAGTGTTATGTAGCGGATTAAATGTAGTAGACTTATTAGTAGCTACACCAAATAGAATAAAAGTAGGTCATAAAAACGAATGTGAAAAGATTGTATTGCAAGGAGGAGCACCTGCAGGTAATGCTGCTTGCGCCCTGGCATCGTTAGGTTTTGAAACTTACTTTTTAGGATATCTTGGCGATAATCCTTTAAGCGTAGTAGCCGAAAACGAGTTAAAAAGACATGGTGTAAAAGACGATTTGTTATTCTTTAGAAAAGAAGCTTCACCAGCTGTTGCCATTGTGCAAGTAGATGAAGAAGGAGAACGCACCGTTTTATATTCTATGGAGAATTATATACCATTTTCATTTTTAGATATTGAAGACAGTCAGATAGAGGCCTTCGATCTGATTTTGGTTGATGGCTACGATACAGAAATTAATTTACACCTTTTAAGAGTAGCCAAACGTTTTGGCATTCCTACAGTTTTAGATATAGAGGCTGGAGATATGGAGACTATGTTGCAAATGTTAAAACTAAGCACACATCCCATTTTGCCATTAGAATGTGCCCAAAACATAACAGGAGCACAAAATGCAGAAACATGCCTTAGTAAACTATCTGATTTAACCGAGGGACAAGTGGTTATTACAGATGGAGCCAATGGGGCCTATACTATGGCCGATGAGCAGTTAATACACCAACCTTCCTTTAAGGTTGATGTTGTGGATACCACAGGATGCGGAGATGCATTCCATGCGGCTTATGCTGCGGCTTTGTTACGAGGATTAAATCTAAAGGATAGGTTAGAGTACGGTAGCTTTTATGCATCTCAAGTAGCGCAACATTTTGGCGGACGTACATTTTTACCTAATCACAAATTTATGGAGGATAACTGTCCGCAATTAATAACAGATTAAACTAAATACTATGGACGTATTAAACAATATATCAGTAAAAAATGGCATTGTAAGTCATTTATTTGAAAAAGTAATAACTCCAGCCAAACCTGCTTACGTTTCAAAAATAGCATTAGTTGGTATTGGACTAGAGGAGCATTTCGATTGGGATTCTATTTTGTTAAATTACAACAGAGCCAAAACAAGTTTAAAAAGTGTACTACCTACAGATAGGTTTGAGCTTATAACCTCAGATGCACCGCTTCAAACTAAAGAGGAAATACATACTTGGTTAGAAAGTATGCATGCTAAAAATATTGACGGCTTAATCATTTATCAAGCGTCTTTTATAGCAGGAGATTTGGCTGCCACCATTGCGCGTTGGCTGAATCAGAATGTAATACCTGTTTTAAGTTGGTCTCATGATGAAGTTACCGGAGGTAGATTATCTAACAACCGTTTATGTGGACAAAACTTCCTTTTAAATATTTTTAATTCTTGCGGTGTAAAGTACTCATGGTTATTTGAATCTCCAGAGGATAATGAGTTTGAAGGCAACATCATGAAATTTGCAAAATCGGTATATGCCAAAGCATCCATTAATCAAAAGGCAGTCGGAATGATTGGAGGGTTTAGGGTTCCTGGTTTTTATGATTGTGAATTAAATGAATTGGCTTTGCTAAATCGCTACGGAATAAAAGTAGACAGAATAGATTTTCAAACTATTTGGCAACATGGTGAGCAATTTTCAGAAGCCATTATTCTTGAGATAAAAGAAGAGTTATTACATCATCCATTATGCAAATTCAATAATGTAGCAGACGATCAAATTGAAAAATCAATTCGCTTGTCATTGGCGGTTGCAGATTATGCTAGAGTTAATGACTACTTAGGAATTGGGCTTAAAAACTGGCCAGAGTTGTTTGATCACTATGGAATTGCTGGAGATGGAGCAGGAGCTCTTATTCAAGATTTGGGCATCCCAGTGGCAGATGAATCTGATATGGGAGCGCTTTTAACTATGGTTTTAATTAATCAATTAAGTTTTGGAGAAGGTATTCCAACCTTGGTAGACCTATCATTGGTAAATAAAGATAAAAATCAGATCGGATTCTGGCATTGCGGTGGCGCCCCAACAAAACTTATAAAGGAAGAAACGGGCTATGAAGTGAGAAACCACAGTATTCTAGAGAATTTCGATGAGGCTAGTAGCGTAGGCATGCTGTTAGAGTTCTTACATAAAGAAGGAAAGGTAACCATTGCAAAATATCAGTATCCAGATGCTTCGAAAGTATTGGTTTGGGAAGGAGATATTAAAACTTCGGAAATGGCCTTTAGAGGTAGTTATGCCGAGGTAGCGCCAAGAAGAAATTCGGCTGGTGATATTCTAAGCACAGTTTTAAACAATGGATTAGACCACCACTGGATAATTGGAAGAGGCTATCTGCAAAAGGATTTGAACGAATTAAACCACTGGTTAGACATCACAAATATTAATATAGAACAAAGTAAAGATCATTTATATGGACACAGTAATTAAAGACATGCCCAAAGTTATATACAATGAGCAGTATAATAGCTTAAAAGATTTATTTCTTGATTACCGAAAAACGCAACGCTGCTTACCTTCTTTTAACGTTAATGATAACTATGATTTAAAAGCGGTAGTAGAAGCGGCAGATGAGTTAGATACCCATGTTATGGTAATGACTTATCCACCAGTTGCTGAACTTAATACTCCAGAAGTGTTTCGTTCATTAGTAGATGGATTTCAAAAACACGCTAAAAACAATGTGTATTTACATCTCGATCATAGTACCTCTGTTGATTTGTGTAAACGTGCTATAGATGCAGGATATGATTCGGTTATGATAGATGGTTCTCACGTATCATTAGAGGAAAACATTGCTATGACAAAACAAGTTGTTGATTATGCAAAATCGGCAGGAGTCGTTGTAGAAGCAGAACTTGGTAAAATTATGGGAAGAGGTGTAGAAGTAAAATGTGATGATGATTTTCTTGCTAGCGTATCCGAAGTAAAACAGTTACACGATGAGACAGGAGTAGATATTATTGCTGTTGGGATTGGTACGGCTCATGGATTTACACCAACAGAACCTAAAATTCATTTTAACAGATTACAAGAAATAGCCAATGCTGTACCTGCACCATTAGTTTTGCATGGTGGAACAGGAATTCCAGATGCAGATATACAGAAGTCTATTCAAATGGGAATGAGTAAAATAAACATTGGGACCATAGTACATACAACATATATGAAATATGCTTTTGAAGAAATTCAAAAAGCTGGCGATAGCGCATACCCACCTTTCATTATGAAAGAAGTATTGCCAAAAATAAAAGCCGTAGTTAAAGACAGATTGCAGGCTGTTAACTATTGGTAGCTAAGTTTTTAGTGCGGTTTAGTAATTTTTTTGTTTAACGGAAGAAGGCCCATCTTAACTCGTTTAAGGTGGGCTTTCTTATGTTTTGTCACTTCGAGTGATTCTAACGATGGTTAGATTATTTAGAAGTAGGGCGTTTCCTTTCAGGTCAGGCTTTCACTACTCGCTCTTCCTTCGTCAGGAGCTCAAACATACCGTTCAATCCTTAACGCAGACACTGTTGTGTTGTCCTGCTGTCACTTCGAGTGATTCTGAGAGGGGTGAAGAATCGTATCGAGAAGTACTTTAACTGATCTGTTCTACTTTTATTATAATTCCTGTTTTTAGTTGTTCTCGATACAATGCGCCTAAGGTCGCATCACTCGAACTGACAGCGGTAATGCTTATTCCTAATTTGTCACTTTGAGTGATTCCGAAGACATGAGGAATCGTATCGAGAAGTACTTTTATTGTCCTACTATAATTATAATATCCGTTTTTTGTTGTTCTCGATACAATGCTCCTAAGGTCGCATTACCCGGACAGACAGTGGTTATGCTTGTTCCTAATTTGTCACTTCGAGTGATTCTGAGGTACGAAGAATTGTATCGAGAAGTACTTTAACTGTTCTGTTCTACTTTGCTTATAATGCCCGTTTTTAGTTGTTCTCGATACAACGCTCCTAATGTCGCATTACTCGAACAGACAGTGGTTATGCTTGTTCCCAATTTGTCACTTCGAGTGATTCTGAGGTACGAAGAAATATATCGAGAAGCATTTCGCCTAAACTAAATACAAACCTCTTTACTCAAAAAAATAAGCCCTTCTTACCTGAGCATCGGGTAAACCAATAATATTATTCATATAATCTTTTTGAGCAATGAGCTTACCCTTTTTTATATATCCAGTAGCATAAGGCATACAAGCACCCCAAGAACCAGAAGGTTTGCAGTTAGTTACATCAGTGATTTTTACAATAGTATGATCTCCAGTTGTAATCACACAATATTTAAAATCTTTGGCAGTAACTAAAATGTCTTTAATGTTATCTTTTGTTAGCGCTAAGGATTTGCTAGCCTTGGTTTCGGCCAATGTCATAAATGCAGATATCGGATTTTGTACATCTAAGTTTTCTAAAGTTTTAGTATCCTCTAAAAAATCTTTAATAAGGCCTGTGTTTAATTTATTAGAAGTTTGTGTTTCAGTTTTAGGAACTATAGGTTGTTCAGTTTTGGTGTCTTCAACTAAAGTTTCTGGAGCTTTTTTATCAGACTTACAAGCAAAAATAAAGCTTAAAAAGGCTATAGCAAACAGTTTTTTCATGGTGCGTTAGATTAGGTTTATAATTTTTAAATATATGGAAACCTTATCTAATAATTATCTTACATGTTTAACTATTTATATCTTTTTATTTAAGGATTGTAAGTCTAATAAGACCTTAGTGAAAAACCAATAATTAAGAATAGTAGTCATCAACTATTTTAGAAATATCTTCTTTAGCTTTAGTCAGAATAACATCAACTTTTTCAGGGTATTGGGTGACGCCAAAAGCTGAAATTTGTTTAGAAGGAATTCCTATATACGCGAAGTTCGTTTTTATAGTCGGGCTAAAATATTCGTTTATACCTTCGTTTTTATAACCACCTCCTGCCACGGCCAGTATTATGGCTTTTTTGCCTTCGCAAAGCCCTTTGAAACCAATACCCTCAACATAGGCAAAAGTCTTATTATTTACCACAATAGCATCTACCCAAGCCTTTACAGTGGCAGGTAATGAGAAATTATACATTGGTGAGGCCAAAACGATTACATCAGTGTCTAATACTTGTTGTGTTAGTTGAAAGTGATTAGAAAGGCGTTTCTGTTCATCTTGGGTATATGTGGCAGGATTTCCACTCCAGATAAGATTCAAATTATCTCCTAGTAATAAATCTGGGGGCGATTGCACCAAATCCAAAAAGGTAATTTCAGTTTTGTTAGAAGTGCGTTTTATAAATTCATCTACAAGTTGTTTTGTGTAAGACCCTGTTCTAGGTGTGTAACTTACAACTAATGTTTTTATCATATTGTATCATTTTTTGTTTTGAACAAAAATGACACAAAACACAAACGGATAAAACCCGAAACTTGCTGTTATTTGGCGCCTTTGTTCTGTATGGTTCTATTAGCAGCTTCCCAACCAATAAGCGCCATTTTTTTTGAACTTCCCCATCTATAATTACCTAATGCTCCAGACGATTGAATAATTCTATGGCAAGGAATTAAACATGCTACAGGGTTTTTGCCAATAGCACTACCTACCGCTCTACTTGCTTTAGGGTTCCCTATTTCTTTAGCAATATCACCATAGGAGGCTACAGTACCTAATGGAATTCTAAGCAGGGTTTCCCAGATTTTTAACTGAAAAGGAGATCCTTTTAAGTGAAATTTAATGGCTTTCATATTCGTCCAATCCTGAGAATAAATAATCATTGCATTTTGTTGAAGTTCATCTGTTTGATGAACTAATATGGCCTTTGGGAATATGGATTTAAGTTCAGAGAGTGCATCATTTGTTGCATCAGAGAAGCCCATATAGCAAATTCCTTTTTGTGTAGAGGCAATCATTATTTTTCCAAATATTGTATCAAAATAGCTATAGTTAATGACAAGATGCGCACCTTGATTTTTATAGTCGCCAGGTGTCATGCCTTCAATGTTCATAAAAAGATCATGTAAGCGCCCAGTTCCGGATAGTCCGGTTTCATAAGCGGTGTCAAAAAGCGTTGATTGACTTGTTTTTAACACCTTTTTTGCATGCTGTACACTCACAAATTGCAAGAATTTCTTGGGGCTAACACCAGCCCAATTAGTAAAAAGTCTTTGAAAATGAAAGGCACTTAAGTTGACTTCCTTAGCAATATCTTCTAATGTTGGTTGCTTGGTGAAATTGTCTTGAATATATGCAATGGCATCAGCTATTCGTGTATAATTAACAACATCTTGTGCATTCATAAAAAAGGTAAGTTTTAAACTGTAAAAGTAACACAGATTTACGTGCTTAAAAACCCGAAACTTGCTATTAGCTAAAATAGATTCTAATTCTAGATGTGTTTTAATTTTCGTATTAGATATCGTTAAGTGGTAATGAGAATAAAAAGTATAGGGTGGTTGGAGGTTCGTTTAATGATTAGTATAAGTTGTCGTTTTAACGCTGCCTATACATTAATTAACAGCTTTTTTACTTTTTATTTCTTTTCTTAAAGGGTATAACAATGCTGAAAAAAGAACTGCTCCAATAACAATACCTACAAAAGGGGTAATTAATTTTAAAGAACTGTATGTCACCTTTTCTGAAATTGCTTGTATCATAGCCATGCTTGATAATCCAAAAACCAAATACAGTCCCGCTAATCCAGTTCCGACAAGTTTGATTTTTCGTCCTTGTTTGAACATAAGTTTGTAGGCTATTGCATTCCCCATCCACCAAATAACAATCAAAAGAGCATATCCAAGATTATCAAATATTAAACTGGTAATACTCTCAAACTCTGAAAACGGGTTAAATATCCAAGGGTGTTTATTCAGCATTATTCTGGCCAACTCAAAAGTTTCGGCTCCAAAACCTGATTTAATCTCAATTAGAATCGAATTGACATTGTGCAGTAATTTCAATACTTGAAAATTTAATCCCACTAACATCCCATAAATAATTGGTCCAGCATATTTTCTGTCAATTTTAAAGCTTGCAAACTCTAATTTTTCATCACTTCCAAAACTTGCTAGCACAACAATTAGTAATGTCACAAAAATCCATGTAGTAGCACTATCAAGGGAATTGAGGTTTGCTTTCAAACTATCTAATATGAATTTGTTGTTTTCCATTATTCAAATTGATGCCTATATACGGATAAATTTCTATTGCAATGCTGAAATAAAATCAGCACGAGTGAACTTTATTGATTGTTAAACGAATATAGTTGAAAATTTCTATAAAATCAAGTTTGTTATTCTTACTCTAAACCATTTCCAAAAGTCCATTACTAATCGTAACTTTGATAAGTGAATTTTAGATATATAAGATTTCCGTCTTCACGGAAATGACAAATTATAGGTATTCAATGAAACTAGTCTTATCACCAGCGAAATCACTTAATTTTGAAAGTGAATTGCCAACAACCCAGCATACAGAAGCCACATTTTTAAAACAGTCTGAGCGTCTAAACAAACTCTTAAAAAAGAAATCCGCTAAGAGCCTATCTAAGTTAATGAAGATTTCGGATGCTTTAGGACAATTAAATTATGAACGTAACCAGGAGTGGAGTCTACCATTTACAACAGATAATGCAAGACCAGCAGTATACGCCTTTAGTGGTGACGTATACAGAGGTTTAGACGCCTATACCATTCCACAAGATAAACTTGATAAATTACAAAGTACAGTAAGAATTTTATCTGGACTATATGGTTTACTAAAACCTACAGATTTAATTCAGCCTTACCGCTTAGAAATGGGAACAAAGTTCCCAGTAGGTGTAAAAAAGAACTTATACGAGTTCTGGAAAAAAGACATTACATCAGCTCTAAATAATGAGTTAGCAGATGATGAGCTATTCCTTAATTTAGCAAGCAATGAATATTTTAAAGCTGTAGATGTAAAATCTTTAAAAGTGCCCGTAGTAACTGCTAATTTTAAGGACTTCAAAAACGGAGAGTATAAAATGATTTCGTTTTTTGCTAAAGCAGCACGGGGTATGATGGCACGTTACATTGTAGATACTAATGCCAATACCATTGAAGATGTTAAAGGCTTTAATTATGAAGGTTACGGCTTTAGTGAAGAGATGTCTTCTGAAAAAGAATTAGTGTTTATACGTTAAAACTAAATACGTGGAAGGAGGGATTGTTAACAGATTAATGACTAATGTTTGTACTTCAAATCTAGAAGAAAGCAAACTGTTTTACACCAAACTTTTTGATTTTGAAACAAGTTTTGAAAGTGACTGGTTTGTTCATTTAGTATCAAAAAGTTGCCATTTAGAATTAGGGCTTATTGATAAAACTAATGATTTGGTGCCTGAAGCGTACAGGAAAGCTCCAACTGGATTCTATATAACTTTTGTTGTAACCAATGTGGATGAAATTCACAGTTTAGCATTAAAAGAAGGATTTGAAGTTATAAAAAAGCCTGAAGATACGTTTTACGGACAAAGAAGGTTACTATTAAAAGACCCGGATGGAACTTTGGTTGATGTCTCTGCGCCAATAAAAGAATTTTAATAATTAAAGTAGATGTTATATTATATAGTAATTGCGTTACAAGCATTTTGTATTTATCATGTCATTAAGAATAATACCTCTTATTACTGGATCTTCTTAATTCTTTTTGTACCTGCGGTTGGATCTATTGTGTATTTGATTACGCAGGTATATAATAAAAGAGATGCCGACAAAATTACTAACGAGATAACTAATATTATTAACCCTACCAAAAAGGTAAAAGATTTAGAGAAACAGTTGGCGTTTTCAGATTCGTATCAAAATCGGGTTAATCTTGCGGATGCTTACTTAGAAATTGGAGATTACCAAAATGCAATTCAACAGTATAAGGAAGCTTTAGATGGCAATCCTCAAAATGATTTTTACGTCATTAAAAATATGGTAGAAGCCTTTTATCACGTAGAAGATTATAAAAGCATTCTACACTACACAGAAGGTATCAGTAGCCATAAAGAGTTTCCAAAATCTAGAACCCAATTTATCTATGGTTTAGCTTTAGAAAAAGAAGGTAAGCTAGACGAAGCTGAAGAGAATTTAAAATGTATAGATGTGCGGTTTTCATTTTATAATGAACGTTTAATCTATGCGAAATTCTTATTAAGTAGAAACAAAACAGATGAAGCCAAAGAGATTTTGGAATCCATAAGTTCTGAAGCACAACACATGACTAAACCTAATAAGCGTTTGTATAGGTCTACCATAGCTGAGGTTGAAAAGGTATTACAAACTATTTAATTAAGGATTACCTTATGCGTAAAGCCGTTGTGTCATTCCGAACTTGTTTCGGAATCTATAGTACAAAACCCAATGCGTTTGTTGGTTATGATGTTTACCAATTGCAATAGTAAACTCGTTTTACCTGTACTTAAGTTCTTAAAAAGTTAAAAGAATTGAATACGAGAAACGGAAACAAGTTCAGCTTGACAACGGGACATAGGTAGGAAATAAGGTGGTTATTTCTTTGGTTTGCTGTTAACAGTAGCGTTGAAGATAATTAGAATTTAGCCTGTCCCAGGATGCTAAAGTAATACTTCTTAATTCTGCTTAACTTTCTTTAAAGCTCTTAATTTCTTATTGGTTAGTCTTCGTACCCCATAGGTACCTCTCCAAATTTTCCCGCGTTTAGATTTTTTATCGCCTTTACCCATAATTAATTGATTTTCATCAATATACTAAATTTTTGTCAGTTTAAATAAAGTTGTTGTTTAGTTTTTGTATATGAAATTTATGTTCATATATGATTTAAATATGACGATTGTCATGTAATTTTGTGTACTTCAATGATAGTTTTGGAGGAAATAAAAAAAGTAAAACAATATGAAAGTGTTAATTAAACTAAATTTAAGTGTGTTATTGTTTTTTGCAGTAATGCTAACTTTTGGTCAGCCTAACACCATGATATCTCATACTGAGAATAGTCAGTTAATCAGAGATTTAAGTGGTGTTAAGTGGAACATGAAAATGATGCTTCCTGGTGAAGGTGTTAAAAAAGGACTCCCACAAATACCACCAGAAGATATAGAAGCACATGTTTGGAACCATGCCACGGTTCCCGGTGATGTGTATACAGACTTATGGAAAGCAGGTATTATTGAAGACCCTTACTTTGGAAGAAATAGTACCAAAGCCCAATGGGTGCAACATTATGAATGGTGGTACTCACACCAATTTCATGTAAGCGAATCTGTTGAAAACAAAGTCGTGAAAATTGTATTCGAAGGCGTAGATTACGCCTGCGAAGTATGGCTAAACGGCCATTACTTAGGTAAGCATGAAGGCGCTTTTTCGGGGTTTTCCTTTGATGTTACCAAGTATTTACGCATATCCAACAAGCGTTTAGCCAGTACCAATATGCTGATGGTGAAATTGGATCCACCACCACAGGTTAATTCTTTAGTTGCAGGTAAAAAAACACCATGGTTTGGCGATTATTGGAGAGACTTAGCACCTTTTGGTATTCACAGAAAGGTAAAAATGGTGTCTTCGGGTAAAGTGCGTTTTGATGATGTATACGCCAATACTTCCATAAACAAAGATGGTTCGGCTAATGTAAAATTAGAATTAACGGTAGAAAATACAGAGACCAAAGCCAAAACCATGAATTTCATAGCCACAATAGAAGGCAAGAACTTTACTTCAGATGTAAAAACGGTTAAGTTTTCTGCTGTAGTAAAACCTGGTGTTCAAAAAGTAGAGCAAGATATTCTAATTAAGAACCCAAAACTTTGGTGGCCTTGGGATATGGGAAAACCTAATCTTTATAAGGCAAGAATTTCGCTTAAAGATGGTAAAGTGAATCAAGATTTTAATGAAACCGTATTTGGAATTAGAGAAGTGACTTCAAAATGGAATCCAGGCTTTAAAAAGGGGGTGGATGTTAGTTTTCCAAGATCTACATATATCAATGGGAAATTCCACTTTATACGTTCTGCTTGTTGGGGAGGTCCGCCTGATATTTTTGTTGGAAGAACCAATTTAAATGAGTACAAAACACTCATTAAAATGGCTAAAGAGGCTAATATGAATAACATTAGAATCTTTGGCTGGCATCCACCCGAAATTCCGGAATTTTACCAATATTGTGATGAAATGGGAATTACGGTATGGCAAGATATTATTCCATTAGGAACAGGAAATATTCCTAACGACGAGGAACTTTTAGGAGAGATTTTTAATGAAGGCGTACGTGTTATTAAAGAACGCAGAAACCACCCATCTTTAATTATGATGGAAGGTGGAGAAGAAATGTTATTAAGAACCAGAGATGCTCATTTTGGTAGAGCTTTCCTTGAACGTCTAGGAGACTCACTGCAAGCTTATGCTAATTTACCATATGTGCCAGATTCTCCATTAACATGTGAGGTGTCTAGAGAAGCAGGATTTAAACCTAAAGAAGCACATCATGCTTTAAGGTATTTTTACGGTATGGGATCTAACCTCCATGAAGATTGGTTGCAAACATTAGAGTATCCTATTATTCCAGAGTTTGCTATTACATCAGTGCCTTCAGTAGAAAGTTTAAAGAAATTTATACCAGAAGATGAGCTTTGGACGCCAGGTCTAAGTTGGGGGCACCATTGGGCAGATTTAGTGCGTTTGCGTATGCAAAACTGGGATGTTTTTGGAGATGAAATGACGGGATCATTAGAAGAGTTTGTAAATGCATCACAGGATACTCAAGGTATCATTTTCCAAAACGGAATCGAATACTTTAGAAGACAAAAACCAAATTTAAGTGGTATAGCGTTATGTCATTTCATAACCTATTGGCCAGATATGAAATGGGGTATTGTAGATAATTATCAGCAGCCAAAACGTTCTTATGACTTTGTGAAAAAGGCATACCAACCTTTGCTCGTTAATCTAGCATTTAAAAAACGAAGATGGTCTAAAAATGAAGCTTTTAAGGGTGAATTATGGGTAATTAATGATTTGTTTGAAGATTATAAAGGTTGTAAAGCTACTGTTGTTTTTAAAGATGAATCTGGAAATACGTTGCAAACAGAAACTTTTAAAATTGGTAAGGTTAAGGCTAATAGCGCGGTAAAGTTCGAAGACATTTCTGCAAATGTGCTAAGTAAAGTCGATAAGCGCTTTTTTGTAGAATTAGAATTGAAGAATGCCAAAGGAAAAGTTGTATCTCATAACGACTACTTCTTCTTGATTGGTAATCAAAAAGAAGCATCTAAAAAGTTTCTTGAGTGGAGAAACAAACGCCATAAGTTAGAAGCTGAATATGGTTATCCTAATTACTACCGCTTTTTTGATGATTTCACTAATGGGACTTACCAAAGCGGAACACAAACACCAAGAGCAAGAGGTTTTGGAGAATAAATTGTAATACTAAACTTTAAATTATGTGGATTGGTTTCATTTGGGTTTTACTGGCAGCAATTATGTTGGGTTTTTATGCCTTTCCTAGTAAATCAGTAAAAGGTTATCAAGTAGAAAATCTTTGGGGTGTATTTTGGTTATTCGCCATGTTTATTGTTCCAATACTGGCGTCCGTTTTATTAGTAGACGGACTTAAAGCTACCTATACTCAAGTGCCAATCAGGGTTTTTATAAGTGTCTTTTTCTTAAGTCTGTTATGGGGCGTTGGTAACCTGCTATGGGGAATTAGTATTTCCAAAATAGGAATGGCTTTAGGATTCTCTCTATTAATTGGAGTCGCCACATTAGTAGGTTCTGTTTTGCCTTTCTTTATGGGGGCAGCGGACAAATTAATCACTCCTGGAGGTTTAATCATACTTGCAGGTATTTTAATTATAATGTTTGGTATTGTTTGCAATGGTAAAGCTGGCTTGTTAAGAGAAACCAATGAACAAAATGAAAATGCAACCAAGTCTGGTAACATGAAAACCGGAATCATAATGTGTGTTTTGGGAGGTATCTGTGCTGCCGGGTTTAATTTATCCTATCATGTTGCCGATAGTATTGGGGAAATTGGAAAAATTGCTCAAGAACAATTTAATAATGAGCCTTGGGTTGCAAGATTAGCTGTAATGCTACCTGCTTTTATTGGAAGTGGTGTTATTACAGTGCTATATTTTGTATTTCAAATACATAAAAACAACTATTGGAGTGCTTTTAAGGGGAGTCATAATACCAAAAACATTATGCTTATTGCGGTAATGGCTTTGGTATATGTGGCTTCTCTTATTATTTATGGTTTAGGTGCTTACAATTTAGGCGCATTCGGAACATCGGTTGGTTTTGCTGTGTTTCAAACAGGATGTATTATGGTAGCCAATTTGTTAGGCATATTTTCTGGAGAATGGAATGAAGCTGG
The DNA here is from genome assembly GCF_008085455.1 of Seonamhaeicola marinus. Classification (NCBI taxonomy): domain Bacteria; kingdom Pseudomonadati; phylum Bacteroidota; class Flavobacteriia; order Flavobacteriales; family Flavobacteriaceae; genus Seonamhaeicola; species Seonamhaeicola marinus. The sequence continues at coordinate 103,147 of NZ_VSDQ01000852.1, read as the reverse complement.
TACCAAAAGTAAGCAATGGCTGTATTCAGGATTGGGTATCATGACACTTGGTATTGTGATTGTGGCTTATGGCAACTTTCTTCTGGCTTAAAAATTTGTGTATATTCATGCCTTTATAATATGTATGTTTAAACACAAACACCCTTACAAACCATTTATTCAAAAGGATACTAAAAAACTCATTGTTGGGACTTTACCACCTCCAAGATTTTCTACAGGAGAATTATTGGAAAAAGATGTAGATTTCTGCTATGGCAGTTATTATAACTCCTTGTGGCTATATATAGATAAAATACACGGTTTAGGCTTACGTTATGATAATTCTCAAGAGGCTATTGAAGAGCGAAAACAGTTCTTAATTAAGCACAAAATAGGAGTGTGCGACATTGTTGATAGTGCGGAACGAGAAAAGATTGATGCTTCCGATTTAGGCATGCAAAATATTAAGCTTCGTGATGTTATTGGTTACATTAAAAAATATCCAAGTATAGAAACCATCTTATTCACAGGTGGCAATAGTAAAAACGGACCAGAATATTTCTTTAGAAGACACATAAAAGACTACGGATTGAAATTGGAATTAGTTTCAAAAGAAGTTCCTAGAATCCATCAATTAACACTTTGTCATTCAGAACGAAGTGAAGAATCTCGTATCATAAAAACTGTATCGCTTACCTCTGCTTCAGGAAGTGCCAATAGAGCTGTAGGAAGTATGAAAAAGTATCAAGAATTGAAGAACAAAAATCCTAAGTTTACAACTTTTGATTTTAGGGTGATGCAGTATCAGGAGTATTTTTAAGAGCCCTTTGCGAATTTATTTTTAATCAGGAAAAAGCTTAGTATAGTTACAATACTAATTCCAATGATTAATATACCATATTTAAAAAATCCTGTAAGGATAAAAGTCAGGAAGCCATTATATCTATCATTATTAGATTTTTCAACAAGTTCGGGAATAATACTAGAGCTTTCCAAAATCGTGAAAATGACTATACATAAGAGACCAATTAGGTAAAGTCTAAAAATTTTGAAATTCTTTTTGTTCAGCAAGTTTTCAAATTTGTAACTCATATATCATTCAAAATACCCACGAGCTCTTAAAACACCTTCTTTTTTAATGATAAATAAATCTTCAACATAATTACCATAACTTGTAACGACTTTATCAGGGAAGTGCTCAAAATATTTTTTTGGATACAAAAAGTACCTATGTTTCTTTAAATAATCGTTCAGTGTTACACTTACATCTTCTAAGAAATCTATTTGTATTGGTTGTATTCTGGTCTTTCTATATTTGGATTTATCATAGATCCCGGCCCATCGTCCGCTTTCTGTTTTATAAAGTCCGAAATATTGATATTTACAGTGCACAAACTGTTCTTTTTCCTTTGTCATAAATAATAGAACGTGTTCGTATTTTGAAAAAGGAGGAATACCGTAATGATCAAATGCAATAAATTCAATGGTATCCGTTTTAATCTCATTGTGAATATTTTGGATAACTTTATATTTCAATTTAAACCCTTGATCAAATTTAATATACTTTACTTTTACACTATCTCCAGATTTATTAACCCGATATTCATCTTTTTTAGGAGGATCATAAGATTCCATACTTATTTTTTTTCCAACAAAGGCATATATTTTTTGAGTAGCATTGTGTTTATGCCATTCATCAACAGTCATTGGTTTATTTTGACACGGAGCAACCTCCGTAAATAAAAGAACAAAAAACAACCAAAAGGAAATTCTCAAACCCATTTTCAAATTTAATATTTACAACTTTCAGGTTTATCCTTCACATAATAAGACTTGTAGTTTTTGGCATTCTTATCCATACAGCCACAAAGGTTTAATAGGGTTATGTTTTTAAAATCTATTGGATGACTTTCTGCCTGTAAAGCAATATAGCCTTCAGTTAAGATGGTCCCTTTTTTAGAAATCCAGTCTCCTTTATCTCTTGTTATTTTTGCTTTATCCCAGTCTTTTCCTTTTTGATTTTCATTAATAAAGCCACCATTAATTTGAGGTTTTTCAAAACGTAAAACCGTTTCGCCTTCAACAATGAATTCCATAAATTCACCACCCATTATCGTAGCATCTACATGAACCCATTGGTCGCCATGATAGGTTTTAGATTTAGACTTTATACAGTGATCAAAATTTATGGTGTCTTGCATTACTACAGCTGTTCCAGGTGTACAAACATTGCCAGTGGTTCTATCTTTTTCACCAAGACCGCCTAGTAATTGAAGTTCAACAGACACGGGGAAGGTTTGTCCTATTTCATTACTTGCGGCAGATTGTGAGTGTAGCATTATGCCACTATTTCTAACATTCCAATGAGAACCACCAGGAATCTGATCTCCCGTAAATCTATAGTCAAAACTTAATTTATAATAAGAAAAAGGGGTATCGTAATACATATGCCCAAATTTGCCATTAAAGCTGTCGTATTTATCGTAGCTAATACGAATCATGCTATCTTGAACTACAAACGTGTCTTTATAGTTGTCATTAAGCTCATGACCTGAAAATTTAATCTCCCAACCAGACAAGTCTTTTCCATTAAAAAGTGAAACCCATTCTTCTGAATTAGGGTCTACGCTAGATTTTGATTTGGTATTACAAGATATTACTAATAAAAGTGGTGAAAAAAGTAAAAATAGTTGTTTCATCATGAATGCTTTAAAACTAAAAACCACTCTATACAAATAAAGTGGTTTCCAGTTATTTTGTTACTAAAGATATTATTTTACAGCTTTAACAGATACTGCAAGTTCAATATCATCATTAATGAATTTATCTCCTAAGTCCTCAAAGAACGATTTAGATTTATACTTAACATTCCATTTAGAACGGTCTATTGTAAAGGTTTCACTAGTTAAAGTTAAAGTGTCATTTACAGTAGCAACAGTTACGGGAAATGTAATATTATTGGTAGCATCTTTTAATTTTAGATTACCAGAAAGCATTGTTTTGCCTTCAGCCTCACTTAAACCAGTAATTTCGAAGGTAGCGTTAGGGTAGGCTTCAACATCAAAAAAATCGGCACTTTTTAAATGTCCAGAAAGTTTAGCATTACCTTTTTCCTCAGCTGGAATATCTAAAACCACAATTGAGGCCATATCTATAGTAAAGGCACCTCCAGATACTTTATTATCAGTAACATCTAAAGAACCGTTAGAAATATTAATAGTTCCGTTATGAGAACCTCCTGGTTTAAAACCTTTCCAAGCAATAGAAGATTCAGACACAGTTACATTAAGTTTTTCGGTAGTAGCTTCTGCCACTGTTGCAGTTTCAGCTTCTTTGGTTTCGGCTTCTTTAGCTTTTTCTTTACAACTGAGTGCAGATATACTTAAAATAGCTATAGCGCAAATTGATAAAACGCCTTTTTTCATTTTTTAAAAATTTATTGGTTAATATTTAGTGTTCTATGCGTAAAGTTAGCTAATTGAAGTCACAAAAAAAATTTAAAAATAATTGATGACATTTTGACATTTTTATAATAATGGCAGTACTTTTGCCAACTAATTTTAGTAATTGCACAAATTAAATTTTAGCGATGAGTAAAAAAGAAAAGAACGCAGATATAGAACAAGACCAAGTAGAAGCTACACAAACAGAGGCTATAGAGACAGAAACACAAGTAGAGGAGCCTGTTGAAGAACAAACTGTTGAAGAGAAATTGCAGGAAGAAGTAAAGCAAGAAAGAGATAAGTTTTTACGTTTATTTGCAGAATTTGAAAATTATAAAAAGCGTACCTCTAAAGAACGTTTAGATTTATTTAAAACAGCTAATGAAGAAGTAATGGTTGCACTATTACCAATTATTGATGATTTTGAACGTGCTTTAACTCATATTGAAGAAGATAAGGAAGCTGAAGAATTACGAAAAGGAGTGGTGCTTATCTACCAAAAAATGTTAACCACTTTAGAACAAAAAGGTCTTAAGGCTGTTAAAGTTGAAAAAGGAGAGGTTTTTAATGCAGATGATCATGAGGCTGTAACTCAAATTCCAGCACCAACAGAAGATCTTAAAGGAAAGATTATTGATGTGATTGAAAAAGGCTATAAGCTTGGTGAAAAGGTTATAAGATTTCCTAAAGTTGTTATTGGTCAATAAAAATAATTAATTAAAAAAAGCCCTTCTTTATAGGAAAGGGTGGAATGGGAATGGCAAAAAGAGATTATTACGAAGTATTAGGAATAAGCAAAGGAGCCAGTGCTTCAGAAATTAAAAAAGCCTATAGAAAAAAAGCTATAGAATTTCACCCAGATAAAAATCCGGATGATAAAGAGGCTGAAGCAAAGTTTAAGGAAGCTGCAGAAGCTTATGAAATTCTAAGTGACGAAAATAAAAAAGCGCGTTACGACCAATATGGTCATCAAGCCTTTGAAAATGGAGGCGGCTTTGGTGGCGGTGGCATGAATATGGATGACATATTCAGTCAATTTGGAGACATCTTTGGTGGGGGCGGCTTTGGCGGCTTCTCTGGCTTTGGTGGCGGAGGCGGTCAGCGCAGAGTAAAAGGCAGCAATTTAAGAATAAGAGTAAAATTAACTCTTGAAGAAATTGCCAACGGCGTTGAGAAAAAGATAAAAGTTAAACGTAAAATAAAAGCACCAGGAACTACCTATAAAACATGTTCTACGTGTAATGGAACAGGACAGGTTACACGCATTGCCAATACCATTTTAGGTAGAATGCAAACATCTTCGCCTTGTAACGTATGTGGTGGCGCTGGTGAAGTAATTGATAAAAAACCCGCAGATGCCGATGCACAAGGAATGAAAGTTTCTGAAGAAACGGTATCTATTAAAATTCCAGCTGGAGTTGTAGAAGGTATGCAGCTTAAAGTATCTGGAAAAGGTAATGAAGCTCCTGGAAATGGTATTACTGGAGATATTTTAGTCGTTATAGAAGAAGAACCACATGATAAACTACAACGAGAAGGTGATAATTTGCATTATGACTTATATGTAAGTTACCCTGATGCTGTGTTAGGAACTTCAAAAGAAATAGATACAGTTACTGGTAAAGTGCGTATTAAAGTTGAAGCAGGAGTACAATCGGGCAAAATTTTACGTTTACGCGGAAAAGGAATTCCAAGCATAAATGGCTATGGTAAGGGAGATTTATTGGTTCATGTTAATGTTTGGACACCTAAAACGCTTAGTAAACAGCAAAAGGAATTCTTTGAAAGTATGAGAGAAGACGAGCATTTTGAGCCGAAACCAGAGAAAACAGATAAATCTTTCTTTGAAAAAGTAAAAGACATGTTCTCTTAAAGTTGGTTTTTAAGGAAACAAAAAAACGCCTATTAAAAAGTGTTGTATAAATTATTAATATGCAAGTTATAGGGCATATTTGTTAATAATATTGAAAAAAGAACTATATTTGAAGTATCACTAATTTTTATTAGTGGTAATTTTTCTTTTTCATAGCAATTTTTTTCCCATCCTTAATATTGTTTTAAGGATGGGTTTTGTTTTAATGAAACTCAACATTAAGGAATACCTTAAAGATTTACTTGATGTTGTAGATTGAATTAACCCCGTAGAAGTACAAGGTTCAAATTCTCATTTTATATTTCTCCTAAATTGTAACTATAGCTATAACCTTAAGACAAACTTTTAATTAGAAATGAATTCCTAGATGTATGACATTTAGGTTTCAATAGATATTGTCATTCTCATGGAAATGGGAATCTAAATAAATGAATTTTATGCTTGGGTTACTTAATAATACTCTTGATGGAAATACCATTATTTATCTCCATTATCGTTAACCGCATTCAAGAAATTCTTTATTATATTTACAAACTATCAAGATTTAAATTAAAGCATGAATAACTTATTAGAAGTTAATGAGGTCTCTAAAAGTTTCGGGGATTTTAAAGCGCTTAATAATGTTTCTCTAAGTGTGCCAAAAGGCAGCATTTTTGGTTTGCTCGGACCAAATGGAGCGGGAAAAACTACCTTAATTAGAATTATTAATCAAATTACTATGCCAGATATTGGTACAGTATATTTAGATGGCGATTTACTTAATCCATCGCATATTAGAGATATAGGCTACTTACCCGAGGAACGCGGTTTGTATAAATCAATGAAAGTTGGGGAACAAGCGTTGTATTTGGCGCAATTAAAAGGCTTAAGTAAATCAGAAGCAAAGCAACGTTTAAAACATTGGTTTGATAGATTAGATATTGGAGACTGGTGGAATAAAAAAATACAGGAGCTTTCAAAAGGAATGGCTCAAAAGATACAGTTCGTTGTAACCGTTCTCCACAATCCTAAACTGTTAATATTTGATGAACCATTCTCTGGTTTTGACCCCATTAACGCCAATATAATTAAAGATGAAATTTTACGTCTGCGTGAAGATGGAGCTACAGTAATCTTTTCTACCCACCGTATGGAATCGGTTGAAGAGTTGTGTGATGATATTGCACTTATAAATAAATCTAATAAGTTAATAGAGGGGAAGTTAATTGATATAAAAAGGCAATATAAAACCAATACTTTTGAAGTGGGTTTAGAATCTGAAAGTAAAGAGGTTTTAAAGAATACGCTAGCTGAAAAATTTATCATTTCTGAGGCAAATTTTAAATCGTTAAACGATGATTTAAAATTGAATATTAAGTTGTCAGACAATGAAAGGGCTCAAGATTTAATCGCATTTTTAAATGAAAAAGCAGCTATCAATCACTTTGTAGAAGTGATACCTAGTGCAAATGATATTTTTATTCAAACTGTACAGAATAACTAGATTATGAATCATCTTCCTTTAATTATAAAACGTGAATATTTAACCAAGGTTAAAAACAAGTCTTTTATTATAATGACCATTTTAAGTCCTATTATTATGATAGTGCTTATTGCAGTTATTGCCTATTTAACTAATTTAAATAGTGAAAAAGTTCGAACAATAGCCGTTTTAGATGAGTCTGGTTTGGTGCAAGAGGTTTTTAAAGAAACAAAGACAACTAAATATCATAAATTAACAGGAGTTACATTAGATGTCGCAAAAAAAACTATGGAGGAAAGCTCTAATTATGGCTTACTTCATATTCCTAATAATGCCAATGTAGATAACATTTCTAAGCATATAAAATTCTATTCAAGCGAATCACCTTCCATAACGTTTATAGGGGATTTAGAGTATAAGTTGAATAAGAAACTAACAGAATTAAAAAGGAAAGAACTTGCAATAGATGTTTCAAAACTTGAAGAGTCAAAAGTAAGGGTTAGTATTGGGCAGGAAAATTATTCTGGGGAAGAATCGTCAAGTTCAGATAGTGTAGTAAAACTCATTTTTGGATGTGCATCTGGCTATTTATTATTTATGTTTATTATTATTTATGGCAACATGATAATGCGCAGTGTAATCGAAGAAAAAACGAGCAGAATTATAGAAGTTATTATCTCTTCGGTAAAACCTGTTCAACTTATGCTAGGTAAAATTATAGGAACCTCATTGGCCGGTATCACGCAGTTTGTTATTTGGGTGGTATTTGGCGGACTTTTAATGACCGTTGTGTCTTTGGTTCTTGGTATTAATCTCATGGAATCTACACCACAACAAGAACTAATGGAAATGGCAGTTCAAAAGGAAGGTGTTGAGTTTTATTTTGATGCCCTTAAAAACGGACTCAGTAATATGCCTCTCATAAACCTTATTATAGCCTTTGTGTTTTTCTTTATTGGAGGGTATTTATTATATAGTTCACTATATGCTGCTATTGGTGCAGCTGTAGATAATGAAACCGACACGCAACAATTTATGTTGCCAATTATTATGCCTCTAATACTGGCTGTTTATATTGGGATTTTTACGGTAATTGAAGACCCTCATGGTACTGTTTCAACTGTGTTTTCTTATGTGCCATTTACCTCACCTGTGGTCATGCTAATGCGAATTCCGTTTGGTGTACCAATATGGCAACAATTGTTATCGTTATTAATCTTAATCGGAACATTTATGTTTACAGTTTGGTTTGCCGCTAAGATTTATAGAGTGGGTATTTTAATGTATGGTAAAAAGCCTAGTTACAAAGAAATGATTAAGTGGATTAAATATTAATTAATGGAAACAATAAAAGAGTTTTTAAAGGAAAAACTTTATGAAAATGGGGATGGTACAATTGAAATAACAATTGGTACTATTTTCATTCTTATTGTTGTGTTAGTGGTAACTCATTTTACTTTAAAATCCATTAGAATATTAACCACAAGAAAACTTAAAGAAGAAGATAAGTATAGATTTAAGGCTGTCTTTGCGTTTTTAAAATACCTCATTTTTTGTGTGGTTATAGTCGTTGCTCTTGATTCCTCTGGAGTAAAAGTAACGGCAATTTTAGCTGCATCCACTGCACTTTTTGTTGGTATTGGTCTGGGAATGCAAAAGTTGTTTCAAGATATTATTTCTGGCGTATTTATATTAATTGACAGAACAGTGGCTATAAATGATATCATTGAAATAGATAAAAAAGTGGGTAAGGTTACGGAGATAAATTTAAGAACAACAAAAGCTATTACTAATGATGATAAGATTTTAGTTATTCCTAACCATAAATTTTTAACCGAGATATTATACAACTGGACACAAAACAACGTTGTTACAAGAGAATTTGTTGAGATAGGTGTTGCGTATGGTACGGATGTTGATTTAGTGAAAGCATTACTATTAGGAATTGCAATTCAAGAATCAGCAATTTTAAATGAACCTTCACCCTTAGTGCTTTTTGAAGATTTTGGTGATAGTGCGCTTAAATTTAAATTGCATTTCTATATTAGTGATAGTTTTAATGTGCCTGTTATTAAAAGTGATATTAGGTATAACATAGATAAAGTATTTAAAGAAAATAACATAACAATACCATTTCCTCAGAGAGATGTGTATGTATATAATAAAAACCAATAGGTAATGGCAAAAAAAATACTAGTTATTGAAGATGAAGCGGCAATTAGACGTGTACTTGTTAAAATTCTATCTGAAGAAAGTGATACATATCAAGTAGATGAATCTGAAGATGGTTTAGCTGGAGTAGACAAAATAAAAAAAGAAGATTTTGATTTAGTGCTTTGTGATATTAAAATGCCCAAAATGGATGGTGTAGAAGTATTAGAGGCTGTAAAGAAAATAAAACCAGAAACCCCTGTGGTTATGATTTCTGGGCATGGAGATCTAGATACTGCTGTAAATACCATGCGTTTAGGTGCTTTTGATTATATTTCTAAACCACCAGATTTAAACCGACTTTTAAACACGGTTAGAAATGCGTTAGACAGAAAAGAACTGGTAGTTGAGAATAAAATTCTTAAGAAGAAGGTTAGTAAAAAGTATGAGATGGTTGGTGAGAGTAAGGCCATTACTCAAATTAAAGATATTATTGAAAAGGTAGCGCCTACTGATGCACGGGTTTTAATTACTGGACCTAACGGAACAGGTAAAGAAATTGTAGCGCACTGGTTACATGAAAAAAGTGAGCGCTCTAAAGGGAATATGATAGAAGTAAACTGTGCTGCTATTCCGAGTGAATTAATAGAAAGTGAGCTATTTGGTCATGTTAAAGGGGCATTTACTAGTGCTAATAAAGATAGGGCTGGTAAGTTCGAAGCAGCTAATGGTGGTACTATTTTCTTGGATGAAATTGGAGATATGAGTTTATCTGCGCAGGCTAAAGTGTTAAGGGCTTTACAAGAAAATAGAATTCAACGTGTTGGTAGTGATAAGGATATTAAAGTTAATGTTCGTGTAATTGCGGCTACTAATAAGGATCTAAAAAAGGAAATTGCCGATGGTAAATTCCGTGAAGATTTGTATCATAGACTAGCGGTTATCCTAATTAAAGTACCTGCTCTAAACGACAGACGAGATGATATTCCTATATTAATTAACCATTTTACCAGTAAAATTGCAGGAGAACAAGGAACTGCACAGAAGAGTTTTTCAGATAAAGCGGTTAAGTTATTACAAGATTACGACTGGACAGGAAATATCAGAGAGCTACGAAATGTTATTGAACGCCTAATTATACTAGGGGGAGCTGAGGTTAGCGAAGAAGATGTCAAGTTGTTCGCGGCTAAGTAAATAATAGAGGTTTAGAATTTTTGTTTTCTTCAAAACCTCATATATTTATATATGCCAATAGAAATTCGTTTTGATGTTCCTGCCTTAATAATTCTTATAGGTATAGTTTTTGGGAGTTTATTGTCTTTTTTCTTTATAAAGAAGTCATTTAAATATAATAAACCTAACCTGTTTATGGGGTTTCTTCTGTTAACCTTTACTTTAAACATGGTTGAAGGATGGTTAAACTATACGGGGTTAATTTTTAGATGCCTTCATTTAACTAATTTCTCGGAACCTACTAATTTCCTAATTGGCCCTTTGTTATTTATCTTCGTTTCTAGGCAATTAAATGAAGCACCAAAAAAAAGAGAATGGCTGCATTACATACCTTTTGTATTTTGGATAGCTTACTGTATGTTCTTTTTTATGCAATCGGCAGATTTTAAATATAATTCAAATATTTATGCTTTGGGATTCGATTTAGAACCCTTACCGATAGATTATAGTAAAACAGATGACAACCCTCTTGGATTCAGGAGTTTTGTAAATGAGCTCACTATGCTTCATCTTATTATTTATACAGTAGCAATTTTTTACAAAATAAATTTAAAAGCCAATTCATTTAATGAGACACTCTTTAGCACTAAAAATAGTACCTTAAAATTAGTAAGGAATTCCAACTGTCATTTCGCAATCTTATTGGTGCTTTTTATTGTTATAAAGGCTACGTTTAAAGAAGATTTTGGGGACTATATTTTGTATATATATTTAACGTTCTTATTGCTGTTTAATATTATTCAGATTATGAACAGTGCTCAGTATTTTGAACAACGTTCTTCGTTTTTAGAGTTTCCTTCCTTAAAATATCAAAAGTCTACACTGACTCAAAAAAGTAAAGCCAGTATTGTAGAAAAGATAAAAGCTGTTATGCAAAATGATAAGTATTACAAAGGTAAAACCGTTTCGCTTTCAAATTTAGCCTTAACAATAAATGAAAGTACACATCATGTCTCTCAAGCTATCAACGAGAATTTAAATATGTCCTTTTTTGAGTTAATAGCCTACTATCGCATTGAAGAAGCAAAACTGCTTTTGGCTTCCGAAGAAGGAAAAAAACTGGTCATAGAAGAAATTGCAGAACGGGTAGGATATAACTCAAAATCCGCTTTTAATACTTCCTTTAAAAAACTTACTAATCAAACACCTTCGGAGTTTAGGAGTAATCATTAAAGTTCTCCCCGATAAACTCGAACATCGATTTTATAAGGAGATACGGCAAACAATCAATTGCCACTTAGGTTTGTATTGTCATTCAAAAAACAAACAATATGAAACCAACGAATTCATCCAAGACCAATCGTCAATATTACATAGACTGGCTAAGAATTATTCTAATTTTTAGTGTGTTTTTATATCATATAGGTATGTATTTTAACTCCTGGGGCTGGCATGTAAAAAGCAATGAAACTGTAACATGGTTAAACAAATTAATGTGGTTTTTGCATTTGTGGCGCATGCCACTATTATTTCTCGTTTCGGGAGTAGGTACCTATTATGCGCTCGGACATAGAACTGTAAAAACATATTTAAAAGAACGATTTACAAGATTATTATTACCGTTCGTAATAGGCGTTTTTACGCTGGTACCTGTTCAAGTTTATTTGGAAAAAATAGATTCCTATAGTTCTTTAGGACACTTTTATCTATCTATGTTCAATGGGGTTTACCCCGAAGGTAATTTTAGTTGGCACCACCTATGGTTTATACTTTACTTATTTTTAATTTCTTTACTAATATCCCCATTCTTAAACTATTTAAGGAGTAATGAATTCGTTGCAATAAAGAATAGATTTATAAAAGTTTTATCCAAACCTATGGGCTTAAATATTATTTTAATCTTTCTAGTGCTTTCAAGAGCAATATTGGGAGAGTACTTTCCAGAAGAGACACACGCTTTATATGATGATTGGGCTTATTTTGTTTATTACATTCTGTTTTTTTTAAGCGGATTTATGTTTTTCACAGATTCAACTATAATAAAAGCTCTTACGCAACAGAGGAGATTGTATCTAGCTGAAACTATTTTAGCAACTGTATTTTTATTTTCAATATCTACATGGTTTAGAGATGAGGCTTTGAAGGATTTCTTGTACGGTCTTACTGGAATTATAATAGGGTGGAGCTGCAGTATAACAGCAGTAGGGTACTCTAAACGATATCTAAATAGTGATAACACTTGGAGGTCCATTTTTAATGAAGGCATATATCCATTCTATTTATTACACCAACCTGTTATTTTGTTATTTGGATATTTAATAAAAACTGTAAATATGCCAGTGATTATTAAAATGATTGTATTGGTTGTACTAAGTTTTACTGCTATTACATTGCTCTACTGGTATATTATTAGACCAATTAATTTTATTAGAGTAGCTTTCGGAATGAAAAGGAAAACTAAAAAGAGATTAGAACATATTTTCACAACTTAAAAAAAAAGCAGTTTTTAAAAACTGCTTTTTTATTTCTATAAAGTAGTGATAATTACTAGTCACAATCAGAAAGCTCTGAGATGTAATTTGAAGCTAAGGACTTGAGTTTTTTGCTATAGCTTTGTTTTATTTCAGCAATACTCTTCTCCAATAGGGCTTCCGTACTCATTACATCTGGCTCTATTTTTGAGTCCGAGCAATTACATGCGTCTAAAGATTTATTATAAGTCTTAATATTATCAGAAACAACAATTTCAAACGATGAAATTAATTGTTTTTTTTGGGCAACTAATTGTTGTGTCTTTTGTTCTGCTAATTTTTTAGCAATAGCCGCTTCTTTTTGTTTTAAAGCTTTCTGTTGTTGCTCTAAACGTTCTCTTTCAACTTGCAAAGCATTTAGTTCATCATTGCCATCGTCATTAACAGCAACATCATTTTGGGCAACAAATTCGTTTAAGGCCGTAATACTGTTTTGGGCAATTTCCTTAGCTCTTTTTACATAAAAACGTCCGTCCTCAAAAGTATCTTGACTTTCTACTTTAGCTAAAAGTTCAGCGCCATCATAGGCTAAGTTGTACGCTTTATCACATCCACACTTCTCAAGGTTTATTTTTGCTTTCTTAAACGAATTTAAGGACTTTTTTGAATAATATTTTAAATGATCCAAGTTGTCCGAATCATAGGCGTCTTTAACATTAGAGTATGCATATATAAGATTGGAGTCTGCATCTACACAGGAATCTTGTGCAAAAATTTGTAAACATGAGACTGTAGCGAATAAAAAAATGTGGATTTTTTTCATCGTATTTGGGGTTTTTAATAAGTAGGTGCATCAAAATTACTAAAAACAGTTTTAATTGCTGTGTCGTTCATCGAAAACATGGTTTTAGTATATTTACTACAAAATAAAATGATTTACAGATGAATGATTATAAAGTTACATCTTCTATTGAGTTGAAAGACAGACCTACTAAGGTTGTTATTGATGATGCCGAAAAAGAATTAAAGAAGGTTAGAAAGAAGCTCGGGAAGTTGCAAGATACAATGTATGCCCATGGGAAATATTCGGTTTTGGTATGTTTACAAGGTATGGACACAGCAGGTAAAGATAGTCTGATAAGAGAAGTTTTTAAAGATTTTAATGTTAGAGGCGTAGAGGTACACAGTTTTAAAGTACCAACAGAATTAGAATTAAAACACGATTTTATTTGGAGACATTACATAGCTCTTCCAGAAAGAGGACGGTTTGGTGTGTTTAATAGAACACACTACGAAAATGTGCTAGTAACTAGAGTGCATCCTGAATATATCTTGGGAGAAAATATTCCAACAGTAAACACTATTGAAGACATAAATGATGGTTTTTGGGATATGCGCTTTGAGCAAATAAATAATTTTGAAAAGCATATAGCCGACAATGGAACCATAATTTTTAAATTCTTTCTAAACTTGTCTAAAGATGAACAAAAGTTCAGATTATTAAGACGACTAAACAAACAAGAAAAAAACTGGAAATTCTCTCCGGGAGATTTAAAAGAACGTAAACTTTGGGATAAATATCAAGACTGTTACGAAGATGCTATAAATAGAACCTCTAAAGCACATGCCCCTTGGTATACCATACCAGCAGATGATAAACCTTCAGCAAGGTATATTGTTGCTAAAACTATGTATGATGTTTTAAAAACCTATAGTGATATTGAAGAACCAGAATTAGACGATGATATTAAAGCTAATTTAGAAGCATATAAACAACAATTAGATAATGAATAAGAAGACTTTATTTTTAATTATAGGTGTATTTTTTACGTTTTTGAGTTTTGCACAAAATAAGGCCGATAGATTGCCTTTTTATGAAATTGAGGCGTACCCAGAAACGTATAGCTCTAATTTATTAGTAGCGAGGATGGTTGATGGGTTGGGCTTTAGGTATTATTGGGCTACAGAAGGTTTAAGGACTGTTGATTTAGCTTATAAACCAAGTGAGAGCGGAAGAACAATTCAAGAGACCTTAAAACACTTATACGGACTTTCAAAATTTATTAGAAATAGTGTTTTAGAGGATAATAAAGATGCAACAAAAGCTGATCTAGATTTTCCCGAATTGCGAAAACAAACCTTAATGAATTTAAAAATCGTATCCGATGCTTTAAAGACTTCTAAAGAAACATTTAAATTTGAAGAAACTGCAGTTCCATTTTGGAATATTATAAATGGACCAATTTCTGACGCACTTTGGCATTGTGGTCAGGTTGTTATGTTGCGCAGAGCTTCGGGGAATCCTTTTAATTCTAATGTGAGCGTTTTTAGGGGCAAATTAAAATCCTAACCTATGTCAATAACAAAAGAATCAGAACTTCAAGGGATGAAAAAAGTTAGCGAAGTGGTTGCTACAACACTTCGTTTAATGACAGAACATGCTAAGGTTGGGATGTCTACTAAGGAATTAGATGATTATGGTGGTGAAATTTTGAAGTCTTATGGTGCAAAATCAGCACCCTATGAAACTTATGGGTTTCCTGGGTATTCTTGTATAAGCGTGAATAAGGAAGCAGCTCACGGCATACCTTCTTCTAAAAGGATATTAAAAGATGGCGATTTAATAAATATTGATGTTTCGGCTGAATTAGATGGGTTTTGGTCAGATAATGGAGGCTCCTTTGTATTAGGTGAAGATATTCATAATCACCAACCTTTAGTATCTGCATCCAAAGAAATTTTGCGAAAGGCAATATACAGTATTAAAGGTGGTACTAAAATTTCTGATTTGGGACATTTAATTGAAACCGAGGCTAAAAAGTATGGGTATAAGGTTATAAAAAATCTTGCAGGTCATGGAGTTGGCAGAAGTCTACATGAAGCACCCGAAGACATTTTAAATTTTAGAGTAAAGCGTAATAAAGAAAGATTTAAAAGAAATACTACGGTTGCAATCGAAACATTCATATCAACAAAATCTACAATAGCCATGGGGTTGAGTGATGGATGGACTTTAGTTGGGAATAAAGGAGGTTACGTTACTCAGCATGAGCATACCATATTAATTACCGATACAACACCTATTGTTTTAACAGAATCAAACGGAATATGGTAATGCTATTCCAGAGTTTTTCTTTTTGAAAGAACTTTTATTATTAAATGAATTAAGGACAGAATTCCAATTACGATGAGAGTTATAACTAAATCGTTGCTTGGAATATTTGTTAGGAAATACACGATTAAACCAACTGATAAAATAGGGATTGTAAATCCTCCTGGTATTTTAAATCCACTAGAATCAAAGCTTTTAGATAAGCGAAGTTTAATAACCGCTAAAGCCACACCCAAATAAGCTAATAACATAGCACTACTAGCAATAACGGCTAACTTTTTGAAGTTGCCCGATGCGGCAATGGTAAATGCTATAATGGCGTAAATGATAATGGCATTGGCGGGTGTAGCAAAAGATCTATGAATCTTTGATAAAAAAGGTATTGGTAGTACTCTATCTCTAGATAAAGCGTATAAAATTCTTGGGTTATTAAGTATGGCACCGCTCATATAACCAAACATTGAAACCATAGCACCAACAAACAAAAGAGTAAATCCAATTGGTCCTAACGCTTCTTTTGCTGCTTCTGCCAATGGAGCTGCTTCAAATTTTGGAAGTGAATCTCCCAATATTCCTTGACAAACACTTTGTATTAGAATATATATGAGCACAACAAATAAAATACTTATTAATATTCCTTTTGGAATGGTTTTTCCTGGCTGTTTAACTTCACCCCCAACGACTAACCCCGTTTCTGCACCTTGAAACGCGAAGAATAAAATAAGTGATGTTTCTCCAATGGTTTTAAAATCTGGCATAGCTTCAATAACCAAGTTAGCAGATGATACACCTTTCCAACCCAATGTTACTAACACTAATAATGGAATTAATTTGGCAAGTGTATTGAATTTTACTAGTCCGATGCCTTGTTTCAATCCAAGCACATTTACAGATCCTAATCCGAAAAAGAGGAGAAATAGTGTGAGTAGTCTAACCCATTCTTCAGCAAAAATGGGATAAGAAGAGACTAACATGCTCACCAAAGCATTAGATACGGCGGCATCGGCAAACAAAGTGCCTCCTATTATAAAAATTCCTCCAAGAAAACCAGCATATTTTCCGAATGCCGTTTCTATATAAGTATAGGGACCTCCTGTAACCGTAACTTTACTTCCTACTTCTGCAAAACAGAGCATAATAAGAGCGATTAGGACACCGCAAAACAGAAAAGCAACGATACTGGAAGCGCCCATTTTACTGGCTATAACCGCTGGAAGCGCAAATATACCTGCTCCAATTATTACATTTATAATGTTAGCAGATAACCCAATAGTACCAATACTTCTTTTAAGGCCTTTGTCTTTTTTCATAAATTATACTATAAATAGCTCAACCACCATTTTTGCTTGTTTTTTGCTTTGTAAAGCATATATCTTTTACTAGGAAAATATAGTAGCACAATTACAACAATCCAAACTATGTAAACAACTAGCAAGGAATATCCGTAGTTAACTAGTTTACCATTCATAAAGACTTCTTTTGTTAAAATCATGTCCTGCCAATTACCACCAAAAATCATCATACCTAAGATGGCCAAAACGTGAATTAATAATACATGTAAGAAGTAATAAAATAGTGGTACGCGACCAAAGACCAGTAGGAAATTAGTTATTCTATTTTTTACACTTTCAATAGCATATAAAAATAGAATAGCTGGCCCCATAGTTATAAGTAAATAGGCTAAAGAAGGCGGGTATTTTGTTACTTTAAAAAATGACATTATGGTTTTGGCAGTAGTGTTTTGACTAGTCCAAGGGGCTAAATCTCCATAAACATTCAATCCGCGTAATATAAAGAACGCTACAATTGCCAATATTCCTATAATTATCAAGTATTTTTTTCTGAGGATAGGGTTAAAGTTCTTTTTGTACAATGTACCAAAACAATAGCCTAAGGTTATTAAACCAAACCATGGAATTATTGGGTAGGCAAAAGCAAAAAACCTATCACCAATTGGTAAAAATTGCTGTTGATGCAAAATATACCAAACAATAGATTTAAAACTACTGCCTTGCATGGTAATGCCATCTAAGGCATTATGGCCAATTACCAAAATTGCACCTATGGCTAATATATATTTAACAGGTAAGTATACCGTAACAGATAGTAAAATCATACACAAACCAATGGCCCAAATTACTTGTAGAATTATGAAACTATAGGAGACATCAAACTTCCACAGAAAATTATTTACAAAAACAGCTAAAAAAATAAGCCAAAAGCCCCGTGTTATTAAAAATTTAAACAATTGATTTTTTGTTGTCTTTTGTCCATATAAAAAAGCCGAAGTTCCTGCTAAAAATATAAAAACAGGGGCACAGTAATGGGTTATAAACCTAGTGAAAAACAGAAAGGGAGTTGTTGTTTCTAAATTTGTGGGATCGGAAAAAAAAGAGCCATAATGAAAATAATCTCTAACATGGTCTAATGCCATTATAACCATAACAAGACCTCTTAAAATGTCTATAGATTCAATTCTAGTTGATTTGATTTTTTCCATTCCCAGAGTTTTATGTGAATTGAAAGATACTATTTTTAAAAACAAAAATGCCCAACGAGATGTTGAGCATTTTAAAACTAAGATTTAATCTTGATTTATTTAACCAATTCTTTTTGCTTTTTTGGACTAAAATCTACTTCAATTTGATTTTTTGTTAAGTCTTCAAAAGTTTCTCTTTTTCTAATTAAATGCGCTTTGTTATTATACCATAATACTTCGGCAGGTCTAAACCTTGAGTTATAGTTACTTGCCATTGAAAAACAGTAGGCACCTGCATTTTTAAAGCAAAGAACATCACCCTCATTTATCTCATTAATCCGTCTGTTGCTTCCAAAGGTATCTGTTTCACATATGTAACCAACTACGGTATAAAAACGCTCTTTACCTTTTGGGTTAGAAATGTTAACTATATCGTGGTGAGATCCGTAAAACATGGGTCTAATTAAATGATTTAAACCAGAATCTACCTGAGCAAATACTGTAGATGTTGTTTGCTTAACAGCATTTACTTTTACTAAAAAATTACCCGCTTCACTCACTAAAAATTTACCAGGTTCAAAGGCAAGTGTTAGTTCTTTACCGTATTCTTTGCAGAATTCATTAAATCTAGCACCTAACTTTTTTCCTAATTCCTCAATATTAGTTTCAATATCACCTGCTTTGTAAGGCACTTTAAAACCAGATCCAAAATCAATGAAATCTAGGTCTTTAAACTGTCTTGCCGTTTCAAATAGTATTTCACTAGCGTATAAAAACACTTCAATATCTAAAATATCACTACCCGTATGCATGTGTATACCATTAATGGTCATATTGGTGTTTTCAACTATACGAAGTATATGTGGTATTTGGTGGATAGAAATTCCGAACTTAGAATCTATATGCCCAACAGAAATTTTACTATTTCCTCCGGCCATTACATGTGGATTAATTCTAATGCACACTGGTGTTTTTGGGTACTTTGTTCCAAACTGTTCTAATATTGATAGGTTATCAATATTAATTTTCACACCTAATTTAGCAGCTTCTTCAATTTCATCCAATGAAACACCATTAGGAGTATATATAATCTGTTCTGGTTTAAAACCAGCAGCTAAACCTAGTTGCACTTCCTGAATAGAGACAGTATCAATACCAGAGCCGAGGCTATTTAAAAGCTTTAGAATAGAAATATTAGACAAAGCTTTTACGGCATAACTTATCTTTAAGTTTTTTACCGCCTTAAATGCGCTGGTTAACCTTTTATACTGGCCTTCTATTTTTTCGGCATCATATACATAAACTGGGCTTCCAAAATCTTGTGCTACTTTAAGCAATTGATTTTCTGTCATAATTCTAAATTTTTGCCAAAGATATTTCATTCATTCAAATAAAAAATAAATAACTAAAAAATTATACAAATTAAACATTATGTTAATTATTTAACAATTAAAAAAACTTTATAAAAGTTGAAAGTTTTCATAATCAATTATTAGGGTAAGTAATTGCTATTATTTACATTTGCTTGACTTAAATATTGAGCAAATTATGAATCTACACGAATATCAAGGTAAAGAGATTTTAAGCAGTTTTGGTGTACGTATCCAACGTGGTATAGTTGCACAGAATGCTCAGGAAGCTGTAGCTGCTGCTAAACAATTAACTGAAGAAACTGGAACTGGTTGGCACGTAATTAAAGCCCAAGTTCATGCAGGTGGACGAGGAAAAGGTGGCGGTGTAAAACTTGCTAAAAATTTACAAGAAGTTGAAACGTTAGCAGGACAAATAATAGGAATGGATTTGGTTACTCCTCAAACATCAGCGGAGGGTAAAAGAGTACACCAAGTTTTAGTTGCCGAAGATGTTTATTATCCAGGAGATAGTGAGACCGAAGAATACTATATGTCTGTTTTATTAAATAGAGGTACAGGACGTAATATGATTATGTATTCTACTGAAGGTGGAATGGACATAGAAACTGTTGCAGAAGAAACACCACATCTTATCTTCACAGAAGAAGTTGATCCAGCAGTTGGATTACTACCTTTCCAAGCTAGAAAGATAGCATTTAATTTAGGATTGTCTGGTTCTGCATTTAAAGAGATGACAAAATTCGTAATGGCATTATATACTGCTTACGTAAAGTCTGATTCTTCGCTATTTGAAATAAATCCAGTTTTGAAGACTAGTGATGATAAAATCTTAGCTGTTGATGCTAAAGTTACAATTGATGACAATGCGCTTTATAGACATAAGGATTATGTTGATTTAAGAGACATTAGAGAAGAAAATCCTATTGAAGTTGAGGCCAAAGAAGTTGGATTAAACTACGTTGATTTAGATGGGAACGTTGGGTGTATGGTGAACGGTGCTGGTTTAGCAATGGGAACTATGGATTTAATTAAGCAAGCAGGTGGAGATCCAGCTAACTTCCTAGATGTTGGAGGTACTGCTGATGCCGCTAGAGTTGAAGCTGCTTTTAAAATTATTTTAAAGGATCCTGCAGTAAAAGCAATCTTAATTAACATTTTTGGTGGTATTGTACGTTGTGATCGTGTAGCTCAAGGTGTTATAGATGCTTACAAGAATATGGGTAATATTGAAGTACCTATCATTGTACGCCTACAAGGTACTAACGCCGATGTTGCTAAGGAGTTAATTGATAACTCTGGATTAGATGTACTAAGTGCAACTGAATTCCAAGAAGCTGCTGATAAAGTTCAAGAGGTATTAGCTTAATATCTCAACTATCATATAGAAAAAACGGAGTAACATTATGTTACTCCGTTTTTTGTTTTTCACAAGTGCATTTCATCGATTTTGGTTTAAAGCTATATTGATTCTGGCGTTTTTAACCAGTTTAAAAATGTTTAGCTTAAGATGAATATGTTTTTTAAAGCTTTTTAAAGCTTATTTCGGGTTTAACTTATTGATTTTCAACTGTTTGATTTTAATGTAATTGCTCCCCTAAGTTAATGAGCAAAATGATAAAATACTGCTTTGTTAGATAAATGGGAGATAAGTGTAGTTAAACCAATAAAAAACTACGACCAACAGTATTACGTTTTTCGATAAGAGGCAATATATCTACGATTAATAATTTATTCTTCTGCTTAATTTTAAAGTAAGTTAAATTAATCCCTAAATAATGGTTAATAGAGTAGAGAAATTGAGCCTTTTGTCAGAAATGATAGCTTTTGCATCATTCGAAAAGGATATTAAGGAAATTGAATATAATTTTTTGTTAGGAGTAGCTAAACAACTAGATATATCTCGTGAAGATTTTGAATATCTAATAGATCATCCTGTAAGTTATACGCATTTAAAATCGCATAGTGAACGTATAGTCCAGTTTCATAGATTAGTATTACTTATGAATATTGAGCAGGAAGAAGGCGAAGAAACAAGTAAAGGTATAACTAAGCTATATAACTTTGGTTTAAGAATGGGGCTTAGCCATGAATCCATTACCAAAGTATTATACTTAATGGAGAGTTTTCCAAATAAAATTGTACCACCAGATGTACTAATCGATATTTTTAAAACACAGTATAACTAATAATCTGCTAAGTATTATAAAGTATTGTGTTGACCTCTCCTTTGGAGAAGTTTGGAAAAGCTAAAAGTTTTAAACTTTTAGCTTTTCTATTTTAGTTTGGTATGCCTTTATTTCGTCACGTAACTTTGCCGCTTCCATAAAGTCCAGAGCTTTGGCTGCCTGCTCCATTAGTTTACGTTTCTCTTTTATTTTCTTTTCTAATTCTGGTTTGCTTAAATACTCACTTTCTGGCTCAGCTGCTTTTAAAGCATCCATTTCGTATTTGTATGTACTTACCGAATTTTTGGCTAAGGCATTATCAAGACTTTTGTTTAAAGCCTTAGGCTCAATTTTATTCTTGGTATTATAGGTAATTTGTTTTTCTCTACGGTAGTTGGTTTCATCAATGGTTCTTTGCATACTTTTAGTAATTTTATCAGCATACATAATAGCCTTTCCATTAATATTTCGGGCAGCTCTACCTACGGTTTGCGTTAAGGAGCGGGTTGAGCGTAAAAAACCCTCTTTATCTGCATCTAAAATTGCAACAAGAGATACCTCGGGTAAATCTAAACCTTCTCTAAGTAAGTTAACGCCAACTAAGACATCAAATAAGCCTTTACGTAAATCTTGCATGATTTCTACACGTTCTAGTGTATCAACATCACTATGTATGTATCTACACCTTATTTGAATTCTATCTAGGTATTTAGTCAACTCTTCTGCCATGAGCTTAGTTAACGTAGTAACTAATGTACGTTCATCCTTTTCAACGCGCAGTTGTATTTCTTCAATAAGATCATCAATTTGATTTAGACTTGGGCGTACTTCAATAATTGGGTCTAATAAACCAGTGGGGCGAATAACCTGTTCAACATAGATTCCATCAGTCTTTTGCAACTCATAATCCGCAGGCGTTGCGCTAACATAAATTACTTGGTTCTGTAATGCCTCAAACTCTTCAAACTTTAAAGGACGATTGTCTAAAGCAGCTGGAAGTCTAAAGCCGTACTCCACCAAATTTTCTTTTCTGCTTCTGTCCCCTCCATACATAGCATGTACTTGAGAAATAGTGACATGGCTTTCATCTACCACCATTAAATAGTCGTCAGGGAAGTAGTCTAATAAACAAAAGGGACGCGTACCTGCTTGTCTGCCATCTAAGTATCTCGAATAATTCTCTATTCCTGAGCAATAGCCTAACTCTCGAATCATTTCAAGATCAAATTCAGTTCGTTCCTTTAAACGCTTAGCTTCTAGATGCTTACCAATTTCTTTAAAATAGTCATGTTGTTTAACTAAATCATCTTGAATGTCCTTAATGGCATTTTGTAAAACTTCAGGAGAAGTAACAAACATATTCGCAGGGTAAATGTTTAGTCTTTCGTATTTTTCAATAACTTCATTGGTTTGAATATCAAAAGACTCTATATCTTCAATCTCATCACCAAAAAAATGTATTCTAAAGGCATTGTCTGCATAACTAGGATAAATATCTACTGTATCGCCTTTAATTCTAAAGTTCCCATGGTTAAACTCAGCTTCAGTTCTGGAGTACAAACTTTGTACAAGTTTATGCAGTAATTGTGTTCTTGAAATCTCTTGATCTCGTTTTATTGTAATAACATTTTTCTGAAATTCTACAGGATTTCCGATACCGTATAAACATGATACCGATGCTACCACCAAAACATCACGTCTTCCAGAGAGTAGAGAAGAAGTAGTACTTAAACGCATCTTCTCAATTTCTTCATTTATAGAAAGATCTTTTTCAATGTAAACACCAGAAACTGGAATATAAGCTTCGGGCTGGTAGTAGTCGTAATACGATACAAAATATTCTACAGCATTATTTGGAAAGAACTGTTTAAACTCTGAGTATAATTGAGCTGCTAAGGTTTTATTGTGAGCTAGGACTAATGTTGGCCTTTGCACTTCTTTAATGACATTAGCAACAGTAAATGTTTTTCCAGAACCCGTAACACCGAGTAAAGTCTGGTACTTCTCATTAGAGGTAATTCCTTGAGCTAACTGTTTTATAGCCTCTGGCTGATCTCCCGTTGGATTAAATTCAGATTCAATTTTAAATTTCATACTTCTTTTCTAGCAAACACTAAAAGTACTTAAAGAAGTTGAATTTTCTAAAACGTAATTTGAAAATTAACGTTTTAAAGTAAAATGTCCTGTATGTATCTTTCCATTTTCTCGAGTAAATCTAAACCAATAGTCATCTGAAGGCATTGGAGAACCTTTAAATGTGCCATCCCAACCATCCTCAATGGTATTAATTTGTTTAATTAGTTTACCGTATCTATCAAAAATAAAAATGCTACTTCCCCTTTCAAAAATTTCATTCACGCCAATAATCTTCCAAACATCGTGCACTCCATCTCCATTTGGAGTAAAAAACGGCGAATACCCTAAAACGGTTAAAGGAAATCTTACCTCTCGGCAAACTTGTTCAATATCTCTTATCACAAGCCAATAAATACCTGGTCTAACATTATTAAATTCTGGATCTAGTTGAAACGGGAAAGTAACAGTATTATCTTCTTGATTAACCAAAGAAAATTCATAAGTACTGCTACCTAAAATAGAAACATCTTTAATTCTAACAGTATTACGTGGCAGAAAATCGTTGACTTCTATATTTTCTTCAGTAATTGATGGTGGGTCAGCTGCTTTTATCACGACAGTTCTACTTCTTGAACATAACGTGGACGGATTTGTTAAAGTAAGTGTGTACTCCCCTGGTTGGATAACATCTGCTCTTGATAAAATAAGGTCGTTTCCTATTAATAGACCATTTGGAGATCCATCATGAAAAATCCAACTATATATAAAGAACTCAGCAGGGTCGTTCTGAATAGGAATTACGTTAACTGGATTAAACGGATTTCCACATACTAATATTTCTTGTTCTAATTCAAACTTAGGTTTTGGATTAACAATAAGATTTATAGAAGCGGAAACGCTACAATTTTGATTAAGAGGATTGGAAATTCTTGCTGTTATGATTTGATTACCAGATCTTAAGATAGATGGTAGTGTAGGACTATTAGAAATAGAAACACCATTTTCATCTATATAGTCAAAGTGGATATCCATATTAGATTGAGAACCAAGTAGTGTAGCGGCAAATGTGGAGGTGTCGAAATCGAAAGAATCATCATTGTCTACATCCCCATTATCTCCATCGCATACTATTTGGGGAGGAACATTATCTGCTATAACAGGTTGCTCATCAACAACAAAATTTATTGTAGTTTCATCATAACAAGCCCCATCTGGGTCTAGAGTTGTATTGTTTGTTACTCTAACGGTTATGGTTTGTGTTTCAGTTAAGAAAGTCCCTTGAATTGGGCTTATTACAGGAGTTATACCATCGGCATAAAACAAAGGATTGCCTAAATCATCAAAATAGCTAATAGTAACATCAGCGGGATTTTGACCATCAAGGATATTGTCTTCGAGGTTTGATGTATTGAAAGGGTAATTTATTAGTGCATCATTGGTATCATGATCGCATTGTCTGTTAAAAATCACATTATTTGCAGTAGGAAGCGCTTCAACGTTTAACAAGTTTGAGAATTCATGGAGTCCCAGGCAATCGTTACCCAAATCACTTTTTACACGTACCCAAATACTTTGAGTGTTTGGCGAATTTGTATTTCGGTGATTGGCAATATCTAAAATCTCATTAGTCTCTAATTCAGCATCCATTTGAGATTCGAAGAAATGAACCGTTACGTTAAAACCTGAAAATATAACATTGGAAATATGATCTCTTATTGCTGTCATATTGAAAGTAGAAACACCATCTCTTAAACCTAAACCTGTTCCATCATCGCATTGATAAAGTGGTGTAGGCGTATATGTGTCTAAAGCGCCACTGTAAGGGTTAACTCTTATTGTTAAAGGAACCACTCTAAAACAAGAGTTCGGGTTTTCAACTCTTATATAAACAGTTTGAGGCAAGAAGCCCAAAGTTGTATTTTGGTATGCAGTAGGTGTAGGTATTTCCACCCCAGCATTATTGGCTTCAATGCTAGTTTCATAGTATGTAAATACCAAGCCTTCGGCACTATGGTTTACATTTATTTCTTCCTTAATTTGATCTAACGTTAAATTGAAAAAGGCTAATCCGTCATTTGAAGCATCATCACACTGCGCATACTCATTAGGAATATTTACGATAGGTAAAGAGAATACTTCAACCTCGAAAGATGTATCAGCAATACATGTGTTATAGGCATTACTTGTTACTCTAACATATACTGTTTGTGAGTTAGGGGTTGTGTTATTAAAAGCCGTTGGCGGTACTATTTGAGTTGTATAACTAGCATCTGAAAAATAAGTTAAAGTAAAATCAGTGGCACTTTGCCCATTTAAAATTTCAGTTTCTTTTTGTGTTAGGTCAAAAGTCTTTAAACCATCTGTATCAGTTCCAACTGAGGTATCATCACATTCCTGAAGTGGTGTAACGTTTAACAGAGGAAAGGGGCTATCATACACTTCCAAGTTAAAACTGGAGGTATCATAACAGGTAGTATTAGCATTATTTTCAACCCTTGCATAAATTGTGGTATTACCACTTTCAAAAGGACTGGTTATAGGATTTGTATTACTATCTGCATCTGCTTGTGTTTCATGATATGTTATAGTCATTCCAGGAGCTGTTGTTATGGAATTATTTTGAAGTGTTAAATCAAAAGGCATGGTACCATTATTATCATCATCACATAACAACATGTTGGCAGCTGTATTTGCTACAGGAAGTATATCAACAGTAATATTTACTTCACCAGAATAAAGTCCACAAGTATTACCTGTTCTATTTAAAAATGCTCTAAAAACATAATTGTTAATAGCTAAAGGCGCATTAGTAATATTAAGATAAAAAGTGTTTGTTCCAGAAAAAGTGGCATCATCAGTCATGGAAGTCCAAGTTGCTCCTGAGTCCATTGAAATTTCCCATTGAATGGTCTCTGCATCTGGTGAAACCAAAGGCACAATAAAGTTTGAGTTTTCACAAATAACAGCAGCAGATAGGTGGCTATCGATGGTAATTGGCGCAAAATCTAAATAATCGGCATCAGGTAAAGTATACCCATCAGCGGCGTTAGTAACCAGTCCATTGGAGTCAACTATAACAGCTACATCACCTAGGTAATCATCATCGTTTCCATCAGAAAAACCGGCTTCAATAACATCACTACAAGTGTCGCCATCGCTATCGTGATCAATATATGAGAAGATAGTGTCCGCGTCAAAGTCATCTAGAGTATATCCCATAATATTACTGTCTGGAGCGGTCTCTGCGGCGTCTGCCCAGCCATTAGTTCCAAAAGTAGGTCCATCTTCAACACCATCAAGATTGGTATCAGACAACGTGCCTAATTGTCCAGTTTCAATTAAATCAGAAATACCATCATTGTCAGAGTCTAAATCATAAAAATCAACCACACCATCTCCATCTGTATCAATAGGGGGAACAAATCCTGTGAAAACATCATCTAAACCATCGCTATTAGAATCATTCCCAGTAAGTGCAACAATAGTTCCAGATCGTTCAATAATATCAGGTATACCATCATTATCGCTGTCTAAATCTAATTCGTCTTTTATACCATCATTATCGTTATCATTTTTAAAACAGGTTAGCGATAAATTTGCAGTAAACGTTGAAGGATCTGTTGGGTTTTGCAGTTTATGTATAAACGAGAAACCATCAACAGAGTTAGCAAAAAACTGAAAAGGTGTATTTCCATTAGGGGTTGGATTTATTTGAAAATGAATTTCTGAACCTGATATTTGCGTAACACCATTTTCCACAAGTCCGTCAAAATTAGTGTCTACCAATAATCTATCATCAGGATCAATAAGCGTAATATTTTTATTTGATGGTAGTATACTCACAACATAAAACTCTCCGACGGTTGAAATATTCAAAATATTAGTTTCTTCAAGCTTTATATTTACAGGTTCTGTAAAGCTTAAAGCATAAGTACTTTCTGCAGAAGGATCATTCCCAAGAGTACTAGTAAAATTTCCTGAATCATAACCAGTTATTCCATTAGTACTACCGTTTAAACTAGTTTCTGTATAAGAAGAACTTGCAATAGTGTTATTAGTTGTAGCATCTTGAAATTCTAAAACAGGTGTGTTAGTGTTAGCAATATTCAGGGTAACATCTCCTCTTGATTCTGTGCAGTTCTCTATACCATCATTGTCGTTATCAATATCAATATTATCAATAATACCATCATTATCGATATCATCAGGACAAATACTTATTGGAACTTCTACAGACTCTAAGGGACCACCATTGCAAGGAAGTTCTCCAATAACTTTATATTTACCAGGAACTGTTGGCGTAAGGGAAGCACTCGTTTCTGAGAGGGTTACGTACCCTGTACCATCATCGTACCACCATTGATAGCTTTCAAAGTTTTGAGCATTGGCTATGGATAAAGTGAGATTATTACCTATACAATTTCCTAGGGTTGCGAATTGAACATCGAAACTAAATTCTGGTTTAGATTGAAACCCAGAATAAAAACTACCAGATGTAGCAGCACCATTAACGTTAAAATAGGCCACATATAATTCATCATCACCTTGAACAGAAACATTACCTGTTAATCCCGTTACTTTATAAGTTATATAATCTGTTTTTCCCGTTACTGGACTTGGACCTACAGTAGCAAAATTTGAAAGCGGTTGGTTATTAACCGTAACAGTAGCCCCAGTTTTTGTAACAATTGAGATACCTCCATCGTAAATAAGATTACCTATTTCATCAATATTAGCAATATTGTCTATATTACCTCTTGTTTCACAGCTTAAAGGTGGTACAAAAAACATTCCTTGGTTAGCTTCGCTATTTGAACCAACACCTTGATATGCAAATGCATCATTGTTAGTTTCAACGTACATGTTGTCATTGACAGAATAGAACCCGCCTTCAATAACATAATATTCGCCAGCATTAATTGTAGTTATTGGGGCGTTTCCATTTATGCTAATTGTTGTATTGTCAGTGTGAGCAACAATTAATACATTTTCCCAGGCGTCATTTCCTGCACCTTTTACAAAAATGTATTCGTTTCCAATTTTAGATAAACCAGCAATTTGATCAATACCGTAATCTCTACCCATTCCATTATCAAAACTACCGTTTGCAGATCCGCAGTTAACCACTATAGGCTTATCTGATGTAACAAGACAACCTATTAATCCGTCCATTAAATTATTCACAGTAGGTCCGTTGTCGGCTACGTTTATGGCTAGTACGTAACTTTCACCTTCATCTAGATTTACCGATATGGGTGTTGGGCCAGAATAGTTTTCGATAACCAAACCCGCAGGAAGATCTCCAAAATTAATAGTAGTATCATCTTCAGAAGCCATTACAGAAATAAAACTTAAGTAATTATTTTGAGGATTCTCACTTGTATATGTTCCTATTCTAAAGGATGTATCTAGTGCAGATAATCCCTTGCTAACTAAAGCACCTGCTTGGGCGTTTCCGGCATTCATTCTTACAGAAACATAAATAGGAGCTTCTGCTTCAATAATATAACCTTTATTGTTTGTAATTGTACTACTAGCACCAGAATCCTGAAATAGTTGCGTGTTAAATCCAAAACCCGCATCAATTCTTTGAGGTGTAGTGCTAGATACTGTTCCTGTAATATCGGCTCCACCCACAGCAGTGATTGTATAAGGAACTAAACCTGTACTTGGTGTAGAAATATAAATCCATTGGTCTTGTGGATCCGCATTAGAAGGTCCACTTGTTAAAGGTGGTATATAATGTTTAGTACTTAATTGGGCATAAGAAAAACTCGCCGAGATAGATAAGAAACATAAAAATAGTAGGCTCTTTATAGTGGAGCTAGTTTGCATAGCAAAGTGTTTGATTTAGTTGATTGTTTGGCAGCTCTTTAAAGAACTAACGTCTAAAATAAATTAAATATTTATTTTAGACTGTATTAACTCCTTAAAGGTTTAAAACAATTAGTTAAAAAACACAAAAAGGGCTATTTTTCAAACAAATAAGCCAAACAATTAGTACAAAACTTATCTTTTTAGAGCAAAATGACCTTTGTAGCTAGTAAGTATGCCATTATTAGAAACTTTGGCTACATACCAATAGTCATCGGAAGGCATTGGATTGCCATTATAAGTACCATCCCAACCAATTGACGTATGCGTTAAAGTTTTAATAAGTTTACCGTGTCTGTTATAGATGTTAACAAATGAACCCCTTAACTCAGGTCTTTCAATGCCAACAATGTGCCAAGTGTCATTTGGCCCATCATTGTTTGGAGTAAAAAACTTTGGAATATCAAAAACAAAGACAGATTTAGTAACATCGTTACATCCATTTAAATCTCTTACTGTGACCAAATGTTCTCCATAGGTTACATTTTCAAAAACATTATAAGTTCTAGGGGAGTTTTCTACACCGTCCAAAAGAAAGATATAATCGCCTATTCTATTGGGCATATCAAGATTAACAGTTATGCTGTTAGGATCATTAAAATTTACTGTTGGTGTAAATATGATACCTGCATCTTCTGAAGCCAT
The DNA here is from genome assembly GCF_008085455.1 of Seonamhaeicola marinus. NCBI lineage: Bacteria > Pseudomonadati > Bacteroidota > Flavobacteriia > Flavobacteriales > Flavobacteriaceae > Seonamhaeicola > Seonamhaeicola marinus. The sequence goes on along the minus strand of NZ_VSDQ01000852.1, from coordinate 72,871 downwards.
AACTGTAAAACTATGTGTGTTTGAACAATCTCCTGTTAAATAAGGTCTTGTTACAGTAACGGATAAATTAATGCTACCGTTTATTAGATCTGAGGGTTGGACTAAGATTTCAGAGCTTGAACTACCTGTAGACCATGAATACATGTCTCCCGAAAAACCAGTTTCTGCACTCACAACAATTGGCACATCGTTACACAAAGGCACAACAGTTTCTATTGGAATAACAGGTCTTGGGTTTATGTGGGTTTCAAACGTTGTTACATCAAAACAGCCCGTAATTCTATTTTCAATTCGTGCATAAATAATTTCTTCATGCAGCGCCTGATATACATTACCAATAGCGCCACTACCATCTTCAGAATAGGCATTATCACTATCGTTATAAAAGGTTAAAGAAAACTGACTGTCAGGTTGTGAAGCGCCTCTTATTAGAGCCTCGGTATCTAAAAGATTAAAAGTTTCTGTATCTGTAGTATCAATATTAGAATCACAGTAATACAAATTGGGCGTATCAAATGCAGTTGGGTTAGGGTTTATACTAAGTGTAAAAGAAGTACTTATTGAACAAGAATTGTTTATATCTGTTATTATTGCATCTACAACATAATCTCCAGGTATTGTATATGTAAATACATTATTAGAAATAATGGCTGCGGATGTAGTTGCATAGTTAATGTTAACTAAACTTGGCTCATTAACAAGTGTACTATTAATTTCTGAAAGGTCAAAAGTGTTTGAGTTACTTTCGCAAGTACTGTAAGAGCTTATAGTATTAAATATTGGTGGCGTATTAACTATTAAATCTTGTGAGATAATAGTAAAACAACCTGTACCTGGATCTGTAACTTTTATGAAAACAGTGTTACCATTTTCAGAAGGAAACTGAGTTAATAAAGTGCTATCTATGGCATTACTGTGATCCAAGCCATTATCTTGATTTATATCCTCATATTCTTCATAATAATAAACTAAATACAAAGAAGGATCCAATCTTCCACTAATATCAAAATCGGCTTCCAATAAGTTGAAGTTTGTTATTTCATCATAATCCTCGTCACATTCTATTAAAGGTCCAGAAACTTCAGAAACATCTGGAGTAAGGAATAGATTTACTGAAAATTCTTCAATTTCATAACAAGGTGAATCCGAACTTTCTATTCTAACAAATATAGTTTCGTTTTGAGTTATAGAATGTTCATTTGGCAGTGGAGAGATATTATCTCTAGCATTGTTACGTGTGGCATGAAACGAAATAGTTAAATTGCTATACCCATTCGATATTTCTGCTCTTTTAGCAGCTAAATCAATTTCTTCACTTCTGTCATTGAAATTATCACAAACTGAAAAACCTACAACAGGGTTGTATAAGGCTTCTGGAGATACTTCTAATTCTAAAGGCGCAATAGTATTACAATCTGTATCAGTAATATTTTCTACACGAACGTAAATGGTTCTATTTCCACTTGGATAGCCATTTGTTGGTAACTCTGCATTTGGTGTTCTATTTATAGCATCATTTTCATCTTCATAGTAAAGCACAATTTTCCCAGATTGAGAATTTAAAATTGTACCGTTCATTTCGGATAGAATAAAATTTGATGTAGAAATACCAGCAGGTTCACAAACTTGTAATTTTAAATCGTTTGGAAGTATTGGTTTAGTGTTAAAGATAATATCGTATTGTGCAATACTATGACACCCTGTTGCAGAACTATCAAATCTAACAAAGATAGTATGGCTACTATTCACAGTATAACTGTCTGGATCCTCAATTGGATTGCGGGGAGCATTGGCATCTTCAAGAGAATTATAATAACTTATAACCACACCTGTAGTATCCGAAATCATTTCATTAAGGTTGTCTCTTAGGTTTATCTCTTCACTATTTTGATTACTACATATTTCGATAGTGTTAGCATCTGTAACACTTGGAGCGGTAGTAATTATTAAATCAAATCTATTTACAGTATAACACTGAGGATTTTCGTTACTTTGTATCCTAGCCCAAAGCACGGTTGTACTTGTATCGTAAATTGGTGGTAAGACATTTAAAGCTCCATTATTAGCATCAGATTCAGAAGTAAAATAAGTAACGGAAAAGTTCGAATTACCGCCAGTGATTTGGGCATCTAAATCTTCTAAAACAACACTCATAAAGCCCGTACCATTATCATCACAATACTCTATTGCTCCTGTATGCTGAATATTCAAAATAGGGTTAATTATTAAGGTGATTTCTGCAGAATCTTCACACCCACTAACAGTGTCTCTTAAGTTTAGGTATAGCGTCGTACCGTTTACTGCAGAAAAAGGTGTGCTTTTTGGGAGTAGGTTGTTGCGATCTTCGTCACTATAGAATGTTACCTCAACCCAATCTGTTAAATCCTCGTTTATTTCTCTTTCAATGGCCAACAAATCAAAATCTAGAGCATCGTTACTATCTTCATTATTGTCACACTCGGCGAAATCTCCCATCCCAGGACCCGTTAGTAGCAAACTTGTATGTGTTTCTATTTGGCCAATACTAGGGCAACCTGTATTGCCATCTACAACTCTTACAAAAATAGTGGTATAACCTGGTTCACGATTATCACTACTATAATCATAATTTTCTGGGTGGAGTATAGGATCTGTTCCGTTTTCCGCATCTTGTCTTGAAGTGTGATAGGTAACTGTATAGGGCAGCGGTAAACCATTTAAAATAGCATCTATTTTTTCGGTTAAATCAAAAGTTCCTACTCCAACATGGCTTGTATCACAGGCATCTAAGTATTGTGTGTCAAATACTATTAAAGGACTGTCTGTAACTTCAACAGGTAAAATGTCGGTGTTAAAACAGCCTGTGGTAACATCTAATACTCTTATATAGACTTGGTCATTGTAGGGGTTTGAGTTTACGTAGTCTCCATTTGGAATTTCATTTTCTCCATTTAGAGCATCTAAATTGTTAAAGTGGTAACTCACTACAAGGTTTGGGTTTCCACCAGTAATTTCATCATCTTTTACCGTTAGGTTCATTGCTGTAAATCCATTGTTTGGCTGATCATCACCGTCGCATACAGTCATGGGTAAAAATGGAGCAATTGTAGGAGTAGGTGTAACAACTAGATTAAAACTGGTATAAGCTACACAATTACTATTGGTATCATCTATTCTCACCCATATTTCTTGACCGCTTGAAGTAATACTAGTAATTGAATTGTTTGGATTGTTTCTAGCGTCGGAGTCTGAAGTGTAGTATCTAAAAGTGTAACTACTAAATAAGGCTCCAATATTTATTATTAATTCGGTATCTCTTGTGGAAAGATCAAAAAATTGGCTTCCATTACCACCAGGGACATCACAAATTTCATAATCATTAATGGGGGTTACGGTTTCCTCAGAATTCAGAACTATAGTGATTTCATCTTGTTCATCACAATTGCTATTACCCAAAGGGACGGTAACTACAACTCTGTAATCGCCATTTTCACTTACGTTAAGGAATGTATTTGTCTCACCTGCAATAATGTCCCAAACGCTATTAACTTCGTCATACTTAAACCATTGGTATGTGGCAAGCGGATTGTTAATATCTGCATCTAATCTTGCTGAACTAGAGCAGGTAGTTATATTGTCTCCCAAATCTAGAGGGTCATAACTATTACCTTCTATAAAAACGGCAGAATCACCATCTGGAACACCAGAATCTGCAATAATCAGTTTTACATGATATTCAACATTAGGCGTTATCGTTTCAGAAGCCGTTAGAATTTCAGTTCTACCATCATAATTTGTATCTCCAAAATTGTATCCATCAAAATATTGCTCATTTGTAGCGGCACAAACACCAAAAATTTCGCTGTGAATATTTCTAGAGTTCACTGGGGTATTTGTACCAGGAATTACAGCTATATTTCTATATGGATTTCCAGAGTTTTTTTCGGTAATTAAAAAAACAATGTGATCCGTTAAAAAACAAGGTAATTGATCAAAATACTCTTCTGAGGCATATAAAAAATTGAAATAAAACTGACTGGAGCTAGATATAAAATCAAATTCAATAGAGGTTGCATTTAAAGTATTTGTAACTCCAAGAGCAGCTTCTAGATCCGAATCTGTCCCCCAAGAAGAGTCGCCTTCATTTAAAATATTCGTAATAATACTATTTCCACCTGAATTGGTACTACCTGTAGAAAGCATTATACCGTTATTAAAAGGAAAACTAGACGTGCCTCTTTCAAAATACGCATAACTGGGGAAACCAGAAGAATTACCATTTACAGAGGAAGTAATGTTGCTTATTTCAATACAGCCATTGGCAAAATTATTTTCAATTAGAGATTGTAAGTTTACAGAGGAATCTGTAGTGATTTGTTGCGAGAATAATGCACTACTACTGCAGAAAAACACTAATATAAAAGCTAAAACAAATCTCATAGCTGTAGGTTCTTTTTGTTTTGATTTTTTTGGCAAAAATAGCATTATATTTTATAGATGATATTTTGGCGAAAAATATGGATTTTTAGGTTTAAATGCAAAAAAACACGATAAAATGCAGTTTTTTTAATATTTAGACCGATGCTTATCCCTTTCTTAAAGTATGATTTTTTTGTAAATATCTGTATTATATAATAATAAAACGTATCTAATGCTTTTTTTCCCCTTTATTATAGGATTAATTGATGAAGTCTTAAAAAAACAAGTTGAAATACCTAAATATTAAATATTTATTGTGTTTAAATTCTTAATAAAAACCTAATTCAGTTTTTAAGTGTAAAATGACTTCTGAAAACCCTTCCATCTTGTAGTTTAACTAAAAACCAATAATCATCAGATGGTAATCTTTCACCGTTTATAGAACCGTCCCAACCATCGCCTAATGGCGTAATTTCTTTAACCAATTTACCGTACCTATTAAAAATTTGAATTTTACTATTAGGTTGAAACATACTAGATACACCATAAACTTGCCAGGTATCATTTTGTCCGTCATTATTTGGAGTAAAAAATTTGGGGAAGCCAATAACACTAAATTTGTCTGAATTGGTAATACCACAGTCGTTTTTCAAATCTCTAACTTGAACCGAATAAAAGCCTGGAAAAACGTTTTCAAACACATTGCTATCCTGAAAAAAGACTCGGATATAGCCGTTCTCATCAAGTAATTGGTATTGGTATTCTCCTTCACCAGAGGCAATAACAGTTACCATATTATTTTGGGTAGCATCAATAACTTCGATATCATCAATTGTTGCAATATTAGAGGGAATTACGGTTACTGTTCTAATCTTAGAACATTTGGTAATGGTATTAATTATTTCGACTTCGTAATCTTTTGCTTCATTAACATTAATACTATAGGTATTTTGTCCATTAGACCAGTTATAGGCATAATTATTAGGATCATCATTAATAATACCTGCATCTATTGAAATGGGTATCGGAAACCTATTAAGACAATATATTGCAGTTGCCTCGGTTTCTATTTTGGGTAGTGGGTTTACCGTTAGTTCCACTTCACTTATACCGTAACAGTTATTATCATTTTCTACTCTTGCATAGATTATTTGATAATTAGGTGTAGTATTGGTATAAGAATTCCCTAATTTTTTCTGTTCTAAGAGCGCATCGTCTAAAGTTTCATAATAGGCTATTGAAAGTCCAGATGGTAATCCATTAACAACTTCGTTATTTAAAGTTTCTAGATTAAATAGGTGAAAACCATCTTCAGTACCATCATCATCACAAGTTTCCATAGAAACATTATTGGAATCTGTTGCACTAACTTCTAGAGTGAGTTGGGAATAGTCTGAACATCTTGTTCTCTCATTTAAAACTTGAACATATATAGTTTGAGGGTTACTAATATTGGTGTAAGAACTAGCATTTATGCGTTGCGTTCTTGCTGCATCTAGGTAAAAGAGGGTCAAGGTATTATCACTTTCATTAATATCTATAATAGCCTCATTCAAATTAAAAAGTGTAAATCCATCTGGAGTTCCATCTTCATCACACTGAAGAATTGTGTGATTGTTGGCAATTGGGTTGTCATTATATACTACAAAAGCACCACCTTCTATTGCACAATCTCCGTTTTTTGGGTCTATATAAACTTCATAATGACCTGCTTCTGTAACCTCCAAATCGAAATCCGTGTCTGCTAATAGAATTTCGTCTCTTGTCCAAGTATATGTAGCGCCTGGAATATCAACGGATGTTAAAGTATAAATATCACCATCGCATAAATCTAAATTAGTGGCGCTTCTCCCATTTTTTATAATATCAATTTGTTGATTAAAAAACGAAGCGATAAAAGGTGGTAACCCTTGAGAAGATTCATTGCCACCTAAACTTAAGGCGTTGTGTTGGTAATTACAGGCTGTACCAACATTATTTGGATTGTTTATAACTCCTAAATATGGTAGCCCACGGTTGTAAGTTTCACTTAGAGCTCTGTAAATCTTTCCGTTAGGACCTAATTGAAGTCCTCCTCTGTAAAGAGTTCTATCATCTAAAATCACTTGAGAAGCCTGAATATCTGGAGCAACTAAATTAAACTGTGATAAAACGGATGTATGATTAGTGGCAATTTCATTGTTTTGAAAATTTTCTGGGTCGAAGTAATTATTACTTGCATGAACATACAATAACTGACTATTCGGTGAAAATTCCACACCATAAGGAAACGGACTTGTGCTACTATTAATAGTTAACGCAATGGGGTTACTAACTATTCCAGTGGTGGTATCAAAGTCATATACCTCCATACCATCTCTAACATGGGCGGCCACTAATTTTGTTCCGTCGGGAGATAACTTAAGATATCCACGTCTATCTGAAGGAAATAATGTTGGAAAGGTAGTTTTTACAGGAGTTGGATTAACTCCGGAATCGTTAACTTCATATGCATAAAAAGTGTTGTACAAATTACTTATTCCATCTTCCGAGGCTAATGTAATTACCCAAATGGACTTGGTAATACAATCTTTTAAAACCGCAGTTAATTTTTCCGAACAATGCGGTAAGAGGTTTACATTTTTCTGCACAACGCCTCCCAATCCACCGTCTAAAGTCATATCTACCACTGAGTAATTGAACCCGTTATCTGGATCAAAACCAACCGTAGTGTCTACCGTAAATATGTAATAAATATCGGGGTCATTCGGTTTGGGTACAATAATGGCAGATTGTGTACTAGAATTATCTCCAAATAAACCAAAACCGTTTCCCATTTGGGTATGGTTCCTGTTCCAAACTCTGGAACCTTCTGTATAAAATAATAGGTTACCGTATTCATCTGAGATAGAAGAACACCCTTCATTTGTCCACAACTGACTTGTGTTTACAGTGTTTATCGAATTTGTGGTTAAGTTAAATTCAATACCTGCACCATACCCGAAGTACCAGTTAGACGCTTGTCTTTGTGAAAAAACAAGCGTACAGAGGCTGCAAAAAAATACTAAGGTGGTAATTTTTCTCATTCTTCGATAGCACTAGGCTACCAAAGATATTATAAATCACGCTTTTTCAATAATCTAAACGATAAAAAGATAAATAAGGCTGTCCAACCCAAAACTATAAGGATTTCATATCCATGAGCTCCATAATCATAAGCTAAATTTGCTTTATCTGGAAATTTTGTCATTGCAATTCTTTGAAACGGCTGGTCTATGAGTTTGTACATTGATTTTAATGGAAAAAAGTTTTGAATTTTTTCCGCTAAGTCTGTGTTAGAACGCCACGCTATAATGCCAAATATGATCCATTCTAGAATGTATAAAATGAACAAAAACCCTAAAGCAAAGGCAGAACGTTTTACCAACATACCAAAGAATAAGCACAAGCTAAAGAACCCTATAAGCTTAACAAAATACGCTGCTAAAAATTCAGTTTCTTTAATAATTATAGAAAACTCATTATAACTAGAATAATAGAGCCCTATACACAATGAAATAATAAAAATAAGTATGGTTGAAACTAAAGAAAAGAAAATTATAGTATAGAACTTTGAAAGGATAAATTCCTTTTTACTTAATCCATCAATAAGGTTCTGTTTTATAGTTTTATTACTGTATTCGTTACCAATCATGCTTACCACAACAATAGCAAAAAAGAATTTGAACTGAGAAGCAAAAAACGTTGTCAAATGCCATATTATTGGGAAATTAAAAATACCTAGTTCACCCAATTCAAGTGTAAAGAAACCAAAAACATTGATTTTTAATGATGACAACAGTATCACAAAAAATGGTAAAATAAACGATACAAAAATTAGTATTTTACTGGTTCTATTTAAGAGAAGCTTTTGTAGCTCTAAATTTAGTAATCTTAACATGTTATTGGTTTTGGTTAGTTTGGTTATCGGTTAACTGAAGGAACTGTTCTTCTAAACTTTCTTTACGTTGTACTAGGTGTGTAAGTACAATGCCTTTTTCAAAAAGAAATTTATTAAAATCATCAGATTGCATAGGCTCATTTAAAAACGCTGTTATTAAATCTTCTTCAATTTTAATATTTCCGAAAGAGGAATGGTTTTCTAAAAGCGCCTTTAATTTGTCCTGGTCGTTACATTTAAGTTCAAAGAATCCATGACTTGATATCATTTCATCTACTCTTCCTGCATAAAGTTTTACGCCTTTTCTTAACACCACAACATGAGAACATACTTTTTCAACTTCATCAAGTAAGTGAGAAGCTAATAATATCGTTGTTCCTTTAGCTGCAATTTGCTTTATAATTTCTCTTATTTGATGAATTCCTTGAGGATCCAATCCATTTGTTGGTTCATCTAAGATTAAGATTTCCGGATCGTTTAAAAGGGCAGAAGCAATAGCCAAGCGTTGTTTCATACCTAGAGAAAATGTCTTGAATTTACTGTCCTTTCGGTCTAATAGGCCTACGACTTCTAATTTTTCATCAATCTTACTATAATCAACCCCCTTTATCTTACATACAAGTTTTAAGTTATCGTATCCAGACATATAAGGGTAAAAGTTAGGGCGCTCAATTATAGCGCCTACTTTTTTAAGGGCATCATGTGTTGTGGTAGTACCATCAAACCAATGAAAATCGCCAGATGTTTTATTAACTACATTTAAAACAATACCTAAGGTTGTTGATTTTCCACTTCCGTTAGGTCCTAGAATACCGTAAACATTGCCTTTGTTAATGGTGAATGATAAGTCTTTTACTGCTGTTAAATACCCAAATTTCTTGGTGAGGTTGTTAATTGTAAGAATGGATTCCAAATTGTAACATTTTATATGCTAAAATAGATTAGCATTGGTTAGTTATATGGGTAAGACGAAGCTCTTTAAATTTTGTTACATCGTGATATAAAAACCTTTAAAATTAACTAAATTTACAGTATGAAGGATTTAAAGATATCAAAGCGAAAACCGTCATATCCGGTAAGTAAAAAATTAGGGAAATACTTAGATGAATATAACAGAATAATAGAGATCCCTATTTTTTATGAAGACTTGTTGCGCTTTCAAGGTTCTGTGGTTGTTTATGATGATGATGATAATGATACGCTTTGGGTAAGAGTATATTACAATGACTATGAGCGCGAGGAAATTGAAATGTCTTTAAAGAAGGTTTATACTATTTTTCATTCTGATGGTAATGAAGAGGCACACCCTTTTTTGAGTGTTGATGCTATTGATTATTGTACATTCGGAAACTCAAGACCTTTTAGAATTAAGATTAGAAATATTTTAAATGATAACTTTACTTATTTCTATATAAAAACTGCTGATGCTTCAAGAATATATGGTCTTGAATTAGAGCACATGTTATCACCGTATAATTTGAACTTTTTGGTTCATGGAGATACCCTAATTGAAGAGCACATTTCTGGTATTCCAGGTGATGTTTTTATAAAACACATGTTGCCTCATTGTAGTAAATCTGAAAAGGCTCAAATTGCAAAGGAATTTGTTAAGTTTAATGAGCGTTGTATGATTAGACTTTTGGGAGATATGCGCTCTTACAATTATGTTATTGTACCTACTCATGATTTTGATCATGTGGTTTACAAAATTAGAGCCATAGATTTTGATCAACAGTCTTATGAAGGAAAATATAATATTTACCGACCACAATTCTTTAAGGAGAACTTAACTATTGTTCAAATGGTTTCCGCCATACTAAAAAAGCTATCTATAGATCAATATAAAACAGAAGAACGCTCCATTTTAGTTAAGCGTTTAAAGAGTTTTAATGATAGGATTGATGCTTTATTATCTTGTATGAAAGATGATAATATATCTACACCAGAACATATAGCGTTACTAAAAAACGATATTTACCGATACTCTAAGGAGAAGAAGTTTTTGGCTTGCAATAATATGGGCGAGATTCTAAAATGTGGGTTAGAATTTTTAACCACCAATTATGAGAACGTTAACCCAATGGAAATAATCTAAGCTTAATTCCAGTTTTCGTCAAAATCTAAATTATCATAATCATTTACGTCAAAACCATCTTCAAATTCATTTAGATCTTCATCCATGTCTGCTTGAAACATTCTGTCTGGGGCTGTGTCAGGAATCTGTCCATGAACAAACATAAGATTAGGATAGTCGGTACTTTCAGCTTCGTCAACAATTTCGGCAAGTTCTACGTAGAAAGTCCACATACTTAGAAAGTCATAAACATAAATAAGTTTGGGACTAGCTTCATGAACGACATCATTTATAGGCGTTTCATTCATTAGGCGAGCGCCACCATTATCACTTAAATCAAATAAAGAAATTTCTTCACCTTGATCCCATTGATCGTTGCTTAAATAGAAAGAAGCCATTTCACTACCATCAAAACCAAATGATTGGGTAATGATATTGTGTAAATCTTCTAAAGAATCGGTTTCTCTAATTTCTAAATCACGAAAAATATCTGCATCCTCCGTATCATTGTCTAGTATTACTCTAAATCTGTAAATCATGATAAAAAATTATAGGGCAAAGTTACTATTTTTTCTATTACTTGGTAAATCTGTGTAAGGTAAAAGTCATTGCACTTAATAAGAAAAATGCTCCTACTTGATGCGCTACTCCTAACCAAACTGGTACTTGTAAAAGTATGGTGAAAACGCCTAATAAAAATTGAATGGCAAGTACAACTAATAAGGTGTTAATTCCTTTTGTTTGGTACGTTGAAAGCTTAAGCTTTTTAGACTTTTGCCAAATTACAATTATGAAAATTACAACAATATAGGCCAGTGTTCTATGCACAAATTGCACGCCGCTTTTCCCTTCTATAAAATTCATGAGTAATGGTTCTTGCTCAATGTATACTGTTTGATGCATAAATTTACCTTCACTCATCATTGGCCAATGATTATGAATAAATCCTGCATCTAAACCGGCAACAAAGGCACCATAAATAATTTGAAGTAACAAAATGGCTAAACCCACTCGAATTAAGTTTCTAAATTTTAAGTTAACCTCTTTTTTGTTTGGAAACATTAAATCTAAGGCTACCCAAAAGGTGTAGGCAAATGTTATGAAGGCGGTAGTAAGGTGAGCGGCAAGTCTATAATGGCTTACATCTGGCCTGTCTACCAAGCCACTTTTTACCATATACCAGCCCAAAAACCCTTGAAAGGCGCCCATGCATAATAAAATGATAGACTTTTTTATGGTTGGTTTAGTTAGCTGTTTTTTTAATAAGAAATATAAAAATGGGATAAAGAAAACAACACCAATAAATCTTCCTATGACTCTATGTAACCATTCCCAGAAATAAATATCTTTAAAATCTTGAAGTGTAAAGTGATTGTTTAATTTTTGATATTCTGGATATTGCTTATATAATTCGAAAGCCTCTTCCCATTCAGTCGCATTCATTGGAGGGATAGTTCCCGAAATTAACTTATAATTTGATATGGACAAACCAGAATGTGTTAACCTTGTAATACCACCAACAACCACCATTACAAATATTAAAAAGCATCCCGTTAATAACCAGTAAATTACTTTTTTGTTATCCTTCATACTAAACTAAATTTTTCTTAAAACAAATACTGTTTTCAATGTCTTTATATTGCCCGTAGTTGGGAATTACCTTGTAATTCAATTTCTTGTAAAATGATACCGCATCTATTTGCTCTTTACCCGTTTCCAAAACACAAGATTGATAACCTTCCTCTTTAGACCAGGTTTCTAATTCCTTTAATATAAGACTCGCTATTCCTTTTCCTCTGGCATCAGTTTTAGTAAACATGCGTTTAATTTCTGTAGTATTGGAATCATAAGGTTTAAATGCTCCACATGCCACTGGTTCTTGGTTAACATAGGCTACAACCACATGATTTAACATGTCTATACTGTTAAATTGATGATAGAAGTCATGATCGTCTCCATCTACAACTTTTAAATAGGCGTTTAAAAGATCTACCAAATCAATAAAGCCTTGGTGTTTAGAGTTTGTCCTAACTAGTTTAATCATTAACGTTTGTTTTTAAACCCAATTTTTTACCTTTTTTTAGCATCAAATTATAGGCTGCCTTATACTCATTAGGTATTTCGCCTTCAAGAATAGCTTCTTTGATAAACTCTTTTATAACACCAATTTCTCTTGAAGGTTTTAAATTGAAGGTTTTCATAATCTCTTCACCTGTAATTGGAGGTTGAAAGTTTCTTACATGATCTCTTTCTTCAACTTCTATGATTTTTTCGCGAACAATCTTGAAGTTATTATGATACTTTTTAAATTTCTTAGGGTTTTTGGTAGTAATATCTGCTTCGCACAGCGTCATTAAGTCGTCTACATAATCACCAGCATCAAAGACCAATCGCCTAACCGCAGAATCTGTTACAATGTCTTGCGCAAGAACAATAGGGCGGGAGCTCATGAATACCATTTTTTGAACAAATTTCATTTTGTCATTCAATGGCATTTTTAATCTTTTGAAAAGGTGAAATACCATTTTAGAACCTTCAAACTCATGCCCGTGAAATGTCCACCCCACTTTTTTACTAAACCTTTTAGTTGGGGCTTTGCCAATATCATGTAATAGAGCAGCCCACCTTAACCAAAGATTGTCAGTATGTTTTGAAATGTTATCAACGACTTCTAAAGTATGATAGAAGTTATCCTTGTGGCGTTGCCCTTCTAATTCTTCAACACCTTTTAGTGCCGTAAGTTCTGGTAAAATTATATTTAAAAGCCCTGTCTTTTCCAGAAGTAAGAATCCAATTGAAGGTTTTGGGCTTTCAAGAATTTTATTCAGTTCAACAACAATGCGTTCTTTTGTGATAATTTTTATTCTAGAAGCATTTCTAGTTATGGCCTCTAAACTTTCATTTTCAATATAGAAACCAAGTTGCGTAGCAAATCTTATAGCTCTTAACATTCTTAAAGGATCATCGCTATAAGTTATATCTGGATTTAAAGGTGTTTTAATGGTTTTATTCTCTAAATCCTTAATACCATTAAAAGGGTCCAATAAATCGCCAAAATTAGCTTTGTTTACACTTAATGCTAAGGCGTTTATGGTAAAATCTCTTCGGTTTTGGTCATCTTGAAGTGTTCCATTTTCAACTTCAGGATTTCTACTGTTTTCAGTATAGGATTCCTTTCTGGCACCGACAAACTCAATTTCAATCTCGTTATACCTAAGCATTGCAGTACCATAAGTTTTAAAAATTTGAACTTTTGGTTTATTTGGGAGGTTTTGAGCTACTCTTTTTGCTAATTCAATACCGCTACCTATGGCTACAATATCTATATCTTTAGCGTTTCCTCTGTTCAAAATAAAATCGCGAACAAATCCCCCAATAACAAAGGCCTTAAGCTGAAGTTCTTCTGCAGATTGAGTTATTGTTTTAAAGACAGGATGTTGTAGTGCTTCTTTGTAATTCATTATCTGTTTGAATCTAAAACTGGTGGTAAATTGTGTAGCGTATATTTGTATTACGTTCTTATTATTTTTACAATTCCAGAATTAGTTAGTTTAATAATAGACGAAGGTTTTGCGCAAATTTTTTCTTTGTGCAAATTTACGACATAGTCTACTCCTTTTATAACTTCTACAGCAATTTCTTTATAAGATTTTGGATAGGGCTGCCCGCTAATATTAGCCGAGGTAGATACTATGGCACCATTAAACTTTCTTGATAACCAATAGCAGAATTCATCATCTGGAATTCTAATACCAATAGAACCATCTTTACCTATTAAGTTAGCAGCTAAATTTTTGGCCTCATCATAGATAATAGTGGTAGGTTTATCTGTAACATCAATAATGTTTTGAGCAGCAAATGGAATCTGTTTTATGTACTTTTTCAGCATTCGGTCATCGGCTACCAAACAAGTTAATGCTTTTCTGTCTTCTCGTTGCTTTAGCTTATATATTTTTTTTACCGCTTCAGCATTGGAGGCGTCACAGCCTATTCCCCAAGTTGTATCTGTAGGATATAAAATAAGTCCGCCTTCTTTCAGTGCTTTGATGGCGTTTTGTAATTCGTTTTGCATCTTAAACTTTATTGATTCGCAAATTTAACATTAGTTTTACACATTCTTTAAAACTTTGTAATTTGCATTTTTTGTTTGCTAGAAATAAATGAGTAAGAAATATGTGTTTTCAAAATTTGCAACTTCCTCTGAAAGGCTTCAGATAGAAGATGTTATAGCAAATTTTGATGAATATGATGGAGGACTTGGAGATAGAAACATTATTAAAACCATTCGCTTAAAAGATAGAGGTGTAAACGTAAAGTCATTTAAAATTCCTAATGCAATTAACCAAATTGTGTATTCCTTTTTTAGACCTAGTAAAGCAAGGAGATCCTTTGAATATGCTAATAAACTATTGGAAAAAGGTATAGGTACACCCCAACCTCTGGCCTTTTTTGAATTTAATTCTGGAGTACTGTTTAAACAAAGCTTTTACGTTAGTGAATCCATATCTTACGATTTTTTATATAGGAATCTCATTCATGATTTTGATATTCCTGATTACGAAAACATTCTAAGAGCGTTTACAAGATTTACTTACAAAATGCACGAAAATGGTATTCACTTTTTAGATCATTCTCCTGGTAATACTCTAATTAAAAAGGAAGGCGAGTTTTACAAGTTTTATCTGGTAGATTTAAATCGGATGGAATTTAGGGCTATGGATTTTAAAACCAGAGTTAAGAATTTTTCAAAGTTAACAAAACACAAATCTATGGTAAAGGTGATGAGTGATGAATATGCAAAGTGCACTGGTGAGAATTATGATGAAATTTTTGGCTTAATGTGGAAAGAAACCAAGGCCTTTCAAGACAAGTACTGGAAAAAAGAACGCTTTAAAAAAAGGATTAAATTTTGGAAGTAAACTATTTTCTGTCTCTTCTTAGCAGCCAAAGTTTAACGTATCTCATAAATATAACATAGGCTTGTATATAACCTATTGTAAACCCTACAATACCGTCCCTAAAACCACTTTGAATAACATAATGCTTAAAGAACCCCCAAAACGGTTTAATTACAAAGTGGTAGGGCGTTAATCGCCCGGTCTTAGAATGGTAATCTTTGGCTTGCCACCACGCATAACGGTTCATTTTTGAAATGTATTGATCAAAAGTAATATATGTATTGTGGTAAAGTTTTTCTTTTAATTTACCAATATTACCTTGCACAATGATTTCAGCATGAACGTGTTTATCCTCGTACCTACAAAAATCTCTTTTAAAAAGTCTAATTACTTTATCATTTCTCCAACCACTATAATTTACGCGTTCTCCCATAAAGTGGTTGTTTCGGCCTATCCAATACGCCATGATATCTGCAGGTGGAGCACTTAATATTTTTTCGATTTCAGCTCTAAGTTCGGGGGTAACACGCTCATCTGCATCTACAAGTAGAATCCACTCATATTTTGCTTGTGGAATGGCCCAATTCTTTTGAGAAGCAGAATATTGATATTCTCGCCTTAAAACTTTTGTAGCAAACTCCTTTGCCTTTTCATATGTGCCATCTTCACTAAAACTATCTACAACTAAAACTTCATCAGCAAAATCAACAGATTTAATGACTTCTTCAATGTTATGGATTTCATTTCCTGCAGGAATTAAAGCGGTAAGTTTTTGCATAAAAATTTAATAATCGGTGAAATTAATTATTTTTGCAAAGATTTTATATTTTTTTATGTCGAAACCTGCTATTTCAGTTATAATAAGTACATACAATTCTGAAGATTGGTTAGAAAAGGTACTTTGGAGTTATGAAGCTCAAACTTTTAAAGATTTTGAAATGGTACTTGCAGACGATGGTTCTAAACAGGCCACCTTTGATCTAATAGAACGTATAAAGACCAAGGTTCATTACAAGATCATTCATGTTTGGCACGAAGACAATGGGTTTCAGAAATCTCAAATTTTAAATAAAGCAATTTCCGCATCTAATGCTGAATATATTTTAATGAGTGATGGAGACTGTCTTGCAAGAGAAGATTATGTGCAGGTTCATTTTGAGAACAAAGAAAACGGATATTTTCTTTCGGGTGGGTATTTTATGTTACCAATGCATATATCAAAGTTAATTTCTAAAGAAGATATTTTATCGCAACGGTGTTTTAATCTTAATTGGTTAAAATCTAATGGTTTAAAATCATCTTTTAAAAATAATAAGTTAACAGCTAAGGGGTTAAAAAGTAAACTTCTAAATAATATTACGCCAACAAATGCTAGTTGGAATGGGCACAATGCTTCAGGTTGGAAAAAGGATATTTTAAAAGTTAATGGTTTTGATGAACGAATGCAATACGGCGGACAGGATAGAGAGCTTGGAGAACGACTGTTTAATTTAGGTATTAAATCTAAACAAATTAGATACAGTGCCGTATGCCTCCATTTAGATCATCCAAGGGGCTATAAAAACCAAGAATCAATAGATAAAAATTTGGCAATAAGGGCTATTACCAAAAAGGAAAGACGTGTTTGGACAGAATACGGGATCCTTAAAAGTTAACTTTCAAACTTAAAGTTAAAATATTCAATAATCTGTTCCCACTGCACACGCTTATAATCTAATTTATTATTAACACTTTTTAAGGATACGCTTTGTGATCCAATGATTGGCCAAGGTTTAGGTGGTTCTTTTTCAGCTTGAATACTAAGAGTATCATTCAATAATGCTGTAGTTTTAAACCATAGATCATCACTCTTAGGAGATAGTTTATTAATTAGCTCAATATCGTTGAATCTTTTGTCGAGACTATTTGGCGGGTATAATACTAAAAAAGCACCTACGGGCATTAATAGTTTTTCTCCTGGAAAAGTTTTCTTTGCAAAAGGCCATTGCAAATAAGGCAAGGGGTTATTGTTACTGTCAAAAGTAATACGCCTACATCGATTGCCAATTATTACATTTGGGTTTTTTAAATGCTCTTGATATAATTCTTTTAAACTTTCGGGGTGGTATATTAAATCATCGTCACAAGTAATAATAATTCTATTTGGAAAATTTTCAATACTATGAATCAATTTTCTATGAGAAAAAGTATAAGGAGAAAACCTTATCTCGAATGTATCACCAAGAAGCTTTTGTAAATTTACAGGAATGTTATTTTGGTAGCTATCATTTAGCCATAATACTATTTTTTCAGGCAATACCTCTTGGTTCAATAAACTTCTTATCGTTATATGAAGCGCTTTTATTCTTGATGGTATTGTAGTTAAAGATACAATTACAGGAATTCGTTGTTTGGTATCTTCGTTAAACGCTTTTTTAGATTTTAAAGATAACCGCAAGCTATGATATAGTGAAGGAGGTATTTCTTTTAATTTCATATTATAGTTTTAAAAAGACTATCTTGATCATAATCAAGATAGTCTATCTTTTATTTGTAAGTGCTAAACTGCTACCTCGTTTTCACGTAAAGCATCATTTAAAGACGTTTTTTTGTCTGTGCTTTCTTTTCTTTTACCAATTATTAAGGCACAAGGCACATTATAACTACCAGCAGCAAATTCTTTAGTATAACTTCCAGGAATAACTACTGAACGAGCAGGAACTTTTCCTTTCATTTCAACAGGCTCATCTCCAGTTACATCAATTATCTTTGTGCTCATAGTTAGAACAACGCCAGCTCCTAGAACGGCTTCCTTTTCAACATGTACACCTTCAACAACGATACACCTAGAACCAACAAATACATTATCTTCTATAATAACAGGTGCTGCTTGTAGTGGTTCTAAGACACCACCAATACCAACACCTCCAGATAAGTGTACATTTTTACCAATTTGAGCACAACTTCCAACAGTAGCCCAAGTATCTACCATAGTGCCTTCGTCTACATAAGCACCTAAGTTTACATAACTAGGCATTAAAATAGTACCAGGAGAAATATAAGCACCGTGTCTAGCAACAGCATGTGGTACAACTCGAATTCCTTTTTCAGCGTATCCTTTCTTTAAAGGGATTTTATCATGGAATTCTAATGGACCTGCCTCAATAGTTTCCATTTTTTGAATGGGGAAATAAAGCACAACACCTTTTTTAACCCATTCATTTACCTGCCATCCACCTTCAACAGGTTCGGCAACTCTTAATTCTCCTTTATCTAATAAGTCTATAACCGTTCTTATAGCAGACATGGTGCTCTCTTCTTTTAAAAGCTCTCTGTTATCCCAAGCTGCTTCAATTATTTGTTGTAATTCAGTCATTTGTTAATGTTTTTGGCAAATATAATAGGTCTTGGTTAAATAACTTAATCGAGGAACGTATAAAATGATTTAAAATAGGCGTGTTTTTAATCCACTTTAAAATGCAGTTAAAAGAATGGCATTTTTGTAAGTATCTATGTTCAGGAAAAAAACATCGACGAAATGCATATACTGTGTTTTTTAACCGAAAAAAAGATGCATTTCCCCTGTTAAACCTAGGTTTTATGCAGGTTCTCTAATAAACGAATATTCAAGGTTGTACAACCATTTTTTTCTATTTCAGCCTTCCCCTCGATATATCTTTGAAGTGTAAAACAACCCAAATCATGAAAACAAGATTCTACATATTATTAGTTTTAGTTTTAAGTTTCTCTTTCGCAAATGCTCAAGATTCTAAAGTTGAGGTAAAAGTTGAAACTGAAAAAACTGTTACTATTTCTGAAGATAATGATACTACGGTTGTAGCTAAGGATACTTTAAAGAATACTAAAGAAGAAGTATTATTAATTAGCGAAGAAGAATTAAGAGCATCAATCGCAGGTACTGCAAGTGATATAAGAACTTATTTCAACAGAGAAAGAAATGTTGACAACATTAAGCTTTTATTCCCTAAAATGAATAAAGCTAAAAAAGCGTAAGTATCTCTCAAAAAACTTTATACACAGGTTATATTAATAATGTGACCTAAACTCTCAAAGGTGTTAATAAGTAGGTTAAGCTAAAAAGACTGTCATTAATGACAGTCTTTTTTTATGATTATTTTTGCAAAAAAACTTCTAATGGCAAGATTACTAGCTATAGACTACGGAACTAAAAGAACTGGGTTAGCAATAACGGATGAATTACAAATAATTGCTTCTGGTTTAACCACCGTTAATACTAATGAATTAGTACCCTTTTTAAAGGAATATACGAAAGCGGAAAAAGTAGAATTATTCTTGATTGGAGAGCCCAAGCAAATGGATAATACTGCTTCCGAAAGTGAAGTACATATTCAAAAATTTATAGCTAAACTAGAAAAGGAAATTCCAGAAATTCCTATTAAAAGAGTAGATGAACGGTTTACATCCAAAATGGCATTTCAAACTATGATAGATAGTGGGTTAAAAAAATCGCAGCGTAAAAATAAAGCGCTGATAGATGAGATTAGTGCTACTCTTATTCTTCAAAACTATTTATATAATAAATAATGTGGAGTTTTATATTAAATAAAAGAGAATTACTTTTATATTTGTTTATAATAATTAATTTAATTCTCTCACCCATGAAGAAAATTTACTTACTACTTATTACCGTTTTAAGCGTTTATGTTGTTAATGCTCAAGTTTGTCCAGATAAAGGTTTTGTATCGGGTAATTCAATAATCTTTTTGTATAAACCAGGAATTTCATTATGTGTTAATAGGCCCAGTACAATAAGAGTAGAAGGTAGTACTTATGCTCATAATCAAGCGACTTGTACAGATGAAACATCAACATACGATTTAAATCCAGGAGGTACACCTGTAGCAGATCCTAACAGCTTTACTGCTGACTTTGGTGGTGGTTTAAACTGTACCTACAATAGCAATACTTTACCAATTGAAGAAATTGATTTAATAAATAAAGCGTCTTTAACGCTATACCCAAATCCTCTTACTAAAGCAGATAAGGAGCTTAGGTTAAATTTAGCAATACGTACTAATGCTAAAATTATTATTGTTGATGTAAATGGTAAAACAGTTTTAACTAGTGATATGGTTGAAACAAATTCTAAGAAAATTGATGTGTCAAGTTTAACATCTGGTGTTTATTTGTTGACTCTAAAAACTGAAGCATCTGCGTTTTCAAGAAAATTTGTTGTTGCTAGTAATTAAAACTTGATTTAAGTTTTTATTCTTTACTATTGTTAAGTATTTGTATTTTTGCAACTTTAAATAGTATAAAATACTTATATGATATTACCTATTGTAGCTTACGGCGATCCAGTCTTAAAACGAAAGGCTAAAGAAATAACACCAGAATATCCTAAGCTTGATGAGCTTTTGGAAAATATGTTTGAAACCATGTACGGTGCTTATGGAGTAGGCTTGGCAGCTCCTCAAATAGGGCTTCCTATTAGAGTTTTTTTAGTAGATACTGAACCTTTTGCTGAAGATGAAGATTTAAGTGAAGACGAGAGGAATTTACTTAAAGGTTTTAAAAAGATTTTTATTAACGCTACTATTTTAGAGGAAGAAGGTGATGAATGGGCTTTTACAGAGGGCTGTTTAAGTATTCCAGATGTTAGAGAAGACGTATTTAGAAAACCTCAAATTACTATAGAGTATTTTGACGAGAATTTTGAAAAACGTACTGAAAAGTATGAAGGATTAATTGCTCGCGTTATTCAGCATGAATATGATCATATTGAAGGGGTCTTATTTACAGATAAACTTTCTAGTCTTAAAAAACGATTAATTAAAGGAAAACTCAATAACATCTCTAAAGGAAAAATAAATATTGACTACAGAATGCGTTTTCCAGATCAAAAAAAGAGACGCTAATATTTGCAATACATTAATAAAGGAAGGATATTTGCCACCCTTAAAAAAATAATATGAGTTTAGAAAAAGTACTTTCAATATCAGGAAAACCAGGTTTATACAAACTTATTACTCAAACGCGAGGTGGTTTTGTTGCAGAATCTTTAATTGATAAAAAGCGCTTATCTGTTGGTATTCAAAATAACGTAAGTATATTGAGTGAAATTGCTATTTATACACTAGCTGAAGAAGTGCCATTAAAGGATGTTTTTAAAAAGATTAAAGACAAAGAAAATGGAGGAGAAACTTCTGTTAAACCAAAAGATAGTAAGGATAAGTTAGAAGAGTATTTTTTTGATGTACTTCCAGATTACGATGAAGACAGGGTATATGCCAGTGATATTAAAAAAGTAATACAATGGTATAACCTACTTCAAAAGCATGATATGCTAAACTTTTTAGATGATACTGAGGAAAGTGACGTCTCAGACGAAGAAGAATAAAATTTAAACCTCCATTTGGAGGTTTTTTTATGGGGTTCTGTAAGTTTTAAAGGTGTTTGCCGACACAAAAGCAACTAAC
This sequence comes from Seonamhaeicola marinus, assembly GCF_008085455.1. Taxonomy (NCBI): domain Bacteria; kingdom Pseudomonadati; phylum Bacteroidota; class Flavobacteriia; order Flavobacteriales; family Flavobacteriaceae; genus Seonamhaeicola; species Seonamhaeicola marinus. The sequence goes on along the minus strand of NZ_VSDQ01000852.1, from coordinate 51,142 downwards.
AAATAAAAGCTAAACCCCATGAAATCGCTTTGGTTTTTTGATGATGTCAACCTTTTTAAAGTACTCTGTCCACACAAATTTAAAGCCTATAAGGCTAATCATGATTTTGATTCCTATAAAAAGCAAGATTATATCTATTTTGAAGAAGACTCCGCTAACAAAGTTTACCTTATAGAAAAAGGTAAAGTGAAAATCGGATATTACAACGAGGATGGTACTGAGGTTGTAAAAGCCATTTTAACTAGAGGCGAACTGTTTGGCGAAACAGCTATTTTAGGAGAAGATAAAAGAGAGGAATTTGCCCAATCTGTTGATAATACTACAAGTATTTGCCCGGTAGGTGTAGATACAATGCACAATTTAATGCGAGATAACCAGACATTTAGTCTAAAAATTTACAAACTGATAGGATTTAAGTTAAAACGTTTAGAAAGGCGTCTTCAAATACTACTTTTTAAAGATGCAAAAACAAGACTTGTAGAATTCCTTGAGGAATTATGTGCGGATTATGGTTACGATTGCGAAAAAACTGGAGATAAAGTAATTCATCACCCCTACACCCAAAGAGATATAGCCTCTTTAATAGGAACTTCAAGACCAACTTTAAATATACTTCTTAATGAGCTAAAAGAAGATAACATCATTGAATTTGGTAGAAAAGAGATAAGAATTCATAAAAAAATTGCTTAGTGTTAGGTAGCTAACATTTTAAAAAGTCGTTACAATTTAATTTTGGAGTAATATAAACTTTAAAATTAATTGTGATGATAAAAAAATTAGTATTAGCTGTTTTGGCTTTAGGTGTATTAGGAGTGTCATGTAGTGATGATGACAATCCAATTAAGACCTCAAGATTAACTCTAAACCTAGATGGTTTAGAAGAACTTGGTTCAGATTACGTATATGAAGGTTGGATTATTGTAGATGGTAATCCCGTATCTACAGGAACATTTTCTTCTGTAACATTTCCTCAAACATTCAATGTTGATAAAGACGATTTAAATAGAGCAACTACGTTTGTGCTTTCAATAGAACCAACTGTAGATCCAGATCCAGCTCCAGCGGCAACTAAAATTTTAGCTGGAGACTTTTCTGGTAATTCTGCAAATGTAAGTTCAAATGGTATTGTTGGAGATTTTAGTTCAGCCTCGGGAAAGTACATATTAGCTACACCTACAGATACAGACGATACAAACGAAGAAAGCGGTGTTTGGTTTTTAGATAATTCTAGTGGTTCTGCAGTAGCAGGTTTAAATTTGCCAACACTAACAGATGGATGGAAATACGAAGGTTGGGTAGTTTTTGATGGTACACCTGTTACTACTGGAACCTTTACTGCAGCTGATGCGGCAGATGATAATGCAGCAACTTCGATTTTTAAGGGAGATGCTGGTAACGGACCTGCTTATCCAGGAGAGGACTATTTACAAAATGCTCCTGCAGGATTAACATTTCCAACTGATTTAAAGGGTAGAACTGTTGTTATTTCGGTAGAGCCAGATCCAGATAACAGTGCAGCTCCCTTTACTTTAAAACCTTTAGCTCATATGGTACCATCAGATGCCATGAATCATACGACTATAATGATGGGAGACGGACCAGTAAAGAGTTTATCTGGTATAGTTTCGAGATAATACTGTTTGTCTATGAAAAAGATGAATTGTTTTTTTTAGATTTGAAGCATGGTGTAAAAACCATGCTTTTTTGTTTTATGAAGCTTAAAAAACCGAATTTTAAAGATTTAATATTTCTTGTTGTGGTTGTTCTCCTGTTAATACCGCAAACAAGGAAACCTATTCAAGTATTTCTTAACAGAGGGTTGGCTTTATTTAGCCCTTCTGTTTCAAATGATTCTGAAAGGGAATCATTAAGTTCATATAATTGGCAGCTTAAAGGGGAAAAAGATGATGTGTTTGATTTTAAAACCACTAAAGGAAAGGTAGTTTTAATAAATTTTTGGGCTACTTGGTGTCCCCCTTGTATCGCTGAAATGTCAAGCCTTCAAGAATTGTATAATGATTATAATGGTCAAATTGAGTTCTTGTTTATTACAGACGATTCGTTTGAGGTAGTCAATGCATTTCTCAATAAAAACGATTATACTTTTCCCGTTTATACGGCTATTTCTGAAGCTCCCAAAAACTTTAATGTTAAATCTATACCAAGAACATTTTTAATAGATAAAGAAGGAAACATTGTAATAGATAAGACCGGTGCTGCAAATTGGAATAGTGATACAGTTAGAACTACTATAGATAAATTAATTAAACCAAAACTAAATTGAAAATTGTTGTTTTAGATGGGTATACTTTAAACCCTGGAGATTTAAGTTGGGAAGCCATCTCTAATTATGGTGACCTAAAAGTATTTGAAAGAACAGCCTATAACACAGCTGATATTATAAAAGCTATTGGAGATGCTCAGATTATTTATACCAATAAAACCCCTTTAACTAAAGAAGTTTTAGAAAATGTACCATGGGTTAAGTTTATAGGTGTTCTGGCTACAGGGTATAATGTAGTAGATGTTAAGGTGGCAAAAGAATTAGGTATTACAGTTACCAATGTACCAGCATATAGTACAACATCTGTAGCGCAATTTACAATGGCGCTTCTACTTGAAATGTGTCATAACGTAGGTGATCACAGTCAAGCTGTTCATAATGGAGATTGGGTAACATCTCCAGATTTTTGTTTTTGGAATTCACCGTTAACAGAATTAGAAGGTAAAACTCTAGGTTTAATAGGTTTTGGACAAATAGGTCAGGCAACAGCGAAAGTAGCTCAAGCATTCGGATTAAATATTTTAGTGAGTAGTAGGACTAAAAGAGCCGAGTTTGAGTCAGATTCTTTAAAGTTTGTGGCGTTAGATGAGTTGTTTTCTAAGAGTGATATTATAAGTTTGCACTGTCCGTTATTCGATAGCACTAAGGGTATCATTAATACAACGAATATTACTAAGATGAAGGATGGTGTAAAAATTATTAATACCGCAAGAGGAGGTTTGGTTGTAGAAGAAGATTTAGCTAAGGCTTTAGATTCGGGAAAAGTTTCTGGTGCTGCAGTCGATGTCGTTTCTCAAGAGCCAATGCAGAAAAACAATCCTTTATTAAAAGCAAAGAACTGTATTATTACGCCACATATAGCTTGGGCTCCAAAGGAAGCTCGAGAAAGGCTTATGAATACTACTGTTAAGAATTTGGAAGCATATTTGAATGGTAAACCAATAAATGTAGTAAATACCTAAATTTTTGTCTTAGAGTTGAAATGCTCTATTATGAACAATGGTATTAAGATAAGGGAAAATGCGTATATACTATCTTCTACAGGAATGGTAAATAATCTGAAATTTAAGTTTTCTGCATTATTATACCAAACAACCTCATTTTTAATAAAACTTCCTGTAAGCACACCATTAACAACAAAAAAGGGAATTAACATTACAAGAAATGTGATGTAAAATTTACTCAGTATTTGTATACGGTACTTAACAGTTACGAATATTAAAACAAGGGCTAAAGTAAAGTTGATTAAGGTATACCATTTATCATAATTATAAATGATTAGTATACTGAATACCAACATTAAAATATAACTAATAAGTTTAGTTAGTTTTTTGGAGATACCCAAATTTGGAAAATAATGTAACAACGCATAGTGCGTAAATACGCAAGCATAGGGAATACAAATAAAGAAAAGCCACTCTTCTAAAGGTAAGTTAAATATTGAAGTTCCTATTAAATAGTTCCCATTAAATCCCCAAAAACCTTTATAAGTAAAAACTATATCCCATGGAATAAAAATAAACATGGACAAGAGTATCCCTATGAACAAGGGTTTCCAAAGGGTATAGAATTTAAGCTTTGGGTGAAAGCTAAAAAGAAAAGGAATACTTAAAGACCCTAAATTTAATATTAGGTATAAGTAATTCATTAGCTTCTTTTGAAATATTTAAAAGGGACGAAAAGCATACCAAAACACTCACTATCTTTTTTGTTTATGTTTTTATGGTGAATTTTGTGCGCACGTCTTACACCTTTAGCGTACCAATTATTTACATTTCTAAACATTTTAAAACGCTGGTGAATAAAAATGTCATGAACAATAAAGTAGGATATACCATAAGCCAATATGCCTAAACCAATAGGTAAACCAGCCCAAAAATCATTGAATTCCCAAAGTAAAATATTTGAAATACTCACAATGGCGTAAAAAATGAAGAATAAATCATTGCGCTCAAACCAACTATCATGTTCTTTTTTGTGATGATCTTTATGTAAACTCCATAAGAAACCATGCATAATGTATTTATGAGTAAACCAAGCCATAAATTCCATAATACAATAGGCACACAAAAAAATTAGTATCCAAAAGAATGTTTGCATTAACAAGTCTATTTAAACTACATTAAATTTAATTGATATTTTACATAACTACGCATTAAAAGTTCAATTTTTTTCGGGTTAGATACTCTTATTCTGGTGCTTTTAATTTGTAGTGCGGGAGTTTTTTTGAGTTTTTTTAGCAATTGCCTATAATACCTGTAGGCTGTAAAAACCCCAAATTTAGCATCAAGAGGGAGCTTTTTTATGCCTTTAAGACCTTTTGCAAAGTCAGCCTCAATGTCATCAATAATTTCTTGTTTAGAAACTTCATCCAAATTATCTAGGTCTGCGTTGGGAAAGTAACTTCTATTTAATTCATCATAATCAGCTTTTAGATCTCTCAAAAAATTAACTTTTTGAAAGGCAGAACCTAAAGACATCGCAGTATCTTTAAGATTTTCATATTTATCCTCATCGCCATTAACGAAAACTTTTAAACACATTAACCCAACAACGTCAGCAGAGCCATAAATATAGTTTTTGTATTCTTCAGGTGTTAGGTAATTCGTTTTATGTAAATCTAAACGCATACTTTTCATGAAAGCATCAACCAGATGTCTATCAATATTATACTTATGATAAGTGTATTGAAAAGCATTTAAAATAGGATTCAAACTAATTTTTTCCCTTAAAGCTGCCTCCAGATCTTCACTAAGCTCATTAAATAATTCCTCTTTCTTGTAATCGTGAAAAGAATCTACTATTTCGTCAGCAAGTCTTACGAAACCATAAATATTATAGATGTCATTTCTAATGGAATTAGATAGCATTTTAGTAGCCATTGAAAAAGACGTACTATATGTTTTTGTAACGAGTTTGCTGCAATTATAAGAGACAGTATCAAAAAGAGATTTCATAGCTAAAGACTTTTAAAGTTATATGTTTAATAGTTTTTCATTTAATCAATTATTCACAATCGGATGGTGTTTAGTAATTAATTCGGAGACTAGTTTTCCTGAAATTAAGGAAGGTGGAACACCCGGTCCGGGAACAGTTAATTGTCCTGTGAAATAAAGGTTTTTTACTTTTTTACTTTTTAGTTTAGGTCTTAAAAATGCTGTTTGCAATAATGTATTTGCCATTCCATAGGCATTACCCTTATAGGAGTTGTAATCTTTTATAAAGTCATTAACACCAAAAGACTCCCTAAAAAGGATACTATCCGTTACCTTTTGTGAGGTTAGTTCTTCTAATCTACGAATTATTTTAGAGAAATACGCATCTCTAAGCTCCTTAGAGTCTTCTAAACCAGGAGCTAAGGGTATTAAAAAAATGCCAGCTTCTTTATCAGTGGGAGCTGTAGAACTATCTGTTTTACTTGGAAAGCTCGCATAAAATAGAGGCTCTTCAGGCCATGTAGCTCTATCATAAATAGCATGAGCATGCACATCAAAATCTACATCAAAAAACAAGGTGTGATGTTCTACATTTTTAATTTTTTTATTAAAACCAACATAAAATAAAAGGGCAGAAGGCGCAAAGGTTTTTCTGTTCCAATAACTTTCCGAGTATTGTCGGTAATTTTTGTCTAGTAATGTTTCTGTATGGTGATAGTCTGCTCCACTTAGCACAATATCAGCGTTGTAAACAGTCTTATTAGATACAACGCTGTGTGCAATGTTTCCTTTTTCAATGCTTATTTTTTCTACCGGAGCGTCTGTTTTTATGGTTACCCCGAGTTCATGCGCTAATTGTTCCATAGCCAAAATAACCTGGTACATACCTTTTTTGGGATGAAATGTGCCTAGACCAAAATCCGCATAATTCATAAAGTTGTAGAAAGACGGTGTATTACTTGGTTTTGCCCCAAGAAAAAGCACAGGGAATTCTAGTATTTTAGCAAGCTTGTCATTACTGAATGCTTTTCTTACATCACTTTTTACATTACTAAAGAATTGATTAAGCTTTTTCATTGTGGTTAATGAAACGAGCTCTAATGGCGAAACACCAGGATTATAAACTAAGTCTTTAATAGCAATATCATAGTTCTCCTTGGCATTATTTATAAATTTTCTTAAAAGAGTTGAACTTCCAGCTTCAACCGACTCAAAAGTGGCGCAGATTTTTTCTAAGGAATCCTCTATAGTAATAACATCGTCTTTACCAAAATAGACGCTGTACGCAGGACTAAGCTTATCTAATGTATAATAATCGGAAGGCTTTTTATTGAAGTCTGAAAAAAAACGTTCAAAGACATCTGGCATCCAGTACCAAGTTGGACCAATATCAAAGGTGAAACCATCTTTTTTAAGTTGCCTAGCTCTACCACCTATGGTTTTATTTTTCTCTAATATGGTTACTTTGTAACCAGCTTTGGCTAAGTAGCATGACGCAGCTAAAGAAGAGAAACCAGATCCGATTATGATAATTGTGTTTTTCATTTTGTTTAACAAATATAAAAAAATGTTGAACAAAATGAAATTTCAGAGCTATAAATTCTCTATAAGATCTTCAATATTTTGATAAACAGTAGTGTTTTCAGGTAGTTTTAAATCTTCAACACTTAAAAATTTCGGGCCTAGTAGTAATAGTTGATTTTCTGTGTTTTGCAGAAGTAACTCGCTAAACGTATTTATATAATCAGGTATTTTTTCAACCTCAGGATTAACAGTGAAATAAGACACAAACACTATATCAGTAAAGAACTCAAGTACACTAGTTAAACTTTCAACAGGAACACTTTCTCCCAAAAATATAGTATGATAACCTTTACTTCTTAATTGGTAATTGATAAATAACAAGCCAATGTCATGAATTTCATTTTCCGGCAAATACAGAATGTAGGTTTTAGAGTCTGGTTTTGGCTCAAGACTTTGCAACCTTTCAATATTTAGTAAAATTTTCTGCTTAATGTGAACAGAAAGGAAATGCTCATGTGCAGGGGTAATGGTATTTGTTTGCCACAGGATACCAATTTCGTTTAGTAATGGCCTAAAAACCGTGTAGAAAATATCACTAAAGCTTTTGTTTTCTATAAGATTGTTATAAGTGTTGTAGAAAAGCACTTGATCAAAGTTAATCATGGCCATCTTGAAAGCATTAATAGCATGATCTTCTACTTTAGATCTTGAAGCAATCTCTCTAACCTTTATGGGTATTTCTTCTTCCTCTAATTTCGCAATTTTGGAAATCTTATAGCCATTATTATTTAAGAACGAAATGTTTAAAAGCTTCTGTAGGCTAAAAATACTATATGTTCTTATATTAGTATCTGTTCTATTTGGTTCAAGTAAATTGTAGCGCTTCTCCCATATTCTTATGGTATGCGCTTTAATCCCTGTAAGATTTTCCAGATCTTTAATACTGAAATTTACTTGTATATTGTTCATGTATAATTAAAAAAAGTTAAACAAAAATACGGAATTTTTTAATAACATATGTTAAAATTGCGAATTATTTAAGGCAAATTATGGATTTTTTCAAAACCATATCACTTATTAAGACCCATTCTTAAATAAAATTCTTTCTTTGTAAACACACAGGTATACGCTATTTTTGATGAGTTATATTTATACACTAGGCACCTATTTTTATTATGCTATTACCTTTTTTGTTTTCTAAACTGAAAATCAACACTTTGTTTTATGCTTTTATGCTCTTGTTTTTCTTTTCTTGTAACGATAAGAAACAAACATACGTAGAGGCCAAGCAAGAACGTGTGTTTGTGTCTTCAGAATTAATCCCAGATAACCACTTTTTAGGAGATAAAGCCTGTGCCGAATGTCATGCCGAAGAAGTAGAAGAATGGAAAGGTTCTCATCATGATAAGGCTATGCAAATAGCAACAGATACTACTATTTTAGGAAATTTTAGTAATGCTACCTTTAAAAGTCAAGGTGTGGTTTCTAAGTTTTTCAAAAAGGATGGAAGTTACTACGTAAATACAGAGGGACCTGATGGAAAAAATCACGATTATAAAATTGAATATACTTTTGGAATAACACCCCTACAGCAATACATAGTTAAATTTCCAGATGGGCATTTCCAATGTTTAAGAACGGCTTGGGATACCGAAAAAAAGCAATGGTTTGATTTGTATCCAGATTTTAAGGTGGTACATTCAGAATGGCTACACTGGTCAAGAGGAGGCCTAAACTGGAATAACATGTGCGCCGATTGTCATTCTACAAATGTTAGGAAAAATTACAAACAAGAAGATCATAGCTATGATACAAAATACGCTCTCATAAATGTGAACTGTGAAGCCTGCCATGGTCCTGGAAAAAATCATATTGAACAAGTAAAAAAGCAAGGAGATAAGTATGTTGCCACAGATGGTATGTGGATGACCAGCAAAACCGAACCTAAGGAATTGGTGGATCAATGTGCAAGATGCCATATGCGAAGAGAGCAGTTCTCTGGTCATTTTAATTTTGAAGGAACGATGATGGATCATTATTTTCCTCAAATTTTAACCAACAATTTGTACTATCCAGATGGACAAATTTTAGATGAGGTTTATGTGTATGGGTCTTTTGTACAAAGTAAAATGTATCAAAATAATGTTACATGTACCAATTGTCATAATGCCCACTCACTAAAATTGAAATTCGAAGGAAATGCGCTATGTTTACAATGTCATGAACAGCCTAAATATGATGCGCCATCTCATCATTTTCATGAAGCAAATTCAGAAGGTGCAAAGTGTATAAACTGTCATATGGATGGTAAAATTTACATGGGGAATGATTACAGACGAGATCATAGTTTCAGAATTCCAAGACCAGATCAAAGTTTAAAATATGGCACTCCTAATGCTTGTACTAGATGTCATACAGATAAAGATGATGAATGGGCATGGGAGCATTTTAAAAAGAATTATGGTGAACCAGATTATACGCATTTCTCAGATTTGTTAGCTCCTGGTTTTACTGCTGAAGAAGGTGGATATCATAATCTATTGACACTAGCAAAAGATACTATTTATCCGGAGTTGGCAAGGGCGTCGGCCGTTAGTGCAATGACAAATTATTATACTGAAGATGTTATTAACAACATGTTAGGTTTCCTAGAAGATGAATCTCCTGTGGTACGTGGAGCAACCATAGATGCTCTTGGAGAAATAGCCAATACTGATTATGCTAAGTATTTTATCCCATTGTTAAAGGACCCTAAACGAACTGTACGCGTAAAGGCATTTTTTGCATTAGGATCTTTAGACGAGTTACAAATTCCAGAGGAATATAAAGAAGCTTATCAAAAGGTTAAAAAGGAGTTTGAGATTCATTTAAATGTTACCGCAGATTTTGCAGGAGGACGCGCTAAACGAGGGGGGTACTTTCTTAAAAAAGGAGATATACCTAATGCCATTAAGTCTATGGAAAGCGCTTTAGAGATTGATAATATAAATAACATCATTAGAAGTAATTTGGCAAATCTTTATTACCGTAACGGACAAATTAAAGAAGCCGAAGAGGCCTTTAAAACTATTATAGATCAAGAACCTGAATTTGCTCAAACCTATTATTCTTACGCTTTATTGCTAGGAGAACAAAATAGAGTAAAGGAAGCCATTGAACAAATGGAATTAGCAATTAAATACATGCCAGAGAATGTTAGGTTTTATTATAATTTAGGCCTGTTGTATGATAAAACCAATAATTTTAAGAAAGCAGAGGCAACAGTAGTTAAAGGTCTAAAACAAGCTCCGCAAAATGGCGATTTATTGTATGTGCTAGCTTATCTATATCAAAAGAATAATCAAATTTCAAAGGCAGTTAATATTGCGCAAAGGTTGGTACAGTTGTATCCTAATAATCAACAATACATGGCTATGTATAATAATTTGAGAGGGGTACAATAATACGTTTTCAAAAAGTTCTTTATAAAGGATTGTTTTACTAACTTTAGTAAAGCAATTTAAATATATTGTTTGAAACATTTTAAAACTATAAAAGCCTATTGTAATGCTATAAATATTACACCTCCAAAACAGGATTTTTTTGACATAAGACGTTTTGAGGATAATATGGCAACCGTTTTGCCTAAAGCGGAACCTTTTAAGCATGAGTTTTATGCCATTGCAATAAAAGTTGAAGGTTCTGGTAAGGCCATATCTGGACATCATAGTGACTTTCCTAATGGAGCTACTGTCTTTTTCAATATTCCTTTTCAAATTATATCATGGGATATCATACAAGATTGGCAGGGCTATTATCTTATGTTTTCTAAGGAGTTTATAGTTAAATCTAGATATTTACAAAAGCTTTTAACCGACTTTCCCTATTTAAAAATAGACCAATCTCAACCTTTTTTGGTGGAACCTAAAGAAGTGTCAACGCTCTTATCCGTCTATGAGGCTATATTTGAGGAAAACCAAAATTTAAAGGAAGATTCACTTCAACTTATAGAAGCTCATGTTCTTGTGTTATTAAATTTTGTAAAACGTTTTTTTAAGTTGCAAACAGATCAAAATCATTTAGAATCAGCGTTTAGAAAGGCCGATATTAATTTATTATCACGTTTTCAAACCTTAATAGAAACGAGTTTTTACCAAACCAAAATTACTTCAAAAAGAATTCATAGCACAAGTTTTTATGCTTCACAATTGGCAATACACCCTAATCATCTAAATGCTATTGTAAAGCAAATAACTGGGCATACAGCTAAAACACACATACATAATCATGTGTTAAGTTTGGCAAAATCACATCTATTACAAACACAAATGAGTGTTAAAGAAATTGCGTACGCCCTACACTTCGATTCGCCAAATAATTTTAGCAGCTTTTTTAAAAAACTCACCAATCAGACCCCAAATACCTTTAGGAAAAACGGTAATCTTTGATTTTTATACTTCCTTATTTGATTTTATAAATAACTAACAAACATAGGTTTGCACCTTTGTAGTATCAAAATAAACGATATGAGAAGTACTGCATTTATAGTTTTAACCGTAATGGTTTTCAATAACCAAAACCCACATACACAACTAAGTAATATGGATAATAAAGTAAATATTCAAGAAGTAATTACAAGTTTATTTGTAAATACAGACAAAAGGAATTGGGCGGAAGTAGAAGCTCAATTTGCACCCAAAGTCGCTCTAGATTATTCCTCAATGACTGGAAATAAGGCTGAAGAATTAACGCCAACTCAAATAACAGAAGCTTGGAAAAAAGTTCTACCAGGGTTTACACATACCAATCATCAAATAGGAAATTTTATCACTACGGTTAAAAACGCATCGGCAAAGGTGTTTTGTTACGGTACGGCCACACATTATTTAAAGGATAGCAAAGGAGATGTTTGGATTGTAGTAGGAAGTTATGACTTTAACTTAGAAAAGAGTGGTAGTAAATGGAAAATAGTGTCAATGACATTCAATTTTAAGTATCAAGATGGTAATGAAATGCTAGTAGGAAAAGCTATTGAAAATGCAAAGGCTAAATAAAGAGAAATGCTTAATAATCATCGCATTATTGGTATTGCTGTTTTCATGTCATGAGAATAAGATTGAAAGACAACAAAAGGAAATGAGTCAACTATTAAAAGATAAGCAAAACATCATGGAAATCAGAGAAAAAAATAAGGCAAGTGTGAAATCCTTTTTTACCGCATTGGAAACTAAAAACATGAACGTTTTACTGAAGTTGTTTGCTAACGAAGCAAAACATATTAATCCATATCATTCTGGAATTTTTCCGGAAGGTGCAAATGGTAAAGAAGAAATTGAAAATTATTGGAAACCTGTTTTTGAAAATTTTGATGGTATGACATTTCCTCTGGAATATCTATACGCCATGGAAGATCATAATATGGTTTTTGTGAAATACAAGGGATATATTAAACTTAAAAATAGTTCTAAAGTTTACAGCAATGAATATTATTCAACATTTAAGTTTAATAGAGATGGACAAATAATAGAATATGTAGAAATTTTTAATCCAATCTTGGCTGCAAAAGGTTTTGGATTACTAGGAGAAATACAACCATAGAAATAAAAAGTAAAGTTGCAACTGCGATACTTCGTATCATTAGTAACTAGTAAAACTAATGGTTAGCAGTAAAACGGAAATTAGGAACATAACAGAAAAAACAAAACAATGAAAGTAATAGAATTTAAAAGTGAAGGTTTAACCGTAGTAGGGAATTTATATTATCCGGAAAACTACAAAGAGGGGAAGCAGTACTCTGCATTAGTATGCTCAGGAAGTTGGACTACAGTAAAAGAACAAATGGCAGGTTTATACGCCGAAAGTTTTGCTAAAGAGGGATTTATAACGTTGGCATTTGACTTTAGAAACTTTGGCGAAAGTGAAGGGCTACCTAGAGCATGGGAAAACCCAAAAATGAAAGTTCAGGATATCAAAAACGCTGTTAACTTTTTAGCTACACTGCCAGAGGTAAATAAAGAAAAAATAGGTGTATTTGGTGTATGCGCAGGATCAATGTATAGTTTGATTGCAGCTTCTGAATATGATGAGATTAAAGCAGTGGCAACTACAGCTTCTTGGCTACATGATTCGGAAGCTGTAAAGTTATTCTATGGAGGAGAAGAAGGTGTGAAGCATAAAATTAATATGGCGCAACAAGCCAAGACAAAATTTGCAGAAACTGGTGAGTTTACTTATGTGAAGGCAATATCAACTACCGATGAAACAGCTGCAATGTTTGGTCCATTTGATTATTATTTAAATCCTGAACGAGGTGCCATACCACAATGGAATGCAGATCAGTTTGCTGTGGCTTCTTGGGAAGATTGGTTAACGCTTAATCCGTTTCATTCAGCAAAAGCATTAAGAAAACCGTTATTAATGATACATTCAGATGGCTGCGTATTACCAGACTACACCAAAAAGTATTTTGAAGCTGTAGCGTTTTTGAATAAGGAATTAATTTGGGTAGATACAGATTTAGAATCGCCAATGCATCAATTTTCGTTTTACGATCAAAAAAAAGAAGTGGGATTGTCTGTAGAAAAAACAAGTGATTTTTTTCGAAAGAACTTGTAAATTGATGATCGTAAAATGAAAAAAAGAGCCTTAATATTTGTGTATTAAAGGCTCTTTTTTTGTGCACACGAGAAGATTCGAACTTCCACGTCCATACGGACACTGCCCCCTCAAGGCAGCGCGTCTACCAATTCCGCCACGTGTGCAATTAAGGAGTAGGGCGCAAATATATAAATTACTACTGTAACCAAGGTTTAATTTGTTAAAATCATTTTTTAACTCGCATTCTTAACCTTAGAAAATACTTAATTTATCCTTAGCAGGAGACATTTATTATACCTATAAGGACATTTGTCCTCTTGAAAGCGCCAAGCAAATTATAGTTTTGAATTACTAAACGACACTAAACTAAAAACTAGATTAAACAAATGCTAATTAAAAAGTACGCACTTATAGCTCAGGTGTTTTTCATAAGTCTCTGCACTTATGCAAAAGATATCTACGTAGCTAAAAATGGTGATGACAGTAACCCAGGAACTATGGAGAGTCCTTATTTAACAATTTCTAAAGCGGCCAGTGTTGCGGTGGCTGGAGATATTGTTTATATAAGAGAAGGAACATACGAAGAAACGCTTTCACCAGCTAATTCGGGTACAGCGGGTAATCCCATTATTTTTCAATCCTATCCTGGTGAAAAGGTAATCATCTCTGCTATGGAAGCCTTATCTGGATGGACTCAAGATTCAGGTTCTATTTATAAAACAACAATTTCCTTTAATTCTTTAGGTCAGAATAATTTTGTTGTAAATGATAAAACACCATTAAATTTAGCGAGATGGCCAAATAAAACAAGTGATGATCCTTTTATTCTTAATTCCATAAGAAATACTGGAGGTAGTGATGGAAATACTATAAACGGAGCCTATTTAACAGAATCCAGCATACCTGGAATAGATTGGACGGGAGGCGCACTATGGTTTTACGGTGACAGACCAGGTTCTGGATGGACAGCCTGGAAACGCCAAATTACAAGTAGTTCTGCCGGCAGAGTTAATTTTAATTTTACTGCAGGACAGGATTGGATTAGAACTTTTCATCCACCAGCCGATAAAGGAGATTTCTATTTAGAAGGTGTTAAAGAAGCATTAGACTATCAAAATGAATGGTATTATGAAGATGCTACAAATACTTTATATGTTCAATTACCTGGAGGTGTTGCACCAGAAGATGGTAAAGTGCATATGAGAAGACGAATAGAAACTATAAATCTAAAAGACAAAAAATATATTGAAATAAGAAACCTAGCCCTTTATGGAGGCAACATTAATATGGAGGATAGTTCTACATGGCATCAAACCAATGCTAATACTAGAACTACCAACATTGTACTTTATGGTGTTTCTGTTTTTTATGGCAACCACACACAAGGCGTTTTTGATGGTGTGCATACAGGTAAAGCAGCAATAAAAGTTCAAGGATCAGATCATATTATAGAAAAATGTGAGGTGGCTTTTAATGCGGCTTCTGGTATTGATGCTAGAGGAAATAATCTAATTATTAGAAATAACTATGTGCATGACTGCGATTTTCTAGCCGTTTACGACGGACCATTAATTATTAGAGGTATCAATAATACTTTAGTGAAAAACAACACCATATTTAATGGAGGTAGAGATGCTATTCAGTATAATGGAGAAACTAATGAGATTGCCTACAATAATGTTTATAAAAGTAATCGTTTGGCAGATGATTGCGCTTTATTTTATACTGTAGGCCCTAGAGAAACGGTTACAGAGATTCATCATAACTGGTTTCACGATACAGATTCTCCAGGAACTAAATACAAAGCTGCTGGGATCTATTTAGATAATAGTGCGTCTAAATATTTGGTGCATCATAATGTAGTTTGGAACACAGAATGGACTAACATTCAGATTAATTGGGATGGAGCTGACATTAATATTTATAATAACACGCTTTGGAATGGATCCGCTGTTATGGGTGCATGGCATAAAGATGGCACACAGTTTACCAATGTAAATGTATGGAACAACCTATCTGATGATGACAACTGGGAGCCTCAGTCTGATAAACAAAATAATATGCAAGTAACATCGGACGTTTTTGTGAATTTAGATGGCGGTGACTTTAACCTTAAGGCAGGCGCTTCCCCAATAGATCAAGGGAAGCAAATTGCAGGAATTACCGATG
The DNA here is from genome assembly GCF_008085455.1 of Seonamhaeicola marinus. Taxonomy (NCBI): domain Bacteria; kingdom Pseudomonadati; phylum Bacteroidota; class Flavobacteriia; order Flavobacteriales; family Flavobacteriaceae; genus Seonamhaeicola; species Seonamhaeicola marinus. The sequence continues at coordinate 35,653 of NZ_VSDQ01000852.1, read as the reverse complement.
GGTTCATAGGGGCTAATCCTGATGTTGGCGCATATGAAAATGGTGGTGATAATTGGACAGCTGGTATCGATTGGATTCCTTTATACGGTCCAACAGGACAAGGGTGTTACGGTTTACCAGGAGAAAATTGTGTTGCTTTTGATCCTGATGATGATGATAATGACGGTGTTGATAACGCCGATGATTTATGTCCAGATACCCCATTAGGTACTACAGTAAATACCGATGGTTGTGAAGTGTTCACAATACCGGCAAGTAATTTTAAGGTGAGGGGTATAGGAGAGTCGTGTAGAGCTAGTGATGATGGTGCTATAGCAATAACCTCAATAGAAACCACATTACAGTTTAAGGCAAAAATTACCGAAACAGGAACGGAAAAAGATTTTACATCAGATGTCATGTTCTCCGATTTAGAGGCTGGAGATTATACGGTGTGTATTACCACCACTGAAGATGCTAATTATGAGCAATGTTTTTCTGTAACCATTTTAGAACCAGAAGATTTGTCGGTTATATCTAAAATAGGAGATTCTAAAAGTCAAATAACCTTAAGTCTTAGTGGAGGTTCTAACTATAGTATTGAATTAAATGGTACTGTTATTGAAACATCACAAAATGAAATTACACTACCACTAGTTAAAGGAGTTAATAATATTTCGGTAAAAGCAGATAGAGATTGTCAAGGTAAGTACTTTGAGACTATTAGTGTATTTGATGATGTTACCGTATATCCAAATACAGTAAAAGATAGTTTCACCATAGCTTTTCCTGAGAAAGTTAATGCTCCAGTTACCTATGAGGTGATTTCAGCAACAGGTAAAGTAATTATTAGTAAAACAGAAAAAGTAAAAAATCAAAGAATACAGGTTAACACACAAAGTTTAAGTGCAGGAATGTACTTTGTTAAAATAAATGCTCAACATATTAATTCAAAAACAAAAATTGTAAAACAATGATATTAAGTAAATTTTTAAAAGGAAGTTTTTTAGTTGCATCTCTAGCTCTACTTAGTTGTGGAGGCAGTGGAGGAGGCGGTGGTAGTGATGATGATGGAGGTACGCCACCAGAAGAAATACTTCCACCTGAAGCAGCGGTATTAACCTCTCCTGCTAAGGACGAAGAGTGTAATCAAGGAAATGTCGTATCCGATACAAAAAGTAGAGTGACATTCGACTGGAACGCAGCTGCTAACACTAACAGTTATACACATGTCTTAAAGAATTTAGAAACAGATGTTGAGACAGAGCAGACTACCTCTTCTACTTCGATATCACTTACCATTGATAGAGGTGTAGCTTATTCGTGGAAAATTATTTCTAAATCAAATAAAACAACAACTACTGCAACCAGTGAAATATGGAAGTTCTATAATGCAGGAGAAGGTGTTGAGAATTATGCACCGTTTCCAGCTGAATTAGTAGCACCAGCAATGGGTAGTGAAGTTGCCTCGCCAGTTACATTAAGTTGGACGGGAAGTGATGTGGATAACGATATAGCTTCATATGAGGTGTATCTAGATACCAATGAAACACCAACTACAGTTCAAGAAACGACTACAAATACGACAATTGAAAATATTGCACTAAGTGCAGATACAGTATACTATTGGAGAGTGAAAACTACCGATGAAAGTGGTTCAAGTTCATTATCTCCAGTTTTCGAGTTTAGAACTGAATAAATTATTTAGTTCGTTTTTTTTGTTAGCAAAAAACCAGAGCATTTGCTCTGGTTTTTTAGTTTTATAATATGGGAAGTTTTTTATGAATTAATTCGGAAAGCAAAGGCATGAGCACCTTTCTTTTCTGGTAGTGCAACATGCAACCCATCATCTTTAACTTCAAATTTTAAATTAGTTTCACCACCAATAAAATCTATGGATTTAATAGTTTTCTTTAAAAGTGAATTTCCTTTTTTAAATGATTTAATAATCAATTCATTGTTATCTGGCCAATCCAGAGCAATAGCATAAAGTTTATCACCCTTAGTTGTAAATCTAATATCTCTAGCGGTGTTATCATCATTATTGCGTTCACTTAAATGGCCTTCAACTACTTTTGCATCACCTTCACCATAAGTATCAAATGTTCTGGTGCCATAAATAGCTTCACCATTTACAGCTAACCATTGTCCCATTTCTAATAAACGTTCCTTTACAGGTTCTGGAATTGAGCCATCAGCCCTTGGCGTAATATTTAATAAAACAGCACCATTTTTACTAACAACATCCACTAAAAAATCAATTAATCTGTTGGTAGATTTATAATCTGGATTGCTAATATGACTCCAGGCCTTCCAATCTATAGAATCGTCTGTTAACCAAGGAAAATCTTTTTTCTCGCTCATTCTGGCACGTTCTAAATCGTAAACTGCACTACCTTCAGCAAAATCATAAAATTTATAGGTAGAAACCACTTCTTGTCCTTTCTTTTCCGCTTCGTTATAGTAATACTGTAAAAACCCTTTTCTGTGCTCCTCACTAACAATATCCATTTTATTATCAAACCATACCAAATCAGGATCGTACTTATCAATAATTTCTTTTAATCTATTCAACCATTCATCATTAAAAGCTTGGTCTGCAACAGGGTAGTATTTTTCAATGCCTTGGTCTATTTCATGTTTTCTTTTTGGCATTTGGTTGTCTCCTTTTTTCAATTTTGGTCCATAGAGACCAGCGTATTTAGGGTCAGAAGCGTCAGTTGTTTCATCCCATGTAGGATACCAACCAAATAACCATTGACGATGATAAGTGGCTATAAACTTCATGTCGCGTTTACGTATTTCTTTGGCTAACTCACCCATTACATCACGTTTAGGTCCCATGTCTTTAGCGTCCCACTCTGTTAATTCACTATCCCACATGGCAAAACCATCGGCATGTTCAGATACTGGTCCTGCAAATTTGGCTCCTGCTTTTTCAAACAAATCGGCCCATTCAACAGGATCAAATTTTTCCGCTTTAAACATAGGAATAAAGTCCTTGTACCCAAATTCATTTAGAGGACCATAGGTTTTAACGTGGTAATCGTAAATTTTATGTGCTTTCCCGTTTCTAGCCTCGGGGTTGTCTTTGTTTACATACATCCAGTGCGCATACCATTCGGTTTCATAAGCTGGAACTGAGTATGGCCCCCAGTGACAATAAATTCCAAATTTGGCATCTAAAAACCAATCTGGTGTTTTGTGTTGCTTTAAAGATTCCCAATCGGCTTCATAAGTTATAACCGGTTTTTCAGGAACCTCCTTAGTTTCTTGTTGCCCTACCTTATTGTTACATGAGAATAAGATGGCTAAAACAAGTAGTGATAAAAATGTTCTCATTGTTTTATGTTTAGTTGTTTTCTTGGTATTCTTTTTTCTTGGCTAACAATATGTGATCACAAACCAAAACCAATTCATCTTTTTGATTAAAAATTTCAACATGTTCATTAACATGACCTAAATGCGGGTGTTTGGAATCTTTCTTTTCGCTTATGGTTACAACAACTCTAATAGTATCACCTATATGTACTGGTTTTACAAACCTAAGTTTGTCATAACCTTTAGAAAAGGCTTCTGGGTTAATTTCTGTAGCAGTCATTCCAATACCAACGGCAAAGGTTAATGTACCATGTGCTATACGTTGTTTAAACGGTTGTGTGGCACACCATTCAGCATCCATATGATGTGGAAAGAAATCGCCAGTGTGTCCTGCATGTACCACAAAGTCGGTTTCTGTAATAGTTCTTCCTAAGGTTTCTCTTTTATGACCTAATTCGTAATCTTCAAAAAACTGTGATTTTATATGCATAAATTTTTCTTTTTAAATGTTATAGTTAGGGGCAACACCTCCATCGTTATTAGATTCATAAGCAGCCTCTACAATGGCCATAGAGTGTACTACATCTTCAACACTTGTATGTAATAGGTCTGATGATCCTTCAACATAACGCATTAATGAGGCCATTGTACCTACAAATGCATCAGGAAACCAGGAACCTTCTAATTCTACTTCAATCCATTCAGGAGTTTTGCCATCTTCAACAAGACAATATTGAAATAAGTCTGGTTTACCATGTGGGTAATCTAATAAAAGCCCTATTCTGGCTTTTACAGCTCCTTTAGTACCTTCCCACTTAACAAAACTTTCTTGGTTTTTTTCTCCAAAATTATGGTCGTGATTAGTGTTAATAATGGCTCTCATGGAATCACTGTAATCCATTATAGTAGTAGTTCGTGTTGAGGACATAGTTTTAGCTGGATTCTTTAGTGTTTTGGAGTACACTTTTTTAGGGTTGCCCAAAAACGAACGAATGAGATCTATATAGTGAATACTGTGTTGTTGAATTTCTAACCTTGGATGGTTAACAACATTAGGAAAATATTCCCAAGGTGTATAAATAGATAAGCGTACTTCAAAATCATAAAGTTCTCCTATTAATCCTTGCTCAATTAAGTATTTGGCTGCCATAACATATGGTGCAAATCTCATTTGACAATTAATTGCTGCTTTTAACTTTTTTCTTCTACAAACCTCAAGAATTTCAAGAGTTTGTTTGTAATTGTCACCCATGGGTTTTTGAATTAAAACTGCAGCTTCATCGGGTAGCAATTCTAAAGTAGCTACAAATTGATTAGGCATTAGAGTTAAGTCAAAAACTGCATTTTCAGGCGCATCCGCTATCATATCTTCTACAGAGTCATAAACATTTTGGATGTTAAAAGTCTCTGCCACGTCAATAGCACGTGGTTTGGTTCTATTGGTTATACCAACCACATTAAAGCCTACTTTTTTATATGCAGGTAAGTGCGCATCACGAACAATGCCCCCAGCGCCAATAATGTAAATAGGTCTGTTTTCTTTTGGAAGTTCTGGTTTGTAAACTAATTCCATAAGTTATATATTTTCAATTCTGTTTATTTCTTTTTGAGCTCTATTTAAGATGCCTTCAATGTCTTCTGAAGTATTAATAACGTCTAGTACTAATTGATCTATAACATCTGCTATTTCGGACCAATTAGATTTTCTTGGTAGGGATCTGGTGTTTTGATGAAGCTCTTCTAATTTATAATAGTATGGTACCTCATCATTTACATCTTTATCATGCCATGTAGACTTTCTGCATCCAATAGCGCCTTCTAGGGTAAGGAGCTTATCACTTTCTTTACTTACTGCAAATTTGATAAACTCATAAGCTAAGTCTTTGTGTTTACTTCCAGCGCCAATAACATACATCCAGTAGGCATTTAACGAAGCACCTTCTCCATTAGGTCCTGCAGGAACATTGGCTATATCTACTTTGCCTTTTACTTTAGAATCTTCTAAGAATTCACACATTGAAGCAAATCCAAACCAATTTACCATCATTGCTAAGTTACCATTTGCAAATGCCATACCTGATTTTACCGAATCGAAATCTCTAGAATTTGGATGTATGGCTTTTGTGTTTTGAAGTGCTTTTCTATAGAAAGACATGCCTTCTATGGCTGCGTTGGTATTAAGTTTAATATTTTTATTGGCATCAAAAAGATCACCACCCCTTGTCCATAATTGTAGGCAGAAGTCAAAAACAGTATTATGGCCATCGGGATATGCAGCAAACGTGGTGCCATATAGATTTTGTTCGGGCCTGTTAAAGAACTCTGCAACTTGCATTAGGTCGTCCCAGGTTTGTGGTATTTCTAGGGGTTTACCATATTCTTCATAGAATGAAACGCCTTCGTCCATAGACTCAAATAAGTCTTTTCTATAGATTAAACATTCTGGTCCATCATGGAACGGTAACGCTACCGTTTTTCCATCAAATTCTTGTTTGTAAAGTAGCGAACGGGACCAACCGTTAGGGAAATCTTCTGGAGCACTATGTTCTATATATGGTGTTAAATCTTCTATTGAACCAGAAGAAAAGGCTTCTGTGATCCAATCTGTATTAATAAGAGAAACATCCCATTCGCCATTCTTTAAACCTTCGTCTTTTAAAATGGTGTCATAAAGT
>NZ_VSDQ01000852.1:0-29669 GCF_008085455.1 Seonamhaeicola marinus | reverse complement strand
CTTCGTCTTTTAAAATGGTGTCATAAAGTGGGTGTAGATCTAACGGAACTGCCGCTAATTCTAAGTTACAACCCGTTTGTTGGCAGAATTTATTCCATAGCTTATCAATTGCCGATTCAAAAGCATCAAATTTTCTAACAGCTATTCTAAATTTGGAATTTGCCATTACACTGAAATTAACTCATTAATTATAGCCTGTGTATGTTCGCCTAACGCAGGTGAACCTAAAGGAGATTTTAGAACTTCGCCATCAATTCTAATAGGGCAGCGTGTGGTTTGGTATTTAAAACCATCGCCCATAACTACTTCTTGAATCATATCTAATATTTTAAAACCTTCTAGTTCAAAAAGTGTATCCCATGTCATTACATTAGCACACCAAATATCAGCAGGTTCTAATATAGATAACCAATGTTCTGTACTTTTATTAGAGAGTGTCTCTGCAAGTAAGTCTTTAATCTCGTCTCTTTGGTTATACCAACTTTCGACATCTTGAAATTCTCGTAATTTTTCGTTTCCTAATAACTCACCTAAAAACGGAATAGAGCCCATTGCTAAGGCTAAATAGCCGTCTTGAGTTTGGTAAACGCCATAAGGCGCTCCTAAATAAGCATGAGCACTATGGCGTTGAGGTCTTACTGTTGGTTGCCCACCATCATGATAAAAAGTGGTAATGGATTCAAATTGAAAATCTAAAATAGATTCTAACATACTTACGGATACCTTGCTGCCAATGCCAGTTTTAATGCGTTTTAATAAAGCTGCCATGATACCTTGAACCAAATGTCCTCCCGATAAAATATCTACTATAGCAAGTCCTACGGGTGTGGGGCCATTACCTTCATTACCATTTAACCAGGTTAAACCAGATAGTGATTGCAATAATAAATCTTGCCCAGGTTTAGTTTTCCATGGTCCTTCTGTGCCATAGCCTGAAATCTCACCATAAACTATTCTTGGATTTATTTTTTTTATGGTATCATAATCAAACCCAAGTCTATCAATAACTCCGGGACGGAAATTATGAACAAGTACATCGGCTTTTTCAATGAGTTTGAGAACCCGTTGTTTATCACTATCGTTTTTTAAATCGGCTTGAAAACTTTCTTTGTTTCTATTGATAGCTCTAAAAACAGAAGATTCTCCATTTAAAATAGTATTTGACACATATAGCTGTCGGCAAATATCTCCTGTTTCAGGACGCTCTACTTTTATTACTCTGGCTCCCAAATCTGCCAGGCGTAACGTGGCTGATGGAGCAGATAGAAACTGACTTAAATCTATAACTAGTATATCTTCTAATGGTTTCATCATAACTTATAGATTAAATTCTTTAATAATGGCTTCTGTATGTTGGCCTACTCTTGGTGCAGGCTTTTCAGCAAAGACACGTTCTTCATTAATTCTAATAGGACAACGGGTGGTGTGTACTTCTTCACCAGAAAGTAATTGTAATTTTTGATCCCAATTTAAAACGTTGTAAGCTTCATGGTTTAGAAGAGTTTCGTAATCAAAAACATCTGAACACCAAATGCCTTCGCTCTCCAACAAACCTAACCAATGCGCAGTGGTGTTGTTTATTAGAAAAGAGCGAAGGATATCCATTATTTCATCACGCTGACTAAACCATGAATCTGAATCTGAATATTTGGTTAAATCTTCACATTGCAATATTTCACCGAGTCTAATTAAAGAGCCCATGGCAAGTGCAATGTAACCGTCTTGTGTCTTGTAAATGCCATAAGGCGCTCCTAGATAGGCGTGAGCATTTCCTTGTTTTGCCCGTACAGGTTTTTTATGACCATCATTGAGGTATGTTGTAATTACTTCAAATTGAAAATCTAAAGTAGACTCTAATAAGCTAACCTCTACTAATGCGCCTTTGCCTGTTTTTTCTTTTCTAATAAGACTAGATAATATACCTTGAGATAAGTGTACACCAGTAATTAAATCGGACAATGCAGCACCTACAGGAATGGGGTTGTCATCCGCATTTCCAGTTAAATTTGCAAAACCAGACATGCATTGTATAAGTAAGTCTTGCCCTGGTTTTTTAGCCCAAGGTCCAACAGCTCCATATCCTGTTACGGTAGCATAAATTAGCTGTGGATTTATTTGTTGTACCGTTTCATAATCTAGTCCAATTTTTTCCATAACACCTGGACGGAAGTTATGGGTCATAACATCAGCTTGTGCAATTAGTTTTTTTACACGTTCTAAATCTTCTGGGTCTTTCAGGTTTGCAGCATAAGAGTCTTTATTCCTATTTACAGTGTGAAATACCAAACTGCTACCGTCTAAAAACAAATTTTTAAGAGCTATCTGTCTTCCTGCTTCTCCCTTAACGGGACGTTCAATTTTTATAACACGAGCACCTAAATCTGCTAATTTTAATCCAGCCGAAGGACCTGCCATAAACTGCGCAAACTCAAGTACCGTAATGCCTTCTAATGGTTTCATCTTTTATATATCTAATGATTTTTTGTATAAAGTGTTTAAGCTATCTAATAAAACTTTTTCATCTCCACCATTCATCATATAATCTCTAATTGGAGCGCCAGCTCTATCTTGAAAATACATATGCCCGTTGTAACGCGGTCTTAAAAAGGCTCTGTCTAAACTAGGTAAAGTATTCTTAAAAAAGTCTTTTGTAACCGTATTTGTGTGCGCGTCTGTCCAAGCTTTTCTGTGTCCTGGTTGTCCGCCATTATCAAAGAAAATTGTTTTTTGCGAAGCTTCACATCCTGTGTATTCCACGTATTTCATTACGGTATCAATGGCTTTTGTTTGAGCAGAAACAGCAAGTCCTGTACCTCCAAGCGTAGAAATAGCACCAACACCATTAATTTCTACCATATCATGAAAGTGAAGTAACTTGCGCGCATAACCATCTCTACTGTAGTTGGTGTAACCATATGCCCACGGACAGTAAGCATATTTGTCTGTTTGCGTCATGACTTCGTAGCATTGAATAGGATTCCAGTCAAAAATTTGCGGATCCATTTCCACAGCCAATTCTCTTAGCATTTTTAAAGCTTTTATGCCAATTTCTTCGCTTACCACATAGTCCGGTGATGTACAAACTTCTTCACCTAAGTTACAACACATCATGTAGAAATTCATTAATGTATCTTGAGGAATTCCAGGCATAATAACCAAACCTTGTTTAGCAAGTGCTAGTAAATCATTATAGGCCTTTGGTAGTTCTAACCCTTTTTCTTTAAAAATATCTGGTCTACTAGAAGCCACTGGAGTAGCGGCATCTACTGCTAAAGCCCATTGATGGCCGTTAGAAGAATAACTTTCGTGAGAACGTCCAACGGTATTATCCTCAAGGTCTTTCATAAATTCCTCGGGTAAGTATTCATCTAGAGGTAATATGACGTTATTTTTACCTGCAAAACCAGCCCAAGGGTGATCTATAATTAGTAAATCGTATCGTTTGGCTAGTTCATCAATTGGTTCATCTGCAAAAGCCTGTAACGACCTTTTTTCCCATACTATGTCAACATTAGGGTGTAATTCACAAAAACGTTGTGCTGTTGCAACCACAGAGGTAAAACCTCTACTGTGATTCCAAGTAATTCCTTTTAACTGTACACGTTCAGTACTCATTTATCTAATTTTTTATTTTTAATGACCTGTTGAAATATCTGTTCCTAGTTTACTTCCATATGCTATAATGATGAAGGATATCACTAAAACTACCAAAGCAATAACTAATGTAAAATAGGTGCGCTTGGTAACTTGTTTCCATTCCTTTAAAACAATACCTACTATATAACTAAAAAATATAAGCATGGACATATGTAAAACCCAGCTTGCAAATTTGTAGGCTCCCATTTGAACATGTCCTATGCCGTAAAAGAAAAACTGTCCATACCATAGGGCACCACTTAAAATAGACATTCCTAAGTTTAAAAAGTAATGCTTTTTGCCAACCCCTTTTATGTCAACAACCTCTTTTAGAGTTTTGTTCTTTAAGCCAACAATTGTAAACCAAATAAAGTTAGTAATAAAGGCACCTCCCGTTGAAAGAATTAGGTTAGCATTGCCTTCAAAATTACCAGCACCATAGTCAGCGGCAATTTCAGCCACAGGAGCACCAACTTCTAAGGAAATACCAAATACTGCAGATAGAACACCGGCAATTAGAGTTAGTGTTAAACCTTTCTTCATGTTGAAGGTTAGGGGTTCTCCATTGTTAGCATTATTGTTTTTTAAGTCTTTTTCTTTACGATAACCAGCAACCCCACAAATGATAATACCAATTAGTGCCAAGAACATTCCGAAGAAGATTGTATAGCCACCAGGAGCGTTAAATTTTTCAACTAAAGTTCCGTGCATTATTAATGGAACAATGGTGCCTAATATGGCCGATATACCAATGGAAATTGTATAGGTAAGAGAGTAGCCTATATGTCTTATGGCGAATCCAAAACACATGCCTCCAAAACCATATATGGCTCCTAATAGTGTTGCGTTAATTAGGATTTCATTTGAGGCATCATTAAATACGTCTAGTAAATTAGGAACAGTTAAGAAACCTATTAAGAAAGGGAATATAAACCAAGCAAATGAAGCTTGTACAATCCAGTAAGAATCCCAGGACCATTTTTTTACTTTTTGAAAAGGAACATAACATGTTGAAGCAGCTACACCACCAACAGCATGAATGAGAGTTCCTAAAATCGGATTAGCCATAATTGAATTTAAGTTTAATTAGTTTAAATACAAAATTATGTTTTATATATGAAATAAACAAAGAAATTAGAATAGTTTTATTAATATTGCGTAATTCATTATTAAATATGGCTGATTCAAATACTGTAAAATATAACGCTCCTGCTTTAGATAAAGGTTTAGATATTTTAGAATATTTATCTAAAGAAAGGATTCCTTTAACACAAGCTGAAATTGCTCAAGGCATAAATAGAACTCCAAGTGAAATTTATAGAATGCTGGTGTGCTTAGAGGAACGCGGATACATTGTAAGAGGAGCTAATGCAGGTAAATATAGGTTGTCTTTAAAGATGTATAGTCTTTCGCATTCGCATACGCCTTTTGATGAATTAAAAAGGGTAGCGCATTACCCAATGCAAATGTTATCGGAGGTAACAAGACAGTCCTGTCATTTAAGTATAATGAATAACGATCAGCTTTTAATTATTTCCCAAATGAGAAGCCCTAGTGCTGTATCGCTTTCTATTGAAGAGGGTACGCATTTTCCTTTATCAATGACATCTTCTGGAATAACGTTTTTATCTACGCTATCAAAAAAAGAAAGATTAAATATCCTTTCGAGAGATGCCTATTATAAAAAGTGGTCAAAAGAAGAAAAGGATGCTCTAAATCAAGAAATTGAATTGGTAAAGGAGCAAGGACACCGTTATGCTAAAAGTAAATTAACTAGTGGTGTTACAGATATTTCAGTTCCTGTTGGCAATAATACCGAATTAAAAGCTGTATTAGCGGTTTCTGTCTTTACATCTACATTAGAAGAAGAACTAGATGTACAAACTATAATAGATAGTTTAAAACATACCCAAGAACAAATTAATAAGCTTATTGGAGGGTAACCCTTTAATACACACAACTCAAATTTTCCTAAAGACGTATTACGTTGTTTTTTAAGTGTTAAAAAGCAGCAAATTCCTATTTGTATAGTTTTTGTCAAGTCTTTTGTTTAGTTTTATTTTATATATAAATGGTAAGTTTGTATATAAACTAAACTAAATGTCTTCCAAAAACCAAATATTCATAATTAAAATAGCTGCAATAGTTGCATTAGGCGGATTCTTGTTGGGCTTTGATGCCTCTGTGATTTCTGGTGTGGTAAAATTTATTGAGCCAGAATTTAACTTATCGAAGATAGAATTAGGGTGGGCTGTGAGTTCAATTACCTTAACAGCTGCCATTGGAATGCTAATTGCTGGACCCATGAGTGATGTTTATGGTAGGCGTTTATTACTAAAATATGCTGCAATATTATTTACTATATCGGCCGTTGGTTCTGCACTTTCTCTAACTTTTTTCTGGTTAATAGTTTTCAGAATGATTGGTGGTCTGGCAGTCGGAGCCGCTTTAATTATAGCGCCAATGTATATTGCTGAGGTGGCACCACCAGAAAAAAGGGGGCAATTAGTGTCCTTTAATCAGTTAAATATAGTTATCGGTATTTCAGTTGCTTTTTTTACGAATTACTTGATTTTAAAATGGGGAAATTCTAATGCTTCTTGGGCAGAAACTATAGGTCTGGGTAAATGGAATTGGCGTTGGATGCTTGGTTTAGAAGCCTTACCAGCACTATTGTATTACTTCGGATTGTTTATTGTTCCCAGAAGCCCACGTTGGTTAATGCTGCAGAAACGCAACGACGAGGCCCTTGAGGTTATGAAAAAAGTGGTACCAAATGCGGATTTAGAAGCGCGAATGGAAGAAGTTGCTCTAAGTATAAGTTTAAATAAGGATAAGAAGAGAGCTAAACTTTCAGATTTATTCCAAAGGAATATGCGAAAAGTGGTTATCATAGGACTAATAGTAGGCATATTTCAACAAATAGTTGGCATTAATGCGGTATTGTTCTATGCTCCAATGATTTTTGAACAAACAGGAATAGGAACCGATGCTTCTTTTGTTTCAGCCGCTTTGGTAGGGCTAACAAATCTTGGTTTTACCATTATCGCTATGTTAACCATAGATAGGTTTGGAAGAAAGCCACTATTAATTATTGGTATGGCAGGAATAGCTATTTGTCTGTTTATTTTGAGTTATGGTTTTGGTAGCGCTTCCTATGCTTTAAACAAAGATTCCATTGCAAATTTACCTCCAAGTATTGATAAAGAAAGTATAGTGAAACTCGAAAATAAAGTTTTTGACAATGATATTGATTTCAAGTCGGCTTTAGTTTCAGTTTTAGGAAAAGAATCGGCGCATGTTAATGAGGGCACTTTAGTAACAGCGGCTGCCAAAATGAATACCTCATTAATTTTAATAGGCATTATTGGATTTGTTGGGGCTTTTGCAATGTCTATAGGTCCCGTTATGTGGGTGCTGTTTTCAGAGTTGTTTCCAAATAAAATTAGAGGAATTGCTATTGCTGTAGTGGGCTTGGTTAACCTAATGGTGGGCTTTTTTGTACAGTTGTTATTCCCATGGGAGCTTTCAAAATTAGGAAACACTTTAACGTTTCTAACCTTTGCTGTATTTGCCATTATTGGTTTCATTTTAATATGGTGGAAAGTACCCGAAACTAAAGGGAAGTCTTTAGAAGAGCTAGAAAAAATACTAACTAAATAAAATATTAGAAAAATACGAACTAAATGAAGAACATTAGTCAAGACGAAAAGGAATATCTCCAAGGAAATGGGGAAACCTCTAATGACAAAATTGTCTTAGATCTTTCTGGGAACAATTGGCAAATGGAAGGTATTAGGCCAGGCGAAGGTGTTAAAATCGGATTCCATGAGTTAAATTTTGACATCACCGGAGACGCATTCAATTGGGGATTTGCCAAAGTGCCAGGTGATGTATATACAGACCTTTGGAGACAGGGTAGAATTGAAGATCCTCATTTTGGAAGAAACAGTTTAAAAGCTAAATGGGTTCCCGAAAATGAGTGGTGGTACAAGCGTCAGTTTGATGTTCCAAAAGAAATGGAAGGCAAGCGTATTCAATTGGTGTTTGATGGTGTAGATTTTGGTTGTGATGTTTGGTTAAACGGTGAATTATTAGGAACACACGAGGGCATGTTTTCTCAGTTTAAATTTGATGTGTCAAAAACCATCCGATTTGAACGTCTGAGGTTTGGAACTAATGTGCTCATGGTCCGTTTACACCCAGCTCCTAGACGCTACAGTCAGGTAGCGGGTAGAAAACCCGCGTGGCATGGAGATTATTGGGTTGCCTTACCTCCAACAGGAATTTGGAAACCTGTGTATTTAGAAGCTATGGGAAACATTACCATAGAAGATACCTACGTAAAACAAACGGTTTTATCTGAGAATTCTGCAAGATTAGATATTGAAATTGAGCTCCAAAACCACAATAACTCTAGTAACCAAATAAGAGTTGAAGTAGATATTGAAGGTAAAAATTTCAAATCAGAAAACTATACTATTAATACTGATATAAACATGAATTCTGGATCTCACAATTTAGAACTAAGTTTAGATATACATGATGCCAAGCTTTGGTGGCCTTGGGATTTAGGAGATCAAAATTTGTATACTGCTACAGTTAAAGTTACCGAGGCCGATGGGTCTATTCTGGATGTAACAGAAACCTCTTTTGGTATTAGAGAAGTAAACATGGAACATAACCCAGGGTTCACTTTAGATGAAGTAGAAAACCCTTGGACGGTTATGATAAATGGTAAACGCCATTTTATGCGCTCAGGAACATGGGGAGGTCCACCAGATATTTTTATGGGTAGAGCTCATAAAAGCAAGTACAAAGAGTTAATAAGATTAGCAAAAGAAGCTAACTTTAATAATTTAAGAATCTTTGGTTGGCATCCCGAAGAAATTCCATATTTCTATGAATTATGTAATGAAGCCGGAATTACAGTTTGGCAAGATGTATTGCCACTAGCAAGTCTTTCATTACCTAAAGATCAAGAGTTTAAAGATGCCGTTTTTGCTGAGGCTATAGCCTCTGTAAAGGCACAAAGAAACCATCCAAGTATAGTTCTACTAGAAGGTTCGGAGGAGTTGTTCATGACCGCTTCAGACCCTCAGCACAATTTAAATTTTGTAAATGAGTTAGGGGAAGCTATTAAACCTTATACGCCCCTGCATTACATTCCGTCATCACCTTTAAGTGATGAGGTAGGACTCAATCTTGGGTTTAAACCTAAAGAAAGCTTTCATGCTAATGATTTGTTTTATGGTGAAGGGGAGTTTGTAATGGAAGATTATTTTCCAAGTCTGGATTATGCGGTAATACCGGAGTTAGCAATTTCGTCATGTCCAAATATTGATAGTATTAAGAAATTTATTCCTGAAGAAGAAATTTGGCCACCAGGACCAAGTTGGGGACATCATTGGACGGATTTTGATGCATTAAGAACTTTAAACTTTGAAGTACTCGGAGATCAGGCAACAGACAGTTTAGAGCATTTTGTAACGGCTACTCAAGTTGCTCAAGGTGTTATTTTTCAATATGCCTTAGAACATTTTAGAACTAGAAAACCCAAGACAAGTGCTATTTGTATTTGTCATTACATAACTTTTGCTCCAGATATGAAATGGGGAATTGTAGACTACTATCAAGAAAAGAAGTTATCTTTTGACCATGTTAGAAAAGCCTATCAACCTGTTTTGTTAACAATGAAACACTACAATAGAAGATGGCTTCCGGAAGAAGAATTTAAAGGTGAATTATGGGTTGTAAATGACTACTATAAATCATTTAAGAATTGTAAAGCATCAATAAAATTCTTAGGTCCAAATAAAGAACTAGTCAAAGAAGAAAGTTATAAATTTGAAGAGGTAGCGGGTGATAGTTCTACCAAATTTATTGATGTGTCCTGTAAAGTTCCAGGGAAAATTGGCGATAAATTCTATGTGGAAATGATATTAGAAGATGCCAATGGTAATGTGTTATCTTCTAATGATTATATGCTATTGGTGGAAGATAAAGTAAAAGAAAAGGCGGCGTTAAGAGCTATTGGTTTAGAAGCTTTTGAGATAAAGCAAAAGTATGGTTGGGCTAATTACTTTAGATATTTTCCAGGATTAGGGGCAGAAGAAGGAGAACTAGAAGCCGATGAAAAATTACCAATAGCAAGAGGATTTGATAAACTATAAGAGCATATGTTTCAATTTAAAAAAACAGAAAGATTGGGCGTTATCACTTTAGATAAAGCGCCAGCCAATAGCTACGATATTCATTTCTTTAAGGAATTTGAAAAGATTTTAAATACTATTGAAGTAGATCCTGAAATAGCTGTGGTTTTGCTTAAAAGTGCTATTCCCAAATTCTTTTCAGCAGGAGCAGATATAAAGGTGTTTCAAAGTAATACCTCGGAGCAGAATCAAGAAATGGTGGCCATGGCAAATAAGGTCGCCAACCATATAAATAAAAGTTCAAAGATATTCTTGGCATTTTTAAACGGACATACTTTGGGTGGTGGCTTAGAACTTGCCTTAGCATGTGATATCCGTTTGGCATCTAAGAAAAAGTTTTTATTAGGATTACCCGAAGTTAAATTAGGTTTAATGCCAGGTAATGGAGGCATTCCAAGATTAGCGAGTGCCGTTGGAATTTCAAAAGCTTTTGAAATGGTAGTGTCTGGAAACAATATAGATGCCGAAGAAGCCTTTAGAATCGGCCTGGTTAATCAACTCTATGATGAGGAAAATGCAGAAGTACAAGTTTTAGAATATGCTACAAATTTATCCCAAGGGCCAAAACTTGCAATGGCAACCATTAAACAGACATTTTCAGAGGGTATTGGGAAAAGTTTAGACGATTTTTTGAAACTTGAAAAAGAAAAGGTAAGCACCCTTTATGATACGCATGATGCTAAAGAAGGCTTTTTAGCTTTTGTAGAAAAACGAACACCTAATTACGAATAAAATAAACTAAATAATATGAGTCAAACTAATATTAAACACTATCCGTGCTACATTAATGGAGAATGGTTAGATAGTTCCATAAGAGAAAAAATAGAGGTTGAAAACCCGGTTGATAATGAAGTTTTTGCAACGGTAACATCTTGTACTAAAGAAGATGTTCAACATGCATTAGAAACTTCCCAGAAAGCGCAAAAGAGCTGGGAGTTAACACCTGCAAATACAAGAGCAAGTCATATTTATGAAATTGCTAATAAGCTAAAAGCAGAACGCGAACATTTTGCTAAACTTTTAGTTATGGAACAGGGAAAAACTTATGCAGAGGCTTTAGGAGAAGTAGATGATACGGTAACCTACATGACCTATTCAGCAGAAGCTGCTAGAAGAATTCAGGGGGCTATTTTTCCAGCTGAAGCCAAAAATATTAGACTTTCTATTTATAAAGTACCCTATGGCGTAACAGTAGGTTTATGTGCGTTTAATTATCCTTTAGCTCTTATTGGAAGAAAAGTTGGACCAGCATTGGCAACAGGAAATACTATGATTATAAAACCGCATGAGTTAACGCCAATCACAGCTTCTGAGTTCTGTAGATTGGTAGATGAGTCAAGTCTTCCAAAAGGAGTTATCAATATGGTATCTACCAAGACAGCTGATGCGGCTTCGCTTTTAGTTGAAAGTCCTATTACAAAACTAATATCTCTAACAGGAAGCACCAGAGCTGGTAGGGCTATGTATAGAGCGGCAGCAGAAAACATTACTGGATTAATTCTGGAATTAGGAGGTAAAGCACCTTTTATTGTTTGCGAAGATGCCGATATTGATAAAGCTGTTGAAGCAGCAGTTATTTCTCGATATGCTAATTGCGGACAAGTATGTATTTGTAATGAAATGGTCTTTGTTGATGAAAAAGTAGCAGATGAGTTTACTGAAAAGGTCGTGAAACGTGCACAACAAATTAAAGTAGGTGATCCGTTTGATGCCTCTGTGGCAATGGGACCAAATGTAAGTACATTGGGGCTAGATAGAGTAGATAAACTAGTGCAGCAAAACGTAGAACAAGGCGCAGAAGTATTACTTGGTGGAGGAAGACCAGACGGCGCATATTTTGAAAAAGGAAATTGGTATACACCTACTATTCTAGGTAATGTTAAGGGAGATGGAGCTACGGTTAGCCAAGAGTTATTTGCACCAGTAATGCCAATTGTAAAAGTAGGTGGTTTTGAAGAAGCAGTAGCTTTGGCCAATGATAGGGAAGAAGGTCTTTCGGCATATTTATACTCAAACGATTACAGAGTGCATCAAAAAGCCATTGATACCATGGAAGTAGGAACTATTTTTATAAACCAACAAATTATAGGAAATATTCAAGGGTACCATTCAGGACATAAAACCTCGGGAATTGCAGGAGAGGATGGTATCTATGGTGTAGATCATTATCTTCAAAAGCGTACAATTTATTTAAATTATGATTAAAAAAGCGTTTGGCTAAACATAAGTACAACGCTTTTAACCATTAGTTTCATAAGAGGTATCTTATAGTATATAGTTTTGTAGTATAAACTATTTATTATGAGATACCTTTCTACTTTTTTAGTGTTGGCTGTTATGCAGTTTTCAATGGCACAAGATTTAACTATTCCACCAAAACGATATGTTGATTCTATTAAAATTGAAAATGCAATAAAACGTACTAATAACAAATATCCCCTGTCAGATCAAGAAAACTCTAAGAATTGGAAACTACTTAAAAAATACTCCGATGAGTTTGATGCAAAGACTTTAAATACGGAAAGATGGTATCCAAACAACCCTGGGTGGAAAGGAAGAAAGCCAACATATTTTCATGGTTCTAATGTAAGTTTGGAAAATGGAGAGTTGGTGTTTAGAGTAAATCAACACGGTAATGAAAAATTACCTGAAGGATATACACATTCTACAGGATTCATAAAAAGTAAAAACAGATTCTTATATGGTTACTTTGAAGCTGAAGGAAAGCTAATGGATGCCCCTTGGGTATCAGGGTTTTGGATGACTAACGTATCAAAAGACTGGTGGACAGAAATTGATATTTGTGAAAATGCCCCTGGTTTATATTACAACCGCCATGATTTAAATTCTAATATTCATGTGTTTAGAGCTCCAAAAGACAAAGGAGACGTTAAAAAACATTTCTCCAGAACTAAAAAGTATTACTTTCCTTTAGAATTACATGAAGATTATCATGTTTGGGGATTAGAATGGACACCTGAGTATATCCGTTTTTATATTGACGGTCTACTGTTTAGAGAAGCCAAAAATACCCATTGGCACCAACCACTAGAGATTAATTTTAACTGTGAATCTAACAAGTGGTTTGGCGCGTTACCAGATGATAACCGTTTAGATGGCGAGTATCATGTAAAATATTTTAGAGTGTGGGAATTAAATTGAGGTAAAACCTTTTGGGAAAGGAAAACTATATATAATTTGGTTGTGTGAAAAGTATATACTTTAGAAAAGGTTTAGTTTTTGTGATGTTAATTGGTTTTATTTCTTGTAAAATTGATCAAAAAAATAACAAGAAGCTATTATCAGAATCAGCCCATATAATTAAGTCTTATCAAGATAGTATAAGTAGTTCGAATAGTACCGATATATCTCGGAGATATAGAGATTCAGTTTATCGCAAAATTATTGATAGTTATATAGGAGATCATAAGTTTAAAGATTTTGCAAATATTGTGTTTAATACTTCTAAATTACAAAAACCGTTGTTTATTGAGGTAACTTCTTCCACTTGTCCCCCTTGTAAATCTCAAATACCTGCTTTGAACAAGATAGTAGAGAAGTACAAGGATAGTGTGGATTTTGTATTATTATTTGGAGATAATACTCAAAAGGTTAAACAATTATCTTCAATGTATAACGACGAGATTGAATTGATACCTAATAGAGGTAGTTATAAACAGCCATTAAATTTTTCTGGATTTAAACATGGTATGGGTTATCCTTCAAAATACTACATTGATGTTAATAAGAAAATTGTTCACTATTCTAGTGGTGCCATGATGCCAAATGGGAGCATAATAACTAGAGACAGTCTAGGCAGAATAATAAAGGAAACTCTCGTTACGGAAAAAATTGCTGATAGCATGAATTTTGCCAAATTAGAGGCTGAAATTCAATATTTATTGACCCAAAATAGATTCCTGCCTTCGCAGGAATGACAAACCTTTAGTTTTTCAACATTTTATAAACTTCTGCTCCTGCAGCAAGAAAAGCGCCAGTGCCATAAACCTCAGTTTTATCTGCCCAAGCTTTTCCGGGAGCTGCTCCTATTGGCTGAACATAACCTAGCATACCATCTTTTGTAATATGACCACAAAGGCTGTTCCATGCCCTTTCTATGTGTGGTTGGTAGGTGGCTCTGTCCAATAATCCATTATTTACACCCCAAGCAAGTCCAAACGTGAAGAATGAAGTACCGCTAGTTTCTGGGGTGGGATATACATCTTGACTTAGTAAACTCATTGCCCAATGTCCTTCTGGTGTTTGAATTTTAATGAGTTTTTTTGCCATTTTAAGATAGATGTCTTTAAAATAGGCATACGCCTTAGAATCTTCTTCATATTCATCCATTAATAGTGCTAAACCTCCGAAAACCCATCCATTTCCTCTAGACCAAAATATTTTCCTACCGTGGGCTAATTTACCAATGTAGCTATTATCTCTGTAGAATAAGTTCTCATCAAAGTCAAATAGATGTTGTTTTGTGGCTTCATATTCTTTAAGCATCCAATCCGTGTATTTCTTTTCACCAGTAACATTAGTAAGTTTCGCCGCAACAGGAGGAGCCATAAACAAAGCGTCGCACCAAGTCCAACGTTCTAAGTGTTTATAATTATCTAAGGTAATGGGTTGCGAACTTGGATTTTCAATAACGTAATCAATACCTTTTATCGTTGGATTAATCATGTTTTTATCACCATACTTTCTATATAACTCAATATACATTTGTCCAACAGCATGGTCATCAGCATGATATGGTCTACGGTGAAGTTTCCAGTTTTGTTCATCACCAATGCTTTTAAGCCATTTCCAGTATTTGTTCTTTTTTGTGGTTTCTGCATGTTTAACCATACCTACGTATAGAGCTGCGTTTGTCCAGTCGGCAATATGGTGAGGCTTATTTCTAGAAAAGGAATCTCTAAAATGTTCAATCTGCCAATCGGCAACTCGTTTCATTTGTTTTTTTACAGATGAAGGTTTTATAGATTGCGCTTCTATGCATAGTATAGAAAGAAGTAAGCTTAGGAATAGAAATGATCTACGATATTTCATAAAATGCGATAATTTAGTTTAGTTATGTGCTAATATATAAAAAAATACAATCGATTGTATTTTTTTATATTTGAATAAAAATTCAATTAAAAAAAATTTAAAAATAGTTTTTAATTAAAGGCTATAGAATTTATTAATTAGTGAATAGTTTTAGAATGCGATATTAGTTTAATTGTCTGTTTTATAGTGTTTTATTGTTTTTGGTTTACGTATAAGCCCAGAATAACAAAATTCTCTTTGGTTCAAGAATACCATATTTTGGATAATACATTGTATTAATAAAAACATTTGTGATACTATTTCATATAAAAGAAATGGATATTTAGTCAATAAAAACATAGTTACAATTATCATGATAAAAAAGTTATTAATTCTATCATTAACATCCATAGTTCTGTCTTGCGGTGGTAATGGTGAAAAATCTGAACAACCCCAAAAACCAAACGTTATTTTTATTATGTCTGATGATCATACTTCACAGGCATTTGGTATTTATGGCAGTAGACTAGCTAGTTTAAATCCTACACCAACACTAGATAAAATTGCCAATGAGGGGATGATTTTCGATAATTGTTTCGTTACAAATTCTATATGTACACCAAGTAGGGCAACCATTATTACTGGTCAATACAGTCAAGCTAATGGTGTATTAGACTTAGAAGGCCATGTAGAACCTGAAAATCAATATTTACCTCAAGAAATGAAAAAACTGGGGTATGAAACTGCAATTATTGGTAAGTGGCATTTAGAACGAGAACCATCATCTTTTGATTATTACACAGTTCTTCCTGGACAAGGTAAATACCATAACCCTTCATTCATAGTACAAGGCGAAAAACCTTGGCCACAAAATACTATTCAAACAGAAGGGCACTCTAGTGATATGATTACAGATATTTCATTAGACTGGCTAAAAAACAAACGCGATAAGAATAAACCATTTTTCTTAATGCATCATTTTAAAGCACCACATGATGATTTTGAATTTGCGCCACGTTATAAAGACTATTTGGAAGAAACACACATACCAGAACCAGCAAGTTTGTATGATAACGGAAACAACGGTTCTATTGCTACAAGAGGAGTTAATGACTCATTAATCCATGATATTGGTTCTTCTGTATCTAAAAGAAATACGATTAGAGGAATGCACATGCGTTTATGGAGCGGACAATACACAAAGATTTCTAACCCAGATTTTGATCCTTCAAAGCGAATTAAAGAAGGTATGAGTGATAGAGAGTTTACGCATGAAACCTATCAAGAATACTTAAAAAGATATTTAAGATGTGTAAAAGGTGTTGATGATAATATGGCACGTTTAGTACAGTTCTTAAAAGATGAAGGACTTTACGATAATACCATTATAGTATATACAGGAGATCAAGGTTTTATGCTTGGGGAACATGATTATATTGATAAACGTTGGATGTATGAAGAGTCTCTTAGAATGCCATTCTTTGTAAGATATCCTAAATCAATTAAAGCCGGTTCTAGAACAGATGCCATTATTAATAACAGTGATTTTGCTCCTACATTAATTGAAATGGCAGGTGGAAAAACTCCTGATTATATGCAAGGGAATAGCTTTAAACCTATTCTTGAAACGGGCGAAGAACCGAAAGATTGGCAACAATCATCTTATTACAGATATTGGATGCATATGGCACATGCCCATGCTAATCCTGCACATTTTGGTATTAGAACCAAAAAATATAAACTTATATTTTTCTACGGAAAGTATTGGGTAGATACGGATGAACCTGATGCTGAATGGAACAGAAAGAGTTGGGGAAATAGATTTACATTCCATACCCCTGTAGCTTGGGAGTTCTATGACTTAGAAAATGATCCGAAAGAAATGAATAACCTGTATGGAGATCCTGCATATAAAGATATTATTGGGGATTTAAAAGATCAGTTAGCCGATAAACGTAAGGAGTTAAATGAGGAAGACGGAGATAAGTTTCCGCACATTCAAGAGGTTATAAATAAGCACTGGAACGATTTATAAACTTAACATAAGGCCATGAAAAACGCCAACAAACTAGTAACATTAGTCTTTGTATCTTTTTTCGTAATTTCTTTTCAAGGATGCAAAGACAGTAGAACACAAGAAAAAGAAATTGTTGAAATTCCAGAACCTAAGTTTCCTTGGGAAAATACGGCACTTTCTGCAAAAGAAAGAGTAGATATTCTTGTTAAGGAAATGACTTTAGAAGAGAAATGTTCTCAAATGTTAGATGTTTGTCCGCCTATAGAAAGGTTAGGTATACCAGAATATAATTGGTGGAATGAAGCGTTACATGGTGTTGCAAGAAATGGTAGGGCTACTGTATTTCCGCAAGCTATTGGTTTAGGAGCTACTTTTGATGAGGATTTAATTAAGCGTGTAGGCAATGTTATATCAGATGAAGCAAGAGCTAAATATAATGAAGCTATTAAAATAGAAAACCGGAGTAGGTACGCTGGATTAACTTTTTGGAGTCCAAACGTAAATATTTTCAGAGATGCGCGTTGGGGGCGTGGACAAGAAACTTATGGAGAAGATCCCTATTTAACCAGTAGAATTGGGGTGTCTTTTGTAAAAGGTTTACAAGGAGACAATCCCAACTATATAAAGGCAGCAGCCTGTGCCAAACATTATGCAGTTCATAGTGGACCTGAAGAATTAAGACATGAGTTTGACGCAGTAGTCTCAAAAAAAGATTTATATGAGACTTATTTACCTGCCTTTAAAGCATTAGTTACAGAAGCCAATGTTGAAGGTGTAATGGGCGCATATAATAGAACTCAGGGTGTTCCTTGTTGCGGTAGTCCTTATTTATTACAAGAAATTTTAAAAGACGATTGGGGGTTTGATGGTTACATAGTTTCAGATTGCGGAGCTATTAGCGATTTTCATCGTTTTCATAAAGTTACCAATACTCCAGAAGAGTCGGCCGCCATGGCTTTAAAAGCTGGGACAAGTGTAAACTGCGGTAATGTTTATAAAGTCCTTAAAAGTGCGTTAGATCAAGGATTGATAACTGAAGAATTAATTGATACACGTTTAAAAGAGAACTTATTAACCCGATTTAAATTGGGGCTATTCGATCCTGTAGGTTCAGGGCCATATGACAACCTTGATGCCTCTGTTGTAGATTCTGAGGCTAATAGAAAAGTAGCAAGAGAAGCAGCACAAAAGTCTATCGTGTTATTAAAGAATAAGAATAATATCTTGCCATTAGATAAAAACATAAAGACATTATATGTTGTTGGCCCTAATGCTTCAAACGAAGAGGTGTTATTAGGTAATTACTACGGTTTAACAAGTAATACCCAAACAATCTTAGATGGTATTGTGGGTAAGGTAAGCCCAGGAACTAGTATTAACTACAAATACGGTATGCTACCTTTTAGAGATAATGTAAATCCTATAGATTGGTCAACGGGTGAGGCAGGTAAATCTGATGCTTGTATTGCTGTTATGGGAATTTCAGCCTTATTAGAAGGTGAAGAAGGAGAGGCCATAGCTTCAAGTGAAAAAGGAGATAGAACCCAATTAAAATTACCACAAAATCAAATTAATTATATAAAGAAAATAAAGCGTCAGACCGATAAACCATTAATATTGGTTTTAACAGGAGGAAGCCCAATTGCTATTCCTGAGTTACATGATATTGTTGATGCCGTTTTATTTGTTTGGTATCCTGGAGAAGAAGGAGGAAATGCCGTTGCAGATGTAATTTTTGGTGATGTACCGCCGTCTGGAAAGCTGCCAATTACTTTTCCGAAATCTGTCGATCAATTACCGCCATATGAAGATTATAACATGAAAGGTAGAACTTATAAGTATATGACCGAAGAACCGTTATATCCATTTGGGTTCGGATTGTCATATACATCATTCGAATATAAAAACTTGAATATTGATAGTGATTTTAATGTAACTGTTGAAGTTTCAAATACAGGAACCTTGGCTTCTGATGAGGTTGTCCAATTATACATTAGCTCACCTTTGGCAGGTTCTGAGGATCCGATTTATGATTTAAAATCTTTTAAACGCATTTCGCTAGAGTCTGGTAATAGTCAAAAGCTTACCTTCAAATTAGATACGTCTAGTTTTAATCAGTTTGATGAAAACGGTAAAGAAATCATTAGAGATGGTGAATATAAGGTTTATGTAGGAGGTGCGTTACCATCCCAAAGAAGTCTTGATCTGGGAGCATCAAAAGGTGCTCATGTTAAGGTTAACCTGAGTAAGTCATAAAACGCATTTATAATGTAAACTAAAACATATGTAGACCTTATTGGGTTTTACAGGTTCTAATTTTGTGAAAAACACAGATCATGAAGCAAATAGTAGTTTTAGCATTGTTAGTGAGTGCATTTTCTTTTGCGCAGCCCAATATTATTTTTATTGAATCTGATGACCAAAGTAACCTAGCGGTAGGGGCATATGGGTTTGGAGGTATTAGTACCCCAAACATTGATGCATTGGCAGATTCTGGAGTTTATTTTACGAACGCCTATAATATGGGATGTTGGTCTCCTGCGGTTTGTATACCAAGTAGAACCATGTTATTTAATGGAGTCCATTTATGGAAGGCTTCAAAAATTAATAAAGAACGCGTTCCAGGATTATCACTTACCGAAAGGTTAAAAGACAAGGGGTATGAAACATACTTTACTGGAAAATGGCATGCATTAGGTAAGTCTGTAAAGGAAACATTTAATCATTATGGAACCATTACACCAGGACAATTAAAAACCTACCATTCTCCGGAGGGGCATTATACTGATATCGTTGGAAATGAGGCCGTGGCTTTTATAAATAGTGCAGCTAAAAAAGAAAGCCCATTTTTCTTGTATGTTGCGTTTAATGCGCCACATGTGCCACGTCAAACTGAGCAGAAATATTATGATATGTACCCCAAAGCAGAAATAGAATTGCCGCCTAGTGTAAAAGCAGGACCTCTTCACCCACATATAAAGTACAACTATACATCGGCACCTTTAAATCCTAAAACAATGCAAGGACGTTACCAACAGAACAATGCCATGGTAACTCATATGGATGATAGAATTGGAGATATTTTTGAAGCTTTAAAAGCACAGGGACTTTATGAAAACTCTATTATTGTATTTATGTCGGACCACGGAATTAGTTTTGGTGAAAATGGGGTAGCAGGAAAAGTATGTTTATATGATATAAGTGCCAAAGCACCTTTAATTATTAAAGGACCAGGAATTCCAACGGGCAAGAAACTAAAGCAACGTTTGTATTTACAAGATATTTATCCGACACTATTAGATTTTATTGGTGCCGACATTCCGGATTATATGGATTTTAAATCATTAAAACCTATAATCAAGAAAGCATCAGAAAAGGATGTTTACAAGTCCATTTATTTAGCAATGTTTGATGACCAACGAAGTATAATTCAAGGTGATTATAAATTAATAATGTATCCAAAAGTTAATGTTGCTGAACTATATAATTTAAAAAACGATAAATGGGAAACTAAGAACTTAATATCTAAATCGGGAACAACCACTATTGTCAAAAAGCTACTAACCGAATTTGTGCAATGGCAAGAGGATACTGGTGATGAATTGGATATTAAGCAGGCATTTCCCGAGTATTTCAACTAAAACTAAACATGAAAAACTTTTTATTCCTTTTAACTGTTTGTCTACTTGTTCAATTTTCAACGGGGCAAAACCCATTGGTAACACATATATATACAGCAGATCCTACAGCTCGTGTTTTTAACGGAAAACTTTATGTATATCCATCACACGATATAGTACCTCCTAAGGGTACAAAAGCACCACGTTTTTGCATGCCCGATTATCATTTGTTTTCGTTAGAAGGGGGAAATACTTGGAAGGATTACGGCGTGGTTTTAGATCAAAATGAAGTGCCTTGGGGAGAGAAGAATTCTTATGGTATGTGGGCACCAGATTGTATTAAAAAAGGAGATGTTTATTATTACTATTACCCTGCAAAACCATTAGATGGTTCTTCATTTAGAAGAATAGGTGTAGGAACTTCAAAAAGTCCAACGGGACCTTTCAAATGGGAGAAGTCTTATATACAGGGGGTTAGCGGAATAGACCCAGGATTATTATTGGATGATAATGGGAAGGCTTATTTATATTTTGGTGGTGGAAAAGAATTGTTTGTTGCACCCTTAAAAAGTAACATGAAAGAAATAGCAGCAGACCCTATTAAAGTTGAAGGTTTACCAGCAGGTTATAAAGAAGGCTCTTTTTGTTTTAAGAAAGATGGTAAATATTATTTCACATTTGCTCATGTTTTTGCAGATGAAGGTTATTCTATTGGATATGCCATAAGCGATAATCCTCTGGGACCATTTGTTTATCAAGGCAAAATAATGGACAATATTGCTAATGGAACCAATCATCATTCAATTGTTAACTATAACGGTCAATGGATTCTATTTTATCATTTCTGGCAAATAAGCGGATACAACAAGTTACGTTCCATGTGTGCGGATTATATGCAGTTTAAAAAAGATGGAACCATAAAAAAAGTTAAGCCAACAATGCGAGGAATTAATGCGCCAGCTATTGGTGAAGAAATACAGGTAGATAGACATAATGGAATAAAAGGTGCTAAAACTAGCTTTGTAAGTGGAGATGAACCATTAGGCTGGATGGTTTGTGATACGAAAATGATGAGCACGGTTCAGTTTAATAATGTTGATTTTGAAGATGGCTCAGCAACAAAAATGCAGGCGAGAGTAGCTTGTGGACAGCGTATAGGGCATTTTGAAGTTAGAATTGGAAATTCCAAAGGAAAACTAATAGCAAAGTTTCCGATAGAGAGTACAGGAGGGTGGAGCAATTGGGAAACTATAGAGACACCTTTATTAGAAAAAGTTACGGGTAAAAAGAACATAGTAGTTGTATTCCATTCAGATTGGGGATCTACTAAAGCAGTAAATTTAAATTGGTTAAAACTTGTTAAATAAAATGAAATTAAAAAAATTAATAGCAATAGTATTTAGTATTTATGGGTGTTACATTTATGCACAACAACCCAATGTAATTGTAGTGCTTGCTGACGATATTGGTTCTGGGGATATTTCGTATTACAGAAGATTACACTCTAATAAGATTGTTGTAGAGACACCAACTTTGGATAAATTATCTCAAGAAGGGATAGTGTTTACTGATGCGCATTCGCCCGCTGCTTTGTGTGCGCCAACCAGATATGCAGTAATGACTGGTAACCATTGTTATCGTAGTTACGCTCCTTGGGGAGTTTGGGGCTGCTATCAACCTTCACCCATTGAAGAGAATCAATTAACTTTAGGAAAGCTGATGAAACAAGCAGGTTACAAAACCTCTTTCTTTGGAAAATGGGGATTTGGAATGGATTTCGGAAGAAAGGATAATCCTGCAGTTGTTTATAGAAGTCCAAGAAAGGAGCGCGAGACAGGTGTTGATATTACTAAAGTTCTAGATAAAGGACCTGTGCAAAACGGGTTTGATTACAGTTATATGTATCCTGCCGGAATTCAAGCAGAACCATATGCCGTTTACGAAAATGGAATAATGACACCATTAGGACCTGATTCGGAGATTACATTTATTACCAAAGATTATGGGACAAAACGAGGATTTAAACTTGATAAGAAAGAAGGTTTAGGAGATAGTAATTGGAATCCGCATAATGCGGGTAAATTATTGGTTGATAAAGCCGTAGAATTTATTGAGAGAAATGCCAAAACTAAGGCGCCATTTTTTATGTATTATTGCTCTCAGGCAGTTCATAAACCGCATACACCATCAAAAGTCTTGAATGGAACCAAAATAGCTGGAACTACACCATCAAATCACTTGGATATGGTAAAAGAACTTGATGTTCAGATGGAAATGATGGTAGAAGCTTTAAAAGAACAAGGTGTTTATGATAATACATTAATCATTTTTACATCAGATAATGGAGGTTTAAGAATAAAACCTACAATGCAGTCTGGTCATCAGTCTAATACGATTTATAGAGGAGGAAAGAATACCGCTTATGAAGGAGGTACAAGAGTGCCTTTTATAGCATGGTGGCCAAGTAAAATAAAAGCTAAGCAAATATCAGATAAACCAATTTTGGGAATAGATATTATGGCTACTTTGGCTGCGATTACCAATCAAAAGATAGAGGAACATCAAGCAATGGATTCTTCTAATTTATTACCAGTTTTACTTGGAGATGGAAGGGCAAAACCACATGAGTTTTTAATCACACAAAGTGGTACGAGTAAGCGAGCCATGATTACTGAAGATGGATGGAAATTAATCATTCAAGTTGATAAAAAGGATAAAACAAATGCAACACGAACGCCTTTTGCATTATTTAATTTAAATGATAATGTTTCGGAAAATGAGAATAAGAACCTTATCAATAAACCGAAATATCAGTCTAAGGTAAAAGAACTATTTGAAAAATATAATAGGACTAGAGATAGTAAAGTGAAAACAGGAAACTCTTAAGGAGTTTCCTGCTTTTTGTACCTTTAAATTTATGTTTGCTGGTTAACCTTAACTTGTTTCAGGGGCTTCTATTTATATATCCTGAAACAAGCTCATAAGAACATGGGGGCTATTTACGCAATAGGTCTGCTCTAATCAAGAATCTTTTCCAACCAGTTTTCCGCTAAACGTGGCCACATTTTAGCTGCTGGGTTACCCGGTCTAAGCCCGTAGCCATGTCCACCGTTTTGAATAAAATGTAAATCCACAGGAATTTTATGATCCCGTAAAGCTGTGGTCATAACCAAGGCGCTATTTCCGTATTTATCATCAGCAGTAGCAAAAATGAAAAATGGCGGTGCATTCTCTGGAATTTTAATTTCAGGTGTTAAGCTACGTAGCTCTCCTTTATCTAAATATGCGGGATATATTAATATAGCAAAATCAGGCCTACAAGATATGGCGTCCATCGCATCAATTTTTTCATAAGAATTGGTTGTGAAAAGCGTTGCAGCACGAGCACTTAAACTGCCTCCAGCAGAAAAACCAAGAACTCCAATTTTATTGGGGTCTATGTCATATTTATCTGCGTTGTTTCTTATGATTCTTATAGCACGTTGTACATCATTTAAAGCTCCCAGTTGTTTTTGAGGAACCCTATAGTTTAAAACAAAAGCAGTATACCCTAAACTATTTAACCATTGTGCAGTTTCACTACCTTCTAAGTTGGTAGAAAGTACACTATAGCCGCCTCCTGGACAAACTATAACAGCGCCTTTAGATTTATGAGCTTTTATAGGTTTAAATACTAGAAAATCAGGATTGGTAACTTTTGAAACTCTTATAACATTATTCTTGTTGTTGTCCGATATTTCATGTTCTTGTTTTGCTTCTGTTTCATTGGGAACAGCATTGGGCCATAAATGAACAGATGTAGGCTTTTGTGCCATAATAACTTGAGTAAAAAGAAGTGAATAAACTAAGAAACGTTTCATTTGAATTTATTTTGTTGCAATTGCTATTGAAGCATCAGCCAAATTATCTGAAGAAGCAATAATATTAATACTTCCAGCCGCTTCAGAAGATTTTACCACAAGCAAACATTTACCACTAAAGGCTTTGTTTTCAGGTTTTCTAAATGAAGCTAAAGATGCTTGATCTCCATTACCAACAGCTGCTAATGCTCCAGCGCCTTCAATTTTAAAATTAATTAAATTATCTGCTTTAGGGCAAATATTTCCATCTTTATCTAGTACGGACACGGTTATGAAAGAAAGATCTTTACCATCTGCTGTAATACTAGTTCTATCAGCTTCTAGTTTTATTTGCGCAGGTTCGCCAGCAGTTTTTATTTCTTTGCTTACAACTTCTTTTCCATCCTTAAAAGCCACCACTTTTATAGCTCCTGGTTGATAAGGTACATTCCAAGAGAGTCTATATTTGGTTTTGTACATGCCTTTTTCAAATTCATGGTATTCTGAAGGAATCTCAGTAAAGTCTTTTCCTTTTACTTTTTTACCAAAGGATTTTCCGTTAACAAATAATTCTACTTCATCACAATTAGTGTATGAGTAAACCGGAATTGTTTTTCCCTTCATATCATCCCAGTTCCAATGTGGTAACACATGAACCATAGGTTCTGTAGTCCACTGACTTTGATATAAATAGTATCTGTCTTTTGGGAAACCGCATAAATCTACTGGTGCAAAATAAGATGCATGAGATGGCCAATCATCATTCCAATAACCATTGGTAGAATTGTCTCTTCCGCCATATGGAGTAGGTTCACCTAAATAGTCAAAACCAGTCCATATAAATTCACCTAAGGCATTAGGACTCTTTTCAAGAGCGTCAAACTCAATATCTGGAGCATAAGCCCATGGTGGTCCTACAGTTACATCATAACTAGAAACATGATTGGTTTCGTGTTTTTCTCTAAATTCTATTGGTAAGTGATATACGCCACGACTACTTGTTTGTGATGAGGTCTCTGAACCATAAACAATCATATCTGGATTTTCTTCTACAATTTTAGAATAAGTAGTTGGCCAATAATTCATACCTACAATATCTACATGATAAGCCAGTTTATTAACAAATGGAGCAGGGTAGTAGTTAAAGCCTACTGTAGTTGGTCTTGTATTGTCTTGATCATGGCAAATATCATTTAGGTGTTTAGTAAGTTTCCAACCATCTTTTCTTCCCTGTTCTAAAATTTCATTTCCAATACTCCACATGATTACAGAAGGATGATTTCTATCTCGTTTAATCATATCCCGTAGATCTTTTTCGTGCCAGTCATCAAAGTATTTATGGTATCCATTGGGCACTTTACCAATTTTCCATTCGTCAAATGCTTCATCAATAACAACAATACCTAATTTATCACAAACCTCCAACATTTCAGGTGAAGGTGGGTTGTGGCTTGTTCTTAAGGCATTAACGCCCATGCTTTGCATGATCTGCATTTGGCGTTCTGTTGCTCTGTAGTTTACTGCAGCTCCTAAAGGACCTAAATCATGGTGCATACAAACACCATTAAACTTTACTTGTTTTCCGTTTAATAAAAAGCCATCAGTTTTATTAAATGCTATTGTTCTAACGCCAAAAGGTGTTTGGTATTCATCTACTATTGTGTTATCCATTTTAATAGAACTATGAGCAGTGTATAAATAAGAAGCATTGATATCCCAGAGTGTAACATTTGAAATTTGAGCCATTTCAGAAATTACCTTTTCTGAATTAGCCTCCATAAGAACTTTAGAGGTTTTGCTGGCAACAGTAGTTCCGTTTTCATCTTTAATAATTGTCTCTAAAATTGTCTCAGCAGGATGGTCTGAACTGTTCTTTATTGTAGTTTCAATGTTAACATCTGCGTTTCCATTTTCAACTTTAGGTGTGGTAATGTAAGTTCCCCATTGCGGAATATGAACTGAGTTGTTCATTTTTAACCGTACATTTCTGTAAATTCCAGCACCTGCATACCAACGCATAGATAAATCTTCTGGTGCCAAACGAACGGCAATTACATTGTCGCCTCCAAAATTGATGTGTTTAGTTAAATCAAATTCAAAACCAATATAGCCATAAGGTCTTTCGCCTATATATTTACCATTAAGGTAAACTTTTGAGTTGCTCATGGCGCCATCAAATTCAATAGATATTTGTTTCCCTTTTTGGTCATTGCCAACAGAGAAATGTTTTCTATACCAACCAATTCCATGTACTGGTAAGCCGCCAGTCCTTGCATTGTATTTATTGTCAAAAGGACCTTCAATAGACCAATCGTGTGGTAGGGTAACGTTTTCCCATGTGGAATCATCAAAATTTACGGCTTCGGCATTTGGAATGCTATCTTTTTGAAACAGCCAACCTTTGTTAAAATCTGAATCAGGTAAAGCAGTTGTTGCAATTATAGTTTCTTTTTTACACGAAAAAAGGACTATAGAAACTACAAGAGTATATACTATATTTAGCTTATTAAATTTCATTAGAAATAGATGTGTTTAGTTGGTATTAAAGTTGAATGATTTCTGTTAAATCTAATGGGTCGTTCATATCTTTTTGAAGTTGAACTAAATCATTAAACAATGTTTTAACCTTGTCACTATATTCAGTATTATCAGCTATGTTGTTCATTTCTTCAGGATCATTATTTAAATCAAATAGGAGCACTTTTTTAATTTTCGGATAGATGATTAACTTAAATCCGTCTTTCCTAACCATGCGCTGTAAATCTCTATAGCCATTGTAAATAGCGCTATAATTTCCTTTGTCTTGTTTTCCGATGGCCAAGTCTAAAAAGCTGTTAAAGAATACATAGTCTGGTTTTTCTATACCAGCTAAATCTAAACTTGTAGCCATGGCATCTTGTAAATAAATATCCTCAGTTACTTTTTTATTTTCAGGAATGTTAGGCCCAAGAATCATAAACGGCGCACGAATACTATGGTCAAATTGAGATTGTTTACCAATTAGCCCGTGTTTTCCAATAGCTAAACCATGATCTGCCGTAAAGATAATGTAGGTATTATCCATTTTCCCCGTTGCTTCTAAGCGGTCTAAAACCTTTCCTATTTGCGCATCTAAATGAGTAATTATGGCGTAGTATTCTTTAATATGGACTTTGGTTGCGTATTCTGTTCTAGGAAATGGAGCTAGAGCCTCGTCTCTTAAATCAGGACCACAGCCCATATCATCTTTAAATGGATATTCTGGTAACCAACTTTTTGGCAAACTTATGTTTTCTAAAGGGTATTTGTCCAAATACTCTTGAGGTGCCTGTCTAGGGTCATGAGGTGCGTTGAAGGCTAAATACATGAAGAAAGGATTCTCACTTTTTTCCGCCTTTTCAATAAAACTAACAGCATCATCTTTTAAGACTTCGCTCCAATGTTTGCCTCCTTCCCAGAAACCACCAAATTTATGATCCGTTGGAGACCATGTTGTATCTTGTTCGCTCAAAGGCCTATTATAGCCAATTGGCATTAATGTAGCTGGATCAGTATCAGTACCTTCTATAGCTTTAAATTTAGCCACTTGTTCAGAGTGCTCCCAAGCATCTCCGGGCATTCCAGGTCTAATATGTTTTACATTTTGGAAAACACTGTCTGCCTTTGCATCAATATGCCATTTACCAGTCATGTAGGTGTCATAGCCAGCACCTTCCATAAGTTTACTCCACGTTTTATCGAATTCTTTATTGTTAATCCAATTTTGCCTGAATTTATTAACATCCCAAACACTTCTTCCTGATAACAACATGGCTCTAGATGCTGCACAAATAGCACCATTCCATGCTCCCATGTTATAGGCGTTGGTAAATGTTGTTCCATGAGTTACCAGTCTATCTAAATTAGGTGTAATAATTTCATTGTTTCCTAAGGCGTTTATAGCAGAATACGTCATGTCATCTGCAAAAATGAAAACAATATTAGGTTTCGGGTTTGTAGTTTCTTTTTTAGGTGAGTTGCAAGCAACAATAGATAATAGCAAAAATGCTAATAGAAGATTTTTCATTTTAGTGTTATTAAGGTCTGTTTTTGACCTTATAAAATTACCTAAAATTCTTATGAACAAAGTGTAATCAATGTTCATTATTTAGTAATAAATGATTTTATTTTTACTCTTCTTTAGCCGAACTTGCCTTCTTTTGGTTTTGGCTCACATATTCGCTTGGAATTACACCGAATTGTTTTTTGAAACATTTAGCAAAATAAGAAGCGGTATTAAACCCAGTCATGTACATGATTTCTTTTACCGAATAATCACTTTGTTCAAAAAGTTGAACAGCTCTTTTTAACTTTATATTTCTTATAAACTCGCTTGATGATAATCCTGTAATCTCCTTAAACTTAGAATACAAATTACTTCTACTATAGCCCATTTCTTTTACAAGCATTTCTACGTTAAAGTCTGTATTCATCATATTGTCTTCAACAATACTAATAGCTTTTTGAAGGAATTGCTCATCCATGGAAGTTACA
The DNA here is from genome assembly GCF_008085455.1 of Seonamhaeicola marinus. Classification (NCBI taxonomy): domain Bacteria; kingdom Pseudomonadati; phylum Bacteroidota; class Flavobacteriia; order Flavobacteriales; family Flavobacteriaceae; genus Seonamhaeicola; species Seonamhaeicola marinus. The sequence goes on along the minus strand of NZ_VSDQ01000852.1, from coordinate 802 downwards.
GTAACTTCTTTGGGCTTTAGTGTTATTTCTCTATTAAAACGTTTTCTAAGATCGTCCCTACGTTTTAATATATTGCTAATTCTTAATTCTAATAATTCAATATCAAAAGGTTTTCTAACATAACCATCTGCTCCAATTTTTCGGCCTTCAATTTCACTTTCTTGAGATAGTTTAGCCGTTAACATTATTACAGGAATATGGCTTGTTTCTTTTTTAGTCTTAATGTGTTTACAGAGATCAAATCCATCCATTTCGGGCATAACTATATCCGTTAGAATAACACTTGGCATAACTTTATTGGCTAACTCTACACCTGTTTTTCCATTGTCCGCTTCGTAAATGGTATAATCTTTACTTAGCGCTTGTTTAATAAAGGTTCTAATATCTGCATTGTCATCAACAACCAATAAAATTGGAAGATTAGAGTTATTGTTAACGAGATTTTGATCTATTAACTCATCATTAATGCTAATAGCAGCAGTTTCTGCTTCCGATGAACGCACGTAAAAATCTACGTCTTCTTTGTCTTTACACGTTATTTCTGGAATGTTTTCATAAGCCTTTCTTTCTATTGGTAGTCTTACAGTAAATACAGTTTCGACATTAGGTTCACTCTCAATGTCAATAGTTCCCTGATGTAAATCCACCAAACTCTTCGTAAAGGAAAGACCAATACCAACTCCTTTTTGAGTTGTTTTTTTACGTTGTTTATTATCTGTATAAAACCTAACAAAGATGTTTTTGATTTTTTCTTCGTCTATACCGATACCATTATCAACTACCTTTATTACCGCATTTTTAT
>NZ_VSDQ01000914.1:0-790 GCF_008085455.1 Seonamhaeicola marinus | reverse complement strand
AGTACCTTTGCAAAATATTTATAAAAAGAAAGTGCAACAGTATTTTAATAAAGGGAATGATTAATTTCAATTACGAAATAGATTTTGAATTAGCTAATGAAACTGTTGTTTCAAAATGGATAGAAGATGTCATTTTTGAAGAAGGATATAAACTTGAAGAAGTTAATTATGTGTTTTGTGATGATGAATATTTACATAAACTAAATGTAGAATTCTTAAATCACGATACATTAACTGATATTATTAGTTTCGATTATACTGTAGGAAAAATTATCCAAGGTGATATATTTATTTCTGTTGAAAGAGTACGTGATAATGCTAAAGATTTTAATGTTTCTTTTCAAGAAGAACTACACAGAGTTATAGTTCACGGCATACTTCATTACTGTGGGTATAAAGACAAAACAGATGAAGATGTACATGTAATGCGAAGCAAAGAAAACCAGTATATAGCACTAATTAAATCAATATAATATCATCTCCAAATATTTATTATTAATCAATTGTTCCACGTGGAACATGTTTAATTATACACACTATGTTTAATGAAATTTATGATGTTATTGTTGTTGGAGGCGGGCATGCAGGAAGTGAAGCAGCGGCAGCAGCAGCTAATATGGGAAGTAAAACATTGTTAGTTACAATGAATTTACAAAACATTGCTCAAATGTCATGCAACCCTGCCATGGGCGGTATAGCTAAAGGGCAAATAGTTAGAGAAATTGATGCGCTTGGTGGTTATAGCGGTATAGTTTCTGACACCTCTGCCATCCAGTTTAAAATGCTTAAT
>NZ_VSDQ01000338.1:0-790 GCF_008085455.1 Seonamhaeicola marinus | reverse complement strand
ATAAATAGCCTTTTAGTTATGAAGAAAAATTATATTTTTGCGGCGCATTAATTTAAAATATATGGCAACGTACAAGAAGAGAGGATACAAACCTACAACTAAAGTTGAGAAACAACATGACATTGAAGAAAGCTCTACAACAGCAGAGGTTTTTAATACTTTAGATGAAGGTGCTTCAAAAACTGAAGCTTTTGTTGAAAAAAATCAAAAATACATATTCATCATTATTGGTGTAGTGGCCGTTGTGGTTTTAGGTACAATTGGTTACAGAGAGTTTATTGCTGGCCCAAAACAAACTACAGCTATGAATGATATGTTTCAAGCTCAAAAATATTTTGACCAAGCAACTACTGCAGTTGAAAAAGATTCACTTTACAATTTAGCTCTTAACGGTGGCGAAGGTAAATACGGTATGCTAGATATTATTAGTGAATATAGCGGAACAGATGCTGCTAATTTAGCAAACTACTATGCTGGTACAGCGTATTTAAGATTGAAAGATTATGAAAAAGCTGTAGAATATTTAAGTGATTTTGAAAGTGATGATGAAGTTTTAGCGCCTTTAGCAAAAGGAAATATTGGTGACGCTTTTGTACAGTTAAACCAACCAGAAGATGCTTTAGGGTACTATGAAAAAGCAGCAAATATGAGAGATAATGCGTTTACAACACCTATGTATTTGTTTAAAGCTGGTAACATTGCTTTAGATTTAGGAAAAGCAAGTAAAGCATTATCATACTTTGAAAAAATAAAAACAGATTACCCAAATGCTACAGAAGCGGCTAATATT
>NZ_VSDQ01000424.1:0-785 GCF_008085455.1 Seonamhaeicola marinus | reverse complement strand
GCAGCTTAGTGTAACCGAAAGCGGCAAAGCATCACAAGCCATTATTTTCCCTTGGGCTTTGGCTAGTTTTAATGAGCAAACGGTGGCTATTCCGCTAGTTAAAAACAAAATTGGAGCCAACCAACAAGAACTGGTTTCAAACTCTGTTCAGCATTTAGAATATGCCTTTGCCGATGGTTTTAGCAAATTAGTTAACCCTAAACGTAAAAAAATTGCCATTTTAAAAGGCAACAACCAACTAAACGATGCCAATATTGCTAGCTTTATAAAAAAATTAAAAGACTATTATTACATAGCGCCTTTTACTTTAGATAGCGTAGCTACAAATGCTCAAAAAACAGGTGATGATTTAAATACTTTCGATTTGATTATTTCGGCTAAACCTACCGAAGCATTTACCGAAGAAGAAAAATTGATTTTAGACCAATTTACCATGAACGGAGGTAAAAGCTTATGGCTTATTGATGCTGTTGCTATTGAAAAAGATAGTTTATACAATGATGCTGGTAAAAACTATGCCGTAGCAAGAGATTTAAACTTAACCGATTTCTTTTTTAAATACGGTGTTAGAATTAACCCAAGCATTATTGCAGACCTCTACTCTGCCCCTATTATGTTAGCCACAGGTAATGATAATGACACCAGACTTATGCGCTTAAAATGGCCTTATGCGCCACTAGCATCTGGCAATCCTAATCACCCAATTACCAACAATTTAAACTTAGTGAAATTTGATTTTGCTAACCAAATTGATACCCTAAAAAACAATATTGAAAAAACTATTT
>NZ_VSDQ01000033.1:0-782 GCF_008085455.1 Seonamhaeicola marinus | reverse complement strand
AAAACAACAATCTAGATGCAATGCATTTTCTTTGGCATTGGTATTAGATTTTCTAAGCTCAAAAGCTTTAACTTTTTTATGCGGAAATAATGTTTTAATGGCATTTACCGCTTGTATATTAGTTCTAGCTGTAATAATATCTGGGTAGTCTTTACCTGTGTACGTTCCAATAAAAATGTAGTCGTTCCATGGCATTACATCGCCACCTTCAACATGGCATTCTTCGGGTAAAATAATTCTATCGCTTTCATCAATTTTATTCCAAACATACCTAATAGCTTCAATTTCTTTATCTCTGTCAGGCAATATATTTGCTCTAATAATTTTATTGTCAATTACAAAAGCAATATCTCTAGAAAAAATTTGATTACAATTTTTTAAAACATCGGGTCTGTAAACTGTAACATCGTACTTTTCTAGCACCTTGGCTACAGAATCCATTTCAAAAATCATATCTTCTTCTTTTGGGTAGGTACCTGCTAAAACGTGTTCAACACTTTTAGGGTCATAACAATCTTCAACTTTAGGTGTTGGACCACAACTTTCAGCTGTACCCAAAATAACGGCTCTTAACCTAGAGGTTTCATTTTGAATATTTAACTTCACTTCGTTTTAATTTTAAAGTTTCAAAGCTAGTGATAAAAAAGTAATTTTTGAATAATTCTTAAAAATAAGTATTTATACAAAAAAAGCTTCACGGAAAAACCGCAAAGCTTAACAATTATTTAAAATAGCAATGTATTATCTATCTGAAATTGCCTTGAATTTTCTTTCAGTTTCAC
>NZ_VSDQ01000011.1:0-781 GCF_008085455.1 Seonamhaeicola marinus | reverse complement strand
AATTCCTAGCTTCACTTGTTCTCAGCTACATATTTTACCCGCGCACCAAAACAAAAAAGCTGCGTTAATTAATGTTAACAAATTGTTTCGTTTTAAAGCAAAACACCCTGTTTTTAGTAACACTAACATAACACTTTTATTACTGTTCTTTAATACCAAGGTAACACCGTATTTACATAGTGTAGCTTTCTTTGCGGCATCAAATTGAATAAAAAAATTATCTAAAATTTAAAACTCATGAAAAAAATAATTTTAACACTTTTAATTGCATCTACCTTAGTATTTACTGGATGTTTTAAAGATGATGACACACCTATTATTATTGAAGAAACTACAATAATAAACCAAGGTAATGGCGGTTCTAATGGCGCTGAAGTTGTTGTTAAAGCAGGTGGTATTGTACTTGATGAAACTTGGACTAACGACAAAATTTATGTATTAGACAGAAAAGTTGTAGTTGAATCTGGTGCAACTTTAACTATCGAAGCTGGTACTATCATTAAAGGTAGAGCTGGTACAGGATCTTTAGCTTCTGCTTTAATTGTTGCTAGAGGTGGTAAAATTAATGCAGTTGGTACTGCAAGTGCTCCAATTATTTTCACTTCAGAAAGTGATAACATTCAACCAGGTGAAACTGCTGGTACAAACTTATCTGCTGCAAACAGAGGTTTATGGGGTGGTTTATTAATTCTTGGTTACGCACCTTGTTCTTTAAAAGGTGATTTAGAAGAAACTCAAATTGAAGGTATTCCTGCTGATGATACATTTGGTCTTTACGGTG
>NZ_VSDQ01000253.1:0-778 GCF_008085455.1 Seonamhaeicola marinus | reverse complement strand
AAAGGCTTGTTCAGAAATATCAACACCTTCAAAAATATTTAGTATTTCTATTCCAAAATGTTTTGCAAAATCATAATCACGTTGGTCTCCACAAGGCACAGCCATAACAGCACCTGTACCGTAGCTAGCAAGTACGTAATCGCCAATCCAAATTGGAATTTGTTTTTTGGTAAACGGATGTTCGGCGTAAGCGCCAGTAAATACCCCTGAAATGGTTTTTACATCGGCCATTCTATCGCGTTCGCTACGTTTGGCTGTGGCTTCAACATAGGCGTCAACAGCAGCTTTTTGTTCGGGTGTTGTAATTTTAGACACCAATTCATGTTCTGGAGCTAAAGTCATGAAACTTACCCCAAAAATGGTATCAGGACGGGTTGTGAAAACCTCAATAGTCTCCTCATGATCATTCACATTGAAAGTTACCGAAGCACCAACCGATTTACCAATCCAGTTACGTTGGCTTTCCTTTAAAGAATCGGTCCAATCTACGGTATCTAAACCTTGAAGCAAACGTTCTGCGTAAGCAGAAATACGCATACTCCATTGTGTCATTTTCTTTCTAACTACAGGATGCCCACCACGTTCAGATACGCCGTTTACAATTTCATCATTTGCTAAAACGGTTCCTAAAGCCGGACACCAGTTTACTTCAGTTTCAGCTAAATATGTTAAACGGTATTGTAATAATATTTGTTGTTGTTTTGCTTTTGAAAAATTTTTCCAATTGTTAGCTGAAAATATTTCAACATCGTCATCACAAGCAGCGTTTACATTGGCA
>NZ_VSDQ01000232.1:0-778 GCF_008085455.1 Seonamhaeicola marinus | reverse complement strand
CACAACAAAATTTATACCAAAAAAGTGTTAAACATTTACGTAATACATCGAAAGGTTAACTCTGGGTAAGTACTTTGTTACCTTAACGTTATTAATTAACCAATAATGAGTATATTGTGCTTTTAGTTTTATCTTTACCTTTTGAAATTATTAAAAAATGAAGAAAAAGGACATTAAAATACTGTTAGTTGATGATGAGCCAGACATTTTAGAAATTGTAGGATACAATTTAACTAGTGAAGGCTACCAAGTAATAACTGCCGAAAACGGAAGTGAAGGCGTTAAAAAAGCAAAAAAAGAATTACCTCAACTCATTATTTTAGATGTTATGATGCCTGAAATGGATGGTATTGAAGCATGTGAATTATTGCGTAAAAACCCAGACCTTAAAAACACTATAATTACCTTTTTAACAGCAAGAGGCGAAGACTACTCTCAAGTAGCAGGCTTTGATGCAGGTGCAGATGATTACATAACAAAACCTATAAAACCAAAGGTGTTGGTTAGTAAAGTAAAAGCATTACTACGCCGTTATAAAGAAGAAGATGTTTCAGATACTGTTAAAATTGGCAGTTTGGTTATAAATAGAGACGAATACAAAGTAACTTCAAAAGGCAAAGAAATCATATTGCCAAGAAAAGAATTTGAATTACTATCTTTGTTAGCCTCAAAGCCAGGGAAGGTTTTTAAACGCGATGAAATTTTAGATACCGTTTGGGGTAACGAGGTAGTTGTAGGTGGTAGAACCATTGATGTTCACATTAGAAAACTACGCGAA
>NZ_VSDQ01000204.1:0-776 GCF_008085455.1 Seonamhaeicola marinus | reverse complement strand
TGAGCGTTTAGGATGTTTTACGTATTCTCACGAAGAAAATACACACGCTTACAATTTAGAGGATGATGTACCAGAAGATGTAAAGATTGAACGTGCCAATGAAATTATGGAAATTCAATCTCAGATTTCTTGGGAATTGAATCAAGCTAAAATTGGACAGGAGTTTAGAGTAGTGATTGACCGTAAAGAAGGAAATTATTTTGTTGGTAGAACAGAATTTGATTCACCCGATGTTGATAACGAAGTTTTAATTGATGCCACAAAAACTTATTTAAAAACAGGTGAGTACACCACTGTAAAAATAACCGAAGCCGAAGATTTTGATTTGTATGCGGATGTTGTAAATTAATTGTTTTATGGCGTTGCATACTTTTTTAAATTCAATTAGTTCAGAGCCTTTACATGTTTTAAGTGAAGCTATTTTAATATCTCAATACGTTAAATTAAACTTATCTGAAGATAATGAAGCATTAAAACAAGTTGATGTATCATCACCCAAGCATTTAGGGAATTTTATTAATCAAATTAAAGCAGAAAATAATGCATTAGTAGCGTTTGGTGGTTATAAGGAAGTACGCGGAATTTACAGGCGTAGTAATCATTTTAGCAACCCAGAGCAAGAGCGTAATATACATTTAGGTGTAGATTTATGGATTGATGCTAATACACCCATTTTTGCCCCTCTTGATGGTAGAGTGCATAGTTTTAAAAATAATATCAATTTTGGCGATTATGGGCCAACAATTATATTAGAACACACTGTTAATAATATAGTT
>NZ_VSDQ01000501.1:0-769 GCF_008085455.1 Seonamhaeicola marinus | reverse complement strand
AGACTCTATGGAGGCTAGCAACTACATTAGTGAGCACGACCAAAAAATAGCTAACAAATTAGCCTATGTAATGGCCGGTGGTGATTTATCTGAACCAACGCTAGTAACTGAACAATACTTACTAGATTTAGAAAGAGAAGCCTTTTTAAGCTTGTGTACAGAACGTAAAACCTTAGAACGCATACAGCACATGTTAAAAACTGGTAAACCATTACGCAATTAAAAATACCAGTTATTAGTTGATAAGTTTTAAATGATGAGATTTTCACTAAAAACTAATACTAAAAACTAAAACTTTAAAAAATGAAAACAGCATATATAGTAAAAGCATACAGAACAGCCGTAGGTAAAGCACCAAAAGGACTGTTTAGGTTCAAAAGAACCGATGAACTTGCTGCCGAAACCATTCAATATATGATGAATGAACTTCCGCAGTTAGACAAATCAAGAATTGATGATGTTATTGTTGGTAACGCAATGCCCGAAGGTTCACAAGGTTTAAACATGGCACGTTTAATTTCTTTAATGGGATTAAACAGTGTTGATGTTCCGGGTGTAACCGTAAACAGGTTTTGCTCCTCTGGAGTTGAAACTATTGCCATTGCAACAGCTAAAATACAATCTGGAATGGCCGATTGTATTATTGCTGGTGGCGCTGAAAGCATGAGTGCCGTACCCATGACAGGTTTTAAACCAGAACTTAATTATGACGTTGTTAAGGCAGGCCATGAAGATTATTATTGGGGCATGGGCAACACTGCTGAGGCTG
>NZ_VSDQ01000877.1:0-767 GCF_008085455.1 Seonamhaeicola marinus | reverse complement strand
CGAATTTAGAATTAGAAAAACCTGCATTCTTCTTCAAGAGACTAATGACAAACTAACTGATATTAGTTATAAATGCGGCTATGAAAACATGTCTTTTTTCCACAGGCAATTTAAAAAGTATATGCAAATAACACCTTATGAATACCGAAAAAGTATTTTTAAATCTGTACACCCATTTATTGAGTAAAACAACTATAGTTCTTGATGCTTTGAATAGCTTCTCCACTTTTCAACACATTGTTGAATATCATCAGGAACTTCAGAAGTAAAACGCATAAACTCGCCTGTTTTAGGGTGTTCAAAACCTAATGTTTTAGCGTGTAAGGCTTGCCTTGGCAACACTTTAAAACAGTTATCTACAAACTGTTTGTATTTGGTAAATGTTGTGCCTTTTAATATTTTTTCGCCACCGTAACGTTCATCATTAAATAAGGTGTGCCCAATATGCTTCATGTGTACACGTATTTGATGTGTACGCCCTGTTTCTAATTTACACGATATTAGTGTTACATACCCTAAACGCTCTAAAACTTTATAATGGGTTACGGCTGGTTTTCCTTTATCAGCTTCATCACCTAAAAAAACAGTGTTTTGTAGCCTGTTTTTAGGATGCCTTCCTATGTTACCTTCAACGGTTCCTTCATCAGCTTCAACATTACCCCAAACTAGCGCTACATATTCACGCTCGCTTGTTTTTTCAGCAAACTGATTTGATAAATAATTCATAGCATGTTCCGTTTTAGCAACCACTAAAAGTCCGCTTGTAT
>NZ_VSDQ01000107.1:76625-81460 GCF_008085455.1 Seonamhaeicola marinus | reverse complement strand
GATTCTAACGAATCGGGATTTTTTTTGCTTTATACTGAAATGAAATAACTTACGAAAGTTCAATTTAAGTTTCAACGAACAAATCCCTGCAATAATAATTGAAATAGTTCTTTTTCATATCGACAGAGCGAAGTATGAGCGAGGAGATATCTCATTGGAGTGAGATTCCTCCTCGTTCCTCATTTGGAATGACAATCTCAATTTGATTATTATATGTAAAGTTTTTGTTGTAAGATTTTAATATGTCCAACTCATGTTAAGTATGATTAAACGTTTACATTAGTTCTCGATACGATTGTTTATAAAAAACACACGAACTGACATCCGCCTTACCTAAGATTTACTTTTTATTAATACCTTTAACTTTAAGTAACTTCACAGATGAGAGTTTAATATGATATATACCATTATAGATGTTGAAACTACAGGCGCTAGTAATAAACTCACCGAAATATCTATATTTAAACATGATGGTTATCAAGTTATTGATGAGTTTACCTCTCTAATCAATCCTGAAAGTTTAATTCCAGATTATATAACGGCTCTTACAGGCATTGATAATGGTATGGTTGCGAATGCGCCAACTTTTGCGGAAATAGCACACAAAATCTTAGCATTTACAGATAATTGCGTTTTTGTAGCTCATAATGTTAATTTTGATTACAATGCGATAAGAAATGAATTCAAATATCTAAATATAGATTTTAATAGAAAAAAACTCTGTACCATTAGGCTTTCTAGGAAGCTAATTCCTAATCATAAATCATATAGCCTGGGTAAACTGTGTAAAGCACTTAATATTACGATTGTTGATAGGCACAGAGCAAGAGGAGATGCCGAGGCTACAGTAATACTATTTGAACTTCTACGGGATCAAGAAAGTGCTGAAGATGTATTTAACGAATTTTTAAAGAAATCTTCTAAAGAAGCTACATTACCATCGCATTTACCAACCAGTGTTTTTAATAACTTACCTAATAAAACCGGCATATATTATTTCAAAAATAAAAAAGGTAGCATTATTTATGTAGGAAAAGCTAAGGATATCAGGAAACGCGTATTAAGTCATTTTTACAGTAAGACAAAAAAGTCCTTGTCTATGTGCAGAGAAACAGCCTATATAGACTTTGAATTATCTGGGAGTGAACTCATAGCGTTATTAATGGAAGATGCCGCTATAAAGACACATTACCCCGAGTATAATCAAGTAGCTAAACGTGCCACAAAGATGTTTGGTATTTTTACTTATACAGATCGTAAAGGGATCATACATATAGCGTATAATGCTCTTAAGGCAACACCCAACCCTATTTTGGTTTTAAATTCTATTACGGAATGTAGACGGTACATTGAACAATTGTGTATGAGATATAATCTGTGTCCTAAATACTGTCATTTACAAGAAGATGTAACCACGTGTAACCATTATAAAATACGTACCTGTAAAGGCGTTTGTAGAGAAGATGAAGATTATAAGATGTATAACTTACGCGTATTAGAAGCCATTGATAGCTTAAAGCAAAATACTAAAAATGCCGTATTAAAACAAAAAGGTAGACATAGTCATGAGGACGCTTTTATAATGATAGAACAAGGTACTTACCTTGGTTATGGTTTCATTGACAAAACGGAACAAATTAATACCACTGAAGATCTGGAGCCTTTTTTAATTCGGCAAAAGGATAATAGTGATGTTCAGAAGATTATTAAACGAGTTCTAATGGATTTATAGTTTTGGTTGAAGCTTAATATCACTATTAAGAAAGGAACTGTACTTAATAGATAGTGCGTACTAATCATAACTTTTCATAATTTTAAAATAATTTACGCTCCATATATAGAAAAAATATTACAAATTAGTATATTCAATTTTTATAAATGACTTTTTAATGGCCGCAAATAAAGAACTTGATTTAGCCTGGGACTTTGTAACTAACACAGATAGACATGTGTTTTTAACAGGTAAGGCAGGTACCGGTAAAACCACGTTTCTACATAAGTTAAAAATGCAAAGTTTAAAGCGTATGGTAGTGGTTGCACCTACTGGCGTTGCGGCTATTAATGCTAAGGGTGTTACGATACATTCCTTCTTTCAGATGCCTTTTGGTCCTATTTTACCTGATGCCGATTTAAATACGGGTAAAGGGTTTAATAGGAAGTTTAATAAAACGAAAATCAATATCATAAAGTCTATGGATTTATTGGTTATTGATGAGATTAGTATGGTACGTGCAGATTTATTAGACGGTATTGATAAAACACTGCGTCGTTTTAGAGATAAGAATAAAGTATTTGGAGGTGTGCAGCTGTTAATGATTGGCGATTTACAGCAATTATCACCCGTTATTAAAGAGGACGAATGGCAATTGTTAAGCAAATATTATAAGAACGGATTTTTTTTTAGTAGTCATGCTTATGCATTATGTAATGCTATTACTGTAGAACTAAAACATATTTATAGACAAGACAACCCTAAGTTTATTGCCATCTTAAATGAGATACGGAATAATGCTTTGACTAAAGCATCAGCTGATGAATTGAACAAACGTTACTTACCGGAGTTTGTACCAGAAGAAGGCGAAGGCTATATTGCACTTACCACGCATAACAATAGAGCGGAAAAAACAAATTATAGTGAGCTTGATAAATTAACTACAAAAGAGAAAACTTATAAGGCAACAATAGAAGGTAAGTTTCCAGAGTTTGCTTATCCTAACAAAGAGGAGCTTACCTTAAAAGTGGGGGCACAGGTGATGTTTATTAAAAATGATAGCTCAACCGAAAAACGCTATTTTAATGGCAAGATTGGTAAGGTAATTTTACTGGATAAAGATGAAGTGATTGTGAAATGTCCAGATGATGACTATAATATAGTTACCACACCCGAAATTTGGGAAAACATTAATTACACGGTAGATAAAGAAACCAATGCCATTACCGAAAACAAAATTGGTTCTTACACACAAATGCCACTTCGTTTAGCCTGGTCTATTACCATTCATAAAAGTCAGGGTTTAACTTTTGAAAAAGCCATTATTGATGCCCAAGGCGCCTTTGCACACGGACAAACCTATGTGGCTTTGAGTAGATGTAAGTCCTTAGAAGGATTGGTACTTAAAAGTAAGATAGATGCCAGTCAGATTATTAGTGATGCCAATGTGCAATCTTTTAATGAAAATGCTGCCGAAAATGCGCCGGATGATAATGATCTGTTAGCGAGTAAAGCGGATTTTCAACTGAATTTAATTTCCGAAATTTTTGAGTTTTACAAGTTTCTATATCCTATTAGCCGTATGTTGGATGTGTTCTACAAAAATAGAAATAGTATTGAAGGGACAATAGAAGCGCCTTTACTTAAAATGAAGGAGGGGGTGACTAATTTGGTAAAGGTTGGTAGCGGCTTTAAGACACAATTAAAAGCGTTGTCTGAAGCTGGAAAATTACCTGAGTTTAGTGAAGATATTCAAGAACGTTTTATAAAAGGCGTTCACTATTTTAACTCGCAAACTCAGGAGTATATAAAAACACCTTTTGAAACATTAGGGTTTACTACCGATAATAAAGCTATTGAAAAAGACCTAAATAAACCATTAGATAGCATTGAAGATTTTTTAACTACTAAGCTGTTATATTTTGAAGGTTTAAAGGAAGGTTTTAAAACCGAGGAATTTTTACGTTTACGAGCTAAATCCGTTTTTATGGCTAAAGAAAAGCCAAAGAAACCAAAGAAGACAGTTATTGACGGTACTACTAATATAGAATTGTTTGAGTTACTAAGAGTGCTTAGAAATGATATTGCCCAAGCTAGCGGTTTGGTACATTTTCAGGTATTTACACAAAAAGCTTTATATGACATGTGCGAAACATTACCTACAAATAAAGCTGAATTACTAAAGGTTAATGGGATGGGGAAAACACGCGTAGCAAAGTATGGTACTGAAATTCTTGAAGTGATTAGAGAGTTTTGTGATGAAAATGATATTGAGGTATCTTCAGATATAGATATGTTTAAGCCTGAAACACCAAAACGTAAAAAAGGCGATACTAAAAAAGAATCTTTGGCATTGTTTAAAACAGGAAAAACTGTAGAGCAAATTGCTGATGAACGTGAACTAAACGTTAATACAGTTATTGGACACCTAGCAAGTTATATGCCTACCGGCGAAGTAAAGATTATTGATCTAATGTCTGAAGCGCATTATAATGAATTAAAAGTGCTGATTCCTGAAACTAAATTTGAAAACCTTTCGGATTTGAAGCATCAATTGGATGACAAGTATTCTTATGGTGAGTTACGTTTAGTTTTGGATGATTTAAAGTCAAATTAATTTCACTCATTTGTTATATCGACAGAGCGAAGCATGAGTAGCGAGATATCTCATTATTAAGAGATTCTTCGGTCTTGCCTCCCTCTGAATGACAAGAGGTTAATGTAATGCTTGTTGTTATGTAAATTTCCTTGTCATATCGACAGAGTGAAGTATGAGTGAGGAGATATCTCATTATTAAAAGATTCTTCGATCGTTCCTCCCTTTGAATGACAAGAGGTTAATGTAATGTTTGTTGTTATGTACATTTTTTTGTCATATCGACGGAGTGAAGTATGAGCGACGAGATATCTCATTATTAAAAGATTCTTCGGTCGTTCCTCCCTCTGAATGACAAGAGATAAATATAATGCTGGTTGTTATGTATATTTCTTTGTCATATCGACATAGCGAAGTATGAGCGACGAGATATCTTATTGTTAAGAGATTCTTCGGTCGTTCCTCCTCTGAATGACAAGAGGTTAATGTAATGCTTGTTGTTATGTATATTTCTTTGTTATACCTAAA
>NZ_VSDQ01000107.1:0-76297 GCF_008085455.1 Seonamhaeicola marinus | reverse complement strand
GTCGTTCCTCCCTCTGAATGACAAGAGATAAATATAATGCTTGTTGTTATGTACATTTCTTTGTCATATCGACAGAGTGAAGCATGAGCGAGGAGATATCTTATTGTTAAGAGATTCTTCGGTCGTTCCTCCCTCTGAATGACAAATGATTTAATAAACTTCATATCAAATAAGAGATTCTTTAAAATTAATTAACACTCTTAATGTTACTTTAACGGTTTCTTTGCATAGCCCTTAGCTTTGATAAACAACAGTTAATTTTTGTGTGATATTAACATGATAAGAGGTATCTAACTTTGAGATAGTTAAAGTTAGGTAGTATGATTAAGAACAGATTATTTAATGTGGTAAGTGTATTTTTAGTGCTTTTATTACTAGTTACACCACTTTTGATTTTCGAAAAAGGCACTGTACTTCTATTTATAAATAAGAATCATTCGCCTGCTTTAGATGGTGTGTTTAAAACATTGAGTAGTATCGGTAACGGTGTTAGTATTGCTATTGTTGGCATTATCCTGTTGCTGTTTTTTAAAGTGAAAAGGTGTTATCAATTTTTATTGTCTTTTCTTATTCAGCTGTTTATCATTTTATTGTTTAAGAAAGGCATTTTACATGGTAGCCTAAGACCTTTTAAGTATTTTGGGAGCAATCAAGGAACTATTATTTTAAATTTAGTAGAGGGTGTTAAGATCCGTAGAGTAGGAACTTTTCCATCAGGGCATACAGCCACAATATTTTTTATTACCACATTTCTTGCCTTATGGTTAAATAATAAAGCAACAACTATTAGTCTATTTGTTTTGGCCTTTTTTGTAGGAGCGTCAAGAATTTACCTTGTGCAACATTTCTTTTTCGATGTGTATTTTGGTGCTTTTTTTGGGGTATTGTCTTCTGTAGTATCTTTCTACATTGTAAACAGGTATCATCAAGCTTGGTATAGCAGATTTCTATTTCCTAATGCATTAGAGGTGTTTAATAAACCAATATTACAGCGAACACCTAAGTTTAGATAATTTAGTTTTCGATTTGAGTAAGCTTTATTTTAAATATGATGAAGTACACACCAATTAGAGACACCAAGGCTGTAATAAGATTAAATGCAAGTCCAACAGCGATACCAACTTGAGTATCTATTAAGAAATAGGCGGAAGCTTGAAGGAAAACAAATTCGCGTACACCAAAACCTGAAAACGACACTACAGATAATACCGAAGACACTAAAAAGATTAATACATAAGGAATCCAGTTAAAATCGGGTAGCAAAGCAGCTGTTAAACAGTAGATAGTTCCCGCCTGTAATAATTGAATAATAACCGATAAAAAGAAGCTTTTTAGAAAGACTGAATCAAAGGTTTTAAATAATAGTTTAATAGCTGTTTTTCCAATGAAGTAACTCGAAACCGATACTATAATTAGTCCAATAGACATCCAAGTTTCTAAGGCTTCAATTGTTGTAGATAATAGGAATACCAAAGCTATAATAACAATTAATCCTATAAGACGATCTAAAATAACAGATTGCGTTAATGTTTTTACCTTCCAATTAAATGTTTTATTCAAAACAAAAACTTTGTAAGCGTCACCGCCAATACCACCTGGTATAAAGAAATTATAGAACATACCCACAAAATACAATTTTAAGTTGCTCATCTCAGTAAGCATAAATTTTGAATGGTGGAATATGTTTGTTAATCGAAATGAGGATACAATCTGAGAAAGTACCAATAGAATAATTCCTAAAAACAATACAAACGGATTACTGTTTTTATAAAGGTTAAAAACTTCGTTTATATCAATTTTTCTAAGAACAATATACAGTAGAAGTATACTAACTGTTAGCTTTAGTAGAAACTTTAGTTTCTTCTTTAGTGCTTTCTGATTCAATAGACGTTATTTTTCTTATTGTATATGGTTTCTTTTTTTGCGATTCAAAATAGGTTTTCATGAGTAAATCCGTAATAATACCAATAGTAAAAAATTGAATACCAATTAGGATCATCATAACCCCTAAGATTAACATTGGCTTTCCCCAAATGTCTTGTCCCATTAGTTTTAAAACTAGAAAATAAAGGTTAATTAAAAGACCAATTCCAAAAGAGGCTAAACCTAAATTACCAAAAAGGTGCATTGGTCTTTGCAGATACTTACGTTGAAAAATGATGAGCAATAAATCACTAATAACTTTAAACGTTCTGCCCAAGCCATATTTAGATTTACCAAATTGTCTTTCGTGATGTTTAACGGGAACTTGGGCTATTCTGGCACCATTTAGAAATGCAGACAGATTAATAAATCTATGCATTTCTCCATACAGATTAAGTTCTTTCGCAATTTCTCGAGTGAATATTTTTAAAGCACACCCTTGGTCTTTTAAATCTAATCTGGTCGCTTTTCTAATAATAAAGTTGGCAATTTTAGACGGAATGGTTCTAACAAAATTGTCTTTTCGTTTGGCTCTAATACCCGTAACGACATCCCAATCTTCAGATTTTAATTTTTCAAGCATTGAAGGAATATCTGTAGGGTCATTTTGTAAATCACCATCCATAGTAATGATATAATCACCTTTGGCAGCATCAATACCTGCAGAAAGCGCTAAACTCTGCCCGTAGTTCTTTCTTAGTTCAATAAGCTTAACATGAGGCAGTTTCATGTTTATGGTGTTAATGCGTGTTTTATCTGTAGAAAAATCATCAACATAAATGATTTCATAATTGTAACCCACTAAAGCGTTATCAATGCGCTCTGTTAACAATACAATATTATCTTCTTCATTGTAAACAGGGATGATAACAGAAAGATAACCATAATCTAATTTAGAAAATGCCATAAACCTTTTAATTTGAAAAAATAAAGTGCAAAATTAATGTTTTTATGCTATTTCAACGTGTATTTAATGCTAACAAATTACTAAGTGTTTTTGTTTTAAGCTTAATAATTTGTGGTTTTTTTATTCATGGCTTTCCAATTTACATTTTGGATGAAGCCAAAAACGCTGAGGCCGCTAGAGAAATGTTATATCATAATACCTTTATTGTTCCAACATTTAATGATATTCTAAGAACTGATAAACCGCCGTTGCACTATTTTTTTATGATGCTAGGGTATAAAATTTTTGGAGTAGGAGCTTTTGGTGCTCGATTTTTTTCTTCGGTCTTTGGGGCATTAACATTAGCTGGTACTTATTATTTTGTGTCTAAGCTTTTTAATAAAAGTGTTGCAGTAACAACTTGGTTGGTATTGCTAAGTGCCGTGTTTTTTGTTCAACTGTTCCATCAAGCTGTGCCAGACCCATATTTAATATGCTTTATAAGTATGGGGCTTTTTTGTTTTATAGACTACTATTGTAATAGAAAGCTATTATTCCTACTTCTTTTTTATGTTCTTCTGGGGTTAGGAACTTTAAGTAAAGGTCCTATAGCAATTGTGTTACCAGGACTTATTATTATGGTTTTCTTGTACTTTAAAAAGGAATTATTTACTAAAAATTTATTTAGTTATTATCCTGTTTTAGGAGGTTTACTAACCATATTAATTGCTTCACCTTGGTTTGTTTTAGTTCATAAGGCCACAAATGGTGTTTGGACTGAGGGGTTCTTTTTGGAGCATAATGTAAACAGGTTTGGTAGTAAAATGGAAGGTCATGGAGGTATCTTTCTCATCACTTGGGCTTTTGTTATTCTTGGCTTATTACCATTTTCACTGTACGTTGTTCAAGGTTTAAGAAATGCCTGGTTAGAACGAAAAAATGATGTTGTGTTTTTCGCTTTTATCGTTTCTGTAGTCTTCATTGTTTTTTTCAGTATTTCGGGCACTAAGTTGCCTAATTATACAATGCCTTGCTATCCTTTTTTAGCATTTTTAATTGGCTACTACATAGATAAGGTTATTAAAAAGGAATTAACCATTAAATGGTTTAAATGGAGTACAATAGCACTAATTGTAATTTCCGTTTTCTTGCCCATAGGGGCTTTTATAGCTTTTAATGTTGAAGAGCAGCTGAAACCAGTTAAATGGTTTAGTATTTTTCTGTTGATTGCACCTATTGGAGCTTTTTGGGCTTTTTTCTGGTTGAAGAAAGGTGAACTTAAAAGAAGTGTGTCTATAATAGGAGGAAGTTGGGTATTTCTCGGAATGGTAATATTTGGTATAATTTATCCGAAGTTAATTATTTTAAATCCGGTAACTAAATCGTTAGAAGTGATTCCAGAAGGAAGTGAAATTGTTGTTTATAAGCGTTTAGATGCTGCCTTCCCCTTTAATTATAAACGGACCTTTGATGTTTTTGAAACCAAAGAAGCCATTGAACTATTTTTAAATAAGAACGAGGACGGCTTTGTGATAACCAATTATAAAAAAGCAAAACAGGATTTTGAAGATTTAAATTATAAATTATTGTTAGAGTACAAAGCATTGTTTGAAAATCACAAGACTTATATTTTCAAAAGGGAAGAATAGAATATCTGTTATTTGGGCTTAATTATAACCTATGTCTGTTCGAGTGATTTTGAGGAACGAAAAATTGTATCGAGAACATGTTAAAGAGCTAAAATTCTTATTCTCGATACAAATTTTATTCATTTCAATAGTAAAATCCACTCGAATTGACAGATTTTCATGAAGATGGGTTTTTGGGAATAAAATATATTAAATTAGTAAGCAAAGTTTATATAGTAGGACTAACAAACAAAAATTTCACAATTCAAATTATTTAACTATTTTAGTTTCTATGGATATAATCATCGAATCTACTCTTAAAACACTTTCCAAGTCTAGATTTTTATTAGAACAACTTTCCGATGATGACCTAAGCAATGCTTCAATTTCACCTTATTATTCTAGTATAGGTTGTCATGTAAGACACATATTAGATTTTTACGATTGTGTGTTTAATGTCAACGAAGATAACACTGTAGACTTAACAGCTAGGAGTAGAAATAAAGAGGTAGAATGTCAATGTTGTAAAGCCATTGAGTATTTGGAAACCATAGAAGAAAAATTGAAAAATTTTAATGCATCTATGAGTGCTTCAGTAAAGGTAATTGATGATTTAGGCCTAGGGAAAGTAGAAATGACCTATACCATGGCCTCATTATTATCGCAGGCCAATAGCCATACAATTCATCATTATGCCATTATTAATTATATTCTTGAAGGTTTAAAAATTGGCTTTGAGGATTCGGATTTTGGGTATAACCCTACTACGCCTAAAACCGTGGTTAATACTTAAGAATCTTTCTTAAACATACTGTTCATGATTGTTTTAATACCCTTAAACATCATAAATACGGCCATGGCACAAATTGCACAACCTAAGATTAATAAAGGATAGTATAAGGGTGCTTCTGGTTTACTATATGCAAAACTTAATAATATTGGTCCCATAAATAAGCTACCTAAAGCAAATAACATGGTTTTAATACCTTTAGCTAATTCTTTTTTGTCTGTTCTTTTAGTTTCTTCAGTCATCGTAATTATGTATTGCAGCACGTACACTACCATATTTTTTTAGTAGTTCTTGTGCTTTGTTTTCAGGAATACCTAATTCCTGCATTATCATTTTAGTACCTCGGTCAACTAATTTATTATTGCTTAGTTGCATATCAACCATTTTATTCCCCTTAATATGGCCTAATTGAATCATGGTAGCTGTAGTAATCATATTTAGTACAAGCTTTTGGGCTGTTCCAGCTTTCATTCTGGAGCTGCCTGTAACAAATTCTGGACCTACAATAACCTCAATGGGATATTGTGCTGTTAGAGACAGTGGACTATTGTGGTTACATGTAATACAACCTGTTATGATATTATTTTGGTTGCATTTTTCTAAAGCTGAAATGACATAGGGTGTAGTGCCAGAAGCCGCAATACCCACTACAACATCTTTATCAGTAATTTTGTGTGCTTGTAAATCGTCCCAGCCTAAGGTAGTAGAATCTTCTGCAAATTCTACAGCTTTCCTAATTGCAGAATCACCACCTGCAATTAAACCAACAACTAAACCATGATCTACACCAAAAGTTGGAGGGCATTCAGAAGCGTCCACAATTCCTAATCGTCCGCTTGTACCAGCGCCAATATAAAACAGTCTTCCTCCAGATTTTAATTTAGAAACTACTTGGGTAACTAAAGTTTCAATTTGAGGAAGTGCTTTTTCTACGGCATGTGGTACAGTTTTGTCTTCATTATTGATGTTAGAAAGAAGCTCTGCAACATTCATCTTTTCCAGATGATTGTAATTTGAATCTTGCTCTGTGGTTTTGGTAAAGCTCATGATTCAAAAGTATGAATAAATATATACTTCTAATCATAAACAATATCTTCAACTTCAATTTTTTTGTTGTTGATAAAGTCGTAAAGTGTTAATTGCCTCAGAATATAGTAGTTCTGCCAAAACTTTTGAAGCGAATCTAGATATCTAAATATGGCATTATCTTTTTCTTGAAGAGCAATATTTAAATCTGTAATGGTAATTTTTCCTAGAATATACCTTTTTTTGGAAATGTCATATCTCTTTAAAGCAACTTCTTTTGCCTTTTCCGCAGTAAATAAAAAGTCTCGTTGGCTAGACCAGTTTAAGACATGCAAGTAAATTTCTTGTTCAAACTCCTGCATATCCTGTTTAATATTGTTATTAGTTAAATCTAAGTTGGCTTCTGCCATTTTGCGTCTGGACTTGGATACACCCCAATCGAAAATTGGAATGCCAACCGACACAGATACATTTTGTTGTTTATTAAAGTTATTAAACAAATTATTAAAATCATCACCATTTTGTGAAATACCAAAATTTGCTACGATACCCAGGTTAAGTCTGTTGTTACCTTTCTGAAAGGCTAATTCTTTTTCTGCTTGAAGTCTTTTTCGTCTAAATTCAATAACGGCTTTTCTATTGGTATTTGCTTCTTCTAAAGCTTTATTTACATCTACATCAAAAAGGGGTAAACCTTCAGGAATATCTAATTCAATATCTTCTGTTTCTAATTCTAAATACCTTGCCAAATTTTGGGATGTTCTTTTTAGTTCTATTGTTCTGGTTGTAACATTGTTTTTAGAATTAAGTAGGGTTAATTCCATTTGTAGCAAATCATTTTCTGCAATTTTACCCATTTTATATCTCCCCTCAGAAATCTTATATAAAGTATCTTGATTAGATAGGTTGGTATTGGCAATTTCAAGTTGTTTTTGTGCCTTAAGTAACTGAAAATAGCGTCTGCACGTGCTTACCGAGATTTGCTCCATACTTTCTACAAATTCTCTCTTGGATTCTTCGTATTGTAAAGGTTCAATTTTTTTATCCCATTTAAAGCTGTTAAAAAATAAAGAGTTTTGTCTATATCTTAAAGTAAACGGAATTATGGAATATCCTATGTTATCATCAAGACCAAAAAGTTCTACACGTTCTAAATTAGAGTTTACTGAGAGTACTCCTCCTGTATAGGGAATATTTTGTGATATTGATAAACCGCCTTCTAAAAGAAGTTGATTCTGATTTACAAAAATATCCTGTCCAGCATCATTAGTAATTCTTCTAACCGCATTCCTATATTCTGGTAAAGTAGCATTAAACCTAAGTTCAGGTAAAAAGCTAGCCTTATAATTTCTAAACTGCCAATAACTTCTTTCGTTTCTGTTTAAACTTATTTTATAGTCTGGTGAATTTTTTTTAGCAATTTCAATGGCTTTATTTAGTGTTATTCTTCTTGATTGAGAGAAATGGAATAACGGAAAAACAAAAATGAGTATTAATATGGCTTTTTTCACGAAGTTTCTCGATTTAAATTGATTGATAAAATGGGTTATTCAGATCTTAAAGATTCTATAGGTCTTTTATTTGCGGCTGATTTTGCGGGCAGAATTCCAAAAACCAATCCAATACTTACAGCAATAACAAATGAAATTAAAATAGAGTTTAAAGAAAGTATTGTTTCAATACCAGAGAATATTTCGATAACATAGGCTCCAATAATACCAACAAAAATTCCAATAATACCGCCACCTAAACTAATTAGAATTGATTCCGATAAGAACTGAAGAATAATATCTTCTTGAGTGGCTCCAATGGCTTTTATGATGCCTATCTCTTTGGTGCGTTCTAGAACGGAAGCCAGCATAATATTCATAATACCAATACCCCCAATAAGTAAGGATATGCTGGCAATTATACTTAAAACGATATTAAAAATTTGCTTTGTCTTTTGCTGCTGTTTAAGAAGTTGAATTGGAATTGTAATTTCAAAATCTAACACATCATTGTGTCTTCTTTTTAGCATCTTACTTAGAACTTCGGCAGTTGCTTTTAATTCATTAGAATTATTAACCTGAACAGTTAACTTATCTATTTGATGATAATTACCTCTTGGAATTCGCTTTTTAGGTCCGTTACCTCTATTTCTTCTAACATTAAAATTATCTACAATAACTTTTCTGTCTTTATAACGAACTAAAAAGGTCTTTATAGGGATGTAAACATCTTGGTTTAAGTCACGTATTCCCAAGTTTTCTTGGGCTTTATCTGAAATTAACTTTTCCTCAATTACTCCAATAACTTGCAGCCAAACATCTTTTACTTTAATGTACTTACCAATAGCACTTTCTCCGGTAAAGATCTTTTTTTCAACCTTTCTTCCTATTATACATACGGGAAGTGCATTGGTAGATTGATACTCAGAAAAGAATTTTCCCTTATCTATATTAATGTTTGAAGTTTTAAAGAAATTAGAGGTAACACCTATTAGTTTAACAGCATTTTGTTTGCCATTATTTATCACATAGGTGTTCATAATTATTTCTGGACTTACCGTTTTAATACTAGGTATATTGTCTATAACACTCTGAGCATCTAAAATATCTAGGCCTTTGGAGAATTTTTTAGCTTCTTCTTTTTCAGTTTCATCATCTTCGCTTGCGCTATCTGGATTTTCCTTGTCTTCTATTGGGGTGACCACTATATTGTTTACACCAACAAGTTCCAATTGCGATAAAATTTCTTTTTCAGCTCCATTACCAATTGCCAACATAGTTATTACAGCAGCAACCCCAAAGATGATGCCGAGTGCAGTCAAAAATGTCCTAAATTTATTAGCTTTAATAAGCAGAAATGCCTCAGAAAAGTTAGATTTAAGTTTTTCTACAAGTATTTTATCAATCATTATTGGTCTAGTAACTTTATACGTTTTTCTTCTAAACCTTCTGGTTTACTCAAAAACACAGTTTCGTCTTCTTTTAAACCTTCTTCTACAATGATTACTTGGTTATTGGCCATTCCCAATTTAACTTGTCTTTTTTCGGTTGAATAGCCTGATTTGGTATATACGTAACTTATAGAATCTTTTGTGAAGATTGATTCAAGAGGCACCATTAAAACATCGTCTACCTCATGTGTTTTAATTCTATTTGAGGTGGTCATCCCTGGTCTAATATTCTTATTAGTTTCATTGAGTTTTATTAAAACCTGAAAAAGTTTTATATCCGAACCTCTTTTATTTTCTCCAACATTGGCAACGCTTGTTACTTCTCCCGTTAACTCTATTTCAGGGAATGCATCAAAACCTATCACTACTGGAAGCCCCTTTTTTATTTTTCTGATATCTACTTCATTGCTGTATGTTTTTGATTCCATTTTGGTTAAGTCTGGTAAGCTTGCAATTGCAGGCTCCCACGGAGAAATTGTAGAGCCTACTTTTTTCTTATTTCCGTTCCAATCCTTAACATAAGTGACCATACCTTCATCTTCTGAGTAAATGGTGAAGTCTTTTTGCAGATTTCCGAGTTCTTCAATTTTCTTTTTAATTTTAGCTACTTCTGTGCCAACTTGAACCATTTTTGCGACGGCTTTCCTTTTCTTTATAGAGTAATCCTCCTTTTTTTCTTTTAGGTCTCTTTCGTTTTTTTCAATATTTATTTCTAATTTTTTTATAGTTGTAGGAGGCTCGTAGATTGAACTTTTTAATTCGAGCTTGTCATCTTCTATTTTAAATTGCAAATCCTTTATAGCATTGCGCTCTTGTTTTAGAGTAAGGGTAGTATCTAGTTGTTGTTGCGTATATTTAGATTGCGCACTTTCTAAACTAAGCATGGCATCATTAATTTTACCATTTACCTCAGAGGCGTCTAACTTTCCTATATAACCGCCTTTCTTAACAATAGTTCCCTCGGCTACTAAGTCTTGAATTTTAAGTTGGTAAATATTAAATCTTCTAGCGGCTATTGGTCCATTAATTTTCTTTGAGCTTGTAGATTGTGCTTCTCCGGAAATAAGAACCTCATTGATAAATGTGCCTTTTTCAACCTTTGTAGTAAGTGCTATATCACCCTCTTTATCAGATCCTAAAAGGTAATAACCAATTAAACAGACAATTATTGCACTAATTATTATAACTATTTTCTTTCTATTCATACTAAACTTTAGCGATTGATAATTAAGTTAATAACTTCTCAAATTTAAAGTTTGTACGATTACTTTTAGTTAAAGAACACTTAAAATATTAGATTATTTGTGCAACTTTTTGCACTCAGATAAGAGCTACATAAATAGACTTATTGTACTGTATAAAAGAAGACGTCGGTTTCTGTTAACCTAAAATAGCCTAAGGGAAAGTTATCTGAATTGGTTTGATTTACACAATTACCTCTAACGGTTGCAGGTTGCGTTTCAAAAGGATCGCCAGTGTCGTCATCCGTTTGCTGAAGTAGTATGTTTATGTACTCATAACAACGTTGTGAAATTCCGGAAATTTTTATTCTTAGCACATCGTCTGTTTTGAGGTCTTCATCAACATAAAACCCAAATATCTGGTTTCCGTTATTGAATTCATCATCGTAAACTTCTAATGTTGGCATATTTCCAGGGTTGCCAAATTCAAACAAATAGTAGTTCTCTTCATTTTCTGGGTCTGTATAATAGGCCTTTAATTCAATTTCATCCCCAGAAAAGCCTCCATTATTATTTTGTTCAACAAAATCTATTGGAACTACAGGTTTCAATGTTTCGGTAGCCGTATAAATTTCACCTTCATAACTAACAGTTAGCGTATAAACTCCATTTATTTCTGGAATGAATGTGGTGTTCCTGTAAATGCCTGTTCTAAATTCTTCCTGAAAATTAAATACATTATTATGACTATCCGTTATTGTGACTGTAGCACCTATTGCAGGAGGAATGTCTCTATCAAAATAGGGAGCAGTAAGGCTTAATTTTATTTCTTGATCATTTCCTTGAGTACCCTTTTCCCAAGAGATTGAAGCATCAATAACCAATCGCGGTTCCGAAGTTTCTAAATCAACATCTATTACATCTTCACATGAAAAACAGATGAAACAAAAGATAAATATGCAAACAACTTTTTTCATAATCATTAGAATTTAAAATTATAGGAAATTGATGGCGCTATACCAAAGATGGAAAGTCTGGTAGCCTCATTAACCATCTTTTCAAAGTTTTTACCAAAGGAAATGGAGGCGGCATTTCTTCGGTTATATACATTATATACACTAAACACCCAATAGCGCTCCCATTTCTTTTTCTTTTTTTGCTTAGGCGTATAATTAAGCGCAAGGTCTAGTCTGTTGTAAGAAGGTAATCTGTCTTGATTTCTTTGACCGAAATTGGGAATATTAACGCCGTTATATTCATACTGCGCATCTGGAAAGGTTACAGGTTGACCTGTTTGCCATAGAAAGTTAGCATTTAGTTTTAGACGTTCATTTATATCATAACTAGACGTAATAGAAATATCATGGGTTTTATCAAAAGGTGTATTATACCATTTACCGTTGTTAATACCTGTTTCTAAAGGTGTTCTTCCCTCGGTTTGCTGTTCTGATTTAGATAGGGTATAGGCTAACCATCCTTTAAACCGTCCTTCATTTTTTCTTAGAAGAAATTCTAATCCGTATGCCCTTGCTCTACCATTTAGAATGACTTGTTCTATGGCATTATTTGCAATTAAATCTGCACCATCAATATAGTCTATTCTGTTTTTAATGGTTTTATAAAAGCTTTCAACCTCTAGAGAATATAGATTATTATTGAAGTTTTTAAAGTAACCTATTGCATATTGATGTAAAGACTGTGGTTTTATATATTTACCTGAAGGTGTCCAAATATCAAGTGGAGTAGGGGCATTGGTGTTGGACAGTAAGTGTAAATATTGGTACATTTTATTATAACTTGCTTTAATAGAACTATTTTCTCCTGTTTGATAAGCTAAAGCAAGTCTGGGTTCTAGATTTAAGAAATTTTCAATAACATCACTTCGTTTATAGGTTTCTGTACCAATAGGATCTGCCATTTCATAGATTTGAAGATTTTCATTAAAAGCTACAGCATGATCATTTTCGTAAATGTTTAACTCATCTTGTCCAAGTCTAATAAACGAACTTAGTCTTAGTCCATATGAAAGTGAGAGCTTATTGGAAACTTCGTGCTTTACATCGAGATACACAGCGTTTTCAAAAGCATATTTATCTATTAATTTAAACGGATTAATTCCTGAGGTTTCAGAGGTTGGGTTAATTTCACCAGGATTGAATTTGTAATAGATACTGTTTAGCCCGTATTGTAATTTGAATTTATTATTTAAATAGTGTTTAAAATCGTATTTCACGTTTAAATTTCTAATACCCGACACCCAATCAAACTCTACAAAATTTAGTTTTAGATTATAATCGTAATCTGAGTATATGAGAGATAAGTTAGAAAACAACTTATCAGAAAAAAGGTGATTCCATCTAAAGTTTAGAACCGTGTTACCATATTGATTTTCGAAAGTGTCTTCAATTTCAAACACATCTCTTCCAAAGTAACCAGAAAGGTAAATGTTGTTATTCTTATTTATTTTATAGCTTAGTTTGGTATTTAAATCATAGAAAAGGGCAATATTATTTATATCAAAAAGAGGCAAGAATAGATGCGCATAGCTGGATCTTCCTCCTAACAGGAAAGAACCTCTATCCTTTTTCAGAGGCCCTTCAACTAATAGTTTACTTGATACCAGACCAATACCACCATTCATATGAAACTCTTTGCTATTGCCTTCCTTTTGATAAATATCTAAAACCGAAGATATGCGTCCACCATATCGAGATGGTATTCCGCCCTTATATAAAGTTAAATCCTTAATAGCATCAGGATTAAAAACAGAAAATAGTCCAAATAAATGAGAAGAATTATATATGGTAGCTTCGTCTAATAAGATTAGGTTCTGATCTGCGGCGCCTCCTCTAACATTAAAACCTGAAGCGCCTTCACCAACCGTTGTTACACCCGGTAGTAGTGTGATGGCTTTTACTATATCAGATTCTCCAAGAACTACTGGTATTTCTTTTATAGTTTTAGAAGTCAATTTGTTTACACTCATTTGAGGCTTTTTAATGTTTAGCCTTTCAATGTTTTCAGTAATAATTACTTCTTCTAAACCTTCAACAGAATTAATTAAACGAAAGTCTTTAGTAATATTGCTTGAGAGTTCAATTTTTTGGGTAATTGTTCCATATCCTAGGTAGCTAATAACAATGGTATATGTTCCTTTTGGTAATGTAATAGAATAGAATCCGTATTCATTGGTAGTTGTACCTGTTTGATTATCAGGGAATATGATGTTAACACCAATAAGCGTTTCATTACTTTTTTCTTCGGTTATGGTACCACTTAAAGTGAATTTTTCTTGTGCATTAAGGATGTTACATAAGAGGAAACAAACAAACCATAGATAGCTGGTTTTCATACAAAAACAATTTTTTACATAAATGTAAAAAAAAAGCCCCTAGAATAGGAGCTTTTAACAAGTTGTTAGGTTTTTTGTTTAACCTAATATAGTATTGAATGTTTTACTAGGTCTCATTACTGAACTAGCTAATTCTTCATTTGGAATATAATAACCATCAATATTGGAAGGCGCTCCTTGAATTGAATTTAATTCATTAAGTATTGCCTCCTCGCTAGCCGCAAGTTTTTCAGCAATAGAAATAAACTCTGCTTTTAAGTCAGCATCCTTGTCCTGATTTGCCAATTCTTGTGCCCAATATAAAGATAAGTAGAAGTGACTACCTCTGTTATCTAATTCACCAGCTTTTCTTGAAGGCCCTTTTTTGTTTTCTAAAAGTTTTTCTGTGGCATCATCCAATGCATCTCCTAAGATTTTAGCTTTAGGATTATCATTAACTCCTGCAAAATGGTCTAAAGAAACAGCTAAAGCTAAGAACTCTCCTAAAGAATCCCAACGTAAGTGGTTTTCTTCTAATAACTGTTGTACGTGTTTAGGCGCAGAACCTCCAGCTCCAGTTTCAAATAAACCACCACCATTCATTAAAGGTACAATAGATAACATTTTTGCACTAGTACCAACTTCTAAAATTGGGAATAAATCTGTTAAATAATCACGTAAAACATTACCTGTAACAGAGATTGTATCTTTACCTTCTTTAATTCTTTCGCAAGTAAAAATAGTAGCTTCTACAGGAGCTAAAATTCTTAAATCTAGGCCTTCAGTATCGTGATCTTTTAGGTAAGTATTTACTTTTTTAATTAATTCAGCATCATGTGCTCTATTTTCATTAAGCCAGAAAACAGCAGGAGTCTGAGAGGCTCTAGCTCTTGTTACTGCTAATTTAACCCAGTCTTGAATAGGTGCATCTTTTGTTTGACACATTCTCCAGATATCACCAGTTTCAACAGTATGTTCCATTAAAGTGTTTCCAGCATCATCAATTACAGATACTTTACCATTAGAAGCAATTTCAAATGTCTTATCATGAGAACCATACTCTTCTGCTTTTTTAGCCATTAAACCTACGTTTGGAACAGTTCCCATTGTAGTAGGATCAAAAGCACCATTCTTTTTACAGAAATCTATTGTAGCAGCATAAACACCTGCATAGCTACTATCTGGGATTACAGCTTTTGTATCTTGTAATTCACCTTGTGCATTCCACATTCTACCAGATGTTCTAATCATAGCAGGCATAGAAGCATCAATAATAACATCACTAGGTACATGTAAATTAGTAATACCTTTATCAGAATTTACCATGGCAATTGCAGGACCGTTTTGATAGGTGGCATTTATATCTGCTTCAATTTCTGCCTTTTTATCAGCTGGTAATTCGTTAATTCTTTCAAGTAAGTTTCCTAAACCTGAGTTTACATTAACTCCAATTTCGTCAATTACATCACCATGTTTTTCAAAAACATCTTTGAAGTATGCTTTTACAGCATGACCAAATATAATAGGGTCACTAACTTTCATCATAGTACCCTTCATATGAAGTGAAAATAATATGCCCTTATCATTAGCGTCTGCTACTTGTTCATCTAAAAAGCTCACTAGGGCTTTTTTGCTCATACAAGTTGCATCGATTACTTCACCTTTTAAAATTGGAAAACTATCTTTTAAAGTTGTTGTGTTACCAGAAGCATCTGTATGTACAATTTTTACGTTTGTTGCTTCAGGTAATGTTACAGATTTTTCATTGTGCGCAAAATCATGATCTTGCATAGTGGCAACATGCGTTTTAGAATCTGATGCCCAAGCTCCCATTGAATGTGGGTTCTTTTTAGCATAATTCTTAACTGCTTTGGGTGCACGTCTATCTGAGTTTCCTTCTCTAAGAACAGGGTTTACGGCACTACCTTTAATTTTATCATAGCGTGATTTGATGTCTTTTTCAGTATCATTTTCTGGTTCATTAGGATAATCAGGAACAGCAAAACCTTTAGATTGTAATTCTTTAATAGCACCTTTTAATTGTGGAATTGAGGCACTAATATTTGGTAACTTTATAATGTTAGCTTCTGGTTTAGTAGCTAACTCACCCAACAATGCTAAATCATCTGGTACACGTTGGTCTTCTTCTAAAAAGTCTGGGAAAACCGCTAAGATTCTAGCAGCTAAAGAGATATCTTTAGTTTCTATCTCTATTCCAGAAGATTTAACAAAGGCCTGAACTATTGGTAAGAAAGAACGCGTTGCTAAAGCCGGAGCTTCATCAGTTTTAGTATAAATAATTTTAGACATTAGTAGTGCTTTTTTTTGTTAATTGGAATGCTAAAAACCGATAAAAAAATAGAAGATTAATTTTTAGCGATGCGAATATACAAAAATAGACCTTTATAACTATCTAAATGCTAAATGAAAAGTGTTAATAGTTATATAATTGCTAGAAATATAAAAAAGTGGTTAACCAATACGAAATTCATAAAAAAGTACTGCCGTAGTTATTAAAATACAAAAGCCATATCACGATAGAATTTAATCTACTTTGATATGGCTTCTTTCGAAATAATATTACTTCGTCTATTTAGTATTGGTTCTAAATCAACTTAAATTTACATTAAGTTTTTTCAACTTGGTACTATTATTTCAAGTGAAACATTCGATAATTTTCAAAATGTATTGACCTAATTATGCAAATGTTCCGTTAATTGTCTTCCTTGATGCCATTAATCTTTACCTTTCGTTTTCACGTTAGATATGCTTAATGCATTGCTCTATTAATAACTTTCACTTTCGTAACTATTATTTTTTTAAGCTTTCAACAGTATTAGGTACTATCTGTTTTCACATATGGTACTTTTTACTGTATCATGGTTTTTCGGTTTTCCACACATACACATGGCACTTCCAAACCTCAAAAAACAATTAAATATATAAAGAACGTTACTTTATTAGAAATAACTTTTTCATAAAATGAAAACAATTCTTAAAAAGTCTTGTTGTTATCTCTTTTGCTAAGATAGAAATGGATTCCAAAAAAACAAATTTTTTAAATGGTTTAATATCAACTATTTACGAACCATGGTTATTAACAATTGTTAATAACTAAAAAAGCCTTGACAATTTATCAAGGCTTTTAATGTATTGTAAGTAAGGTGTTTACTAGTTTCTACGCTCTTTAATTCTAGCTTTCTTACCAGTAAGACCTCTAAAGTAGTAAATACGTGCTCTACGTACTTTACCGCGTTTGTTAACTTCAATTTTTTGTAATGCAGGTAAGTTTACAGGGAAAATACGTTCAACTCCTATAGAACCCGACATTTTTCTGATTGTAAAAGTTTCTGAAGTTCCAGATCCTCTACGTTGAATAACAACACCTTTGAAGAACTGCGTTCTAGTTTTGTTACCCTCTTTAATTTCGTAATAAACAGTAATTGTATCACCAGCTCCAAACTCTGGTAAATCTTTTCTTGTTACAAATTCGTCTTGTACAAATTTTACTAAAGATTCCATCTTTAATTGTTTTATAAATGATTGATTCAGAACAACATTCACGATTCTCGCCAGAGGTTAACCCGAAATTGGCTGCAAAGATACGTAAAAAGTTAAAAGTGTAAAGTTAAAAGTGAAAAGTTTTTTATCACCTTGTTTAAATTCTCTTGTTATTCGTCATCTAAAAGATCGGGCCTACGTGCTTTTGTGCGTTCATAAGCTCTATCTTCTCGCCATTTTTCTATTTCAGGAAAATTACCACTAAATAACACTTCAGGAACTTGCCATCCTTTGTAATTTCTAGGCCTTGTGTAAATTGGTGGTGCTAATAAATTATCTTGAAAAGAGTCTGTTAAAGCCGAGGTTTCATTTCCTAATACGCCTGGAATTAATCTAATTACGGCATCACAAAGTACTGCTGCTCCTAATTCTCCACCAGACAGGACGTAATCACCAATAGAAATTTCTTTGGTAATAAAGTGGTCACGGACACGTTGGTCTACACCTTTATAATGTCCGCAGAGTATAATAATGTTTCCTTTAAGAGATAGTTGATTCGCAATGCCTTGGTTTAAAGTTTCTCCATCGGGAGTCATATAGATTACCTCGTCATAGTCACGTTCAGCCTTTAGGCCAGATATACATTTGTCAATCGGTTCAATTAGCATTACCATGCCTGCTCCACCACCAAATTGATAGTCATCTATACTTTTATAATTGTCGGTTGTATAATCTCTTAAATTATGAAAATGGACCTCTACCAAGTTTGCGTCAATAGCTCGTTTTAAAATTGAAGCTTCAAATGGACTTTTAAGTAGTTCTGGTAATACTGTTATTATATCTATGCGCATAATGTCTTTCTCAAGATTGCCGCAAAGATAGTTTAAATGTTGGTTTTTATGGCAGCCTCTAATCGATCAATAAATTGATTTGGTTCATCTACAAAAAAAGCGATTTTATTGTACGTTCTTTTAATGCCGTAAAGACCTATTAAGGTGTTGTGTTCTTTTAAAGTAATGATAATATTGTGTTCTTCGAGCTCTCCAAAAGGCGATAGTTTTTTAACAGATTTGTTTTTTTCTAATTCTTTTTTAGATAATTCAATTTTTTCAATGTTGTTAAAAACAATTTCAGTTTCATTTAATATACCATATCTAAGAACCAAGGTATTCATAGTAATTGAAATGGGTCTTTGGGGTAAGGATCTTGCGATACCAAATAATTGAAACCCACTGTAAATACTTAAAAAAGTTAATACCCATGCAAATGTAATACTCCATTTTCCGATTAATGTATGCAGCGTAACCGTTTCTATAGCTACAATTAAAATGAAGGCAATCAATAGTGTTTGGGTACTATTCTTTTTATGATAAGAAAACTCACTAGAATTTAAGGGCTTTTTTGTCCAGTTTACAAAGCCGTAATAAAAGACAGCAATTTCTGTGGCAACAGGCATAATAGCTTTTTTAGGTAATATTTCTGCACAGGTTGTTTTTAAAGTTGCATAAAAGTCTAAACTACCATTTTTGTTACGGTTAAATTGTTTTATTGCTTTTCTAACCTTAAAAATTACAAAGGTAACGACTGATAGCTCTATTAAAGGTAATCCCCAAGTTTTAAATAGATCTAAGTAGGTTTGATTTTCTTTGGGCAAAACATAGGTGCCAATAATGACACCTACAAGTATAATTGGGACGACCGTAGTTTTTGGAATTTTACGCTTTCGTATTAAGAGAAAATATATGATTGGAACTGTGAACAGTAAATCTGCAGTAATCCCAATATTTAGAACAGTGTTATTTGAGTATAAAGGTGAATTTATTAACCAAATTAGACTTAGGAAAAGACCTGTAATTATTAAAAATACGAAATGGGATTTATTAAAAAAAGTAGTTCTAACCATACTAAATGCTTTTCAAATATTAGTATCTTTTTAGTGTTAATTCGTTACTAAAATTAATGCTTTTTTATTAATATTTTTCAAGTGTAAAGAGAAACTACTATAATGTATATCTTTTCCAAAGTAAAGTAGTTAAATTTTAAAGAAAGAAAAGGCTAGAACATTATGCTTAAGGCAATGTTAAACCACTTGCATAATAGCTTTATATTAGTATTTTTGTAGCCACCTGAATAATTCACTTAATCCATGAAAATAAAATATTTCCTCACATTTATTACAGTGTTATTTGTAATATCAATTGAAGCGCAGTCGTCTGAAGATGAGGTGCTTTTTTCGGTAGCAGGAGACCCCATTTATGTTTCAGAATTTTTAAGAGTTTATAACAAAAATTTGGATTTGGTTCAGGACGCTTCTCAAAGAGATGTGGATGAATATTTAAAACTGTTTACAACGTACAAGTTAAAGTTAAAAGAAGCCAAATCTTTAAAATTAGATGAAAAACCTAGCTATATAAAGGAACTTGGTAATTACAAAAAGCAGTTAGCAAATAGCTACATTAGGGATTCCAAAATTTCGGATGCCTTGGTTGCAGAGGCTTATCAGAGAATCTCTCAAGATATTAATGCAAATCATATTTTGATTAAAGTGGCCGAAAATGCCAATCCACAAGATACTCTTGTAGCCTATAATAGGTTATTAAAGTTAAGAGAACGCGCATTAGCAGAAGGTTTCGATAAAGTTAGAAAAGAAGTACATAACGGTAGAACAGTTTTTGGGGAGGAATTGGGGTATTTTACTGGTTTTAGAATGGTGTATAAGTTTGAAAATGCTGCTTTTAATACGCCAGTTGGAGAGATTTCAATGCCCTTTAGAACACGGTTTGGATACCATATTGTTAATGTACTTGATAAAAGAAAGTCTAGAGGAGAGCGCACTGTAGCCCATATAATGATGGTTAGTAAAAAAGGTGATACACTTACAAAGCCAGAAGAACGCATTCAGGAAATTTATAATAAGCTGAAACAAGGTGAGGAATTTGAGGCCTTGGCAAAACAATTTTCGGATGATAAAAACTCAGCTTCCAGAGGAGGTAAGTTAGCGCCATTCTCTAGCGGGCAAATAAGAGCAAAGAAGTTTGAAGATATGGCATTTAGTTTGGAAAACGAAGGGGATGTTTCAGAACCGTTTCAATCACAATTTGGTTGGCATATTGTAAAACTTCTAAATAAAAAGTTAATACCTCCATTTGAAGATATGAAACCTGAGTTGGAGGGGAAAGTAAAACGAGACGACCGTTCTAAGCTTATTGATGAGGCGCTTTATTCATCACTTAAAAAACAATATGGTGTAAATGAAAACCAAAAGGCATTAGACTACTTTCAATCCATATTAAACGATACTTACTTTAAAAGAAGCTGGACCTTACCTGAAGATTTTAAGGCTACTGAAAATCTTGTAAAAATTGGTAACAGGCAATTTAAATACAGTGACTTTGGAGCGTATTTAATGGCTAAACAAAAAGGAAGAGTTATTAAAAAACCTTTAAAAGCTTTTACCAAAACCAATTACGAGACTTTTTTAAATGAAAATCTAATAAAATACAAAGAAGCTAATTTAGAGAAAGAGAATGAAGAGTATGCACACATACTAAATGAATATAGAGATGGTTTACTTTTGTTTGACTTAATGGAAAATACCATTTGGAATGCTGCGAAGACAGATTCTTTAGAAATAAAGGATTATTACACCAAGCACAAAACATCATATACAAGCCCTAAGAAAATTGATGCAGTTGTGGCTTCCTCCTCAAAACAAAAAGTACTTAAAAAGGTTGCAAAACTATTAGAAAAAGGTACCAATATCGATACTATCAAGAAACAGATAAATAGTAAAGAAACAACAGATGTTATTTTTACTATCGATATTATGGATGCTTCTAATCAAGTGCTACCAAAAGATATTTTATTCAAAAAAGGTATTTCAGAAATATACAAACATAACAAAGGATACGTTATTGTAGATATTAAGGAGGTATTGCCCCAATTACAGAAAAGTTTTGAAGAAGCTAAGGGGCATGTTATAAGTGATTATCAGACCTATAAAGAAGATAACTGGGTAAATACTTTAAAAGAAAAATACCCTATAAAAATTAACAAAGAGGTTTTAAAAAAGGTAAAATCTCAGATAAAAAAGCAATAGGTGCAAAATAAGTTCGTCATCTTAATTCTAGTTCTTTTTTTTATGTCTTGTGATTTTTTTAAAAAATCAGAGGAACAAACAGCTATTGCCCGAGTTAATGAATCCTATTTATTTGAAGAAGATATAAAAGACTTGCTTACAGCCGAAACAAGCAAAGCAGATAGCACGCTTATTGTACAGAATTATATAAATCGTTGGGCTACACAACAACTTTTATTAGATGGTGCTTTAGTTAATTTAAATGAAACCAAACAAGAGGCTTTTAACAAACTTGTGAGTCAGTATAAAACTGACTTATATACCAAAGCGTATATGGAAGCTTTAGTTAAACGTAGTATTGATACCGTAGTGACTTCTACTGAAGCTCAAGATTATTACAGTAACAACAAAGAAGCATTTAAATTAAATGAGGAGCTCATAAAATTTAGGTATATTCATGTTAGTGAAGAGATTAATGATTACGATATCATTGAGGAGAAGTTTAAGCGTTTTGAAGGTTCGGATAAAACAGAATTAGATTCAATATCCATTCAGTTTAATGCATATTCTTTAAATGATTCTATTTGGATTAGGTTTAGTCAAGTACTAGAAAAAATACCTGTAGTAACTCCCGAAAATAAATCAGAACTGTTAAAAAAATCTAATTTTGTGCAACTCAAAGATTCATTAGGAGTATATTTGATGCAAATTAATGATGTGCTGTTAAGAAATGATGCTGCACCATTAGAATATGTAAAGCCTACAATAGACCAAATAGTTATTAATAAAAGAAAACTAGAGCTTATTAGGCAGTTAGAAAAAGATATTACGAAAGATGCTATTAAAAACAAACAATTTGAAATTTATAAATAATTCAAAAACAATAAAGGTTTTATTTGTTGCCTTACTTACCTTAAATGTGCTTTCTGCACAGGAAATAATAGAAGAAAAGAAAGAGGAAAAGCCCGTAGAGAAGAAGGATAGTGTATTAAGCACTTTCAATGCTGTTAAAGTTGATGGTGTGGCGTCGGTTGTGGGTGATTTTATTATTCTAGAATCTGATGTTCCAAAAGAACGGGAGCAAATTATAGCAGCAGGAGGTAATCTTGATGGTGTTTCAGATTGTGAACTAATGGGGTCTTTGTTAGAGAATAAGTTGTATGCTCACCACGCCATTCAGGATAGTATTCAAGTATCTGATGTGGAAATTAGAGGACAGGTAGATTATCAAGTTCAACAGTTTTTACAATACTTTGGCGGATCTATGGATAAGCTTTTAAAGTATTACAAGAAAGAAGATGAACAGAGTTTTAGAGATGAAATGTTCGAGATAAACAAGAACAATCAATTAGCCTCTAAAATGCAAGCAAAAATAGTTGAGGAAGTTGAAGTTACTCCAGAAGAAGTTCGCGAATATTTTGATAAAATTCCAAAAGACAAGCGTCCAACGTTTGGAACAGAATTAAAGGTGTCTCAAATTGTTGCTATTCCTAAGGCTTCTGAAGAAGAAGAGAAAAGAATTATAGAAAGACTTAAAGGTTTCAAGGAAGATGTTATGGTTAGAGGAGCTAGCTTTAGATCCAAAGCGGTTCTATATGGAGAAGATCCCGGTCTTAAGCAATCTGGTTATATTTATACTTTAGATAGAAAAAAACCAAGAATGGTTAAGGAATTTAGACAAGCCGCTTTTGCTTTACAAGAGGGAGAAGTATCTGAGCCGTTTAAAACTGATTTTGGTTATCATATAGTTTATTGTCAAAAAATAAAAGGTCAAAAGTATGATATATGCCATGTACTTATGAAACCTAAAGTTTCTAACAGTGCCATTAAGGAAGCTAAGGAAAGATTAGAAAAGGTAAGACAGCGTATTACAGACGGAGAAATATCCTTTGCAGAAGCTGCTAAAGAAGCTAGTGATGAGGAGGAAACTAGAAAAGATGGTGGAAAGCTTATAAATCCTGAAACACAAGATTACAATTTTGAATTAACAAGAATGGATACTGAGTTGTATTCGCAAATTCAAAACTTAAAAGATAATGACATAAGTTTAGTTTTAACTGAGCAAGACAGATCTGGAGATACTAAATTTAAAATTTTAATGGTTACTGATAGAATTGACGAGCATAAAGCAGATTATGCTAGAGATTTTCTTAAAATAAAAGAATTAGCTCTTAAGGAAAAACAATTAAGAGCAATTGAAGATTGGCAATCCGAAAAGATATTAGACACCTATATAAAAGTAAGTGGAAAATATAGAGAATGTGATTTTTCTGGTAACTGGTTAAAAAAGTAAATTTATGTCTGATGTAGCAGCAATTGAACAATTTGTAAAAAAGTATAAAGCATTAAAGCAAGAAATTGCTAAAGCTATTGTCGGACAAGACGAAGTAGTTAGTCAGATATTAATTTCTATATTTTCAGGAGGACATTCATTGTTAATCGGCGTTCCTGGTTTGGCTAAAACCTTAATGGTAAATACGATTGCTCAAGCCTTAGGTTTAGACTTTAAGCGAATACAGTTTACACCAGATTTAATGCCTAGTGATATTTTAGGTAGTGAAATACTGGACGAGGACAGACACTTTAAGTTTGTTAAAGGCCCTATTTTTGCTAATATTATATTAGCAGATGAGATAAATAGAACACCTCCTAAAACTCAAGCTGCCTTATTAGAAGCAATGCAGGAAAGAGCAGTGACAGTTGCAGGACATCATTACAAATTAGATTTACCCTATTTTGTATTGGCCACACAAAACCCTATTGAACAAGAGGGAACTTATCCACTTCCAGAAGCCCAGTTAGACAGATTTATGTTTGCTATAAATTTAGAATACCCTTCTTTTGAAGAAGAAGTAGAAGTGGTAAAAGCTACAACTAATAATGATAAGCCAACAATAAATGCGTTGTTTACAGCAGACGAAATAACTAATTTTCAACAGGTAATACGAAGAATACCCGTAGCTGATAACGTAATCGAGTATGCCGTTAGAATGGTTGGTAAAACAAGACCAAATAGTGAATCTGCTGCAGATTTAGTTAAGCAATACATAGATTGGGGAGCAGGACCAAGAGCTTCTCAAAACCTTATTTTAGCCGCTAAAACCCATGCAGCTATACATGGCAAATTTTCACCAGATATTGAAGATGTCCAAGCAGTTTCACAGAGTATACTTCGTCATAGAATTATAAAAAATTACAAAGCTGAAGCAGAAGGTATTACTGAAAATCAAATTATTACAAGTTTGTTTTAGTGAATTTAAAGGCCTTCATAATGCCCATTATTATATTTCTTATAGGTTGGGCAATGACTTACATTGGAGCGCTCTTTAAGGTTATTCATTTTGAAATTTACTATTTAACGGGAAACAGAATACTAATTTTGGCTACTGTTATTAAAGTCACTGCAATTGCAATAGCTATTTTTAAATTATTCCAATATGCTAGAAAAGCAAGCTAGAATTTTTGGTTTAGATGTGCTTCGTGCCCTAGCAATTCTTTTAGTTGTTGTTTCTCATGCTACCTTCTTACTGTTCGATGAAAATATCCCTTTAGTGGTTACGGTTATAAGAACATTGGGAGCGGTAGGAGTGGACTTATTTTTTGTATTAAGTGGTTATTTAATAGGAGGTATCTTATACAATAAAGTAGTTTTAAGTGAATTTAAATTAGACGATTTATTTAAATTTTGGAAAAGACGTTGGTATAGAACTCTTCCGGTGTACTTTGTTACTTTAGTTTTAAACATTCTTTTGCTTCTAATTTTAGGTGACTTTCAAATAGGTAGTAAAGTGTGGTTCTACATGGTGTTTTTACAAAACTTTTCAGGAGCTCATCCGGACTTTTTTACGGAAGCATGGAGTCTATCCATTGAAGAATACGCATATATTTTTCTGCCCCTTATTTTCTTTTTAGCTCTATACCTTTTCAAGCTTAAAAATAAAAGAAGAGTTTATCTAGTAACTACACTTTTAATCATTGTTGTTTTAGCTCTTTTTAAGTGGCAGTTCTATATTTCTTCAACCATTGAAAGTTATTCCGAATGGAGTGCTGCTTTCAGAAAAGTTCTTATTTACAGGTTAGACAGTGTTTATTATGGTTTCTTATTGCTATATATTACCAAGGTATACGCTTCTCTTATTCATAAGTTTAAAACTGTGTTATTTGTGATTGGAGTAGTTTTATTTCTAAGTTTACATATGGCAATATTCTTGCTGGAAATAGAACCCAATACACATCTTTGGTTTTATACTTTCATCTATTTACAAGGCGTATGTATTAGTTTAGTCTTACTTTTTCCTTGTTGTATAAGCTTAAATTCTAATAAAGTAAAACTAAAAGAGATTGTGTATTTTATGAGCACAAGATCTTATTCAATTTACCTATTAAATTATTCTTTAATACTCTTAAGTATTAAACGGTTAATACAGTTAAATACGCTCTCCTTTGAAGAAAGAATGCTTGTAGTGATTTGTTTTTTAATCATTACACTTTTCACTGCCAATATCCTATATACGCATCTGGAAAAGCCAATTTTACAGTTTAGAGACAGAAAAATCTCTAGATAAAAGTTCATTTTGAAGAAATACTATTTAGTGTATGCGGATAGAACTTTACGATTTACTCAAAACATTAGTTTATTTTGATAATTATATGATAGGTTTTTTAATGAATTATTAAATTTTGAAATAAATTTTGTTAAAATGTTAATCATTTGATTTAATAATAGCACTATAATAATTAAGTATAAATACTTATTCTTAACTCATTTTAAGTTTTAAATCTTTGCATTAAATTCGTATTTTGCGCTGCTTTTTGAAATAAAAAATAACAATGCTTTTTTAAGCAATTTAACATTGAAATACTTCATTATATGAACTATAACGATTACATCAAAGAAATCGAAGAAAGAAAAGCTCAGGGCCTACACCCTAAGCCAATTGATGGGGCTGAATTATTAAGCGATATCATTTCGTTAATAAAAGATTCTGGTAATGCCCATAGAGAGGAAGCTCTTAAATTCTTTATTTATAACACATTACCTGGAACAACAAGTGCAGCAGGTGTTAAAGCAAAGTTTTTAAAAGAAATCATTCTTGGTGAATCTGTGGTTGCTGAAATTACTCCTGCTTTTGCATTTGAGCAATTATCACATATGAAAGGTGGGCCTTCAATAGAAGTATTGTTAGATCTAGCATTAGGTAACGATGAAGCTATAGCTGAAGAGGCCGCTAAAGTGTTAAAAACACAAGTATTCTTATATGAGGCGGATACAGACCGTTTAGAAGATGCAATGAAAGCTGGAAATGCATTAGCTAAAGAGATTATTGAAAGCTATGCACAAGCTGAATTCTTTACTAAACTACCAGAAGTTGATGAAGAAATTGAAATAGTAACATATATCGCTGGAGTTGGAGATATTTCTACAGATTTATTATCTCCTGGTGCAGATGCACATTCACGTTCAGATAGAGAGTTACACGGACAGTGTATTTTTGAGCACAACAAAGACATGCAAAAAGAAGTGTTGGCTTTAAAAGAACAACACCCAGATAAGCGTGTTATGTTAATTGCAGAAAAAGGAACTATGGGAGTTGGGTCTTCAAGAATGTCTGGTGTAAATAACGTGGCATTATGGACAGGTATTTCTTCTAGTCCATATGTACCGTTCATTAATATAGCTCCTGTAATTGCAGGTACAAATGGTATTGCGCCAATTTTCTTAACAACTGTTGGTGTAACAGGAGGTATTGGTATAGACCTTAAAAACTGGGTGACTAAAAAAGACGCTGACGGTAAAACAGTTTACGATGCAGATGGTGAGCCAGTATTAGAACAAGTATATTCGGTAGAAACAGGAACTGTTTTAACTATTAATACTAAAGAAAAGAAACTATATAACGGAGACCAAGAATTAAAAGATATCTCTACAGCATTAACACCACAAAAAATGGAGTTCATTAAAGCTGGAGGTTCTTATGCGGTGGTTTTCGGTAAAAAATTACAAACCTTTGCTTGTAAGGCTTTAGGTATTGACGTACCTCAAGTATATGCACCTTCTAAAGAAATTTCTATTGAAGGGCAAGGTTTAACGGCTGTTGAAAAAATCTTCAACAAAAATGCTGTTGGAACAACTCCAGGTAAAACATTACATACAGGATCTAACGTTCGTGTTGAAGTAAACATTGTAGGATCTCAAGATACAACTGGATTAATGACTTCTCAGGAGTTAGAAATGATGGCTGCAACAGTGGTTTCTCCTATAGTTGATGCAAGTTACCAATCTGGTTGTCACACCGCTTCAGTTTGGGATGATAAGTCTAAAGCTAACATTCCTAGATTAATGAAGTTTATGAATGACTTCGGATTAATTACTGGTCGTGATCCTAAAGGGAAATATTTCCCAATGACAGATGTAATCCACAAAGTATTAAATGATATTACAGTAGATGATTGGGATATTATTATTGGTGGAGATTCACACACACGTATGTCTAAAGGTGTAGCGTTCGGTGCGGATTCAGGAACCGTGGCATTAGCTTTAGCAACTGGTGAGGCTACAATGCCAATTCCAGAGTCGGTAAAAGTAACCTTTAAAGGAAACATGAGAAGCTTCATGGATTTCCGTGATGTGGTACATGCAACTCAGCAGCAAATGTTAAAGCAATTTGGTGGTGAAAACGTATTCCAAGGTCGTATCATTGAGGTGCATATTGGTACATTAACATCAGATCAAGCCTTTACGTTTACAGACTGGACGGCAGAAATGAAAGCTAAAGCATCTATCTGTATTTCAGAAGATGAAACCCTAATAGAATCTTTAGAAATTGCTAGAGACCGTATCCAAATCATGATTGATAAAGGTATGGATAACGAAAAGCAAGTGCTTAAAGGTCTTGTTGATAAAGCCAATACAAGAATTACTGAGGTTAAAACAGGAATCAAACCAGCGTTAAAACCAGATGCGAATGCGAAGTATTATGCAGATGTGGTGATTGACTTAGATGAAATTGCTGAGCCAATGATTGCAGATCCAGATGTAAATAACGAAGATCCTTCAAGACGTTACACGCACGATACTATCAGACCGTTATCATATTACGGTGGTACTAAACAAGTAGATTTAGGGTTTGTAGGATCTTGTATGGTTCACAAAGGCGATATGAAGATATTAGCACAAATGCTTAAAAATATTGAAGCACAACAAGGTGAAGTGGTGTTTAAAGCACCATTAGTAGTTGCGCCACCAACATACAACATTGTAGATGAGTTAAAAGAAGAAGGAGACTGGGAAGTATTAGAAAAGTATTCAGGATTTGTATTTAATGATGATGCACCAAAAGGAGCAGCACGTACTAAATATGAAAACATGTTGTACTTAGAACGTCCAGGGTGTAACCTTTGTATGGGTAACCAAGAAAAGGCGGAACCAGGAGATACTGTGATGGCTACGTCTACACGTTTATTCCAAGGACGCGTGGTAAAAGATGCTGAAGGTAAAAAAGGAGAGTCTTTATTATCATCGACACCTGTAGTAGTATTATCAACTATTTTAGGAAGAACCCCTACTATGGAAGAATACGAAGCGGCTGTAGAGGGTATTGTATTAACAAAGTTTAAACCTTCTCAAAAGCAATTAGTTATATAATCATTTAGATTATTTTATCATATTCTCTAAAAGTCCGAGTTTTTTAAGCTCGGACTTTTTGTTTTTTAATATCGCGGTACTGTCACTTCGAGTGATTCAGAAGCATGAGGAATTGTATCGAGAAGTTGGGCGCCTGTCTACCTGCGATATCCCAGGCAGGTTCCCTTAATACCTACAAGGTTTCAAAACCTTGCAGGAAATAGGTCGGGCTTTCCGCTATATCTTTTTTTTAGCCTCATTGTGAGGAGGTAGCACGTGGCAATCTGTTAATTTGTAGTCCAATTTAAACCTTAATGCTTCTTTACAAAAAAAAGGATGCCGCTTCAATCCCTAAAGCTGTTGTACTTGCTAAAAGCCTATCCTATTTAGAAGGTCGTGTCTTTATGTTAATTCACAGAATTGAAGATCAAGGCGGAGCATAGCTAAAGAAAAGCGTCAACATCAATAGAACATCGCGAGTATGTCTCGAGTTTTCAAGCTAGTTATCATCTAGAAATACTGATGATGAAAATAATCTGGTAAGGTATGATGTTTTGTTTTTGCTAGGAAATATACTTTCAATTAGAACAGTGTTTTAAATCTCAGTAGTTCATCAGGGCAAAATGGATATAATGGAGGTAATGATTAAATAGATTTTACCAAATCTAAAATAAAAGAACTCTATTTCATTCAGTTTAAAACGATTTGCGAATTTCGTATATTAGTGAGCCTATAAAAATAAAGCATTAAACATTAAATAGATACAGCTTATGACATTCGATATCGAAATGATAAAAGGAGTTTACGCGAGAATGAAAGCACGCGTAGATGCCGCCCGAGAGGTTGTTGGAAAACCACTAACACTCTCTGAAAAAATATTATATAATCACCTTTGGGACGGAGCACCAACCCAAGCTTTTGAAAGAGGTAAAGACTATGTGGATTTTGCACCAGATAGAATTGCATGTCAAGATGCCACAGCGCAAATGGCTTTATTGCAATTTATGCAAGCTGGGAAAAAGAAGGTTGCTGTTCCAACTACCGTACATTGTGACCATTTAATACAAGCAAAAGAAGGCGCTGCAAAAGATTTAAAACGTGCCAATGATGTGAGTAGTGAGGTATTTGATTTTTTAGAGTCTGTATCTGATAAATACGGTATCGGTTTCTGGAAGCCAGGAGCGGGTATTATTCACCAAGTAGTATTAGAAAACTATGCATTTCCAGGAGGAATGATGATTGGTACGGATTCACATACGGTTAATGCCGGAGGGTTAGGAATGGTTGCCATAGGAGTTGGAGGAGCAGATGCGGTAGATGTAATGGCTGGTATGGCTTGGGAATTAAAATTTCCTAAGTTAATAGGGGTGAAGTTAACAGGTAAGTTGTCTGGTTGGACCGCACCTAAAGATGTCATTTTAAAAGTTGCTGAGATTCTTACGGTAAAAGGGGGAACTGGTGCTATCGTTGAATATTTTGGACCAGGAGCAATAGCAATGTCTTGTACTGGAAAAGGGACTATTTGCAATATGGGTGCTGAAATAGGTGCAACAACTTCAACATTCGGTTATGATGACTCTATGGACCGCTATTTAAGAGCTACAGACAGAGAAGGTGTAGCAGATGCAGCTAATGAAGTAAAAGATTATTTAACGGCAGATCCTGAGGTATATGCAAATCCAGAGCAATACTTTGACCAAGTGATTGAAATTAATTTATCTGAGTTAGGGCCCTTATTAAACGGACCATTCACACCAGATTTATCCACTGAAGTTGGTTCGGATATGACCAAAAGGGCTACTGAAAATGAATGGCCCTTAAAAGTAGAGTGGGGGCTTATAGGATCCTGTACGAACTCCTCATATGAAGATTTATCAAGAGCTTCATCTATTGCTCAACAGGCACTAGATAAAAACTTAAAGACCAAAGCAGAATTTGGTATCAATCCAGGGTCTGAACAAGTGCGTTATACAGCGGAACGCGATGGTATTTTAGAGGTTTTTGAAAAGCTAGATGCCACTATATTTACAAACGCTTGTGGACCATGCATAGGGCAGTGGGCGCGTTATAGTGACCCGAAGAATGCACCTAAAAACAGTATTGTACACTCGTTTAATAGAAACTTTGCTAAACGTGCTGATGGTAATCCAAATACACATGCTTTTGTGGCGTCTCCTGAGT
This sequence comes from Seonamhaeicola marinus, assembly GCF_008085455.1. Taxonomy (NCBI): domain Bacteria; kingdom Pseudomonadati; phylum Bacteroidota; class Flavobacteriia; order Flavobacteriales; family Flavobacteriaceae; genus Seonamhaeicola; species Seonamhaeicola marinus. The sequence goes on along the minus strand of NZ_VSDQ01000107.1, from coordinate 45,207 downwards.
TAACCGCTGCAATAGCCATTGCTGGACGTTTAGACTTTAATCCTTTAACGGATAAGCTTATTAATGAAGATGGTGAAGAAGTGATGTTAGATGAACCAACAGGATGGGAATTACCGCCAAAAGGGTTTGATGTAAAAGATAATGGTTATTTGGAGCCAGTTGAAGATGGAAGCGGCGTTAACGTTGTTGTAAAAGAAGATTCAGAACGGTTACAGTTACTAACGCCTTTCGTACCCCTTGGAGATACTATTACAGGTGCTAAACTATTAATCAAAGCTTTTGGAAAATGTACTACAGATCATATATCTATGGCTGGACCTTGGCTGCGTTATAGAGGACATCTAGATAATATTGCGAATAACACATTAATTGGTGCAGTTAATGCGTTTAATAAACAAACAAACTTTGTTAAAAACCAATTAACAGGACAGTATGGTGGTGTGCCAGATGTGCAACGCGCCTACAAAGCAGCGGGTGTTAAAACTGTTGTTATTGGGGATCATAATTATGGTGAGGGATCATCAAGAGAGCACGCAGCTATGCAACCACGTCATTTAGGAGTTGCAGCGGTTATAGTAAAATCTTTTGCTCGTATTCATGAGACAAACCTTAAAAAACAAGGTATGTTAGGATTGACTTTTGCCAATGAAAATGATTACGATTTAATTCAGGAAGATGATACTTTCAACTTTTTAGATTTAAACGAGTTTGCTCCAGGCAAGCCCTTAACTGTTGAGGTTGTTCATGCTGATGGTAGTAAAGATACAATTTCCTTAAATCACACCTATAATGATTCTCAAATTGAATGGTTTAAAGAAGGTTCAGCTTTAAATTTGATTAAAAAGCAAAATGCTTAACAATAAGAAGCATTTAAATAAAGAAAAACCAACGTTTAAACGTTGGTTTTTTTATTTGTTTTAATTCAACTGTTTTGAATTTATTTCAGTACTAAAGCATTTTACTAGCTCGTTTGCTGTAGTGTTTTATTCTTTTCTTTAAGCTTAGCCAATTGCTTTTCTAAAAATGTAATGGCTTCTTCGGTTTTATAACTTGCTTTAGAAGCAAAGTCTTTCATGTCTTCTTTAAACTTATCTTTTCCAGATTGGGCTGCTTTAGAAACATCCTCCTTTACTTCTTTGAAATCTTCGGTTATCTGGTCTTTAATTTCCTTACCTTCTTTTTTTAACTTATCTCTTGTTATTTTTCCTTTTTCAGGTGCTAATAATACACCAATACCAGCACCTATTAAAGCACCTAGAATTAATGTTCCTTTATTAATTATCATTTCTTTTTCTTTTTTATGTTAGACTTGTTCTACTTGTTTGTAGCAAAAGCTACTTTTTTGTTACAAACAAATTCAGTGCCAGATATTTAAATTAATGGAAGATGCTTTTGTTGGCCTAAGTTTAGTCAGTATTTTGAGTTTCTATCATCTTTCATTCATTATCTCTATATACACTGGAGATGTGCGTTTACCACATCTAAAATATGGAGAATGATATTGGACGTCAAAGATTAATAACTCTTTGCCGGCTTGTAAATCTTTAAGTTTTGAATAAATCTCGGTTGAAATTGAATCTCTGTAGACATGTCTTATTTTTTCATCGGCAATTTTAATTTTATACCCTGAAACTTTGATTTTATAATCCTGATGTAAATTGTATACAAATACTTCAAGTTTAGCATTTTTTAATTCATCAACAGTCATTTTTAGATTTTTACCTGAGTAATTACCTATTTTTAATCTTGGTCTATCAATATTTTCAACTTTAAAAATTATACTATCCGATTTTATATTCAAACCATTAAGAAAGGATTTAACTATTAATGTTTTCCTCCCTAATTTATTGGAGGTACAATTAATTCTGTAATATCCAGTAATGCTTTTAGGAATTAGAGAGTTTTCAGTATCATATAACTGAATACTATCGGTTTTAGAAACATTGATTTTTAAATTATTATAAATCCCTCTATATAATACTTTTGGCGATCTAAGAAATTCAATTATGGGCTTTGCATGAATGTTTTGCCCCAAAATATTCAAAGAAAAAAATAGAAATATAGGTAACAAATACGTTTTCATTTCTAAATGATCAAAAACATAAAACGAAATAGTGTAGTTTAGTATTGTATCTTCTAGAAAATTATAAACCTTGTTAAATTCCAAGATGTATTTTTAATCAGAATTAACCTTTTACTTTTGGGACTTGGAATCACTTGCTTAAGCTAAATTATGCGTTAGTAGTTGTTTAACAACTCTTTAAGCTCATCATAATACTGTTTTGTAAGATGAACACTATGGCCTGCTCCTTTAATTAAGCTACGATTAATTTTATGAGGGTACAGGTCTTTTAAACGTTTAGAATGTTCATCTGGATCAATAATGAAATCTTTTGAACCATGAAAGACCTGAATAGGGCAACTTACATCTGCAAGGAACTTGTAAGAAGGGATTTCATAATCAATTAACCACTCAGGAATTGGTCCCATATTGCTAATAAGATCATTCCAAGAGTAATAAGGGGCTTCTAAAATAAGAAGCTTTGGGGTGTTTTTGGAAGCCGCATAAGTGGCAAAGCCTGTTCCTATTGAGAAGCCTAAAATAATAATATCCTCTTCCTTATATCTGGTAAGCACGTAGTCGTATACTTTTTGAGCATCATTGTAAATTTCAGCTTCTTTTTCATAAAAGCTATCACTTTTGCCATAACCTCTATAATCTACAAATAGGACGTCATAATTGTTTTCAGTATAAATATATGCGCGCTCGCCCCACTCGTGAAGGGCTCCCGCATTACCATGAAAATATAGAATAACACCTTTGCTTATGGAATCAGAGGGAAATAATAAGGCGTTTAGGTTTACATCTTCTTCAACAGGAATATTAATCTCCTCAAAAGGTTGGTCAAAGTGATATATATAGTCCTTATCTAAAACTTTAGGATTAAAGAAGAAGCGTTCTTGTTTTATATATAAAAAAACATAGGCAAAAAGAACTAATAGAAGAAAGAGTGCTAGTATACGTAATAGTCGTCTTCCTATTTTTTTGAAGTTGATTTTCAATTTAAGGCAATTTTTATTAGTACTATTTTGAGTGCTTTAAACTCTAAAATGCGAAGCGTATTTCCATTTGGAATTGCTTTTACACGTGTTTAATAAATTAATATTCATGCAATTTATATTAATTTTCTGATTGGTACAAGTAGCCTTCAGATTTGAAAATATCGAATTTAGGTGTTTGATTTAAAAGGGTATTTTTAAATAAATTATTTTAATTACTAGATTTCAAAAACACTACTTTTACAAAAACTTGTAAAATGAACTCCAGACAAAACCAATTAAAAGCTTTTGACCGACTTTTGACCATTATGGATGAGTTGCGCGAGCAATGTCCGTGGGATAAGAAACAAACCATGGAAACGTTACGCCACTTAACTATTGAAGAAACTTATGAGTTGGGAGATGCAATTTTAGATAATGATTTAGAAGAGGTAAAAAAAGAGCTAGGTGATGTTTTGTTGCACATTGTATTTTATTCTAAAATTGGAAGTGAAACAAATGATTTTGATATAGCTGATGTTTGTAATGAAATCTGTGAAAAATTAATTAATAGGCATCCACATATTTATGGAGATGTTAAGGTTCAAAATGAGGATGATGTAAAGCGTAATTGGGAAAACCTTAAACTAAAGGAAGGTAAAAAGAGTGTATTAGAGGGCGTTCCAAGAAGTTTACCAGCTCTGGTAAAAGCAAATAGGATACAAGAAAAGGTTGCTGGTGTTGGGTTTGATTGGGAAAAGCCAGAACAGGTCTGGGAAAAGCTACAAGAAGAACTACAAGAGTTTCAAGAAGAAATAATTGTTGGTAATAAAGAGGCTATGGAAAGTGAGTTCGGAGATGTCTTATTTTCTATGGTTAATTATGCCAGATTTCTAGATATTAATCCCGAAAATGCTCTTGAACGTACGAATAAGAAATTTAGTAAACGTTTTCAGTATTTAGAGAAAAAAGCTAAGGACTTAAATAAAAGTCTAAAGGATATGACACTTGCTGAAATGGATGTGTTTTGGGAGGAAGCTAAGAAACTTTAAAGAATGTAACGAACATGAGGGATGAGGGATCCTAATTTCTATTTTGTTGTAAGAGGAGATTCTAAGTCAGGCTTGGAATAAAAAAAAGAGCTTTTAATAAAGCTCTTTAATTTTTTGAAGTTTACTTTTCCAAAGTTGGAGTTCTTCTTCGTGTTTGCTTATATTATTTCTAACGTCTTTTACAAGTGGATTGTCGTCATCAACATTTGTGAAGAACTGTAAATTGTTCTCTAACTGATTTATTTTACTCTTAACTTCATCTATTTTCTTTCTAATAAAGTTGCGTTCGTTGTCTAAATCACGCGAGTTTTCGGAAGAATTAATACTATCAAGCCTGTTTTCAAACTTGATCATCTCTACTTCATTTTTCTCAACTTCTAAACTAGAAAATAATTCGTCAACTGCTTTTTGAAACTTACCTTCTATATAGCGTTTGTCATTTGGAACTCTTCCTAAGGCATTCCAACTAGCAATTTGATCTTTAATAATTTGAATTTTATCTTCTTTAGTTCCTTCTAACTTCAAGCTTTTAAGATTGTTTAGCAGATCATTTTTCTTGTTAAAAGCTTCTAAATTTTCCTTATTCGCAGCATTTCTGTTTGCATGTAACTTATCAAAATAAGAATTGCAGGCAGTTTTAAATTGCTTCCAGATTTTGTCACTGTCCTTTCTTGGTACATGACCGATTTTTTTCCAATCCGCTTGAATTTTCTTCATTAAAGGCGTAACCGTATCAAAATCATCACTGTCTTTATTGTCTTCCGCAATTTTAATAAGATCTAATTTTTTTTGCAGATTGGTATATTGTTCTTTCTTTAAGTCCTTATAAAAAGCGTTTTTCTTTCTATTAAATGTTCTAACAGATTCTTTGAACTTTGCCCAAGTATCTTCGTTTACTTTAATAGGTACTTTACCAGCATTAAAGAAGTCATTTCTTAAGCTTTCAATTTCTTTAATCTTCTTTTGCCATCCATTATGCGTATTGGCATCATTTTGCTCAGAAATAGCAACAATATTGGCAATAATTTCTAGTTTTCTTTCAAGGTTCTTTTCATAAACCTTATCTATTTCTTTAAAGTAAACTTGCCTTTTGTCATTTATGACTTTAGTGGCAGCTTTAAAACGATCCCAAACTTCTTCTCTATGCTCTTTACCAACAGGGCCAAGTTCCTCTTTCCACATTTTATGAAGTTCCTGTAACTCTCTAAAAGCACGCATAACATCAGTTTCATTTGCTAATTGTTCTGCACGTTCAATGATCTTAAGCTTCTTTTCTAAATTGTGTTTAAAATCTAAATCGCGTAAATCTCTATTTAAATGAAGGAAATCATAAAAAATTTCAACGTGGTGATGGTAACTATTCCAGGCGTTGTTGTACTTATCTCTTGGAATAGGTCCTGTATTTCGCCAACGTTCTTGTAATTCTTTGAAATGATTATATGTGGTGTTAATGTTTTCATCAACATTTATTAGACCTTTTAACTCTTCAATAATTTCTAGTTTTTTAGCTAGATTATCTTTTAAGCTTTTTTCAATATTTTGATAGTGGTCGTTAAGTTTTTTTCTATAGCCTCTATAAGCTTCTTTATATCGTTTTTGAACAGGAGAGGAATAGTAAAAATCAATTTCATTACCACCTTCGTTTATAAACTCTTCTTTCCTTTCATCTACTAAAGCCTGAAATTTAGTTTTGAAAACGCTGTTTATTTTATCAACATGAGAGCGTATTGCTTGTACCTTTTCATTGTTTAAAAGTTTTTCTAATTCTATAGCTAAAGCTTCTAAAGACATGGTGTCATAGTCTTTCTCTTTTATAGCATGCCTTTCTTTATTACCTTCATCTTCGGCATCTTCGGCATTGGCTTCTTCTATTTCATTTAAAACTTCGTCTTCAGTGCCATTTGAAGGAACCGTTGTTTCATTTTGAATTTCGGTTGTAGATTCCTCAGTAATTTCAACCTCGTTAGACTCATCTTGAGTATCAGCCTGAGAGGCTTCAACTTTTGTCTCTTGAGTTTCCGGAGAAACACTATCTTGGTTTAAACTATTGTTTTCAATTCCTTCTGGATTCTGTAGGTCATTAGTATCAGACATTTTAATAAATGTTAAGGTTCAAAATTGCTTTAGACACTAAAGATACTAACAACTATATTGATTTACAAAGAATAGAATGTTGTTTTAACTTTTAAATAAATTAAAGAAGATTAAAATATGAATGAAAAAGAAAATGGAATACTTAAAATTTTGCAAGGTCTGGAGCCTTTCTATTAAAAATAAATTTGTAGTAAATAAATAGACCTATTACTGTTGGAGTCCAGAATAAGATTGTAAAGGTGATTGAATAAATTACAAGGTATAATAACCATATTCCAAGATAGGTTACCAATTCCGTTTGCCAATATTCTGAAATTAGGTTGTAATCATCTACGAAAATATATAAGCAGTATAAAATAAAACCTAAGACAAAACAGAACTTATAGATTTTATAGGCCTTATTAATTAAATTTTCCACAATTAATCGTTTATATTCCAAATGGACCAAGCTTTTTCAGCTTGTAACTCTAGCATCAGTAATCCATTTATTAAAGTAGCTTGTTTTTGCTTACCATAGTTGAGGAATTTCGTTTCTTGAGGATTATAAATTAAATCGAAAAGTATATGGTTTTCAGTAATACCGTCATAAGGTATATCCGGACAATCTTCTATATTCGGAAATGTGCCTAATGGTGTACAATTTATAATTATGGTATGCTCTTCAATTATTTTTTTTGTTAAAGAATCATAAGTATAGCCAATACCTTCTTTCATTCTTCTGGAAACATATTGAAATTCAATACCCAATTCTCTTAAAGTATAAGCAACTGCTTTACTTGCACCACCTGTTCCTAAAATGAGTGCTTTTTTATGATTAGGCTTAATAAAAGGTTTTAAAGATTCTTTAAAGCCGTAACAATCGGTATTAAAACCAATCAATTTACCATTTTCCGTTAATTTGATTGTATTTACCGCACCTATCTCAGCTGCTTGTTCGTGTATTTCATCAAGGAAAGGCATTACGACTTCTTTATAAGGAATGGTTACATTCATACCTTGTAGGCCTTCTGTTGTTTTTATAAGAGATGGAAAAACGTCAATGGACTCTAGATCAAAGTTATCATATGAGACTCCCGAAATGTTTTCTTTTTCAAACTTTTCTTTAAAGTATGCTCTTGAGAACGAGTATGATATATTTTTACCTAAAAGCCCTAACTTCTTTATCATTTTATTTTCCTTGTTTTTTGTCCGTACCATTCAAGTGCCAATACTATTAAAATTCCGATAATTATAAAACCAATGGCAAAAAAAGTTTCACTATTTAATTCTGGCAAAAATCTTTTATAACTTTCTATTATTTTTTCTCCATTAGAGTCTAAAATGAGAGCGTCATTAACATCTGTTTTAAAAATTGTTTTTTTCCAAGGCCAAACCACACCAAGAGATCCAATTATAAATCCCATTAAAATTGATAGGGTAATGTTTCTATAGTGTTTTAAAACGTAGTTTAGTATATGAGAAAATGTTACCAATCCAGCAACTGAGCCTAAAGTAAAAACAACCAAAACTTTTAACATACGCATACGTTCTATATTGTTTACAAACGAGAAATCTCCTGTAAAAACATCAAGTAAAGTATCGTAAAGGGCATTAACCGAATCTACTAATAAAAGCACATAGTTTCCCATTAAGATTAGAATAAATGAGCCAGATAAGCCAGGAAGTGTCATACCAGAAACACTAATCATTCCACAGAAAAAAACAAAAATTAGATTGTCGTTTTCCTTTGCGGGGTCTAAAAAACTAATACTAACTCCAATAATTATCCCTATGAAAAGTGATACATAGGCTTGGGTGCACCAACCCTTAAAATCTTTACTTATATAATAAATAGAGCCAATAATCATACCAAAGAAAACAGCCCATACGTAAAGTTCATAGTGAATAATAAGGTAATCTAGAAGTTTTGAAATACTAAAATAGCTAATGAGCATTCCAAGAAACAAAAGGCATATGAACCTACCATTAATGTATCTAAAAAAGCTTTTAAACCTTCTATTTATTAAAAGTTTAAAGGCTTTACCATTAAACTTTTGAAGAGAATAAATGAATTCTTCATAAAAGCCAGCAACAAAAGCCACAACACCACCAGAAACTCCAGGAACCTTATTAGCAGCCCCCATTGCCAGTCCTTTTAAGACCAAAAATATTCTGTCTGTTAGTGTTCTCGTGCTTTGCATTATAGCTTTTTAGACCCTAGTCTTTCTAGTACAAAGATAGTCGCAAATCCGATAACTATTAAAACTATGGCTAAAACCAATTGATGATCTCCTTCAAAAGAAAAAGGAGAAACGCTATCTTGAATTAAAGGTGTTTTTTCTCCTTTGGAGTTGGTGTGCCACGAAAGTGTCTTTTTCCATGGCCAAACTCTATTTAGAGAACCCAAAATAAAACCCGTTAGTATTGCCAAAGTTATGTTATGATAACGCTTAAATAACCATTTTAAAACGTGACTAAAACTTAGCAAGCCGATAATTGCTCCTGTTGCAAAAATGATTATTTTTTTAAAATCAAAGTCATGAAGAGCATCGCTTAAGGTTTTATATGCTCCAAGTATAATAAGAATAAAAGATCCTGATATTCCTGGAAGAATCATAGCACAAATAGCTATTGCGCCAGCAATAAATAAAAAGTACTCACCGCTAGTTTCTGATAAAACAGGTAGTGAGGTAATATAATATGCTAGAGCAGTTCCAATAATTAAAAAGACAATAACCCCTAAATTCCATTTAGTAATTTGTTTACCAACAAAATAAATACTAGCTATTATAAGCCCAAAAAAGAAAGACCATATGAGCACAGGGTGATGTTCTAATAGGTACTTTGCTAATCTCATAAAGGATACAAAACTAACAACTACGCCTAACCCCAGAGCTAGAACAAAATTACCATTAGCTTGCTTCCAAAATTCTTTAATACCTTCTTTAAATAATGTTTTAAATAAAGAAGTGTTTATATTGCTTATGGTATTAACCAGTTCTTCATATATTCCGGAAATAAAAGCTATAGTTCCTCCCGATACTCCTGGAACAGCGTCTGCTGCGCCCATTGCGATACCTTTTAGGGATATGATAAGGTAATCTATAAACCGTCTTTGCATTTTTGGATTTTTATTTGAAACCAAAGGTATGTATTTTAATGAAAGAAAAGCACAGTATTAATGCTCTTTTATGATACTTTTTACAAGAATTTTATTCGAAACTTCGGGAAAAAGTTCATCAATAATAAATGAGTATTCCGCATTAAATTTAAGTCCATTTTTTAAATGAAATTTTCCTTTTTCATTTTCTCGTAAGGAAAAATACAATCCTGCTAGCCTATATTCTAATTCGGCATTTTCCGGATAAAATTCTACCGCTTGCTCAAAATTATAAATAGCTGCTTCAGGTTCTCCCAGTTTTATTAGTAAATCTCCTCGTGATAACCATGTATTTAATTCATAATTACCTAATTCAAGTGTTTTTTTAAAACCTTGTTCTGCTTCTTCGTAAAGATTAAGCCGATTATTTATCTGAGAATACAGTTTCCAGTAATTTACATTTTCGGAATCTATGTTTATAGCTTTATTAATGTAATAAAGTGCTTTTTTGAAGTTCTTTTTCTTATTGTAAAATTTTGTAATTGCTATCCAACCTTTATCTAGTAGAGGATCTTCATGAACAGTTTGGTAGTAGTATTGAACGGCCAATTCATCATCCTTTAGTTTTTCATAGCAAGTGCCAATTCTTAAAAGAGCAAAAGAAGTAGGTTCATCTAATTTAAGCGTAATAGTATAATTCTCTATAGCTTCTTCATAGCGTTTTAATTGTTCTAGGACCTTACCTCTTTCTAAATAGGCGCCTACAAAACTATCATCAGATATAATAGCAAAGTCAAAAGCGGTTAGCGCTTTTTGATATTTTTTTAAAACCACATATTGCTTGCCTAGTTGATGCCATGCAACTTCACAGTAAGGATTCTTGTCTAGGAAAATGTTCAGATAAGAAATGGCATCCTCATTTTGATTTAAGAACTCAAAACAATAAATGACATTATATAGGGCAGAATAGTCTTCAATATCTTGTTCTAAACATTTCATAAAATAAACTTTTGCCTCTTCATATTGATCTAAGAAAAGGTATTCCATACCTATTAGAGAATATAAATCTACCAAATCATCAGTAAGGTCAATAGCTTTTTTAAGAACCTCAATAGCCTTTTCATGATTATCTCTTTTTGATAAAATATTAGCCTTTTGAATGTAAACTTCCTCGTTAGTCGGGTCTATACTGTAAAGTTCATTAAGTAAATCTTCAGCTTCAAATAACTTATCTTCGAAGACATGAACTTCTACCTTAAAAAGCCTAAGGTTAATGGAAGTAGGGTGTTGGTCTAAACCTAATTTGATTGCTTTTTTTGCCAATGCAATTTTACCTTGGTTGAGGTAGTGATGAATGATGTTTTCAAATTCTTCTGAATCAAAAAATAAAACATGATTTGTTTTTAACATTGATTCGAACTTAGTAAGGGGCAAATTGTTGTTGTCATCATGACTGAACTCCATAAGCACATTTGTAAGGTTCTACATGATTAAATTTAAGCTTCTATTTGTTTGTTTTTATTTTTTATGCTTAAATGTTTTTAACAAAGTAATGAACAATTGTTTTATACTTTGGTTTCCTTTTGTTTTGAAAATGAATAGTTTATTAGGGATAGCGTTACTTGATTGAATTAAGGGTGTCTAAAATTATGTTACACCCTTTTATTATTTCTTCCTCAGATATTGTTAAAGGTGGGGTAATTCTAACAGCTTTAGGCTCAAAAAGTAACCAAAACAGTATTAAGCCTTGGTCTTGCGCTTTTAATATCAATTGGTTAGTAATATCAGCAGATTCCATTATTAGGGCTAGCATTAGGCCTTTACCCCTAATTTCTTTAATTAATGGATGAATTAGCTGTTTTCTAAAAAGCTTTTCTTTTTCTAACGTTAGTGGAATTAGGTTGCTTTCAGTTACTTCTTTTAGTGTAGCAAGAGCAGAGGCAGCAATTACTGGATGCCCACCAAAAGTTGTAATATGGCCCAGTTTAGGATTATCCATTAACAAATCCATTAAATCAGAAGACGCTGTAAAAGCGCCAATAGGCATACCTCCACCAAGGGCTTTACCAGTAACTAATATGTCTGGAATACAGTTGTAGTGTTCAAAGCCAAAGAGTTTGCCTGTTCTCCCTATTCCCGGTTGTATTTCATCTAAAATTAAGAGTGCGCCAACATCATAGCAACGTTTTCTAACCTTTTCTAAATAGTTATTTGTTGGTTCAATAAAGCCAGCTCCTCCCTGAATCGTTTCTAGAATTACACATGCAGTTTTAGTGGTTATTTTGTTTAGATCTTTTTCGGAATTAAAATCTATAAACCTTACATCGGGTAATAAAGGTCTGAAAGCTTGTTTTCTCTCTTCGAAACCCATGACACTCATGGAACCCATTGTATTGCCGTGATAGGCTTTATTAGCTGAAATAATTTCGCTTCTTCCAGTTGCACGTTTAGCCAATTTTAAAGCACCTTCTATAGCTTCAGTACCAGAATTGGTTAAATATGTTTTTTCTAAAGAAGCTGGTAGGTTATCTGAGAGAAGTTTAGCAAGTTCTACTGCAGGTCTTTGAATGTATTCTCCGTAAACCATTACGTGCATGTACTTGTCAAGTTGTTCCTTTATGGCATTAACAACTTTTGGATGATTGTGTCCCAGTGGCGTAGCGGAAACACCTGCTACAAAGTCTAAAAAGACTATGTTATTTGTATTGTAAATATATGAGCCGTAAGCCCTAGAAATCTCAATACCTAAAGGATGTGGGGTTGTTTGGGCTTGATATTTCAGGAATTGCTTTTCAATCATCAATTTTCGGGTATATTTATTAGCTCAGTATTCTTTATGTAGACATTTTCATTTTTATCAATCCCACCAATAACAACTTTAATTTCGTTGTTTTCATTATTTTTAGTGTAGAATAAAGAGTATTTACTCCAACTAGGTGTAATATTAACAGTTTTGAGACCAACAAAAGTCTTTTCTTCATCAATATCCCTTATTATAATTGATATTTCCGCTTTACCTTTAAGCCAAACGGAGAATTTTACTTTTTTACCAAATGTTCTGTTAGATTGAAACATGTAAGCGTTTTTTTCTGTGTTGGAAATAAGTTGGTAAGCTTTTGTGTTTTTTGAGTCTTTGTAAGTTTTTATGGATAAATTTGTTTTTGTCCAGGTTTTTGAGGAAAATTGATTATTAAATTTTAATAAATTACCTAATAAAGTTTTACTGCTCAAAACAATGTTTTCTGTGGCTCTACTTCCAGCTTGATTAATTCGTTCCAATAAATCCTCATCAAAAAAGTCTTTAGGTGGCACATAATCTTCCAACCCTTTAATCACAGGTAATTCCAGCGGTGGATCTCCTTTAAATAAATTATCAACACTAGTTAAGCGTTCTTCTTCTCGCCAATCAAAACCCTTTAGTATTTTATCACGTTCATCGTATTGTGATTCTGGTGATAAGCTACCATCTACTTGATTTAATCTTGTATATTCTTCGATGGCCCCTTGGTCAAACAAAATGGAAATACTCCCAGATTTTGCTTTATCAATTCCAATTAATTCTTGAAGATCGTTTCTTGCATAGAAAATTGATTGGGCATTCTGAGTGATATCTACTTGTCTTAGTTGATTCTGTTCATTGAAAAGACCTTTTAAACGTTTACCATTGATTTGATTGTATCCAGTTTTACTTACTGTATCTAAACTTATAATAAATGCATTTTCAAATACTAAAAGGGAATCTAGTTTTTCTGTTTTGGGATTGGAGATTAAGTGAATCGTATCTCCTGTCATTTGATTTTCAAGATTCCACATAATAGGTTTTCTGGCGGTAGAAAACTTATCTAAAGAACTAAACTTATTTAAGTTTATTAATTTGGTTAAGCCTGTTTTTTGATTAGAGTGTATAGAATCTGCTTTTCCACAAAGATCTGATTTGTATATTCTTGCATCGTAATAAGCCCGAATAATTCGCTCTTCAGGTTTGCCCGTTACCATTATTTTATCAGCATGAATGTATATAGAATCCTTTTCTTGTACTGTTATAGCTAAAGCTTTCTTGGTTATAAAAACAGAATCTTTTTCTTCTCCCCTAAACACCTCTGCATAATGCCCTTTAATGATGCTTTTATTTATGGTATCTGTTACTTTAATATTGTTTGAAGCTGAAGCAAAATTTCTGGCATTATCAAGGTAAAGACTATCTCCCTCAATAATTCGATCATCGTAGTCAATTCTGGCATTTTTTAAAACATAGCCAGTTTCTTTTTCAGTATCGTAAAACCCTTTTTCACAATAAGTTTCACTTTCAGGAGTAGTAATTGTTGAAGGTCCAAACAAATAAGCATGCCCATTATCAGAATAAAAATCGAAGTAATTAGATTTAATGGTTGAACTATCATTTACCATTACCACATCTTCTACAAACTTAAATTTGTTTTCTTGCATGTAGTGCCGCCCTATTTTACTGGTTATTGTCACAGATGTGTCTTTCACCACGGTACCACCACTTCTGTAAAAAGCTTCTTGTTTAAGTCTGTCAAAATATAATGTATCCGAAGAAACTGTGGTATTGGGGTCTGTTAAAACAACTTCACCTCTAGCCAGAGCCAATTGAGTAATCCCACTATATTCAATATATTTAGAAGTCATGTTTACCGTATCGGCTTGTTTCATTCTCACGTTTCCATAGGCTTCAATAAAATTTTCTTTGCCATAATGAATAGCTCTATCACACCATAATTCTATACTTTCATGGCCAATATGTACTTGTTGTGATTCATCTCTGGTTAGAATTCGAGCTCCGGGATACTTGTCTTCATCAACATTTAACCTACCAGCATATTTAATTTCAATTTTTCTTTTTTCCTGAGCATTTATAGTTAAAATAAAACCAAAGAATAATAAAGAATATATAAGAAGTTGTTTGTTCAAAATTAAAATGTTTGTGACAAAAATAACGATTATTATATTGCGCTATTGCCTTGAAATAAAAAACGCTTCAAAAAAAAATTGAAGCGTTTTCTGTAATTTTATTTTAGATTATTTCCTAAAAATAGTCTGTTTTCTATCAGGTCCAACAGAAACAATTGTAATAGGAATTTCCAGAGCTTTTTCTAGGAAGTCTATATACTCATTTAATTCTTTTGGAAATTGAGAAGCATCTGTCATTTCTGTTAAATCTGCTTCCCATCCTTTAATTTCAGTGTAAATTGGTTCTATATTTTCTTCCTCAATGTTATAAGGTAGATGTTCTATAGTTTCACCTTTGTATTTGTAAGCTGTACAAACTTTTAGTGTTTTAAAACCAGATAACACATCTGCTTTCATCATATTAAGTTGTGTAACACCATTTACTTGACATGCATATTTTAAGGCAACTAAATCTAACCAACCGCAACGTCTTTTACGTCCTGTAGTAGCTCCAAACTCATTTCCTACACGTCCCATAGTATCTCCATCTTCATCAAATAACTCGGTAGGGAATGGTCCCGAACCTACTCTTGTAGTGTATGCCTTAAAAATTCCAAATACGTCACCAATTTGATTAGGAGCAACACCCAGACCAGTACAAGCACCAGCTGCAGTAGTATTACTTGATGTTACGAAAGGATAAGTACCAAAATCTATATCTAACAATGAGCCTTGAGCACCTTCAGCTAAAATAGTTTTACCTCCTTTTTGTGCTTGATACACATATTCTTCAGAATCTATAAAAGTTAAAGATTTTAAAACTTCAATAGCTTTAAAGAACTCTTCTTCTAGTTCATCTAAATTGTATTCAATATCTACATCATAGAATGCGATCATAGATTCGTGCTTATCGGCAAGAGTTCTATAACGTTCTTTCCAATCTGCCAATTCTAAGTCACCAACTCTGATACCATTTCTACCAGTTTTATCCATATAAGTTGGGCCAATACCTTTTAAAGTAGAACCAATTTTGGCTTTTCCTTTAGAGGCTTCACTAGCAGCATCTAATAATCTATGTGTTGGTAAGATTATATGTGCTTTACGGGAAATTAATAAAGACTTTTTGTAATCTACATCTTGTTCAGCTAATTTATCTAGCTCGCCTTTAAAAATAACAGGATCTATTACAACGCCATTACCAACTAGATTGGTTGCATCATCATGAAATATTCCAGAGGGAATCGTATGTAAAACATGTTTTTTGCCGTTAAAAACTAGAGTGTGTCCTGCATTAGGTCCTCCTTGAAAACGTGCAATAATATTGTAGTTGTTTGTAAGTACGTCAACAATTTTTCCTTTGCCTTCGTCACCCCATTGTAATCCTAGTAGTAAATCTACTGCCATTGTAAAAATTAGTTATTTTGTTGATTTTCGGTTTCCGTAGAAATAAAGAGAATGGTTGTTAATCTCAATATCGAAAACTTCTTCGATGGTTTTTTTTATTGATTGAATTCTAGGGTCGCAAAACTCTATAACTTCACCAGTATCTGTTAAAATTACGTGGTCATGCTGTTTGTCAAAATATGATTTTTCGTAATGTGCTTGAGATTGTCCAAATTGGTGCTTTCTAACTAAACCACATTCTAAAAGTAATTCTATGGTGTTGTATAACGTAGCACGAGAAACCCTATATTTTTTATTTTTCATATTGAGATAGAGGGACTCTATATCAAAATGATCATCGTTATTATAAATTTCTTGAAGTATAGCATACCTTTCTGGGGTTTTACGATGCCCATTGGTTTCTAAAAAGTTAGTAAAAACATTTTTTACTATTTCCTGATTTTTATTTTCTGTTTCTGAATTCATAATAAGCGACGCAAATTTACACTTTTTTTACAGTCTGGTAACCTTATCTATACCATTAATTTTTTTAAGCTTTTCAATTAGCTTTTTAATGATGGTATTATTCTTTACTACAAGGTGTATTTTTCCTGAGAAAAGACCATCATTACTCTCAAAGTTAAGACTTCTCATATTAACATGCATATTTGATGAAATAATTTGTGTTATTTCATTTACCAAGCCAATATTATCTATTCCTGAAATGGATATTTTTGCTAAGAATTCTGTTTGAGAAGAGTCTACCCATTTAGCTTGCATTATCCTGTAAGCATAGTTAGACTGTAGACTTAAAGCATTAGGGCAGTTTTTCTTATGAACTTTTATACCATCTGAAACTGTAAGGAAACCAAAAACTTGGTCACCAGGTATTGGGTTGCAGCAGTTTGAAAGTTTATAGTCTAGTTTTTCTTCTTCTTTACCAAAAACAAGAGAGTCATAATTAGCTGTAACTTCCTCTTTATGTAAGTCTTCTTTCTTAACATTAGCCTTTCTTGTAATTTTATTTTTAATAAAACTCATTAAGGCATTGCTTCTTGAAGAAGCAAAGTTTTTAAGCATGGTATTGTCTATAGTACCAATACCTACTCTATAAAAGAGATCTAGGCTAGTTTTTAGCTTAAAATAATTAACCAATTCATTTATAGAGTTTTCGTTAAGCGTTATTTTAAGCTGTTTAAGCTTCCTCCTTAGAATTTCTTTACCTTCTTCACCAATGCGTTTTTTATCTTCTCTAAGCGCAGATTTAATCTTACTTCTTGCCCTTGCCGTACTCGTATAGTCCAACCAGTTTGGATTTGGTTTTGCGGTTTCGGAGGTTAAAATATCTACTTGATCACCACTTTTTAGCTCATGACTTAAAGGAACAAGTTTCCCATTAACTCTAGCACCTCTAGTTTTCATTCCAACTTCTGTATGAATATTAAAAGCAAAATCTAAAGCTGTGGCTCCTTTGGGTAAAGATTTTAAATCCCCTTTAGGTGTAAAAACGAATATTTCTTTAGAGTAAAGATTAAGTTTAAATTGTTCTACGAAATCAACAGCATTGGTTTCGGGGTTTTCCAAGGCTTCTTGTAATCTGTTTATCCAAGTATCTAGATTGTCCTCTTTTTCGCTTCCTTGTTTGTATTTGTAGTGAGCTGCATAACCTTTTTCGGCTATTTCATTCATACGTTCACTTCTAATTTGAACTTCTACCCATCGTCCTTTAGGTCCCATTACGGTAATATGAAGCGCTTCATAACCAGTAGATTTTGGAGAGGAAATCCAATCACGAAGTCTCGTGGGATTTGGTCTAAAGTGATCTGTAACAATGGAGTATATCTTCCATGCAAAGAATTTTTCATTTTCTACATCACTATCATAAATAATTCTAATGGCAAACTTATCATAGACTTCATCAAAGGAAACGCCTTGTTTCATCATTTTTCGTCTTATGGAAAAAATTGATTTTGGTCTTCCCTTAATGTTATAATTAAATAGTTCTTTGTCCAGAGACTTTTTTATAACATCAGTAAACTGTTCTATGTATTGATCTTGTTCTTCTTTACTCTCTTTTATTTTACTTAAAATATCAAAATACACATCTGGTTCTGTGTATTTTAAACCGAGGTCTTCTAATTCGGTTTTAATATTGTACAAACCAATTCTATGAGCTAAGGGCGCATAAATGTAAAGCGTTTCAGAAGCTATTTTTTCCTGTTTATCAGGACGCATAGAGTCCATGGTTTGCATGTTATGCAGTCTGTCTGCAATCTTTATAATAATAACTCTAACATCGTCATTAAGTGTAAGCAGCATTTTTCTAAAGTTTTCTGCTTGCAAAGACACATCCATGTCTTTTTCTTTACTCAATGAAGAAATTTTTGTGAGTCCATCTACAATGGTAGCAACAGTACCTCCAAACCTCTTTTCTATATCTTCAATTTCATAATCTGGACTATCTTCAACAACATCATGAAGTAAGGCTGCTGCAATAGAGGTGCCGTCAAGACCAATTTCTTGAGCAACAATTTTAGCTACTGCTAAAGGATGAAAAATATAGGCTTCACCAGATTTTCTACGCTGGTGTTTATGGCCGTCTAAGGCTACTTCAAAAGCACTTCTAATTAGTTTTTTATCTTCATCTGTTAGTGTAGTGTAACTAACCTGTAGTAATTCTTTGTAGGCTTTAGCTATGGCTGCATTTTCCTTTTCAATATCTTCCGCTGTCATCATAGATTAAAAGTAACATAAAGATTGTTAATTGGCAACATAAGGGTAGGTTTTGTTGCGCTTTATTTTGATAAGAAATCTATTAGCTGGGTTATTGCTTTACCACGGTGTCCTATTTTGTTTTTAAGGCTTAAATCCATTTGGGCAAACGTTTCGTTATAACCATTTGGTTTAAAAATGGGGTCATAACCAAAGCCTTTATCACCTTGTTTTGATTTTGTAATAACACCTTGACAAATTCCAGTAAATATTTTTAACTCATTATTTATATGCAGCGCTATTACAGTTTTAAAATGTGCTGCTCTATTGCTTTTGTTTGCTAAGGCTTTTAAGAGTTTATTCATGTTATCCTCAGCATCACGTTTAGGGCCGGCATACCTGGCGGAATAAACTCCTGGGGCTCCATTAAGAGCTTCTGTTTCTAATCCAGTATCATCTGCAAAACAATCGTAACCATATTTGTTCTTTATGTATTCTGCTTTTTGGATGGCATTACCTTCAATGGTCTCTTGAGTTTCAGGGATATCTTCGAAACACTCAATGTCTTTTAAACTAATTAATTGAATATCATTAGGCATTAAGGCTTGTACTTCTTTAACTTTATTTTGGTTGTTAGTAGCAAAAACAATTTTTTTCATAGAGAGTTGTTAGGAAACAATTATGTTAAGATTTTTAAGTAATTTAATAGTGCAAATTTAAAATTAATAAACAATGAAAAAATTATTAATAACCTTAATGCTAATGGTATTTGGTTTTGTATATATGCAAGGTCAGAATATAAAGCAGGTACCGGTTAAAACTAATTATGATAATGTGTTTTACAGAGAGTCAACTAGTAAGTACGCTAAATTTTTTGTTGAAAAGATATTGTATTCTTCCAATTATAAAGGAAAAGATAATGAGCATGTGTATCAAGTTTCCATTTATGGATCTGTTAATGGCAACAAAAAAGCGCTTCATCATAATGTGCAATCTACTACTGAGTTGGATTATTATAAAAGAGTATTTAATGGCAGATATAAAAAAATACAATTGTATTTTGGGAAGCGTAAAATAGGAGAAAAGAACTATTATGATACAGCAATTAATGTACAATTTTAGAATGGCTTGGGTATGACAAATATCAGTTTAAATAAATTATTTCTCTATTAACTTTGAAATAGACATTAATTAAAACAATGAGGTATGACAGTGAGTATTCAATATGTTCATATGCAAACTAGTGAAGCATTGAGCGCCTACGTAAAAGAAAAATTAAATAACCTTCATAAAAAATATGAATGGATTATTAATGCAGAAGTTCATTTTGAAATTGAGCAGAAAGCGAAACAAAAAGGTAAGATTTGTAAAATTGAGCTAAGTGTTCCTGGACCAAGAATTTTTGCAAGTTCTAATGAAGAGAAATATGAAGAGTCTGTAAAAAAGACAATAAAAGATTTAGAAATTCAGTTAAAGAAACGAAAGCAAGTTTTTAAAACGCATTAATGAATATCGAAATATATAGGCAGTATTGTTTATCTAAAAAAGGAGTTACGGAATCTATTCCGTTTCCTAAATTACCCAATGTACTTGTATTTAAGGTTATGGGTAAAATGTTTACAGCTACAGATATTGAAACTTTTGAGAGCTTTAGTATTAAATGTGTACCAGAGACTATAGATGAGTTAAGAGCTCAGTATGATGCACTTCAAGAACCTTCCTACTTTAGTAAAAAACACTGGAGTAGGGTGGTTGTTGATGGTTCTGTAACAGATAAGATCTTATTTGAATGGTTAGATGTCTCATACAATTTAGTAGTAGCCAAACTTACCAAAAAAGAACAAGCCCTATTGGAAGAACTATAGGTTATCTATGATGATAGGGTTCATTTCTCAATATAGTGAAGCTTCTATAAAGTTGTTCAATAAAAAATAAACGTACCATTTGATGTGAGAAAGTCATTTTAGATAATGATAGTTTTCCATTGGCTCTTTTATAAACATCATCAGAAAAACCATAAGGACCACCAATAACAAAAACTAATTGTTTTAATCCAGAATTCATATGTTTTTGTAAGTAATTAGAAAAGGCTACCGAGTCTAATTGTTTGCCTTGTTCATCCAGAAGAATTAAAGTGTCAGAATTTGCTAGTTTATTGAGAATGAGTTCTCCTTCCTTTTGTTTTTGTTGTTCTTCGCTTAAATTTTTAACTTTTTTTAAATCGGGAATAACTTCAAAATTAAATCTCACATAATGACTTAACCGTTTGATATAGTTGGTGATAAGTGACTGTAAGTCATTACTATCTGTTTTGCCTATTGTTATAAGTGTAATTGTCATAAAAATCAAAAATAGTTTTATATTTTGAGAAATTCTTATTTAAAATCGCAATAAATTTAAAAAATCGTAATTCTAAAATTTAGAAAAGTAAATCTATTTATTATTTTTGTCGCAAATCAACAAAATTATGATTACACAGGAGCAGTTTGACCAAGAAGTTAGATCTATAATTGCAAATGCCATTAGAGAAGATGTTGGAGATGGCGATCATAGTTCTTTAGCTTGTATACCAGAAAACGCTAGAGGGAAAGCTAAACTATTAGTAAAAGACAAAGGTGTTATTGGAGGCGTAAATTTTGCAAAGAAAATTTTTGCCTACGTTGATAAAAACTTAAAACTTGATGTGCGTATTGAAGATGGTACAGAGGTAAAGTTTGGAGATGTTGTAATGTATGTTGAAGGACCTTCTCAATCTATTCTTAAAGCTGAACGTGCCGTGTTAAACTCTATGCAGCGTATGAGCGCAATTGCTACTAAAACGAGACATTTTGTTAATTTAGTTAAAGGCACTAATACTAAAATATTAGATACTAGAAAAACCACACCAGGAATTAGAGTTCTAGAAAAATGGGCTGTAAAAATTGGTGGAGGTGAAAATCATAGATTCGCTTTATATGATATGATTATGTTAAAAGATAATCATATAGATTTTGCTGGAGGGATAACAAAGGCAATCGAAATGACAAAGCTTTATTTAAGAGAAACGGGTAAAAACCTCCAAATTATGGTTGAAGCCAGAAACTTAAATGAAGTTGAAGAGATTCTTAGAAATGATGGAATTTACCGTATTTTATTAGATAACTTTGATTATGAGGACACTAGAGAAGCGGTAAAAATGATAGGAGATAAATGTTTGACAGAATCTTCAGGAAATATTAATGAAACTACAATTAGGCATTATGCTGAGTGTGGTGTGAATTACATTTCTTGCGGGGCATTAACGCATTCAGTACATAATATGGATTTGAGCCTTAAAGCAATGTAATTAGTTGCTTTTTTACTATTTCAACTATTCTTATCTTAGGTCATAATTTAATAACTTTGTAGTGTAATACAAGCTATTTATGACAAAACCAATTGAAGACAAACTAGAAAAAATTCCAGTTATTAATGTCTTGGTACGGTTTCTCAAAAGAATTAAACTTCCTGGTTTAGAAGGTTTATCCTTCTATGATTTATTAGAGTTGTATATAATAGGCATTGTAAAAGGTGCTTTAACAACTAGGGCAAGTGCTATTGCTTTTAGTTTCTTTATGGCGTTGTTTCCGTTTTTGCTATTTGTACTTTTTATTATTCCATATATTCCTGTTGAAGGTTTTAAAACCGATTTTTTAGTGTTTTTAGAATCGTTCTTACCTCCTAATACCTCAGACTTTTTTATTCATAATATTTTTGAAAATATAGACAAATCTCAAAGAGGAGGTTTGTTGTCTTCAGTTTTTGCATTGTCCATTGCACTAATGGCAAACGGTGTTAATGCGGTCTTTTCTGGTTTTGAAAATTCTTATCATGAACAGCTCACCAGAAATGTATTTAAACAATATTTATATGCTCTTAGTATAGCTTTGATTTTGGCACTTTTATTAGTGCTTACCATTGCCTTTTTAGGTTATTTTCAAATTTATGTAGTTCAGGAATTACTGGAGGTATTAGACGTAGATTCTCAAAACGTGTTTTGGGCAAACTTTGCACAATACCTGTTTTTTATAGTAATGATTTACCTTGCAACAGCTACTTTATATTATTTTGGAACTCATGAAGGCAGACACTCTAAGTTTTTCTCAGTTGGGGCTTTATTTACAACCTTATTAGTAATGTTATCCTCTTATTTATTTGGTATTTATATTGAAAACTTCGGACAATACAATAAATTATATGGTTCTATAGGAGCGCTTTTGATCTTACTCTTTTATTTGTGGTTAAATGCTAACATTTTACTACTGGGTTATGAGTTAAACGCATCATTAAACAAATTGCGTAAAAGAGTATAAGTATGCGCTATTTTATTGATGTTATATTGCCAATACCCTTGCAGAAGTTATTTACGTACCAAATAACCGAAGCAGAAGCTGAGTTTTTAAAACCTGGAATTAGAGTTGCTGTTCCTTTTGGAAAGACTAAAATATACACGGGCTTGGTATTTAGAATTCACAACCAAGCGCCAACAGCTTATGATGCTAAGGAAATTCACCAGATTTTAGATGATATACCTATTGTTAATCAAACACAAATAGAGCTTTGGCAATGGATTTCAAGCTACTATATGTGTACCTTGGGAGACGTTATGCGTGCGGCACTACCAAGTGCATTTATACTTGAAAGTGAAACAGTAATTACTAAAAGTAATGTTGAAGCAATAGATGAATCAATTTTAAAAGACGATGAGTTTTTAATTTACGAAGCATTACATCATCAGTCATCTTTAAAGATTCATGATATATCAAGTATTCTGGATAAAAAGAATGTACTTCCTGTTATAAAAAGGCTTATTGAAAAAGAAGCTATAACAGTGGAAGAGGAGGTGTATGAAAAATATAAGCCCAAGTTAGTGCGCTATGTAAAATTACATGCTAATTTTTCTTCAGAACATGCATTACAGTCTTTATTGGAAAAATTGAATAGGGCGCCTAAACAACGAGATGTTGTAATGACCTTGTTTTCAATCTCAGCTACTACTAAAAAACCTGTAAAGGTTAAAGATTTAACCACTGAAAGCGGTGCATCCTCGCAAATAGTAAAATCACTTATTGATAAAGGCGTACTCGAAGAATATTTTATTCAAACGGATAGAGTGCAATATGAAGGTGAAGATAATGAGGCTTCAAAACAATTAAATGAGCATCAGGAAATTGCACTAAAAGAAGTGCAAACATCTTTTGAGACCAATAATGTAACGCTTTTGCATGGTGTAACATCATCAGGAAAAACTGAGATTTATGTAAAATTGATAGAGGAAGTTCTAAATAGCGGAAAACAAGTATTGTATTTATTACCAGAAATTGCTTTGACAACGCAGTTAGTAACCCGTCTTCAAAATTATTTTGGAGAGCAAGTGGCAATTTTTCATTCAAAATATTCAGTACACGAACGTGTTGAGGTTTGGAATAATGTTTTATCATCTTCCGCGAAAGCGAAAATAGTTTTAGGAGCGCGTTCTTCAATCTTTCTGCCATTTAATAATTTGGGGTTAATAATTGTTGATGAAGAACATGAGCAGTCATTTAAACAATTTGATCCAGCACCGCGTTATCATGCTAGAGATACCGCTGTAGTAATTGCTGCAATGCATAAAGCCAAAGTGTTACTAGGTTCAGCTACACCGAGTTTAGAAAGTTATTTTAATGCTAAACAAGGTAAGTATGGTTTTGTGGAATTAATGCACAGGCATAATAATGTTTTAATGCCAGATATTGAACTGGTAGATATTAAAGATAAGCATAAACGGAAGCGAATGACAGGACATTTTAGCGACCGGCTTATAGAAGAAATAACAGAAGTTTTAGAAGAAGGAAAGCAGGTAATTTTATTTCAGAACCGTCGTGGCTTTTCTCCAATTGTAGAATGCAATACCTGCGGACATTCTCCGCAATGCCCAAATTGTGATGTGAGTTTAACATATCATCAATATAGAAGTCAATTAAGATGTCATTATTGTGGCTATGTTGCAGCAATGCCTCAAAGTTGTGAGGCTTGTGGTAGCACAGATTTAGATACTAAAGGTTTTGGCACGGAGCAAATAGAAGAAGAGGTAAAACAACTATTTCCAAAGGCAAACGTTGCCAGAATGGATTTGGATACAACTAGAGGGAAATATGGCTATGAAAAAATAATTACCGCCTTAGAACAACAAGAAATAGATATTTTGGTAGGAACCCAAATGCTTACTAAAGGTTTAGATTTCAGGAATGTAAAGTTAGTAGGTATAATGAACGCCGACAATATGCTTAATTTCCCTGATTTTAGAGCACATGAGCGTAGTTTTCAATTAATGGTACAAGTATCTGGTAGGGCAGGGCGGACTGATGAAAGAGGAAAGGTTTTAATTCAAACTTATAATCCGTTTCATAATATCCTACAGCAAGTATCTACCAATAGTTATGTGGAGATGTTCAAAGAACAAATGGATGATAGGTATAATTTTAAGTACCCACCAATTTATAAGCAGATAAAGATTACCTTAAAACATAAGGATTATAATAGAACAGAGACTGCTTCAATTTGGTTTGCTAAATCTTTAAGGCAGTTTTTTGGAGATGCCGTATTGGGACCAGAAGCGCCACCTGTAGCACGAATAAGAAATCAATATCACAAAAATATTTTAGTTAAGATTCCTAAAAAACAATCTCTAGCAAAAACAAAAGAAGCTATCATTAAAATAAATAATAGCTTCTCTAGTATTAAAGATTTTCGGTCGGTTAAAGTAATCTTAAATGTTGATAACTTCTAGCTAATAATTTTAGATATTATTTAAAGCATCAACCAATTGTGTCTTTTTGTTTCGGCTTAAAGGAATCTCATAAGCACCCACTTCAACATTTTTACTGTTAAATCTATCAATCTTATCTAAATTAACAATATAAGATTTGTGGATTCTTAAAAACTTACCCTCAGGTAATTCAGCCTCAAAAGCCTTCATAGTTGATAAAACAACTAAGCTTGTTTCCTCAGTAACTAGTTTTACATAGTCACCCAGAGCTTCTATCCATTTAATGTCTTTAATATAAACCTTACGTTTTTTAAGATTACTCTTAACAAAGATGTGTTCACCTTCTTCTTCGTTTTGGTTCATTAATAAGCGGTGGTGTTCTAATGCTTTTTCAACAGAAGCATTAAAGCGCTCTCTAGTAATTGGCTTATGTAAATAATCGGTAGCATCATAATTAAATGCTTTAAACGCATATTCGGTTTTACCGGTTACAAAAATAATTTGGGGTTTTTTGTTTAATACATCTAGAAGTTCAAATCCATTTAGTACTGGCATTTCAATATCTAAAAAGATTAAGTCTACTTGGTGAGTATTAAGTCCATTTTTCGTTTCTAGGGCACTACTGTACTCTGCAATTAAATTAAGAGACGGGTGGTTCTCTACTAACTTAACTATAGAGAGACGTTGTATTGCTGAATCGTCTACTACTACACAGTTTAAAGTCATAACATTTTGTATTATTTCGGTTAAGATATCGACAATAGTACAAAAAATTCCGCCAAAAACCAAAAATCATCGATAAACAACGCGTTTTAACAAAATTTTAACATTTAAAAGAGCAGTTGCAATATAATATAAAATATTGTTGTGTGGTATGTGTTTATTGATTATTTTTGCACCCAATTTTTAACAATTTAAATAGATTTTTATGAATCATTATGAAACTGTTTTCATCTTAAATCCCGTTTTATCTGATGACCAGATAAAGGAAACAGTAAAGAAGTACGAAGATTTTCTTGTTTCTAAGGGCGCTAAGATGGTATCTAAAGAAGATTGGGGGCTTAAAAAATTAGCTTATCCAATTCAAAACAAGAAAAGTGGTTTTTATCACTTATTTGAGTACACTGTTGCTGGTGAGGTTATTACAGACCTTGAATTAGAGTTTAGACGTGATGAGCGTTTCATGCGTTATTTAACTGTTAAGTTAGATAAACATGCAGTAGCTTGGGCAGAAAGAAGAAGAGAAAAACTTAAACAAAAAGCTTAATTATGGCATCATTAGAGCAACAATCAAAAGGAAAAAAAGACGGAGAAATTAGATATTTAACGCCGTTAAACATTGAAACTAACAAACAAAAGAAATACTGTAGATTTAAAAAGTCTGGTATTAAATATATAGATTATAAAGATCCAGATTTCTTATTAAAGTTTGTAAACGAGCAAGGTAAAATTTTACCAAGACGTTTAACAGGAACATCATTAAAGTACCAAAGAAAAGTGTCTGTAGCTGTAAAAAGAGCACGTCATTTAGCTTTAATGCCATATGTAGCCGATTTATTAAAGTAAAATACCGATAACAATGGAACTTATATTAAAACAAGACGTTGAGAATTTAGGATTTAAAGACGATGTTGTAACAGTAAAGAACGGTTACGGTAGAAACTTTTTAATTCCTACAGGAAAAGCGATTTTAGCTACTGTATCAGCTAAAAAAGTATTAGCAGAGAATTTAAAGCAAAGAGCTTTTAAAGAAAAGAAAATTGTTGACGATGCTAATAAAGTAGCGGAAGCATTAAAAGCTTTAGAAATTAAAATTGCATCTAAGGTTGGAACAGGAGACAAATTATTTGGTTCTGTAAACAACATTGATGTAGCGGCTGCTTTAGAAAAAGAAGGACAAACAATAGATAAAAAATTCATCAATGTAATTGGTGGAAATGTAAAGCGTTTAGGTAAGTATACTGCCATTATTCGTTTGCACAGAGAAGTATCTGTTGAATTACCTTTTGAAGTAATTGCGCAGAAAAGCTAAGTTAACAAACGGTTAATAAAGCATTATCATAAAATGAAGGCTACTCGAAAGAGTAGCCTTTTTTTTTACTACTTTTGATGAGCACTTTTTATGCGTGCATAATAGACTAACTCATTTAAAACAAACTGGATGAAAAAAACAACTATCTTATTTTTTTTCATGTTTTGTGGGTTATTTGCGTTTTCGCAAGTAACAACATCAAACATTAAAGGGCTTATAGTAGACCAAAGCTCAGAGCCACTTCCTGGTGCAAATGTAGTAGCAATTCATACACCTACAGGTACAAAGTATGGAGCAGCAACTAACTTTGATGGCAGGTTTAACCTTTTAAATTTAAGAGTAGGTGGGCCCTACACCATTACCGTAAGTTTTATAGGTTATCAAGAACAAACATTTAATGATGTGTTTTTAACTTTAGGTAAAACGCAAAACATTAATGTTACTTTAACTGAAGACAGTCAACAATTAGATGCTGTGGTTATTCAAGGTACTGGTGGTACGGGAACTTTTGGAAGTGATCGTACTGGAGCAGAAACTAGTGTTGGACGAAGAGAAATTACACGTTTACCAACTATTTCAAGATCGCAAGCGGATTTTACACGTTTAGAACCAACCGCAAGTGGCGGATCTTTTGGAGGACGTAATGATCAATTCAACAACTTTTCCTTAGATGGTGCCATTTTTAATAATCCATTCGGATTAGATGCGCCAACGCCTGGTGGGCAAACTGGAGCGCAACCAATATCTTTAGATGCAATAGATCAAATTCAGGTTACAACTGCGCCTTATGATGTTACGCAATCTGGTTTTACCGGAGCATCTGTAAATGCCGTTACCAAAAGTGGAACTAATGAATTTCATGGAACAGTTTATGGTTTCTACAGAGACGAAACTTTAACTGGTAAAAAAATTAAGGGAGACGAAGTTACGCGCCCAGACTTAAATCAAAAACAATATGGTATAAGTATTGGAGGTCCAATTATAAAAAACAAACTTTTCTTTTTCGCTAATTTCGAGACAGACGATAGAGATGATTTAGGAACAAACGGTTGGGTGCCAAATACAGGTTCTGGAGCTATTAATGAATCTAGAGTGACTGAAAGCGATTTAATAGCAGTAAGCGATGCTCTGGCTGCTTTAGGTTACGATACAGGGGCTTATGAAGGATTTACTTATGCAGCAAAATCTACTAAAGGTATTTTTAAATTAGATTGGAATATAAACGATAACAACCGTTTAGCTGTAATTTATAACTTTTTAAATGCTTCTAAAGAAAAGCCTGCGCATCCTACAGCTTTAGGATTTAGAGGTCCAAATGCAGCAACATTGCAGTATCAAAACACAGGTTATGAGATTAATAATAAATTAAACTCTATACAATTAGAGTTAAACTCAACCTTATCAGATGAAGCTACTAATAAGCTTCAAATTGGATATACACATTTCGATGATTTTAGAAACCCATTGTCTGCACCTGCTCCTACCATTACAATTTTAGAAGGTGGTTCTAATTACATTATTGCTGGTCATGAGCCGTTCTCAATCAACAACAGACTAGATCAAAAAGTTTTTCAATTTACAGATAATTTGAACTTTTTTAAAGGGGATCATACATTTACCATTGGAACTTCTTTTGAAAAATTTCAATTTGATAACTCTTTTAACTTAGGTGTTTATGGAGGTAGAGGTGTTTTCTTTCCTTCCTATGGTAGTGTAGCTGAGTTATTGGCAGATGCAGCTCCAGGAGGAGGATTAGAAACTATGTTAAATGATGCTACGGCTGCTCATAATGCCTTATCTGCAAATGGTACTGGTGTTGCTGGTGGTTGGGCCTTAAATGAAACTAATGTGGGACAACTTTCATTCTATTTACAAGATGAATGGAATGTTACGGACAAGTTTAAATTAACTTATGGTGTTCGTTTTGATAAACCATTGTTTTTTGATACAGCAGAAAAAGCTCAAAATGTAATTGACTTAGCTTCAGATTACGCACCTAATACCCCTTATATTAATCCTAATACCGGAAATGTTCAATTACTAGATAATACAAGCATGCCCGACAATGATTGGTTAATATCGCCTAGAGTTGGATTCAATTATGATGTAAATGGAGATAGTACTTTCCAATTGCGTGGTGGATCAGGTCTATTTACTGGTCGTTTCCCATTTGTATGGTTATCTAATCAAACAGGAAACCCAAATTGGTGGTTCCACCAAATGGTTGATCCAGATTATAAATTCCCTCAAGTTTGGAGAACAAACCTCGGAGTTGATAAGAGACTTGAGAACGGTTTAATATTAACTGCCGATGTATCTTATACAAAAGATATTAATGGTCCTCATGTACAAAATTGGGGATTAATTGAACCTACAGGTACTTTACAAGGCGTTGATAATAGAGCAATTTATACTGCTTCAGATTATGTGCAAGTAGATGTACCTTTCCCTGCAAACGCTAATGCTTATGTAATGACAAATTCTGATGAAGGTAGAATTTGGAATGCTTCTATTAAAGCACAAAAGACGTTCAAAGGAGGGTTTTATACAATGTTGGCTTATAACTATCTAAATTCTAAGGATGTTAACTCTATAGAAGCAGAAATTACTGGTGATGCCTTTGCTGGTAATCCAGCTTTAGGAAATGTAAATAACGATGTGCTGTCTTACTCTAGGTATGGTGATACGCATAGATTTATTGGTGTTGCAAGTAAAAAATGGACTTATGGAAATGATAAAGTAGCTACTACTATTTCAACATTCTTTGAATATGCTCAAGGAGGTCGTTTTAGTTATACTTACGGAGGAGACATTAATGGCGATGGATCTGGTTTAAATGATTTACTTTATATTCCAACTTCTAGTGAAATAGGTCAAATGCAATTTGCAAGTCCTGGAGATGCTGCGGCATTAGAGGATTACATAGCTCAAGATGACTACTTAAGTGGAAGGAGAGGACAATACGCAGAGCGTTACGGAGCTTTAGCGCCTTGGAGAGGTCGTTGGGATATTAAAGTTTTACAAGACTTTATTGTAGGTGTTGGTAATGATAAAACAAATACAATACAATTAAGTTTAGATATCCTAAACTTTGGTAATTTATTAAGTTCGGAATGGGGTGTTATCCAACAACCTAATAACGTACAACCTATAGGTGTTACTGTTGATGGTTCTGGCACACCAACGTATTCATTTAATGGAGATTTAAATAATACTTTTGGTTTTGATTCTAGTTTAGCTTCTAGATGGCAAGCTCAAATAGGATTACGTTATATTTTCTAGAATAAACCGTAATAATATTAGTAAATTTGCGCTCCTTATTTAGGAGCGCATTTTTTTTATTACCATGAGAAGAATTATAGTAGCATTTTTACTGATTGTAGTAGTATCATCTTGTAAAACCAATACTAACAAGGTTGAGGACAAGCAGTCTTCTAAATTGTTAGAGCAATTTGCTTATAATCCAGATTCGCCAACTATTATAAGTGTTCATAGAGGAGGTAAAGGCTTAAAGAATTTCCCTGAAAATTGCCTGGAAACCTTACAGTATATAAATGATAGTATTAAAAATGTCATTTTTGAAATAGATGTTGCAAAAACTAAAGATGATGTGTTAGTGCTTATGCACGATAACACTCTAGATAGAACATCAACTGGAAGTGGTCAAATAGCAAACAAGACATATAAAGACCTCCAATCTATTAATTTAAAGGATGATTTTGGAAGTCCTACTTCTTATAAAATCCCGATTTTTAAGAATGTTTTGGAATGGGCAAAGACCAATAACGTGGTTTTAACCATAGATATTAAAAGAAGTGTAGCTGTAGAACAAGTTGTAAAGCTAATAAATGAAGTTGGTGCACAAGACGTGTCGATAATAATAACGTACGATATGGAGCAGGCTGAAAGAGCTTATAAAATTGCGCCAGAACTGGTTTTATCTGTATCTGCAAGAAATGAAAAAGAATTAGATTGGTTAATACATTCTGGAATTCCAACGAAAAATATGTTGGCTTTTACAGGTACTCGTTTATCCCCCGATGAATTGTATAAAAAGATTCATTCTTACGGTATAAAAACCATTTTGGGAACCCTAGGAAATTTAGATAAGCAAGCGGAATCAAAAGGAGATTCGTTATATCAATTATGGGTAAATAATGGCATAGATGTTATAGCTACAGATAGACCTTTTGCCGCATATAGGGCAACAAAACAACACAATTAATAATGAAGTATTCAAGATTAACAAAAGAACAGTTTGAAGAACTGCACCAAGAGTTTATCAATTTTTTAGCCACACAACAGATAACTGCTGAGGAGTGGAAAAACTTAAAAAATAATAAACCAGAATTAGCTGAAACTGAATTAGATGTTTTTAGTGATTTAATTTGGGAAGGTGTTTTAAATAATGCAGAATATTTAGAACATATTTCTGCTAAACACATGTATTTGTTCAGACTTGGAGAAGAGAATATGCAGGCCATTGTAGTGAACGTTAAGAACGATATAGATATCACAACAACAGAAGGTTATGCCTGGTTACGAGAAAATTTAATGAACGAAAACGTTGAGTTTTTACAGGCTAATAAAGA
Organism: Seonamhaeicola marinus; assembly: GCF_008085455.1. NCBI lineage: Bacteria > Pseudomonadati > Bacteroidota > Flavobacteriia > Flavobacteriales > Flavobacteriaceae > Seonamhaeicola > Seonamhaeicola marinus. Next base: position 13,547 of record NZ_VSDQ01000107.1, on the reverse strand, counting down.
ATATTCAGAAGATAAAAATCTTGATAAATTTAAAATGATAGAACAAGGCGCGGTTATTACTAAAGGCAATTTGTTTAAGTATTTTGATACGTTAATAAATTAGTAACTGTCACTGCAAGGAGTAGAACGACGTAGCAGTCTCTTTTGTTTTTTAGCTTTTTACTTTTTTTTAGTTTGATTTAAAAGATTGCCACGCTTTTTTTAGAAAAAAGCTCGCAATGACGTATTCATTATTTATTTTTGTCATTCCGCACTTGATGCGGAATCTATTTTTATAATTTTAAAAGAGATACCTGCGTTCGCAGGAAATATTATGGCTCAAAAACCAAGTATACCCAAAGGCACCAGAGATTTTAATCCAGAACAAGTAGCGAAGCGAAACTACATTTTTAATACTATTCGTGGCACTTTTAAAACATTTGGATTTCAACCTATAGAAACACCTAGTTTTGAAAACTCCAGTACCTTAATGGGTAAGTATGGCGAAGAAGGAGACCGTTTGATCTTTAAGATTTTAAATTCTGGAGATTATTTAGCTAAAGCGAATGCAGAGGCTTATGAGAATAAAGATTCTAATAAACTTACTGGTAGCATTTCAGAAAAAGCTTTACGCTATGATTTAACAGTACCTTTTGCACGTTACGTTGTACAACATCAAAATGAGATTGAATTCCCATTTAAACGTTATCAGATACAACCAGTTTGGAGAGCAGACAGACCTCAAAAAGGACGCTTTAGAGAGTTTTATCAATGTGATGCCGATGTAGTAGGTAGTAAGAGCTTATGGCAAGAGGTAGAGTTTATTCAATTGTACGATACAGTATTTTCAGCCTTAAAATTAGAAGGTGTTACTATAAAAATTAATAATAGAAAGATATTATCTGGTATTGCTGAGGTTATTGACGCAAGTGATAAACTTATTGATTTTACGGTAGCACTTGACAAGCTTGATAAAATAGGAGAGGAGAAAGTAAAAGAAGAAATGTTAAGCAAAGGAATTTCTCAAGAAGGGATTGATAAATTACAGCCTTTATTTACGCTTTCTGGAACTTTTGAATCTCAAATAGAAAGTTTAAAATCCATCTTATCTGCTTCAGAAGAAGGGCTAAAAGGTATTGAAGAGTTGGCATTTATTGATGCGGCAATTGCAGAACTAGGTTTAACTGCAGCTACCTTACAATTAGATGTTACATTAGCACGTGGATTGAACTATTATACAGGTGCTATTTTTGAAGTATCTGCTCCTAAAGACGTAAAAATGGGATCTATTGGTGGCGGTGGTCGTTATGATGACTTAACTGGTATTTTTGGGATGAAAGATGTTAGTGGTGTTGGGATTAGTTTTGGGTTAGACCGCATTTATTTGGTATTAGAGGAATTAGGATTATTTCCAGAAACCGTAAGTAAAAATGTTGAGGTGTTATTTATAAATTTTGGTGATAAAGAAGCGTTGTTTTGTTTAAAGGCAATAAAAGAATTGAGGCATAACGAAGTTAATGCAGAGTTGTATCCGGATGCAGCCAAAATGAAAAAACAGATGACACATGCAAATAGGCGTAACATTCCATTTGTAGTTTTGGTTGGTGAAGAAGAAATAAATTCAAAAACCTACACTTTAAAGAATATGGTTTCAGGAGAACAGCATAAAGTTTCGTTAGAAGAATTAGTTTCTAAACTTTCTTAAAAGAGAAAGAGTTCCTTTCGGAACTCTTTCAAATGAATTAGAAAAGATTTGGGGCCTAAACTAATTCACTAACAAACTAACTAAACAAACTATAAAAAAAACTAAACTATTTCTTTACTAATACTTTCTTTGAAATTTTAGAAAACGCTGTTTCTATGTTCAATATATAATGTCCAGTTGTAAACTGGTCGGCTTTGTATTCTATATACTTATCTGTTGTGTTTAAGTTGAACTTAAATAAAGATTGTCCTAGCATATTTAACATTTCAACAGATTTTATTTCTTTTACATTAGGATTGTCTATAACAATACTATTTTTTTCATTTGAATAATAGACTTCAATAAATCTATTGTCATCATTATCGTTATTACTTAAAGTTTGGCCATTCGAGAAAGTAATCTCAAAACGATTTAAATATTCTCCAGCCATTAAAAATACTTGAGCATCACCAGATTTTAAATCATGGTATGTTCCCATTTCTTTATCATGTAAATATACTTCCAGATTAGATGGAGCATTTTCAAGTTTATCAATAGTTATACTATTGGTCCCGTCATTTTTAGTATGTATTCCTAAAGGAAGAATTGTATTTGCATTTAATTCATTGATACCTTGTACAGTATGTTTTTCGTTAGTAATCATCCAATACATATCATCAGATTGCGTATCAATATATAAAGCGTCGTAACCCCAATCGATACCCATGGTACTATTTTGATCAACTGTAGTTAGCAATTGTCTTCGAATGGTATTTACTGAATAGAACCCTAATCTTAATTTTAACCTACTGTCGGTTGGAGCCTGATTTTTCTCTGAATTATTAGATTTAGTTTTGCTGGCAGCTTTAAGGAAAATAGAATTTGATCCATCTTCTGTTTGAAACATTCTTTGACTGTTTCTAAATTTAATCGTTCCTGTAGATTCTGCCTGAACAAAAAATCCTTGACCCACAGGAATGTATCTTCCAGGAGTTTTTAAAGGCGTTCCACCAGTTCCAACATCAGGATTGTTAGTACCTTTAGCGGCAGCAGGTACACCTCCAGAAAGCGTATAGGTAGCATAACCTCCTTGGTATTCTCTTAAAATATGAGATCCTCCTCCCCAATGTTCCCAAAAGTATAATGTTCCTGTTGTAGAACCGGTGCCATTTATTGTATTTCCATTATCAATAATAAACTCATGTGCATCCATGGCAGATGGGTAGGGGTTTCCAATTAAATAATCGTTTCCTGCATTAATGGTTAGATCTATATCTCCATTGTTTGGTTTACCCTCTAAAATATAATTTTGTTCATCCGTAATTGAGCCACTTCCAGGACCTTTCATGGTAAAACCTTCTCCAACTTGAATTATTCCAGTACTTCTGGCATGTTCCCATTGCGAGTACGTATTACTCTGTTTGTTTGCGTATTTCCAAATCCAGTAATCCGCAATTGTTAAAGGCGAAGCAATACCATTGTAGGTGGAATTTGAAAAGGTTACATTGGTAAATATATCGGCCGCTGTATAAGCATTGTTATTTGTAGATCCATTAGATAGCCCTACTGGTGAAGACCAGAAGTTATATGTAAAGGTATCCGCAGTACCTTGTTGGTCTTTTTCTAAAGTCCCCGAGCTATTAGCATCTAAGGTACTTTCAGATTGCTGTATAAGTTGGGACTCTCCATTCAGGTCTATTTTTCCATCTAATTTAAGATACCATGAGTTAAAAAGTCCAGAATTATTCGTTACCTGTAGTTCACTACCGCTATCAATTAACAGTCCAACCATACTATGATCTGAATCTACGGTCATATTACCCTTTATATGAACAATAGCACAGTCTGGGTGTGTACCTGTAATATCCCAAACAGACCCATACTCCCAATTACTGACGTTATTCCAGCTACCAGAACAAGAATTTGTTGTGGTGTAGGGTAGAGGAGCAGTTCTATCTTGATAGGTTCTCATGTTGTTTAAACCGCCATCTACAGCTGAGTTGGAATAATCTGGCGTATATCCAGTGTCAATGATATCCATTTTGTAGTAAAGCAGTAAATCACTCCAAAGAAGACCTTCAATATCTTTAGGTATTACTGAGCCTTGAACATTCCCCGAATTATTTACTATTTCTTGGTTAATCTGTCTATGTAGTTGATTTAAGTCTAAAGCTTTACCGTATACTCTCGTTTCGTAAATAGAACCTTCAAAGTAATTATTGTCGGATTCTGTATTTCTACCAATTTCGAAGTCATGATCATCGTTCCAACTAGATGTATTATTTATTGTAGAACTTACCAATGACGGATTAGTAGTATTAGCAACTAAATTACCATTAAGATATAGACTTAAATCTCCAGTGGTATTATCAAAGATTGAGGCTACATGATACCATAAGTCATCTTGAATTAAAGTATTTGAATTGCTTGGTGTTGTTACACCTATGGAGTTGTTACTATACAAATAAGCCCTAACATTATTTGAACCATCTATATAAATCCTAAAGTTTCTTTGTCCCATTATTTCTCCTCCAGTAGCTCCAGTATCTCGTTTTAACCACGTCATCATGGTTACTTCAGATACTCCACCTAAAAAAGGAGCGCGTGCTATGTAATCATTAACACCATCAAAATCTAAGGTTTGTGGTAAACAGAAACTAAAGTTTCCTAACCCAGAACCATGAACATTAAAAGGAGAACAAGTATTACAATCTTGCCATAAGAAAGTTACACTTGTTATATAATTGGCATCGGCAAAATTAACGCCTACTATGGCATCATCACCAGATGTTGAAGATGATACGGCATTAATAATTCCTGTAGCGTCATCTGTTGTGTATGAGGGTGAGGCAGAATTTGTAAATGTTGGAAAAACGGTGTTTCCATCAGTATCTATACCTGTAATTGTGTATTTATCTCCATTAGCACCAGAAGAGTTAACGTGATGCATATCAAAGGATAAAGCATAAATTGGAGAACTAAATGTTATGGTACATGTAATTCCCGAACTAGAAAATCCTGACGTATATAAATCTAACCCTTCATATAAAAAACTAGAACTGTTACCTACTTTAGGAGTTTGTCCTCCCCAAGACCCCAGTGAAGACGTATCTCCGGTAAAGGTTACTGTAATATCAATTCCTGAGGCATCAACATTGCTAAAAGTATTAGATAAAGCTCCTCCTGGTAACCAGTTATATTCATTTGAAGCACTTGGTGATGCCGACCAGTCTAGGGTAAAGTTTTCACCACAACTAGGAGGTGCATGTAATTGACTATAACCCTCAAATGATAAAAGAGTTGTTATAATAACAAATAAATAATTTAAAGTGATTTTCTTCATAAGTAGGTTACCTAGTTTTCTAAGTACTAAATACTAGTGTTTTTGGTTAATTACCGTTCATTTCAAACTACAGATTTGGGCTAATAGTTTGATAATTACGTTGATAGCTGCTCAAATATATATAAAGTATTACAAACAACGTTAAAATGTATTAAAAAATCGATGAAATGCATTTTTTTTTAAGAAATAGATGAGGGTAATAGCTTCTAAAATAAGTTTTGAAGACAAAAATAAACCCCTTGAATGTACATTCAAGGGGTTTTGAGCTTAACAATAAGTATTAGGTATTACTCCACTAGAACCTTTTTAGTTGCAGATTCATGCTGAGTGTTTACCTTGATTAAATACACCCCTGTATTTATTGTTTTGGCGTTAATCTCAATGTAATTTTCGTTTGTATTTAGGTTGAAGTTTTCAACAGATTGACCTAACATGTTATACACTTCAACATTTTTTATGTGTTTATTACTTGAATTGTGAACTATTATTTTTCTTCTTTCATTTGAAAAATACGTTTGTAAACCTTCAATACGTGCCTCTTCAATGCTTAATGAAGATTGCTTGTTAAAGACTATTTCAAAACGATCCAGATGTTCTCCAGCTGTTAAGTGAACTTCATAATCATTTTCCCTTAGGTTGTGATAAATATTTAGTTCAGAATCGAACAAGTAAATATTTTTATTATTATCTATATTATCTAAGTCTTTAATACTTATGTGAGCTAAACCTTCAATCTGGGTTTTAAGGCCAAGAGGAAGAATTTGATCCTCATTAAAATTATCAACAGATTGAATCGAATATTTAACTTCATTGAAATTCCAGAACATATCTTCATGGTTTTGATCAATTAAAATAGCATCGTATCCAATATCGAAAGATTGTGATGTATTTTTTTGAACACCAACTAAAATTTCTCTATGATATCCGTTAGGCGAATCAAATAATAGTCTAATTTTCTCTCTAGTATCTTCTGCTTTATTAGTTGATAAGGAACCTTTAGATTTGCCTTTGGTGTTTTTCAAGAATGTTGAAGAAGCACTAACTTCATTTTGGTAAGCACGTTGACTGTTTTGGAAAACTAAATTACCTCCAACAATTGGTTGTCCAAGAGCAGGATCATTAGAAGCTCCCGATAAACTTGCATCTGAAACTGTTGATACAAAGAATCCTTGCCCCACAGGTATGTAGCGTCCTGGTGTCTTGGTACCTATAGCCCCAGTATTATTCATTGTTGCGTCGTTTGCTACGGCCGGTACACCACCCATTAAAGTATAGGTTGCATAACCTCCTTCGTAACTTTTTCTGTTATGATTTCCTCCTCCAAAGTGATCCCAGAAGTACAGTGCACCATTAATAATATTCCCGCTGGTATTTCTTCCACTTACCTCAAGATTACTAATGTTATCCATTATAAACTCGTTAGCATCAATTGCAGATGGATATGGGTTCCCAATTAAGTAATCATTTCCAGCAGAAATGGTTAGGGAAATATCTCCATTATTTGGTTTACCATCAAATACGTAATTTTGAGTAAGAGAAACAACACCTCCCGTATTAGCGACACCTTTCATAGTGAAACCTTCGCCTGGATTCAATGTTCCTGTACTTCTAACATGTTGCCATGAAGAATACGAATTATTTGTTTGATTGGCATATTTCCAAATCCAATAATCTGCTATACTAATGTCATTTCCATAAACTGCTCCATCATAACTCGTGGAAGAAAACATAATGTTATTTGGCGTTGCAGATATAGTACCATTCTTAAGTACATTGGTGTCTAAACTAAAACTATTATTGTTAGAAGATGTATTACTAGTACTTACAGGAGAAGACCAATAATTATATGTATATAAGTCTCTTGTACCTTGCTGGTCTTTTTCTATGGTCCCCGCACTCGTTACATCTAAATCACTTTCATTTGTTTGAATTAGCTGAGATTCACCTTCTAAATCTAAAACACCATCTAGTTTTAAGTAATGTGATACAGTTAATCCGATACCTGTATGAGATCCATTATCTCCATTTACTTGTAATTCTCCGCTGTTAATGATTAAAGCTTCTACAGTACAATTTCTACTTCTTGCCGCAGTAGGAGAAGAACCTAAGTATACATCATTATCAATTTCTACAATATTCCAATCTATAGGTGTTGTTCCATCTACAATAGATAAAGAGTTAGGTAATATTTGATCGGTATTATTTAACCAAGTAGCAGGATCATCCCAACTACCGCTTGCTTGCGTTCTATATGGTAGTGGAGCCGTTTGGTAATCTACTGTGTTAAGGTTTCTTAGAGCACCTTGAAGGTTATTACCAGACATATCATTGGTATTAGTATATGTAAATACCTGCATTGGGTAGTATGCCGCTAAATTAGTCCATGGTATAGAGCTAATTTCATTGTTCGTAATAGAAGTAGGTATAACATCTCCGTACTCCAAAGTTAAGTACATATCATGACTTATTTCTTGGTTCATTATATACCTTAATTGATCTATTGTTAAGGCAATGTTCCAAACCCTTACTTCATCAATGTTTCCAGTAAAGAAATCTGTCGTATTTGGGTCATAACCATCTGCAGCACCAATTAAGAAAGATTGAGATGTCTGTACTGGAGCAGGTAAAGCACCACTAGTATCTTCTACACCGTCAATGCAAAATGTTGCTGTTCCAGAATTATATACTATGGCTACTTCATGCCATTTGTTTTCTGGAATTACCACAGATGACGTTAAAGACGCAGCATTACCATTTACGGTAAACTGTAATCTTCCAGCTGCATCTAATCTTAAGTCATACCCTTCTGTATTGGCAGCGTTTCTTTTTGAAATAATGGAGGCATTAGTACTTCCAGTACCTCTTTTTATCCAAGCAGAAATAGTAAACTGAGTGTTGTTAAGATCTAAGTTGTCTTCAACATCAATGTAATCTGAAGAACCGTTAAAGTAAACAGATCTCTCAGCTACCACTTGAGGAGCGTATCCAAATGTGATATATTTTGTACCATCAAAATTATAGTCAGTTTCTAAGTTTCCACTTCCATCCGCAGTCATAACTCTATAATCTGCTGTAGGATCAAATACAGTTGTATTTGAGATAAACATTAAGAAATTACCTGGAGGTGTAATATTTCTTATAGCATTTTGAGGAATTCTAATTTTTACACTTGGCACATCACCACCCGTTTCTACAACTTTCCACACTCTTTGCATAGCAGTGAATGTAACAGGTGTGGTTAATCCACTTACCCCAGAACTCATATCTACGCTTACAGTGGTTGCGGCTAAATTTAAATCTGCGCCATTATTACCCCACATTAAGAATTGTTTATCACTAAAATTGGTAGTATTGTTATTAATGTTAAGGTTATTTGTGTCATATATATCAGATAAACCAATAGTAAGTATACCTTCAACTGGTCCGCTTCCATCAGAGGCATTATTAATACTACTAGATTGCTTCTGAATTAAAGTAGAATTATCATCTCTACCAATACCTGCTACATCATAATTGTACCCAGAGTTAACAGACTGATCCCAAATAACATTACCGTCACTATTTACATAATCTTGAGATGTTCCGTTAGCCCCCAGAGTAATACCATATTTTACGGCTAAGTAAGATTGAATTCTATTGCGCTCTTGTGTTAAATCGGTATCTGATTTACGAGAAGAGAATGTAATGATTTCAGCAATTCTGGCATCTGTACTAGCTTCCCATCCTTCACTTCTTCCAATCCAATATCTACTGTTATTTACATTAGCAAAGTCAGCCACATCATTTTGGTTAGTTTCAATATCGGTTGCATTAAGGAATAATTCTTGCTGTGTAGCTCCCGAATTGTTTCTTATGTTAATAATACTTGGGTTGCTATAAGAACTTCCTGTTCCTATTTCAGCAACACCATAACCTCCACTTCCGCCTGCCGTACCATGTGCATATGCTATAATTTCACCAGAGAATCTAGAAGTATATCGTCCGAAACCAAGACCAGTTCCATCTTGTTCATTTCTTCCTGGGTCTTCATCTCCACAGAAAATGTCCATGCTTCCAAATATAGATGTAACTGTGACATCTGGAACTAATACAACAAACACATCTTGTGAATAATAACCACTAGAACCTTGTAAAAATTGTGTAGAAGTATTATCAAAAGAAAAATCACTATCTACAGAAATACTTGTATAATTGTTATCAAAATCTACTACAGGGTTGAAGTTAAGGTTATCTGTGATATTGTCTTTGTATGTTGGTTCTACCCCTGAGACTGGAGCTACAGCATCGGATGCATTACCTTGATCTTGCCATATACTCACACTTTGTCCGTCTGTGTAAGCTAATCCATCGGTAGATTTTAACCATAATTGTAAACCAGAACTTACGCCTCCAGGTCCCGTAACATTGGTTCCTGAACCTTGAATGTTGAAGGTGTATGAAGACTCATCGGCATCATTATTATCTATTGTAATTGTTGCAGTTCTTAGTCCTGTTGCACTGGGATTAAATGTAATTACAAAAGTAGTATTGCTACTTCCGGCAATAGAGTTGCTGGGTATAGATGTTACCGTAAAATCTGCAGAGTGAGTTCCAGTAATAGTTATATATGGTGAAACTCCTGTTAAATTAAGACTATTAACAGTGCCATAGTTTTCTATAGTAAAAGTTCTAGCAATTGTACCACTCGAAACTAGTACATTTCCGAAATCTGTATGATCTGGCAAAGAAGGAGTTGTATCTCCATCGGCAATGGATATACCATTACCTAAAACATCTATTTCTTGAGCTGTGGTAGTTCCGTTACCTTGAATGTTGAACGTATACGTTGGCTCATCAGAATCATTATTTGCTATACTAATTGTAGCAGAGCGAAGCCCAATAGCACTTGGGTTAAAAGTTATGCTAAAAGTGGTTGTTCCTGAAGCGGAAATTGTAGCAGAAGGTATTGCAGTTACGCTAAAATCTGCTGCATTGGTTCCGGATATTGATATGTACGGAGATGCTCCTGTTAAATTTAATATACCAGAACCAGTATTTTGAATTGTAAATGTATTAGCGTTTGTTCCCAAAGTGACATCTACATTTCCAAAATCTGTATCATCTAATACGCTAGGTGTTGTATCACCATCTGCAATATTAGTACCATTACCCTGAATATTAATTTCAGGTTGAGGGGCAGCCGAAATGATATTTACTGTGTAGTCTTCAACTTCTCCAAAATTAAAATTTCCACAAGAGCTTGGTATTGTGTTATACCTCATAGAGACTCTCATTCTGGTACTACCTGTTAATGCTGTAGCTGGAATAGTAAAACTACCGGAAACAGATGGAGAGGATGTAGCAGAGAGTGACCAAACTTGTTCTCCCGAATCAGTAAAATCTCCATCTTGGTTGTAATCTATCCATACTGAGTATGCTTCTGACCAATTCGTACTGCTCCAAAATGGAGAAACAGTGATTGTATAATTAGAGTTAATTGTTAAGTCTGTAGACAATGCTGTAAAGTCCGAATAGCCAGTACTGGTAGTACCAGCACCAGAACCTGCTGGAGTATTGTCTAATGTATTTAATTGTACTCTGTTAATGTATTCTCCACCAGTACTATCTCCATTTGAAGAACAATATGATGCAGCTACCCCATTACCTTGTACATCGAAGGAATAAGAGCTCTCACTAGAATCGTTGTTTGCAATTGTTATAGTTGCTTGTCTTAGCCCCGTCGAACTTGGGTCGAATGTAATAGCAAAGGTTGTATTACTGCTTGGAGAAATTGGGGAAGAAGGTATACTAGTTATACTAAAATCTGCAGCATTTGAACCACTAATTGTTATGTAAGGAGAACTACCAGTAAGATTTAAGTCTGCGGAGCCCAAATTTTGGATAGTAAAAGTACTAACACCTGTTCCTCCAGTAACTAGAACATCTCCAAAGTTTGTATCGTCTGTTGTACTCGGTGTTGTATCTCCGTCTGCAATAGTATTACCATTTCCTTGAATGTTAATTTCGGGTTGAGGTGTAAATGAGGATCCTTGTACAACAAACGTATATGGATCTTCGTTAGCATCGTTATTAGATATTGATATAGTAGCTTGGGCATTAGTACTATCAACGGTTGGAGCAAACCTAACAACAAAGGTTAAATCACTTCCTCCACTTGTTATATTGTTAGAGCTGGGTTGTGTTAGAACACTAAATGCTCCGTTACCACTAATAGAAACAATAGGAGCACCATTTAAATTAAGAGTAGCGTTTCCAGTGTTTTGTATTGTAAATGTATGATCTAAAGTTGTTGAATTGGCTATTGAACCAAATTCGGTATCATCTGTCGCATTAGGCGTAGTATCTCCGTCAGTAATACTATTACCGTTTCCTTGAATGTTAATTTCAGGTGAAGGTGTAAACGAGGATCCTTGTACAACAAACGTATAGGGATCTTCGTTAGCATCGTTATTGGATATAGAAATTGTAGCTTGGGCGTTGGTAACATCTATAGTCGGAGCGAATCTAACAATAAAAGTTAAATCACTTCCTCCACTTGTTATATTATTAGAACTAGGTTGAGTAAGAACACTAAAAGCAGCGTTTCCACTAATGGAAACAATAGGAGATCCAGTTAAATTAAGAGTTGAACTTCCTGTATTTTGAATTGTAAACGTATGATCCAAAGTTGTTGAATTGGCTATTGAACCAAATTCGGTATCATCTGAAGTATTGGGTGTTGTATCACCATCAACAATGTTAGTGGCATTGCCCTGAATATTAATTTCAGGTTGAGGAGCTGCTGAAGTTATATTAACTGTATAATCTTCAACCTCACCAAAATCAAAATTTCCACAAGAGCTTGGTATTGTGTTATACCTCATAGAGACTCTCATTCTGGTACTACCTGTTAATGCTGTAGCTGGAATAGTAAAACTACCAGAAACAGATGGAGAGGATGTAGCAGAGAGTGACCAAACTTGTTCTCCCGAATCAGTAAAATCTCCATCTTGGTTGTAATCTATCCACACTGAGTATGCTTCGGACCAATTCGTACTGCTCCAAAATGGAGAAACAGTAATTGTATAATTAGAGTTAATTGTTAAGTCTGTAGACAATGCTGTAAAGTCTGAATAGCCAGTACTGGTAGTTCCAGCACCAGAACCTGCTGGAGTATTGTCTAATGTGTTTAATTGTACTCTGTTAATGTATTCACCACTGGTATCGTCTCCATTTGATGCGCAATACGAAGCACTAGTGTACCCTAGTATTTCTATGTTATCAATGATGTTTCTTTTGCTATTGTTGTTTGTATTATTTACTATTCTAAACCTAGCGTTAGTAGGAAACGTATAACCCCCAGTTGTTATGGTGAACGAAAAATTGTGGGGGTTACCATTACCTGTTGTTGAAAACTCGGTACCTCTTCTATACTGCTGAAGTTGAATCCAAGATGTACCATCAAAGTACTCAAGGTTTACACCTTCACCTGTGTCAACATCGCTATTGGCTTTGTGACAGAAAGAAAAGTCTATTTGGGTATAGCTGGTTAAGTTTAAGGTAGAAGAACTCAGTATGGCACTACTGTTTTGACGCATTCTAATAGACCTAGAGCCACCGCAAGATGGATTCGAGTTATTAATACGCACTGCATTGCCTGATGTGGACCATATGCCCATACCAGATTCAAAGCTCTCAGAATCTAATGTATCCTGAGCGAATGTTCTTATTGAAAATAATGTACATACCAAAAGTATGCAAAACCCTAGTGAGAGATCGAGTTTTTTCATGAGAGACTTGGTTTAAATAGCAATGCCCCAAATATAAGATGTATAATCCATAAAACGCAAATATAATCGATGAAATGCATAAAGTTTTAAGATTTGTATCAGATTAAATGAAAAAAGCAGAACTATTGTTCTGCTTTTTTTTTAACCCAAACGAAATTTCTTAAGTAAAACCTAAGAACCCTCTATAAGGTTAGGTTAAGCTCCGTTTCAATTAGAATTTAATCTAAAGGAAACGAATGATGAGAGAGTTTTATAAATCAAAATGATTTATAAGTAGCAATTTACATTACGACATTAGAGGGGATTATTATTTGTGTTTTTAAAATAGTTTTTTTGGGTTGAAAGAAGGTAGTTTACATTAAACCACCTTCTTTTCATAGTTAGTAATTATTATAGTTTAATTCTTAATCAATTTTTTTATAATTGAATGTCCTGATTCTTTATCCGTTACTACAATTAAATAAGTACCAATATTTAACCTATAAATACTAGTTGGAATGGTAATTTTACCGTTTTTACTTAACATATTTAGATTAAATATTACCCGTCCATTAATGTCCGTTAAAACAAAGTTGAAATCATTATTACTAAGACTTGAGGGGAGACTTATGTTTATTTTATCTAAAAATGGATTAGGAGATACATTTACATTTTCTTTGTTAAATTCATCTTTGATACCTAATGTTCCATCTAGAGTTGATGGGTTACAGTCATCATCTATTCCATTACCTGGAATTTCAGTAGCCCCAGGATTTATTGAAGCTTGCGTATC